>NZ_BMMK01000007.1 GCF_014645795.1 Longimycelium tulufanense | reverse complement strand
GGTTCGCCAACTACATCCTGCCGTTGCAGATCGGCTCCCCGGACGTGGCGTTCCCCCGGTTGAACGCCTTCTCCTTCTGGCTGTTCCTCTTCGGTGGCCTGTTGGTCATGGCCGGGTTTCTGACCCCGGGTGGGGCGGCCGACTTCGGCTGGTTCGCCTACACCCCGCTGTCCGACGTGGTGCACTCCCCCGGCCCGGGGGGCAACCTGTGGATCGCCGGGCTGGCCGTGTCCGGTTTGGGCACAATTCTGGGCGCGGTCAACATGGTGACCACGGTGGTCTGCCTGCGGGGCCCGGGCATGACGATGTTCCGGATGCCCCTGTTCACCTGGAACATCCTGCTGACCAGCCTGCTGGTGCTACTGGCGTTCCCGATCCTGACCGCGGCCCTGTTGGGGCTACTCGCCGACCGCCTGGTGGGCGCCCAAGTCTTCGCCCCCGAGCACGGTGGCCCGATCCTGTGGCAACACCTGTTCTGGTTCTTCGGTCACCCCGAGGTCTACATCGTGGCGTTGCCGTTCTTCGGCATCATCACCGAGATCATCCCGGTCTTCAGCCGAAAGCCCATCTTCGGCTACAAGGGCCTGGTCTTTGCGACGCTGAGTATCACGGCCCTGTCGGTGGTGGTCTGGGCACACCACATGTACGCCACCGGTGCGGTGCTGCTGCCGTTCTTCGCCTTCACCACGTTCCTCATCGCCGTGCCGACCGGGGTGAAGTTCTTCAACTGGATCGGCACGATGTGGCGGGGATCGGTGACATTCGAGACCCCGATGCTGTTCAGTATCGGGTTCCTGGTGACGTTCCTCTTCGGTGGCCTGTCGGGTGTGCTGCTGGCCGCGCCACCCTTGGACTTCCACGTCTCGGACACCTACTTCGTGGTGGCCCACTTCCACTACGTGCTCTACGGCACGATCGCCTTCGCCACCTTCGCCGGCATCTACTTCTGGTTCCCGAAGATGACCGGGCGCATGCTCGACGAGCGGCTGGGCAAGCTGCACTTCTGGACCACCTTCCTCGGCTTCCACGGCACGTTCCTGGTCCAGCACTGGCTGGGTAACGAGGGCATGCCGCGGCGCTACATCGACTACCTTCCCAGCGACGGGTTCACCACGCTCCACACGATCTCAACGATCGGAGCGTTCGTGTTGGGCCTGTCGGTACTTCCCCTGCTCTACAACGTGTTCAAGAGCTACCGGTTCGGCGAGGTCGCCGACGTGGATGATCCGTGGGGTTTCGGCAACTCGCTGGAGTGGGCCACCTCCTGCCCGCCCCCGCGACACAACTTCACCGAGCTGCCCCGGATCCGTTCCGAGCGTCCCGCGTTCGAACTGCACTACCCGCACATGGCCGAGCGCATGCGGGCCGAGGCGCATAGCGGGCTTCGGGGCGCTCGTGCGGAGGCAGAGCACCCGAAGGCTCCTTCCGAGGCTGCCGCCGACGCCGTGACGCCCGACGAGGACGAGGGCAAGAACCCTGGTGGGGACAAGCAATCCGGCGAGAGCTGAGCTGGTCCACTGCGGACGCCTGTCCGCAGCGGACTTGTCCCCGACCGTCAGGCACCCGACCGGCGCCGGTAGGCGCGGAACGCTACGCCGGCTGACACGAGCAGTAGGACCGTGGTGAACGCGCTGCCCTCGATGCCGAACCCACCACCGGTCAGCACGGCAGCGCTGTCCTCGTTGGTGCGGAAGCTCAGCAGCGACGCCTCGAGCTTCAGGTTGGAAACCGGCACGCCGTAGACGTTCCCCTGCATCCAGTTCCACACCGCGTGGAAGGCACACACGCCCCACAGGCTTCCCTCGGCCAGAGCCCACAGTGCCAGCAGCAGACCAACCAGGATAAGGTTGAGCAGCGGGAACAGGGCGAGCCCGCCGTTGAGGGCGTGCAGCACCGTGAAGACCAGCATCTGGACGATCACGGCCGCGACCAGCCCCCACTTCCGGAACGTCGCCTGCAGCAGATAGCCGCGGGTGAAAACCTCCTCGGTACTCGCCTGGATCGTGAAGCCCACCAGGGCCAGCACGACCGCACCCAGTTGTGCGGCGTGGAAAAGACCGCCATCGCTGCTGTCGAAGTGGGCCTGCCCGAGCAGCACGTTCAACAGGACCGGGACGGACATCAGCACGACGGCCACGGCGACGCCGAGCAGGATCGAACCACCGATCCGTTGTGCGGGCAGGAAACCCACGCTGCTGAACGGGCGCCGCTCCTTCCACCGGACCCACACGAACAGCAGGAGGGCGGGCCCCAGGAACGCAAGGGTGAAGGCGAGCTGGTCGGCCAGCGACATCGACCCACCGCCGACCACCCGCAGCTCGGCACCGAGCAGCGGGACGAGGACGATCACCCCGAGCGTCTGCCCGATGACGAAGGCGAGCACCACCACGAGGATCGCCACGATCGGCCCGGTCGGACGGCGGGCCAGGGACATCCCGCGCAGCAGCTCGCTCGGCAGCGGACCGCGAGTCGCGTCGGGCTGGTCGGTGCTCATGATGCCTCCTGGCGGTCGCGGCAGGGACGAACGCGATCGTCACGATGTCGTCGGCTCCGGCGTTCCGCATCCCCGCCACGCCGCAGGACGTGCCACGGAACCAGCAAGATCACGAGGACGGGTGGCGAGGGTGACCGCTGAAGTTCGGCGGGCAGCGCCTTCGGAAGGCACCCGCGCCACACACGGCCCGGCGACCCCGTTCAGCCGCTGACAAACGAGGTCCGATGCGGCCCGTGCATGCGATCGGGAAACCACCGTTGATGTTCGACATTGTCGAATAGATGCCGGCGGTGGCCGCGGACCGGGTGGCTCGCCATCTGACGCGAGGAGGGCTCGCGTTTTGGGGTGCGCTGCGTGTCGGGCCTTCATCGAGAACATCTCCTCTTGACATCGCGGCGCGTCGGACAGAACACTCGTCGGTGCCGATGTTCGACATAGTCGAACAAGGTTCGAATACGTTGGGGGCAAGTCGAACGGTGCGGGCACCTGGGGGAATGGCGGTGCTCCTACGCACCGTGCACTGGGAGGACTTCTGCGATGGCGTTATCAACCGAACTCGGCCTCGGGCACGTCGAGTTCCACGTCGCCAACGTGGCCACCACGGCCGCGTCCCTGATCAGCCAGTACGGCTTCCGTCCCATCGGCTGGGCCGGTTTCCAAGGCACCAGCCGGGACGGCTACTCGCTCGCCCTCCGGCAGGGCGGTATCGACCTGCTGTTAACCAAGGGGCTCACTGACCGGCACCCGGCAACCAGTTACGTCCAGACACATGGGGGCGGTGTCGCCGACATCGCCCTGTCGACACCAGATCCCGGCGCCGCGTTCACCACCGCGGTGGCCCATGGCGCGCAACCGGTCGCCGGGCCGGCCACGGGGCCCGACGGTCGGGTCACCGCCACGATCGCCGCGTTCGGCGACGTCGTGCACACCTTCGTCCAACCGGCGGAGACCGGCACGGCCGTCCCCGCCGGCTGCACCCCGATGCCGGACGCTGACGAACCGGTTGGCCCGGCCCTGTTCACCGGGATCGACCACTTCGCGGTGTGCCTGGAGCCCGGTCAGCTCGAGCCCACGGTGCGGTTCTACGAGCAGGTGCTCGGCTTCCGGATGATCTACGCGGAGCGCATCACCGTCGGCAGCCAGGCCATGGATTCCAAGGTGGTGCAGAGCGAATCCGGCCGGGTCACCCTGACCCTGATCGAGCCCGACACGACCGCCGACCCGGGCCAGATCGACGACTTCGTCAAGGACCACGGTGGCGCCGGCGTCCAGCACGTCGCGTTCGGCACCGACAACATTGTCCGCGCCGTGGGGCTGCTGCGTGACCGCGGCGTGGAGTTCCTGTCCACTCCCGGCGCCTACTACGACATGCTGGACCAGCGGCTGCGGCCGGCCGGGTACGACACGGCCGACCTCCGCAGGCTGAGCATCCTCGTGGACGAGGACCACGACGGCCAGCTGTTCCAGATCTTCACCCGCTCCACCCATCCTCGGCGGACGCTGTTCTACGAGGTTGTCGAGCGTATGGGCGCCCGTACCTTCGGTAGCGGCAACATCAGGGCGCTCTACGAGGCGGTCGAGGCCGAGCGGGTGCGGCCTGCGGAGCTGGCCGGATGAGCCGGATACCGGTCGAGGACGACTCCGCGGTCACCCGGTTCCACCTGGACGACCTGCAGGTCGCCGCCGCCCACGTCCTGCCCTCCCAGGTGTGGGACTTCGTGGCCGGGGGCAGCGGACGGGAACGCACCCTTGCCGCGAACCGGGCCGCACTGGACCGGCTCTACGTCATGCCACGGGTGATGACCGACGTCTCCGCGGTGACCATGGGAACCGAGTTGCTCGGCACGAAGGCGTCGCTGCCGGTGGCGGTGGCGCCCATGGCCTACCAACGGTTGCTCCACCCCGAGGGGGAGCTCGCCTCGGCCGCGGCGGCCGCCGCGGCCGGCATCCCGTTCACGGTGAGCACCCTCAGCAGCTACCGGATGGAGGACATCGCCGCGGTCGGTGGCGTGACCTGGTTCCAGCTCTACTGGCTCCGGGACAGGGGCCTGGTCACCGAGCTGGTCCGGCGGGCCGAGGACAGCGGGTGCCGGGCGTTGCTGGTGACCGTCGACGTGTCCGAGATGGGGCGGCGGTTTCGGGACCTGCGTAACGGCTTCGCGTTGCCACCCGAGGTTACGGCGGCGAACCTCGCACCCCAAAACGCATCCGGGGCGCACGAGCGTGGCGGCACCGGCTCGGCGCTGGCCACCCACACCCGCGCTCTCTTCCATCCCGGTGTCACCTGGGACGACCTGGCGTGGCTACGGGAACGAACCCGCCTTCCCTTGGTGCTGAAGGGAGTTCTCGATCCCGACGACGCCGATCTTGCCGCGACGTTGGGCGTGGCGGGGCTGGTGGTGTCCAACCACGGTGGCCGCCAGCTCGACGGTGCGATCCCCAGCATCGAGGCGTTGCCGGCGGTGCGCGACGCGGTCGCCGGACGCTGTGCACTCCTGCTCGACAGCGGGATACGGAGCGGAGAAGACGTGCTCAAGGCGCTTGCCCTCGGCGCATCCGGGGTCCTGCTCGGCAGGCCGGTGCTGTGGGGGCTCGCTCTCGATGGTGAGTACGGGGTCCGCGAGGCCCTGTCGATGCTGAGTGCGGAACTCAGCTCCGCGATGACCCTCGCCGGCTGCCCCGACGTCCCGACCACCCGGCGTCTCCGCGTGGTCGCCGACTCCCGGCCCGACGGTTCGGATCGATGGGAAGGAATCTGATGAACACCGTGTCCTTCACCCTCTCCGCCGACGAGGTGGAGTTACTTCCCTCCAACGAAGACGTGCTCTTCTACCAGGAACATGGCTGGTACCTCGCCAAGAAACTGCTGACCGACGACGAGGTGAACACGCTCGTCATCGAGAGCGAACGCTTCTATGCGGGGCATCGTGACCGCGAGCTGCCCATCCATCCGCCGCGCATCGCGTACTGGACCCCGGAGGAAGGAGACCGGCAGCGCCACAACGACTACATCCACTACGAGAGCGACGCGATCCGCCGCATCCTGACCAAACCGCTCATCGGTGCCGTCGCCGCGAGGCTCGCCGGTGCGGAGCTGGTCCGTGTGTTCCAGTCCACCCTCATCTACAAACCACCACGGCCCGAGGAGGAGAGCAACATCGTGCCGTGGCACTTCGACAAGCACTACTGGTCCACCAGCACGTCGGACCGCATGTTAACGGCCTTCATCCCGTTCCATGACTGCGACGAGCAGATGGGCACCATCACGATGGTGGATGGCAGCCAACGCTGGCAGGAGATCGGCGCGAACGACACGGTGACCCGGCACTTCGCCGATCGTGACAAGTCCGAGCTGGAGGATCTACTGCGGGAGAACGCCGCGTACAACGGCACCGAGGTGTGCAAGGTCCCGATGATGATTCCCAAGGGACACATGAGCTTCCACCACTGCCGGACCTACCACGGCAGTGGTGCCAACCGGGCAGCCGCGCCGCGGCGCGCCATCTCGCTGCACCTGCAGGACGGGGACAACCGCTGGCGGCGTTTCCCGCTGTCCGACGGATCGACGCTGACCTACAACCACGACTATGTCGTGCGTCGTGACGAGGATGGCGATCCCGACTACACCGACCCGAACTTCTGCCCGGTGGTGTGGACGGAGCGGACAGCGTGACCACGAACGTCGAGAGCCGCCCTGCGCTTCGCCGGGCCGACCTGCACTCCGCGCTCGAGGATCCGGCGTTGCTGTCGATGAACTTCCTCAACGAGGTGGCGAACCGGTTTCCGGACGCGATCTCCTTCGCGCCGGGCCGGCCCTACGAGGAGTCCTTCGACACCGAGGCGTTGCACCGGTACCTCCACGCATTCTGCAACTATCTGGAAAAGGAGCGCGGCCAGGACCCCGCACAGGTGCGACGGACCCTGTTCCAATATGGACGCACCAAGGGGATCGTGCACGATCTGATCGCCCGTCACCTCCACGTCGACGAGGGGATCGAGGTCGACCCGGAGTCCGTCGTGGTCACCGTGGGCTGCCAGGAGGCGTTGTTCCTGGTGCTCCGCGCGCTGCGGCGCGACGAACGGGACACCGTCCTGGCGGTCAGCCCGACCTATGTCGGGCTGACCGGGGCTGCTCGCCTGCTCGACATGACGGTCTGTCCGGTACGGGACTCCGAGGTCGGGGTGGACCTGGACGACCTGGTCGTGCAGATCCGCGCCGCCCGCGCAGCAGGACTGAATCCCCGTGCCTGCTATTTGGTCCCGGACTTCGCCAACCCGAGTGGCGTGACACTGAGCATCGAGGCCCGGCGGACATTGCTCCGTATTGCGGCCGAGGAACAGCTACTGTTGCTGGAGGACAACCCCTACGGATTCTTCCGTGCCAGCGGTGAGCGAGTGCCCACCCTCAAGGCGCTCGACACCGAGCGCCGTGTCGTCTACCTCGGTTCGCTGGCCAAGACCTGTTTTCCGGGCGCCAGGGTGGGTTTCGCGGTCGCCGACCAGCTGGTGGCGCACGATGACGGCAGCACGAGCTTGTTCGCAGACGAGCTGTCCAAGATCAAGAGTATGTTGACGGTCAACACGGCACCGATCAGCCAGGCGATGGTCGGTGGGAAGCTCCTCGAGCACCATGGAAGCCTGCTGCGCGCCAACTGGATGGAGATCGAGGTGTACCGCCGCAACCTCACCCACCTTTTGGAGGGCTTGGAGAAGCGGTTCCACTCGGCACCCGACCTGGGGTGGAACACCCCGAGCGGTGGCTTCTTCGTGGTAGTGACCGTGCCGTTCCGAGTCGATGACACGTTGCTGGAGCACTCCGCCCGTCGACACGGGGTGCTGTGGACACCGATGAGTCACTTCTACGACGGCGCAGGTGGCGAGAACCAACTCCGCCTGTCGTGCAGCGTGCTCACGCCGGAACAGATCGATGACGGGTTGGACCGACTCGCCAACCTGGTCGACGAGCAACGCTGGTGCGTCGGCGTGGATCAGGAAGGCGAACAGGACGGGTGAACGCGATGACGAGCGCGATGACCGCGATGACCGCGATGACAATGATGTGTGAGGGGAGCCGGTCGTGCCGCTGATCAGGGTGTCGATGTTTCCTGGCCGGACCGAGGAACAGAAGCGGGAGCTGGTCGCTGAGCTGACCGAAGCGTTCCTGCGCACCTGCGGTGGGAAACGTGAAGGCGTGTGGGTTGTGATCGACGAGGTGCCCCGCGAGCACTGGGCGGTCGGGGGCCGACTCTCCTCGGAGCCGAGGGACAGCTGATGGGGGTGGCGGTACCGTCCGGGCTGGGCGAGCGACGTGCCACAGCCTGGACGGTCGCGTTGTTCACGCTGGTCGTGCTGTTGTGGGGCTCGACATGGATCGGGATCAAGCTCCAGCTGGGCACGGTGTCACCGGCGGTCTCGGTGGCCTACCGGTTCCTGCTTGCCGCGGCCTGCCTGTTCGCATGGTGTGCGGCACGTCGGCTCCAGCTGCGGTTCCCGGCGGGGGCGCACGCGCGGTTCGCCCTGGTCGGGTTACTCCAGTACTGCACCAACTATGTGCTGTTCTACTACTCGTCCGAGCACCTGGTGTCCGGACTGGTGTCGATCATCTTCGCGTTGTCGGTCGGCTGCAACATCGTCAACGGGTACCTGTTCCTGGGTCGACGGGTGCGGCCGTCGGTCGTGGTGGCGGCGCTGGTCGGGGTTCTTGGCCTGGTGCTGGTGTTCTCCGATGAGATCGGCGTCACCGGGGCCTCTGGTGCGGCTGTTCTCGGGGTGATCCTGGGCGTGGCCGGGACCCTGTCGTTCTCGTTCGGCAACATCGCGTCGTCGAAGAACCAGCAGGCCGGGTTGCCGATCGTGCCCGCCACGGCCTGGAGCATGCTCTACGGCGGTCTTCTCACGACGGTGGGATGTCTGGCGACGGGCCAGGAGTTCACCGTGGAGTTCAGCGTGCGATATCTGGTCGGACTGGCATATCTGGCGGTGTTCGGGTCGGCGGTGGCGTTCGTGGCGTACCTGACCTTGCTGGGCCGGATCGGGCCGGATCGCGCGGCCTTCGCCACCGTGGTGTTCCCGCTGGTGTCGCTGACGCTGTCCACCCTCTTCGAGGGATATTGCTGGACGGTTCTCGCCCTGCTCGGCGTGGCGGTGGTGCTGGCGGCGAATGCAGCGGTCCTGGTGGGACCACAGCTACGGGCAGCGCTCGGCGCTGTGGCCCGGCGCACGTGATGTGGTCGACGGTGGACGGGCGGTTGTGGACCCCCGGTGCACCGGCTGCCGACCTCGGCCACCCGGCCGCACGTCACGGGTGTGGTCCTGCCCGACCGGACCTTGCCCATTAGGGTCTTCACCGGCGTCATACCGCTCGTCCGCTTTGCTGGTTCGCTGGAGTGGGGGAACGCCGCAGCGCAGCCGTGAGCCGCCCCAGCAGGGCCGTAGCAGGCAGTAGGGCCGTAATAGGAGGTAGCCAGTGACCGAGCCCGGGCACGCCGAGGCCGCGGGGACCAGCACGACCACCACCCCCGCACGCGACGCCCAGCTGCTCGAACGCACCGTGTTCGAGGTCAAGCGGGTGATCGTCGGCCAGGACCGGCTGGTCGAGCGGATGCTGGTCGGCCTGCTCTCCCGCGGCCACCTGCTGCTGGAGGGCGTCCCCGGCGTGGCCAAGACGCTGGCCGTGGAGACCTTCGCTCACGTCATCGGCGGCTCCTACGCACGCCTGCAGTTCACCCCCGACCTGGTGCCCGCCGACATCCTGGGCACCCGCATCTACCGGCAGGGCAGCGAGACCTTCGACGTCGAGCTGGGCCCGGTGGTGGCCAACTTCGTGCTCGCCGACGAGATCAACCGCGCCCCGGCCAAGGTGCAGTCGGCGCTGCTGGAGGTCATGGCCGAGCGACACGTGTCGATCGGCGGCCAGACCTTCCCGATGCCCGACCCGTTCCTGGTCCTGGCCACCCAGAACCCGATCGAGAACGAGGGCGTGTACCCGCTGCCGGAGGCCCAGCGCGACCGGTTCCTGTTCAAGATCGTGGTCGAGTACCCCTCGGCCGAGGAGGAGCGGGAGATCGTCTACCGGATGGGTGTGCAGCCCCCGGCGGCCCAGCAGGTGCTCACCCCGGAAGAGCTGACCCGCCTGCAGGGCGTGGCCTCCCGGGTGTTCGTGCACCACGCCCTGGTCGACTACGTGGTCCGCCTCGTGGTGGCCACCCGGTCGCCGAACGAGAACGGGCTGTCCGACGTCGCCTCCTGGATCGCCTACGGCGCCTCGCCCCGGGCCACCCTCGGCGTGGTCGCCGCCGCCCGGGCGCTGGCGCTGGTGCGCGGCCGGGACTACGTGTTGCCGCAGGACATCGTCGACGTCGTGCCGGACGTCTTCCGGCACCGCCTGGTGCTGTCCTACGACGCGCTGGCCGACGGCGTGCCGGTCGACCACATCGTCACCCGTGTCCTGCAGACCGTGCCGCTGCCGCAGGTGTCGGCCCGGCCGCAGCCGGCCTACCCGGGCCAGCAGCCGGCGCCGCACGGCGCGGCGCAGCAGCACCCGGCGCCCGGCCAGGCGGTGCAGAACCAGGCCACCGCGCAGGGCCAGCACGGTGCGGCACCGGCCAACGTCCAGCACCGGCAGTGACGGGGGAGGGGGCCGCGGTGGCACCCGAGGCGACATCCACCGGGCCGGGGCGTGGGGAGCGGCCGTCCCGGCCGTCCTGGGCTCCTCCGGCGCTGGCCGAGGGCCGGATGGAGGCGGCACTGCGCGCCCTGGAGCTGACCGTGCGCGGCCGGTTGGACGGCCTGCTGCAGGGCAACCACCTGGGCTTGGTGCCCGGGCCGGGCAGCGAGCCCGGTGAGGCGCGGGTCTACCAGCCCGGCGACGATGTCCGGCGGATGGACTGGGCGGTCACCGCCCGCACCACCGAGCCGCACATCCGGGAGACGGTCGCCGACCGCGAGCTGGAGACATGGCTGGCGGTGGATCTCTCGCCCAGCCTCGACTTCGGCACGGTGGCCTGCGAGAAGCGGGAGCTGGCGGTGGCGGCGGTCGCGGCCGTCGCGCACCTGACCCGGGGTGGCGGGAACCGGGTGGGCGCGCTGGTGTCCACCGGCGAGCGGATCGAGCGGGTGCCCGCGCGCGGGGGCATGGCGTACGCGCGCGGCCTGGTGCGGCGCATCGCCGAGCTGCCCCGAGCGCCGGAGGGAACCCGTGGCGACCTGGCCGCGCTGCTCGAGCAGCTGCGCCGACCGCCGCGCCGGCGCGGGCTGGCCGTGGTGATCTCGGACTTCCTCGGACCCCTTGCGTGGGAGCGGCCGTTGCGGGCGCTGGCCGCGCGGCACGACATGCTCGCGGTGGAGGTGCTCGACCCGCGCGATATCGACCTTCCCGAAGTGGGCACGGTGGTGCTCGCCGACCCGGAGTCGGGCAAGCAGCGCGAGGTCCGCACCACGCCGCTGTTGCGGCGGGAGTTCGCGGCCGCCGCCGGGGCACACCGGGAGCGGGTGGCGGGCGCGCTGCGCCGGGCCGGCGCCGGGCACCTGACGTTGCGGACCGACTCGGACTGGGTGGCCGACGTGGTCCGGTTCGTGATGTCGCGGAAGCGGCGCTGGTCTGGAGGAGTGGCTTGATGGGCCTGGCCCTGGGCGGTTTCACCGCCCCGTGGTGGTTCGCCCTGCTGTTGGTGCTCGGTGTGCTTGCGGGTGGGTACGTGTGGGCGCAGGTGCGGCGCCGGCGCAACGTCATGCGGTTCACCAACCTGGAGCTGCTGGAGAAGGTGGCGCCACGGAGGCAGGGCTGGTACCGGCACCTCCCGGCGGCGTTGTTGGGCGTGGCGCTGTTGTTGTTGACGGTGTCGCTGGCCGGGCCGACCACGACCGAGCGCGTGCCGCGCAACCGGGCGGTGGTGATGCTGGCCATCGACGTGTCGCTGTCGATGAAGGCCACCGACGTACAGCCCACCCGCCTGGAGGCCGCCCAGGTCGCGGCACGGTCCTTTGTGGACGACCTGACGCCCGGGGTGAATCTCGGACTGGTGACTTTCGCCGGTACCGCAACGGTGTTGGTGTCGCCCACGACGGATCGCGAAGGTGTCCGGCAGGCGATCGACGGGTTGCGGTTGGCCGAGTCGACAGCGACCGGTGACGCGATTGTCGCGTGCCTGAACACCATCGAGCAGTTCGGGAAAGTCCTTGCCGGGGCGGAGGGCCCGCCACCGGCCCGCATCGTGCTGATGACGGACGGCAAGGAGATGACCGGCACCACGACCGCCTCGGCGGCGGCGCGGGATGCCGCCAAGGCACGGATCCCGATCTCGACGATCTCGTTCGGGACGTCGGGCGGCGTGGTGGACATCGAGGGGAAGCGCGTGCCGGTGCCGGTTGACGACGACGCGATGCGGGAGATCGCGGAGATCTCGGGCGGGGAGTTCCACAAGGCGGCCAGCGCCGAGCAGCTGCACAGGGTGTACGACACCCTGGGGGAGCAGATCGGGTACGAGAACAAGCAGATTGACGCGAGCCGGCCCTGGGTTGTGCTGGGGACGTTGAGCGCCATCGTCGCGGTGGGTGCGGCGTTGCTGACCGGAGGCCGGATTCCGTAGTCATACGGGCGCCTCGGCGGGCGTTGGTCGGAGGGTGAGCTCGACCTCGCAGACGCGGATGACGGCGTTGCGATCATCGTCGAGCCGCCACAGGACGATGCGCCAGCGCGGGTTGCCGGAGTCGTGCAGATGCGGGCGGAGGACGAGGAACTCGGTGGCCACCTCGCGGGCGTAGGGCCCGGCCACGTCGGCGAGCGGTTGGCCGCGCTTGCGCCACAGGTAGAAGCCGTGGTCGTTGACGTCTTGGTGAGTGACGAGCTGACGACGTCCCCGCACCACCCGGAAGAACTCCAGACGATGCCAGTCATGGCGGTACATGGCTGCCTTTCACGGAGCTGAAGGATCTGAGACCGATTTCCGAGGTCTTCGGAGGACTTGCAGCAAGCCCTGAACTTGCTGCAAGGCTGCTACCTTGCAGCAAGATCGGCAATGCCACTTTTGGGGAACGAGTGCCGCTCTTACGGGCGGCCTAGGGTGATCGCTATGACAGGCAGCGCACGTGCACGCGGGCTGGGAGCGGAGCTTCGGGAGCTCCGGCGGGCGACTGGGCTGAGCATGAAGGAAGTCGGGGTTCGGGTCGGACTGTCAGAGGCGACGATCAGCCGTATCGAGACCGGCCTTCGCGAGATCACCGAGGCCGAGATCGCCGCCATCCTGGAAGCCCTTCGCGTCGATGGCGACACACGTGACCGATTGCTGGTGCTCGCTCAGAAGGCCGACGAACCGCGTTGGTGGGAGGTCGGCCATCCCGGGCTCCCTACACAGCTCACTGCGTTGATCGAGTTTGAACGGGATGCCGTGCGCATCGAGCACCTCGCCGTTCTGCGGATCTCGGGATTGCTTCAGACCCCGGACTACAGTCGTGCGATCTTGAGCGCTGCAGGGGTGCCGGCCAACGAAGTCGAGCCACTGGTGACCATCCGGCGAGGCCGGCAGACCGTCCTCGCTCAGGAGGAGCCTCCGGAGTTCCGGGTGATCATCGATGAAGCGGTGCTGCGTCGACCTGTAGGCGGTCGCAAGGTCATGGTTGCGCAGTTACGTCACATCATCACCGTCTCGCGGCTACCGAACGTCACGATTCAGGTGGTTCCCTTCGGGTGCGGGGCGCACACGGGTCTCGATGGCGGCCATGTCTTGCTGGAGTTTCCGAAGGCACGACCGATCGTGTACCTCGAACATCGGAGTTGTGGGTTGTTCCTGGATGATCCCGACGATGTTGCGCCGTTCGTTGAGGCCACGGATAGCCTCCGCCGTACCGCGTTGAGCCCTGCCGAGTCGGTGGGGCTGGTAGCTGCGTGCGCTGACGAGATGGAGGACGGATGAGGGCTTCAGGTCGGGCAAAGTGGCGGAAGTCCACCCGCAGCGGGTCCCAGGGTGAGTGCGTCGAGGTGGGGTACTTACGTCGGCCTGGTTGGCGGAAGTCGAGCCGGTCCAGCGGCCAGAACGGTCAGTGCGTCGAGGTGGCCCACTTGGCCGGGGTCGGCTGGCGGAAGTCGAGCCGCAGTGCTGGCAATGCCGCATGTGTCGAGGTCGGGTACTCGCCTGATCATGGCTGGCGGAAGTCGAGTCAGTCCAGTGGCCAGAACGGCGAGTGCGTCGAGGTCGGTGCCGTCGAGTGCTTCACTGCCCTCCGCGACAGCAAGAACCCGGGAGGCCCAGTCCTCCTGATCAACCCCTCCGCCTTCACCTCCCTCATCCGGAGCGTGAAGGCCGGCCGGCTCGATCTCTGATCCCGTTCAGCGTGCCTCGACCTGGGGCAACCTGTCCGTCTCGCTCAGCGTCACGCCGCGCTCGGGCACCAGGCCGAACTGCACCAGGGGCCGCCGGCCCACGCCTCCGAGCAGCCAGTCGGCGGCCACCCGGGCCCGCCCGGACGGCAGCGCGAGCAGGTGATACCCGCGTGCCACCACCCACGCCAACCTGCCCGAGATCGGCACGTGAAACGGATTGGCGACGGCTTGGCCACCCCCGAGGTCGACGACGAACCCGCGCTCGCGGTACCGGTACCGGCCCGACACACCGTGCCCGAGCGAGGCGGCCACGTTCCGGCCGGCCAGTCGCCCCTGACGCTGCGCGTGCTGCGCCGTCATCGGGGTGGGCTCGTCCGGCTTGGCGGGATCGGGCACCGCCGCCGCGTCACCGGCCGCGAAGATGTCCGCCCGCCCCGGCACCGCGAGCCTGCGATCGACTTCCACCCGCCCCTTGCGGGTGGGCAGCCCGAGCGCGTCGACCAGCGGGTCCGGGCGCACGCCGACGCACCACACCGTGGTCCTGGCCGGGATGTCGCTGCCGTCGCTGAGCCGGACGTGGGTCGCCGTCACCTCGGTCACGGTGGTCTCCAGCCGGACGTCCACGCCACGCTCGCGCAGCACCTTCAACGCCGGGCCCGACAACCGCTCGTCCAGGTTGGGCAGCACCCGGGGCGCCACGTCGACCAGCACCCACCGCACCTCGTCATGACGCAGTTCCGGGTGGTGCTGTAGCGCCTCGCGGGTGAGCAGCTCACCCTGCGCCACCACCTCGGTGCCGGTGTACCCGGCGCCCACCGCGACGAAGGTCATGCGGGCGGCACGCTCGGCGGGGTCGTCGGTCATCGCCGCGAGCTCGAGCTGGCGCAGCACGTGGTCACGCAGGTAGATGCTCTCCGCGATCGACTTGAAGCCCTTGGCGTGCTCGGCCACCCCGGGTACGGACAGCAGGCGTGTCACGGCGCCGCAGGTCACGACGAGGCGGTCCCAACCGAGCTGATGCGGCTGGCCGTCGGCGTCGACCATCGTGCAGGTGCGGTCCCGGGTGTCGATGTCGCGGGCCTCCCCGAGCAGCAGGCGGGTTCGCTGGAGGGTGTTACGCAACGGGACCGCCACCCGGCGTGGGTCCAGCACCCCGGCCGACACCTCGGGTAGGAGCGGGACGTACAGCATGTAGTCCGCCGGGTTCACCGCCACCAGCTCGGCGGCGTCAGCCGGCAGCCGGCGCTCGAGCTCCCGCAGGCAGTGGTAGCCGGCGAAGCCCACGCCGAGGACGAGAACCCGCGGACGACGACGTTGCGGTACCCGGTTGATCGTGGTGCCCATGATGTGACCCCCGGCTCGACTGTCCGCTGCCCCCTGTGGGACTACCCGCGGCCGGCCGGGTGCAAAGCGTGCCCGGCCAGGCCGGGCAGCACGCAGACGTCCGGTTCACCGGATCCCGGCAGTGACGGCTCGCACGAACAGCGGCAGGAACTGCCGCTCCAGCTCGCCGACGGGCAGCTCGTCCGGTTCCACGAGGGACTGCAGGATCCCGCCCTCGCGGATCGCCGTGGCCAGCCGTGCCACCATGACCAGGTCCACCGGTGGTTTCGCGCCGATGTGTTCGAACAGCAGCTCGAGTATCCGCACGATCCTGTCGCGCACCTGTGCCTCGTGCTCGGCGAGTCGGGCTGCCGTCTCCGGGTTGCGTGCGGCGTACAGGGAGAACTCGGTGGACACCAGGTACCACCGGCGTTCGTCGGGGTCGCGCACGCTGGCCCACTCCGTCAGTGCCTTGCCCGGATCCGTGGCGTTCGTGGCACGGACCAGTGCCTCGGTCAGATCGTCCAGGGTTTGCTTGCTGTGCCGGTCGAACAGGGCCAGGAACAGTTCTTCCTTGCTCGTGAAGTTCGAGTAGAACGCGCCCCGTGTGTAGCCGGCGCGGTCGCAGATCTCCTCGATGGACGCGCCGTAGAAGCTGCGTTCGGCGAACACGTCCAGGGCCGCGTCGAGCAGCCTGGCCAGCGTCTCTGGACGCCGCTTCGTCGGACCCTTCGGCATCGTCGTCTCCCCGGTTGAGCACGCTGTTCTGGAGCATGGATTCCACGTGAGTGTATCCGATACCCAGTCGTATCGATGCAGGTGGAAGGCGGTTCGCGATCGCTAAGGTGCGGCTTGACCGTTCTCGGTGTGACATGGGCCATTGGCCTCCGCCCGAAGAGAGGGCATACACTCACGTATCCGATACGGAGACGTATTCGTTGGAGTCCCTGCTGTCCCGAGGCGTCGTGGAGCGGTTGACCGCCCGCCGCTACGGGCTCTGAATACGGGTTGTAGGTCAGCCTGGGAGGGAGTGGACCAAGGCTATGGATGCCGATGTCATCGTGGTGGGTGCGGGCCTGGCCGGCCTGGTGGCCACCTATGAGCTGGTGCGGGCCGGTCGGTCGGTGCTCGTCGTGGAGCAGGAGAACGAGAACAACCTGGGTGGGCAGGCGTTCTGGTCACTGGGTGGGCTGTTCTTCGTGAACAGCCCGGCGCAGCGACGGCTGGGGATCAGGGACTCCTACGAGCTGGCGCTGCAGGACTGGTTCAGTTCCGCCGGCTTCGATCGTGAGCGGGAGGATCACTGGCCGCGGCAGTGGGCGCAGCGCTATGTCGAGTTCGCCGCGGGGGAGAAGTGGGCGTATCTGCACCACCTCGGGGTGCGGATCGTGCCCACGGTGGGATGGGCCGAGCGCGGGAGTGGCACCGCGGCAGGGCATGGCAACTCGGTGCCGCGCTTCCACATGGCCTGGGGAACCGGACCCGGTGTGCTGGAGGTGTTCCGCGACCGTGTCCTGGAGGCGGCCCGGGCCGGTCTGGTCTCGTTCCGGTACCGGCATCAGGTGGACGAGTTGCTGGTGACCGACGGAGCCGTCCACGGGGTGTGTGGGACCGTGCTGGAGCCGTCGACGGCCCCGCGAGGTGTGCGGTCCTCGCGTACCCCGGTGGGGACCTTCGAGTTGCACGCGCAGGCGGTTCTGGTCACCTCCGGCGGCATCGGCGGAAACCAGGAGCTCGTCAGGAAAAACTGGCCCAGCTGGCTCGGCACACCACCCCGGAACATGCTGACCGGTGTGCCCGCGCACGTCGACGGGCGGATGCTGGAGATCGCCGAGACCGCGGGCGCCAACATCGTCAACCGGGACCGGATGTGGCACTACACCGAAGGTGTTGCCAACTGGAACCCGATCTGGCCGAACCACGCCATCCGGATCCTCCCCGGCCCCTCCTCGTTGTGGCTGGACGCGACCGGACAACGGCTGCCCGCACCGTACTTCCCAGGTTTCGACAACATGGCCACCTTCAAGTACATCCGTGACACCGGCTACGACCACACGTGGTTCGTGCTGGACCAGACGATCGTCGAGAAGGAGTTCGCGCTCTCCGGCTCCGAACAGAACCCGGATATCACCAGCAAGAGCCGTACTGCGGCGCTCGGCCGCATCCGCAAGGGGGCTCCCGGTCCGATCGCGGCGTTTTTGCGCCATGGGGAGGACTTCGTGGTCCGCAGCACCCTGCGGGAGTTGGTGGACGGGATGAACGCCGTCACCGCAGAGCCCCTGCTGAGCTACGAGCGGGTCGCGCGGGAGGTGCTGGCCCACGACCGCGAGCTGGGCAACAGCTACGGCAAGGACCTGCAGATTGCCGCCATCCAGATGGCGCGGCGTTTCTACAGTGACCGCCTGGTCCGGGTCGTCAAGCCACACCGGCTGCTCGACCCGCGACACGGCCCACTGATCGCGGTACGGCTGCGGCCGCTGACCCGCAAGACCCTGGGTGGCCTGGAGACCAACCTGGACTCCCAGGTCATCCGCCCCGACGGCAGCACCTTCGACGGCCTCTACGCCGCGGGCGAGGTCGCCGGGTTCGGTGGCGGCGGCGTCCACGGCCACAACGCTTTGGAAGGAACCTTCCTCGGCGGGTGCATCTTCTCCGGCCGCACCGCCGGCCGCGCGCTCGCGCGTGCGCTTGCCTGACGGACCGGGGTGGCCGCACGGCCGCGTCCTCGCGCGGCCAGCCCTTCCCAGCATCCGTACCACTGAAAAGGACATCTCATGCAAGCATCCTTCGCTGCCTACCAGCACGAAATCTACGCGCAGGGACTCCAGGGGCACACTCCCGAGATCACCTGTAATCTCGAGGCTCTGGAAGACGCGGCACGCAGCCACCTGGAGCCCGGCCCGTTCGGCTACATCGCCGGTGGCGCCTCCACCGGCGCGACCATGCGGGCCAACCGGGAAGCCTTCGACCACTGGCGGATCGTGCCCCGCATGCTGACCGGCGCCACCACGCGGGACCTCACTACGACCGTCCTCGGCCAGACCATGCCGGCCCCGATCCTGCTGGCACCGATCGGGGTCAACTCCATCGCCCACCCCCACGGGGAACCCGCCGCCGCCCGCGCGGCGGCGAGCCTCGGCATCACCATGGTGATGTCCACGGCGTCCTCATATTCCATCGAGGACGTGGCCGCCGCCGGCGGCGACGGACCACGCTGGTTTCAGCTGTACTGGCCCGACGACGACGCGGTCTGCGTCAGCATCCTGCGCCGCGCCCGGGACGCCGGATTCACCACCCTGGTGGTCACCCTGGACACCTGGACCCTGGCTTGGCGGCCATCCGACCTCGACCAGGCCTACCTGCCGTTCATCCGCGGAATCGGCACCGCCGTCGCCTTCTCCGACCCCGTCTTCCGCACGATGTTGGACCGGTCACCGGAGGAGGACCCTGTCGGGGCGTCGCTGCGCTGGATCCCCATGATCAGCCGCACCTGCCGTGGCTGGGATGAGCTTCCCTTCCTCCGTCAACACTGGGACGGCCCCATCGTGCTCAAGGGCATCCAGCATGTCGACGACGCCCGCCGCGCCGTCGAGGCCGGCATGGACGGCATCGTGGTCTCCAATCACGGCGGCCGCCAAGTCGACGGGGTCATCGGGTCGTTGGACGCCCTGCCCTCCATCGTCGACGCGGTCGGGGACAAGCTGGAGGTGTTGTTCGACTCCGGCGTGCGCACCGGAGCCGACGTCATCAAGGCGTTGGCCTTGGGCGCCCGCGCGGTGCTGCTGGGACGCCCCTACGTCTACGGGCTCGCCCTCGGCGGCGAAGCCGGGGTACGACACGTCCTGCGATCCATCCTCGCCGACCTCGACCAGACCCTCGGACTCGCCGGATACCGCACCCCCACCGAACTGGGCCCCGACGCTCTCATTAGGGCGCCCCGAGCGTGATGGGGCAGGACGGCAAGATTTTCCGCCCCGTGCCGTGGAGGCCGGGGGCACCGGCCGGAAGATCCCCACACGGGACATAGCAGGGCCCCGGAGCGACCGGGGGGCCAAAACAGTCGCTCCGGGGCCCATTTCCACCGCGCCGGCCCGATACCTCTTGGCGCAGGGGGAGGGAGGTGGGCGCGCTCCCAACGAGGGGAGAGCCGGGCCGGCAGCGGTTGGCTAGGGGGAGGGGACGGGTGTGCCGCGGGCCGCCGGGATGCGCGGCTCGGCGTGTCCCGGCGCCGCCTCCGGCTTGCGCCCGGTGATGAGCAGGTGGAAGTCGAGCAGGCCGGACAGCAGGGCCAGTGGGTCCGGAACGGCCCGGGCACACAGGTAGGCGGAGGCGTTGGCGTGCGGCTGGGCCTGGCAGCCATCGGGGCAGGTGCCGGCGTCCAGGGCGCGGATGACCGCCTCGGTGGCCAGCCACGCCGGCGCGCCGACCACGGCCTGGTGCCGCAGCCCCTGCAGGTACTGGTAGGCGTCGCTGACCAGGCAGGTGTGCACCGGGGTGCCGGTCAGCAGCGAGCGTGCCGTCTCCACCGCCTCGACCACGGCGTCCCACCAGTCCCGGGTGACGGCGGTGGGCAGCTGCCGCAGGCACCAGGCCAGCAGTCGGCCGCTCTCGGCGGACCCCGGTGCGGTGCGGTGCCCGGGTCCGGAATCCGGGTCATCGGTGGCGTCGGCCAGCCGGGGCAGCACGGCGCGCAGCCGGTCCCCCTCGGAGTCGGGCAGGACGTCGGCGACCCCGCGGGCCGCGGCGGAGAGCACGGTGTCGGCCCGGCTCGCGGCCGCGAGGTAGTCCGCCCACGGCCCGTCCATGGCGGGGGAGGCCCCGTCGGGGGTGGGGGTGGCCTCGTTCGTCCAGGTGCGGCCCATCGGGGTGGGGCGACGCTCCTGCAGTGCGACGGGGCCGTGGGCGGACAGCGGGGGAGTCATCGCGGGTCCCTGCTGGCGTGAACGGGGGAGGGGAGCAGGTCCCGCGGGTCGGACAGAGGCGCCTCGCACTCCTTGCGCCAGCTCCCGACGTGCACCCACTGCCGGCCCCACGAGTACGTGGCGAGGACCGTGGGCCGTACGCAGCGGTGGCAGGGCTGGGGCGTCGAGTCGATGTACATCTCTGTCACTCCGTCCGGGGTGGGTCCCGGTTAGTGGGGGAGCGGTGTCGGATTCGTCGGTCAGTAACGAGGCTGCCCCGCACTTGGAGTAAAGACATCCGTCAGGTGGCGGAGATACGGGTGGTGACATCACCACGCTCAGTCGTGGGCGGCCGCCTGCAGCCGGGAGACGGTGGCCGCGAGCTCGACGCGGGAGGACAGCCCCAGCTTGCCCAGGATGCTGGAGACGTGGGACTGGACCGTGCGCCGGGACAGGTACATCCGGTTGGCGATGGCCGGGTTGGACAGCCCCTCGGTGACGTAGCGGGCCACCTTGCGCTCGGTGTCGGTGAGCGCCGCCCACCCCGTCTTCGGCCGACGCCGGGGCGCGCGGATCCCGTGCCGCAGGCCGGCGTCGCGGAGCCGGGCCTCGGCGCGGGCCAGGTCCCACGCCGCGTCGAGCTGGGTGTATCGGTCCAGTGCGTTGCTCGCCGCGTCCCGCGCCCGCGCGGTGTCGCCGGCCCGGGCCAGCAGCACCGCCGCGTGCTCGTAGGCGAGGGCCTGGTAGAGCGGGCGGTTGGCGCGGCGGAAGTGGCCGGCCGCGGCCAGCAGCCGGTCCGGGCTCTCCTCGAGCAGGCCCCGGGCCAGCTCGCCGGAGCCGAGGATGCTGGGCGTGCGTTGCCCGGTCGGGTGGTCGTCCAGGGCCTCGGCGACGATGCGCAGCCGGTCCCGGTCGCCCAGTGCCGCGGCCAGCCGTGCCACATCCGGGCTGACGTGGTGTAGCCGTGCCTGGGGCACGCCGGCCACCCCCTGGTGCCAGGCATCGAACAGCTGGTCGAGCGCCTGCTCGGGGTGCCCCTCCGCCTCCAGGGCCAGCCCCCTGGCCCACACCAGCCAGTACTCGTAGAGCCGGCCACCGGTGCCGGTCAGCGGCGCCGCCTCCGCTTCCCGCAGGCAGCGCGACAACATCGCGAGATCACCCCGGTGCACGGCGATCAATGCCTGCAGCCCGTTGATCCCCGCCCGGGTGACGCCGAACAGGTCGAGGGTCTGCCGGGCGGCCTCCAGCTCGGCCACCGCGTCGTCCCAACCACCGAGAAGGTACCGGGCGACCGCCTTGCCGACGTGGTAGTTGGACAGGTAGGTGCCGCCGATCCCGGGGGCGATACGCATTCCCGCCTCGAACGCCTCGTCGGCCTCGGCCAGCCGGTCGCTGTCCCGCAGGGCGAAGCCGAGCACGATGTGCAGCATCAGCAACTGTTCCGGTTCGGTGTGCTCGGGGCTGGCCCGCCGCCGGCACTCGGCCAGCAGCTCGATCGCCTCGTCATAGTGCCCGGCCAGGTAGCGGATGGTGCCCACGCTCAGCAGGGTCTCCGGGATACCCGGCTCATCCCCGTACGCCCGGGCCGTCTCCTGGGCCCGGTAGGCCATCGCCTCCGCGTCCTCGGTCCGGCCGACGGTGTACATCGTGATCGCGCCGTAGGCCTGCAGCCGGGCCGCCTCCACCGGGCCGAGGCGGCCGGAGGCGAGCGCGAGCTCCACCTCGTGTAGTGCCTCCGGGGAGCCCCCCTCGAAGGCAGCACGTACCAGGACCCACCGCAGTTCCGCCTCCAAGCGCGGATCGGTGACGGTGGGCAGGGTGTCGCGTGCCTCCTGCTCGGCCGCCTTGAGCTGACCGCTGGACAGCAACGCGGTGCACAGCTTGACCCGCAGCGCCGCCGCCCGCTCCTCGCCCGCGCCGAACAGGTTCAGCACCCGGCGCAGCAGCTCCACCGCCAGCGCCGGCGCCCGCGCGATGAGCCGGTCCCCCTCAGTCTCCAGCCAGCCGACGATCGCCTCGCCGGGGGAGGCGGTGCCCTGCAGCAGGTGCTCGGCCACCCGTTCCACCGGTGCGCCCGACCCGGCCAGCGCCTGCCCCGCCTGCATGTGCAGCGCGGCCCGCAACGACGCCGGGACGTCGTCGTAGAGCGCGTGCCGGATGAGGTCGTGCCGGAACACCAGGTGCTTGCCGGAGGTGGTGAGCACGCCTGCGGCGATGGCCTCCTGCAGTGGCTCCACCAGCGTCGTCGGCGGGCGGTCCAGCACGGTGGCCAGGTCGGCGCTGTCGAAGGTCGAGCCGAGCAGGGACGCCATCCGCAGCACGTCGAAGGTGGGGCGGGGCAGGAAGCTCAGCCGGTGCAGGATGGCCTCGCCCAGGGAGGGCGGCACCTCCGTGACGGTGGCCTCGACCTGCCCTTGGCGCGGCTCGATCCGGCCGTCCCGGGCCAGCGCGTCGACCAGCTCGGTGATGTAGAGCGGGTTGCCGCCCGCGGTCCGCGCCACCAGGCCGGCGAGCTCGGGGCCCGGTGGGTGGCCGACGAGCCTGGCGATGAGCTCGATGGTGGCCGGCTCGCCCAGCGGTGGCAGGCGCAGCCAGGTGGCGGAGTGGGCCTGCATGCCGCGCCGGAACTGGTCCAGGTCCGGGCTGCGCGGCACGGTCCGGCAGGCGCCGAGCAGCAGCAGCGGGAGCTGCTCCACCAGCCGGCCCAGCCGGTGCAGGATCAGCAGGCTCAGCCGGTCCGCCCACTGCAGGTCGTCCACGGCCAGCACCAGCGGGCCCTCCGCGCACCAGTCGTCCACCAGGTCCAGTACGGCCTCGACCAGGCCGTACTGCGCGTCGGTGGTTCCGCTGTGCCGGTTGCCGGGGCCGCCGCGGAGCAGCCGCTCGATCTCGGCGAGCCGGGGGTCCGGGGAACCCAGGCCGAGGCCGAGCGCGGTCGCGATGGCCCCGAACGGCAGGCGCTGCTCCAGCTCCTCGGCCTGACTGTGCAACACCCGCAGCTCGCGGTCGCGGGCGCTGGCGATCACGGCGCCCAGCAGCGCGGTCTTGCCCAGCCCGGGCTCGGCCTCGATGACACCGGCCCCGCCACGGCCGGACGCCACCCGCTCGACCAGCTCGCACAGCCGCTCGAGTTCCTCGGCGCGGTCCACGAGGGCGACGGGGTCGGGACCGCGGTACGCCTGCCGGTCGATCGTGCCTCGCTCTCCAACAGCTTGGTCGGCTCCTACAGCGGCGACGGAAACCATCCGGCCGAGCAAGCTCCGCCCCGGTGGAGGGCCGAATCGTCGACCTCCCACAGTAGGCCGTAGCCGGCTGATCGGCCCATATTTCGATGACAGGCGCATTGAAACAGTGGGCGGTGACATCCCGGCGCTCGCTTACCACTGGTTGAGAACCCCGTGGTTGAACCCGAAGAAATTTCATAATCCTGTGGTGATTGCCCGGTCGTGCCGGCGGATCCACCAGGCGGCCCCGGCGGTTCCGCACGCCAGGACCCCGGTCGTGCGGTGATCAAGCTCGACAAGGGGTACACCGGGGGTTGGACAGTGCGGGCGGCGGAAGGAGAGCGGCCATGGCTTGGAATACCGGGCTGCACTGGCAGGAGGGCCCGAATCGGAGGTTGTTCCGCGCCGAGGTCGTGGCGGGCCTGCTCGTCCTGGGCTTCTTCGTGGGGTACTGCGTCGTCGCCTGGCAGCGGGGCGAGCCAGCGTTCCCGATCCTGCTGGTGTTCACCCTCGCCCTGGCCCTGACGTTGGGGGCCGGGCTGTGGCACCGCCACCGTGACCCGCGCAGGTCGGTGCACTGGCGTTGAACCCACTGCCTTGGGCCGACCGGGGGCGCCAGCCGGCACCGATACCGAGATGACCTCCGGGCGGTTGCCGTGTGCTGTCCACTCGCGTCGGTCACCAGGGATACCTACCAGCCGCTGTGCCCGGTCGGTGGGGTCGGCGAACGCTCCGGCGAGGACCAAGTCGCCCCGCTCGCTGGGCCCGTCGAGCCAGCTCGAGGTGCTCCTGGCGGTACTGCGCCCGCCGTTGGAGACAGTCCTCGACCACCTGGTATTCCGGCACGAAGTAGGGCACGTCTCCCTCCTCGTCACGGACCTGTCCGGGCCATCGGGTAAGGATGGCAGCATAGTCGTGTCCGATCACGGAGCCGGCGTCTTCCAGATGTGAGCTCAGCGTCCGGGCTGTCCTGACCCCTACCCGCGTCCGTCAAGTGAGGAGTCGGCGGGCGGTGCCGTCATCGATGACCAGGTCGGTGATGAGTCCGCCCTCGAGCGCTGCGCGGAGGCCGGGCAGTTTGTGGTTGCCCGCGGCTACGCACAGCCGGCGGCGTAGCCGTTTCAGCGTGGACAGGTTCGGCCCGCTGGCCCGCTCGTTCAGCTCGATCCCCGTCGAGGAGCCGTCCCGGCGGAAGAACACCGTGGCGATGTCTCCGGCCACGTCCTGCTGTTTCAGCGTTCGCAGTTCGGCCTTGTTCAGGTACCCCGCACGGTAGACGTGGCTGGGCACGTCGCCCGTGGAGCTGCCGATGCTGAACAACGCGACGTCGGCGCGGCGCTGCAGATCGAGGATGCGACGCACCGAGCGCTCCCTCCACAGCGCGCGTTTGGTGTCGGCGTAGTCGAAGAACGCGGGGACCAGGAACTGCTCGATCCGCGCACCGTACGCCTTGCCGAACCGGGAGAGGATCTCGCTGGCGTAGCTGATCCCGGTCGCCTCGGTGCTGCCTGCCCCGTTGAGTTGGACGATCTGGGAGTTGTGCGTGGTCTTGGGTACCAGGCGACGGCTGATCGCCTCGACGGTGTTTCCCCAGGCCACGGCGAGCACCATGTCCGAACCGAACAGGTTGTTCAACACTCGGGCGGCGACCATGGCGGTGCGTTCCAGCCGTTCCAGTTCGCTGACGGTGTCCGGCACCGGAACAACGTGTGCGGTGATCCCGAACTGTGTGCCGATGCGTTGCTCGATGTTGGGCACGTGTTCGTCCGGCAGGTGCAGCCGGAACTCGATCAGCCCGGACTCCCGTGCAAAACTGATCAACCTGGACACCGTCGACCGGGAGACGCCCATCTCCCGCGCGATGGCCTCCATGGTCATGTCCTGCAGGTAGTGCATCCGTACGGCGCGCACGGCGTCTTCCAGCCTGTTCTCCGCCATCCTGGCCTCCCGCACCGTCGTCCCGACCGATTGTCGCACCAGATCTGCACGATCGTGCACCCCCGCGCGTCCCAGCGTCCGCTCGGCACGTTCGGGAGCAGTGATGTCTGCACGTTCGTGCAGAGAGATTGACCGATAGTTCAGAGCAGGCGCACGGTCGACGAGTAACCGAAAGCACCGGAAAGCGAGGGGTGAGCCGAGATGAAGGCGGCCACACTGTCCCCCCAGGCTCGCGCCGAAGCCCTGCGCGCGATGTCGGAGGACGAACCACTCGACGTGCTCGTGATCGGCGGTGGAGTGGTTGGGGCCGGGACCGCGCTGGACGCGGCCACCCGTGGCCTGCGGGTGGGCATCGTGGAGGCCCGGGACTGGGCCAGCGGCACCTCCAGCCGGTCCACCAAGCTCATCCACGGTGGCCTGCGCTACCTGGAGATGTTCGACTTCAAGCTGGTCCGGGAGGCCCTACTCGACCGTGCCCTGCTGCTGCAGAAGATCGCCCCGCACCTGGTCCGGCCGGTGCCGTTCCTCTACCCCCTGACCCACCACGTCTGGGAACGCCCCTATGTCGGGGCCGGGCTGACCCTCTACGACACGATGGGCCTGTCCCGCCGCAATCCTCGCGGGCTGCCGCGTCACCGCCACTACAGCCGACGCGGCGCGCTGGCGCAGTTCCCGGACCTGCGACCGGACGTGCTGGTCGGTGGCGTCCAGTTCTGGGAGGCCCAGGTCGACGACGCCCGGCACACCATGACGATCGTGCGCACCGCGGTCGGCTACGGCGCGTTGGCTGCCAACCGCACCCGAGCCGTCGAGCTCCTGCGGGACGGACGGCGGGTCACCGGGGCCAGGGTGGAAGACCTGGAAACCGGCGCGCAGTACACGATTTCGGCGCGCGTCGTCATCAACGCCACCGGCGTGTGGTCCGGCGATATCGATGCGTTGGCCGGCGGCCACGACAGTATCCATGTCCGTGCCTCCAAGGGCATCCACATCGTCGTGCCCAGGGACCGGCTGGATGCGGAGAGCGGGCTGATCACCCGAACCGAGAAGAGCGTGCTTTTCGTCGTCCCACACGACCGGTACTGGCTGATCGGCAGTACCGACACCGACTGGGATCTGAACAAGGCGCATCCGGCCGCCACCGCCACCGACATCGACTACCTCCTCGGCCAAGCCAACCGGCTCCTGCGACGTCCATTGACCCGGGACGACATCATCGGCGTCTATGCCGGCCTGCGACCGTTGCTGGCCGGGAAGTCGAGCACGACCGCGAAGCTGTCCCGCGACCACAGCGTCACGCATCCGGTGCCGGGACTGGTCACCGTGGCGGGCGGCAAATACACCACCTATCGCGTGATGGCCGCGGACGCGGTGGACGAGGCCGCCCGGGAACTCGGTGAGGTGCCGCCCTCGATCACCGACCGGGTGCCGCTGGCCGGCGCCGAGGGCTATCCCGCACTGCGCAGGCGGGTACGGGAACTGGCCGATGAGCTGGGAACGACGGAAGAGACTGTCGAGCGGCTGCTCGGGCGCTACGGGGACCTGCTGCCCGAACTGCGCGAACTGATCGCCACCGACCCGGCCCTCGCCGAGCCGCTGCCCGGCGGCCCCGGCTACCTGCGCGCCGAGATCGTGTACGCGGCAACCCATGAGGACGCCCGCCACCTCGACGACATCCTCACCCGACGCACCCACATCTCCATCGAGGAACGCGATCGTGGCCGCGCCGCGGCCACGCCCGCGGCCGAACTCGCCGGCCGGGCACTCGGTTGGACCGACGACCGGATCCGCGAGGAGGTCGCGGCCTACACCGCACGGGTGGAGGCCGAACTACGTTCCCAGGAACAGCCCGATGACACCACTGCCGACCGGGTTCGACGCAGCGCCGCGGAGCTGCTCCCGGTGCCGTGACCGCGTGCGCCAACCCACCTTCGAACACCTCGTCGGCAACGGGCCGGCGAGGTGTTCGAAGGCAGCGATGACAGTGGGTGCAGAACACGACCAAACCCGACGGTGGCGGCTTTGGTCCACGACAACAGAACGTGTTCCGAACTCTTTGTCCGGCCGCTGGGTGCCGTCGGTCGAGCGTGAACGCGTGCTGATCCGAGAAGCTGGGCTAGCTTGCCTCCGGGCGCGGAGCGCTTCGTTCGAGGCGTTGTTGCAACGTGTCGGCGAGCCGCAGCAGCTCCATGGGCAATGGGAAGATGAGCGTCGACGTCCGCTCGGCGGCGATCTCGGTCATGGTGGACAACACCCGCAGCTGCAGCGCGGCGGGGTGCCGTTCCAGGACGACCGCGGCCTGGGAGAGCGTCTCGGCCGCCTCCTGCTCGCCCTTGGCGTGGATGACCTTGGCGCGACGTTCCCGCTCGGCTTCCGCCTGCCGGGCCATGGCCCGCCGCATCGCGTCCGGCAGCTCCACGTGCTTGACCTCGACGTGGCTGACCTTGACGCCCCACGGGTTGGTGGCATCGTCGATGATCTGCTGCAGTTGCTGGTTGATTTCCTCCCGGTTCACCAGCAGCTCGTCCAGCTGCGCCCGACCGAGAATGCTGCGCAGTGTGGTTTGCGCGATCTGCGAGGTGCCCACCACGTGGTCCTCGATCGCGATGACCGAGCGCACCGGGTCGACAACGTTGAAGTAGGTGACGGCGTTGACCTTGACCGTGACGTTGTCCCGGGTGATGACGTCCTGCGGCGGAATATCCATCGTGACCGTGCGCAGGGACACCCGGACCATCCGGTCGACGATCGGGATGATGAAGAACAGCCCCGGCCCCTTGGCCGCGATCACCCGGCCCAGCCGGAAGATCACGCCACGCTCGTACTCCGGCACGACCCGGACCGACGCCCAGAACAGCATCAGGAGCACGGCCAAGCTCACGATCAGGGTGACGGTGGGGTTCATTGCTCCTCCTCCTGTCCTGGCGGGAGGGGCTCGACGAGCAGGGTGAGCCCCTGGACCGCGACGACCCGGACGTGCTGGCCAACCTGCAGCCCGCCGTGCCGGCCGCGCACGGTCCACCACGCGCCCTCGACCTGCGCCCGGCCGGTGTCCGCCGAGACGTCCTGCACCACGGTCTCCTGCCCAATCAGGCCCTCGATCCCGCTGACCGGCTTGGACAACCGCGCCCGCAGCGCCAGCCGTCCGGCGATCAACGCCCCGGCGCCGACGATGATGACCACCGGCCACAGCACCGCCGGGTCCACCGCGAACGGCCCGTCGAACAGGAAGAGCCCGGCCAGAAGCAACGCGATCACCCCGCCCACGGCAAACACCCCGACACCGGGGGTGAACAGCTCGGTGACGAACAACGCGGCGGCGAGCAGCAGCAGCGCCACCCCGGCGAGGTTGACCGGGAGCACGCTCAACGCGACCAGACCCAGCATCAGCAGCACGACGCCGACGATCCCGCCGAGCCCGATGCCCGGGTTGGCCAGTTCGTAGAGGATTGCCAGCATCGCGATCGACATGAACAGGAAGGCCAGGTTCGGATCGGCCAACAGCTGCCGCAACTTGGCGAAGGCGCCCATCTCGAACTCGACGACCGGCGCACCCTTGGTCTGCAACGTGACCTCGCCCCCACCAGCCAACGACACCGTGCGGCCATCCACTGCGGACAGCAACGCACCTCGGTCCGGCACCACCAGGTCGACCGCGTTGAGTTCCTTGGCCTCGTCGGCCGGCACCGACCGTCCCTTGCGGACGGTCTCCTCGGCGAAGTCGGCGTTCCGGCCCCGTTGCTCGGCCACCGATCGGGCGTACGACGCCGCGTCATTGAGGATCTTGTCGCTGATTTCCCCACCCTGCGGGTCCACCGGCGTGGCCGCCCCGATGGTGGTTCCCGGGGCCATCGCCGCGATGTGCGCGGAGAACGTGATCAACGCGCCGGCAGAGGCGGCACGACCCCCGGACGGGGTCACGTACACGATCACCGGGACCCGGGCGCCGAGGAAGTTCTTGATGATGTCCCGCATCGAGGTGTCCAGCCCGCCCGGGGTGTCCATCTCGACCAGCAGCGCCTGGTGCCCGCCGGACCGGGCGGCCTCCAGGGCGTCGACGGCGTGCTCGGCGGTGACCGGCGTGATCGCACCGTCCACCCGGGTCGTGAGGATGCTCTGCTGCTGGGCTGGCGCCGGTGCGGCGGTGGTGACCAGGCCGGCCAACCCCAGGGCCAGCAGGCCCAGGAGCAACAGCATCCGTCGCATCCGTCGGCACAGGGCCATGACTCCGGGCTCCTCGCTGCGGCGACGTGCCCCTCATCACTTAGCGTAAACCCGTGGGCCCGATGTTGCGGGACCAACTATCCGCCCGGTCCGGCCGCCGGACGGAGCCGTCGCGGCTGCGGCGCCGGACGTGCGGCACCGGTTCCTCATATCACTCACATAGGTGAAGATCGGGTATCTCGACTCGCGGTGGACGCGAGGGGGCGAAGAGCGCGGATCTTCGGGGTGAACGCGCTCAGTAATACGCTGTTCGGTGGGAAGCCGGCGGCGGTTGTGCCTCGTCCCACCAACCAGATCCGGCTCCTGACGACCGGCGGTGCCGTGGAGCAGGTCGGCCGCGACGGCGCAGCCGACCCGGCACGGTGCTTGGCTCAGGCCACCTTCTCGGCGCCGCGGATGGCCTTCGTCAGCGACCCCAGGGCGGTTGCCGCGCCCTGGTAGGAGAACCGCGGCTCGCTCTGCCACGGCGTCACCTGCCCCGCGCGTGCGGCGGGAAGCTGTGACCAGGTGGGCATCGACGCCATGTCCTCGGGTTTCAACGACCCCGTCCGGCTGTCGAGCAGGATCACGTCCGCCGCGTACTTGTGGGCGTTCTCCCAACTGACGGGCTCCCAGAAGCCATCAGCCTCCGCCTTCTCCGGTCCGACGAACTCCACGCCGAGATCCCGAAAGTAGCTCAGGTCCGCATAGACCTTGGGATCGGAGACATAGAACATGTCGGTCCGGGCGGAGGCAGCCATCACCTTGATCCCGGCCCTCTCCTTGACCGCGGTGCGCAGCGCCTCGCCGGCACTGTCGAACCGAGCCTTGGCCGCGGTGACCTTCTCCGACTTCAGGTCGGCCCCGAGGGCCTCGGCCAGCTCGGCGTAGCGGCGGACGGGTTCGGGCAGAAAGACCCGCGTCGCGGTGATGGCGAGACTGGGCGCGAACTCGAGAACCTTGTCCTTGCTGGCATCCGGTACATACCAGAGAACTCCGGGCTGGAACATGTTCGTCACCAGCAGATCGGGCTGGAGCGCCGCGTATTTCTCCAGATTGAACTCGCCGTAGGTGTTCCCGAGAACCGTCACCCGGTTGACGTCCAGATCACCGGCCTGCGGGTCCGGGCCGCCGTCCTTACCTCTGGTCGGCCCGAACACACCGACGATCTGGTCGGTGACCCCGAAGTCGTGCAACGCGGCGGCCGCACCGATGTAGGCGACCACGCGCGTCGGCCGGCCATCCGCGGTCACCCTCGTGTTCCGGTCGTCGGTGAACGACCAGCCGTCCCCACGCTCTCGCCCCGGACCGCCACGACCGGTACAGCCCGCGACGAGGGCACCAAGCCCCAAGGCACCGGCCGCGGCGAGCAGGCTGCGGCGGGAGAACGGAGCGAAGTGGATCTGTGGCATCGGCGTCCTACCCCCATCTCTAACGACGACAACGCACCTCAGCAAGGAGATCCACTTGAGGTTAGTCTCGCCTAACCACTGTCGTCACGGTGGGGTCCGTCGCGGTACGGCGGTTGCGCGCCGGCTCAGGCGGAGGCGGCGTTGGACAGCTGCTGGCTCAGCTGCTCGGCGGTGCGGCGCATCAGGGGGACGATGCGGTCGACCGTTGCCTTGGTGAGCCGGCCCTCGGGGCCGGAGACCGAGATGGCCGCCCGGGCCGGCCCGCCGGTCAGCGGCACGGCGACGCACCGCACGCCGATCTCCTGCTCGCCCTCGTCCGTCGCGTACCCCTGGCGCGCGACCTGGGCGAGCTGGCGAAGCAGCTTGTCCCGGTCGGTGATGGTGTGCGGGGTGTAGGCGGGCATCCCGGTGCGGTCCAGGATCGCCGCCACCTCCTCGCGGGGCAGACGGGACAACACCGCCTTGCCCACCCCGGTGCCGTGCGGCAGCACGCGCCGACCGACCTCGGTGAACATCCGCATCGAGTGCCGCGACGGGGCCTGGGCGACGTAGACGATCTCGTCACCGTCCAGGATGGCCAGGTTCGCGGTCTCGCCGACCTGCTGGACCAGCTCGGCGAGCAGCGGGCGGGCCCAGGAGCCGAACTGGCGGCTGGCCATCTCGCCGAGCCGGATCAGCCGCGGGCCCAGCGCGTAGCGGCGGGAGGAGTCCTGCCGGACGTAGCCCAACGCGACCAGGGTGCGCACCAGCCGGTGGATGGTGGGCAACGGCAGCCCCGAGGAGGCGGCCAACTCGGAGAGGCCGGCCTCGCCGCCGGCGTCCGCCAGCTGCTCGAGCAGCGCGAAGGCACGCTCCAGCGACTGCACGCCGCCGCCCGAGCCGCGCTCCGTCTTCTGCGGCGCCACGGCCGTCTCCTCTCGCCAGGGCGAACCTTCGCGCGGATTCTAGGGAGTGCGCGCCGACGTGGCGTGCGCTACACCTACCCCACGCGAGGCTCGCCAGCCATTGACTTCCACGATACAAAATCTAAGCTCCGGATAATAGAAGGATGACGCTCGTACTGCTGAGGAGCGGACCGTGAGCGACCACAACGGCGTGACCGTCGTCGGACCATCCGTCGAGCGCGGGGAGGAGGTGCTCACCGCACAGGCGTTGGCCTTCGTCGCCGACCTGCAGCGACGGTTCGGCCCCCGCCGCGTCGAGGTGCTCGCGGCCCGGGCCGGGCGCCGCGACGAGATCGCCCGCAGCGGACGGCTGGACTTCCTCCCGCAGACCGCCGACGTCCGGGCCGGTGACTGGCGGGTCGCCGAGGCACCGGCCGACCTGCGGGACCGCCGGGTGGAGATCACCGGGCCCACCGAGCGCAAGATGACCATCAACGCGCTGAACTCCGGCGCCCGGGTCTGGCTCGCCGACCACGAGGACGCCAACGCACCGACCTGGTACAACATGGTCGCCGGTCAGGTGAACCTGATCGACGCCATCGAGCGCCGCATCGACTACACCGGCCCGGAGGGCAAGCACTACCGGCTCACCGTCGAGCGCACCCCGGCCATCGTGTTCCGCCCCCGGGGCTGGCACCTGGTGGAACGACACGTGCTGGTCGACGGCGAGCAGGTCAGCGCGTCACTGTTCGACTTCGGGCTCTACTTCTTCCACAACGCGCGCCGACTGCTCGACAAGGGCAGCGGCCCGTACTTCTACCTGCCCAAGATGGAGGGGCACGCCGAAGCGCGGTTGTGGAACGACGTGTTCACCCACGCCGAGCAGGCGCTGGGAATCCCGCACGGCACGATCCGTGCCACCGTGCTCATCGAGACCATCACCGCGGCCTTCGAGATGGAGGAGATCCTCTACGAGCTGCGCGAGCACGCCTCGGGGCTGAACGCGGGTCGCTGGGACTATCTCTTCAGCGTCATCAAGAACTTCCGGGATGCCGGGCGCGACTTCGTGTTGCCCGACCGCAACTCGGTCACGATGACCGCCCCCTTCATGCGCGCCTACACCGAGCTGCTGGTGCAGACCTGCCACAAGCGTGGTGCGTTCGCCATCGGCGGTATGGCGGCCTTCATCCCGAGCCGCCGCGACCCCGAGGTCAACGCCCGCGCGCTGGCCAAGGTGGGCGAGGACAAACGGCGCGAGGCCGGGGACGGCTTCGACGGTTCCTGGGTGGCCCACCCCGACCTGGTGCCGGTCTGCGCCGAGGTGTTCGACGACGTGCTGGGGGAGCGGCCCAACCAGGTGGACCGCCAGCGCCCGGAGGTGTCCGTCACCGCGGCCGACCTGCTTGACGTGGCCGCGACCCCGGGTGAGATCACCGAGCAGGGCCTGCGCAGCGACGTCAACGTCGGCCTGCGCTACATCGAGTCCTGGCTGCGCGGCGTGGGTGCGGCCGGCATCCAGAACCTGATGGAGGACGTGGCCACCGCCGAGATCGCCCGGTCCCAGGTGTGGCAGTGGATCCGTAACGGCGTCCGGCTCAGCAACGGCGAACCGGTCACCGTCGAGCTGGTGCGCCGGATCCTCGACGAGGAGCTGGCCGGGATTTCCGACGAGCTGGGTTCGGCCGCCTTCGAGACCGGACGGTTCAAGGACGCCCGTGAGGTGTTCGAGGAGGTCGCGCTCGCCGAGGACTTCGTGGACTTTCTGACCCTGCCAGCCTACGAGCGGATCGACTGATGACGGTACGGATGTCGCTGGACCAGGAGACAGTGCGCGCCACGCTGGCCCAACTGTCCGAAGTGGACGACGCGCGGTCGCGGCGTTACCCCGGTGACCCGGGCGGCCGGCAGCCGGTGCACACCTGCTACGTGCCCGCGGACCAGGTCACCGCCGACCTGCCGTGCCAGTGGGGTAACACGGCGCTGGCCGCGATGGAGGACCACGCAGCATCCCCCGCGGATCTGGCGAACGCACTGGACCTGCCCGTGGAGCTGGCCGAGGTGGTGCACCCGCGGGTACGCAGCAAGCTCGCCCGCGAGCCCGTCGAGGACTTCCGCGTGGACTTCGAGGACGGCTACGGTGCACCGGGGGACGAGCGGGAGGACGCCGACGCGGTCCGCACGGCCGAGCACCTCGTGACCTGGACCGGCTCGAGCCTGTGCCCGCCCTGGTTCGGCGTTCGGGTCAAGTCCTTTGACACGCCGGTGCTACGCGAACGCAGTGTGCGCACGCTCGACGTCCTACTCACTGCCTTGCTGGAGCGCACGGAGGGACGCCTGCCCGAAGGGTTCGTCCTCACGTTCCCGAAGGTGACCGCGACCGCGCAGGTCACGACGTTGGTGAACGTGCTCCAGCTGACCGAGCAGGCTCTGGGGTTGCCGGAAGGCGCACTGCGCTTCGAGATCCAGGTGGAGACGATACAGTCCATCATGGACCATTCCGGTCGCCTTGCCCTACCGTCCTGGATCGAGGCAGGCCAGGGCCGAGTGAGTGGACTGCACTTCGGTACCTACGACTACACCGCTGCATGCGGGCTTTCTGCGGCCCAGCAACACATGGCGCACAGCGCCTGTGACTTCGCCCGGCACGTCATGCAGCTCTCCGCCGCCGGTACGGGGGTACGACTGTCCGACGGCTCGACGAACGTGCTGCCCGTGGGCGAGGCTACCCGGGTACGCCTGGGTTGGCGTACGCACGCGACCCTGGTCCGACGCAGTCTGGTACACGGCTTCTACCAGGGCTGGGACCTGCATCCCGCGCAGCTGGTGAGCCGGTACGCCACCGTCTTCGCCTTCTTCCGCTCCGCCGCCGAGGCAGATGGCACCCGGCTGCGCCGTTACGTGGAGCGCGCCGGGGGAGCGGTGCTCGACGAGCCGGCTACCGCCCAGGCGTTGGCGATGTCGATGCAGCGCGCCGTGGACTGTGGGGCCATGGAACCCGATGAGGTGGAACACCTCACCGGGTTGTCCGCCGCGGGCCTACGCGCTCTCGTCCACCGCGAACCGCTTCCCACCTCCTGACGCTGGCCCGAACCACTGGGTTGGGGTCGAACTGCCTTTGACTCCAACCCAGTTGTGGCTCGCCGCTACACAGTGGTGGTCGGATGATGGAGCTACCGAACCGACCGAACCTCCGTAGCGTCGGGTGAGGGGACGTCGGGATCAGCCACCGAGCTTGCGAACCGCTTCGGTGTGTGCTCGCCCAGCCTCCACCAGCTGACGCCGTTCATCCGCGTTGAGGGTGTCGGCGTAACGACGAAGCAGCGCAGAAACTGACGCCGGTACATCGGTCTCGAGCACGCACTCGCCGTCGGCAACCGCGATCTCGACTTCCCACTGCTCCGGTGCGGTATGTCGTGGAGCGTCGTCAACCCGTGCTCCCACGGTCTGTCGTGCATCTGAAGGCGTCGCGAGCTCGTAGCCACGTGCCTTCATACATTGACTCCATCGACCGACCACCTCGTGGTATACGGGATCAGCCTCGATGCGATCGAGGAGGTTGTTCCGGACCTCCTGCGGGAGGTAGTAGACGAGCGCGGCCTTGGCGGGGCTGCCGTACAACCGTTCGGCAGCGGCTGCCGTGCACCCGTCGGTCGGAAACGAGTACCGCTGGCCAGTGACCAGATCGATCGATGCGTAGTCTTCCTCCCGGCCGAACAATACTTGGTCGTAGCGCGCCCGCTCGCCATCGGGCAGCGCCTCCACGTAGTCGTCCACGGCGGTGCGGGGTGGTGTGGCACCTTGTTTGTGGAAACCGTAACCGTCACGCCGACGCTCAGCCATGTTCGGCCGCCACCAGTAATCGGGAGCGGAATCCGGGCTCGCCACCGGGTAGTCGAATCCTTCCTTCCTCATGCAGCGCTTGGTCTCATCGAGATCGACCGCTGCGAGCCGCTCCCGTTCTGCGGCGTAGGGTTCCTCCATGGTGAGCAGTTTCAGATCGGCTTCGCCGAGCGTGACGTGCGGATCCTCGACGGGTGTGCTTGCTGGTTGCGCGCCCGTGCAACCAGCAAGCACGATGAGGAGTGCCGCCCGCGTAGCCGCCGCGAGGAGTTTGAGACTCGACATTTCGGTCCCTACGGTCGGGCGATGACGGGCGGCCGTCCGGTACTCAGCGGAACCACTTGTTGGAGCTCGTCCGGTCGTTCATCCACCCGAGGCTGGACCGGCTCTGCCCCTTGTAGATGTTGATACCACGTCCCCTGTAGTTGGGGTGCTGATAGAAGCGCACATGGTGGGTACGACCGTTGTTGTATGCGGATGAGGCACAGTTGTCCCAAGTGCCGCTGCGGCAGTACCTTTCCGGGAAAGCCTGCCAGTTGCGGTTGTTGCCGGCCACTTTTCCGCGATGTCCGCGGAAACCGTGCTTGGTCCAGAAGCACACCCATCCTCTGGGACAGGAGGGTCTGGGTTGGGCCGTCACTTCCGTCTCCTGTGCGCCCGGTGCGGCAGCGGGGCGCTCAGCGGCCGCTGCGGTGACCCCGCCTGCGGCCATGACGAGTGCCATCGCGGCCACCGCCGTGCCACGGGCCGCCCTACCAGCCAGTGCCGAACCGACGCCACGGATACCCATGAGATACAGCTCCTCTCGTGACTTTCCAACGTGAACCCGACCGGTTGGACCCGTCATGACACCGGAACATGCGGGCGGTACTCACGACTCCGGTCGTAGCAAGACGGGTTCGTGCGTGCAGTTACCAACCGGTGGCTTGCTCGGGTGACAGCTCTCCTGCGTACGCATCGGAATCCATCCACCACCCGGTTCCGGCTGTATGCGACAGTGCCTTCACCACTGTGGCCGCTCCATGTGCAGAACGTGTTGTGAGACGGTTGATCTGCTGGTCACCACGGACGAATACGGCGGCTGCGGGAAGCTGCCGGACTGGGGGAGCGTGCCGTAAATGGCGACGAGTATTGGCGTTCTGGGTGAGGTGGAGTGCTGGACCGACGATCGACCTGTCGATCTCGGACATGCCCGGCAGCGGTGCGTACTCGCCGCCCTGGCGGTCGATGTCAACCGACCGGTGTCGTGGCAGCAGCTCGCCGACCGGGTGTGGGGTGAGTCGCTGCCACGCCGGGCCCCGCGTGTGCTCTCCAGCTATGTGTGCCGGCTCCGGCACGCCCTGGGCAGGACGGGCGCGATCGGTATTGAGCGGCGACGGGCCGGCTACGTGCTGAGTGCCGATGCCGAGGAGCTGGACCTGCACCTGTTTCGCCGGTTGGTGGTGCAGGCTCGTACAGCTGACTCGGACGACCGGGCGTTGACCCTGTACGACAGGGCACTGAGCCTGTGGCGGGGCGAGGCGTTCGCCGGGCTGGACAGCTCCTGGCTCAGTTCGGTGCGGGAACGCCTGGGGCAGGAGCGGCTGGTGGCCGAGCTGGACCGCAACGAACTCGGGTTGCGGTTGGGCCGGCACCGGGAGCTGCTCGCCCGGCTGTCCGCGCAGGCCGCCGCACATCCGTTGGACGAGCGATCCGCCGGACAACTCATGCTCGCCCTGTTCCGCTGCGGTCGCCAAGCCGATGCGCTGGAGCACTACCAACGGGTCAGGCGGCGCCTGGCCGACGAGCTGGGGGTCGACCCGGAACCCACCCTGCAGGAGTTGTACCAGCGGATGCTCCTCGGCGACCGGACCCTCGCCGGTCCCATGATCACCGGGTCCTCCCCTCCGTCGCCGGTTCCCCGTCAGCTCCCGGCCGAACCCGCGGTCCTTGTCGGTCGGGGTCCGCAACTGGACCGGCTCACCGCGGCGCGCAACAGCTCTACCCGTTCGTGCCGGGTGGTGATTTCCGTGATTGCCGGTAGGGGTGGTGTGGGAAAGACCCACCTGGCCCTGCACTGGGCGTGCCAGAATATCGACCGGTTTCCAGACGGACAGCTGTACCTCGACCTCCGTGGCTCCTCGCGAAGACCGGTCCCACCGGAGACAAGCGTGCGGACCCTGTTGTACGGACTCGGGGTGTCACCGGACACGATCCCACCGGACATGGATGCGCAGGTCGGTCTGTACCGCAGCCTGATAGCCGGTAGGCGAATGCTCGTCCTGTTGGATGACGCCCACGACACCGCCCAAGTGGAGCCGCTGCTGCCCGGTGCCGCCGACTGCGCGGTGTTGGTCACCAGCCGAAGCCAGCTCACCAGCCTACGTGTGCATGGGGCCCATGCCGTCGATCTGGAGGCGTTGCCCCCTGACGATGCGTGGGAGCTGCTGGTACGGCGGCTTGGTGCGCAGCGGGTGGCCGCCGAGCCCGGTGCCGCAGCCGATTTGCTTCGAGGGTGTGCCGGCATTCCCCTTGCTGTTGGTGTTGTCGCCGCACGCGCAGCGACATACCCGGATCTCCCGCTTTCGGTCTTGGCCGACGAAATGTCGCCGACATCCGCCTAGCCCTCGGACCTCGGCCGGGTCCGGCCCGGCCACCCAGCTGACCCGGGAGGCGGGGACCGCAGCCCAGGAGCTGCCTCCACCGGATGCCCGGCCCGATGCGGGAGACTGGGGCATGGGCTACGAGTGGGTGTCGTTCACGACGGACTACGGTCTGGACGACGGGTTTGTTGCCGCATGCCATGGTGTCCTGGCCCGGCTGGCGCCGCGAGCACGCGTGATCGACGTGACGCACCTGGTACCACCGCAGGACGTACGGCGGGGCGCGGCGGTGCTGGCCCAGACAGTGCCCGCACTGCCGCCGGCCGTGCACCTCGCCGTCGTGGATCCCGGCGTCGGGACCAGCCGGCGGGGGATCGTGGTGGCAACGCCCGGCGGGGTGCTGGTCGGGCCGGACAACGGTCTTCTCCTCCCGGCCGCCGAGGCGCTGGGTGGAGTCACCGCCGCCCACGAGCTGGCCGACCCGACCTACTGGGCGCCCACCGTGTCCTCGACCTTCCATGGTCGGGACATGTTCGCCCCGGTCACCGCCCACCTGGTCCTGGGCGTGCCGCCCATGCGCTTCGGACCGGTCCTCGACGCGGACGACCTGGTTCGACTGCCCGAGCCGGTGGCGCGTGCGCGGCCGGGTCGGCTCACGGCGGAGGTGCTCTCCACGGACCACTTCGGCAACGTCCAGCTCGCTGCGTCACGAGCCCATCTGGCCGAGGCTGGGCTGCGCCCGGGAAGCCCGGTGCAGGTCAGCGTCGGCACCACCACGGTCCCGGCGACCGTCGGTACCACGTTCGGCGATGTCCCCATCGGCGAACTGGTGGTGTTCGTCGACTCGGCCGACCTCGTCGCGATCGCCCGCAACGGCGGCTCGGCTGCGGACTGGCTCGAGACCCACCGGGACCACGACATCATGATCGAGGCGACGCGGTAAGCACCGCGACAACGGTGCAATTTGGGCGGACAGGAGTGGGCGGCCGGGCCCCTGCTCCCGGCGGCCCGGACAGGGGGATCAGGCGCTGGGCACCAGGTCGGCCAGCAGGGCACGGACCCGGCGGTCGATCTCGTCGCGGATCGGCCGGATCTCGGCCGCGGGCTTCCCTGCCGGGTCGTCGAGCTGCCAGTCCAGGTACCGCTTCCCGGGAAGGACCGGGCACGCGTCGCCACAACCCATCGTGATGACGACGTCGGCGGCCTGAACCGCATCGGTGGTGAGCGGCTTGGGGAACTCCCGGGACAGGTCGATCCCCAGCTCCGCCATCACCTCGACCACGGCCGGATTGATCGTCTCGGCCGGTGCCGAGCCGGCCGAGCGCACGGTGACCCGCCCCCGTGCGTGATGGTGCAGCAGCGCGGCGGCCATCTGGGAGCGGCCGGCGTTGTGGACGCAGACGAACAGGACTTCCGGGGTGTGCGACATGGTGCTTCCCAGATTCGTGGCGGTGGCTTCCAGACGCTCGCGTGCGAGCCGGGCGGCCAGTACGGGGAGGTGGCTGTGCACGGTTGCCGCGGCGGCGAGCTCGTTGTGGGCCTCGAGCACACACCCGCGCACGGCGTCGGGGGAGAAGGTGCCGTCGAAGCGACGGGTCAGGTCGGTGACGGCACGCTCGAGGCGGGGGTCGACGTCGGTGTCGCGACCCTCCTCCGGGTCGCGGCAGGAACGGTCAGGATCGTGGGACACGGGTCTCCTCCACGGGCTCGGCGGCGGGAGCGGGGAAGAACCTGCGGGCGGCCAGGGCCGCGTAGACGAGCGCTACGAGGACCGGCACCTCGATGAGTGGTCCCACCACTCCGGCCAGGGCCTGGCCGGAGGCGACGCCGAACGTCGCGACGGCGACGGCGATGGCCAGCTCGAAGTTGTTGCCGGCGGCGGTGAACGCCAACGTGGTCGTGCGCGCGTAGCCCATCCCGAGCGCCTTGCCGAGGGCGAACGAGCCGGCCCACATCAGCCCGAAGTAGGCGAGCAGCGGCAACGCGATCCGGGCGACGTCCCAGGGCTGGGCGACGATCTGCTCACCTTGCAGTGCGAACAGGACGACGATGGTGAACAGCAACCCGTACAACGCGGCCGGGCCGATGCGCGGGAGAAACCGCCGCTCGTACCAGTCGCGGCCGCGCGTCCGCTCCCCGAGCCGGCGGGTGAGGTAGCCGGCCACCAGCGGGATACCGAGGAACACCAGCACCGCCCGGGCGATCTCCCACGCGGAGACGTCGAGCTCGGCCTGCGGCAGGCCCAGCCAGCCGGGTAGCGCGTGCAGGTAGAGCCATCCCAGCCCGGCGAACGCCACCACCTGGAACACCGAGTTCAACGCCACCAGGACGGCGGTGGCCTCCCGGTCGCCACGGGCCAGGTCGTTCCAGATGATGACCATCGCGATGCAGCGGGCCAGCCCGACGATGACCAGCCCGGTCCGGTACTCCGGGAGATCGGGCAGGAACATCCAGGCCAACGCGAACATCAGGGCCGGCCCGACCAGCCAGTTCAGCACCAGCGAGGCGACCATCATGCGGCGGTCGCGGGTCACGGTGTCCAGCCGGTCGTAGCGGACCTTGGCCAGCACCGGGTACATCATCACCAGCAGCCCCACCGCGATGGGCAGCGAGACCCCACCCACCTCCACGGCGCCGAGCAGGCTGCCCAGCGACGGGATCCACCGCCCGGCGGCCAGCCCGACGAGCATCGCCGCACCGATCCACACCGGCAGGAACCGGTCCAGCGTGGACAGCTTCGCAACCACGCCGCGCTCGGCGGCGTGCTGTTCGGTGGCCGTCATGCGGTGACCGCCTCCGGCGTCAGCACCGCGGCCAGCCGGCCCAGCGTCGCCGGCACCGCGCGGTAGTACACCCAGGTCCCACGCCGCTCGGCGGTGACCAGGCCGGCCTCCCGGAGCACCTTCAGGTGGTGGGAGATCGTCGGCTGGCTGAGGTCGAACGGCTCGACCAACTCGCACACGCACGCCTCACCGCCGCTGCGCGCGGCGACCAGCGAGAGCAGACGCAGCCGCACCGGGTCCGACAACGCCTTGAAGACCCGCGCCAGCTCCGCCGCGTCCGCCTCGCCCACCGGCTCGCGGACCAGCGGTGAGCAGCATCCCCCGGGTGCACCAGGCTGTATCGACATGGGCCTATGTTGACAGCTGTCGATTCAGGGCGCAAGCTGTGTCACGCAATATCGATAACCTTCGATAAAGGAGGCGTTCGTGATGTCCCGAGTGCAGCTCGCGCTACGCGTGGGTGACCTGGAGGGGTCCGTGGACTTCTACCGCCGGCTGTTCGGCGTCGAACCGGCCAAGCGCCGGCCCGGCTACGCCAACTTCGCCGTCGCCGAGCCGCCGCTCAAGCTGGTGCTGCTGGAGGGCGAGCGCGGGCAGGAGACCGCTCTGGACCACCTCGGTGTCGAGGTGGAGAGCACCGAGGAGGTCACCGCGGCCACCCGCCGTCTGGCCGCGGAGGGCATGGACACCGCGGTGGAGGAGAACACCACCTGCTGCTACGCCGTACAGGACAAGGTGTGGGTGCACGGCCCCGGTAAGGAGCCGTGGGAGGTGTACGTGGTGAAGGCCGACGCGCCCACCGCGGACAAGGTCAGCCCGGCGGGTCAGCCCCGGGCGGCGGCAGGCTGCTGCAGCTGACCTGGCGCCCGTTCGTGGAGCCCAGGATGCTGGCCATGGCGAGGACAGCGAGGTAGGACCGAGCTCGATTGTCGTAGTGGCGATGCCTCGCCACCGTGTGAGTTGGCTGGCCGCCGCGCTCGGGGATGGTGCGCGATATGCCGCGCTGGCGCAGGTGCGCGCGGAAGGCCCGAGAGCTGTAGCCCTTGTCAGCGATCACATGGTCCGGTCGGGTGCGAGCGTTCCGCACCCGACCGCGGCACCCTGATGCCGACAAGACCGCCTGAAATGGGTGCAGTCGTGTACATTGCCGCTGGTGTGCCAGGATCGACAGCGGTCGGCCATGGCCCTCACTGACCAGATGGATCTTGCTGGTGGGACCGCACGATGCTGGAATCCGCACCAAGATCCTTCGAAGATGGGCGCTAGCCGGGAGGCACCGGTGCCCAGGCCACGCCGTTGATGTGGCTGCCGCCGTCGACGAAGAGCGTGTTGCCGGTGACGTAACGCGCATCGTCGCTGGCCAGGAACAGCGCCACGCCACCGATGTCCAGTTCGGGATCGCCCATGCGCCCCATGGGGTTCTGCTTCAACAACTCCGCGGCATTCTCGGGGCTCGACCTGGCGAACGCCTCGTACGCGGGAGTCGCCGCGGCCGGGCAGATGACGTTGGCGAGAATGTTGTGCCCTGCCCACTCGCGGGCCGCGGTCCGGGTAAGGGTGCGCAGCGCCTCCTTGGCGGTGTTGTACTCGGCCGTGAACATGTGGGCGTTCACGCCGTTCAGCGAGCAGATGTTGATGATTCGGCCACCACCCTGCTCGCACATCAGCGGGAACACCTTCCGCATCGACCAGAAGGCGCTCATGCAGCCGACACGCCAGCCCCGTTCCATGTCCGCGTCGCTCTTCTTCTCGAGTCCGGAGAACGAACCACCGCCCCACGCGTTGTTGACGAGGATGTCCACGCTACCGAACCGCTGCCTGGTGACGTCGACCATGTTCTCGACCGCCGCTCTGTCGGACACGTCAGTGCGGAGGAAGAGAACGTCCACTCCGAAGCCATCCGCCAACTCGGCGGCGGTGCGCTGGCCGGTCTCTTCGTCGATCTCGGCGACCATGACGTTCGCGCGCTCCGCCGCGAACCGTCGAGCGATCCCTCGTCCGATCCCTTGACCCGCCCCTGTCACGATGGCGACCTTGCCTGCCAACCGGTCCATACAGCCTCCACCGCGAAACCGTTCGGAACGGGAACATTCTGCCCTTTGCCCCGTCACCGGCGCACCGCTCGAACGGCCTACTGGATCGGCCACTCTTCTCTGGTGGACCGGGGGAGCGAACGGGTTGCCCTCCGGGTGTGGAGTCTCCGGTCTCGCTGGCGACCACGCCCGGAGAACAACCCGCCCAGCATCGGGATCAGCCCGACTCGTAGAAGCGCTTCTCCCACTTCCGGTGATTCTGCGCACCTTCCCGGATGAAGGGCGTGAACAGGGCCAGGTTCAGCAACATCCAGTTGACCACATTGGCGGGAAACCGGAGTGGCTTGACGAAGTCGACGAACAACACCACGCGTGTCTCGTCGGAGTGATTCCACGCCTCGTGCTCGTACGCGTCGTCGAAGATGAGAACCTGGCCCTCCTCCCAGCGACACACCTTGTCATCGACCCGGATCGCCACCTTGTCCCGCTCGCGCGGCACGATCAGACCGAGGTGGAGCCGCAGCACGCCGTTGTAGGCCCGCGATGCGGTGGCAGGTGTTTACCCGGTTCGAAAATCGAGAACATCGCGGACTTGAAGCCGGGGATGCGCCGGACGGTGTCCCAGGTCCGTGGGCAGCACGTGATGTTGCGCTCCGAGGAGGAGCCGTAGGCGTGCAGGAGGAAGACCTTCCATGCCTGGTCTTCGGTGATCGTCCGAACGTCGGTGACGATGTCCTGGAACGCGGGCAGCTCGTCACGCCGCGTGAGTACACCTTCCAGCTCGGAGCGGATGGCCTGCCACTCCCGCTCGACATCGTGGCCCAACCGAAGACGGTGTTGTCGGGAACCGGTTCGTTTCCCACCTTCGAGCAACGAGTGTTGAGCCGTTCGGCCCACTTGACGATGCGCATCAGCACACGGACGACCAGACTCGGTCGACCCATCGGGGGAATGCCCTCGGTGGAGAATGTTTGTTTGGCGCTGTCCTTCCCGGGCTGCGGAAGAGCCACGCTCGACGCCACCTCCCTACCAACACGTGACGCTGGCTTGCGGCCAGCCGTTGCCGTGACCATCCATGATCCTGCGGCTGGGCGCTTCCCGCGTCGAGATCGCTCAACAGCACTTGACCAGATGATTCGCACGGGGGAATGGCGGGCGGCCGGCCCGGGCGGTCGCGTCGGGCCGGAGGTTGCGGTTCCGGAAATACGGAACCAGTTGGTTTCGAATGGCGGACGGAAACCTCTCGTGTTGGGATGTGGTGTGCGGCACGTGCGGTGACGTGACCGGCGAGGTAACTGGTTGACTCGGAAGCGTCCGTTGTGGACCCCCAACGTGAAGGAAAGCCTGGCGATGACGACTGTTCCCGCCATCAAGCTGACAAACGACGTCACGATTCCCCAGCTCGGACTGGGATTGTTCCCGCTCACCGACGACGAGGTGCCTCCGGTCGTGCGTGCGGCGATCGACGCGGGCTACCGCAGTTTCGACACCGCGGCGTTCTACGGCAACGAGCGGGGAGTCGGCCGGGCGATCGCCGAGTCCGACATTCCCCGGCACGAGTTGTTCCTGGCGACCAAGCTGTGGAACACCGACCATGGATACGACTCGACGCTGCGGGCCTTCGACGCCAGCCTCGACCGGTTGAAGCTGGACTACGTCGATCTGTATCTGATCCACTGGCCCGTGCCTACCCGGGACAGGTACGTCGAGAGCTGGAAAGCACTCCGAGAAATTCATGGCGACGGACGCGCTCGGGCGATCGGGGTGTCCAACTTCCAGGTCCCGCACCTGCAACGGCTGCTGGACGAGACCGGTGTCGTCCCGGTCACCAACCAGATCGAGCTGCATCCCCGCCTGCAGCAGGAAGAGCTGCGTGCGTTCCACGCCAGGCACGGCATTCTGACCGAGGCGTGGAGCCCGCTGGCCAAGGGCGGCGAGGTGCTGGCGAACCCGACGATCGTGACTATTGCGGACAAACATGGCCGCACGCCGGCCCAGGTGATCCTGCGCTGGCACATCCAGCTCGGCAACGTCGTGATCCCCAAGTCCGCCAACCCGCAGCGGGTGCGGGAGAACATTGCGGTCTTCGATTTCGACCTGGATGCCGACGATCTCGCCGCCATCGCCGTCTTGGAGACCGGGGAACGCACCGGCCCCCACCCGGACACCTTCGTCGAGTAAGACGGTCCGCGGGCGGTAGGCGGGTTTCCAGCGGCCCGCCACCACCCGCGACAGCCCTAGTGGGAGTGCAGCCCCCGCCCGCCCGGGTCTGCGCAGCCCAGGGCGAGCTTACTGAGCTGTGGAAGCGCGAATCAAGACCAAGATCGTGGGCTGTGGATAACTTCGGGGGATGGGGACAGGTGGTGGTCCACGGGAGGGCGTCAGCGGACCGGGTCGAGTACGGCGAACGTCTCCGGACCCAGCTCGACCCCGCCCGGACCGACGCTTGCCTGACCATTGGTGAGTAGCACGTCAGCCCTGTCAGGCAAGGGGACTCGGGCAGGCACGGAGCCCAGGTTGCAGGCCACGTACAGCCGGTCCCCACGACCATCGTTCCGATGAAGCACGATCCATCGCCTGGACTCGTCGTGGTCCACAACGAGCCGGTCCAACCAGGGGTCGGACAACGCGGGGCGGGCCCGCCGCAACGCCACCAGCGCCCGATACGTCCCCAACAACTCGGCATGCCAACCCTGGCCGGTCTCCGACCAGTTTAGTCGGGAACGTTCCAGGGTGGCCGGTGCCAGTGGATCGGGCACCTCGGACGGCCCCCAGCCGTGCTCGGCAAACTCCTTGCGGCGGCCCCGCCGCACCTTTTCGGCCAGCTTCGGGTCCGGGAAGGATGCGAAGAACTGCCACGGGGTGCTGGCGCCCCACTCCTCGCCCATGAACAGCATCGGCGTATAGGGAGAGCACAACAGTAGGGCGGCGGCGCAGCCCAGCAGACCGGGGGAGAGGACGGCGCTGAGCCGGTCCCCAGCCGCCCGGTTGCCGACTTGGTCGTGATTCTGCGCGGAGAAAAGAAAACGATGTGCGGGCAGCCGGTGGGTATCCACCGGCCGACCGTGCGTCCGCCCGCGGAAGGATGACCAGGTCGCGGCGTGGAAGAACACCTCGCGCAGGGTGTCCGCCAACGCCTGCAGCGAACCGAAGTCCGTGTAGTAACCCTGCCTCTCCCCAGTCAACGCCGTGTGCAGGCAGTGATGAAGGTCGTCGTTCCACTGCGCGTGCAGCCCGTAGCCGCCGGCCTCCCTAGCCGTCACCAGGCGCGGGTCGTTGAGATCCGATTCAGCGATCAACGTCAAGGGTCGCCGCAAGTGCGCGGACAACGCCTCGACTTCACTCGCCAGCTCCTCCAGCAGGTGCACCGCACGTCGATCAACAAGCGCGTGCACCGCGTCCAGCCGCAGCCCGTCGACGTGGAAGTCGCGCAGCCAGCTCAGTGCATTGTCAATCACGTAACGGCGCACCTCGTCCGAGTCCGGTCCGTCGACGTTCAACGCCGGGCCCCAGATCGTGCGGCCGGTGAAATAGGGGCCATAGTCGGCAAGATGGGCACCGGAGGGCCCGAGGTGGTTGTAGACCACATCCAGCAGCACACCCAGCCCCCGCGTATGGCAGGCATCGACGAACTGCTTGAATCCGTCTGGCCCGCCGTACGGCTCGTGCACCGCGTACCACAGGACCCCGTCGTAGCCCCAGCCGTACGGGCCGTCAAAGGCGTTGACCGGCATGACCTCGACGAAGTCGACACCCAAGCCCCTCAGGTGATCCAGCCGACTGACCGCGGCATCGAACGTACCCGCATCGGTGAACGTCCCGACATGCAGCTCGTACACCACCGACCCCGGAAGCGAACGCCCAGCCCAGGACTCATCCGTCCACCGGAAGAAATCGTGGTCGTAACGGCGCGATGGACGATGCACCCCATCGGGCTGCCACAGGGAACGCGGATCAGGCAGCGGCTGCGGGTTGTCGTCGAGCAGGAAGCCGTAGTCCATCCCCGGGGCCGCGATGGGCACCGTCACCCGCCACCACCCGCGCTCGTCCCGAACCATCTTGTACTCGGCACCGTCCAGCCACAGCCGGACCCGGGACCGCTCCGGCGCCCACACGGTGAAGTCCGTGCCCGTCCGGGGCAGGCCCGAGCCGGCAGGAACGCCCTCGGCGAGCTGCGTCATCACTTCTCCCGGAGCAGCAGGGCAACGGGGTAGTCGACCAGGAGTTCGGCCAACGGCGGCGTCGCTGGCGCCACAGCACGTCCGCTGAGTACGTCAACCCAACGGCCAGAGCCCCACGGAAGCGGAAGCAGTGTGTCCCGCCAGCCACCGGACCGTGCCAGGCCCACCGAAAGCCGGGTAGCCACCGCCACCAGTTCGGCGGCAGGACCGCGAGCGAACGCCACGACATGCCGCGCCGCGACTCCCTCCGCCCACAGCGGTCGGTAACCGTGGAAGAGCTCCGGACGGTTCCGACGAAGTCGCAGCACCCGGGTCGTCACCAGCAACTTGGCCGCTCCCGTCTCGTCGACCGGCGGTAGCCAGCCGTCCGCAATCCGCGCCAGCAACCGACGTCGTTCGTCGAAGTCCACCCGCCGACGGTTGTCCGGATCCACCAGGGAAAAGTCCCACAGTTCGGTTCCCTGGTAGATGTCGGGAACACCGGGCCCGGCTAGCTGGAGCAGCTTCTGTCCCAGGGAGTTCGACCAGCCCGGCTGCTGCAGGCGCGAAGCGAACGCGGCCACCTCGGACAGCAGGTCCTCGTCCTCGTGCACCTCGACGGGCCAGTTGGCCACGGCCGCCTCGAAGTCCGCGTTCCGGTCGGTCCAGCTCGTGCCGAGCTTGGCCTCCCGTGCCGCCTTGAGCAGGTACTCCCGCAGCCGCTCGATCCCGATCGGCCAGGCTCCGAGCAAGGTCTGCCAACCCAGCAGATTCAGCGTCGGCTCGGGAAGCGCGCATCGCGCCGACCACCTGCGCACCAACGCCGAGAACTCATCCGCCAGCTCCGACAGCACTGCGATGCGAGCACGCACGTCCTCCGAACGCTTGGTGTCGTGCGTGGAAAGCGCCGTCATCGTGTGCGGCCAACCAGCCGCCCGTGCCGCCGCACGTTGATGAAACTCCGTGACTTCCACACCGAAACGCAGAAGATCGCCACCGACCTCGTTGAGCGCCACCAGCCGGGGATAGCGGTAGAGCAGGGTGTCCTCGATGCCCTTGGCCATCACCATTCCCGAGGTCTGCTGGATCCGCCGGGCCAGCTCGCCATCAGGAACGGCAAGCGCCGCATCAGCCACGGCATCGATTTCGACGGCGAACTCGGGACGTGCCTGCCGTGCCGTCATGACAGCTTCCTCGAAGTATCCTCGCCCTTCGGGCAGGTAGGAGCGATACACCGGGAATGACGCCAGTACGGCGACGACAGCCTCCTCGGTTCGCTCCCGATCCAGATTCGGCAACAGGGCAGCGATGCGCCGGACCTCAGCACGTAGGACACGGCTGGCCACCATGATCCGGCACTCCCAGCTCAGTCGCCGAGGATCCAGGTCATTGCACTCGGCCACGTAAAGATTGGTCAGCGACTCCTCCCCGGTACAGTCGACGAACAGCCCACACACCTCGCGCAGCGCGTCATATCCGGTCGTGCCATCTACCGGCCACGATGCGGGCAGATCCTCGTCCACCCCGAGGATCTTCTCGACCACCAGCCAGACATCCGGGGCACTGGACCGGAGTCGCCGTACGTAACCACCGGGATCGGCCAGCCCGTCGGGGTGGTCGATCCGCAACCCGGTCACCGCACCATCCTCGACCCACCGCAGCAAGGTCGCGTGTGTCGCGGCAAAGACCACCGGATCCTCCACCCGAACCGCGGCCAGGTCGGTGATGTCGAAGAACCGTCGGTAATTCAGTTCTCGGTTGCCGCGCCGCCACGACACCAACCGGTAGTGCTGGCGCTCGTGGACTCTGCGTGGATCACTGTTACCCGTTCCCGGGGCAACAGGAAAGCGGTGATCGCGGTAGACGAGACAGTCACCCTCGACCCGCAGATCACCCAGCGCGACTGCCTCACCGTCCCCATCGTCGGCCAGGACCGGCAGCAACAACGGGCCGGAATCCCAGTCGACGTCGAAGAAATGCGCGTACTCCGAGCCACGCCCCTCCCGCAACACGTCCCACCACCACGGGTTGGCGGGTGCATCCCCCACACCCATGTGGTTGGGCACGACGTCCACCACCAGCCCCAGAGCACGCTGCCCGAGCCGGGCGGTCAGCAGCCGCCATCCGTCCTCGCCACCCAGCGCTTCCGAAGGCTGCGTTGGGTCGGTGACGTCGTAACCATGGGTCGAGCCGGGCGCGGCCTGGAGCACCGGAGAGACATACAGTGCGCCGACTCCCAGTTCCACGAGGTAGTCGGCGAGCGCTGCGGCATCGCGAAAGCTCATCAACGGACCGAGCTGCAGACGATAGGTGGCGGAGGGCGGCGGCATGGCGCCTCACCCGGTCCGTTCCAGCAGCACGAGGGAGCGCCCGTTGACCGGCAACGCGCGGCCGGCCAGCACCGAGCGCGGCGTGGCGGGGGCTCCGCCCGCGATCACACCGGTCACCTGCCCGCCGCCGCAGCTGAGCACCTCACCGGTGTTCGTGTCGAGCACCACGGTCCACTCACCGCCGTACTCGGCGCTGGGCATCGTGAAGTTCATCGTGTCGTCGTGCGCGTTGAAGCACAGCAGGAACGAGTCGTCTCGGATGCGCCGGCCGTACCGGTCGACGTCCGGAATGCCGTTCCCATTGAGGAACACGGTGATGGAGCGCCCGAACCCGGATTCCCAGTCCTGCTCGGTCATCTCCGTCCCGCGTGGGGTGAACCAGGCGATGTCCCGCAGCTCGTCACCCTTGCGGATGGGGCGGCCACCGAAGAACCGCCGCCGCCGGAACACGGGGTGCGCGCGGCGCATCTCGGCCACGGCGCGGGTGAAGTCCAGCAGGTCCTGGTTCTTCTCCGCCAGCGACCAGTCCATCCAGGAGAGCTCATTGTCCTGGCAGTAGGCATTGTTGTTGCCACGCTGGGTACGCCCCAACTCGTCCCCGTGTGACAGCATCGGCACACCCTGGGACAGGAACAAGGTGGTCAGGAAGTTTCGACGCTGCTGGGAACGCAGCTTGTTGACGGCAGCATCGTCGGTTGGTCCCTCGGCGCCGCAGTTCCAGGACCGGTTGTCGGAATGACCGTCGCGGTTGCCCTCGCCGTTGGCGTCGTTGTGCTTGTCGTTGTAGGAGACCAGGTCGGCGAGGGTGAAACCGTCGTGGGCGGTAACGAAGTTGATGGAGGCGTAGGGGCGGCGGCCGTCGTCCTGGTAGAGGTCGGAGGATCCGGTGATGCGGGAGGCGAACTCGCCCAGCGTGGCCGGCTGCCCACGCCAGAAATCCCGGACCGTGTCCCGGAACTGACCGTTCCACTCCGTCCACAGGGGCGGGAAGTTTCCCACCTGGTAGCCGCCCGGACCGACATCCCAGGGTTCGGCGATGAGTTTGACCTGGCTGATCACCGGATCCTGTTGGACGATGTCGAAGAAGGCGCTCAGCCGGTCCACGTCGTAGAACTCGCGGGCCAGCGTCGCGGCCAGATCGAACCGGAACCCGTCGACGTGCATCTCGCTGACCCAGTACCGCAGCGAGTCCATGATGAGTTGCAGGGTGTGCGGATCACGGGCGTTGAGCGAGTTTCCGGTGCCCGTGTAATCCATGTAGTAGCTGGGGTCGTCGTCGACGAGCCGGTAGTAGGCCCGGTTGTCGATGCCCCGCCAGCACAGCGTCGGACCGAGGTGGTTGCCCTCGGCAGTGTGGTTGTAGACGACGTCGAGGATGACCTCGATCCCCGCGCGGTGCAGCGACCGCACCATCCACTTGAACTCCTGCACCTGCCGCGCCTGTCCACGGGTGGACGAGTACGCCTCGTGCGGCGCGAAGAAGCCGACCGTGTTGTAGCCCCAGTAGTTGGTCATCCCGCGAAGCACCAGCTGGTGATCGTCGATGAACTGGTGCACCGGCATCAGCTCGATCGCCGTCACACCGAGCCGCTGCAGGTACTCGATGACGGTGGGATGGCCCAGTGCGGCGTAGGTGCCGCGCAGCTCCTGGGGGAGCTCGGGGTGCCGGATGGTCAGGCCCCGCACATGTGCCTCGTAGATCACCGTCTCGTCATAGGGTTGACGCGGCGGATGGTCGTCACCCCAGTCGAAGAACGGCGTCACCACCACCGACTTCGGCAGGTACGGCGCGGAGTCCAGGTCGTTGCGGTCCGGGCCGCCGTCCAGGTCGTAGTCGAACAACGCCGAGTGCCAGCACAGCTCACCGGAGATCGCCTTCGCGTAGGGGTCCAGCAGCAGCTTGTCCGGGTTGCATCGCAGCCCCTGAGCGGGATCGTGCGGGCCGTACACCCGGTAGCCGTAGCACTGTCCCGGACCGACCCGTGGCAGGTAGACGTGCCAGACGAACCCGTCGACCTCGGTCAGCCGCACCCGGGTCTCGTGGCCGTCCTCGTCGAACAGACACAGCTCGACCCGCTCGGCGACCTCGGAGAACAGGGCGAAGTTCGTCCCGGCCCCGTCGTACGTCGCGCCCAGCGGATAGGGCGACCCCGGCCAGCGCATCACACGATCTGACGTACCAGACACCCGCCCACTCCGCGCGGCACGCGACCCGGCCCACCGCGAGGTCCACCCGACCCGGTGCACGACCGGAGGCGCGCGGCCGAGCCCGGCGGGCGTCCAGGCCCGACCCCGACATGCCGACGTCTGGATGACACCGCCGGTCCCCGGACACCACCACTGGCAGCATCCGCACCCGTGGACACCGAGCTCGCCCGGCTCGCGGCCGCCCACGGCGTGGCCACCTGGTACGAGAACGACCAGCGGCAGCGGGTCACGGTCGACCCCGACGTGGTCGTCGCCGTGCTCGAGCGGCTGGGAGTGGACGCCGCCACACCGGCCGCCGTGCGCCGCGAGCTGGACGCCGTGGCCGCCACCCGCGAGCCCACCACGCTGCCCCCGACGCTCGTCGTGCGCCAGGGCAGCCACCGCCACCTCCCCGCGGCCGCCGAGCTGCGTTGTGAGGACGGCACCGAGCGCCGCCTGACCGATGGCCTCCCGCCAGACCTCCCACTCGGCTACCACCACCTGACCCTCGGTCACCGGCTGGCCACGGTCATCGTCACGCCGCCGTGCCTGACCCCACCCGCTCGCTCCTGGGGCTGGGCCCTCCAGCTCTACGCCCTCCGCTCCGCCGGATCGTGGGGGATGGGCGACCTCGGCGACCTCCGAGACTTCGCCCGCTGGGCGGCACGGGGCCTGGGCGCAGGACTGGTGTTGTGCAATCCGCTGCACGCGATCACCCCCCTGCACCCAGTTCCCGCCTCGCCCTACTCACCCTCCAGCCGCCGCTGCACCAACCCGCTCTATCTGCGCGTCACCGACACGGCGGCCTATCACCGGGCTGATCCGGAGACTCGTCACCGCATCGATGAGATGCGGCCGAGCAGTATCGAGGTGATCGACTACGACGCGGTTTGGGCAGCGAAGCGCTCCGCCTTGGAGCTGCTGTGGCAGCGCGACCAGCGGCGGTCCGACCAGCACGGGAACACAGCCGACACCGACGCACCTGTCGACGCGGTGGCCGACTTCGCCACCTTTTGCGCGCTCGCGGAGCGCCACGGTCCGGACTGGCGCGGCTGGCCCGCCCCGCTACGCCACCCCGCCAGTTCACAGGTCGCGGCCGCTCGCGTCGAGTTGGCCCCACGCGTTGCCTTCCACGCCTGGCTGCAACGCCAGTGCGACAGCCAGCTCGCCGCCGCCCAACACGCCGCTCGCAATGCCGGCATGCCGCTGGGCATCGTGCACGACCTCGCCGTCGGAGTGGACCCGGGTGGCGCCGATGCCTGGGCACTGCAGGACGTCATCGGCACCGGTGTCACCATCGGCGCCCCGCCGGACGCCTTCAGCCAGCGCGGCCAGGACTGGCAGCTCGCGCCGTGGCGGCCGGACCGGCTGGCCGTCGAGGGCTACCGGCCGCTGCGCGACATGGTGCGTGCAGTGCTCCGCCATGCCGGCGGCATCCGGGTGGACCACGTCATGGGCCTGTGGCGAATGTGGTGGATCCCGCCCGGCGAGCCGCCCGTACGGGGCACCTATGTCCACTACGACGCCGAGGCCATGCTCGCCGTGCTCACCCTCGAGGCACGTCGGGCAGGTGCAGTCGTCATCGGCGAGGACCTCGGCACCGTCGAACCAGCGGTGCGCACCCGGCTACGGCGGCAGGAGGTTCTGGGTACGGCGGTGCTGTGGTTCCAACGCGACGACGACGCCCCGGGCCGGTCACTACTCCCACCCGAGCAGTGGCCGAGTCTGGCCGCCGCCAGCATCTCCACCCACGACCTGCCCACCGCCCACGGCTTCCTGCGCGGCGAGCACGTCCGCGTGCGCGCCGACCTCGGACTGCTCGACGATCCCGCGCGAGAAGCCAGGCAGGCTGCCTCCGAACGGACGGAGCTGCTGGCGTTGCTCCGTGACCAGGGATTGCTCGGCGACGCGCCGACCGACGGCACCATCCCCGTCGACGGCACCACCACAGGGGACATGGTCACCGAGGATGACATCGTCGTGGCCATGCACCGGTTCCTGACGCGTACCCCGTGCCGCCTGCTCCTCGCCTCGCCTTACGACGTGCTCGGGGAGACCCGTCAGCCCAACCTGCCCGGCACGGTCGACGAGTACCCGAACTGGCGGTTACCCCTGCCGGTGACCCTCGAGAAGTTTCGGGAGGATCCCCGGGTACGGCGGATCGCCGGTGAATTGGCGGCTTGGGAGCGGGGAACCCGGCCACGCGACGAGGTCGCCCATGCCCCGTGAACCCGGGCGACGAGGCGCGGTTTCCGCCGCGGAGAGGTCCTCCTCACGCGTTCTCCGGCGGAAAATGGCATGACCTGCCCGTCTATGCTTCGCCGAGTGTTGAACCAGGTGACAGCCCTGCGCTATGTCACGCCGCTGCGTGAAGGCGGGTCGTTGCCCGGTGTCGTCGAGACCGACGACCTGGGCACCTACGTCGTGAAGTTCCGGGGCGCCGGGCAGGGCCGCAAGGCGCTGGTGGCCGAGGTGGTCGGCACCGAGCTGGCCCGCCGGGTCGGGCTGCGCGTGCCCGAGCTGGTGCTGGTCGAGCTGGACCCGGCACTCGCCCCGGCCGAGCCCGACCAGGAGGTACAGGACCTGCTACGGGCCAGCGCCGGCACCAACCTCGGCGTGGATTTCCTCCCGGGCGCCCTGGACTTCAACCCGGTCTCGTTCTCGGCCGAGCCGGCCTGGGCGGCACGGGTGCTGTGGCTGGACGCGCTGATCGGCAACGTCGACCGGAGCTGGCGCAATCCCAACATGCTGGTCTGGCACGGTGAGCTGTGGTTGATCGACCATGGCGCCTCGCTCATCTTCCACCACAACTGGCCCACCGCCGAGAAGGCGGTGCGCCGGCCCTACGACGCCAGCGACCACGTGCTCGCCCCGTTCGTCAACGACCTCGCCGAGGTTGACCGCGAGCTGCGCGACAAGGTCACCGCCGACCTGCTCACCGAGGTCGTCGGCCTGGTGCCGGCCGACTGGCTGGCCGACGAGCCCGGCTTCGTCGGTCCGGACGCCGTCCGCCGTGCCTACGTCGACCATCTCGCGGAGCGGGCCACCGCCTCGGCGGTCTGGCTGCCGGAGGCTGCGGCGTGAGCGGCGAGCGCGACCCCTTCGAGTACGCACTCATCCGCGTCGTGCCCCGGGTGGAGCGCGGGGAGCAGATCAACGCCGGGGTGCTGCTCTACTGCCAGGCCCGCGACTTCCTCGGCGCACGAGTCCACCTCGACGAGACCAGGCTGCGCGCCCTCGATCCCTCGGCGGACGTTGCCGCCATGCGGGCTGCGCTGCGCGCCTGGGAGATGACCTGCCTCGGCGGGGAGGACGCCGGCCCGGCCGGCGCCCAGATGAGCCTGGGCCAGCGGTTCCGGTGGCTGACCGCGCCGCGCAGCACCGTGATCCAGGCCGGCCCGGTGCACACCGGCCTGACCGACGATCCCGAAGCCGACCTGGACCGTCTCCTCGACCGCCTCGTGCGCTGAGGAGGGCCAGTTCGGGGGCTGGCCCTCCCCGGGCAACAGGCCGGTGCGGATCAGTCCGATGTGGACAACGCCCGGTCCGGGGAACGAGTTGGGTCGGTGTCCGCGGAGGCGGGCCGTGGCCCGGTCCGGCCCGCCCATACCACGACCACCAGGATCAGCACCGCACCCGCGCACTGCAGCGGCGAGGGTCGCTCACCCAGGATCACCGCACCGTAGACGAGTGCCGTGGCGGGTTGGACGAGCAGCACCATCGACGTGACCGCGATGGGGAGGCGGGGCAGCGCCAGGGTGACGAGGATCCAGCCGGCAACCTGACCGCTGAAGGCCAGTAGCAGGAGCCATCCGTGCATCGGCCAGAGCGGTGTGAGCTGGAAATCACCCAGCGCGAGACCGAAACCCGTACCCCACAGGCCCGCGGCGGTGGTGGTGGTGAACAACGCCACCGTTGCCGGCCGCGGGCTTCGCGTGGCCCGCCGCAACGTGATCAGGTAGACGGCGTACGCGAGCGCCGCTGCCAGGCCGAAGGCCGTTCCGGCAACCGGATCGTGCCCGTAGGAACCCCCACCGAGCACGCCGGAAACCATGACGAGCGCTCCGAACAGGATCGGCAGCGCAGCCAGCACCCGTCGCTGCGGCGGCTCCCCGAGCAGCCAGCCCGCCAGCCCGACGAAGATCGCCTGCGCATTCACCAGGACGGTTGCGATCCCGGCGCCGACCATGCCGACCGAGACGTTCCACAGCACCAGGTCCAACGCGAAGAAGAACCCCACGAGCAGCCAGAGCGTCCACTCCCGGAACCTCGGAGCCGCTCGCTGGGTCGGCCCGGCGGCCCGGTGGTAGACGTACGCCAGCACACCGAGGAAAGGCAGTGCGTAGAGGCAACGGAACGCCGCCGCCGTCGATGGTGTCGCGTGCGAAAGTCGAACCAGTGTCGCCGAGAGTCCGTTGAGCGCGGCGCCCAACGCCGCGGCGAGCACCCACCGCGACGACGAACCCATCTTTGTGGTAGTGCCCGCCATCAGTGCTGGCGCGATGCGGTCGTGCCACCGACGCGTCGTAGGATGTGTTCCGGAACCGGCACACCCATCGGCACGTGGGGGCACGGCTCCGGTTCCCCGGCTACCGGACGCACCGGGACGACTCCGGCCCACACATCGGGGGAGGAACTGGCCTCCGTGCCGTCGCGCGGTGGTCCGGTACGAACCTTGACCGCGGCCTCGGTGAGATCGAGCGCCACGACCGACACCGCCGCGAGCTCCTTGCGGTTCGGCCGCCGGGCGTAATCCCATGATCCCGGCGCGACGTGTTCGGCGAGGGCCCGCAACCCACGCAGCTTGCCCTCCTCGTCCGCGACAGCACGGCCGACACCGTGAATCACGGCCGATCGGTAGTTGACCGAATGATGGAACACGGACCTCCCGTAAACGATCCCGTCGAGCGCCGTGACCGCCACGCAGATCTCACTCCCAGCCCCGGCGAGCCCTAGACTGTGCGCCCCGGAGGAACCGTGCACGTAGAGAGTGTCACCGTCACGGCCATAGCATGTCGGCAACACAACCGGACTCCCATCGTCGGTAACGAAAGCCAGATGGCAGACCGGTCCCGCGTCCAAGACGTCGTACAGGGCCGCGCGGTCGGTGACCGCACGATCCCTGTGGCGCTTGATCGTACTGCGATCCGTGGGGGACAAGGGGACAGCGTTCATACGACACCTCGTACGGAATGTGGATCTACGACGTTGTGGCGGGATCCGGTCGGTCCATCAGGCCGAGCACATGGCTCACCGCGCGCTCGAACTCCGCGATCCCGCCGGAGAACACGCCCGTCGTGCGGGGATAGTTGACCAGGACATCAGTGAACCCGAGTTCGTGACACCGGCCGACGAGGTCGGCAAGACGCTCCGGTGAATCGAACGGATCGGCAACGATCCTGCTCAGGTTGACCAGCTTCCCGATACGCGCCGAATCCCGGTCCTCCCGGGAGCACGCCTTCTGCAGCCGCTCCAGCTGCTCGGCGAGCACGGCGAACGCCGTATCTTCCGGCTGCGCACCGGGTTGATCGGCGTTGCCGATGGTGACCCAGGTCTGGCCGTGTCGTGCCGCGATCCGCATGGCACGCGGTCCTGCGGCGGCGATAGCGAAGGGGACCCGGGGCCGCTGGACACATCCGGGCACCATCTTCACGTCCACCGCGGCATAGCAGCGGCCCCGCCAGCTGATGGTGTCCTGTCGAAGGAGAACGTCGGAGAACTCGACGAACTCGCGGAACCGTTGCACACGCTCCGCGGGCTCCAGCGGTGTTCCCCCGAGCGCCGTGCCATCGGCACCGGCGGCACCCGCACCCATCCCGAAGATGAACCTTCCACCACTCACCTCGTCCAATGTCATCACGTGCTTGGCGGTCGGGACGGGATGGCGGAAGTTCGGCGACACCACCAGGGTTCCGAGCCGGATCCGGCTGGTCACGGCGGCTACGGCGCCCAACGTCGTCATCGAGTCGTACCACGGGCCGTCGCGGAGCGAGCGCCAGGACAGGTGGTCGAACGTCCAGGCATGGTGGAGGCCGAGTTCCTCGGCAGCGGTCCAGATCTGACATGCCTCGGGCCAGGGGTACTCGGGGAGGATGACAACTCCCAGTCTCACAGCGGCTCCCATCCGACGATGTCGGGCCAATCGGTCACAGCACGGTCCGCAGGACGTCGTCGGCGTTGTCCACCGCCGTGACGTTGCCGAGTTCGATCCCCTGCTCCCCGGGAAGGAAGTAGAGGCCGGAACCGTGCAGGACGATCTCGTCGAAGTTGCCGACCAGACCGCGGTCGACGGCGTTCAACACGCCCGTCAGCCCCATCACCAACGACCACTCACCCAGCGTGCGCGGATCGGCCGGAAGCGCGCATCCCGCGCCTCCCAGCCGATTCCGAACGGTCGCGTAGCGGGTCAGGCACTCGTAGAGCGAGACTACGATGGCCGAACCTCCGTGCGTGGAGATCAGCCGGGTCATCTCCGGTGCCGTCGGCGGGTTGTTTGTGTAGAAGGTTGGTTCGAGGTTTTCCCCCACGCTCCAGGTCGCCTGGGGGAAGTGGGGAGATGCGTCCTGGCACAACAGGCTCGTGGCGGCATCGAGGTGGTAGTCGACCTGGCGATCCGTGCCGACGCCCTCGCGTAGGTAGTGCCGAACCATGTCGCTCGTGGCCATATGCTGCACGAGCAGGAAGCCCGGTTGCGACACGCTGATGCCGACCCGCGCCATTGTGTCGAGACCGTGCTGGTAGCCGAGAAGCCCGTAGGCGCTGGACACGGCGTGCGCGTGCAGCCGTCGCCCGCGCGGCCTCCCACCGAACTCGTGCTCGAAAAACGCCCGGCACGCATCCGCGATCTTGTAGTTGTTGATGTCCAGCGAGTACCAGATCCGGAGGTCGTCCGCCCGCTGTCGGGCGGCTGCCACGAATTCCGTCCCGATCTCCTTGACGTCGCTGGCCGTCCCACCGCTGTAGACCATGACCGGGTTCAGGCGGCGGAGCTCGTCGGACTCGGTCAGGTAGCTGCGCCGGAACTTGTGCAACGTGCTCAGCGGGGTGAGGGTGGCGATGCGCAGCTGATCCGGGGCCACCAGGCCGAGCTGGAGTGCCCTGGCCACCGCGTCCCGTAGCGCGATAGCCTTGTTTCCCGACGACGGGGTGAAGATGAGGATGCGCTCGCCGGTCCGGTGGATGTGGGTGACCGCTCTGGCCACCATGAGCAGCGACGCGGTGGTCTTGGTCGTGCGTGTCGCCGGGTTGCGCATGAGGTCGAGCAACGCCAGGTCGTGGTCCTGGTACGGCCGCACCGGCCGCCACGCCGCACGCGCCACGCTGAAGTATTCCTCCCAGCGGTCATCCAGTTCGGGATAGTCGTGGGCCGGTGCGAATCCCGCCGCGGGTGGGGTCCGGCCCATCCCCGACGACGCGAGCTTGACACCGTTGTAGTACCTCGTGATGAGGCTGTCCGAGTTCGTGGTCCTGATCGTGCTGTTGAAGAGGTCGACAGCTACCTGGGTGTTCGTCACAGGGGGTCCCCTTGTACTGGAAGGGAAGGCGAATTCCGAATATGTCGACTGCTTGAGGCTGTTTGCCGGGACGCTTCCCGGCACGATTCAGTGCGCGTCGCTGGTAGCCATGTCGGCTACGACGGCCGCCCGCCGGCGGATCATGAGCATCGAGCTGGTGTAGTAGTGGGTGCCGCACGTCAGGTGTCCGAGTGCGAACACCTTGGGGCCGGTGGCTCCGGTCGCGCCGAGGACGCGATCCGTGTCGGGATCGACCGCCACGCCACCGTGTGGATGCCGCGAGGCGAGTCCCTGCCCGACGAGACTGCCCACGAGTGCGGTGGCGGAGGAACTGATCACCCCGGTCTCAGGGCGAACGGTGTTCACCACGATGTCCGCCGAAGTGTCCTGGTAGGCGGTATGGGCGAGGAATCCCCGACCGAAGGACCGGACATCGACCAAGCCCCGCCGAACCACCAGCTGGCCCTCGTCCATGGCGGTGAGCAGCCGGGCGGCCGTTTGTGGCGGCATGGGGCTGAGCATGCTGTTGAACGTCTGGTGCCAGCGGGCCAGGAAGCGCTCCCGCTCCCGGGCGGGCATGGCGTGCCAGAGGGTCTCGACCGAGCTGAGCGTCGCCTGGACAACCACGTTCTGCCAGGTGTTGACACCGCTGGCGGCCTGGCGAACCTGTCGCCGGAGACGCCTGTGCGGATCCTCACCGGGATGGAAATCCCGTGCCGCCACGGCGAGGTCAACTCCGTTCGAGACCAGCTCGGCACGGAGCAGGTGGAGCAGACGCGCGCACGTCATCACCGGTTGGTCGTCGAGCGCCGCCCGGAGCGCCGCCAAGGACAGGTGACGAAGCTCCAGGCCGGAGGTCGCTCCTCGCACGGCGGGGAGCAGTCCCTTCCTGGACGCCATGATGATCCGTCCGCGGTGTCCGGTGTGGAGCAGGAACAGCACCGTGTCGACCGCGGTGAGGCCCGTACCGAGTACCAGCACCCTGCAGGTGTCTGGAATCCCCGCCAGCTGCGTCCATAGTGGATAGGGATCAGGAATGAACCCTGGCTCGCCAGCCAGGTGGTAGACGTCGGCCGGTGCACCCGTGCCGGTGCACAGGACGATCCGGTCGAATCCTCGATGCAGTGTCCCGTCAACGGTGCGCAGGTCGAGCCGAGGACCGTCGGTGCGGGCCGCCATGACGGCGCTGTCGACGAGCCGCACCGGTCGGCCACGGTCCGCAAAATCGTTCATCGCACCTGATACGCACGATGCCAGGTACTCACCGAAGATCCTGCGGGGGAAGAAGCCCTTCTCGTCGACCGGTCCGAGGTCGCGGTAGGTGGGCTGGGTGCCGACCCAGCGCACGAAGTGCCGCGGATCGTCCTCCCGGAGGGACATCCGGCCCGCGGGCACGTTCAACAGGGCGAGATCGGTGTCGGGCTGGTAGGCACGGCCCTGGCCCAGGTTCTTCGCCGGCTCGAAGAGCGTGATCTCCAGGTCTCGGCACGATGTTCGGTTGAGTGCGTCCAGCAATGATGCGGCGGCGCCACCGCCGCCAATGATCCCCAGTTTCACGGTGGTTGCTTTCGTGTCGAGGACGTGCGGCCACGACGGGTAACACGCTGGCGCGCACGTCTCGTACTCCGCAACGTCGATATACGAAGCGGTGGGAGGTGCAGTCGGAGAATCTCAGCCCACCGGTGCGGGCTGAGCGAGAAGAGAAGCCGCGGCGGCCACGGCGGCGGCCACGTCACCGTCCGAGGGGTAGAGCAGTGCTCGGCCGACAACCAGGCCACGGACCGCGGGATGCGCCACCGCTGCCTGCCACGCGGCGAGGTCGGTGGCGGTGTCCCGAACGGGTACCCCGCCGAGGACGAGCACCGGCAACGAGGAGGACCCGAAGACAACCTCCGGCTCCGCCGGTGCGGGAAGCTTCAGCCAGGTGTAGGCGGACGTATGCCCGAGGCCCGCCGCGATGCTGGCGGCGCGGGCCAACGGGCCGGCCTCGCGCATGAGCCGCAATGCGCCGTCCTCGCCCCGCTCGTAGGGCAGCGGCTCGACCATGGCCATGCGCCTGGCCGTGGCCAGCTCGGTCACCGCCCTGGCACACGACTCGATCGTCGGTGCCGTAGCGGCGTCGGTGTCGACCAAGCGGAGCAACATCTTCCCACCGTCGAGATTGCAGTCCACGATGGACTGTGCCGAGTAGGCGGTGAAGCGGTCGTCGATGCCCCACTCGGCATCGGCCAGGCCACCCCGGTTCATCGAACCGATGACGACGCGGTCGTCCAGGGCACGGAATCCGGTGATCTCATCGAGGAGCAGCAGCTCCTCGATGACGTCGGGGGTGCCGAGGACGCCGTCCACGGCGGGGTTGGCCAGCGCCACGAGCAGTCGCTCCAGCAGCGACCGGCGGTCCGCCATCGCCAGCGGGTCCGACCGGATGCCGATGTCGCCGCGGGCCGGGTGGTCGGCGGCGACCAGGAACAGCGTGCCCCGCTCCGACAACAGTCGCGGCCGGCGTCGGCGTCGCTGGTAGGCGGCGGTCACGAGCTGCGGCTCGGCAGCCCTGATCCGCAACAGTTCAGCCCACTGCTCGCGTGTGATCACGCCGATCCTCCCCAGGTCGGGAACGGCCAGATCGCGGCCCGTTCCACTGGGGCCGATCCTGCGGTACGAATGTCAGTATGTCAAGACAAAGTCGCTGACGTGGTGTTTCGTGGCGAATCGCGGTGGCGAGCGGGGCGGGTCCGGGGTAACACGACTGCGCGGAGCCGTCTGGAGGGGTGCAAGATCGGCGGAATTCGGGCGGGGCGTGCTGGCCTGCTGTCATGACGTTCTTTCGTCTGTACAACTAGGCTGCGGGCCGCGGGAGCGCTTTGTTGCCGGAAGTCCGGAAAGGGTGGAATTCATGTCGGCAAGCGGCACGTCGTCCCGGCCGGGCGCGGGAAGCCACGCGCGGCCGCCGGGCGGAGGCGCCACGCCCGCCACCGTGCGCCACGGGTGGCCCCGACTGCCGGGGGCCAAGCCGTGACCAACGACCCCATGAACAGGATCGCGTTCGACATCGATCGAAGCAGCCCTGTCCCGCTGTACTTCCAGGTTTCCCAACAGATTGAGCGGGCGATCACGGACGGCACGCTGCAACCCGGCGACCGGCTGACCAACGAGATCGAGCTGGCCGACCAGCTCGGCCTGTCCCGGCCCACCCTGCGCCGGGCGATCGAGGAACTGGTGCGCAAGGGCATGTTGATCCGCCGGCGGGGGATCGGAACGCAGGTGGCTCGCCAGCGCGTCAGCCGTCAGGTCGAGCTGTCCAGCCTCTACGACGATCTGGAGAGCAGTGGTCAGCAACCACGGACGGAGGTGCTGGAGCACTGCGTCGTGGATGCCGGTGCCGCCGTGGCCGAGGCACTCGAACTCGAACCCGGCGCACCCGTGCTGTACCTGGAACGGCTGCGGCTGACCAGTGCGGAACCGCTCGCCATCATGCGGAACTGGCTGCCGGCGAACATCGTGAAGATCACCCGGGCGCAGCTGGAACAGCAGGGTCTGTACCGCTCCCTACGCGCCCACGGGATCTACCCAAAGATGGCGAACCAACGCATCGGCGCACTGTCGGCCAAGGCCAACGAAGCCCGGCTACTCCAGGTCTCTCGCGGAGCACCACTGCTGTCGATGACCCGCACCACCTACAACACCGAGAGCACGCCCATCGAGTACGCGCAACACGTCTATCGATCCGACAACTACGTCATCGAGGTGACCGTGGTCGATCGCTGATCTGACTGTCACGTGGCGCCACGTCGGTTCAGGCGGTGGGGACGACCCGTTCGAGGAGGTGGATGAAGCGGTCCATCGGGGCGCCGTCGCGGCCGTCGGTCATGTTGGCGGCCAGCCGGAACGCGAGCCGGGCCAGCGGTGGATAACGGAGCTGGTGCCGAGCGTAGACGCGGAGGAACCAGTCCTGCCGCAGGCTGCTGAGGAACCAGAGGCCCAGACGGTAGTAGCGGCCATAACGCTGGCGCAGCTCGCGGGGGTAGAGGGAGAAGACGCGCTCGCGGGCCGACCCCTCAGGCCGGGCGAGTGCCTGGGCGGCGATGTCGGCGGCCAGCTCCCCGGACTCCATCGCGTAGGCGATGCCCTCACCGCTGAACGGGTTGACCAGGCCACCGCAGTCGCCGACGAGCATGAGGCCGGGGACGTAGTGCGGGGTGCGGTTGAAACCCATGGGGAGGGCCGCGCCGCGGACCGGGCTGTCCGGCTGTGCGGAGGTGCCGAGTGCGGAGTCGGGAGGTAGGGCCGACAGCCAGTCGGACAGGGCACGCCGGTAGTCGAGGCCGTTGGTCACGGCGGGGGTGTTCAGGACGCCGAGTCCGGCGTTCACCCGACCGTCGCCGAGGTCGAAGATCCAGCCGTAACCGGGCAGCAGGCCGTTGCCGGGGAGGTCGACGTCCAGCCACACCTCCAGGTACTCGTCGGGTGGGCCGGAGCGCCGGTAGTAGCGGCGCAGGGCGATGCCAACCGGGCGATTCTGGCGCCGGGCGAGCCCCAGGGAGAGCGGAAGACGGCCGGAGACACCATCGGCACCGACCACGAGGGGAGCGCGGAAGGTGGTGGAAGTCGGCTTGCCGTTGTCTGTGGAGATCTCGGCGGTCACGCCGATGACCCGGCCGGCGGGGTCGGCGAGCGGGCCGGTCACGGTGACGCCGGTGCGAAGGCGGGCGCCGACCGCACAGGCGCGGTCGGCGAGGAGGTCGTCGAGGTCGAAGCGAGTGCGGGTGAGGCCGAAGCCGGGGTAAGGAGCGAGCTCGGGCCACGCCAGTTCGAGGCGGACGCGGCCGCCGATCGCCCGGATGCCACGTTGCCGGGCCCAGCCCGGGGCGTCGATGTCGACGCCCATGCGGATCAGTTGGGTGACGGCGCGGGGAGTGAGGCCGTCACCGCAGACCTTCTCGCGGGGGAACGCGGACTTTTCGAGGACGAGCACGTCGAGGCCCTGGCGGGCGAGGTGGTGGGCGGTGGTGGAGCCGCCCGGACCCGCGCCGACGACGATGACATCGGCCTGCTCATCGCTCCCCGGAGCTCGGGGCTGGTCCGAGATGTCCACACCGACTCCCTGCACGCGGGCGGAACGGCCTGCGTGCCCGTTGTAGCACCACCCGGGGAAGTGCGCTCCCCCCTGCGGAGTGACGGCCTCGGGGCTGATTGCCGCCAGGCGGAAGGAAGGGAGGATGTTGGCAGAACCAAGCAGAACGGCCCCGGGTGGCGACCTGGGGCCAGGTTGGTGATGGGGGAGGAGTGTTGGTGACAGGGTGAGGACTACCGGGCTTGGTGTGGTGCGGGTTGGAGGTCGAGCACGCCGCTCCGCAGCCGGGCGAGGAAGGCGGACCACTCCCGGGGAGAGAAGGTCAGGATGGCGCCCTCGGGGTTCTTGGAGTCCCGCACCCCGATGATGGGGAAGGCGGACCCCACCTCGACACACTTCCCACCACCAGCACCACCTGCCCCGCAGGTGCGGCTGCTCGTCCGCCAGCTCCCTAACCTGTGCTTGGCCATGTTGGCCCCCTCGAAAGATCATCGATCGCGGCCTGGATGAGTTCGGCCGAGTCGGCTGGCTGAGGGCACGTACACCGAGCTGCCCGAACGTGAGAGTACATCGCTAAACGACCTTGGTGCCCTGCAGGTAGATGCTTTCGCCAGGGCCATCGGTGTACACCCAGAGTGCGTGTGTCGTCTGGAAACTCGAGGATGCAGAACCGGCCATTGATCCCGGGATGAACCCCGAGCGCAAGTGGAAGAACCTGCAGCGTCACGTTGGGCTCAGCGGACATGTCGATGAGATGGCGAAGTCGCTCCTGCCCCTTATCACTGGCACACCGCCCACGGGGCGCCGTAGCACCATCTCGCCGAGGATGACTCGGGGTATCGGAAAGTCCGCGCGCCGCAAGATCTTCTGGCGGGCTGTTCGTGCACGTACTCGCTTTTCCAAGACCCTGCCGGCATTCGGGGTGGGTTCCTCGGAGGCGGCGTTGGTGGACCAGCGCCCCCCCATTACCCGGCGCTACTGAACGCTACTGCTGCTGCTCTCACCCCGCAGAGCGCACGTTCCGCGACACCGGCAACCACGTCCCAAGACGCCGAACGGAGCCCGGACGTCGACGCGGACAGCACGACGCTTCGATCCCCGTTCTGGGTGGTGGCAGCAATGGTGGTGTAGCCGAGCGCGCCACCACCGTGCAAAGGGAGTCAGCGGTTGTGGCCTTCGGCGCCGGCGGTGGTGGCTGGCGAAGCGAGGGCCGGGGGTGCCGTGCTGACCCCCAGGGTGGTGAACCTTTCCGTAACCGCAGCGAGCCCTCTCCCTATTCGCTAACCTCATCTCGGTTCGTGCCGGGGTGTCGCGATGTGTTAGAACTACGTTACATTGCGCGCGTGTTCGGTGTCTGTTACGCGCCGTTTGGGCGTATTCCTAACGTATTAATCCGTCCGTTGATTGGGTCTCGTTATGAGTGACAGGGTCCGTGCGCATTACGGGCAGAATTCGGGTTACTGTCGGTGCGCGCGCCGGTCATGCGGGGGACGGTGGCCGGTGCGTGTGTCGGACGGGATTTTCGTTCGAAGAAGGGGAAGGGGGAGGCCCGCGTGAGGGGCGGCATGCGCCGTCTCTCACGCGGGCACCGTTCGGCCCGTGCCGCCGCAACAGGGCGGCTGCTCGCCGGCGGCAACGTAGGCGTCGAGGGGGTAGGCCACCGCGGAGATCAACGCAGCCAGGAGCTACGCGAGAAGCGGCGTTGATCGAGCGCACGGTGGAGAAGAAGGCCAACCGGGTCCTTGCGGGCCGCCGACTTCGCCGACGCGGGAACGCGGAACCCTCCCCGCCTCTTCGGAGGCGTATCCGGCCGGCCGGAAAAGCGGTAGGTACCCGGGCGGCCGGCACCCGAGGATCACCTCCCGAGAGGTGATGACTGATGGGTGACGCACTGACCCCTGAGCAGATCGAGGGCTTCGTCAGGGACGGCTTCGTGCATGTCCGCGAAGCATTTCCACGATCCGTGGCCGACGCGGCCCGCGCAATTCTCTGGCGCAGGACCGGACTGGACCCGGACGATCCTGCCACCTGGACGCAGCCGGTCATCAGGATCCCCGGTGCGGCGGACGAACCGTTCCGGGTGGCGGCCAACTCGCCTCGCCTGCACGCGGCGTTCGACCAGCTTGTCGGCAAGGGGCAATGGCTACCACGCGGTGGTCTGGGTACCTTCCCGATCCGGTTTCCCCACCCCGACGACCCCGGCGACTCCGGATGGCACATGGACGGCAGCTACTCCGTCGACGGGGAAACCTGGCCCTGGCTGAACATCAGCTCCCGCGAACGGGCACTCCTGATGCTCTTCCTCTTCTCCGACGTCGGTCCGGACGAGGCCCCCACCCGGATCAAGGTGGGGTCGCACCTGGACGTTCCGCCATTCCTCCGGGAGGCGGGGGAAGGGGGCAGGAACATGCTGGAGCTGTGCCAGGAGATGGACGCGGCCGGCAAGCTCGACTCGGACGACCGCCCGCTCGCCCTCGCCACGGGCAAGGCCGGCGACGTCTATCTCTGCCATCCGTTCCTGATTCACGCCGCGCAGCCGCACCGTGGCTCGGTGCCGCGCTTCATCGCCCAGCCGCCCCTCGAACCGACCGGGCCTCTCGAGCCCGAGCGCGCCGACGGTGCCTATTCGCCGGTCGAGCTGGCGATCCGGCACGGACTGGGCCTCGCCTGACCGCGCCGTTGCCGCCTTCTTCTCCGGGAAGCACCCGTCGTGCGTCCACTGGCCACCATCGGGATCAGCAACCCTGGTTCCAGCGGGGGAGAAGCCGTTCCGCCTACCCGCCCACCCGGTGACAGCACTTAGGTCAACGCTTGTTGGAATAGCGAAGACGGGCCTCGGCAAGCTCTTGACAGTGGCCTGCTCCTCTTGGTTCTGTTCTGTGCCGGGAAGGCGTGGTTCTTTGCGCCATGGGCTGGGGGATCGCCGGGACACCCGACCACCTCACCGACCATGCCCGGGAGCACGCCGCATTTCACGATCAGGACCAATCGAAGAACCGCCGAGCGGCACTTCTGCTGTGGGACGCTGATGAAACAGGCGAGGGGCTGGGTTCCGCTGCGGTTCCGGAGATGCCCGATCGGAGGTCATGGCGGCGACATGGTCACACGAGACGGCTACAAGCGATGTCAGGCGCTGGTGGACAGCCTCACGTTGCCCCGGCCCTTCTCGGTGTCCGGTCTGCTGGAGATGCTCGCCCTGTTGCGACGCCGCCCCATCGACGTCCGCACCCTTCCGGCGGGGCACACCATCAACGCCTGCGGTGCGTGGCTGCGGATGGCCGATCGTGACGTGATCTTCGTGGAGGACAAGACGAGCCAGTTCCACCGCGACCACATCGTCCTGCACGAGATCGGCCACATGCTCTGCGACCACCAGAGTGGGACCGCCGGTGTGGGGCACGGGGTCCGCCACCTCGTGCCCCACCTCTCCCCGGGGCTGATCGAGCGCCTGCTCACCCGGGCCGGCTACACCACTGACGAGGAGCAGGAGGCCGAGCTCGTCGCCAGCCTCGTCCGGATCCGGGCGCAGGCGCAGAGCTCCTGGACCGCCACCGGCGTCCTCGGCGAACTCGAGGACGCCCTCGGCATGCGGGAGCGGTGAGGCATGACCGCGACCCTGCACGACCTCGGCACCAGGGTCCTGGTCGCCGGCACGATCGCGCTGTGGCTGGCGCTCGCGCTGCGTTTACCCGGCGCGGTCCGGTCCCGCCCGCAACGCCGCCTGCTGATCGCCGTGGCGGGCCTGGCCGGCTCGATCACCGTCTACCTCGACCCGGTCACCGCCCTGCTCAGCCAGTCCGCCCTGCTGGCCAACAGCTGCGGCATCGTGATGAACGTCTGGGGCGTGCTCAGCTCGGCGTTCATCCTGGACTTCGTGCTGGCCGCGGTCGCGCGTCGGCTGCCATGGCTGGTCTACGGCGCTGCCGCGGCCGTCAGCGTCACCCTGGTGTTGCTGGATACCGAGAGCTCCCCGCAGTCCGGTTGTGTCACCTCGATCGACGTCCCGTGGTACAGCCCGTTCTGGTGGCTGCTGTGCGTCGCGCACGTGGTGGCCGTCCTGCCCTGCGCCGTGCTGTGCGCGCGCTACTCCCGGCACGCCACCACCCGCCCGCTGCGCATCGGCCTGCTCCTGCTGGCCGCGGGCTTCGCCTCCTCGACGGTCTTCTGGTCCGTGCTCGTGCTCGGCTTCCTGCTGACCCGCTCGCCGTGGCTTGGCGCGCTGTTCCCGCTCAACATCGGGCTCACCGCCTGGCTGATGATCGCCGGCGTGTCCCTGCCGCTGCTGGTCCAGGCCCGCCGCCGCTGGCAGGACCTGCGCACGTTCCGCCGGCTCGGCCCACTCTGGCAGGAGCTCGTCGCCGCCGTGCCGCACGTGGAGCTGCCCGAACCTAAGGAGTCGCGGTGGTCGACCGACCTACGGCTCTACCGCCGCGTCATCGAGATCCGCGACGCTCTTCTCGTCCTCCGCGACTACGTGGACAACGGCGTCGTCGACGCCGCGCGGGCGCACGCCAGGTCGGCAGCACCCGGGTCGGAGGACGGCGGAGCACTGACCACCGCGTGCTGGCTCGTCATCGCCGAGCACGCCAAGGCGAACGGGGCCACGCCCCGGCCCGCCGGCGAGGCGGCCGACACCGAACGCACGGCCTCGGACGACGAGTGGGCGCAGGAGGTCCGCTTCCTGGAGTCGCTGGCCCGGGCACGCCGCCATCCGCTCGTGCAAGACTTCGCCCGACAGCACGGCCACGACCAGCCACTGCTGCGGCAGCGGCACCGGGAGGCAACCGATGACGGACGGGCCCACCACACCGGATGACCCGTACAGCACCGGCGCGCTGACCAAGGACTCGCCCACCGAGCGCACCCGCCTGGAGTCCATCCAGTCCAGCACGGACGCGTTCAGCCTGGACATCCTGACCGGGCTCGGGCTCGCCCCGGACTGGGAGTGCCTGGAGTTGGGCGCGGGCGCCGGTTCGATCGCCTACGCCCTGGCCGAGCGATGCCCGCGGGGCCGGGTGGTCGCGGTGGACGTCGACACCCGCTACCTCGACGCCGGCAAGGCGCCCAACCTCGAGGTGGTCCAGGCCGACATCACCGACTCCGACTACGCGCCCGGCCAGTTCGACCTCGTCCACGCCCGGTTCGTCTTCTGCCATCTCGCCGCACGAGACGACCTCGTCGCACGAGCGACCCGCTGGCTCAAGCCCGGCGGGTGGCTCGTGGTGACCGACCCGTACCAACTTCCCGCGGACACGTCTCCGTTTCCCGCCGTCCGTCGGCTCATGGCGGCCTACCAGGACGTTTACGCCACGCACGGTGCCGACCTGACCTGGGCACGCCAGATCCCCAGCTTGTTGGCGCGTAACGGGTTGTCGTCGATCGACTTCGTCGGGCGGCTCGGCTGCATGGGCAACCTCGCGCGGGATCGCTGGCAGCCGCTCGTCAACCAGGTCGCGCCAGCCATGCTGGAGAGCGGGGCGGTGAGCCAGGCGGACATCGACGAGTTCCGGGAACGGCTCAACGACCCCACTTTCATCGACATCCCCCAGTTCATTCTCACCGCGTGGGGGCGGCTTCCATCGACAGGGCAATAACTTCTTGCCCTAACACGTGCCAGGCACCCCCGGCGGATCACTCGCGTTCACCTGGTGGCCGATCACCCGTCATGTCGGACAGGTTCAGTACGCGCCGGACCCGAACCGACCGAGGGGAGAACACCGTGCCACTCAACCGCCGAGATCTGTTGCGCGGGGCCGCCACCGCAGGAGCCCTTGGCGTCGCGTGGCCGCTGAGCGGCAAGCTGACCGTGGCACAGGCCCAGCAGGCCGCCCGCGCGTTGGGAGCCACCTGGGACGACGCCCCGTTCACCCTCGGTGTCGGCTCCGGCGACCCGCTGACCGACGGCGTCGTGTTGTGGACCCGACTCGCCCCGGAGCCCCTCGCCGAAGAGCAACCGCTGCGCGACTCGGTCGAGGTGGAGTGGGTCCTCGCCGACGACCGTGGCCTGCAGCGCCGGGTGGCACGCGGCACCGTGGAGGTCAACGCCGCGCTCGGGCACAGCGTGCACGTTGCGGTGGACGGCCTGGAGCCGGGGCGGCACTATTTCTACCAGTTCCGGGCGCTCGGCAAGACCAGCCGCGTCGGCCGCACGCGCACGGCGCCGGCCGGCCGCGTCAGCAAGGTTCGCTTCGCCTCGGCCAACTGCCAGGCGTTCCACGACGGCTACTACCCGGCACACCGTGGGATCGCCCGGGAGAACCTGGACTTCGTGGTCCACCTCGGGGACTACATCTACGAGCACGGCCAGGTCGGCGGGGACCACATCCGCGACCACGAGGGACCCGAGGTGAAGACCCTGCCCGCCTACCGGCGCCGGCACGCGCTCTACAAGAGCGACGTGTCGCTGCGGGAGGCACACGCCGCGCACCCGTGGTTCATCACCTGGGACGACCACGAGGTGGTCAACGACTACAGCGGGACCCGGCCGTCGCTACGGAGGCGGCGTGACGCCGCCTACCAGGCGTGGTTCGAGCACCTGCCGGTGCGGCCGGACCATCCGACGACACCCCACGTCTACCGGCAGCGGGAGTGGGGCGGCCTGGTGGAACTGTCCATCCTGGACCTTCGGCAGTTCCGTTCGGAGCAGAACCTGCCCAATGGCACGATCCTGGGCGCGGAGCAGAAGTCGTGGCTGAAGCAGCGCATCGACAACGCCGGGGACGCCTGGCACTGCTGGGTCAACTCCATCATGCTCAGCCAGCTTCGCCGGCCGGGTGGCGGCGGCTACATGTTCACCGACCAGTGGGACGGCTTCCTCGCCGAGCGCAAGGAGGTGCTGACCCACGTCGCCAACGCGGGGACGCAGGACCTGGTGGTCATCACCGGTGACTGGCACTCGGCGTTCGTCGACGACATCCGTCCGGACTTCGACGACACGTCGTCCCCGGTCATCGGCACCGAGTTCACCGCGCACTCGGTGAGTTCGGGCGCGTACACCCCGGAGTGGAACGCCAAGAACGGCCCGCTCATGGGCAAGGCGAACCCGCACCTGAAGTACTTCGAGGGCAACCGCTACGGCTACGACCTCTACGAGGTCACCCGCGACCGGTGGAGCACCCACATGCGGGTGGTCGGTGACCGGCGTGACCCGAACTCGCCGGTGACCACGTTGACCACCTTCCACGTGGACCGTGGAAAGGCGGGCTCCTACGAGGACAGGGGCACGATCGCCTCGCCGGCGCAGTACCGTCGCGACACCTGAGCCGCCCGGGTGCCGGAGCCCGCGGGAACGGACGCGGGCTCCGGCGCTGGGTCAGGGCTTGGCGATACTCCGCCGCCCGGTAGCGACTGGGTACGGTTTTCGTGCCCTGACAAGGGCTAAGCGCCGCGTTGCAGGCGCGCCAGCCGTCGACGTTCGAGCAGGTAGCCCACGAGGAGCAGGAACAGGTTCAGCGGGATCAACGTCCGCAGGTCGATCGGGTAGCTCCCGATGTGCGGTACGTCATCGAGGAAGGCCGCGTCACGGTGCGCGGTCCCGGGAAACAACAGGGCGACCGCCAACGTTACCCACCACAGGGCAACAAGCCCGGTGCCGATGTTGAGCCGCTCGAGATCGTATCGGCGCAGCACCCACAGATGCAGCAGCGCGAAAAGGCACAGCCCGGTCGCCAGCTGGATGGTGATGGCGTCGTGGTACTTCGCGTGCGGCGTCCACTCCGGGTTGAACATGTGTGTTTCGTTGAGGTCGTCGTAATACTGCAGCGCCGCGGTCCAGACCGCCACGACCGAGATCACCCACCTACCGACCATCACCGCCTCCAACCGCGTCGTCGGCACGCGGCCACCCAGCTCCGGAGAACTGTGCGTGCGGGCCTGCCTGGGCTGGGATCTCTCCGGCACGCCAGGAACAATCGTGGACAGTGTCGCCGCCGACGAGCTCACCCGCGAGCGGTGGCGCTGCCCGGCGGACACGTCAGGCGATGGTGGCCATCGTGCTCAGGCCCAGCAGGGCGAGCAGGAGAGAGGCGGTCGCCAGGCCGTCCCGAGTCAGATGTTGCGGGGGACCCGCAGCCATTCCTGCTCGACGAAGGAGGTGGCCAGCGCCCACATCAGGGATGCGATGACCAGGCCGCCGATCACGAAGACCGGGAAGACCAGGCCGAAGACCTCGGTACCGGCCGGGGTGGGCAGGGTCGTGTCCACCTGGACCCGCACCGCGGCCATACCGGTGTAGTGCATGCCGGTCACCGCGACCCCCATCACGAAGCCGGCCGCGATGGTCGCCGGCCAGCCCCGCACGACGATCGTGAACCAGATCGCCGCGGTGGCCGCCACCGCGGCGATGAGTACCGACAGCATCACGAGAGTGTCGTTGTAGGTCAGCTTGCCCTGGAACCGCACCGCAGCCATGCCCATGTAGTGCATGGACGCCACCCCGAACCCGGTGATCGGGCCACCGAGGAGCAACCGCCACAGCCGGAACGGGCCCCAGGTCACCGCGAACAGGCCCATGCCCACCACGACCACCGCGATGAGCGCCGACAGCGCCGTGACCGGCGCGTTGTAACGGATCGGCGCCCCGGGGATGGTGAAGCCGAGCATGGCGATGAAGTGCATCAGCCAGATGCCCACGCCGCCGATGGCCAAGGCCCCCAGCGCGGTCCACATCATCTTCTGCCGCGGCTCGCGCATCGAGCGGGCCCGGGACATGCAGAGCAGGCCCAGCAGCGATCCCGTCACTGACGTGAAGTAGGCGAGCACGAGCATCCCGTGCCCCATCGCGAAGTGGTTGACCTCGTGGTTCACAGCAGCGGTTCCGCCTTCCGGTTCCGGCGCCGGGTCAGGGCGTGTGCGACCGGCGCGACGAGGGTGTTCCGAAGGGAGCGGCGGCGACATGCGGTGCAGGTGGACGCCGGCGACGCGCCGGAGAACCGGTGGCCACGGCGAATCTGCGGGAGCGAGCGGTCACCAACGCGACGGGGCGGCCGGGGAGACAACGGGCGGTCCTTCCGGCCACTCCGGGGACGCGGACGGGTAGCGCCGGCGGCGCCAGGAAGTCGTTCCTGACGCTGATATCTCGGTCCTGGCACGGCTGTGTCCGACATCGAGGTCCCCCGGGCGTTGGTCCGAATAGCGGACATAGTTGGGGAGAACGGTTCAACACGTCTAGCCCAATTACCCCACCAGGGGTAGCCGCGCGCTACTGACCAGGAGTAACGACTTGGTCACACCGCCGTTGTGGGCATCGATATCTCATTGACTGGGACGGCTTTGTTGGCGGGAGTATCGGACATTCCGGACGCGCTGTTGTCAGGGCTCGGGCGTGGGATCGAGTTTCGGCGATTCCGGTCGCTAGAACATCCGATAGAGCGCGGAGCCGACCAGGCAGGAGGCGGTGGCGCTGCTGGCGGCGAGGCCCCAACCGATCGGGCCGAGTGGGGTGCAGCCGAAGAAGTGGCTCACCCCGGGTGTCTGGATCACCCCGCCCAGGACGGCGGCCGAGCCCAGGCTGGCCAGCAGCACCTGCCGGTCCAGACCGCCGGTGAGCAGGGTCTGTCCGAGCTGGGTGCCCACCAGGGCGGCCAGGGCCACGGTGCCGGCCCGCCGGGAGCGCCCGGTCAACCGGGCCAGCGTCCAGGCACCGACGGCACTGAGTGACGTGGTCGCCGCCCGCAGGAGCACCTCGCGATTGAGCGCCTCACCCAGCGACGCCTCCGGGCCCTCGCGCAACAGTTCTTCCACCGTCTCCCGTTCCGGGCGCCGCAGCGCGATCGCCATCGCCGGCGCGAGGTCGGTCAGCAGGTTCAGCAACAGGATCTGCCGCGTGTTGAGCGGGGACCGGCCGGTAAGCGCCGCGCCCAGCACGCTGAACGCAATCTCGCCGAGGTTGCCGCCCAACAGGATTCCCAACGCCTTACGCACCGACCACCACATCGCGCGGCCCTCGACCAACGCCGCGATGATCGTCTCCAGGCGGTCGTCGGTGACGACCAGGTCGGCCGCGGCGCGCGCGGCCGGGGTGCCCCGCCGGCCCAGGGCGATGCCTACGTCGGCCAGCCGGATGGCCGGCGCGTCGTTGGCACCGTCGCCGGTCATCGCCACCACGCGCCCCATCCGTTGGTATGCCTGGATGATCCGCACCTTCTGGGTAGGACTACACCGGGCGATCACGTCCACAGTGGGCAGTAGCTCGTCCAGCTTCTCGTCGGGCAGCGCGTCGATCTCCGAACCGGTGACGACCTTGGGTGGGGTTTTGTCCGCGCGCACGGTGGCGGCGATGGCGTCGGCGGTGGCCGGGTGGTCCCCGGTGATCATCACGATCTGCACGCCGGCGTCACGCAGTTTGGCCGCGGCCGGGGCGGCACTGGTGCGCACCGGGTCAGCCAGCGCGAGGTACCCGAGGAACGTGAGCTCGTTCACGAGCTCATCCACCCCGTTGTCCTGGAAGGGATCCCCGTTCATGCCCTCCGGCAGCACCCGCTCCGCTACCGCGAGCACCCGCCGGCCGGCGCCAGCCAAACGCTCCGCACGCGCCCCCAAGGCGCGCCGCGCCCGCGCGTCCAAGCGTCGCCGGCTGCCGTCAACGACATGCTCGGTGCATCGGGGAAGAATCACCTCGGGTGCGCCCTTGATGCTCAGCAGAACCTTCCGGCCCGCCCGGCCGGCCGTGGCGTGGTAGCCGCGGGAGGGCTCGAACGGCATCGCCCCGACCTTGCGCCAGCCACGCACCCCGGTGCCCGGCCGTACGCGTGCCCGCTGGGCGCCTTCCAGGACCGCGCGATCGGTGTGGTGGGCCAGCTCCTCCGGCCGTTCGCCGGGCGGGGTCGCCCGCAGCCCGGCCGCCAGCACCGAACGCAACGCATCGTCCAGATCGGACAGTGCACGGTGGCGGCGGCCGTTGTCGACCTCACTGAGCCGCAGCCGGCCTTCGGTGAGCGTCCCGGTCTTGTCGAAGCACAACACGTCGACCCGTCCCAACGCCTCGATGGTGCGGGGATGACGAACCAGCGCGTTGTGCTCGGCCAGCCGCCGGGCGGCGGCCAGCTGGGCGGCGTTGACCAGGAACGGCAGTCCCTCCGGTACCGAGGCGACCGCGAGGTTCACCGCGGTGCCCAACGTGTCGCGCAACGGGACGCCCCGCAGCAGGCCGGCACCGGCCACGGCCGCGCCCCCACCCACCGCCAGCGGAAGGCTGAGCTGGCCCAGCTCGCCCAGCCGCGCCTCCACCCCGGTGGTCGGCGCGCTCTGCCGGGCCGTGGCCATGCTGCGGCCCACCTCGGTGGCGCTCCCGGTCGCCACCACGACCGCCACCGCGCGCCCGGCCGCGACGGTGGTGCCCTCGTACAGCATCGAGGTCCGGTCGGCCAGCTCCGCGGCCACCACCGGCGCCGGATTCTTGGCCACCGGCAGCGACTCCCCGGTCAGCGAGGACTCGTCGGCCTCCAGGCCGGCAGCCTCAACGAGACGACAGTCGGCCGGCACCACGTCACCGGCGGCCAGCTCGACGACATCACCGGGCACCAGCTGCTCCGCGGTCACCAGCCGGGTCTCGCCGTCGCGGCGCACCTTGGCCCCGACGGCCGAACGGGCCAGCAACTCCGACAGGGCGCGGTCGGTGCGCACCCGCTGCACGCTGCCGATCAACGCCGACAGGCCGATGACGCCGACCACCAGACCGGCGTCCACCATCGAGCCCACGGCCGCCGACAGCGCCGCGCCCCCACCCAGCACCGGCGTGAGCGGGTTGGCCAGCTCCTCCAGGAACGCCGCGCCCAGGCTCGTCCCCAGTGCCGGCCGGCCACCGTTGGCCCGCCAACGGCGCCGCGCCACCTGCGTCGACAACCCCTCGATGGAGGTATGCAGATGCTCCAGCACGGCCGGGGCCGGCATCAGGTGCCACGGTGTGCACACCACGCTCGGCAGCAGCGGGCGGGTGTGCACCTGGTGCGAGCGCCACAACCCGTCGACGTGGGCCAGGGCGGCCCCGATGTTCACCGCGCGCACACTCCGGCTGGCCGGGCGGGCCCGACCCTGCAACGCGCTGACCGCACCGATGCCGCTGGCCACCTGGGACAGCAGGATCCCGTCCCGGTCCACCTGCCGCGCCGCCGCGACCGCCTCCACCACCAGCACCGCGGACTCCAGGTCCGAGCCGAGCAGCACGTGCGCGCCCCAGGGCGGGGGAGTGCCGTCGTGATGCATGCCCAGCCCGCAGTCGGCGGCACCCAGGGCCCGCCGGTCGTGCGACAGCAACACCACGACACGGCCCTCCTGCTGCAGGTGCCGCACGGTGCAGGACAGGCGCCCGTTGTGGGGCACGAGCCCGTCGGCGAAGGCCGCGTTCGGCCGTTGCCGGTCGGTGGCGAGCAGGACGCGCATGTGTGCACGCCGAGCCGCGGCGACCACGGCGTCCAGACCGGGGGTGATTTCCTCGTTCCAGGCGACCACGGCACGCAGCCGGCTCCCCGTGGCCAGGCCCAGCACGCCCTGCGCGCCGCGCCGCAGCAGGCGGTCGCGCGCCCGAACACCCCGCGTGCCACGCAGGTGGAGCTCCTCCAGGGGGCCGAGCGTCCACTTCCCGTTGTGCCGAACGGTGTCGGGGGTGTGGGCGTCGAACAGGTCGTAGGCGCGCTCGGCGATCTCGGTGGGGGACGTGCCGTTGAGCGGGACCAGGTCGGTGAGGACGGACCGGCCGGTGCGCAGCGCGGTCTCGTCCAACACCAGGGTGTCCAGCAGGTCGAGCCGGCGCAGCACGGCCGAGTCGAGCACGAGCGTGCCGCGGCGGGCCAGCACGCGGCCGAGGTGCGCGGCGAAGGCCGCCCGGCCGGTCTCGGCGGCCTTGGGCAGGGCGGCGAATCCCACCGCCATGGCACGCCGCAGGCCCGCGAACGGGACAGCCGCGGTTGCGGCACCGACGCCCGTTGCCAGGATGCGTTGGGCGTAGCGCTCGACGGGGCCATCGGGCAGCGGGCGGGGTCGTGCGGTGACCACCGGATCGGCCGAGGCGTGCTCGGGGCCGCGGATCAGCTCGTCCTCGGTCTTCCGCCACGCTCGCTGTGTCTCTGTGCGCTCCTGCCACTGGGCGAGCCGCTGTGCGATGTCCAGCAGGGTGCCCTCCCCGCCGGCGGCCAGGCCCGCCGCCAGTGCGCCGGTCATGGACAGCAGCGAGCCGGCCCGCTCGTGGCCCCGCAGCCGCATGTCGGCCAGCTCCCGCAGCCGCGGGTGCAGGTTCACCGCCGACACCAGGGCGGCGATCTCGGTGGGCAGTGGCGCGATGTTAGCCAGCCGGGTCGCGCCGGATAGCGCCAGCGCCGCGGCGTCCACCCCGAGGGTGGGCATCAGCCGGGTGCCGCGGGCACCGTCGACGGGAGGGTGCAGCTCGTCCTCGGCGATCTCCTCGGCCGTGCTGGCCGGCGCGGCCTCCGCCCAGGACACGCCGTCGAGCAGGTCGCTCACGGGGGCGGGCGGGTCGGCGAGGGCGACCACGACCCGCGCGATGGGCGCGTTGACCCGGGCCCACGCCACCCCGGGGTGCCGCTCCAGCACGCGCTCGATCCGGCGGCACACCCGGGTCCCGTCGGGCCCGTGCACCCCGTGCGCCTCGATGTACACCCGGCCGGGGTGAGCCCATACCCGACGGCGGGCGCGGTCGTAACGGGCCAGGGCCGAACGGGCCACTCCCTTGAGGACATCACCGACCGCGTCCGCCGGGTCCGGCACCCGTACCCCGAGTAGCTGCATGCTCCCCGTCCTGCCATCCGATCTCGTCGTCCTGGAACGGGGTTCCCATTCGGGCGCGACATCAGGCTCCCCATGCCCGCACCGCCGCGATGCCATCCTCCGGTAGCCCACTACCCGGCGCACCTCGGAGCGGCCGGTCGGCCCATGTCGGGTGATCTCCGGAGGACGGGTGACCGGCGGGCCGGGTTCGAGTCCGGAAAAGATTCATCCGGTACGGGGGCAGACACCGGTGTGACGCCTCGTGCGAGTGTCCGGGAAAACCAGCGGAAATGGTGCTTGTGACGTTTCCGTCACCCCGATGGCTGGTGAGGTCGTCGGATTGCCGTTCGTAATGTTCATGGACGCGGTCACGGCGTGGCCCGGGGCGAGCTCCGTCCCGGGGACTTCGAAGCCGCCCGCGACCGTGCCACGAACCATCGCAACCGCGGAGAAAAGAGGAAACAGACGATGAGAAAGCGGATCGCCGGTGCCGTGGTCGGGCTCGCCAGCGCGGGCCTGCTGGCCGGATCCGGCCTGGCCGGCGCCCAGGAGACGCCGCTGGCGCCCGAGCACCCGCGGGTTGAGGCGAAGATCAGCTTCGTCAACCCGGGTGAGATCGGCCTGCCCGAGCCCTACGGCAAGATTGTGGCCCACATGAAGGACGGCGGCTCGGTCGTCATTTGGGAGAAGAACAACCGGCTGTCCACGCCGTGGACCGCTTACCGCACCTTCTACGCCGATCCGCAGAACATCGAGTACATCGATTTCGACGTCAAGGAAGCCGACCTCTGGCCGGACTACGACGATCTGCTGGCCGAAGGGTCCCGGTTGGCCTACGGCCTGGGTGGCTACGCAATGACCGGGCCGAACGGTTCGGTGAACGTCACCCTCACCTCGGGTTCCTGATCTCCTCACCCCCGAACAGCTCCGCCTGATCTTCGATAAGCGGATCGTCGGCCCGTGCCCGGACCAGCCGGCGATTCACCGGCGCGCCGCACCCGTCCCCGACGGGTGCGGCGCGCTCGCGTGTCCGGCCGTGGGACGCCACGCCGTGGGCCCCGCGCGGGCCCGCACTCCTTGCGGCGGTCCCGCGATCGCCGAGGGTCGGGCTTGACGTGATGCGCACCCCACCGTACCGTCCTATTCCGTAAAGTAGAACATAAATTTCGTAATACGGAATGACTGCGAGGTGAGGGGCAGCGCGCGCATCGCCACACGGCGATGTGGAGCGCGCCCGGAGCCGAGCAACCCAACACGGAAGGACGGCGAGCGGTGTTCCCCTCTTCCTGCCGGTTCGACGTCAACCTGTCGATCCTGTTCACCGAGCTGCCGCTGGCGCAGCGGCCGGCGGCGGCCAGGGCCGCGGGCTTCGACGCCATCGAGCTGTGGTGGCCGTTCGACACCGCGGTCCCCAGTGACACCGAGGTGGATGCGTTCGTTCGCACCGTGCGGGATGCCGGCGTGCAGCTCGTCGGGCTCAACTTCTGCGCCGGTGACATGCCGGGCGGCGACCGCGGGCTGGTCTCCTGGCCGGGGCGGGCGACGGAGTTTGCCGACAACGTCGACGTGGTCGTCGGCATCGGTGAGCAGCTCGGCTGCCGCGCCTTCAATGCCTTGTACGGCAACCGGATCGACGGTGTGGACCCGGCCGAGCAGGACGACCTGGCGGCCCGGAACCTCGCGCTGGCCGCCGAGGCGGTCGCCCGCATCGACGGCATCGTCCTGGTCGAGCCGGTCAGCGGCGCCCCGGCCTACCCGCTCCGCATCGCCACCGACGCGCTCGCAGTGATCGACCGGGTCACCCGCGAGTCCGGTGTGGACAATCTGCGCCTGCTCGCCGACCTGTACCACCTGGCCGTCAACGGCGACGACGTCGAGGCCGCGATCGCCACGCACGCCGCCCGGATCGGGCACGTCCAGATCGCCGACGCGCCGGGGCGCAACGAGCCCGGAACCGGGCGGCTCGACCTCGCCGGACAGCTCACCCGGCTGGCCAACAACGGCTACGCCGGTTTCGTCGGCCTGGAGTACCAGCCCAGCGGGGCGAGCGCCGACAGCTTCCACTGGCTGCCCCGGGACCGCCGGGCCGCCTGAACCACCACGTACGCAACGAAAATCGCGGAGGACGTCGTGACCGCAGTGGGATTCGTCGGCCTGGGCATCATGGGCTCCCCCATGGCCGGCCACCTTGTGGCCGCCGGGCACCAGGTCACCGGCTTCGACCTGGCCACCGAGGCGGTGCGCAAGCTGGCGCAGACAGGTGGCCGCACCGCCGGTAGCGTCGCGGAGGCCGTGGACGGCGCCGAGGTCGTCATCACCATGCTCCCGGCCGACCCCCAGGTGGAGCAGGTGGTGCTCGGCGAGGGCGGAGTACTGGAAGCGGCCAAGCCCGGCACCCTCGTCATCGACATGAGCACCATTCGGCCCGAAACCTCCCAGGCCGTGGCCAGGGCCGCCACCGAGCGCGGGTTGCGCGCCCTGGACGCGCCGGTCTCCGGCGGCGAGACCGGCGCCAGGCAGGCCAGCCTGTCCATCATGGTGGGTGGCGCCGAGGCCGACTTCGCGCAGGCCCGCCCGCTGCTGGAGGCGCTGGGCAAGACGATCGTCCACGTGGGACCCGCCGGTGCCGGCCAGGTCGTCAAGGCCGCCAACCAACTCGTGGTCGGCGGGATCTACGCCCTGGTCAGCGAGGCCATCGTGTTGCTGGAGGCGGCGGGGGTGGACCCCGGACCGGGACTGGACGTGCTCGCCGGCGGCCTCGCCGCCAACCGCATCCTCGACCTCAAGCGGGAGTCGATGATCGCTCGACAGTTCCAGCCCGGATTCCGGATCGACCTGCACCACAAGGACATGGGCATCGTGCTGGCCGCCGCCCGGCAGGCCGAGGTCGCCCTGCCCGTCAGTGCCCTGATCGCCCAGCTCATCGCGGCCGGGCGGGCCATGGGCTACGGGTCGCTGGACCACTCCGCCCTGCTCAGGGTCGTCGAGCAGCTCTCCGGCCGGCCCGCCTGAAAGCCCCCGTCCCCCACAGGTCGCGGGCGGCCGGCCGACGCAACAGCCGGCCAAGCGAAACGCACGGCCGGCCGCCCGCTCCCGAAAGGTGTCTACCACCATGCCCAAGATCCCCGCCATGCAGGCGGTGGTCGAGGTCCTCAAGTCCGAGGGCGTCGACACCGTCTTCGGCTGCCCCGGCGCCGCCATCCTGCCGCTGTACAAGGCAATGGAACAGGACCGGGGCATCGAGCACCTCGTCGTGCGCCACGAGGAGGGCGCCACGCACATGGCCGATGGCTGGGCGCGCACCACCGGCAACGTGGGCGTCGCCATCGGCACCTCCGGTCCCGCCGGAACCAACATGATCACCGGCCTCTACACGGCGATCGCCGACTCCATCCCGATCGTCTGCATCACCGGACAGGCCGTCAGCAGCAAGCTGCACCAGGAGGCGTTCCAGGCGGTCGACATCGTCGAGATCGCCCGCCCGGTCACCAAATGGGCGGTGCAGCTTAAGGAAGCAGCCCAGGCCCCGTGGATCTTCCGCGAAGCGTTCCGTATCGCCCGCTCCGGCCGCCCCGGCCCGGTGCTGGTCGACATCCCGCTGGACGTGGCCAAGCAGGAGATCGAGTGGGACGCCGGCCTCGACGCCCCGCTGCCGGTCGCCGCCGTCGAGCCACACCTGCCCCGGGTGGAGCGCGCCCTGGACATGCTGCTGGCCGCCGAGCGTCCGCTGCTGCTGGCCGGCGGCGGCGTGATCCTGGCCGGCGGCACCGACGAGCTCGTCGAGCTGGCCGAGTACCTCGACGTCCCGGTCCAGGTCACCCTGATGGGCAAGGGCGCCATCCCGGAAGACCACCGGCTGTTCGCCGGCATGACCGGGATCCAGACCCACCAGCGCTACGGCAACGCCTCGTTCCTGGAGTCCGACCTCGTGCTCGCCGTCGGCGCCCGGTTCGGCGACCGGCACACCGGCGAGCTCGACGTCTACCGCGGCGACCGCAGATTCATCCACGTCGACGTCGAGCCCACCCAGCTGGGCAGGGTCTTCGGCCCGGACCTGGGCATCGTCTCCGACGCCCGGCTGTTCCTGCGCGAACTGCTCGCCGCGGCCCGGCGCCGTACCACCGCCCGGACCGCGGGTAGCTGGGTGGAGCGGGTCAACGAGCTGAAGCGGACCCTGACCCGGCCGATGGACTCCGGCGACGTCCCGATCAAGCCCAACCGGGTGTTCAACGAGATCAACCAGACCTTCGGCCCCGACACCTACTTCGTCACCGCGATCGGCCTCTACCAGATCTGGTCCGGCCAGTTCCAGCAGACCTTCCAGCCCCGGCACTACCAGGTCTGCGGGCAGGCCGGCCCGCTCGGCTGGGAGATCCCGGCCGCGATCGGCGTCAAGAAGGCCAAGCCACAGGCCGAGGTCGTCGGCGTGGTCGGTGACTACTCCTTCCAGTTCCTGGTGGAGGAGCTGGCCGTGGCCGCGCAGTACGACGTCCCGTTCGTCCTCGTCATGCTCAACAACGAGTACCTCGGCCTGATCCGCTTCGCGGAGAAGGGCTACGACATGAACTACGAGGTCGACATCCACTACGACGAGTTCGGCTCGGACAATGTCAAGATCATGGAGGCGTACGGTTGCTCCGGCCGCCGGGTCCGCGACCCGGAGGAGATCCGCGGCGCCCTGGAGTGGGCCCGCAAGGAGGCCGAACGCACCAGCCGGCCGGTGCTGGTGGAGGTGATGATCGAACGGGAGGCCGACATCGCCGCCGGTACCCGCATCGACCGGATCATCGAGCCCGAGCCCGTGCCGAACCCGTAGGGGCACCACATGAGCCACGTCGTCATCGCTCCGGACAAGTTCAAGGGGTCGCTCACCGCGCGGGAGGTGGCCGACCACGTCGCCGCGGGCATCGCCGAGGTGACCCCCGGCGTCGAGGTGCGGCGCGCCCCGATCGCCGACGGCGGCGACGGCACCCTGGACGCGGCGGTGTCCGCCGGCTTCCGCCGGGTGCCGGTCCGGGCCGCCGGCCCCACCGGCCGGCCGGTGGACACCGCCTACGCGGAGCGGGACGGCACGGCCGTGGTCGAGCTGGCCGACGCCTCCGGGCTACGCCGCCTGCCCGGCGGCACCAGGGCCCCGCTGACCGCCGCCAGCGCCGGGACCGGGGAGGTGGTGCGGGCGGCTCTGGAGGCGGGCTGCCACACCGTCGTCCTCGGGCTGGGCGGCAGCGCCTGCACCGACGGCGGCGCCGGGATGGTCGAGGCGCTGGGCGGCCGGCTGCGCGACGAGGCCGGCCGGCCGGTCGGGGCGGGCGGCGCGGCACTGGCCCGCGCCGCCGAGCTGGACCTGTCCGGGCTGCACCCGGCGGTGACCACGACCCGGTTCGTGGTCGCCTCGGACGTGGACAACCCGCTGCTCGGGCCGGCCGGGGCCGCGGCGGTCTACGGGCCGCAGAAGGGGGCCAGCCCGGCCGAGGTGGCCCTGCTGGAGGCCGGCCTGCGCCGCTGGGCGGAACTGACCGCCCGCGCGGTCGGCAAGGACCTCGCCGGCGAACCAGGGGCAGGCGCCGCCGGCGGGGTCGGGCACGCCGCACTCGCCGTCCTCGGCGCGGAGCTGCGGTCGGGTGTTGGGTACCTGCTCGACCTGCTCGACGTTCGGGCGCAGCTGCGCGGGGCGCGGCTGGCGGTGACCGGGGAGGGCTCGCTGGACGCCCAGACCCTGCGCGGCAAGGCGCCGGCGGGGCTGGCCGCGGCGGCGCGGGCCGAGGGGGTGCCGGTGGTGGCAGTCGCCGGACAGGTCGCGCTCGATGCCCGCCGGCTGCGGCAGGCGGGCATCGAGCGCGCATACGCGCTGACCGCCCTGGAACCGGACGTGGCGCGGTGCGTGGCGAACGCCGCCGTGCTGGTGCAGCGGCTCGGTGCCCAGATCGCATGCGACTGGCTGCGTTGACGGTCGTGGCGCCGTGACTTCCTGGTCCGCACGGGGAACCAGGACCCGGCGACGCGACATGTCGGGGTGACCCGGCACGGAGCGGGTTCCCGCCTCGACGGTCGGGACGTCCGCTGAGCGGAGGTAGCGGAGGTAACAGCCCCTGAACCGGGCCTGGCCGGGCCGGCCGTAACTGCGTCGTCGACCGGCCGACCGTCCAGGCTCCCCGGGGTGGTCCCGTCGGGCTGGGCCCACGGGTGCCCACACACGATGCCCGTCCCGGCGGTACCACCCACCGCCCGGCTGGCCGCGGCATCGCCGGCCGCCAGGCAGGGCCGGTGAATCAAGGCCAAGCGCCGCGGAGTGGCCCTTGACCCCGGTTCGGGCCGGACATAAGTTTCGTTTCGAGAAAGAGCGATTCCATAAATCGGAATCTTTCAGTGCGGATCAACGTGGATTAGTGCGGATGGAGCGCTCGCGGCGAATCCCACCGCACGGGATACACCAATGGGGAGTGGGATGAACGAACTCGACCTCGTGGTGCGCGCGAAACGGGTGATCACCACCGCTGGCGAGGTGGCCCGCGCCGTGGGCGTGCGGGACGGCCGGATCGTGGCGCTGGAACCCCTCGACGCCGACCTGCCGGCGGCCCGGGTCGTCGACCTCACCGGCGACGAGGCCCTGCTGCCCGGGCTCGTCGACACCCACGTGCACGTCAACGAACCCGGCCGCACCGAATGGGAAGGGTTCGCCACCGCCACCCGGGCCGCCGCGGCCGGGGGCATCACCACCCTCGTCGACATGCCGCTCAACTCCGTCCCGCCGACGGTCGACACCCCGTCGCTGGAGGTCAAGCGCAAGACCGCCGAGGGACAGTGCCACATCGACGTCGGTTTCTGGGGCGGCGCCGTCCCCGGCAACACCGCCGAACTGCGCGGCCTGCACGACGCCGGCGTGTTCGGCTTCAAGTGCTTCCTGCTGCACTCCGGCGTCGACGAGTTTCCCCCGTTGGACGCCGCCGGTGTCGAGGCGGCGCTGCGCGAGCTGGGCACCTTCGACGGCCTGCTCATCGTGCACGCCGAGGACTCCGACGCCATCGACCACGCACCCACCGCCCACGGCGAGCACTACCACGACTTCCTCGCCTCCCGGCCCCGCGGCGCCGAGAACGTCGCCATCGCCCAGGTCATCGAGCTGGCCCGGTGGACCGGAACCCGGGTGCACATCCTGCACCTGTCGTCCTCCGACGCGCTGCCGCTGATCGCCTCGGCCCGCCGCGACGGGGTGCGCGTCACCGCCGAGACCTGCCCGCACTACCTGTCCTTCTGCGCCGAGGAGATTCCCGACGGCGCAACGCAGTTCAAGTGCTGCCCGCCCATCCGGGAGGCCGGCAACCGCGAACTGCTCTGGCAGGGCCTGGCCGAGGGCGTGATCGACTGCGTCGTCTCCGACCACTCGCCGTGCACCGTCGACCTCAAGCGCTTCGACATCGGTGACTTCGGGGTCGCCTGGGGCGGCATCGCCTCCGTCCAACTCGGCCTGCCCGCGATCTGGACCCAGGCCCGTCCCCGCGGCCACTCCCTGTCCGACGTCGTGCGGTGGATGGCCGAGCGCCCCGCCGAACTGGCCGGCCTGCGGCACAAGGGACGCATCGCACTCGGCTACGACGCGGACTTCTGCGTCTTCGCACCGGATGAGGCTTTCGTTGTCGATACGGCCCGGCTGCACCACCGCAACCCGGTCACCCCGTACGCCGGGCGGCCGCTGGCCGGAATGGTGCGCTCCACCTGGCTGCGCGGCACGGAAATCACCGGGGACCAACCGATCGGCCGTCTACTCGAGAGGGGTGCCGCGTGACCGACGCTTCCTTCACCGAACTGCCCGACCTGGCCTCCCGCCGGTTCGGCGGCGGCGTGGTGTTCGCCAACGACGAGCTGTTCGCCGAGCGGGAGAACCTCATCAAGCCCGAGGACGCGGTGTTCCATCCGCACGCCTTCGGCCACAAGGGACAGATCTACGACGGCTGGGAGACCCGCCGCCGGCGCGAGCCCGGGTACGACCAGGCCATCGTGCGGCTCGGCCTGCCCGGCGTGGTACGCGGCGTTGTCGTCGACACCTCGTGGTTCACGGGGAACTACCCGCCCGAGGTCTCGGTCGAGGGCGCCTCGGCGGAGGGCTACCCGTCGTCGGCCGAGCTGGCCGAAGCCGAGTGGGTACCGCTGGTACCCCGCTCCCCGGTGAAGGGGGACACCAAGAACACGTTCGCGGTCGACGTGGAGCAGCGGATCACCCACGTCCGGCTGTGCATCTATCCCGATGGCGGCGTGGCCCGGCTCCGGGTCCACGGAGAACCCGTCGCCGATCCCCGGCTGCTCGACGCCGGGCCGGTGAACCTCGCCGCACTGGAAGCCGGCGCGAGCGTTCTGGACTGCAGCAACAAGTTCTACTCGTCGCCGAACAACCTCATCGCGCCCGGACAGGCCCGGGGGATGGCGGAGGGATGGGAGACCGCACGCCGCCGCGACGGCGACAACGACTGGGTGAGCGTGCGCCTGGCCGAGACCGGTCGCATCACACTGGCCGAGTTGGACACCACACACTTCGTGGGTAACGCGCCCGGCTGGGCGTCCGTGCGTGGCACGACCAACCCGGAGGACCCGGCGGCCTGGTTCGACATCCTGCCCAGGACGCGGCTGCAGCCCGACACCCGGCACCGGTTCCCGGTCGCCGTCGACGAAGTCGCCACCCACGTGCGGCTGGACGTCTACCCCGACGGTGGGATGGCCCGGTTGCGCCTCTACGGAGCGCTCACCCGTGCCGCGCGGGAACGCCTGGGAATCCGGTGGTTCGAACTGCTCGGTGCGGGGCAGGCCCGGGTCGTGCTGACCGATGCCGGGTTGAGCGAGGCCGAGACGGACAAGATCATGGCGGGCCGGCCCCATGGCCGAGCCGAGGCGCTGCGGGACGCCCTGGGGACGCTCGGTGGCACCGGCGAGCAGGTGGCCGAGCTCCTGTTGGGCTGAGCTTCCGGCTGGTGGGTGCGCACGCCCCCCGACCCATCCACCAGCCGGAACCCTACGGTCGGGAAAGGGATGAACCGGAAAACATTGCCATCGGTCGGACAGCACCGTGGCAAGCTCAGTAACGTGGCCGAACTCCGCGCGGTAGCAACCGAGGACCTGACCCCCAAGGAGACAGCCGCCCTGCGCGGACTGCTCGACGACGTCTTCGAGGATGACTTCAGCCAGGAGGACTGGGACCACACACTGGGCGGCTGGCACTTCGTGATTTCGGAGAAGGAACAGCCCATCGCACACGCCTCCGTGGTCGAGCGTGTGCTGACCTCCCGGCGGCGCCGGTACCGCACCGGCTATGTGGAAGGTGTGGGGGTGCGGGAGGACGCCCGAGGGTGCGGGCACGGGCGCGCCGTGATGACCGCAGCCTCCGAATACATCCGGGACAACTTCGAGCTGGGTGCCCTGGGCGCCACCGAGGAGGGCGCGAGGCTTTACCAGAGCCTCGGCTGGCAACGCGTGCTCGGTCCCACCCTGGCCGAAATCGACGGGAAGCCGCAACGCACCCCGGACGAGGATGGCTACATCTTCGTTCTACTCACCCCCTGCACCGGCCCCTTCGACCTGCAGGCGCCGCTGATGTGCGACTGGCGCACCGGCGACGTCTGGTAGCTCCGTCCCCAGGCCTTCGGCGGTACGTGGGCGACCGAGTACGAAGAATGTCGGGGCGGGCCAAGTCCCCGGACATGGCCCGCCCCCGAAGTGGCAGGTTCCGCGCTGACCGTCGCCGCCGAGTTCGGGTCAGCCGAGGTCCCGCTCGTCGACCACGCGACGCAGCTTGCCGCTACCCGGCGTCGTGGCCATGGTCTCGGGCCGCACCGCCTCGACCGCGAAGCTCAGCAGCCCGTCGGTGTCGACGACCTCCCGGAGGTCCGCGTAGTGCCGGAGGAAGGTGGCCCCGCAGTCAACCTCCGGCGGAGTCCGGTCGGCGTCGAGCCGTACGACAACCGACTCCCTGTTCCCGTCGGCTCGGAGCACGATCTGCAGCTCGCCGGCGTAAGCGAGCTCTTCCTCGGCGATTGTGACGAACCTTTGGTAGTTCAGGAAAATCGACGCGATCCGGAACACGTCACCGAACCGGCCCAGGAGCTCGAAACGCGGCGTGCGGCGTCCACAGCCGCAGTCCCCCGCAACCCATCGGCCCAGGTCGCCGATCTGGTATCGGTGAAGTGGCTGGCCGGTCCGCAGCCGCGCAGTGAACACCAACCGGCCGACCTCGCCCGGGCCGACGGGCCGATCCTGTTGGGGGTCGAGGATTTCCAGGGTGTGCAGCCTGGTGAACAGGTGGTGGACCCGGGACTCGGTGTGCGAGCACTGGTGGCCCAGTGGGCCGGCGTCGACGCTGCCGTACACCGCCGACCTGATCAGCTCGATGCCGAACTGGTCGCGCAGTCGCTGCACCTGACGTGGGTTGAAGTGCTCGCCTCCGTAGAAAATCTTGCGTACCCCACCGTATTCCCGCAGGACGTTCGCACCTGCGTCGAACAGCCGCAGCAGATAGGAGGGCATCGCAAACAGGGTGTTCACCCCGTGGCCGGCGATCGTCTCGGCAACAGCGGCGTAGTCGCCCACCGCAGCCATGGGGAACTGCACGGCGCGTAGCGACTCCAGGACCGAGAAGAAGCTGACAAAACCTCCGTAGAGCCCGCCGCCGAAGAACAGGTTCATGGCGCGGTCGGCCGCCGGGTCGAACCCGGCCGCGAGCAGGCCCTCTCCGGTGCAGCGCATCTGCTCGTGGTAGTCGTCGTAGGTGAAGACCGACAGCTTCGGGACACCGGAGCTGCCACCGCTTTTGAAGAACAGCTCCGCGTGACGTGGCTCGACCCGCATGTTCTGGAAGTCGTCCTTGGTCATTACGGGGCTGTCCGATGGTGTCGTTGCCGCAGGAGCGTGGACGAGGTCGTCCAGGCAGCTGTCGGTGACGAACCGGTCGTCCAGGCGCACGCTCACTCGTCGGCTGTAGCGGGGAAGTGCATAGACCCCGTCATGCGGCTCGGTGGGATAACTCTCCAGCATCGAACCGATCGGCGTCACCCGGAGCACACCGGTGGCGAGGAAAGATCGGGCCAGCACCGCGGTGTCGAGCCGGTCAGCGGCGAGCCCCACCGTCTGGAGGTACCGCCGCATCGGTCGCAGGGTCCGCACGATCTGCCTGCGGGGCAGCGGCTTCACCCAGACCGTTCGATACAGCGGTGAGGTGCGCAACTCGGACCGGGAATCAGCCAGGACACGCCATGACCCGGCCGGGTCGCTGTACACCCTGGTCATGCCGAGGTGGGCCTCGAGTTCCGCGACCATCGTCACGTTGCTGATCTCGGCCTGTTCCAACAGCTCGGGTTCCTGCCTGGGAATCCTCGGGCTCAGCGTGGCCAGCTCGTCCGCGAGCTGCTGGGCGAAGGCGAACACCTCGGAAGTGTCCTCGGTGTCGACATAGACCACCTGGGGGCTGGCACACGCCTGTTGTTCGGCCTGACACACCTCATGCGCCAGGGCACGGCGAACCGCCGGGTCCGTCGAGGAATCGGCGGTGAGATAGGCGAAGGAGATCCGCGGGCCCCATTCGACGAGCCGACAGCCGGCGGGCACGTGTTCGGCGACGCTCGACACCGCCTGTTCACCGCCCCACACCGCAACGGTGTCCGCCTGCGTACACAGCGCGTCCAGCCATGCCGTGTTGTGGGAGGGAAACCGCAGGACCACGACGTGCTCGGCGATCCGGCCAGAGGGATCCAGCGCGGCCAGCTCGGCGATCACGTGATGGGTGAAGAGCGTATCGCGGCTGCTGACCTTAGCGATGTTGAGGTTTCCGGCGAGGAGGCCTTCGACGATGGCCAGCGGTCCGACCGTGGCGGAGTTGGCCGGCAACACGTGAACGAGCACACCGACCGGCACCCACGCCTCGAAGACAGGCGTTCGGGCGTCGGGCCGGGCGAGCCGTCCGGCGTCGACGCCGCCCAGCTCGCGGCGGACCTTGCGCTCCAGGTCCTCACGCCGCAGGAACAGCCCGACCTCGGTGAGCGTGCTCGTGACCTCATCCGGGTCGGATCCTGCTGCGAGCAGCGTTTCCCGTAACCGGGCGTGCGTCGAGCTCTCCGTGTCGAGCAACGCGACCGAGAGGCGGTCACACGCGGAGATGACCAGTTGCCGGTCCAACGGGCGTTCCAGCGCGAGATGGACGAAAGAGTCGAGGCTGGCGAGCCGCTGTTCGACCTCGTCGTTCCCGAGCCACTCGCCCTGCCAGAGGTGGTGCATGTCGATCACTTTCCCTTGAGTAGCTCGGCGGCGGCGACGGCACAGCTCCGGTTGCGGCTGATACCGGCCCGGCCGTGGACCACGAACCACGGGGTGGACAGACCGCAACCGCACTCAGCGGCCGGGTACAGTGAGGCCAGGTCCGCCATGACGACGCTCTGTGCGGGCACCGAGGTGACGTAGGGCGAGACGAGCTGGAGAAAGCCGCGCTCACCGAAGGGCAGGGCCCGGCGGTCGGACACGGATCGGATCAGCACACGCGACCACACGGGAACGTGGAAGTTGTGGTTTCGACACTCCACGTACGGTACGCAGTGCTCCACGGAGCCGAAGCCGTCACGAAGCCGCTCGTTCGGGATGCCCAGGTGGTGCTCGACCAGGTCGTAGAGCTCGGTCTTGGCGATCTGCTTGTCCGCGTGGCCCTTCCAGCCCCCGCCGAAGAACACCAGTGAATCCGGGTGTAGCCGCAGCGGCGGCACACCCAGGTCCCGCATCCGCTCCAGCGTGAAATAGAGGAAGGCGGGGAAGCCGAGGATCCGCACCGGCATGCCTTCCTCGGCGAATCGCACCATCGCCTGGATTGTCCCGAACATGTCGAACTCGTGGCCCTGCCCGGTATGGCGTAGGACGTACTCCACGGAGTTCGCCGGTGCGAAGTCGCAGAGGTAGTTGTCGGTGAAGGACGTGCCCAGCTTGAAGCCCGGGGTCGGTTGGTAGCTGGACAACAGGTAGTTGACCGGCTGGTCCGGGGTGATCCACCCGTAGTGGTCGAAGATGAAGGCCACCATGCGTTGCGCCGCACGGATGGTCCACTCGTCGAAGAACATCTGCGACTTCTGACCGCTCGTCCCGGAGGAGGTCAGGTGCAGGGAGACGGCTGCGGGATCGAGCGACAGGATCTCGTGCGTCTTGAACAGGTTGGCATGCACCATCGGGAGCTCGCCGAGACCGTCGATGCTCGCCGGGGACGCTCCTTTGGCGTCCCACAGGCTGCGAAAGAACGGCGAGCGCTTTGCGTGCCAGGTGTTGGCCTGCTCCATCGCCGACAGGAAGAGTTCGTCGACGTCGGTTCCTGCGGCGTACGGGTTGGCGATGTCGCAGAGCCGCTGGACCTCGGAGAGGAGTTGGGGATCGGGAACAGAGATCGGGTTGAGGTACTTGCTCATCTACGTCCTTGTTCATGCCTTCCGGCAGCCATGGGTTCGGGTGGCTGGCGCCACTGGTGCCCCTGGCGGTCAGCTCGCGACGCGAAGGGGAGCGAGGTAGGTGGCGGTCCACAGGTCGAGGTAGTGGGACACGAAGGGCCCGAACGGCCGAGCCACCACCAGCTCGCGGAAGTCCAGCGGCTGGAGGAGACGGGAGAGCACGACGTGGTCCCGGAACAGCTCTCCCTCCCGCCGCATGGCCGGATAGAGCGCGGTCGGCAAGAAGCCCTGCCCTAGGAGCGCGTCGATGTCGGCGGGCCGATCCAGCGGGAGGAGAGCCTCGAGGTAGCGCACGCCCTGCCGGGAGAGGACGTCCACCAGGCTCTCCAAATGGGCGTTCAGTGCGGTGAGGCCCGGGTTTGCGTCAAGTAGGGCACAGTACCCGTCGTTCTCGCCCAGGTTTGCCCGCACGGTGACGGAACCGTCGATGGCCTGTGCGAGCAGGTTGGGGGAGTGGAACGGGTAACGGACCTCTCCGTCGGCGATACCGGTGATGCTGGCCAGTTCCCAGTCCATGGGGCGGGAAGCCACGGTCGGTTGTGGCGGGGTATCGACCACCTCGGCGGGATAAAAGGACAGGCCGGCCGCCCGTTCGGCCGCAGACAGCAGCGAACCCAACGCCTCGGGGAGCGGGCCGTGGGAATGCCGACGACTCAACACACCGTCGGCGAACCGGGCCAGCAGGACGAGTGTCTCGTAACGCTGCAGCTTGCGGGCGTGGGGAAAGATCCCGAGCGGGAGATATCCGTTACGGAGGAACATGATCTGCGGGGCCGGTGACACCGTTCGGGCGGTCGCGTAGACCGAGTCGACCGGCCCGCCGGGCGACAAGGCGAAGTCGCTCAGGCCGGCCACCAGGTGCTGCGCCACCTTCCCGGACCGGTGGTCGGGATGGACGACGACGCCTTCGATCTTGGCGATCCGGCGTTGTGGGTCGATCTCCAACACGGCGGAGCCGACGAGAGACCGGTCCTGGGGTCGGCGGGCTACCAGCCACCGAACGTCCGGGTTGTTGATGAACTTCGCCATCACCACCGGATCCGTGCCCAGCGGAAGCGGGTAGTGAGGACCGTAGACGGCACGATAGAGACGGATCAGCTCGTCGATGTCGTGGGACGAGGCGGATTCGACGATCACTTGGTGTCCTCGGTGACACGATCGGGGGCGGACAGTGATGCCAACACGGCGGCAATCGGCATCGGGCCCAGGAACAGGGCGATGAACCTGACGTTGATCAGGCCGATGCACCAGCCGATCACCGCCACGAACCAGACGGGGCCGAAGTCCCGATCTCGCAGCGCCAACCGGGCGCGCCGTACAGACAGTGCCGGGGCGCTCATGCGGTGCGCTCGTCAACGAGCCGGAGCTGCTTACCGGTGCGCGGGTTGACGGCCAACTCACTGGCGCCGATCCACTCCACGGCCAACGGATGGATGGCGTCGGTCGCGACCTGGTCGGCGAACAGGGGCCGGTCGGCGTCGAGTTGCTTGCGAACGGCTTCGGCCAGTGTGTCCAGGCCCGGGCCACCGGCAACCAGCCGCAGGACGAGCTGGTCCCTGCCCGCCAGGTGCCGTAACACCACCTGTACCCCGCTGATCCGACCGTCGTGGTCGGCAGCGGCCACGACCTCCTGCAGCTCGGTGAGCTGCAGGGCCACCGGACCGACGCGGGCTCCCTCTTCGGAGCGGCCGAGCAGCCGGAACAGGCCGGCGTCCGGGTCGACCCACTCGGCACGGTCGCCGACCGGGTACCGCAGGATCGGCAGCAACCTGCGGGTGAGGTTCGTCAGCACGATCTTGCCCGGCTGCCCGGCACCGGTGATGGGCTGGCCCGTGGTCTCGTCGAGAATCTCCACGACGGTCTCCGGGGTGAAGACCCGGTGCACGCGGGTGTCCTCGCCACCGGTCGGGCAGCCGAGGAGACCTGCGTCCACGCTGGCGTACCCGAGAGAACCGATGACCGCGTTGGGGAACGCCGCCGCTACCAGGGGCTGCTGGTCGGCGAAGAACAGCTCACCACCGAACAGGATGAGGCGGACGTGTGGCAGCGTCCGACCGGCCATGACCAGGTGCTCGGCGAGCGCGAGCACCGTGGTGGGCAGGCCGGCGAGCACGGTGACCGCGAAGTCGGTGATGGGCGAGGCAAGGGCTGCCACCGGGAGCCGGCCACCCAGTTGCAGCTCCAGCACGGCAGGCGCGGCCTGTTCCAGCGACCGCGAGACGAAGGAGAAACTGGCGTAAAGGTCACCGGCATAGAAGAGGTTGGCGACCCGGTCACCGGTGCGCACGCCCGCCGCCGCGATCCCGCGGCCGAAGGCGGCGGTGAAGGTGCGCCACTCCTCGTGGGTGTACACCGCGAACTTGGGGGTGCCGGTGGTGCCACCGCTGCGGAACACCAGGCCATTGGACAGCGGTCCGGTCAGCACCTGGTTGTCGGTGAGGGTGTTGGCGGCCCAGAACCGTTCGTGGTCGACGACGGGGAGATCGGCCAGCCGGCCCGGTGCCCGGCCGAGGTCGGTGTACAACCTCCCGTAGAATGACGAATTCGCTCTTGCGTGCGCGACGAGTTCGGGTAACTTGTAAATAGGCATAGTTAATCCCGGTACGGGGTGGGGGCGGTTCGCGGGGCCGTGCCCACACCAGGTGAAAGGAAGACTTCCGGCGGGCAGGAAGGAACGGGGAGAACCTGTAGGTCATCCCCTGGTCACGTGCTGGCCCCGTCATTAACTATAACACCTTCGTGTCGCGTTCCGGTGCGCCCGTGCGGGCGATGTGCTACGTGACGTAGGGCGTGAACCCGTTGTGTCACCGCGGTCTTCGTGGCGATGTACAGGTGTTCGCACTGTGTTGTTGATCACCTTTTCCCGGTTGGACGTAGTGATTTTTCGGGCAAGTCGGACACGGATCCTGCGGTAATTATGGGAAACCCCGGTCGTGGTGGTTGATCTCCGAAATATTGGGGTCCGTTGTTTTTGGTCATGTGTTGCGGTTATGTCTATTCTGGAGGTTTCGTCGCTGCCGTCCTGCGTGCCGTTGTGTGAATGATCACGGGAGATTCTGTGCGAGGTTTTCCTCGACTCGCGCGTAGCGCGGCGTCCTCGTCGCCAGCCGGTTCGGCGGGGCGGCCGACGGTGTCGTGTGCCCGGCGCCCGCGGGGACCAGCCGGGGCCCTTGTGAACACGATCGCCGACAGTTGCGTGTCTCGACAAGAAGAGTTGTCGGCAGCACCGTACGGACATGCTCGACGTGGCGGTGATCGAGGATCCAGCGGCGGCCGAGGTCACCCTGGACCCGGTGCGGGCCCGGCTGCTGGCGGAGCTGGGCGAACCGGGCTCGGCGACGACGCTGGCCGCCGGGCTGGGTCTACCCAGGCAAAAGGTGAACTACCACCTGAGGGCCCTGGAGCGGCATGGGCTCGTCGAGCTGGTTGAGGAGCGGCGGAAGGGCAACTGCACCGAGCGGATCCTGCGCGCCACCGCGGCGTCGTACGTGATCTCCCCGAGTGCCCTCGCCGAGGTCCAGCCCGATCCCGCCCGCTCACCGGACCAGCTGTCGGCCCGCTGGCTGCTCGCCGTCGCGGCCCGCCTGGTACGGGACGTGGGGCGACTGATCACCGGGGCGAGCAAGGCCCGTAAGCGGCTCACCACCTTCGCGATGGACGGCGAGGTGCGGTTCGCCTCGGCGGCCGACCGCGTCGCCTTCGCCGCCGAGCTGACCGTGGCCGTCACCTGGTCGGCAAGTACCACGACGAGAAGGCCGAAGGCGGGCGGACGCACCGCCTGGTCGTCGCGATCCACCCCAGCGTCCGCACCGGGGACAACACCACCGCAGCGAAGGAGACCTGACATGCCGCGCGAGTTCGAGATGCGCAAGGAGGCCGAGCTCGACGCCACGCCCGAGCAGGTGTGGGAGGCCATCACCACCCCCGCCGCGTGGTTGTTCGAAACCCAGGCGGTTCCCGAGGGGGCCACCGTCGTCGCCTGGAACCCGCCCAACCACTTCTCGGTGCGGCTTCCTGCGGCCGAGGACGGCACCACCCACGCCTTCGAGTACCTGATCGAGGCCCGCGAAGGCGGTAGCACGGTGCTCCGCTTCGTACACAGTGGTTTTCTCAGCGACAACTGGGACAGTGGGTATGAGGACCTGACCAGCCACGGCTGGGACATGTACCTCCACACCCTCGCGCTTTACCTGAAGCACTTCGCTGGCCGGCCTGCCACCTACGTCGAGGCCGATGCACCACCGTCCTCTGCCGCGGAGGAGGCTTGGCCGGTGTTGTTGCGGGAACTCGGCGTCACAGAGCCGCTCAACGAAGGGGACCGGGTACGGCTTACCCCGGAGGGACTCCCGCCGATCGAGGGCGTCGCCGACTCCGTGGCCGAGGGCTGTCGGTTGACCCAGACGGGCACGACGCGCATGTCGCCCCACGCGTCTCGGGTCCCACCATGACCTTCGTCCGCGCCCTGATTAGGGTCTCCCGGCCAACCATGCAGGAAGGCATCGGCGGCATCGTGTTTCGTGCGTCCTCGCGCAGCATTGCGGCCAACACTTCCATGTCGCCTTCTCACATGCCTCCCAGAACCAAGGGGGCGGCTGGCTCGGTTGGTTATTCAGGCGACCACGGACGTCCACGCAGCGCGGTGAGCAGGCGGTCGACGGGGCCGCCGAGCCCCCAGCGCGCACGGAGTTCGGCGACGTGCTCGGGATCCTTCGGCTCGTGGGGAAGGGTGTCGGGGCGGTCGAGATGAACCGGGGAGTCGGTGACGACATTGACGACGCCGGGTGCCGCGGCGAGGTAGTCCTTGGCCGCCAGGAGCTTGGCGCGCACCGCGGGCCTGAGCCGTCGATCCGTCTCGTCATCGGCCGCGGCGAGCAGCGAGGCCAGGGATCCGAACTCGGTGATGAGCCTGGCAGCGGTCTTCTCGCCAATCCCGGCGACACCGGGGAGGCCGTCGGAAGGGTCCCCGCGTAGCACCGCCATCTCCGCGTAGGCGGCACCCGCCCGCTCGCGCGGGAGCCCGTAGCGTTCCGCCAGCTCGGTGGGCCCGTACACCTCGGCCTTGCTCAGGCCGCGACCCGCGTAGAGCACGCGGCCCGGCGTCGGCTCCTCGCGCACGAGCTGGAACAGGTCGCGGTCGCCGGTGACGACCACGACGGGGTCGGTGTCCTCCCGGGCGGCGAGGGTGCCGATCACGTCGTCGGCCTCGTACCCCTCGGCCTCGGCGGTGGCGATGCCGAACGCGGCGAGCAGCTCGAGGATCACCGGGACCTGGGGAGTGAGGGTGTCGGGCACCTCCTCGGCGTTGGCCTCCTCGTCGGCGAGGCGGTGCGCCTTGTAGGAGGGGATGGCGGCGACTCGGAAGTCCGGGCGCCAGTCGGCGTCGAGGCAGGCGACCAGCCGTCCGGGGCGGCGGTCGGTGATGAGCTTCGCGACCATGTCGGTGAAGCCGCGCACGGCGTTCACCGAGGTTCCGTCCGGCGCCTTGATCGAGTCCGGCAACGCGAAGTAGGCGCGGAAGTACAGGCTTGCGGCGTCCAGCAGCACCAGGGGACCGGTCACGGCCACAGCCTGCCAGGCCGGCCCGACACCGCGACTCAGGGACAACGAAAACTGGATGCGCAATAGCTTCAGTGTCAATTAAATCAACTTCCAACATATCCTCAAATGCCGATCAGCAGGCTCCACCAGCCGCAAACGACGTGGCGACCGCCTTGTGCGACTCATTGCGGTCGCGAGGGACCAGGTTGGGTGGAGAACTTCGGTGACAGGCTGAGGCTCAGGACGCAGTCGGCATCGCGTTAACGGCCACCTGCCCGACTCGTCGCCGGGCGGCTGATTACAACTCCCTCACCGGCACCCCACTGAGGGCTGGCGCCAGAGCGCAGCAGAGAAGAGCAGGATCCGGCCTGGCCGAGCGGCGGCAGGAGCCGAAATCCGTGCGAGACCCACGCGGCCGTGTCAGGGAAGCTCTAAACTGCTGTTATGTCAGTTCACATACATGGCGAGGGGAGGGCATCCAAGTCGATGGGTAGTGGGGTCCGGGACCGGATGGTGGCCAGCGCGGTGCGGTTGTTCCAGATCCACGGGTTGTCGGCGACGGCGTTCGCCGACGTGATCCGGGACAGTGAGACGCCGCGTGGCTCGATCTATCACTACTTCCCGGACGGCAAGGCACAGTTGGCCGAGGACGCGACCCGGCACGCGGGCGAGTGGATGACGGCCGCCATTCGGGCTTGCACGGATTCCGATGATCCGCTCGAGGCGCTTCGCGGGATGATCGAGCTGTGGCGCTCCATGCTGGGGCGGAGTGACTGCGCCGCAGGGTGCCCGATCGTGGCGGCCGGGGTCGCCGGGGTGGAGTATCCCAAGGCCCGGCAGGCGGCGTCCGATGCCTTCGATGCCTGGCGGGAGCTGCTCACCGACTATCTGGTGGCGCAGGACGTGGTGCCGCGCCGGGCGCGGTCGCTGGCGACCTTCGTGGTCGCCGCGATCGAGGGTGCGATCACGATGTGCCAGACGCAGCGCAGCATGAATCCCCTCGACGAGGTGGAGTCGGAACTCACCCTGCTGCTGCGGCAGACCCTCGGCGTCTGAACCCGGTGGCTCCTGCGCCGGCCGCTGAATGGAAGGCCCGGCGCCGAACGGCTCCCGACCCCATTGACTGTTACTCGTGGTCGCAGGTAGCGTCGCCAGCCTCAGGTTATGCAACTCGACATAACGGGGGCCGCGATGGCATCACCCGAGGGTCAGGAGTGCCCAGTAGCCGCACTGAGTGACCCGTTGCCGCTCCGCTGCGGGCAGGTTCTGCCCAACCGGTTGATGAAGTCGGCGCTGAGCGAGGCGCTCGCCGACGGCCATGGCCCGGGCGTGCGGCTGGAGCGTCTCTACCGGCGCTGGGGCACCGGCGGGTACGGGCTCGTGATCACCGGCAATGTTATGGTTGATCGCGACTATCTCGGCGAACCGGGCAACGTCGTCATCGAGGACGACCGCGACCTCGACGGGCTGGCCCGCTGGGCCAAGGCCGCCCAGGACGGCGGGAGCCCGATCTGGGTGCAGCTGAACCACCCGGGCCGGCAGGCCAACCCGCTGGTGACCCGGCGCCGCCCCGTCGCGCCTTCAGCGATCGCGCCAAGGATCCCCGGCATGGTCACGCCCCGGGCGCTGACCGAAGCCGAGATCGAAGACATCATCGACCGCTTCGCCACAGCCGCGACCATTGCCGAGGCCGCCGGGTTCAACGGGGTCCAGATCCACGGCGCCCATGGCTACCTGGTGTCCCAGTTCCTCTCACCGCTGGCCAACCAGCGCACCGACCGCTGGGGAGGAGACCCCGAGCGGCGTCGGCGGTTCATGCTGGAGATCGTGCGTCGCATCCGCACCCGCGTCACGCCCAGCTTCGCCGTCGGCATCAAACTCAACTCCGCGGACTTCCAACGCGGCGGATTCACCGAGGCCGAGTCCCGGTCCGTGCTCGAGAACCTCTCGGGCGAGGGCGTCGACCTGATCGAGATCAGCGGCGGCAGTTACGAGTCCCCGGCGATGATGGGCCGCGGCCGAATCCGGGCGGCCAGCACCCGCGCTCGTGAAGCCTATTTCCTCGAGTACGCGCAGACGGTCCGGGAGACCGCGACCGACGTTCCCCTTGCGGTCACCGGGGGTTTCCGGTCCCGCGCGGCGATGGCGGAGGCGATCGGCTCGGGAGCCTGCGATGTGGTCGGGCTCGGTCGGCCGACGTGCCTCACTACCGACGCGGCGGCGGGCGTTCTCGCCGAGCGCAACGACCGCCTGCCCGCGGGGACCATCTCGTTCAGCAGGCGGGGACCGCTGTCGAGGATCGGCAATTTTCGGGTGCTCGACGGGGCGTTGGACCTGCAGTGGCACACCGACCAGCTGCAGCGCCTCGGCGACGGCGCGGATCCCGACCCGGCGCGGCCGTGGTGGAAAACCCTGGTCACCATGTTGCGTCGCAACGGCATCGACGCCTTCCGCCGCAAGCGAAGCTGACATCGCGACGCAGGACCGCATCGATCACCCTCCCCCGAAGCCCGCGGCCAGACACGCTGGAGCGAGGCTGGCCATCCTCATTCCCTTGTATGGCAGGGAGGTCCTCGGCGGGAGTGGCTGCGTTGGCCTGCTTTTCGGCGGGGGCGGCGCCGGGGCGGTGCTCGGCAGCATCGGCTACGGCTGTCTCGGCCACCGGATGTCCCGGTGGGCCGTCTACACCGTCTGCTTCTTCATTTTCTTCATTGGGGGCGCACCACGCACCGCGGTATTCCTCCTGGGCCCGGGGCTGTGGTGGCTCGCGCTCGCGATGTTCGTGGCCGGGATGTTCGGCGGAACGCTGAACCCGCTGTCGGGTGTCGTCGTGTTGGATCGGGTGCCCGAGGAGTTCCGCAGTCGTGTGATGGGCATGCTGAACGCGGGTGCGCTGTCGGCCACGCCGCTGGGTGCACTCGGGGCGGACGTGGCGGTTGCGACGTGGGGCCTGCCTGGCGGGTTTGTGTCCGCCGGTGTGGTGTATCTGCTGGTCACGCTGTGCCCACTGGTGTTCCCTGACTGGCGGACGCTGGACACCACGGTCGTGCGCCCCCGGGCGAACGTGCCCGTCACCTCCGCACATTAGGCTCAGGTCCATGTCGACCACGACCACTCCCGCACTGGACCCCTCGGTGCTGCGGGCCCGCCTGGAGCGGGCCGGCACCGCCGCCGCCAAGGCCGACCTGGACGCGTTGCTCGTCTCGCCCGGTTCGGACCTGCGGTACCTGCTCGGGGTCGGCGGTGAGTCGTTCGAGCGGCTGTCCTGCCTGGTCCTGCCGGCCGCCGGGAGCACGGCCGCACCCGCCCTGCTGCTGCCCAAGCTGGAGGAGCCCGGCTATGCGGGCGTGCCCACCGGCGAGCTGGGCGTCGAGGTCGTGACCTGGGTGGACGGGGAGGACCCGTACCAGCTCGTGGCCGAGCTGCTGCGCGGCGCGGCCGGCCGGCCGGCTCGGTTGGCCGTGGCCGACGTGATGCCGGCCCTGCACGCGCTGCGGCTGCGCGACACACTGCCCGACACCCACCAGGTCCTGGCCGGGCCGGTGCTGCGCGACCTGCGGATGCGCAAGGACACCGCCGAGATCGAGGCGTTGCGGCGGGCCGGTGCGGCGATCGACCGGGTGCACGCCCGGGTGGGCGAGTGGTTGCGTCCGGGTCGCACCGAGGCCGAGGTGGGCGCCGACATCGCGGCCGCGATCGTGGCCGAGGGGCACACGTCGGCAGAGTTCGTGATCGTGGGTTCCGGCCCCAACGGGGCCAGCCCGCACCACGACCTGTCCGACCGGGTCGTCCAGGCCGGGGACGTGGTGGTCGTGGACATCGGCGGCCCGGTACCCGAGGGCTACAACTCCGACTGCACCCGCACCTACGTGGTGGGGGAGCCGGGGCATCCGGACGTGGCCGAGACCTACGCGGTGCTGCAGCGGGCCCAGGCGGCGGCCGTGGCCGCGGTGCGGCCGGGGGCCACCGCGGAGTCGATCGACGTGGCGGCCCGTTCGGTCATCGCCGAGGCCGGGTTCGGCGAGTTCTTCGTGCACCGCACCGGGCACGGCATCGGCCTGGACGTGCACGAGGAGCCCTACATCGTGGGCGGTAACGACCTGGTGCTGGAGGCCGGGATGGCGTTCAGCGTGGAGCCGGGGATCTACCTGCCGGGCCGGTGGGGCGCCCGGATCGAGGACATCGTGGTGGTCACCGAGGACGGTGCGGAGACGGTGAACAACCGCCCACGCGAGCTGGTGTCGGTGCCGGCCTGACCGGTCGGGGCGTGAAGGAGGACCCGGTGGCTCAGTTGGAACCGATCGACAGGGCCATCCTGCGGGAGCTGGCTTCGGAGGGCCGGTGCAGCTACACCGACCTGGCCGAACGGGTCGGGCTGAGCGTGTCCGCCGTGCACCAGCGGGTGCGCCGGCTGGAGCAGCGTGGCGTGGTGAAGGGCTATGCGGCGAAGCTGGACGGCGAGCTGGTCGGGTTGGGGTTGACGGCGTTCATCTCGCTGACGCCGATCGACCCGGCCGCGCCTGACGACTACCCGCAGCGGTTGGAACACCTGCCGCAGATCGAGGCGTGTTACTCGGTGGCCGGCGACGAGTCCTACATCCTGCGGGTGCGGGTGGCCTCGCCGTTGGCGTTGGAGGAGCTGCTGCGGCAGATCCGGGAGTCGGCCAACGTCTCCACCCGCACGACGGTGGTGCTGTCCACTCCCTACGAGGATCGACCACCGGCGGTCTAGTTCGGATTCAGGGGGTGCTCGGCCATGGGTGATGCCCGAGCACCGTACTTTCCGATGTGGACAGTCGCGTGCGGGGGCTCGGGGATTGCGCTGTGGTGGCCAGTGTGCTGGCCCTAACACCGGTTCTCGTTCGTGTTGTTCGTATCGTTGACGTGCGGTGAGGGCACTGGGGCTCCCTATCATGGCCCCAGAGTCGCCGCGAGCGGTTGGGGATGTGCGATGACCGAGCAGCAGGTTCCGCCGGTGTTGCAGCGTTTCGTGACCGAGAAGGTCGTGCTTCTGCGGACGCGCAAGCGGGACGGGAGCTGGGTCGACACTCCGATGAACATCGTGGTGCGGGGTGACCGGGCCTTCTTCCGCACGCCGGCGAAGGCGTCGAAGAACAAGCGGCTGCGCAACTTCCCCGAGGTACGGTTCCAGCCCTGTACCTGGACGGGAAAACCCACCGGTGGGGCGTCGGTGCAGGCCACCGCCCGGCTGCTGTCGGGGGAGGAGTCAGCCGCGGCGGGTGAGCTGATCAGGCGCAAGTATCCGCTCCTGCACGGGGTCATCGTGCCGCTGACGCATAAGCTCATGCGCACGCAGACTCTGCATTACGAGCTGACCGACGTACGCGAACTCCACTGAGCTCCCGTAACGGGATTCCCGGGCGTCGTTGACAGCACCCCGGAACCGGCGAGTGCTCGGGCTGTTCAGACCGGCTGCAATGGTTGATGCGGCTCCGGTGGCAGCTCGACGCGGATGCTTCGTCCAGTCTCTGTTCTCGCCAATCCTGCCTGGCCGGGAGAACCTTGGCCGCTGGGACGCTCTCCGTCGGGAACGTCCCCGGACCAGTGGAGTTGCCGCGGGGTAGGGGAGCGGCGTCGGGACGGAGGCGGCGACACCGCGACCGCAGCAGCCAACGCCGCGGTCTTTACTGTTTCCAGAATTATTTCAGTGTTGACTAAATTAATTCCCCTTTACCACACCAAACCGCCGAACCTCAGCCAGCGCGCCTCCAGCACACCAGCAACGACAGGAACACCGCGACGCAGACGGGTTCCACCGCTGGAGACGGGCTCCGCCTTCGGCTCGGTAGACGGTTGTGGATGGTTACCGCATCGCACGGTGGGACCACGAGCTGCGCGACATCGACCTGGAGCCGGATGAAACCGCGGCCGAACAGGCTGTGACCGCGGGCGTTGGGTGAGGCCCTGTTTGGGGTTGTGGAGCGTCGAGTAACTACCCTGAGTGACGTCTCGGTGATGACATGTGGTCGCCGGCTCAGCCTGGTTGAGGGCGTCGACCGGCCCGTGCCAGGGCGCGCGGGCTCCGGCACGGTGGTCGGGGTGGGTTCGGACCGGGTCGGGCGGGTGGTCCGGTTGACTTCGCCCCGCCGGCCGACGCTGTGTCCCCCGAATCCACCTACACTGACCTTGATGCGGCCCCTGCGACACCGGCTGCTCGTCCTCCTGCTGCTGCCGGTTTTCTTCCTTCTCATCCTCGTCAGCGACCGGCAGGTGCCGACACCGCCGGCGCCGCCCGAGGACAAGCCGCATGCCCTGGTCTCCCTCGGCGACAGCACCATCTCCGGTGAGGCGGCCGGTGACTACGAGCCCGGCACGAACGGGGAGAACGGCAACTGGTGCCACCGCTCACCCAACTCCCTCATCCACCGCACGGCGCTCCCGGGTATCGACGCCACCGTCAACCTCGCCTGCTCCGGGGCCAACAGCGCCGATGTCGCGCTCGGCGAGGCCACCCAGTACACCGAGACCAGCCAGGCCGCCCGCCTGACTACGGTGGCCCGCGAGTACCGCATCCAAGGCATCGTCGTCGGAATCGGCGCCAACGACGACCCGCGGTTCGGCGACGTCGTCTCCCGCTGCCTGCGCCCCTCCGAGCGTCGTGGCGGTGACTGCCACCCGGAGCTGGAGTCCGAGTGGCTGGACCGGATCGACCGCATGGTGCCGAAAGTCGTCCGTGCCCTCACCGATATCCGCCACGTGATGCGTGCGGCCGGCTACCCCGATGACAGCTATGCGCTGGTGCTGCTGTCCTACGCCGCGCCGGTCGGGCCGCGGATCCCTGTCGAGCTGCAGAACCTCAACGGTTGTCCGTTCCGCAAGGACGACCTGCACTGGGTGGAGAGCAACGCGGTCATCCAGTTGGCCGCGGGCCTTCGGCGTGCGGCCGATCAGTCCGGGGTCCGCTTCCTCGACCTGTCCCGTGCCGGTCGTGGCCATGAGGCGTGCGCCGGTGGCTCCGACCTGAGCAAGGAATGGTTCTCCCGGCTGATCGTGGACTGGCACGCGCTGACCGATGACCAGCGGTCCAACCACGCCACCCAGGAGTCCTTCCACCCCAACGCCCGCGGGCACAGCCAGTTCGGCCGCTGCCTCGGCGAGTTCCTCGCCACCGATGACCGGGCCGCCGCTTGTCTGCCCGGCCGGGACGGTTACCTGCACCCGGCCGTCGGGCAGGCCGTTCACGGTGACGTGCGCGCGGTCCGCTGACCGGGATGCGGTGCGGTCATCTCGCGCAAGAGTCCGTACGTTTCGTGGTACATCACGTCACACCCCTGGGCAATGGGTGATGGCCCGGCGCCGCCACCTGCGGTGACCGGGCCATCACCCATTCAAGGGCCGAGCTTTGCCTCGATATCCCAGCGTGACCGGTTCATTGCTGTGTGTTCGCGGGTCAACGGCATTCGTCGGGTGATAGATGCTGTAGTCGCAGCAGTTCCGAGATAATAGAAACAAACAATACTAGACGCCCCTGTTTCGTATCCTTCTGATGGCCGTCGAATCTCCTCGCGTCGTCTGCCGCCCGAAGGTTGCGTGACCTGGTCTTCATGTGCGGGGACGTTCGAAAATCGGTACCACCATGATTCGTGCAGATGATTACGGTGAGATAAAGGCCATACGAACGAAGGGTTGATCGAGTGCGCAGGGAAGATCACGATGACCGGCGTTTGAGTTCCGACTGACCCCGATCCCACGGAATGTGGTGGCGAGGAGGAATACGGCCATGAGGAAAATCGCCGGCGCGAGCGCGGTGGTCGGCTGCGTGGGTGCCCTGCTGTTGGCGGTGACGGTGCCCGCGCTGGCCGGGCCGTCGCCCGCCGCACCCGGCGCGGGCGCCGTGGCCTCGGCGCGGCCCCTGGCGGACCCGGCGGCCGTCGAGCGCAAGGTCATTGACCTGACGAACCAGCAGCGGAAGCGGAACGGCTGCAAGGCGCTGCGGGCCAACGCGGCGTTGGGCCGGGCGGCCCGCAAACACAGCACGGACATGGCGGCCAAGAACTACTTCTCGCACACCAGTAGGAACGGCCGCACGTTCACCCAGCGGATTCGGGCGGAGGGATACCGGTACCAGCGTGCTGCCGAGAACATCGCGGCCGGGTATGGCACGCCGGAGAAGGTCGTGGCCGGGTGGATGAAGAGCTCCGGCCACCGGGCGAACATCCTGAACTGCGCGTTGACCGAGGTGGGTGTCGGGTTCGCGGAAAACCCCCGCGGTAGCTTCCGGGTCTACTGGACGCAGAACTTCGGTACCCCGGCCCGATAAGCGGTCGATGAGGGCTCGGCGGGTTGTTGCCGATGTCGCCGAGCGGTGGTTTCTGATCGAGCCCGGCGGTGAGCTGGCATCGGGCCCGGCTTCCGGCCGGCCGCCGTCATGAGGACACGCGCGGAGGGTGCCGCGCGGGCGATGCCCGCCGGACCATCGGCTTGTCGCCGGCCTGGGCCGGCCGGTGGGCACGGTGCCCAGCCCGGTTCTCCGCCCCGACGCCGTCAGGGGCGGGGAACCCGGCCGCCGGGCGTGGGCGAGGTGCCCGGCGACGACGTGGCGGGCCTATCGCCCCAGCGCACGGCGCAGGTGCTCGGGGTAGTCGTCGTAGGTGGCCACGAAGTCGCGGAGGTCAACCAGCTCCGGGAAGGCGATGAGGGGTTGTTGCTCGGAGAGGAACCGGGCGCTGTACTCGACCACCTGCTGCTCGTCGGCGTCGGCGATGCCCAGCTCCTGCAGCACGTCCGGGTCGACGTGGAACCGCGACTCCAGGGGCTGCCCGTCGGCGTCGACCCGGATCAGGTACTCGTGCTCGGCGACCGGTTCGACCTGAAACTGCTCGGCCATGGTGCCAACCTAGGAGTGTGTCGGGGTGAACGCTTGGTGACACTTCGCACTCGATGCGTGGGGCGGGCCAGGATGCCGGGGACTCCGCGTGGCGGAACTGCCGCCCGTGGGGCCGTCGGATTCAGCGGCTGACGGAAAAACACCAGGCGTGGCGGCGAGATGGGGCCGAGCGGGCCCCGCGACGTGGACGCCTTGCGGACACGAGGAGGCGGTCCCCGCGCGAGACGGAGATCACCTTCTGGTGGCGGAAATCGTCCTGCTGGACGGGAAGGCGGCCGGCACTGTTGTCCGCCAGCTCCGCCAGCGCTCCGATCCCGGCGGCGACCGGGGCGGCTCGTGGGCTGAAGGGATGATCTGGGCCCCGTGCTCGCGCGCCGACGGAGTCGCGGTGTTGCTGGCGGGCCCGACCGGGCGGGCAGGCGCACTACGGTTCGACGACGCCACGCTCCACAAGGTCACCGACGCTGCTGTGCGGCACACCGGCGACGAGGCGGCCCCGGTTCCGCCGCGCCCGCGGCTGGGACGGGGCGTCTGTGTCGTCCGGGGTTGTGCGGGAGGTGCGTGGCCCGGCGTACCCAGCCATCCCGGTGCGGGCGGTAATGCGTATCGGTCGGGTGTGCCGCACTTGCGCCATTGCGGTTCACTTTTCATCTGTACGTCACCCCGTCGGGCCAGAAAAGGCAGTATAAGAGTGAGCGGGACCGCGGTGATCCGCACCCGGTGAGACGAGCCCGCCACCCGTCCGCGACAACCCTTCCGGCGCGTACCACGATGCGTTCATCGTCCGAGTAAGACGATAAAGATTTGGACAAGATCATCGACGCTTGGTCGAGCAATTGCCAAATCCGTCGACACCGTCGCCACTCCCGCGGCGCCAGCCACCCGGTATCCTCCGCACGCCACGGTCAGCGCAGCTCACGTGCGGTCCCCCCGGGCCGCTGCCCACCGCGTGCGCCGAACGGCAACCCGGCGTTGCCCAGTGCCGCGCAAACTGCACTGATCCCATCCATTCCCCGACTGTTCCCCGCCACTCAACGGAATCGCCCGAATGCCGGCTGGTGGGGTGGGTCGGGTGCGAGGACCCTTTCGCACCCCGCCGCCGCTTGTCTCACCCTGCGTTTTTTGTGTTGCTTCTGCCCGAAGGGGGCCTCCGATGTCGACGGTGGGCCTGCTGATCCGAACCGGTATGGGACCTGCCCTGATGGGCACCGCGTTCCTGGTGGCGGCGACAACCCTGCCACCCACGCCACTGTGGAACGCCGTGTATCGCGTGGCACCGGCCGGCGTGCTGCTGTGGGCGTTGCGCCCGAGGATGCCGCACGGCAGCTGGTGGTGGCGGTCACTGGTGTTGGGTGGACTGAACTTCTCGGCGTTCTACTCGTTGCAGTTCGTTGCGGTGCATCGGATCCCGGGCGGGATGGTGGGTTCGTTGAGCGCGGCCCAGGCCCTGCTCGTGCCGTTCCTGGCCTTGGCCTTGCTGCGGGAGCAGGTCCGTGCGCTGCAGTTTGTGGTGGCCGCCGGTGGGGTTAGTGGGGTGGCGCTGCTGGTGTTACGTGGCGTGGAGGCGATGGACGCGGTGGGTGTCCTCGCTGGGGCGGGCACCGCCGTGGCGGCCGCGACCGGGTTCGTGCTCACCCGGCGCTGGGGTGTTCCTTCGGGGGTAGGCCCCACCACGGCGCTGGCCTGGCAGATGCTGGCCGGTGCCGCGCTTCTCGGCCCACTGGCCCTGGCCGTGGAAGGCGGGCCGCCCGCGCTGGACGCCTGGGGTGGCGTCGGGGTGGTGTGGTTGTCGGCAGCGGCGACCGCGTTGGCGTTCACGCTGCTGTTCGGGGGGCTGCACGCGGGGACGTCGGCGGTCGCGATGTCGCTGTTGACGTTGCTCAATCCCTTGGTGGCCACGGGGTTGGGGTGGCTGGTGGTCGGTGAGTCACTGACACCCGTCCAGCTGCTGGGGGTCGGGTTGCTCTGCGCGGCGGTGGTCGGTGGGCAGCTGCTGGTCAACACCGGACCGACACGCACCGCCCGTACCCGGGCCAGGCCGAAGGAGACGCCGGCCGCGGCGGCCGGCGATCGCCCGCGCCAGCCCATCCCGTTGCGGAACCGGGTGAATCCGAGCTGGCCGGTGCACACGACACCGTCCGGGGACCTGCGGCCGGCCCGCGAGCACACCGGCTCGACAAGGGTGGTCGCCCGTGCGGCATCACACCTGGGTGTCGCCGTGTCCGCCCACCACGGGGGAGAGTCTTCCTTGCACGGGCGCGGGAAACGAGCGTGTCGGCTGGACCACGGCACCTTGCGAACACTGGTGGCGCGGCCCGGCCGAGGCTGGGTCTGCCGCGCGCGAGCCCGGGTCCGCAAACCCGAGGCAGCAGCCCGGGACATCGAGCCCCGGATACGCCGACAGGGCGGGTTGTGGGCGGCGTGCCCGCGCCCCGCATCCCCCGAAGCGGGCTGACGGCCACGCTGATCCACCAGTGCGGCCATGCCGTCACACCACGGAATCGGTGGCCTCGGCGGGACAGGCTGCGCCTCGGCGGTGCTAGGTGGCGGGTGTGAGCGGGGTGTCCTGAGCCGGCCACGTGCCTGTCTGCGGGCGGGGCTCGGGTCGGTGGTCGTGCCAGGGACGGGCCTGTTCGAACGCGGCACAGGCGGCCAGCACCCGGTCGTCGGCATGCCGTGGCCCGACGACCTGCAGCCCCACCGGAAGCCCTTCGGCGGTGAACCCGCACGGCAGGCTCGCCGCCGGCTGCTGGGTCATGTTGAACGGGTAGCTGAACGGGGCCCAGCTCGTCCAGCGTCGCCGTGGCCACCCCGGTGGCACCTCCCGCCCGGCCTCGAAAGCGGGGATCGGCAGGGTTGGGGTGACCAGCAGGTCGTAGTCGGCATGGAAGCGCCCCATCTGCCGCCCCAGTTCCATCCGTCGCGTCACCGCATCCAGGTACTCCACCGCGGAGTACCGCTCGCCCTGCGCGCAGATCTCGGCCAGGCCCGGGTCCATGCTGGCACGCTGGTCGGCGTTGACGGCGGCCACCGACTTGGCGGCCCCGGCGAACCACAGCACGTGGAAGTCGGCCACCGGGTCGGTGAAGCCCGGGTCCACTTCGGTGACGTGGGCGCCCAGCTCGGCGAACACCGCGACCGCCTGTGCCACCACGGCGGCGACTTCCGGGTCCACGGCGGCGAAGCCGAGGGTGGGGCTGAAGGCGATCCGCAGGCCCGCCACCGTCGGGCGCAGGGTCTCGGCGTAGGCGACGCCGGGGGGCGGCAGGGTCGCCCAGCCGCGGTGGTCGGGCCCGGAGATGACGTCGAGCAGCAGCGCGGAATCGGCCACGCTCCAGGTCATGGGGCCGACGTGGGCCAGGGTGCCGAAGGGGCTGGCCGGGTAGTGCGGGACCCGGCCGTAGGTGGGCTTGTGCGCGAAGATCCCGGTGAAGCCGGCCGGGATCCGGACCGATCCGCCGCCGTCGGTGCCCAGGGCCAGCGGGGCCATGCCGGTGGCCACGGCCGCGGCGGCGCCCCCGCTGGAGCCGCCCGGTGTGCGGGCGGGATCCCAGGGATTGCGGGTGATTCCGGTCAGGGGGCTGTCGGTGACGCCTTTCCAGGCGAGTTCCGGGGTGGTGGTCTTGCCGATGAGCACCGCGCCGTGCTCGCGCAGGCGCGCGACCGCCGGGGAGTCCTCCTCCCACGGCTGGTGGGGATCGATGGTGCGGGAGCCGCGCAGGGTCGGCCATCCGCGGGTGAGCAGGACGTCCTTGATCGACACCGGGACGCCGTCGAGCAGGCCGCGGGGTTCGCCGCGGGCCCACCGTTGTTCGGAGGCGCGGGCCTGGGCGAGGGCGCGGTCGGCGTCGACGAGGGTGAAGGCGCTCAGCAGCGGGTCGACGGCGGCGATGCGGGCCAGGACGGCTTCGGTGGCCTGGACGGGGGAGAGTTGCCGGCTGCGGTAGGCCGACAGCAGTTGGTGTGCGGTCAGGTGCGCGATGTCGGTCGTCACCGGGACCCCCTGGTGTGCTCGAGCGGAGCGGATGTCACGTAGCCGAGCCGTTTGTCGACGACGTTGCGCAGGGGGCTGCCCTGTCGGTAGCGGCGGAGGTTGTCGGTGAACAGCTCCACCAGTTCCTCGCGCCAGCCGACGACGTCGCCGGACATGTGGGGGGAGACCAGGACGTTGGGCAGCCGCCACAGGGGAGAGGAGTCGGGCAGGGGTTCGTCGGCGAAGACGTCCAGGGCGGCGCCGGCGATCTGGTGCGCGCGGAGTGCGGCCACGAGGTCGTCTTGGGCGACCAGGGGCCCGCGGGCGACGTTGATCAGGCGGGCGGTGGGTTTCATCCGGGCCAGGGCGGCGCGGTCGATCATGCCGCGGGTGGCCTCGGTCAGTGGTGCGGCGAGCACGACGTAGTCGGCCTGGGCGAGTGCGTCGTGCAGGTGGTCCTGGGGGCGCACGGTGCCCAGGTCGGGATCGTCGGGGCGGGCGGTGCGACCCAGGCCGCTGACGGTCAGGCCGGCCGCGGCCAGTCGGCGCCCGATCGCCCGGCCGATGGGGCCGGTGCCCACCACCAGAACGTGCGCTCCGGTCACCCGCTCGGTTTCCCGGTGCTGCCAGCGTCGTTGCTGCTGGAGGCGGGCGGTGGTGTGCAGGTCCTTGGCCAGGCACAGCACCAGGCCGAGCACGTACTCGGCCATCGGTTCGTCGAAGACGCCGCGGGAGTTGGTGACGGTGACGTCGCTGTCGCGCAGGGCGGGGAACAGCAGGGTGTCCACGCCGGCGCTGGCGACGTGGACCCAGCGCAGGGCATCGGCCTGCGGCCAGGCATCGGCCAGGGCGTCGGAGAAGAAGTCCCAGACGAACAGCACCTCGGCGCCGGGCAGGGCGGCGGCCAGTTCGGGTGCGCGGGCATAGCGAATCTGGGCGAGTCCTTCGGCCGGTGCCATCCGTGGTGGAGCGTCCTCGCCCTGGAGAACCACCACGGTGGGAGGCGGGTTCCGGGTGGTCATCCGTGGGTACCCCCGAGTTCACACGGGTTCACAAGAACGTCAACCGTTACGCCTTGACGGGGCATTGACACGCTATGCGTGCTTCGTATGATTGTCAACAATCAACTACGGCAGTTGGCGACTGATCCACGATCACTGACAAGACCGTCGCAACCGGACCAGGCCAGGACGGTTCCCACAACGCCCCAAGGGAAAAGTTCGCTCGGGAGTGGCGCCCAGCGTCACCCCTGTCCAGATGGGAGGTCCGGCATGCCGAGGCACGTCACGATCACGCTGGAACACCGCGGCGTGTCCTGCGTGGCGGAACTCCTGGACAAGGACGCTCCGCGAACCTGCACGGCGGTCTGGGAGGCGCTCCCGCTGGCCGGGGACGCCTTCCACGCCAAGTACGCCCGGCACGAGGTCTACACGATGGTGCCCGGCTTCGGCGAGTACGAGGTGGGGCTGGAGAACTCCACGGTGACCCCGATCCCGGGCGACGTCGTGTACTTCTCGTTCCCCGACGGAACCCTCGACCGGCGTTTCAAGGAGGAACGGGGCATTGCTGCCCTGCCCGGTGTCGTCGACCTGGCCATCTTCTACGGCCGCAACAACCTGCTGCTCAACGGAGATGTCGGCTGGGTGCCGGGCAACGTGTTCGCCACCGTCGTCGACGGGCTTTCGCGGATGGCCGAGGCGTGCCACGACGTCTGGCGATCCGGCAGCGTCGGGGAGCGGCTGGTCTTCCAACGGTTCGAGTCCTGACAAGCGGCGGGCCGGAAATGGCACTCAACGTCGTGGAGTTCGGCAGCGGGCCGGAACTTCCCACCCAGCACGGGGTCGGTGTGGTGGCCCCGTTCGACTTCGCCCTGGACCGCGAGCTGTGGCGGTGGGCGCCCGACGAGGTCTCGCTGTACCTGACCCGGCTGCCGTTCGTCCCGGTGCCGGTGACGGTGGAGATGGCCGAGGCACTGTCGGACCCGGGGAACGTGCGCCGGGCCACCCGCGACCTGCTCGCGCCCGAGCCGTTGGTGGTGGCCTACGCCTGCGCCTCGGGCAGCTTCGTGGACGGCGTGGCCGGGGAGCGCACGCTCATCGAGAGCATCCTGGCCGCCGGCGCGCCCGCGGCCACCACCACCTCCGGGGCGCTCATCGAGGCCCTGGGGCTGCTGGAGGTGCGGCGCCTGGCCGTGGTCACCCCCTACATCGACAGCGTGACCGAGCGGCTGCTGGCCTTCCTGGCCGCGCACGGGATCGAGGTGGTGGCCAGCGTCGGGCTGGGGCTGCTCAGCCACATCTGGAAGGTCGGCTACGCCGAGGTCGTGGGCGCGGTCAGCGTCGTGGACCGGGTCGAGGCCGACGCGGTGTTCGTCAGCTGCACCAACGTCCCCACCTACGACATCATCGCGCCGCTGGAACGCAAGCTGGGCAAGCCAGTGCTCACCGCCAACCAGGTGATGATGTGCTCGGCGCTGCGCGCGATCGGGGTGCCGGCGGCCGGGGCCGACCAGTGGCTGGTGCAGGTGGCGCGGTCGCTGGCCGCGTGATCCCGTGATCGCATACCGGTAGGATTGTGAACAATCTTCTCCTCGGGAGGATGTCGATGGCGTGCACGGTGGGGGTCCTCTACCCGGGCTTCAGCGCCGAGGACGACTACCCGCGGCTGGAACAGCGGTTGCCCGGGGTGCACCTGCCGGTCGTGCACACCGCGATGCCCGAGGACGCCCACCGGGTGGACGCGCTGCTGGCGATCGGCAGCGACGGCATCCTGGCCGAGGGGGCGCGCGCACTGGGTGCGCGGGGTGTGGACGCGGTGGTGTGGGGCTGCACCAGCGGCAGCTTCGTCTTCGGCTGGGACGGCGCGGCCGCGCAGGTGGCCGCGGTGCGCGCGGCCGCCGGCGCACCGGCCTCCAGCACCTCCTTCGCCTTCGTCCACGCCGCCGCGCAGTTGGGCGTGCGGCGGGTGGCCGTGGCCGCCACCTACCCGGCCGAGGTGGCCGAGCACTTCGTCGCCTTCCTCGCCCACGCCGGGATCGAGGTGGTCGCGATCTCCTGCCGGGGCATCATCACCGCCGCCGAGGTGGGCACCCTGACCCGGCAGGAGGTGCTGGACTTCGTGGCCGCCCATGACCACCCCGCCGCCGAGGCCGTGCTCGTGCCCGACACCGCCCTGCACACCGTGGCCTGGCTGGCGGAGCTGGAGGCCACGGTGGGCAAGCCGGTGCTCACCGCCAACCAGGTCACCGCCTGGGAGGGCCTGCGCCTGACCGGCACGCACACCCCCCGCCGCGGGCTCGGCACCCTGTTCGCCACCGCCGGCCCGACCGGGCACCCCCCACCGCGGACGACACCGCAGGCGACAATGAGGTAGCCATGGGTCGATTGGGTGAGCTGGAACCGGTACCCCGACGCTCGACCGTCGAGATCATCTCCGACGAGCTGCGCTCGGCGATCCTCTACGGGTCGCTACCACCCGGCGGCCAGCTCGGCGAGGCCGACCTGGCCGCGCGACTCGGGGTGAGCCGCGGGCCACTACGCGAAGCCATGCAACGCCTGGTGCAGGAAGGACTGCTGCGCAGCGAACCCCACCGCGGCCTGTTCGTCATCGAACTCGACGAGGACGACGTCCGCGACATCTATTACGCGCGGCTGGCCGTCGAGCGCGCCGCCTGTCAACAGATCATGCAGCGCAACCGGGGCGAGGCGCTGGTGACGCTCAACGAGGCCCTGCAGGGCCTGGTCGCGGCCGCCCGGCGCCGCGACCGGGTCGCCATGAGCGATGCCGACCAAGCCTTCCACCAGGCCCTGGTGCAGGCCTCCGGCAGCGTGCGCCTGGAACGCATGGCCCAGACGCTGCTGGTGGAGACCCGCATGTGCCTCAACGCGTTGCAGGAGACCTACCCCGAGCCCGGCGACCTCGTCGAGGAACACCGCAAGCTGGTCGAGGCCATCGCCGACGGGGACGAGGAACGGCTCCTGCGGCTGATCGAGGAACACATGACCGACACCATCGAGCGGCTGCGCCCGGCCGAGCGATCGGCGGCCGACCCCGCCCCCGCCGCCCAGTAACCCCCGGGCACCCTTCACGACAGGGTGCGCGTGGGGTCAGGTCGGGACGGCGACGTACTTGGTCTCCAGGAACTCCTCGATGCCCACCCGGCCGCCCTCCCGACCCAGCCCGGAGTGCTTGACCCCGCCGAAGGGCGCGGCCGGGTTGGACACCAGGCCCTGGTTCCACCCGACCATGCCGCTCTCCAGGGCCGTACACACCCGCAAGCCCCGGGCCAGATCGCGGGTGTAGACGTAGCTGACCAGGCCGTAGGGGGTGTCGTTGGCCCAGCGCACGGCCTGCTCCTCGGTGTCGAAAACGGTCACCGGGGCCACCGGTCCGAAAATCTCCTCGTGCCGCATCCGCGCGGTCCCGGGGACGTCGGCCAGGACCGTGGGGGCATAGAAGTAGCCCGGCCCCTCCAGCGCATAGCCACCGGTGACGACCCGGGCCCCGCGCGCCACCGCGTCGGACACCAGGGCCGACACCTTCTGTCGGGCTGCCTCGTCGACCAGCGGCCCGACCTGCACACCCTCCTCCAGGCCGGGCCCCACGGTGAGGGAGCCCATCCGCTCGGCCAGGCGGGCGGTGAACTCCTCGGCGATCTCGGCGTGCACGGAGAAGCGGTTGGCCGCGGTGCAGGCCTCCCCGATGTTGCGCATCTTCGCCACCAGGGCGCCCTCCACCGCCGCCGGGACGTCGGCGTCGGCGAACACCAGGAACGGCGCGTTGCCACCCAGCTCCAGCGACACCCGCAGCACCTGGTCGGCACTCTGGCCCAGCAGCAGCCGCCCGACCTCGGTGGAGCCGGTGAACGACAGCTTGCGGATCCGGCCGTCGGCCAGCAGCGGCGCGACCAGCCCGCCGGGATCGGAGGTCGGCACGACGTTGAGCACCCCGTCGGGCAGCCCCGCCTCGGCCAGGATCGCCGCCAGGGCCAGCATCGACAGTGGGGTCTGCTCGGCGGGCTTGACCACCATCGTGCAGCCGGCCGCCACCGCCGGACCGATCTTGCGGGTGCCCATGGCCATCGGGAAGTTCCACGGGGTGACCAGCAGGCTCGGGCCCACCGGCTGGCGCATCACCAGAAACCGGCTGCGTCCATCCGGCGCCAGGGCGCAGTCACCGTGCACCCGCACGGCCTCCTCGGCGAACCAGCGGAAGAACTCCGCGGCGTAGGCGACCTCGCCCCGGGACTCGGCCAGCGGCTTGCCCATCTCCAGGGTCATCAGTACCGCCAGCTCCTCGCGCCGCGCCGTGATCAGCTCGAAGGCGCGCCGCAGGATCTCCCCGCGCTCCCGTGGCGGGTGGGCCGCCCAGGCCGGCTGGGCGGCCACCGCCGCATCCAGCGCCGCCAGTCCGTCGGCGGGGGTGGCGTCGGCGACCGCGCACAGCGGCTTGCCCGTCGCCGGGTCGCTCACCTCGAAGGTGCGTTCCGGGCGCGACGGGCGCCAGCGGCCGTCGATGAGCAGGTGTTTGGGTGTGGCGCCCAGCAGTGCATCCACCTGGTCGGGCTGGCTCACGTGCTGTCCCCCATCTCGACATCGGGCGTGGGAGCATGGTTGCATGCCAGTAGATTGTTGACAATCCTGCGGGAGGGCCTCATGTCACACCTGTCACCGGTGCTCAAGCAGGCCACCCCGGTGCTGGCCAGCCGGGGCGAGGGGGTCTACCTCTACGACGAGGCCGGCCGCCGCTACCTGGACTTCACCGCCGGGATCGGGGTCACCAGCACCGGCCACTGCCACCCGCGCGTCGTGCGCGCCGCCCAGGAGCAGGTCGCCACCCTCATCCACGCCCAGTACACGACCGTGCTCCACCGGCCGCTGCTGCGCCTGAGCGAGCGGCTCGGCGAGGTCCTGCCCGCGACCCTGGACAGCCTGTTCTACGTCAACTCCGGCAGCGAGGCCGTGGAGGCGGCCATCCGGCTGGCCCGTCACGCCACCGGCCGGCAGAACATCGTCGTCTTCCACGGCTCCTTCCACGGCCGCACCATGGGTGCGGCCGCCCTGACCACGGCCGGACCCAAGTTCCGCGCCGGCATCGGCCCGCTGATGCCCGGCGTGGCCGTGGCCCCCTTCCCGCAGGCCTACCGCTACGGCTGGGACGAGGCCGAGGCCACCCGGTTCGCGCTGCGCGAGCTGGACTACGTGCTGGCCACCATCTGCCCACCGGCCGACACCGCCGCCTTCGTGGTCGAGCCGATGCTCGGCGAGGGCGGCTACATCCCGGCCACCCCGGAGTTCCTGGCCGGGCTGCGCGAGCGCGCCGACCGCCACGACGTCCTGCTCGTCGTCGACGAGGTGCAGACCGGGTTCGGCCGCACCGGCCGGTTCTGGGGGCACGAGCACTTCGACGTCCGCCCCGACGTGCTCATCACCGCCAAAGGGCTGGCCAGCGGATTCCCCCTCTCGGCCATCGCCGCGCCCACCGAGCTGATGCGCCGGGCCTGGCCCGGCTCGCAAGGCGGCACCTACGGCGGCAACGCGGTGGCGTGCGCGGCCGCCCTGGCCACCCTTGAGGTGATCCAGGACGAGGGCCTGGTCGACAACGCCGCCGAGATGGGCCAGCGCCTGCAGAACGGGCTGCGCAAGGTCGCCGCCGACCACCCGATGGTCGGCGACGTGCGCGGCCTGGGCCTGATGGTGGGCAACGAGTTCTCCACACCCGAGGGCGAGCCCGACCCGCAGCGGGCGCAACGCGCCCAGCAGGCGGCCTGCGAACGGGGGCTGCTGCTGCTCACCTGTGGGGCACACGGCCAGGTGGTGCGCATGATCCCGCCGCTGGTCGTCAACGTCGACCAGATCGACGAAGCCCTGGCCCTGTGGGCCGACGCCGTCGCCACGGTCGACCTCGGCTGAGCCACGGTTAAGCCGCCTCCCCAGGCGACACCGGACAGGGCAACCGCACCGGCGTCGGTCCCGCCCGCGGGAAGCGGGGCCGACGCCGGTGCGTTCCCTGGCGCCCTTGCTTACGCTCATGTGTCCCGAAACGCTCGCGGGGTCCTGCGCTAGTCACCAACGTGGTGGCGAACCACGCGTTCCACACGCATCGGGGTACGCGAACGCGACCCGCCACCCCACGAGACAACGTCCCTTCGGCCCGGCAGGCACATATCCGGTGGCACGGACACCGACCTGCCGCCGACGCGGCCATGACAACGCACGGGCCGGTCGCGCGGAAAACACCGAGCAAGACCCAGGACGTCATGTTGATAGTTCCTCGGTGATCACGCCGCCCCAGCCCTACGCTTGTACGCGTAAGGTTTCTGTCTCGTCGTGACTGGGGTGCTCTCGGCTGGCCGGGGAACGAAGATCGCCAACCCACCACGGCCACTCGTCCTGCCGTAGCCACGCGCACTGACGATCAGAACTTTCCTCAGGGGGATCGACGACAGTGCGGACACCACGACCTCGTGCACGCCTGCTCCGCGCGAAGAAGAGCGCGATGTAAAGCAAAAATCCCACCTCTCGCGGTGTCAGCCGTGCCCGGTGGGTGTCGTCCCACCGCCACCCCAGGCTCGACGCCGACACCACCTGCCGGGGCGGCACCACCATCCTTCGCCTCAGGGCGGGTGACGCTTTTCCGCCGCACCGGCCCGAAGCGGTTTTCCATCGTTGAACGCTGAGTGCCGCGCGGTGTTCCCGAACGAGTACGCCGCTGCCTCATTTCCTGTGATGTCACGGCGTACCGACGACGCCACCAGCATGGGATTTTGATGAGAAGATATCTCTTATCGGGATGTGCTGCCCTGGCCATGTCAGTCCTGACGGTCCTGGGGACCGCGATACCCGCTGCCGCCACTCCGGCCAGAACCGGTCGGCCCACCACAGCGCCAGCAGGGTCGATCTCGTGGTAGCCATGCCCGGAACGGGCGGAGTTCGACTGCGGCACGGTCGAGGTTCCCCTCGACTGGACGCATCCCGACGGTGCCACGGTCACGCTCACCCTCGCCCGTCTTTAAGCCAAGCACCCCCACCAACGCATCGGTTCCCTGTTCCTCAACCCCGGAGGCCCCGGCATCTCCGGCGTCGACTTCGCCTTCACCGCCGACCCGTACTTCTCCTCCACACTCCGCGAACGGTTCGACATCATCGGCTTCGACACCCGGGGCACGGCACGCAGTCAGCCGGTGCGCTGCGCACGGGACCTCGCCGAGGCGGTGCATCCCCTTCGTCTACCCCTCCAGCCAGGCCGAACTGGAGCAACTCAACACAGCAGTCGAACGGCTGGGCAAGAGCTGCCGGGAGAACACCGGCAGCGTCCTCGACGACCTGGACACCGTCAGCCAGGCACACGACATGGATGCCATCCGAGCCGCCCTGGGCGAGGACACCATCAGCTTCTACGGCAGCCCGTGCGCACGGGCGACGATCGACGACTACCTTCTCACGGCCCGCACCCCTGCGCCAGACACGCACTGCCCGGTGGGCCGTCTCCCTAGACATGTCGAGGACCGTGTCCCCGCGGTAGTCCCACCTGGTGTTCAGGCCAAGGATGTTCTCGGCCTGAACACCAGCACCGGTGTGCCCACCGTGATGTTGGGCACGAGTACGTGGACATCCGGTGGGACAACGCTGGGTCCAAATCCTTCAGCGGCACGCCACGGCAGGTGATCACACAGTCCTGTGTGGAGGATTGGTGCCGGAAAGGGCGACCATCGTGGACAACGACTCGACAGACCAGCGAGCCATGACAGGCATGCCCGCCCGACGCCGTCAGTCCCGTGGCGTGCAGACTATCGAGCAGGATGGCTGTCGGGATCGAGAGCACCGTCGAGAATGTGGTGCAGGCCCCGCTGATAGCTGTAGCCCGCCTCCAAGTCCCGCCAGACTCCGGCAAGCCTGCTCAGGTAGGGCATCGTCTCGGCACTGCGTTGCTCACCCTGCTCGGCCACGATCGTCTCCAAATAGTGCGGGCCAGCGGGTTTCTGGCCCGCCTCGCCCGCCTGCCGCACCGCAGCGGCAACCTGACCGGCGGTGTAGTACCAGATCGTCTGGTTGACGTCGAACGCCTGCTCCACGCTCAAGCCACACCCGACCAGCGCGGCAATGATCTCCTCGGTCATCCACACAGCCGACGGAGCAACCATCTCACCACGGGCCACCAGCGGCACCACCCACGGGTTCTCCACGAACGCCTGGCGCATCAGGCCACAGACCAGGACCAGACGCTCCCGGGGATCGGCCGGCAGCACCGGATGCGGCAGCCTCGCGGCAACATCCTCCAGCACATGCAGCAGCAGGTCGTCCTTGCTCTGGAAGTGGTGGTACAACGCCATCGCGGTACAGCCGATCTCCCTGGCCAGCCGCCGCATCGTCAGCTGCTCCGCACCCTCGTCGGCGATGATGTCGCGCGCCGCGGCGACGATGTCCTCTTTGGACAGCCGGGGTGGGCGTCCCTTCGCCCGGCCGCTCGATGTCTTCATCAGGGCTCTCGCTCCTCGTTGCCGGCCAGTGTGCCAGGTCACAGCCGGCCCGTGCTTGAGCCGGCGCTATCTATTACACGTAAGGTAAATGCCCGGTGGAACCCTCCATCACCTCGCGACGACCGGCAGGGAACGGACAACGATGCGGGACAAGAATACGGTCGCCAACCCCCCGGTCCGGCTGGGTTGGGTGCTGGCCGTGGTGGTGACCGTCCAGTTCATCGTCACGCTGGACACCTCGGTGGTGGTCGTGGCGTTGCCCGCCATCCGCGCGGCGCTGGGGTTCACCGAGTCCGGCCTGCAGTGGGTGGTCAACGCCTACGTCATCGTGTTCGGCGGCTTCCTGCTCCTGGGTGGCCGGACCGCCGACCTCTACGGCCGGCGCCGGATGCTGTGGTGGGGGCTGGGTCTGTTCGGGGCGGCCAGCCTGGCCGGCGGCCTGGCCCAGACCGACTGGGAGCTGGTGTCGGCTCGAGCCGTCCAGGGCCTGGGCGCGGCGATCCTCGCCCCGGTGGCCCTGACCATCCTCACCGCCACCTTTCCCGTCGGGCACCTGCGCGCCCGTGCACTGGGCCTGTGGAGTGCCGCCGGTGCCGCCGGTGGCGCCGCGGGGGTGCTGGTCGGCGGCGTGCTCACCGAGTACCTGAACTGGCGGTCGGTGCTGCTGATCAACGTTCCGGTCATGATCGCCGCGATGGTGGCCGGCAAGGAGGTGCCCGGCGGCCGGCCCGAACACCGGGTCCGCCTGGACGTCCTGGGCGCCCTCCTGGTCACCGCCGGCATGGCGACCCTGGTCTTCGCGGTGGTCAGCACCGACGGCGGCTCCTGGACCGCACCGGGCACCCTGCTGACCTTCCTGCTGGCGATCGCGCTGCTGGCCGGCTTCGTGATGGTGGAAAGCCGCATCGCCGCCCAACCCCTGGTGCGGTTGGGGCTGTTCACCACCAGGGCAGCGAGCGGGTCCAACCTGACGATGCTGCTGCTGGCCTGTGGCCAGTTCGCCGGCTTCTACTTCGTTTCCCTGTATCTGCAACAGGTCCTGCACTTCGGGGCCGCCGTGACCGGACTGGCCTTCCTGCCCTTCAGCCTCGGGTTCACCCTCAGCTCGTTGGCCGGCAGCCGGGTGCTGGACCGCACCGGGCCGCGGCCCCTGGCCGCCACCGGGTTGGCCGTGGGCGCGCTCGGGTTGTTCTGGTTCAGCAAGATTAGCGTCTCCGGCGACTTTCTCGGCACCGTCCTGGGGCCCTCCCTGGTCACCAGTCTCGGGCTGGGCGCGGCCTATGTCGCCCTGGCCAACGCGGCCACCAGCAGTGTTGCCCCGCACGAAGCCGGCATGGCCTCCGGTGTGTTCAACAGCGCGACCCAGATCGGCGGCTCCCTCGGCCTGGCCATCACGGTGAGCGTCGGAGCCAGCCACACCGCCGCCCTGCTGCCGCAGGGCGCCAGCACGGTGGAGGCGCTCAACGCCGGCTACGCCACCTCGCTGCTGACCGGAGCCTGCATCGTGCTCGTCGCCGCCCTCGTCGCACTCATCCTGCCCGGACGCAAGGGCGCGGCGCCCGCAAACGCCCCCACTCCCGAGCCGGTCGCGGACCCGGCCGCCGAAACCCTGCGCTAGACAGCACGACTTCCTACGGTGCCCGTGTGCGAGAACCTCGATCGCGGCAACCGCACGATCCCGCCGGACGCCCAACAGACAGCTGAACAGGCAACGACTTCGGGCTCGACCGAATGCGTACAGCAGTCGACATCGCACTAATAACACATTTCTGAAAGATTTTTCTTACATGTAAGTTGAGATAGTCGCAGGTGGTGTCAACCAAACCTGACAGAATGTTGATCGGCGAGTGGGCCGTTGCTAGCGTTGCCCCGACCATGGTGCGAGCCACCAATGTGGACAACTGGTCGAAGAGGGGGCACGACTTTGTTCAGGGAAGCAGGAAACAGCTTCCTTCACGGCAAATCGCCGAACAACTGTACGGGTGGGCGCGTCACCGTTTCCGCGGTGCCCTCGGCCACCAGCCTTGCTGACCAGCTCGCCGTGTCCGGGCCACTGGCCCGGACGGTCCTGCACGCCCGGCACGCCGTCACCAGGGTGCTCACCGGCCTCGACGACCGGCTGCTGGCGGTGGTCGGCCCGTGCTCCATCCACGACGCCGACGCCGCCCTCGCCTACGCGTTGCGGCTGCGGGGCATGGCCGAGGAACTGGCCGACGATTTGCTCGTCGTCATGCGCGCCTACGTCGAGAAACCGCGCTCGGCACTGGGCTGGCCGGGCCTGGCCACCGACCCGGGCCTGGACGGCACCTTCCGGCTCGGCGACGGGCTGGCCCTGGCCCGCAAGATCATGCTCGACATCACCACGTTGGGCCTGCCGCTGGCCTGCGAGTGGCTCAACCCGGCCCTGGCCGAGTACTTCGCCGACCTGGTGACCTGGGGAGCCATCGGCGCCAGGACCGTGGAAAGCCAGGTACACCGGCAGCTGGCCAGCGGGCTGCCGATGCCGGTGGGAATGAAGAACACCACCACCGGATCGGTCGGCCCCGCCATCGACGCCGTCCGGGTGGCCGCGGCCGGTCACGGCTACGCCGGCACCGGTCGGGACGGCACCCTCACCCTGCTGCGCACCAGCGGGAACCCGCACTGCCACGTGGTGCTGCGGGGCGGGATCGCGGGTCCCAACCACACCGCCCCCAAGGTGGCCGAAGCCCTCTCCGCCCTGCGCGCGGCCGGGCTGGCCGAACGGGTCGTGGTCGATGCCAGCCACGGCAACAGCGGCAAGGACCACGAGCGGCAACGCCTGGTCGCCGGCGAGATCGCCGACCAGGTCGCGGCCGGGGCGTGGGGCATCCGCGGTGTCCTGCTGGAAAGCTTCCTGCGCCCGGGACGACAGGACCCCGACCTCGGCTCACCGCTGGTGTTCGGACAAAGCGTCACCGACCCGTGCCTGGGCTGGGAGACCACGGTCGAGGCGTTGTGGCAGCTGGCCGAGGCCACCCGGGCGCGCCGCGAGTCCCTCGCCGCCAACGCCACCGGCCACCTGGACGTGGTTGGCAGCGCCAGTACCTGAGGCCGACGCGGCACAGTGGTCCGGAGGTGTTGTGGCCCAGAGATTGCATTTGGTGGTTGTCCGACGGGCCGAATGCTCGAGGCGTCATCAATCTGCGGACCCTCGGATCGGCCACATCGATCCCGCGTGCTTTTGTCGTTGACGAGTGTGCTCAAGCTTTCTTGGTGACCGGAAGATCGGCGGAAAACTGGGGGTGTTGGATGGCGGCATGTCACACGGTGCGGAGCCGGGGGAGTTGACCCCACTGATGTCCCGCACATAACACGCGCCTCCCGGCACGGCTGGGAGTGTTCCGTGATACCGCAACGGACCCGGTGGTCGGTCACCGGCGACGGACGAGCCCGATCCACGACACGAACGTCACTCTTTTCATGCCGCGATCGGAGTGACCCTCCGAGGCAACCGGAGATGCCTGGTGCGCAACGACATGATCACGCAACCCACAGCCGCCGCGACCCACGCGGATGACCTGCTCGCCGCCTACCAGCACGACGACTTCTTCCTGGCTTCCCCGAAGGGCACCCTGCTCTGCCGGGGCCGGCGTGCCACCGTGTCCCTGCAGGACGGTTCCGCCCCCTTCGGTGAGCAACTGCGCGCCGCGGTGGACACCTCCGACGATCCCGCCACGCAACCGGCGATCGCGGTCGGCGCGCTGCCCTTCGACACCTACCGTCCTGCCGAACTCGTCGTCCCCCACACCGTGCACCGTGGCGGCCCGCTCCCCGCGCGAAGCGACGAACCCGACCAGGGCATCGGAATCCCGCAGTGGAACACCGAGACCATCCCCGACGCCGCAGCGCACCAACACGCCGTTGCCCAGGCAGTCCAACAGATCCGCTCCGGCGCGATCGACAAGGTGGTTCTCGCGCGCGTGATCCGGCTGACCACCGCGCAACCCCTGGGCGGTCGCGTGCGCCGCATCCTGCGCAACCTGGCCGCTCGTGACCCCCGCTGCTACACCTTCGCCGCCGCACTCCCCAGCACGGCCGGCACCCGCACCCTGGTGGGGGCAAGCCCGGAGCTTCTGCTGTCCCGCTCAGGCACCACGGTGATGACCAACCCACTGGCCGGTTCGGCCGCGCGCAGCCCCGACCCCGCCGAGGACCGCCGCCGCGCCGAAGCGTTGCTGGCCTCGGCCAAGGACCGCCGCGAGCACACCGTCGTGGTCGAGGCGGTGGTGGAGAACCTCCGGCCACTGCTGCGTGACCTCCGGGTGCCCAGCCACCCCTCGCTCGTCTGCACCGCCACGATGTGGCACCTGTCCACCGTGATCACCGGACAGGTCGCCGATGCCGACATCGCCGCGGTGGATCTGGCACGCGCACTACATCCGACACCGGCGGTGTGCGGGACCCCCACCGATCGTGCCCGGGCCACCATCGGTGAGCTGGAGCCCTTCGACCGTGGGTTCTACGCCGGAACGCTCGGATGGTGCGACGCCACCGGAGACGGGGAGTGGGTGGTCACGATCCGGTGCGCGGAGGTGGGCGACCACGAGCTGCGCCTGTTCGCCGGGGGCGGGATCGTCGGCGACTCCGATCCCGCCGCCGAGGTCGCCGAGACCTCGGCCAAGCTGCGGACCCTGCTTCGGGCCATGGGCGTCCACCAGGAGCTGTAGCCGACACCCACCCGCAAAAGAGGTCAACACATGCTGTTCGGATGCACCGCGTGGCCCGCGGAGTTCGCGGCCCGCTACCGGCAGGCCGGCTACTGGTCGGGACAGACCCTCGGTGACATGCTGCGCGAGCGCGCCGTCACGGTCACCGAGCGCATCGCCGTGGTCGATGACGAGCACCGCCTCAGCTACGGCGAGTTCGATGCACGGGTGGACGGTCTGGTCGCCGGTTTCCGCGAGTTGGGCGTGCTCCCACGCGACCGGGTCGTCGTCCAGCTGCCCAACATCGCGGCGTTTCTGGAGGTCCTCTTCGCCCTGTTCCGGCTCGGTGCCGTGCCGGTGCTCGCACTGCCGTCCCACCGCAGCAGCGAGATCCGGTACTTCTGCGAGCACAGCGCGGCCAGTGCCTATGTCATCGCCGACACCGACCTGGGTTTCGACTACCGAACCCTGGCCGCCGAGGTCACCGCGGCGGTGCCCAGTCTTCGCCACGTCATCGTGTGCGGCGAACCCGATCGGTTCACCGCCCTGGAGGAGCTGCGTCGCCCCCCTGGGACGGCGCCCGGCCCCGCACCCGGCGACGTCGCCCTGCTGTTGCTGTCCGGCGGCAGCACCGGACTGCCCAAGCTCATCCCCCGCACCCACGACGACTACCTCTACAACGTGCGGGCCAGCGCCCAGGTCTGCCGGCTCGGACCACACAGCACCTACCTGGCCGCGTTGCCGGTGGCACACAACTTTCCCCTGTCCTCACCGGGGATCCTGGGCACACTCGACGCCGGTGGCAAGGTCGTGCTCGCCCGCCGGCCCGCACCCGACACCGTCTTGCCCCTCATCCACGCCGAACAGGTGACGATCACCGCCGCGGTGCCGCCGCTGGCCGGGGTGTGGCTGGGGGCCGCGGCCGCCAGCGGCCACGACCTGTCCAGCCTAAAGATCCTCCAGGTGGGCGGGGCGACACTGTCGACCAGCCTGGCGCAGCGCATCGAACCCACCTTCGGCTGCACCCTGCAACAGGTTTTCGGCATGGCCGAGGGACTGCTGTGCTACACGCGCCTGGACGACCCCGACGAGCTCCGGCTGGCCACCCAGGGCCGACCGGTGTCCCCGGACGACGAGATCCGCATCGTCGACGACGCCGACCAACCGGTCGCGCCGGGCACGCCCGGACACCTGCTGGCCCGCGGGCCCTACACCATCCGCGGCTACTACAAGGCCGAGCAGCACAACGTAACCGCGTTCACCACCGACGGCTTCTACCGCACCGGCGACATCGTCCGGCTCACCCCCGAGGGCTACCTGGTGGTCGAGGGACGGGCCAAGGACCAGATCAACCGGGGTGGCGACAAGATCCCGGCCCAGGAAGTGGAAAACCACCTCTTGGCCCACCCGGCGGTCGCCGAGGCCGCCGTGGTGGCCATCCCCGACGAATACCTGGGGGAGCGGTCCTGCGCCTTCATCGTGCCCCGCGGACCGGCCCCCACCCCCGCCGAGCTCCTGCGCTTCGTCCGGCAACGCGGCCTGGCCGCCTTCAAGGTGCCCGACCGCGTGGAGATCGTCGAGGCCCTGCCCAAGACCGGGGTGGGCAAGGTCAGCAAGAACGACCTCAGAGCAGCCGTCCGCCAGGACATTCCGACAGACACGCAGAACGCCAGCCCACAGCACCAGGACGCACGATAGGACCAACACCGATGCCCGACAGTCACGACAGCCTGACGTGGGAGAGCCTACGCGGCGCGGTCGCCGAGATCCTGAACCAGCCGAGCACGAGCCTGGCCGAGGACGACAACCTGCTGGAGGCAGGGCTGGACTCGATCCGCATGATGAGCCTCGTCGAGCAGTGGAGGCACCACGGCATCGAGGTCACCTTCGTCGAGCTGGCCGAGCACCCCACGCTACGCAGCTGGGCGACGTTGCTGGGCGTGTCCTGACACCGGGCGGCAGCACACTCCCGGACAGCCCACCTGACGTGTCGACTGGAGACAACCGTGACCAATCCGTTCGCCGACGACGACGCCCGCTACCTGGTTCTGGTGAACCACGAAGGACAGCACTCGCCGTGGCCGGTGTTCGTCGACGTACCCGAGGGATGGTGGACCGTGTTCGGCCCCGCATCCCGGCAGGCCGCCGTGGACTACGTCGACACCACCTGGACCACCATGCGACCCCAACTCCTGACCGAGGGACGACGAGCATGAGTGCAGCACGCGTGGACGAGCCTGGCGTGTACGACGTTGTCGGCATCGGTTTCGGGCCGTCCAACCTCGCGCTCGCGGTCGCCCTGGAGGAGCACAACGCCCAGGTGGGGTCGCGCCAGGCGTTGCGTGGCCTGTTCGCCGAAAAGCAACGCCGCTTCGGATGGCACCGGGGCATGCTGATCGACGATGCGACGATGCAGGTGTCCTTTCTCAAGGATCTCGTCACCATGCGCAACCCCACCAGCCCGTTCAGCTTCCTGGCCTACCTGCGGCACCACGGGCGGCTGGCCGACTTCATCAACCACAAGACCCTGTATCCGTCCAGGGTGGAGTTCCACGACTACCTGGAGTGGGTGGCCACCAGCTTCGACCCGATGGTGGAGTATGGCTGCGAGGTGGTCGACATCCGACCGGTGGAACGCGACGGCGACATCGTGCTGTTCGACGTCGAGTCCCGGCCGGTGGACGACCCCGACGCCGTCCTGGTGCGGCGCACCCGCAACATCGTGCTGGCCCGGGGCCTGCAGCCGCACCTTCCCCCCGGCGTGACACCGGGGAACCGCGTGTGGCACAACGAAGAACTGCTCCACCGGCTGCAGTCCCTGCCGGACGCACCGCCCCGCAGCTTCCTGGTCGTCGGAGCGGGCCAGAGCGCCGCCGAGACGGTGGAGTACCTGCACCGCCGCTTCCCCGACAGCACCGTCTACGCGGTGTTCTCGCGGTTCGGCTACGCCCCCGCCGACGACAGTGCGTTCGTCAACCGCATCTTCGACCCCGAGGCGGTCGACCAGTTCTTCGACGCCCCCGACGACGTCAAGCAGATGATCATGAGTCACCACCGCAACACCAACTACTCGGTGGTGGACCTTGAACTGATCGACGAACTGTACCGTCGGGTCTACCAGGAGAAGGTGCGCGGTGAACAACGCCTGACCGTGCTGAACCTGTCCCAGATCGTCGATCTGCAGGTGAACGGTTCCGCGGTCCGGGCCACAGTGGAGTTCCTGCCGCGCGGCGAGCTGAGCGTGATCGACGCCGACTACGTGATCTATGCGACCGGCTACCGGCCGGCCGGGCTCGACGTGCTCGGCACGATGGCCGGCTACTGCCGCACCGACGATCACGGACGGGTTCGGGTGAGCCGGGACTACCGGGTGGAGACCACCGGGTCGGTGCGGGCCGGGATCTACCTGCAGGGTCCGACCGAACACACCCACGGCATCAGCTCGACCCTGCTGTCCAACACGGCGGTGCGGGTCGGCGAGCTGGTGCAGTCCCTGGCCGCCTCCGCCGAGGCCGCGGCGCGGACCGGCCAGCGGGACGAAGAACGGCAGGTGCTCAGCGCGGGACGGTGACCGCGCGCATGTCAGGTTCAACTGGGGGACGGTGCGAGACGATGACGCTGTCGACGGCCGTGCTGGGATCCAGCCGGTGGATCGTGGCCCACGGAGCACGGCAACCGGTTCGGCGACGACTGGTGTGTTTTCCGCACGCCGGTGGGGGAGCCAGCTTCTTCCGGGAGTGGCCGGCACTGCTCCCACCCACGGTCGAGCTGTGGGTCATCCAGTATCCGGGGCGGGAAAGCCGGCTGCGCGAGCCCTTCGTCGACACCATGTCCGCGCTGGCCGGCACCATCGCCGGTGAGCTCGAACCACACCGGACGGTGCCGCTGGTGTTCTTCGGACACAGCATGGGTTCCTCGGTGGCCTACGAGGTGGCCCGCCGGCTGGAGGCGCGCCGGCCCGGGCTCGTGCGTCACCTCGTGGTCTCCGGACGCATGGCACCGCACCGGCAGCCGGTCATTCCCACCGAGAAGATGACCCACCGCAAAGACGATGACGGTCTGGTGGCCACCCTGAAGCGACTCGGCGCGCACAACGTCGACCTGCTCGAGCAGCAGGACGTGCGGTCGCTGATCCTTCCCGCGGTCCGCAACGACTACCGGCTGATCGAGAGCTACCGGCCAGGGCCGTGCCGGCCCCTGCAGATGGATGTCACCGCCTGCCTGGGGGTCCAGGACCACGCGATCGACGAGGACGACATGCACGCGTGGGCCGAGGTCACCCGGGGACGGTTCCGGCTCCACCGGTTCCCCGGAGACCACTTCTATCTGGTGCCCCACCGAGCCGAGGTCCTCGCAACCCTCGCGGACCTGCTCGCGCCCTAGCTCGAGCCCGTGCCGAGGGGGCAGGCAAACCCACCCCCGCACTGATCGAACAGTAGTCGTCACCCATCCCGTGGTGCAGCAAGCGAAAGGCAACCTGGCGTGAGCAACGACCTGCCCGTGTTGGTGCCGAATCAGGACGAGCGGTTCGACCCCTTCCCGCTCACCGACACCCAACACGCCTACCTCCTGGGCCGTACCGACCTGTTCGAGCTGGGCAACGTCTCCACCCATGCCTACTACGAGTTCGAAGGTGAGCTCGACATTCCCCGGTTCGTCGCGGCCTGGCAGCGCCTGGTGGAACGCCACGACGTGCTGCGCGTCGTGATCGATGTCGAGCGCCTGGAGCAACGGGTTTTGCCCGAAGTTCCCCCGGTGCCCATCGAGGTCGTCGATCTGAGGAAGGCCGATGAAGACACGGTACGTCGCCGCGTCGAGGAGATTCGTGCCCGACTGTCCCACGAGGTCGTCCCGGCCGACCGGTGGCCCTTGTTCACCATCGCCCTGTGCCGGTTGACCGACACCCGGGTGCGGGCACACATCAGCTTCGACGCGCTGATTCTGGACTATTTGAGCTGGAAACTGCTGCTGGCCGACCTGTCCCGCTACTACCTCGACCCAGCAGTGCCGCTGCCGGAGCTGGAGGCGACCTTCCGGGACTACGTGCTGGCCGAGACCCGGCTCCGTGACACCGAGCTGTACCAGCAGTCCGAGGACTACTGGGTGCGGCGGCTGCCGACGTTGCCCCCGGCGCCACAGCTCCCGAGGGCCCAGGATCCCGCCACGATCACGCACCCACGTTTCGTGGGTCGCCGCGTCCGGCTCGAGGCATCCCGGTGGTCCCGGCTCAAGGCCCGTGCCGCCAAGGCCGGACTCACCCCCACCGGGCTGGCTCTCGCGGCCTTCGCCGAGGTCCTCGGCGTCTTCAGCCGCGGCTCGCACTTCTGCATCAACGTGCCGCGGATGAACCGCCTACCGCTGCATCCGCAGGCCGACCGCATCCTCGGCGAGTTCGCCTCCTTCACCCTGCTGGAGGTGGACAACCGGGGGCGGGACAGCTTCGCCGAGCGGGCCCGCCGGATCCAGCGCCAGATCTGGCACGACCTGACCCACCAGTACGTCAGCGGTGTCCGGCTGCTGCGCGAGCTGGCCCGCGTCCAGGGCGGCGCCGACCGCGCCCTGATGCCGGTCGTGCTGACCAGCACCATCGGGCTGCGTGGTGGCGACAAGCCGCTGCTCGGCGGCCAGTTGGAGGAGATCTACACCATCTCCCAGACGCCGCAGGTCTTCCTCGACGTCCAGATCGACGAGCACGACGGTGCGCTGTTCGTCAACTGGGACGCCGTCGACGAGGTCTTCCCACCCGGACTGATGGACACCATGTTCGAGGCGTTCCACACGCTGCTGCAGCTGTTGGAGGCCGACGAGGACAGCTGGTCGGCCGTGGACCTCGGGACCACCTCGGGCACCCCCACCGCCCGGGCCGGGGTCAGCGGGCCGGACCAGCCCCTACCCGGCATCCTGGTCCAGGACCTGTTCCTGGACCAGGCCCGGCGGCGACCGGCCGACACCGCGGTGATCAGCAGCGGACGCAGCCTGTCCTATGCGGAGCTGCACGCCGAAGCCCACCGGGTGGCGCACTGGCTGCGCGCCCGGGGAGCCCAGCCCAACCACCCCGTGGCCATCGTCATGGACAAGGGCTGGGAACAGATCGTGGCCGCCTACGGCGTGTTGTTCGCCGGCGCCCCCTACCTCCCGATCGACCCGACCCAGCCGGCCCCGCGGATCCGTCGCATCCTCGAGCGCGCCGGCACCGCGCTGGTGCTGACCCAGTCCGCGCTCGCCGCAGGGTCGGAGTGGTCGCACGGACGGCAGCTTCTGTGCGTCGACACCGAGGTGGACAGCACGCTGAGCAGCGACCCGCCGCCCGTGCTGCAGCAACCCGACGACCTGGCCTACGTGCTGTTCACCTCCGGCTCCACCGGTGAACCCAAGGGAGCCATGCTCAAGCACGACGGCATGGTCAACGCATCGAACTGGGTGAGGTCGAGTCCGCCCTGGCCCAGCATCCCGGGGTTGCCGCCGCAGTGGTCGTGCCCCTCCCGCGGCCGGACGGCACCGGCTATTGCGGCCTGGCCGGATACCTGACCCCGCAGCCGGGACAGCAGCCCTGTGCCCAGGAGGTGGTGGACTTCCTGCGGACCCGACTGCCCGAGCACATGGTGCCGGCCTCCCTGCAGATCCTCGACCAGTTCCCGCTGACCGCCAACGGGAAGGTGGACCGGCGCGCCCTGCCCGCACCCGATGAGTCCTCCCGCGACGGCGAGTTCGCCGCCCCGACCACGGCGCTGCAGAAGGTCATCGCCGGGGTGTGGCGGGACGTGCTGGGGGTCGAGAGGGTCGGACTGCACGACGACTTCTTCGCCCTCGGCGGGGATTCGTTGCAGGCGACCAAGATCGTCACCGCGCTGCGCGAAGCGCTGGACTTTCCCGAGGTGACCCTGCGGTCGATCTTCGCCTACCCGACGACGCAGGCGCTGGCCGCCGACCTGCTCGCCCAGGAGCCCGACCACGAACGGCTCGAGCAGGTCGCCGAGATCTACCTGGAGGTCGAGGGCCTGTCCCTCGACGAGATCACCTCACAGCTCTAGGCGCCCCGCACGCCCACCGGCCACGAGGAGAAGTGGGGAAGAGACCATGGCCGAACGGCCAGGCATCGAGGATGTACTACCGCTGTCGCCGCTGCAGGAAAGCTTCCTGTTCCAAGCGTTGTACGACGAGCAGGCGGCCGACGTCTACACCATGCAGCTCATCCTCGCGCTGCACGGTCCGCTGGACACCGCCGCGCTGCGATCGGCCGCCGCCAACCTCCTGCAACGGCACGCCAACCTGCGTGCGGCGTTCTGGACCGAGGGCGTGCCGCACCCGGTCCAGGTCATCCCACGCACGGTCGACCTGCCCTGGCACGAGGTGGACCTCACCGAGGTGGCGGCGGGCCGCCGGGAGGAGGAACTGGACCGCCTGCTGCGGGCCGACCGCCGGGTCCGGTTCGACCTCACCGAGCCGCCCCTGCTGCGGTTCCTGCTCGCCCGCCTGGACAACGCCGAACACCGGCTGGTCCTGCACAGCCACCACATCCTGCTGGACGGCTGGTCGATCCCGCTGCTCGTGCGCGAGCTGTTCGCGATGTACGCGCAGGACGGACGGGCCGACGGGCTGGCCCCGGTGCGGCCGTACCGCGACTACCTCGCCTGGCTGGCCACGCAGGAGCCGGACCCGGCTGAGGCCGCCTGGCGCACGGCGATGCAGGGGCTCACCGAACCGACCCTGCTGGTGGGCTCGACCCGCCGCCGCGCACCGCAACTGCCCGAGACCGTGACCGTCGAGCTGGACCAGGACCTCACCGGCCGGCTCGTCGACCGGGCACGTCAGCAGCGGCTGACGCTCAACACCGTCGTGCAGGGGCTCTGGGCGGTGCTGCTCGCGCGGCTGACCGGCCGGCAGGACGTCGTGTTCGGCGCCTCGGTGTCAGGCCGCCCCTCCGAGCTGGCCGGGGTCGAGAGCATGGTCGGCCTGTTCATCAACACCCTCCCGGTGCGGGTCCGGCTGCGCCCTGCCGAGCCGCTGGCCGACCTGCTGCGGCGGATGCAGGACGACCAGGCCCGCCTGCTGCCGTACCACCACATCAAGCTCACCGACGTGCAGCGCCTGGCGGGGATGGGCGAGCTGTTCGACACGCTGATCGTCTTCGAGAACGCCCCGATGGTTTCGGCCAGTCTGGAACGGACACAGACGGCCGAGCGCCTGCAGGTGCAGGGACTGGCCAACCGGGACGCCACGCACTACCCGCTGACCGTGATGGCGGTGATGGTGCACGGCCGGTTGCAGCTGACCTTCGAGTACCAGCCCGATCTGCTCGACCGTGCGGCCACGACGAGAATCAGCGAACGGTTCCGGCGGCTGCTGCACGTGCTGCTGGCACAACCCGGCCAGCCGGTTGGCCAGGTGGACGTGCTCGAAGAGCAGGAGCGGCAGACCATCCTGCGGGACTGGAACGACACGGCGATGCCGGTGCGACCGCAGACGTTGCCGGCGCTGTTCGCCGAGCAGGTGGCCGCCGCCCCCGACGCCCCAGCACTGGCCTTCGAGGGCACCGAGCTCAGCTTCACCGAACTCGACGCCAGGGCCAACCGACTGGCGCATTGGTTGATCGGGCAGGGAATCGGGCCCGAGGACCTGGTCGCCCTGGCGCTGCCACGCTCGCTGGACATCGTCGTGGCGTTGCTGGCGGTGCAGAAGGCCGGAGGGGCCTACGTCCCGATCGATCCGGCCTATCCCGCCCGCCGCATCGACTACATGATCGCCGACGCCCGGCCGAAACTGCTCATCAGCACGGGGGACACCCTCGCCAGGCTCCCCGAGCCCACCGCGCACGCGGTGCGCACCGTGGCACTGGACAGCAGTGAGCTGGCCGTCGAGCTCGACGGGATGCCTGAGACCGACCCCACCGACACCGACCGGTTGCACCCCCTGCTGCCGCAGCATCCGGCCTACGTCATCTACACCTCGGGGTCCACCGGAGACCCCAAAGGCGTGGTCACCACCCACAGCAACGTCGTCAACCTGTTCACCAACCACCGCGACACGGTCTACGGCCCGGCCGCCACCGCACTGGGACGCCGGCTGCGCGTCGGCCATGGCTGGTCCTTCTCCTTCGACGCCTCCTGGCAGCCCCTCGTGGCGTTGTTCGCCGGACACCAGGTGGACGTGCTCGGCGAGGACACCCGACGCGACCCCGCACAGCAGGTGGCCCTGCTGGCCGAGCGCGGCATCGACTTCATCGAGGTCTCACCGTCGATGTACGGCCAACTGTCCCTGGCCGGCCTGGTGCGGGGCCGCCGCTGCCCGCTGGCCGGGCTCGGGGTGGGTGGCGAAGCCGTCCCGGAGTCGCAGTGGCAGGAGCTGCGCGAGCTGGAGGGCACCCGGGCCGCCAACTTCTACGGGCCCACCGAATGCACCGTGGACGCGGTGGTGGCCGCCGTCGGGGACAGCCCCCGACCGGTGATCGGCACCCCGATCGGCAACACCCGGGTCTACGTGCTCGACACCCACCTCAACCCGGTACCGGTCGGGGTCTCCGGTGAGCTCTACATCGCCGGCCGCGGCCTTGCCCGCGGCTACCTGCACCGCCCGGGAATGACGGCGGGACGCTTCGTCGCCGACCCGTTTGGCGAGCCGGGATCGCGGATGTACCGGACCGGCGACGTGGTGCGCTGGACCCCCGACGGGCAGCTGGAGTTCGGCGGCCGCGCCGACGACCAGGTGAAGATCCGGGGCTACCGGATCGAGCTCGGCGAGGTCGAGTCCGCCATGGGTCGTCACCCCGAGCTCTCCCAGGTCGCGGTGGTGGTCCGGGAGGACCGGCCCGGCGTGCGCAGGCTGGTCTGCTACGTCGTGGCCACACCCGGGGCGCAGGTGGAACCCGCGCAGCTGCGGGAGTTCGCGGCCGCCACGTTGCCGGAACACATGGTGCCCACCGCCTACGTGGTGCTGCCCGCGTTGCCCCTGACCTCGCACGGCAAGCTGGACCGTAGCGCGCTGCCCACCCCGGACCACGCCGCCCGCGCCGGCTCGCGGGCACCGCGCACCCGGGCCGAGAAGGAGCTGTGCGGGATCGTCGCCGACCTGCTGGGGGTGCGCGAGGTCGGCATCGACGACAACTTCTTCGAACTCGGCGGCGACAGCATCATCTCCATCCAGCTGGCCGGCCGCGCGCGCCAGGCCGGACTGGCGATCTCCCCCCGGGACGTCTTCGAACGAGCCTCGATCGGCGAGCTCGCCGTCGCCGCCAGCCGGGCGGACCGCGCCGACCAGACGGCCACCGCCACCGACGACGGGGTCGGCGAGGTGCCGCTCACCCCGATGATGCGGCGACTGTGCGAGGCCGGCTCACCCGACGACGCCTACGCCCAGTCCCTCCTGCTCCTCCCGCCCGAGGGAACGACCTGGGAACACGTCGTGGCCGCCGTGCAGGCCGTGGTGGACCGACACGACATGCTGCGCAGCCGGCTCACATGGTCACCGGCACGGCAGGACTGGGTGCTCGAGGTCGTGCCCACCGAAGCCATCCGCGTCAGCGACCTCGTGCACCACGTCGACCTGGCCGAGCACCCCGGACACGCCTGGCCCGAGGTCCTCCGCACGCACGTCCGCGCCGCAACGAACCGGCTGGATCCGACCACCGGGGTGACCCTGCAGGCGGTTCACCTCGACGTCGACCACGGGGCAGCGGGTCGGCTGCTCGTCACCGCGCACCACCTCGCGGTGGACGGCGTGTCCTGGCGGATCCTGCTGGGCGACCTGGCGGCCGCCTGCCGCGCCGCCGCACGGGGTGCCCGCCCCGCACTGGAACCGGTGCCGACCTCCTTCCGCCGGTGGGCCCAGGCACTGCAGGACCACGCCCGCTCCCCACAGCGGATGGCCGAGCTCGAGACATGGACCGCGGCACTGGGGGAGGGCGCGGTGCCGGCAACCCGGGCCCCCGGCACCGCACGGGACGCCACAGGCAGCACACGGCAGATCAGCCGAACGCTGCCCACCGACCACACCGAGCCACTGCTGACGACCGTGCCGCAGGCCCTGGACGCCACGACCCACGAACTCCTGTTGGCAGCCTTGGCGATGGCCGTGGCCGGCGGGCGACACCGGGACGCCCACCCCGGGGCCGGGGACGCCGTGATCGTCACGGTCCAGGGACACGGCCGCGAACAGCAGCTGCTCGCCTCGGCCGACCTCGCCCGCACCGTGGGCTGGTTCACCACCGCCTATCCGGTCCGGCTCGAAATCGGACCGATCGACTGGGCCGGTGCCGCAGCCGGTGGGGGCGAGATCGCCGAGGCGGTCAAGCGCGTCCGGGAGACGCTGCGGACCGTGCCGGACCACGGCATCGGCTACGGGTTGTTGCGGTACCTCAATCCCACGACCGCCCCGGTGCTGGCCACCCTGCCCGCGCCCCACCTGGAGTTCGACTACGTCGGACGGTTCACCACCGGTGAGACCACCGACACCGAGTTCCAGCTCGCCCCGGAGGCCGAGGACCTCAGCGACGTCCTGGAACAGGAGCCCGCCCACCCGAACAGCCTGCGCATCAAGGCCCACGTTCGCCACCACGCCGACGGGCCAGTGCTCGCGGTGCGGTGGACGTGGCCGGAGTCGCTGTTCGACCCCCACACCGTCGTCGCGATCGCCGACGGCTGGCTACAGGCGCTACGCGCCCTCACGGCCTACGCCGCCGGAGCGCGGCCCGACTCCCGCCACCCCGCACCGTGCGCGAACACGACAGGGGAGAACCCGTGATCAGCGAATCTGTTCAGCAGTCGCTCCGCCGTGCCCGCGCAGCCCACGCCGAAGTCGCGACCTGGTCACAACGCGATGTGGACGAGATGGTGGCCGCGGTGGGCTGGCAGTGCTACCGCGAGGACAACGCGCGTCATCTCGCCCAACTCGGCCACGCCGAGACCGCCCTGGGCAATCCCGAGGACCTGTTCCTCCTGCAACGCAGACGGATTCTGGGGGTGCTGCGCGACCTGCACGACGTGGTCACCGTCGGCGTCGTCGAGAACAGCCCCGCACTGGGCATCCAGCGGATCGCCAAACCCGTGGGAGTGATCGCGGTCGCCAGCCCGGCAACCGCACCCAGCCCGGGCATCATCTGCAACGCCCTGCCCATGCTCAAGACGCGCAACGCCGCGATCTTCAGCCCCAACCCCCGCGCGCACCGCACCGCCATGACAACGGTCGACCTGATGCGCGCTGCCCTGGCGAAAGTGGGCGCGCCACCGGATCTCCTGCAGTGCCTGGAGGTCCCCGGCCGGGAGGCGGTCGAGACCCTGATGCGTGCCGCGGACCTGGTGGTCGCGGTCGGGGGCGCCGGCACGGTGCGCCGCGCCTACTCCAGTGGCACCCCCGCCATCGGCGCCGGAGTTGGCAACCCCACCGTCATCGTGGACGAGACCGCCGACGTGGCCGATGCCGCCGACAAGATTCACAGCGGAGCCGGCTTCAACAACGGCACCTCGTGCTCCTCGGAGAGCAACGTGCTCGTGCAGGAGTCGGTGGCCGAGCAGTTCTGCGGCGAGCTCCGCCGCCGGGGCGCGCACCTGTGCAGCGCCGAGGAGACCGCGCGGCTGCAAGCCCTGCTCTGGCCCGACGGGCGCACGCTGAACCGGGACTGGATCGGCCGAGGAGCCGCGGACCTGGCGATCGCGGCGCGCATCGCCGTGGACACCCCCGACAAGGTCAACGTGCTGGTGCTGGCCTGCGCCGACCCCGAGACGGACCGCGCCGTCCTGGGGGAGAAGATCTCGCCGCTGCTGACGATGGCCACCTACACCGAGTTCGACGAGGCCGTACGACTGGTGCGGCTGTGGTCCGACCGCTGCGGCCGCGGCCACAGCTGCGGCATCCACACCACCCGGCCCGACCGGGTCTGCCTGCTGGCTGCCCACGTCACCACCTGCCGTGTCGTGGTCAACCAGTCCACCATGACCAACACCGGCAGCTTCGCGGCCGGGGTGCCCTTCACCACCACGCTCTCCAGCGGCACCTGGGGCGGCTGCAGCGTGGCCGGCAACATCACCTGGCGGCACTTTCTCAACTACACCACCATTTCCCGACCCATCCCCCCGTCCATCCCAGACGAACGGCTGATCTTTGGACGGCACTGGGAAAAGGTTCCGCAGTGACAGCACGATCCGGCACCGCTGTCCGTACGCACCGACGCCGACCGTGCAAGGTCGTCCAGGAAGGCGTGATCCACCGTGGCTGACCGAAACGCCCCCGAGCAGGCGCTGCTGGCCTCCCACAAGCGGGAGCTGCTCCGCCGCAGGCTCGCCGAGAAAGGGCTGACCAGCCGGCGCGGGGGAGCCCGGCGGATCCCCCCGCGACCGCGGGACGAACAGCCCGTGCTCTCCGCGGCACAGCAACGCCTGTGGGCACTGCAGAACCTTGACCCCACCAGCGCCGCCTACAACCTGAACATCGCCTTCCGGTTGACCGGCGCGCTGGACATCGAGGCCCTCCATCGCAGCCTGGCCGCAGTGGTGCAGCGACACGAGGTGCTGCGCACGACGTATCGCACCGCGGACGGCGGCACGGTCGTCCCGGAACTCCTCGACCACGCCGACCTCGCCCTGCCCGTGCACGACCTCCGGGACGTCCCCGCCGAATCGCGGGAACAGGACATCGATCGGCGCGCGACCGAGCTGGGACACCAACCGTTCGACCTGACCACCGACCTGCCCCTGCGCGCCACCCTGCTGCGCCTGGCCGGTGAGGAACACGTGCTCGTGCTCGTCGCCCACCACATCGCCGTGGACGAGGACTGCTGGCAGATCCTGCTGGGCGACCTGGCCCGCTCCTACCAGCAGCTGACGACCGGGGACGGCGAACCGCTCCCCGCGCTGGCCATCCAGTACACCGACTTCGCCAGCTGGGAACGCCGGCAGCTCACCGCCGAGCGGACCGACACCGAGCGGCAACACTGGCGTACACAGCTCACACCCTGGCCCGACCCGATCGGTCTGCCGACCGACTTCCCCCGCCCTCCGGTCGCCACCGACGCGGGGGAACGGCGGTTCCGCGCCCTCCGCCCCGAACTCAGTGCCGCGGTCCGCGGCTTCGCCCGCCAGTGCGGGGTGACCCCGTTCATGGTGCTTCTCGGCGCGTTCTCGGTCCTTCTGCACCGCTACACCGGCCACACCGACATCGCGGTCGGCTCACCGGCGATGAACCGCGACCGCACCGAGTACGAGGGGTTGATCGGTAACTTCGACAACACCCTGGTGCTGCGGACCGACCTCACCGGCGACCCGACCTTCCACGAGGTCATGCAGCGCGTGCGCGCCACCTGCTCGGTGGCCTACGCCCACCAGCGCGTGCCCTTCGAGAAGATCCTCGAAGACCTCAAGCCCCCACGGACGGCAAGCCGCCCCACGCCGTTCGACGTGATGTTCCTGCTGCGTACCGAGACCTTCGCCGAGTTCGGACTGGCCGGCCTGCGGGTGCGGCCGCGTCCGGTGTTCAACGCCACCAGCCAGTTCGAGCTCACCATGGCGGCGGTGGTCAGCGGCCAGGATATGGGGGTGGAGGCGGTCTACCGCTCCGACCTGTTCCGGGGCGAGACGATCGTGCGGCTGCTCGGTCACCTGGTCACCCTGCTCGAGGGCCTGCTCGCCGACCCGGACCAACCGGTGCGCGCAGCGCCGCTGCTCGGCGCCCGCGAGCGACAGCAGGTACTTGTGGACTGGAACGACACCGACCATCCGATCCCCGAGGCCAGCGTGCCGGAGTTGTTCGAGAACCAGGTCGCACGCACTCCGCGGACGACCGCCGTGGTCTTCGACGGCCGGGCACTGTCCTACGCCGAACTCAACGCGGAAGCCAACCGGCTGGCTCACCTGCTCCTCCGGAACGGGGCCGGACCGGAGGTCGTGGTGGGCGTGGCGGTACCGCGCGGCATCGACATGCTGACCGCGGTGCTCGCCGTGCTCAAGACGGGGGCGGCCTACCTGCCACTGGACCCCCAGTACCCCGCCGAACGCATCGCGTTGGTCCGACACAACGCACGGGCCACCCTGCTGGTCACCACCACCGAGGTCGTGCCCACCCTGACCGAGGACCTCGACCAGGAGATCCGGATCGTGCTCGACGACGCGGCGGTCCGGGCCGAACTGGCCCGCTGCCCGGAGCACAACCTCGCCGAGACGGCCCGGATCCGCCCGGCCGATCCGGCCTACGTCGTCTACACCTCCGGCTCCACCGGAACCCCGAAAGGCGTGGTCGGCACCCACCTCGGCCTCGTCAACCGGCTTGCCTGGTTCCACGAGCTGTACCCGTGGCGCCCCGAGGAGCCGATCTGTGCCAAGAGCTCACTGAGCTTCGTCGACGGCACCAGCGAGCTGCTCGGACCGTTGCTGCACGGTGGTTCGGTCGTGCTGGCCGGCCCGGTGGCCGCCAAGAGCCTTCCGGAGTTGACGGAGCTGATGCACCGGCACGAGGTGCGGCGCCTCACCGTGGTCCCCAGCCTGTTGTCGGCCCTGCTGTCCTCCCCCGACCGTGAGCGGGCCGCCGGATGCCGGCTGTGGATCACCAGTGGCGAGGCACTCACCGCCCCGGTCGCCGCGCGGTTCGCCGACACCTTCCCCACCGCCCGGCTGCTCAACCTCTACGGGGCGTCCGAAGGCGGACCGGACAGCGTCTTCGTCGACGTCGCAGGGGACGATGTCGCCATCGGTCGACCGATCTGGAACACCCGGGTGTATGTCCTGGACCGTGGGATGCAGCCGGTGCCGATCGGCGGTGTGGGGGAGCTGTACCTGGCCGGGTTCGGCCTGGCCCGTGGCTACCTGCACCGCCCGGGGCTGACCGCGGAACGCTTCGTGGCCAACCCCTTCGGTCCGCCCGGATCCCGCCTGTACCGCACCGGTGACCTGGCCCGCTGGCGCAGCGACGGCAATCTGGAATACCTGGGCCGGGCGGACAACCAGGTCAAGATCCGTGGCTTCCGCATCGAACTCGGGGAGATCGAGTCCACGCTGTCCCGGCACGCGCAGGTCCACCACGCCGCGGTGGTGGTGCGCGAGGACGCCAACGGGCGGCGGAACCTGGTCGCCTACGTAGTGCCGTCGACGCCGGAACTCACCACCACGGCGCTGCGGGAGCACACCGCGTCCGTGCTCCCGGACTACATGGTTCCGGCCGCCATCGTGTTCCTGGACGCCCTGCCCCTGACCCCCAACGGCAAGGTGGACCGGCGGGCCCTGCCCGCCCCCGACTTCGCCAGCGCCGCTGGCGGCGACCGCCCCACCACGCCGCAGGAGGAACTGCTGTGCCGGCTGTTCGCCGAGGTACTCGGGTTGGCCACGGTCGGCGTCCGGGACAGCTTCTTCGCGCTGGGTGGGGACAGCATCGTGGCCATCCAACTGGCCAGCCGCGCCCAGGAGGCCGGAATCCCGATCTCTCCCTGGGACGTGTTCCAGCACCAGACGGTATCCAAGTTGGCGACCCTGGCCACCGAACCCGATCCCGCCCCTGACACCGCCGCGGGCCCGGCCCGCGCGGTCTCGGGCTTCGACCTGGTGAACCTGGATCCGACGGCCCTTGCGGCACTGGAGGCGAAATGGGGACGAGCGCGTTGACCACGACGGGGAAACAGACCATGAGCGACGTGCACCAGGTGCTGACGGACGACCGGGACCACGTGTTCCACTCCTGGTCGGCACAGGCCGAGATCACCCCGCTGCCGGTGGCCGGCGCCGAAGGCTGCTGGTTCTGGGACTACGACGACAACCGCTACCTCGACCTGGCCTCCCAGGTCGTCAACCTCAACCTCGGCCACGCCCACCCCCGCCTGGTGGCGGCGATCACGCAGCAGGCAGAGCGGCTGTGCACCATCGCGCCCTCGTTCGCCAACGACGTCCGGGGACGACTGGCACGGCTCATTGCCGAACGCGCTCCCGGTGATCTCGACAAGGTCTTCTTCACCAACGGGGGCACCGAGGCCATCGAGCACGCCGTCCGCATGGCCCGGCAGCACACCGGGCGCCTGAAGGTGCTGTCGGCCTACCGCTCCTACCACGGGGCCACCTCGGGCTCGATCACGCTCACCGGCGAGCCCCGACGGTGGCCCAACGAACCCGGAATCCCCGGTGTCGTCCACTTCTTCGGCCCCTACCTGTACCGGTCACCGTTCCATTCCTCCAGTGAAGCCGAGGAATGCCAGCGCGCCTTGGCGCACCTGGACGACGTGGTGCGCATGGAGGGCCCGCAGACGGTGGCGGCCATCCTGCTGGAGACCGTGGTCGGCGGCAACGGCGTGCTGATCCCGCCGGACGGCTATCTCGCCGGCGTCCGCGAGATCTGCGACCGCCACGGCATCCTGCTGATCTGCGACGAGGTGCTGGCCGGTTTCGGTCGCACGGGGGAGTGGTTCGCCGTCAATGCCTGGCAGGTGGTTCCGGACCTGATCACCTTCGCCAAGGGGGTCAACTCCGGCTACGTCCCGCTCGGCGGTGTGGTGCTCTCCCAGCGCGTTGCCGCCACCTTCGCCCACCGGCCCTACCCCGGTGGCCTGACCTACTCGGGCCATCCGCTGGCCTGCGCCGCCGGGGTGGCCTCGATCGAGGTCTTCGAGGAGACCAACCTGCTGGAGCGGGTGCGCCGGCTGGGCCAGGAGGTGGTCCGGCCCGCCCTGACCGAACTGGCCGAGCGCCATCCCGTCGTGGGCGAGGTGCGGGGCCGTGGTTTGATGTGGGCGATCGAGCTGGTGCGGGACAGGCAGACCCGGCAACCCCTGGTCCCGTTCGCCGCCACCGGCGCCCAGGCCGAACCGATGACCCGGTTGACCGCGGCGTGCAGGGCCAACGGCGTGTGGCCGTTCACCGCGATGAACCGGCTGCACCTGCTGCCACCGTTGGTGATCGGTGACGACGAGCTCGCCCTTGGCATCAAGGCCATCGACGACGCACTGTCGACAGTGGACACCGAGGTCGCCGCGTGAACCCGCGGTTGTGACGTTGTGCGCGGAGGGGCGGCGATGGCGACGGTCGACGTGTCCGTGGTGGGGTCGGGCCCGAACGGGCTGGCGGCAGCGGTCATCCTGGCCCGAGCAGGCTTACAGGTCGAGGTGCACGAGGCCGCGTCCACACCGGGCGGTGGGGCGCGCACCACGGAGCTGACCGGACCGGCTTTCGGTACGACCTGTGTTCCGCCGTGCATCCCATGGGCGTGGCCTCCCCGTTCTTCCGGGCGTTCGACCTCGCCCGCCACGGCGTGGAGATGCTGCAGCCCGACGTCGCCTACGCCCATCCCCTCGACGGCGGGCAGGCCGGACTGGCCTGGCGCGACCTGGACCGCACCGCGGACGGGCTCGGCCGGGACGGCCGGGCGTGGCGTGCCCTGCTCGGTCCCCTGGTGCGCCGCTGGCAGGAACTCGCCGGACTCGCGATGTCGGACTTCCGGCATCTGACGCTGCCCCCGACCGCGATGGCGCGGCTCGGGCTGCGGGTCCTCGAACAAGGATCCGCACTGTGGGACGCCCGTTTCCGTGACGTTGTCGCACCGGCACTGCTGACCGGCGTGGCCGCCCATGCCCTTGCCCCACCCCGGGCGTTGGTGCCGGCGGGGGTGGGGCTGGTGCTGGCAACGCTGGGCCACGCCGTCGGCTGGCCACTGCCACGAGGCGGGAGCCAGACCATCACCGACGCGCTCGCCCGTGACCTCGAACGCCACGGGGGACGGATCGTGACCGGCCACCGGGTTCAGCATCTGGCCGAACTTCCGCCCGCCCGCGCGATCGTGCTCAACATCGGCCCACGGGAGCTGCTGCGGATCGCCGGTGACAGGGTGCCCGCGCGCTACGCCCGTTGGCTTCGCGCCTTCCGCTACGGCAGCGGGGCATGCAAGGTGGACTTCGCGTTGTCCGAGCCGGTGCCGTGGACCGCTGCGGGCTGCACCCTGGCCGGCACCGTCCACCTCGGCGGGGCACGCGAGGAGATCGTGGCCGCCGAACGAGCGGTCGCCGCCGGGCGGCACGCCGAACGTCCCTTCGTCCTTGCTGTCCAGCCCGGAGTCGTCGATCCGGGGCGCGCGCCACGCGGCCACCACACCTTGTCGGTGTACGCCCATGTCCCGCACAACTCTTCGCTCGACTGCAGTGCGGCAGTGATCGCGCAGATCGAACGGTTCGCTCCCGGTTTTGGCGACACCGTTGTTGCGCACCACGTCATCACCGCGGCCCAACAGCAGGTGCACAACCCCAACTACATCGGTGGCAACATCGTCACGGGCGCACTCACCCCCTGGCGCACTCTGATGCGGCCGGTGCCGCGCTGGGATCCCTACACCACGCCCATCCCGGGTGCGTACCTCTGCTCGGCGGCCACCCCGCCCGGACCCGGTGTGCACGGCATGGCCGGGGTGCATGTGGCCCGGCGGGTCCTTCGGGACCGGTTCGGCATCCACGGGGATCCCCTCGAGTTCGTCCGGCATTCCGCGCGGTAACCGCGTCCTCGTGGTCACTCAGGGAACGCGCCCACGACACACCTGCCGCTCGCCGGCGTCCACAGTGGATGCTGGAGCGCTGTTCCGCCGCGTACGGCAAACCTCCGATTGTGAACTGGAACACTAAGGTTCACCTCACCTTACTTTACTCGTATAATATATCCGTATGGCGTGGATCGTTGACGAGCTGAGGTCCCGTAACCGAGCCCGGAAACGGGCCGGTGTTTGGCAGTGTGTGGTCGTGGCGACCGCCGACCTCACCCCGCGAATGCGTCGGGTCGTCATCGCGGGGGAGGAGCTGCGGGGCTTCGAGAACGGGCAGCTCCCGGCCGACGCGGTCAAGCTCGCGCTGCCCGCCGCGGCCGCGAAGACGGCGCCCCAACTCCAGCCGGAATTGACCGAGGGCGACACCGCACCGCTCTACCGCGCCTACACGGTGCGCGATTACGACCCCACCACCACCCACATGACACTCGACGTCCTGCTGCACGGCGACAGCCCCGGCTCGCGATGGGCACGCGAGGCCGAGCCCGGTGACCGCATCTCCTGGTACGGCCCGAGGTCGGACTTCTACGCCTCACCGGAGGCAAGCTGGCACCTCATCCTCGGCGACGAAAGCGCCTTACCGGCGATCGCCGCAATCCTGGAGTCCCTTCCTCGCTCCACCGTCGCCCGGGTGTTCGTCGAGGTCGCCGACGAGACCGACGAGCTCTCGCTGACCAGTCCGGCGCGAGCCGAAATCACCTGGCTGCACCGGAAAGGCGTGCCCGCGGGGAACTCCGACCTGCTCGAGCGCGCGGTGCGGGAGATGGGTCCACTGCGCGGGACCCCGCAGACCTGGGTCGCCGGCGAGGCTGGAGTCGTACGCACCCTGCGCCGATACCTGCTTCGGGAGCAGGGCCTGCGCCGGGAAACCGTCCAGGCCAGCGGCTACTGGCGCGCCGGGCTGGATGCGTCACAGACCGACGAGGCCGTGCTCGAGCTCGCGCGGGCCGCGACCGACGACACCTCGGCCGCCCACTGATCCGGACCGGGTGACCGACATGTGCCGTGCCCCACGGGCGTTGGGCGTGGCCGTCGCGGCCGTGGCGCTCCTGGCAGCGCTGGCGGCCAGCCTGGCGGTCGGAGCCAAGGACGTGCCACTGGACACCGTCGTGACCGCGCTCCTGCACCAGGCGACCTCCACCGACCACGAGATCGTTCGCGCCCGCATCCCGCGGACCCTGCTGGGACTCGCGGTGGGCATCGCGCTGGGCCTGGCCGGGGTCCTGATGCACGCCCTGACCCGCAACCCCCTGGCAGACCCGGGAATCCTGGGTGTCAACGCCGGCGCGGCCGCCGCCCTGGTCACCGCCGTCGGGCTCCTCGGCCTCCAGCACCTGCTGGCCTACCTGTGGCTGTCCTTCCTCGGCGCCGCGGCCGCCGCCGTGACCGTCTACCTGCTCGGCACCCGGGGACACGGCCGGGCGAGCCCGGCCCGTCTCGCGCTCGCCGGCGCGGCGGTCACCGCCGCCCTGACCGCCTACACCAGCGGGTTCAGCCTGCTGGACACCCAGGCGTTCGACCGCTACCGCTTCTGGACGGTGGGCAGCCTGGCCGGGCGCGACCCCTCGCTGCTCTGGCAGGCCGCCCCGTTCTTCGCCCTCGGCGTGGTGGCCGCACTCGGCGTCGCCCGCCCCCTCAACGCCATCGCCCTCGGCGACGTGACCGCACAGGCACTGGGCGTCCGGGTGGGCCGCACGCGAGCGGTCGCCGCGGTAGCGATCACGGTGCTCTGTGGCACGGCCACCGCCGTCGCCGGACCCATCGCGTTCGTCGGGCTCGCCATCTCCCACGCCGTCCGCGCCCTGGCGGGGCCCGACCACCGATGGTCGCTGCCCTACGCCCTGGTACTCGCCCCCACCCTGGTGCTGGCCACCGACATCGTCGGCCGGGTTATGGCCCGACCGGGCGAGATCGAAGTCGGTCTCACCGCCGCCATGGTGGGCGCTCCGCTCTTCATCGCCCTGGTCTGCCGCCGAAGGATCCCACAGCTTTGACCAGAACCGGACCACGACCAACCCGGACCGTGCGCGTCGCGGGCCAGCTGGTGTCGCTGCGCACCAGACCCCGTGCCCTGCTGGTCGTCACCGTCCTGGCCACGACGCTGGCCGCGCTGGGTGTGCTGGCGTTGAGCACGGGCCGCTACCCCATTCCGGTGGCCACGCTCGTGGAGGCCGTCACCGGCCAGGCACCCCGGGCCATCGAGTTCGTGGTCTTCGGGATGCGCCTCCCGCGGATGCTCGCCGCGATCCTCGTCGGGCTCGCCCTCGGCATCAGCGGTGCCCTCTTCCAAAGCTTGACCCGGAACCCACTGGGCAGCCCGGACCTGATCGGCCTCAACAGCGGAGCCGCAACCGGAGCCATCCTGGCGCTGCTGGTCGGCGGTGGTGCCCTGGTGACCTCGACGGCGGCCATCACCGGTGGCTTGGCCACCGCGGTCGTGGTCTACCTCCTGGCCTCCATCGGCGGCCTGCACACCCCGCGCATCGTGCTCGTGGGAATCGGCCTGAGCGCGCTCCTCACCGCCGTGAACCACTACCTGCTCACGCGTGCCCGGCTGGCCGAAGCCCAGCATGCCGCGGCCTGGCTGGCGGGCGGGCTCAACGGACGCGGATGGGGCCACGTGGCCTCGGTGGCCGTGGCCATCGCCGTTCTGGCGCCCGTCGCACTGTTGCTGGCGGCACGGCTCCGCATCATGGCACTCGGCGACGACCTCGCCCTGGCTCTCGGCGTGTCGCTCTCCCGTTCCCGGCTGATGCTCCTGGTGCTCGCGGTGACGTTGTCCGCCGTGGCCACGGCCACGGCCGGGCCCGTCCCGTTCGTGGCCCTGGCCGCGCCGCAACTGGTCGCGCGACTCGTCGGTGGTGCGGGTCCGCACCTGGTGTCCGCCGGCCTTATGGGCGCCGTGCTCCTGGTCGCCGCCGACATCGCGGCACAACAGGCCGTGCCCGGTGTCCAGCTGCCGACCGGCGTGCTGACCGGCCTGCTCGGCGGGATCTATCTCGCCTGGCTGCTCACCCGCGAATGGAGGACCTCCGCACAATGAGCACGACCGTGACCAAGACCGGTTCATCGGACCTGCGCGCACACGACCTCACCCTCGCCTATCAGCGGCGGGTCGTGGTGGAGGGCCTGACCCTCCAGATCCCACGGCACTCGTTCACCGCGGTCATCGGTCCGAACGCCGGTGGCAAGTCCACCTTGCTGCGCGCCCTGGCCCGGGTGCTCAAGCCCCGTTCCGGGGCGGTCTATCTCGATGCCCAGCTCATCGACTCGATGCCCACCAAGGAGGTCGCCCGGCGCCTGGGGTTGCTTCCCCAGACCTCCACGGCCCCCGAGGGGATCACCGTCTTCGACCTGGTGTCCCGGGGTCGCCATCCGCACCAGCGGTTGCTCCGGCAATGGTCGACGGAGGACGAGGCTGCGGTGACCGACGCCATGCGTGCCACCAAGGTTGCCGAGTTGGCGGAGCGTCCGGTCGACGAGCTGTCCGGAGGCCAACGGCAACGGGTCTGGCTGGCGATGGCCCTCGCCCAACAGACACCACTGCTGCTTCTCGACGAGCCCACCACGTTCCTGGACATCACCCACCAGGTCGAAACGCTCGATCTGTGCGCGGAGCTGCACCAGCAGCACGGCCGGACTCTCGTGGCGGTCCTGCACGACCTCAACCTGGCCTGCCGGTACGCCACGCACCTGATCGCGATGGCCGACGGAGAAATCGTGGCCGAGGGGCCACCCGCCGACATCGTCACCGCGGACCTGGTCTACCGGACCTTCCAGCTCCCGTGCCGGGTCATCACCGACCCGGAGAGCGGTACCCCGCTGGTGCTACCGCTGGCCCGCCGTCCGCTCGACCCGACGCGCTGACCACGCTCCTGCCCGGGCCAGCACGCCCCGAACCCCGGCGACGATCGTGCGGTAGTGGTCATCACCCATGACGACCAGCTCCGCCGCGATCATGACCAGGGAGAAGGGGAGCAGCCCCGACATCAACACGCCGATCCCCAGGTGGAACAGGATGCTCGTGGCCACCAGTGGCAGCCGCAGTGGCCGATGAACCAGCAGGAAAGGAAACGCCAGCTGGAAGAACACCGTCGCATAGGTGATCAGCGCGACCAGGAACGCGTGCTGGTACACGAGCGAACTGACACCGGGCCAGGCGAACTCGTCCAGCCGCAGCACGTAGTAGAGCGCGCTGCCGTCCTGCCATTGCGGGCCCTGGACCTTGTACATTCCCGACACCAGATACACGATGCAGATCTGGGCGATCACGGCAAAAAGACCCGCGTGGTGCAGGAGCGAGCCCAACCGGTGCCGTAACGACTCCGGGTTCGGTGCGGGTTTCGTTTTTCGTGACCGAAACCAGTTGTCCAGCGACAACCGGCGGCCCGAGTCCACGAAGACCAGATAGATGAGGAGCAGGTGCGCCAGGTTGTCCCCACCGTCGAGGATGGCGGGATTACGTTGTTGTAGCGAGAAGATGAAGAGCCCGTGCAGAACCGTCATCAATCGGGTTCGCCAGCCCAACGTGAACAGGATCGCAAACAGGGCACCGAGATGGAAGACCAGCTCGAACCACCATTCGGATCGGCTGACCGCATAGAGCGAGTAGGCCCCGTAGGACCCGGTGCGCACGCTCTCCATCAGGTTGTCCCAGGGCCAGACACCGTCGGGCCCCCACAGGTAGCCACGATGACCGTATTCGCGCAGGTAGCAGTACACGCCGACGGCACCCAGACAGATTCGGGTCAAGGCCGCCCCGAGCAGGGCACGGCGGTGCTCGGTCAGCGCGGACAGCCCACGCCACAACGGGGTTGACAGCCGCGGGGATCGCACCGACCTCTCGTTCATCGCGGCTCCTCGGTCACCGGTTGCCACTCCCACTCCTGGTACTTCGGGAACTCTGTCGCCGCCGTCGGCCCAGAGCCGGGGAAGGGCGGGAGCGGCCTGGCGACGACGCGAACCTGCACGGCCTGCACGGCGTCTCCCCACCGCGTGGTGGCTTCCGCGCTGGCCAACCGGCGGAGGAACCGGGCCACCCGGGCACGGCCGGCCGCCTGTTCCTCGGTGCTGCGCGGTCGCTGCGTGCCGAGTGCCTGCTTTCTCCCGGCCCCGCCCGCCTCCGGGTCCCGCAACTCCGTGAGGACCGGGTCACGCCAGTCCTCGGACTGCCGGGCCGCACTGGCCGGCAGGCGGGACACCCGGGACGGCCACCACCGCTGCGCGTACAGGTCGCGCAGGGCCGGCCCGGTGATGTCCTGCCATGCGGTCGTGCCTGCCGGACCCTCGGCCGTGCGCAACCTCGCCCGGACCTCGATGGCGTGGTTGTCCACGATCGGATCCGGTGCGAAGAGCAGCCAGTTCTGCTCGAACACCGGAACCATGTAGGCGCGAACGGCGGGATCGAAAGTTTTCTTGACCGGGTTGGTGGGCGTGTTGTAGAGGACCGTCATTCCGAAGTGGATGAGGAGAATGCCCGCTGTCGCAAGTGCGGCGAGCAGCAGCACGAAGTTCTGGGCACGTGCTGCAGGACCGTGGGTGGCGGGCCCTGTCGTTTCCGTTTCGGACATCGGTCGAACCTTTCGTGGGTCTTTCCGGCACGTACCGGTCGTCGACCACGGATCAGGCGATGAGTGTGGATCGAAGTGGCCGGAAGAAGAGCGTTGGACGGGGCTACACCGACCGCAACTATACGTGTACAATATCTGCTGTCGCAGCGATGCGACGTAGGTCGGCAAGGTGTCTGTTGTGACCGTCGATGTCCAGTGTCGTCAATGACGCGCCCCGGGTGATGTGGTGAAAAGAATTCTGTGGCGGAGAGTGGCAACGTTGGCAAGCTGCGCCCTCGCGCTGGTGGTGGCCGCATGCGGACCCGCGGGGATCCCGCAACAGGAGGAGTCCGGTGATTTCGTGCCGGTGACGATCAAGCACCGGCTCGGCACCGCCGAGATCACGTCGACGCCGCAGCGCGTGGTGACACTGGGGTTCGGCGACCTGGATGTGGTGACCTCACTGGGCATGACACCGGTCGCCGCGCCCGCCGACCCCTGGAACGACACCGGCGTGTGGCCCTGGCTGGAGGGCAGGCTCGACGCGAACAACGTGACCTGGCTGCGCGGCGACCCCGCATCGCTGGACTACGAGGCGATCGCCGCGCTCGGACCGGACCTCATCCTGGCCCAGTCGGTCCCCAGCATCGACGAGATCTACCCCAGGTTGTCCCAGATCGCGCCCACCGTGGCCGACCAGCACGGCGTGCTCAGCGACTCCTGGCAGGACCAGGCACTCGTCGCCGGCCGGGCACTGGGAATGCAGGACAAGGTCCATCACCTCATCACGGTGACCGAACGCAAGATCACCGAGAGCGCGCAGGCTCACCCCGGGCTCAAGGGCAAGACCTATGCCATCGCCATGGCCTACGCCCCCGGAACCGCGATCGTGATGGCCGACCCGGAGGACGTCTCCGGGAGGATCTTCGCCCAGCTCGGCCTGAGCCTGCCGGACAAGATCCGCAACCTCCCGCGCAACCCTGGCTCGGCGTACGGCGCCAACGGCGCGAACATCAGCTTCGAACAGCTCGACGTTCTCGACAGCACAACACTGCTGTTCGCCTACCAGGCGCCCGACCTGAAGAGGTCGGTGGAGCCCAACGCCGTGTTCAAGGGACTTCCCGCGGTGCGCGAGGGCACCTACCTCGCCATTGACATGGAGACCACCGCGGCCCTGCGTGCACCCACGCTCTCCAACATTCCCTGGGTCCTGGAACGGCTGGAGCCGTTGCTGGCCAAGGTCGCGGGCTGACGGACGACCGGGAGTTCACCATGGCCAGGTTCGCTGTTCAGTGGGTTTTCAACGACAACACCGAGGTTCGACTGAAGGTGCGGCCGACGCATCGGGAGTACCTGCGTCAGCTGGCGGACCGAGGTCTCCTGCTGGGTGCCGGCCCGTGGGACACCGACGACGGCGCGCTGCTGATCTACGAGGTCACCGACCGGGCTCAGCTGGGCGAACTGCTCGCCGCCGACCCCTACACCGCCGCCGAGGTCATCGCCGAGACCCGGGTGCGGGAGTGGAACCTCGTCCTGGGTCCCTGGGCGGAGTCGTGACGGCTCCCGGCGGTCTCGCACACCCGGGGCCCTAGCCCCCGAAACGACGCCACTGGTCGAGGGCGCCAGGCGCAGCCGCCGGGCAGCGCAACCACCGGCACGAGCCGGCGCACTGTGCTGCCCGGCGGCGGAGAGCACGGTCGCGCCCGCGCTGATACACGCATTGACATCACCCGGTGAACTCACTGTTGACAAGCTGGAGGCGCACTTGTCCGTACCCGAGAGGATCACCGTGGTCACCGGGGCCGCCGGCGGCATTGGCTCAGCGGTGGCCCGCAGGTTGTGCCTGGAGGACCACACCGTTGTCGCGGTGGACAGCTCCGGGGCCACCCTGGAACGTCTGCAACACGAGCTGGGGGAGTCCGGCCATCGTCTCATCGCGTACCTGGTTGATGCGACCGACTCGTCCGCGGTCGAGGAGGTGATCGACCGGACCGAGCGCGAGGTAGGCCCCGTCGAGCATCTGGTGAACGTGGCCGGCGTGCTCCGTCCCGGCTCCACGGTGGAGCTGGACGACGCGGCATGGCGGGACACCTTCGCGGTCAACACAGACGCGGTCTTCTACTTCAGCCGTTCGGTCGCCACGCGTCTGCTCCGCCGCAACCGCGGCAGCATCGTTACCGTGGCCTCGAACGCGTCTCGAGTGCCGAGGACGATGATGTCCGCATACGCGGCGTCCAAGGCCGCGGCAGCCATGTTCACCCGGTGTCTGGGCCTCGAACTCGCGCGGCACGGGATCCGCTGCAACGTCGTGTCGCCCGGCTCCACCGACACCCCCATGCTGGACCTGCTGGGGTCTTCGGCGCAGGATCGCAGGCCCGCCATCGGCGGCGATCCCGACAGCTTCCGGGTCGGCATACCGCTCGGGCGAATCGCAAGCCCGAACGACATCGCCGACGTGGTGCATTTCCTGCTGTCCGACCGAGCACGGCACATCACGATGGAAAACATCTGCGTCGACGGTGGCGCAGCGTTGGGTTGCTGACCCATACCCGGCAAGGGAGACAACCATGCCCATCCCCTCCATCCGCCCCTACCCGCTGCCTTCGCACGGCGAACTGCCGGAAAGCAAGGTGAGGTGGACACCGTCGTCGGATCGTGCCGTTCTGCTGATCCACGACATGCAGTCCTACTTCGTCACCACCTTCGCCGTCGACCAGTCGCCCGTACCGGAACTCGTCGACAACGTAGCCACGTTGAAGAGGACCTGCGCCGATCGTGGCGTTCCCGTCGTCTACACCGCGCAACCAGGATCCATGTCCAAAGAGGACAGAGGTCTACTGCTCGACATGTGGGGACCCGGGATGGAGCGTACCGAGGGGAACACCTCAGTCATCCCCGAACTCGCCCCGAGCGACGAGGATACCGTGCTGACCAAGTGGCGTTACAGCGCCTTCTTCCGGTCGGGCCTGGAGGACCTGTTGCGGGATCAGGGGCGTGACCAGCTCATCGTGAGCGGGGTCTATGCCCACATCGGGTGCCTGATGACCGCATTGGACGCCTTCAGCAGGGACATCGAGGTCTTCTTCGTGGCCGACGCCGTCGCGGCCTTCTCCCGCCCCGACCACGACCAGGCGTTGTCCTACGTGGCCCGCAACTGCGGTGTCGTGCTCACCACGGAGGCGCTGCGTGACGTCCTGTCTCCGATGCGGGTCGGGGCGAACTAACGCGTCGGGTCACTGCCTGCCGGCGGTCATCGGCACCGCGTCCGTACGAGGGTGAGCCGCGGCTCTACGAAGGCACAGCAACCCACCCGTGTGCCGAATCTTGTGCAACCCCACGTTGGGCCGGACAGACCCGGCGGCGCCCGTACCGGGCGGGGACGGCTAGTGTGACACAGCGACGTGCGCACCGATCCGGTGCTCTCGGGCACTTGGCTTTGCCTTACGAAACAGCCAGTCCTCGAACAGGCCCCCGAGCCGTTGCCCGGACACGCGCTCCGCGACGGCGATGAACTCCTCGATTGTGGCGTTCTGGTAGATCTTCTCGGCCACCCACGTCCGCAGGATCGCGAAGAACGTGTCATCGCCGACCGTGGTCCGCAACTGGTGCAGGGCCATGGCACCGCGGATGTAGACGGCGTCGTGGAACAGGTTGTCCTTGCCCGGATCCCCGGGCGCAACCTGCCAGAACGGGTCACTGTCCGGGCGGCTGGCGTACTCCTCGTCGAAGAGCTGCTGGGCGCTGTTCTGGCCCTGGGCCTCCGACCACAGCCACTCGGCGTAGTTGGCAAACCCCTCGTTCAGCCAGATGTTGCGCCAGTTCTGGACCGAGACCGCGTTGCCGAACCACTGGTGGACGTTCTCGTGCAGCACGATGTCGGAATCTTCCTCCTCCGCGAAGTACTCCTTGCGGTAAGTGGGTCGTGTCTGGTTCTCCAGGGAATCCTCAATGCCTTCGGCCGGAACGACTCCACCGGCGGCCTCGAAGGGGTACGGGCCAAATCGTTCACTGAGGAAACTGAGGATCTCCGGGGTCCGCTCGACGCTTGCCTTCGCGCGGTCCGCAAGCTCGCCCAACCGAGTGCTGTAGGCGGTGACGAACGGTTTTCCGTCCGGGAGAACGGTGCTGTTGATCTCGTAATTGCCGATCGCGAGAAACACCAGATAGGTCGTCATCGGAAAGCTGCTGCGCCAGTGCCATCGCGCCCAGCCGTCCTCCTGGTGATCGGTACTTGCCAACACGCCGTTGGACAGCACCTGCGTGCCCTCGGGAACCGTGACCGCGATATCGAAGGTCGCTTTGTTCGAGGGGTGGTCATTGCTGGGAAACCACCAGGTGGCGATGTGGGGTTGGCCCACCGCGAGCGCTCCGTCGGGGGTGTGCAGCCACGCTGTCTGGCCGTCCACCACGACCTGGGAGGGGGTATCGGCATAGGCGACGGCGACGGTGAAGTGATCACCCTTGGCCAGGGCGGTCGGCAGGACGGCGGTGAGCTTGTGGTCCTGCTGCCGGAAGAACTTGACCGCCGAGCCGTTCACCTGGACCGAGCTGGCTTGCAGTGCGAAGTCGAGGCTGAACTCGGGCAGCTCCTGGGTGGAGACCGCCGTGATCACGGTGGTGCCGTCGAGCCGGTCGCTGGAGGGCTGGTAGCGCAGCCGGATGTCGTAATGCTGGACCTCGTAGCCGACGTTGCCGTCGTCGGGCAGATAGGGATCGCCCAGGCCGGACGGTGTAGGGCTGGCCGGAGCGGCGGCGCCGGTGGTGGCCACCAGGGCCAAGGCCGCGACGAGCACGGCAAGAAGACGCAGGGCATGATTCGTGGTACGTGCCAACATCGATGGTCCTTATCAGCTGGGCCGATGATCGGCCGCTCGGGTTCGGCGGCACCGGACGCATCGCTGCGGCCGCATCAGGGGCTACTTCGGTGCTCAAGAAGAACAGGTGTCGTTGAGAGGTCACCGGGATGACGTGATCGTGAACTCTCGACGTGCGGAGCCGACAACGATGGCGAGCTCGTTCATCTCTAGCCGGGGCCTTGCTCGGGGGACGCAACATCGATATACGGCCGATGAACATGTTTCGTGACCGGGCGGTCAGTCCGGTATTGATAGACTGGTGGCCGATTTCCCGTCGCGCGACGAGACGCGCAGGTGCGAGGTTGGTTGGCATGGCTTGGGAGTGGTATCAGAGTTTCGCTGCCTGGGTTTCTTGTACCAGGTTCTCTGGTGTGAATCTATCAGATTTTCAAATAGGTGCACTCACTTATCAGGAGTTCATATTGTTCCCGCCCGAGTCGGTGCGGCCCGGCCCGCGAAGCGAAGTCGGCGATCCGTTCCACTCCATTCCCACCCCGCCGGTGACGCCATGACCCGCCTCACCCCCGCCCCGCTACTCGGTCGGACCACCGAGCTGCAGCACCTGCGCCAGCTACTCAGTACCGCCGCCGCAGGCACCGGGCATGCCGTGCTGGTGGAAGGAGAACCCGGCATCGGCAAGACCATGCTGTTGGAGGTCCTCGCCGACGACGCCGACCACCAGGGCCTGCAGGTGTTCTCCGGTGCCGCCGAAGAGATGGAACGCGACCTGCCCTTCGCCGCCGCAGCGTCCTGCCTCGACCTGACACCGACCTCGACCGACGCGCGGCGCGCCGCCCTGGCCCACCAGATGCGGAAAGAACTGAGCACCGCCGGCCTCGCCGGGCCCGGTCACCTGCACCTCATCGAGCCGATCCTGGCGCTGGTGAACACGCTGTGCACCAACCACGCCGCGCTGATGATCGTCGACAACCTGCACTGGGTCGACCAGGCGACCATGCAGGTCCTCCACCACCTGGGCAAGACCCTGCACCGGCTGCCCCTCCTGCTGGTCACCGCGTCCCGCCCGACAACGCGTTCCAGCCTGCTGGGACCGTTGCGCCGCAGCGTCCTCGACCACGGCGCCACCGTGCTGTCCCTGCCGCCCCTGGACGGCACCGCGACCCGGGAACTGGCCGCGCAGTTGTTGGAAACCCGGCCGGGCCCACGACTGTCCGGCCTGCTGGAGGCGTGCGGCGGCAACCCGCGGCACATTCGCGAGCTGATCGACCAACTCCGCCACGACGGTCTCCAGCTCACCGACGAGGTCGCCGACGTGGCCTCCGAACACCTCCCGGAATTAGTGCGGGAAACCGTCCTGCGCCGGCTGGACCTGCTGCCGGTCGACACCCTCCAGGTGCTGCGCGCTGCGGCCCTGCTGGGATCCAACGCCACGGCCGAGGACCTCGCCGCCCTCACCGGCCGTACCCCCACCGACGTCGTCCGCACCATGTTCGGCGCCATCGACGCCGGCGTTCTCACCGAGCGCGACGGCCGGCTGACTTTCACCCTCGACCTTGTCCGGCAGGGCCTCTACCAGGGACTGCCCGCGGAGATCCGGGCGGCGATGCACCTGGAGGCCGGGCTCGCCCTCGGAGCGGCCGGCGCCCCCTTGGAGCGCGTGGTCGAGCACTTGGTCGCGGGCACCCCCTCGGGCAGCCCCCGACTGCTGGCCTGGCTGTACGACCACGCCACCGCGCTGATCGCCCGCCTGCCCGACACGGCGATCACGCTGCTGGAGCGGGCGGTCCGGCTGGCCACCCCCACCGATGCCCGGCTCGGGTCCCTGCGGGTCCACCTGGCCGACGCCCTGCTGCAGGCCGGTCGGGCCGACGAGGCCGAACACCACGCCCAACAGGCCCTGGCCCGCCACCCAGACCCAGCCACCCAGATCAGCGCGCGCTGGGTCCTGGCCGGCGCCTGCTTTGCACGCGGCCGTCCCGATCTGGCGGCCGGGACCGCGATGCACGCGCTCGAGCACCTCGCGCTCGCACCCGGTGACACCGCCCGGTTCGAAGCCTTCGGATCAATGGCCCTGTTCACCATGGGCGAGATGACAGACGCCGAGAACCTGGCCCGCCAGGCCATGGCCTCGGCCGCCCCGCTCGGCGAGGTCGATGCGCTGATGACCGCCCACACGACACTGGCGGCCATCCACCACCATCGGGGAGACCCGGCCACCGCGCTCGACCTCGTCGAGCGTGCCTTCCACTACGTCCAAGGCGCCGACGTCGCCGGGGACAAGCTCATCGCGCTCCACCTCGTCCGCGCCTACTGCCTGCTGGATCTGCTCCAACCCAACGAGGCCGAACAGGCGATCGCGCAGGCCCACACGATCGCGGAGGACCGTTGGCCGAGCCGACTACCGGACTGCCGCTTCGCCCGGGCCTTCCTGCTGTTCGCCACCGGACACTGGGACGCCGCCCGCGACGAGATCCAGGTCGGGCTCGACCTGCCTACCAGCTGGATGACCCGTGCTTTGCACGGACTGGCGGCCGTCATCGCCATTCACCGCCAGGACAGCACGACCGCGAGGACGCACCTCACCGCGGCCGAGCACGCGGTCCCCACATCCTCGGCCGCGACGTTCTTCGAGTTCCTCCTCCCCTGGGCACAACGCCTTTACGACCAGGCGAACCACAAGCCCGGCCAAGGCATCCAGCGCTACATCGACTGGCTCCGGACACAACCACCGGCCCTGCGCCGGCAACAGGTGTGGCTGGCACCCGGCGCGGTGGGCCTGGCTCTGGCCGCCGGACGTCGCGACCTGGCCGAGGAGCTCACCCTGGAGGTGGAGGCGCGCATGGCGGACGGCGGCGCAGCACCGGGCACACTCGCCGCCGCGCGGCACTGCCGCGGGCTCCTCGAGCAGGCACCGGATCTGTTGCGCAGCGCCGCCCATGCCTACGAGCGGATCCCCTGGGTGCTGTTCCGCGCGCACTACCAGGAGGATCTAGCCGCCGTGCTGGCCGCGGCCGGCCGCCACACCGAGGCCAAGCAGGCACTGGACACCGCCATGGACAGCTACGCCCGGCTCGGCGCCTCCTGGAACACCGTTCGCGCCGCGGCCAGGTTGCGCACCCTGGGCGTCCATCGCGGTGCACGCGAGGGGCGACGACGTGCCGCAACCGGCTGGGACAGTCTCACCCCAGCCGAGTCACAGGTGGCCGACCTGGTGGCCCAGGGACTGTCCAACCCGGCCGTCGCCGCCCGGCTGTTCGTCTCCCGCCGCACCGTGCAGACCCACGTCTCCAACATCCTGGCCAAGCTCGGCCTGAAATCCCGCGTCGAGTTGGCCGCTGCCTTCACCCAACGCCGCCGGCGTCGCACCTGACCCGCCGGAGTCGCCGTGCCGCAAGCAACTGCGGGCCACGGTTGCCGGTCGCGTGGGAGCGCCGCACCACGGGAGGGCCGGTAGTACGCCCGGTCCTTCTGGGACAGCAGCGAGTCCCTTCTCGGCTCATGGCCCGGGTTCGCGGTCCTGCGCGGCAACCAGAGTTGCCCGCCGGTGTTGGACAAAGGTCACGGAGGCGGGCGAGCGCATACGCCGTGTGGCGACCAGTCGACGACACCCAACAATTGTTGTCGGCCAATCGGCTCATGGCATCCGATACCGCCCGGATAACGGCAGCTCATCCGGACAACGGCAGCTCATGTCGATTATTCACCTGCCCAGGTGGCACAACGTCCCACGGGAGGCCACCACGGAACAGTAGCTGAGGCAATGCTTACCAGCAAGGAGGCGGCATCGTCCGCAACGGGTGGGGAAGCGCCCGGTGTCGCCTGGTACATCCCGTCTGACCTGTACAGATGTCTCGGCAAATGGCCTTGTCGCTGCCAATTCCTACCGGCAGGTAATCCGCCACGTGACGGAGGTGGGTACCCGGGACACCATTCGCGATGGTCATATCAGAGGCATTCTCGTGACCTCTCGATCTTCGACTCCTGTCGATATCCCGTGAAGAACGTCACCGATAGTCGGAAGGCCTTGTCGAAAAGCATTCGCCGCTCTAGCGTCGATGCGGATTCGGTCGGTCAGGCCGTGGAGAAAGCCAGGCTGAGGAGAAACCCCATCATGCGAGCTCGCGCCCGCGAGGCGGCCCCGGCCGGCGCCGGCCGTATCACCCTGCCCGCGCCGGGCGCCAGGTTCACGCACACCCACGCCGTTGACCCGGAACGCTTCGTCAAACGCTCCCCGGAGTCCGCTTGCGGGTGGCCATACCGGATTTCCCTGCTCGTCTCCCACCTCGCAGCCACCGATGTGATCTCGGAGGACGAAGCGTGGACGTGGCGCCTGCGATGACCACGACGGCATCTGCACCTTCCCGTGACACCACGACGAGGCACCTGGCCTCCTCCGTGGCCATCGTGCGCTGCTGCGGCCTGCCCGTTCGTGCGCTCGACTCCCTGGCTGCCAGCCAGACCCTGCGGCACGTGCGGAGCGCCCTGGACCACCTCCACACCGCGCAACAACTGGCCGCGGACGCCAGCCAGGACCTCCATGACCGGTTGCGCCGGGACCTCGACGACGCGGCCGGGCTGCGCCTGCAGCGGTGGAGCGACGCGATGCAGGACTACCAGGACCACCTCGGTGAGGCCCGGCGCGTGGCCGAGACCGAGCTCCGTAGCGCAGCGAGGACGATGCTGGACCGGCTACGCCAACCCCGAATCGCCCTCGGCTTGGCCCTGGCCAGCCCCACGTTCACGACCCTCCTACTGGACCATGACCCCGGCCAGCCACTTCGGTGGGGCACTCGCCTGGCCCACACGGCTGCCGGCTACCTCGCACGTATCGCGCGGAAGACCAGCCCGTTCAGTTCCTTGACCACCCTCGGGGTTGCGGCCTTGCCCGCATCGTCAGACGCCTCGGTACCTCCACCGTACGGTGCCGACAGGACGGTGTCCTCGGCACGGCCCGCGGCGATGGAACTGCTGCGGGTGTGGGCCGAACATTCCGACGGGCCGACAACACTGCTGGTGCGGCGGAACCCGAGCTTGCGGGCCAAGGGGAACCGGCTTCGTGGCGTTGTGGGGCGGTATGGGTTCGCCCACACGGAATTCTTCCGCGAGGACGAGCTGATCGACTGCAGCCTTGCCAAGTGGGTGCTCCAGGTTCTGCCCGCCGATCCGTTCCCCCTGTCCCGGGCGGTGGATCTCGGGCTGAGCTGGCGGAGTGCCCGGCGACTGCTCAGTGAGGGCTTGGTACTCCCTGTCACTCCGTGGGCACTGGCCGACGAGACACACTTCCCAGCCTTCCGCGACCACGCGTCCAGCGACCAGGGGGCGAGTAACGACAGTCCGTCAACCGTGAAGGACACCGTGGAGGCCCTGGCCGATCTCGAGGCCGGTATCGGCGGTGCAACCGACCCGCGGCGACGTGCTGCCGACGTCGAGTTGTTCCGTGCCACCCTCGCGCGTGGTTTCCGTGCGCTGGGGCATCGTCCCCCGGACTGGCTGACCGGTGTACCACTGTTCGACGAGGTCGTTGCGCATGGCGCCGATCGCACCCCGCAGCTGCCCACCTCCGTGCACGCCGAGCTGCGCAACGTCTCGACGGAGTTGACCAGCAAGACACGTCGACGTGCCCTGTATGACAGGCTCGTCGACCACTTCGTCGCATTGCACGGGCGCGGTGGTCGCGCTCCCGATCTTCTCGATTTCTGCTACAGCTTCCTGGAGAACACCGATCCACAGGCCATGCGGCGGGAGTTCTCCCGTCCTGCCACCTCCGTGCCGAGCGTCGAGGCCCTGCGTGGACACCGGACGGTCGGCCCCGCCGCGAGCACCGTGTCCTTCCAGATCGCCGCGGAAACCCCGGACTCCCTGCAACAGGGGAAGTATCTCCTGGTCCTCAACGACATCCGGGACGGGCTGGTTGGCCCGATGGCACGCTGGGCCGCCGTCCCGGCACTGCACGACCACCTCGCCACCTCGATCGAACGGTGGCTGGCGGACCAACACCCCGGATGCCGGGTGTACCAGGTGTCCGCACAGGCCGACTGGGTGACGGTCCAGCGTCCTACCCTGCGGTCGCTGCCTCGCGCGGCGTGGGGCCCCGGGCTCTGTGACGCCGCCACGGACACGGTCGACCTCCGACACTTCTCCCTCATCCACGACCCGCACAGCGGCACACTGCAGGTGCACGATTCCACCGGGTCCGCCGCGTTCGCCTACACCGGCTCCGTCGCACCGCATCTCCTGGGCGGCATCGACCAGCTCCTGTGCCTGTTGTCAGCGCCGTGGATGACCCTCCCGGCACGGTGGAGTGCCGATCTCGCGCCGCCGCGGGGCGAAATGACGTACCAGCCGCGAGTTCAGCGCGGGCGGGTCGTGTGGCGCAGAGCCCGGTGGGAGCTGTGCCGGGGCCTGGTTCCGCAGCCGGGCACAAGACCCGACCCGGTTGGCTTTCTTGCCGAGGCTGAGCAGTGGCGTCGGGACCATGGCCTCCCCAGGGAATTCTTCCTCGAGGAGGTGTGTCCGGCGGCGGACAGGACGATCACACCCCAGTGGGTCAGTATCGATCACCCGCATGTCCTGCATTCGGCACTGCGACAGATCGATCCGGCAGCGCCACACGTCGAGATCGTGGAGGCGCTCCCGGCACGGCACGAGTACTGGTTCTGCGACGCCAACGGAGATGCGCTGGCCACCGAGTTCACCGTTCTCCTCCGTCATGGTGAGGAACACCTGCGATGACTGGATGGGGCCACCGCGACCGGCGCGCCTGTACCACCGGGTCCAGGTGGCAAGTCTTGAGGAGATCGCGGATCTGCTTCAACGCGTGGTTCGCCCTGCCGTTACCCGCTTCCAGACCACTACGTCCCCACGGACGTGGTTTTCCGTGCCGTATCGAGATGCGGCCGTCGGTGAAGCCCGAGGAGACGAATGATGGAGCTCAACCTGATCGACAACACAGAGATCACGCTCCCCGATCTCACCGACATCCGGATACGCCGCGCGGTCCGCGACGACTTCCCCGCACTGTTCGAGTTGAATGTGCGCGCGTTCGGTCAGGAGTTCCCGGACTACGTCCGGGCGGTGGCCGCCACACTCTTCGCGCCTGACCGCGTGCTGGTGGTCGACGTCAGGCAAGGCCCAGAGTGGGTGCTGGCCGGCAAGATCGAGACGTACTCGCTTCGACTGTCCCTTCCCGGGGGAAACACTCTCCCCGCGGCCGGGCTGACGTGGGTTGCCGTCGCGCCCGAACACCGTGGCCGTGGACTGTTCACGATGCTCCTGCAGCGGCACCTCGCCGACCTGCACCAGCAATGGCACGAGCCCGTGGGATCAGCGGGTGGGGAAGCAGTCTCCATTCTGTACTCGAAGAAGCCCACTGCCTACCGGCGTTTCGGCTACGGACTAGCCACACGACACCTGCACATGAGGATCCCGCCGGATGCGGTCCTGTCCGAAGCGGTGCACGATCCCGCACTGCGGTGCCGGGAGGGCACGGCTGCCCAACTTTGGGAGCCGGCCGAGCAACTTTACGCACAGTTGGTACCGAGCCGGCCCGGGATGCTGGTGCGCCCAGGCGCCCTTTCCGCGCTGGCGGTGCCCGAGGCACCCGGCACCGCATCCGACAGCGTGATCCGCTGCTTGTTGATTGACGACAGCCAGAAGACGCGCGCCTTCGCCCGCTACCGAATGGAAACCGGCCACAACGGCGGCAGCGCTCCCGGCGGCATGACCGTTCTCGAGACGCACGCCGCCGACCCGGCCGCTGCTCTCGCCCTGTGGCGCCATCTTCTGGGCCACGGCAGGGAGGCCACGGTGTGCACCCTCCCGATGGACGACCCACTATTGCACTTCCTGGCCGATCCCAGGACGCCGCAACCCACCATCGTCGATGGTCTTCATCTTCGGCTGGTCGACGTTGGTCGTGCGCTGGCGGCACGCGGGTATCGGACCGGCATCGACCTGGTCCTCGACGTCACCGACTCCACATGTCCGTGGAACACCGGCCGGTGGCGGTTGTCCGGCGGGCCCACCGACGCAATCTGCCACCGCACTTCGGCACCGGTCGACCTCTCGCTGTCCGCAGCCGACCTGGGTGCGCTCTATCTGGGCGGAACCTCCGCCGAGGAACTCCTCGGCGCCGGCCGGGTTCGGGAACACCGTAGGGGAGCAGCCGCGGTGGCCGGTATCGCGTTCAGCTCGCCGGTCTCTCCCTGGTGCTCGTTCCACTTCTGACCCAACAAGCGGACGGACGGGACGTGGACACCGGGGACTCGGTGCCGCTCCGAGGCCGGGTACATCGCCGGGAGGAAGCCATGGCAGCACCACCGGACCAGCTGCGCTTGATGGTGCGACCTGGCGTGCAGCTCATACGCACACCCGAGGGCGTGGTCCTCACGGGAGGCGGCGGCCAGCGGGTCACGGTACGTGGCGAGTCCGCCTACCGCGCCATCACCTGGCTGTCCTCCCAGCTGGACGGCAGGCGAACCCTCGCCGAGTTGCTGGAAGACATCGACCAGGACCACCACAGCCAGGTCATCAAGCTCATCACGGTCCTGGGCAAACACGGCCTGCTGAGCGGACTCGAGACAGCCGGGCCACATTCACTGACCAGGGCGGAGCTGTCCCAGTTCGCCAGCGAAATCACGTTGATCGCCGCCTGCCGGGACTCCGCCGAACGTCGTTTTCAGCAGTACCGGCACTCGTTGCTTGTGGTGATCGGTCACGCACCTGCTGTCGCCACAATGGTGCGACTCGCCGTTGCCAGCGGGGTGTTGCGGGTCCGTGCCGTTGTGCTTCCCCCGGTCGCCACGCACCATGATGCGTTCGTCACCCAGGGACTCGAGGAACTGCCGCCGGAAGTCGCTTCTTCGGTGCAGGTGACGCATCTGGCCGAGTACGCCGGCGGTGCCCTGCACGACCTGATCGCAGACGCCTCCATGGTGTTGCACCTGTCGGAACCTCGCGGGGAAGACCTCATGCGCGCACTGGACCAGCTCTGCGATCAGGTGAAGATCCCACTCATCCCCGCCCTGGTGACCGACCGCGACGCCTGGATCGGGCCGGTGGGCACTCCGGGCAGACCCGAGACCCGCTGGGAGGCGTTCTGGACACGTTATCGAAGCACACGACACCGGAAACCCCCGCATCCTGACGAGATGACGCACCCAGCGGCGACACGGAACGCGGTGGCCGCGCACCTGATGTTCCGCGGTTTTCGGTACCTCACCGGAATCGAGGACCACGAGCGACCGGCCGTGCAACAGCTTCACCTCGACACCCTGCAGCTCCGTGGACGTGTTGCCGTGCCACATCCCCATGCGCTTCCCGTCACTCCCGATACCGCAGCAGGGATCGTTCTTCACTGCCGCGCCTTGAGGTCTCGCGACACAATCGATGAGCGGCAGATCTATGAGCGACTGCGCCCCTCCATCGATGAGGAGCTGGGTTTACTTCGTGCGGTGCACCCGGCCGAGGGGCCACAGCTTCCGATCGACGTCGCCGAGGTGGTCGTGTCGGATCCGTTGGGTGGTTTCCGGCGCCGGTCACTACCTCTGGTGGTGCAAGCCGGGGGAGCGGACTTTCCCCAGGCGCGCACCAGTGCCGTACGCGCCGCCTGCCGCATCTACAGCTCCCTTGCGGTGGATCCGCGGCGGCTTCGTCCTGGGCAGAGCTGGTCTTGGCATGCGGGTTCACGACCGAAGGACTGGGCGGACGGACGGTTGTGGGCGCTCTCCCTTCTTGTGGAGCAGCCCCTCTCGATAAGTGCCGGTGCGGTCTTCCCACAGCTGCTCTCGCACGACCTCGGTGTGATCCCGGCAGGGGTCGCATCAGGACACAACTTTGCCGCCGCGGTGGAACAGGGACTCCTTGACCAGTGTGCGTTGCAGACGCTCCGCTCGGACGCCACCGTTGCGGTACCATTGAGTTTTGGTGAGATCGATCTCGATGAGGTCGGGCGTTACTATTGCAGGCTGCTGGAGATCACCGGGGAGGAAGTCGAGATCTTTCAGCTCGCCGGATCGCTCCCGGTTCCCGCAGTCGTTGTCGCGACCCCCACGGTCGGTGCTGTTCCCGCAGCGGCGCGCTCGCTGCAGGCGGCCCTTCGCGAGGGGATCGAGAGGACCCTGCTGCGCCTGCAGCTCAGTGACCATCCCCGCGCGGGGGTGGAGTTGGTCGAGGACGAGTTTTCCGCCTATGGAGCCGGGTGGTTGCGCGACCGGATTGCCGGTCGGGGAGAGAAGCACCTGACCTCGGTGACCTCCACGGGGGAGATGCTCGAGGCGTTGCGTCGGCGACGGATGCACCCGGTGGTCGTTCCCCTCGACCACGATCCCTTCCTTGCCCGGATCCATCCGTTCCTCGTCAGGGTGGTATTGGTCGATGAGTGAGGGTCGCAGACACGTGCAGCTCATCGACCCCGAGCGGCTGTTGGTCGGTGCGCTCCGGCACCTCGAAGACCGGTGGGAGACGCACCTCCGGCGATCGATCAACGAGATCGACGCGGAGCCTGGCTGCGGCGATGTGGTGGTCGCCCAACCCAGGTGGGACGGTGATCAGCTGCGGCAGCTTCAACAGCGGTTGCACACCACACCGGTGCGGTGGCTGCCGGTGTGTTTCGACCGCGGCATCACGCTCGGACCTGTCATGACGGCGAGCGCACAGGGCTGTCCCTGGTGTGCCCGGTCCCGCAGAAGGCCCGCCCTGCCCCTGGGAAGGGCGTACACCACGCCACCTGAGGCCACCTTCTCACCTCCCTATCTCGATGCAGTCCTGGGCCATGTCCTGCCCCGCGCCCTGGACATCGTTGCCGGCGGAGGGTACGAGCAGCGATCGATCATCGAGCTCAACGAGCAGACACTCCAGGTCCACGAGCGCGGCTTCCTTCCCCTGCCCACCTGTCCGCTCTGTGGCCCGGCACCTCCCGACCACCCCGAACCACGACGAATCGAGCTGCATCCGCGACGGAAGCCTGACGCCCGCGAGTTCCGCTCGACGGGCGGCAGAGCCCTGGACACGCTCGTGGAGCAGCCTTACGTGGAGACGGAGATCGGCATCGTCTCCAGGCTTAGCTCCCATACCACCGGCCTGTTCCCCGCGGCGTCGGCCGTCAGCATTCTCCCGGGCACCGCGACGTCCATCCCCAGTTACGGGCAGGCCAGTGACCATCGGACCGCCAGAGCACTGGCAGTGCTGGAGATGTTGGAGCGCCTCGCGGGTGCGCAGACACGGCAGGGACAACCCACGGTGCAGGGGTGCTACCGCGAGCTGGGCGACGACGCGCTGGATCCGCGGCGCCTCGGGCTCTACTCCGAGGACCAGTATGGCAGGGAAGGCTTTTCCTACCCGTGGTTCGACGAGGACCTCCCCCTCGGCTGGGTGTGGGGATACTCGTTGGGCGAGCAGCGGCCCCTTCTCGTGCCGGAGTGCATCGCCTACCAGCAGCCGAGCACCGGCGTATCCCTCGTGCGCGAGACGTCGAACGGCTGCGCGGTCGGGAGTTGCCTGGAGGAGGCCATCTTCCACGGCCTGGTGGAGGTCGCTGAGCGGGACGCGTTCCTGCTGACCTGGTACGCCCGGGCGCGCGCGGAGCGCCTGGCGCTGCAGGCGATCCCGGACCAGGAGGTCCGGTTCATGACCGAACGGATGCTGTGGCGCTCCGGCTATCGGATCCAGCTGTTCGACATCACGACCGAGATCGGCGTGCCCTCGTTCTGGGCGCTGGCGGTGGACGAGACATCGCACCCGGTTCACCCGGCGACGCTGTCGTCCGCCGGAGCACACCCGTGTCCCCGCAAGGCGGTGAAGAGCGCTCTTCGTGAGCTAGCGGGGTTGATCGACTGGACCGGGGGATGGGACAGCAGTAGGACCCGGTCCCGCGCGGCGCGGATGATCGAGGATCCCTTCCTGGTGGCAGAGCTGGAGGACCACCTCACGCTCTACGCCCATCCCGAGACCGTCGACCGCTTCGCCTTCGTCCTGGGCCAGGAGGAAGCGGGAGACTGGCCGGCGCGCACCGAGGCGTGGACGTGGCCGCAACACACGGATCTGCGTGCGGACCTGGACGAGCTGCTCGGCCGGTTCCTGCGGCACGACCTCGATGTCATCGTGGTTGAGCAGACCACGCCCGAGCTGCGCTGGGCCGGACTCGTCTGCGTCAAGGTGATCGTTCCCGGCGCGCTACCGATGACCTTCGGGCACGCTTACCGTCGAACCGGGGGCCTTCCGCGACTGTATTCGGTCCCGTTCTGGCTCGGCCGGTGCGACCGCATGCTGGGTCCCGACGATCTCAACCCTCATCCCCATCCGTTCGGCTGACCGAGGGCAGTCTGGCGTAGCGGGAACCCCGTTTCAACGGCGGCGAGAAGCCGCAGACCGACACGTTCCGGGCGACGCGCTGCCGTCAGGGGCCAACTCAGCGGGGCCGACACCCTGACGGCAGGCAGGATCTTCGGTGTGGCTCGCCGCCGAGGGGACGGCGGGCACTAGTGGACGTGTCGGAAGCTTCCTACCGAGGGCTTGACCTTGGCGATCTGACTGTAGGGATGAACGTCCCCGTACGGCGGGTGGTACACCGGTCGCCGGCAGTGGTGGTCCACGTACATCCTGATCGCGTGGCGGGAGTTGTTCCAGACGGAACGGGCGTGAAGATCCACCGACTGGCACCGGCCCACCCGGCCCGGGTGCAGTTCCACGCTTCGACCCCGGAAGTCCGGGTACTTCCAGAAACAGATGTGCTCCCTGGTGCATTCGTGTGGTGCCGATGTCGGGCCGGTGGTGTCGGCCTGCGCTCCGGTGCCGACGGTGAGGGGTGCGAGCGCGAGGGCCGCAACCACCACCGTTTTCCACTTCTTGGCGAAGTGCATCGAGGTCACCTCATCGTATCGTGGCAAAATGATCATCGAGGATAAAATGGGCGTGCAGCCGGATCAGGTTACTGCCGATGATGCGGCGCCCACAAGAGTTAATTTTGGCGATGGGTCACGAGTGTCGATTCCGTTCGAGAGGCATTGATCTTCGGGTTTTATTGCGTTGTTGATGTTCGCCTACTTGTCGCCGGTGACTGTTTCTCTTGCCGATTCACCGGTGTCGCGAAACGGTGAACCGGTTGGGATGCGCGCTCGCGCCCAAGAGCTGGTCCCGCTGCGGCGATCGGCGGGATCCCGCCTGGGAGCTGGGGAGACTCTTGGGGCGTAGACGTCCCGGCGGGGTTCCCGCGCGAGCCGAGCGGTACTGGCCGAATGGAGGGAACGACTGCCCTGAGCGGAGAAGCTGCACTGCTCCTGTTCTCCCCATATGAGGACGTCATAAGCATGCCATGTGGTTACGACGAGGCGTGAACCAGGGATCGAAGTGACGACGAAGATCCCTCGTACTAAGCAGGTTCGTACTATCCTGCCGCGCAGGTCGCCGCTCCAGTTGCACACGGTTGGAGCTCGTATGAATGACCGACAGAGCCCTCGTCCCGGTACCAACTCTCGTCATATTCTGGACACCATCGGCACGTCGCCCATGGTCCGTCTACAACGGCTGACCGGGGCGCATGACGCGCCCGTTCTGGTCAAACTTGAACGAAGCAACCCCGGCGGAAGCATCAAGGACCGTCCCGCCTGGCACATCGTGCGGCAGGCGGAGGAGGACGGCCGGTTGGGCCCCGGGGGAACGATCATCGAGTCCTCGTCGGGGAACTTCGGAATATCGCTGGCCATGATCGGCGCCGCCCGGGGATACCGGGTGATCATCATCGTCGATCCCAAGACGACGGCGACGAACCTGGCAATGCTGCGGACGTTCGGCGCGGAGGTGATCGTGGTCGACGAGCAGGACGACACCGGCTCCTACCACAAGACCCGCATCGCCCTGGCCAACAAGCTGCACCGGGAGATCGAGGGATCCTTCCGACCGGACCAGTGCTTCAACCCCCTCAACGCGCGCGCCCACTACCGCGGTACGGCCGTCGAGCTGGTCGACCAGGCCGGCCCCGAGCTGGCCGCCGTGGTCCTGACGGTGAGCACGGGCGGCCAGCTCGGTGGGGTCTCCCGCTACCTGCGCGAGCACGCACCACAGGTGCACGTGGTGGGGGTCGACGCCATCGGGTCGACCATCTTCGGCGGAACTTCGGGCCCCTACCTGATCCCGGGCGTCGGCCTGGGCTGGACCCCCATCAACCTCGATGACCTGGCGCGCCTGGACTCGGTGTACAAGGTCGCCGACGAGGATGCGTTCCTGGGCTGCCGGGTCCTGGCACGACACGAAGGCATCCTGGTCGGGGGCTCGACCGGGGCGGCGCTGTGCGTGGCCCTGCGACTGGCCCGGCACTACGGTCCGGACCACTGCGTTGCCCTGGTCGCCGCCGACAGCGGCGAACGGTACCTGCAGACGATCTACGACGACGGCTGGCTGACCTCACACGGGCTGAGCGTGACGACGTCCACGGTCGAACTACACCGGCGAGTGGATCGCCTGCGGCCCTACAGCAACCACCCCGTGGACACGGCGAATTACCGCCCCGAACTGGCCGCGGAGCTTGGCTCACCCAACGGGCGGTGCGCCACTGCCGCCGGCCGTCCGCGGTGGTGAGGACCGGCCAGCCACGGGGGCGCGAAGCCCGGTCCGGCGCCTGGTCGGTCCCGGGCTTCGGCCCGCTGTGGCTGTCACACACCGCGGATGCCTGGGCGGTGTCGCTGCTGCCCGCCGCGGTGACGTTGGCGTTGGTGCACCGTGGGGAAGGGGCGGGCGCGCTCGGCGTGGTGCTGGCCGCCAAGACCCTGGGGTTCGTGGTCGCCACCGTCCCGGGCGGCATGATCGCCGACCGGTGGTCCCGCCCCGGCGCGATGACGCTGGCCTGCCTGGTGCGAGCGGCTGCCGCCGCGATGCTGCCGATTGCGCTCCTCGGACCTGGATGGGCGGCCGCGGGCTGTGTGTTGTTGGCTGGCGCGGGGGAGGGGGTGTTCCGCCCCTCCTACCAAGCCATGGTCGGCGACGTGGTACCCGAGCCACAGCGACAGTCGGCCAATGCGTTGTCCACGATCAGCTTCCGGCTCGCTCTCGTCCTCGCCCCGGGCATGGCCACCACGATGACGCTGTGGACCGGTTCGTGGACGGTGCTCCTGTTGACCACGGTGTTGTGGGGTCTGGCCGCCCTCGCCGTGCTGCGACTCCCCAGCCGCCGGGCCCATCCCCACGACACGGAGTCGATCCTGGGCCAGTTCCGGTCCGGCGTGCGCGAGGCTCGTCGCCACCGCTGGTTCGTCGCGGGCCTGCTGATGCTGGTCGTCGTGCTCAGCGCCGGGGAGGCATCCCAGCTCGTGCTGCTCCCGGTGATCAGCCGCGACCGGTTCGGCACCGAGGTGGTCTACGCCGCCGCGCTGACCACCTACTCGATCGGAGCCTTGACCGGCGGCGCGGTCATGACACGCTGGATCCCGAGGCGCCCGGGGCTCGTCGCCGTCATCGGTCTGGCGCTGTATGCCGGGATTCCGCTCGCCCTCGCGTTCTCCTGGGTGGTGTGGCCGGTGCTGGTCGCCTACTTCGTGGCCGGGGTGGGGATGGAGCTGTTCAACGTCCCGTGGTTCGGTGCGGTCCAACGCGAGGTCGATCCGGCGTTGCGTGCCAGGGTCTCCTCGCTGGACTTCCTGGTGTCCTACTCGATGAGCCCGCTGGGCCTGGTGTTGCTCCCGATCGCGGTCTCGTCGTGGGGCATGCAGAGCGTGCTGGTCGGCACCACGGTCGTGGTGCTGGTGGCCGGCGCGGCCAGCCTGACCGTCCCTGGCATGCCCCGGTTCCACACCCCGCCAAACCGTCGCGGCCCGCACCACCGGTCCGACCGAACACCTCGGCCCATCCCCGGTGATGCCGCTCGGCAGGCGAGCGGTGGACGCGCCTCACCCACCTGAACACGCCGAGGCCACGGGAGGTTGGTATGCGACGGTTCGGCGAGCTCGAAGCGGTGATCATGGATTGCCTGTGGACCTGGCGTCGACCGGTCACCGCGCGCGAGGTCGAACGGCACCTGCGTACCCGGCGCGAGATCGCCTACACGACGGTGACCACCGTGATGGAGAACCTGCACCGCAAGGGTTGGTTACGGCGGCACCGGGAGGGGAGAGCCTATGTCTACCAACCCGTTCACAGCCGTGAGGACTACGCCGCCCGCCTGATGCACGAGGCCCTGGTGCTGAGCACGGACCACGGCACGACCTTCGCGCACTTCCTGCACCGCATCAGCGCCGAAGAGTCCCGGGCACTGACCAGGGCCTTGAACCAGCTTCGCCGGGAGCACGGCCGGTGATCATCGCGCTGGTGCTCCTGGGGTGCGGCTTGGCCCTGGCCTCCTGCGGGCAACATCTCATCCAACCGGTCACGGCGCCGGCGCGGCCACCGCTGTGGGGGATGGTGACGTGGCTGGTAGCCGAGGTGTCCGCGGTGTCGTGCTGGATGCTGGGCGGGCTGCTCCTGGCCTGGCCCGAGCTGCTCATCCCCGACGAGCTCAGGGAGTTCTTCGCCGCCTGCATTCCGTTCCTACGGCAGACGGTGTCCAGTCCGTACTGGACGATGCACGTAATCGGCGTGGGGGTGACCTGCGCGGCGGCCACCCGTCTCCTCTGGTGCCTGACGACGACGCTGGTCGACACGGGCCGGCGGCGGAGCCGTCACGCCGAGGCCGTCAGGTTGGTGGGCCGCACCAACCCGAGCTTGGCGTGCGTGGTCGTCGACGAGGGTCCCGCGATCGCCTACACCGTGCCCGGACGGCCACCGTTGGTAGTGCTCACGCGGGCCACCCTGCGCCTGCTGCCACCCGAACAGCTGGCCGCGGTCCTGGTGCACGAGCGCACCCATCTCGCCGAGTACCACCACATTCCCACCGACCTCGCCAGGGGGCTGGCGCGCGCGTTCCGGCTGCCGCTGTTCGCGGTGGGCGCGGCCACCGTGCCAGCCCTGCTGGAAATGCGTGCGGACGAGGCCGCGGCACGACAACACGGGCGCCGCACCGTGGCCGCCGCGCTGCTGTCCCTGGCGGGCGAACGCACTACCCAACCGGCTGCATTCCCCGGCGGCGCCCCGATCACCACTCGCCTGCACCGGCTGCTCACGGCCCCCAAACCGTGGTCGACCTGGCTACGGACCCACGGCCAGCCCTTGCTGTACTCGCTCACGGTCGGTCTCGGTCCTTACTGCACGGCCGCCGTCTTCCTGATCCTGGCCGCCGGGATACACCTGGTGGTCTGCCCAGATCCGGGCACGGCATAGCCGACTACGAATCGGAAGTCAGGGCCGCGATCCACAGCAGGCGTGCGATTTGCGCCTCCTCCGCCGGGAACACACCAAGCCGGTTGTTCGTCAAATGGATGTGATGAAAAACCAGGAGATAGTCGGTCCGCCGGACCTTCCTCCTGTCCGGCGAGCGCATGAGCGCCCAGAAATCGTTGGCGTAGTTGGTCAGGACATGTCGGGTGTGATCGTCGGCCATGACCACGTCGACCTGTTCCCGCAACCGGTGCGCCCGGGTTCGCGCTGCGACGTCGTCGGGGGACAGGCGCCCCTTCGACGTTTGCCATGTGCGGCTCGACGTCGCATAACCGGACCAGCTCCACGCGTATTGGTGAAGGAAGGGGACCTGGTGTGCGCTGGGCAGTCCCTGCACCATGAGTGCGGTGTGCGCGGCCCCGTAGAGCGGGCGTGCAGCGCGATGTCGCGGCCCGGCGCAGGACACGGCGACCTCGCTTCCCAGCTGCAGCAGACGTTCCGCGAAGGCCACCCCGGCCGGGCCTCCGAACTTGGCGTACTCCGGCTCGTAGAGGCGCTTGACGAACCACCGTTCCGCGGATCCCTCGGGCACCGGGCCGGTTCTGTCGTATGCGTCGAGTGCGGTGGCGAATTCGTGGTCCAGATACTCCTCGCAGTCGTCGAGGTCGCGCTCCCTCGTCCCCAGTCGCAGGCGCAGGTGTAGGCCGGCAGAGTCCATGTACTGCAGGAAGAACCACCGGAGGTCGGGGACCGAGCCGCGCAGGGAACGGATGGCGGGCTTGACCACCCGCTCGATGAGGTCGCTGATCTCATCCAGCCCGGCCACGTAGACGCGGTAGTAAAGCCAGCTGGGTTGACGCAGGGGCACCGTCATCTCAACCTGCCTCGGTGTGGCGCACGAGGGTGATGAACTCGGTGGCGATCGCGTCTCCGGCGCTGTTCCGCCACCAGTGCTCGTGGCGGGACGGCAAGGCTTCGACGAACTCCACCGAGCAGGATCCGGGATCGATCTGTCGCAAGGCCGAGCAGACGACGGAGGCGTGGTCGAAGTCGACCCACTGCGGCTTCTGCCGAATCGTGCCCAGTGCGTCCGAGATCGCCTGGTCGAGAAACGTCTCGCGGGGGATCCCTTGCCTGCAGCGCCATTGCTCGACCTCGGCGAGGAACTCGACGGGGGACATCTGGGACCGGGGCCTGGGCAACTCGCCGGGGTGCAACCGCCACCTCGCGCGCCGCCACACCACCCGACCATGTTGCACCCGAGGATAGTGGGTGACCTCACCCACCGGCGGTGCAAGATCTCGCCGTGGGAGAGGGGGCGGGTCGTCGGGCAGGGCCGGCGTGAACACCCAGGGGTCCGACAGCAGGCACAGCAGCTGGTCGACTCCCCGCAATGCCTGAGGCGGAATGGACCCGACGTATGCGAAGGATGCCGGCCCCGACGCATCGCGAACCTGCAAGGTGTCGGTGTGCTGGTCGTAGGACAGCGAGAAGCCCCGAAGGTCGACGACACCGGGCTCACCGGTGGCCAGTCCGGGTCCCCAGGCGAGGGAGGGAAGGGAGTCCAGCGCAGGACGTTGGAAGGTCACCCAGTCCCCCTGTGCGGACAGCTGGTACACGCGGCACCCCGGATACTGTTCCGCCAGCCATGATCCGATCGGCGCAGCGAGCTGGTCGTGCAGGACGGGCAAGCAGGACCATCGCGCCAGGAGGCCGGCGAAGCCGTTCCAGATCCCGTTGATGACGACGGTATAGTTCCCGCGCTCCACCGCGGCGAGGTCCTCGGCGGCCAGTTGGAAGAACACGGTGCTGGCGGCGTGCCCGACCGTTCCGTGTCCTCGCATGGCCGCCGGAGACGGCAGGGTGTCGCTCGGCCGTTGGAACTCGCGTTGCAGGTTCTCGATGCCCGCCCGGCCGTCGGCTTGGGCGTGGTTCAGGAAGTCGTACAGAAACCCGAGTAGGTCCGGCGCAGTTCCTCCCGCGCCGTGTCGTAGGACGAAGTGGTCGATGAGCCTGTCGTAGAGGGCACTGCGACGGGTGCGGTGAGCCTGCCGGGAGGCGATTTCCCGAAGGTCGGCACGAATCGGGTCGGGCAGCGGTGGATTCCGATCCGCATCGTGTGCGACCAGCTCATGGAAGAGAGGAGCCGTGGCCGTCCACCGTGGCGGACGACGCCCCAGTACACGGAAGCCCTGAGAGAGCGTGCGTCGAGTACGTTCGGCGGCGGTGGCACGCACTCGGGGGTCCTGGGTCTGGGCGATGCGTTCCTCCAGACGGGCGAGCTCGGTGACGGTCTCGTCGAGCAGACCTCCGCCGATCCGCTCGAGCAGCCACCTGTGGAACGCGCGGAAGTGGCGGCCGTCGCGTAGTCCCCACGGCGTAATGGGAAGCAACAGACCCTCACTGATGAGGCGGCGCACACGCCGCCAACTCATCCCTTGCGCAACAGGTGTCCGCAGGGGGAACCGTTGCGGAGGTAGATGCGCAACGAGCTGGTCCGCTGTCCCACAGGCGGTCTGCTCGTCCGCACGCAGGAAGGCTCCGTGGGAGAAGAGATATAGCGGGAGCAGTCCCTGGAGCGTGTCGCCCACACGCCGAAGGCTCGGGTTACGGATGACCTCGATGTCGGACGGTCCTTCGGGATGTTGTGCCCACGAGCGGAACAGCTCCAGTGCCGCCGAGCGCGAGGAGGACAGGGAGCGCCGCTCGCGGTGATCGCGGGCCGGCATCCTGCCCTCTGCCGCCCAGCCCGTCACGCCCAGGGTTGTGAGGAAGCTGAAGGGGCTCGTCTTCACCGCGGCCCGGGTCAGGTACGCCGTGGCGGTCCTGGCAAGCCGTGAGTCCCATGCCGGGGCCGGGCGGGCAGCCCCGTCCAGCAGCCGGAGGGTGAACGGCGGGCTGGCGAGTGCCAGGCCAAGAGCGATCTCGGGATCACGGAGCCAGTCCCGGGTCACCGTCCAGACCGAGCTCAGTTCCGCCTCCGCGGCACGCTCGGCGGCGACCATGTTCTCGACATGCTGCTGCAGGGCAACGAACCACTGGTGTAGGCGGCGTTGTGCTGGTTCGGCCAGGTGGTCGCCGACGGCCTCGATGTCCCGGGCCTGGCCGCGTCGGTGCCGCAGGTTGTGAACGTCGCGCCGGAGTCGCAGCGCGGCGCGCCGAACGTCAGGAGAGCCGTCCAGTTGGGGCACGAGGTCGTAGAGATCCGCACCGACTTCCTCGGAGAGCCGCTGCGCGGACACACGGCGCGTCAGCGCCGATCGAAGGCACTCCATGGTTCGAGGTGTCGCCGTCGCGTCGAGGGCACGGACCGGAAGGCCGCACGATCGGACGATGACGGCCGGCAACACGGGCTGGGCGGCGACGAGCGTCTCCCTCTGCTGCTCGGGGTTGCGGGTCAACATGAGGGCGTTCCCTCCACGGCAGATTCGGAACGGCCGACCTGGCGAAGGAGTCGCTGTGCTTCGTCGGACCAGTGTGGATCGTTGACAGGCCACCATCCGACGGCCGATCCCTGGTCGGTGGTCGACCCCAGTTTCTCGGTTGGCAGGCTGCCCAGTAGGAAGGCGCCGACCACAGGCTCACACAGACGACGCAGGCCAAGTGCGCCGCTCACCAGATCGGCGCTGCTGTCTCCGATTGCGCAGGGCGCGAGACCCATGGCAGTGGCGACCAGGTACATGTTCTGGTACAGCACTCCGACATGCTGGGTGGTGAGTCGGTAGGCAATCGAGGGATACTTCCACGCCACGCGGTGGAAGCGGGACGTGACCGCGATCAGAATGTCGGGTGGAGTGTCTGCTGCCATGGATCTGCGTGCCGCGTCGAGGAGTTCGTCACGGCAGGACTGGTCATCGTTGACCAGGTGCAGACGGTGCCCGACCGGATCGTAGAAGTAGATTGCCTCGGCGATTCCCCGACAACGACCGATGACCAGGTACAGCTCCAGGTCGTAGCACGATCCTCCGGAAGGGTAGGGCCGGCTCGACCCTTCGTAGGGAAGGCCGACGGTCCGGTCGGGCCCGTAGGTGGCACGGACGCGCGCCACCCGGTACAGGAACTCGCCGACCTGTGGGGCGGTGATCGGTTGCTGCCCGTAGCTTCGTACCGAACGGCGGCCCTCCAAGGCTGTGGTCAGTGCCGGGTCTGTCGCCAGGAGTTCGGCCAGGGTCGGATGGTGCAACTCGACGACCGGGGCGTCGGTCATGGACCTGGCTACCGGCTGCGGCGCGATCAGGTCGAGGAACGGAAACGGCTCGTCGTGTGCGCGGCTGGGGTGGCCCACCCTGCTCCGCTCGTGAAAGAGCAGGTCGTGGAACTCCCACTGGGCCAGGACGTCATCGTCATCGGCTGCGAACCGAACCTGATCATCGATCATTTCACCGAGATCGACGAAACCCAGTTCGGCCAGTGCGCGTACCAGTGAGGTGCTGGCCGTGTTGGGGAGGTCCGGGGCGGGCAGCTGAGCGATGGGGACAGGTTCGGCGAGTGTCGTGACCAGAGCGGTGGCAGCGGGATCTGTGAGCAGGCACTGGTGCTCGGTTCGAGCGGACTCCAGTGCCAGGTGGTGACCGGTTGCCCGAAGGAGGGTGAAGCGGGACAGTCGCACAAGGGTCTGTGGCGTGACGGTGACTGGCGCCAGTGCGAAGTCGACGGTTGGCGTCTGGATTCGCAGGAGCTCGCGCGTGTCGTGCATGACGCTGCGGTGCAGGAGCCCGCGGAGCCGTAGGACAATGGAGACAAGCTGCTCCTGCAGTGCCGCATCGAGGTCAACCATCAGCTCCGACAGGAGTAGCGGCCGCGCGGTGATCCGCTCCAATGCCGAATGCAGCTGCGGGTGGAGGCGACGCAGAAGGCATACTGGTCGGTTCTTGGAGAGGACCACGGTACCCTCGGTGCGCCGCTCGAGGTCGATTCCGCCGCGGAAACCAAGACCGTAGTGCCCGGGCAGTGTGGAGGGAGGCGCCGTCATGGAGACGCCTCCACCGAGTCGCAGGTGAGAAGGAAATTATCGACGCGACGCCAGGCGAGGGCGCACGCCGTCGCGTCGTACTCCGTGAGATCCTCGTCCATATAGAGGTGACCCTGTGTCTCGTACACGAAGGTCTGCAGGTCGTTGCCTTGGGCCCGCATGAGTGGGACCCACGAGTTCACGGGAAGTTCCTGGCGGTCGAGGTCTCCTTGCGACACGTGAACCTGAACGGGACACGACAACTGGCCGCCGGGGATGCCGAGCCCCTGCAGCAACACCAGGCCCCGGGCGAGACGGTTCCGGGCGGCAAGTTCCTGCGCCAACCATGCACCGAGGGAGAAGCCGAGATAGACGGTTTCGGCGGGCAGCCGCGACGCCGCAGCCGACGCCCGCCGAAGGAGCTCCTCGGCGCCGATGGAGTCGCGCACGTCGAGCCCGCGCCTCGGCGGCTCGATCGCCCCGCAACCGTACAGGTCCGGTGTCTCCACTCGGTGTCCTTGCTCGCGAAGCCGGCTGGCGGCGCGATGAACGGAGGGTCGCAAGCCGTAGGCCGAGTGGAGCATCAACACAGTCGCCATGACCCGGGGCCACCTCTCCATCTCATCACCGGTCGAGAACGAGAACACGAACCGGTCTCCTCTGGGGAGCGGTCAGCGGTGGGTCGGCGGGTCACCGGGTGACCTGCCAACCGGCAGGGACAAGGAGCGCACCGTCAGGCTCCAACCCACACCCCCAGTCCGACACCCGCGGCCTGCCCAACTCCACCCACTCCGTGACCAGACTCGCCAGGAGATCGACGAGTTCGCCGTCGCCACCGCTCCAGAGACCGTCCGGGGTCAGGAAGACCCGTTCCCCACGATCCACCAGGCCCATCCCGTCCAACGGACCCTGCGGAGAGAGCAACGTGACCTGTTGCACCTGCCCTGGTGCCAGGACACCGAGTGCGAACCACAGGTCCTGGAACCGGGACTCGTCCAGGGCGGTCAACGGGCCGGGCAGCGAGCTGCCCGACAGGGGCTCAGGTCCCTGCTCAACAGACCACTGGTTCCAGGGACGTGGGTGAGGATGGAGCCTGCCGGCCGCGGGCACGAAGCCGGAGCACGCGAGAGGACGGCCGACAAGCCGGTTCGATCCGGTATCCCGGAACGTCATCAGTGGGTACAGACCACCGTGCAGGACAGGGGCCAGGACCAGTCCGCCAGCGCGGAGCTGGCTGGTCCACTGTGGTGGAATCCCGCTGACGCCCACCGTGGCGACGATCCGGTCGTAGGGTGCCGCAGGGGGGTGCCCGAGGAAACCATCCGCGATCACCACCTCGGCGTTGCCTGCACCAAGACGGAGGAGTGCGGCACTGGCTGCCTCGCCGATTTCCTGGTCCACCTCGACACTGGTCACGGTGCCGGCGGGGCCCACGATGCGACCGAGAAGTGCGGCGTTGTAGCCGGTGCCCGCGCCAATCTCGAGCACGGACATGCGGCTGCCCAGGAGCAACTCCTCCAGCATCATCGCCATGACACTTGGCCGGGAGGAGGAACTCACCGGAAGATGGTCCTCAGCCGAGACGTGGGTGACGAGAACAGTGTCCTCGTAGACGGTACGGAGCAGGTCCTCGGAGGCTGGAGAGCTTCGGGGCACTGCGACCAGCGAGACGGAATGGTCGGGTGTGACCTGGAGGAACCGGCTCAACGCCAAGTGACGCGGAACCGACCGGAACGCCGACTCCACCTCCGGAGAACGGATGGCACCGAGGGCCCGCAACCTATGTACCAGCTCCTCCTGGTAGCGGTGCCCGTGAACATCCGAGGTGGAGTGATCCATGATGTCTCCTGTGGGAAAACCCGATTCATCCGCTGCTGCTGGTGGGACGCCGTCATGACAGCAGCAGGGCGGAGTCCCAGGCAGGTTGGTCCGGTTCGGGGAGCCCGATGGCATAGCTGATCAGCGCGAGCGCGGTCCCCACGGCCCCGTCGATGAACCCGGGCCCCTCAGGCACGAGGCTCTGGTTTGCGCCGGGCCGATGGAAAGCAAATGGTGCCGACGGGTCGTGGAACTCCAGAATACGTTCAATCAACAGACGTATCGTGGCATCGAAGCTGTGGCACCCAGTAAGTTGTGCCAGGCGCAGCAGCAACTGGAGTGCGCCGGAATAGCCATGACAGAGCCCGATCGTGCTCATTCGCCATGTGTGGGGCTCTTGTCGACAGATGACCTCGGCCGCTTCAACGGCGCAGCCGGTCCACCGCTCGACGTTCAACGCCCGTCCGGCATGCGCGAGCGCGGTGATGACGCCCGATGCGCCGTTGCACCATGCCGGCCTCGTCGAGGGTAGTTTCGGAACATACGTGGCGGTCTCGGGGTGCCATTGCATCGAGTACGGCCAGCACAGTGTCGTGTCGTCTGGGCATCGCCACGACACGAGTGTGTCGGCGATCCTCCGGATCGCCGTGTCGTGGTCGGGGACGACCACGCCGGCCCGGTGGGCCAACGCGAGAAGAGACAGTATTCCTGCGAGGCCATGCGCGGCCCCGACAAGCACCTCGTCCCGCTCCTTGTCCCGTGGGTCAATGGGCGCGTCAAGGAGGTCGACCGCGTACCGGGCAAGGCGGGTGACGACCGCTGCGGCTACCTCGGCGTGTTTGTCCAACCGGAGCAGGAGGTAGCGACCAAGTCCCGAGAGGCCGAAAATCAAGTCGTGGGTGGGGTCCGGTCGTGTTCCGGACAAGGGGTCGTCCCGGTCTCCCTGCGCGTCGGTCCGAAGAAGGTCGCGGGTCACCTCCGACACACGCTCGTCGAGCTGGGCGAGGAGTGACGCGTAGTTGGCAGTGCCCGCGGCCGCGAGATGGGTTGCGAACGCCAGGGCGGGCAGCCCGTAGAACAGGCACGGACGTTCCGTCGCCTGCTGGAGGGCAGACGTCGCGGCGGACAGATGGCGATGTGTCGCGTGGAGCCGTTCGCTGCTGTCGTGCGCGTCGAGGTGGGCGAGGAGGAGAACGATGCCCGGGTGTCCATCGACAAGCGATACCGGAGAGTGCGGGACACCGGTGTCGCGGACCGTCGACGGGTAGGTGGCCGCGAACTCCGCGACTCGTTGCGGGGAGGTGATCCGATCGGCGACCACCAGGGCCACGTCACGAGCGAGCTCACGCATTCAGAAGCCTCCCGTTTTTGTGGCGTGTCGTCCACCTGGAACACAGTTGGGTCGTTCTCGCCCGCCACGGAGCCGGGCACCGGGTGGACATTGGGCAATGGCGAGTAGCCGGCCGCGCCAGCGGGTGCGTCCCGAGAAGGGCTCGGGACGCACCCGTGGTGCTCTGGCGTTGGTCCAGAACGTCAGTTAGCGCAGCAGGGCAGGCTGGAGAGCGTGTGGCAGGCCGGGGCCGGCGGGCGCGACTGCTCGCCATCGAACAGGGTCGCGTCGATGATCTCCAGGTCGAAGTCCCCGTAGCTCGGGTTGGGCATGTTGGCCGACGCCGCACCCATGTTGTTCATCTTCGTTCTCCCTTTCCTCTTGCTTTCCTCTTGCGGTATGTCTTCGGCCCCGATTGGTGAGCAGGGTTCATCGCGGGATCTCGGCAAATCGGGACGAAGACAGAAATGATCGGCTCGCGAGCCGCGTCCGACGCTAGACGGACCTTGTTGGCCTGGCAAGAAGGACACCGGTGGGGAGCGAGAGTGCCGGATCTTCGTGGGCGCTTCGTTGGTCGGCCTCACCTGGGAAAGTAAGTGGTTCTTGAATGGCTCATTACCTCCCGGTAGTCCGCCAGATGGCGGATATTGGTGGCACGATCTGGAGATCTGGATCGGGAATGCGGGGTGGTCGTGATTGGGGGACCCGGTGGTTATCTCCGCCAGGTCGCTGACTACCCGGTGGTAGCGATCTTCCCGAGCGGTGGTGAGGAAAGTTTCGTTTTCCCAGGTGGGACGTTATCTGTGGATGGGGAAGCGATGAGGGGCGGCATGGGATCTCCAGATATGTCCCCTTGCCGTCGCCGATCGTCCAACTTATCGTCGGTGTGGCGTCTCGCATGCCATGTGTTGCTGGCTTCCTCTTCTTCTCCGTCGAGGGTCCGGCACAGAATGTGGTGAGGGAGCGGTCTGGGTCGGTTAACGGTGGGGGAGTATCGGCGTCAGCTCCGGGGTCCTGACGTGTCGCAAAGACCGGGTCGGTTGCTCGTCGTCATCGCCACACCACTGTCGAGGTTGCCCAGCTACAACGGAAACGAGGAGGTTCGTGGTGTCGATCCACATCTTCACTGGACCGACACTGAGTCGCGTGGACGTGTTGCGGGAGATCGACACGGCGCACGTCCATGGTCCGGTCAGTCATGGCGACCTGTTGCGGCTCAACCTCGGAACGGGGGACCTGGCGCTCCTGATCGACGGGCTCTACCACCATCACGCGCCGGTGCGGCACAAGGAGATTCTCGAGGTCATGGCGAACGGCGCCACAGTGGTGGGCGCGGCCAGCATGGGTGCGCTGCGCGCCGCGGAGCTGCACCAGTACGGCATGATCGGGATCGGACGAGTCTTCGAGATGTACCGCGATGGTGTCATCGACTCCGACGACGAGGTCGCGGTGGTCCACACGCCCCTGCCGGAGTGCAGGCGTCTCAGCGAAGCACTGGTCAACATCCGCCACGGCGTGTCGGTCTGTGTTGAGGACGAAGTACTGACCGGCCCCGAAGCCGAGGAAATTTTCCGCGTGGCCAAGGAACTGCCGTACTCAACACGGCGCTGGGCCGTGGTCGAGCATGTCGTGTCAGGCCGGCACCCCACACTTCGGCGAGCTGTGCAGGCAGCACGGGCCTTCCTCGCGGATCACCCGGAACACGCGAACCTCAAGCTGCGGGACGCCGCGTTGGCCATCCAGCGTGTGCGCAGCGGCACCCTCTCCTCATCGCGTCCATCCTCCGAGGACTGGAGGCGATCCGCGGACTGGCGCACGGTGTACCTCCGAGACTGGATCGGTGAGTTCACCGGCGTGGAGGTGGCCGGCGCTCACGTCGGACATGCAGCCGTCCTCCGCTACCAGCAAATCTACGACCGCGACTTTCCACAACGGTGGGAACGGTACGTCCTGGAGCGCATTGCCCGGTCAGCCGAGGACACGTCGGGAACTCACAACCATACCCGTGATCGAGCGCTGGCGGTCGCACGCTCCAAGAACGTGGTCGTTCACCGCATGTCTGCCGAACAGCGAAGCGAGTGGCTCACACCGAACGAGGAGGAGAAGTACTCCGAGGACGAGGCGATGATCCGTGTCCTGGTGCGCGCCTCGCGGTTCAGCCTCGACTTCTCCCGGCCGGAGGTCGTCGACGGTGCACTGCTGAGGAGGACACAGGACACCCGGTCGCGCATAGCGGAGGTCTCCGCACTGAACCACGAGCTCGCGAGCAGGAACCCCGCCATGCACATCGACAACCTCCGGTTCGACAAGCTTCGGGAGCACCTCGCGGAGGTCTGGGGCCTGGACCCCCACGACGGTGATCGAGATCTGACTGCGGCCGCACGGGACCGGGGTTTGTCGTCCCTGACGGAGGCGGTTGCGGCAGCACGTCCCTTCTTCCTACTGAGCCACACCCGGACGAGGGCACGGTATCACTCCGGAACAGTCTCAGCGGAAAGGGAGATACATGCCTGAGCAGGTCAACTCGGCCTCGGCAAAGGTCTACTTCCACGGGACCCACCGGGTACGGTCACCGGAAGAGACATGGGAGACCATCGAGCCAATCCTGTCGACGTTCGGCATCACGCGGATCGCTGATGTGACCGGACTCGACATTGTCGGCATCCCTGTGTACACGGCCTACCGCCCGCTCGCCCGGACCCTGAGCGTCTCACAGGGGAAGGGGTCGACGTCGCTGTCGGCCAGGATCTCGGCTGCGATGGAGGCCATCGAGTTGTGGCACGCCGAGTACGCGTGGACTCGGCCAGATATCCGGAGCGCACCGGCCGCGGATCTGAACCTGCCGTACCAGTTGGACCAGTTGGGCAACCTGGCGCAGAGCCTCCTCAACGACCACGTTCCACTGGACTGGTCGGTCGCCCGTGGCGTGCGCAGTGGAACAGAGGTCCCGGTCCCATTCTCGTTGGTGCACCTGGCGTTGACTCCGTCTCCTACCTGGACCCCGTCCGGCCTGGCAAGTAGCAGCAACGGCCTCGCGTCGGGCAACTCCTACCAGGAGGCGGTGGCCCATGCGTTCTACGAGGTGATCGAACGCGATGCGATCGCCCAGCTGACCAGTTCGGGCCGGGACGGCCGGATCACCGTCGATCCGGCCACGGTGAGCGACCCGACCTGTGCCGAGTTGATCGCCAAGATCCTGTCGAACGGGATGTTCTTTGAGATCGCGCTGGTGCCCAACCGCTGGCGGATCCCCTGTTTCGTCGCCCACCTCTGGAGCCAGGACTTCCCCACGCTGGCCGCTGGAGCCGGTGCGCACTCGGCACCGGGTGTCGCGTTGTCCCGGGCGGTCACCGAGGCGGCACAGAGCCGGCTCACCGCGATCAGTGGGAGCCGGGAGGACCTGGCCCCGATGTACTCGCACGTTCGCAGGGGAGAGGTCACCGAGCCGGCGCCGGCACCCGACCTCGTGCCTTTTGCGGAGGTGACGGGGTCGTTCACCGTGGGTTTCGACGACGTGGGGGCCGAGGTCGCGTGGCTGGGATCGACGGTGGAGGCCCAGGCCGGGACCGAGCCCGTCGTGCTGGACCTCAGTACCCGCCGCGACTTCGCGGTGGTGAAGCTGATCTGCCCGGGTCTGAGCGCCCCACCGGGGCACGACATCCCGTTCGCGGTCCGCCGGGCCTTACCGCGAACGTCCTGACCGCGGTCATACCGGACCGAAGACCGGGATCGTGCTCATCGCCAGCTGACCACGGAAGGGTTTGTAGACATGACGCAGCAGGAAGAACGGGCCGTGCCGCACGCCGGTCCCGCGGACGTGCCGGGGCTGCTGGCCTGGGCCCGACAGATGCGTGACCACAGCCCCGTGTTCTTCGACCAGAAGATCAAGAGTTGGCAGGTGCTACGGCACGAGGACGTCCTGCGTGTGCAGTCCGAGTCGAAGACCTTCTCCGCCCAGCTGCATCGCGCGATGCCCCTGGGCGACCCCGGCCGCGGCAACCTCGCGTTGCTGGATCCCCCACAACACCGGCAGGTTCGGACGCTGGTGAGTCGCGCGTTCACGATGCAGAGCGTCGAGCGACTGGCACCACGCATCACCGAGCTGGCGACGGAACTGCTCGACACCGCAGCCGAACAGGACGAGGTCGATCTGGTGGCCGCGTTCTGCTATCCTTTGCCCGTCACGGTGATCAGTGAGCTGCTCGGAGTTCCGCCCAGCGATCATCAGCTGTTCCGTGACTGGGTCGACACTCGGTTGTCGGTGCCGTTCGACCGGACGACCGACGAGCCCATGGAGCCTGCCCTCCGGGAATCCGCGGACGAGCTGAACGGCTACCTGGCCGGCCACGTCCGCGACAGGCGACGTCGTCCCCGCGAGGATCTCATCAGCCGGCTGACCACCGCCGAGGTAGCGGGGGACCGGCTCACCGACGAGGAGATCGTCAGTTTCGCGGGGCTCCTCCTGCTCGCCGGCCACGCGACGACCAGCCTGGTGCTGGCCAATGCCGTGCTGTGCCTGGATGAGCACCCGGAGGCGGCGGTAGCGCTGCGGAACGATCCCACGCTTCTGCCCAGCGCACTCGAGGAAGTCCTGCGGTGTCGGCCGCCGGCACCGTACAACATGCGGGTCACGACGCGGGACGTCGAGTTGCGCGGCTGCCTCGTCCCCGAGGGTAGCCTGGTGACCGCCTGGTTGCTGTCGGCGAACCACGACGAACGTCGTTTCCCCGATCCCCACCGGTTCGACATTCGGCGTAACCCCAACCCGCACCTGAGTTTCGGACACGGTGTGCACTTCTGTCTGGGTGCTCCGCTGGCACGGTTGGAGGTCCAGATTGCGGTGGGCCTTCTGCTCAGCCGGTTTCCGCGCCTCACAGTTCAGCCTGAGGTCAGCATGTATGAGGGCTCCGGGCTGGCTCAGGTGCGCCGCCTGCCGGTGGCCTTGCGAGGCTGATGCCACGGGACGGTGGTCGAGTTCGACGTGAGTGCGGTAGTTCTTGGTCCAGTAGGAGATCCCGCGCGTTCCCGGTCATGCTCGGGGACCTGCCGGTCGAACTCCACGCTGGGTCACGCGTCGACGGGGCAGGCGAGGTCTCGGGCGGTCGGGCAAGGTCGGTTCGCCGGTGCGGTGCCGTTCGGCTAGCTCGTGCTGCCGGGGTTGGTCCTGGCGGCTGCCGCGCGAGCGATGATGGCTTCGACGACGTCCGTCTTGGCGTCGGCATAGTGCTGCATCGTTGGCCACGTGCGCCTGGCCAGTTCCCGCTTGGTTCGCGCATACAATGCGCGCTCGTCCTCCCGATCCCGGAGCCGGTCACGCAGGAGCAGGTAACGGTCGATTTCCGGAGAACCGGGCGAGAAGACGTGGACGTGCACGTCCTGGGCCGGTGTCCGCAGCATCCGGTGCTCGTAGAAGTCCGGCTCGCGGACGTGCATCTCGTACCCCGCCGCCTCCAGGGCGGGTACGTAGGTGGTCTCGTCGCCCGAGTCTGCCACGACGAGCAGGATGTCGATGATGGGCTTGGCGGCCAGGCCCGGGACCGAGGTGGAGCCGATGTGTTCGATCCGCAGCGCGCGAGAACCGAGCGCGGTGCGGATCCGCTTCTCCTCCGCCGCGAAGCGGTCCACCCAGTGAGGGTCATAGTCCACCACGACGATGGTGCACGGCTGCGCGTCACCCTTCGAGGGCTGCGCCCGCTGCTGGGCCGAATCGTGCTCCATCACTGTAGCCTTTCGACAAGCCTGGACGACCGTGCGACGTGTCCGGCCGCTAGCTGCTGCCGTTCCTCGAACGCGTCGGTGGCAACCAGTACCCCGCGCTGTGGTAGTCGACGGGACCGAAGGACGACTTGAACCGGGTCACGCCCGTACCAGGATAGGTGTCACCGAGATGGAAGTAGTCCCGGCCCTCGGCGCAGGCTTGTTCGATGGCCAGGGCGTGCAGGTAGGTCTGGCCGTGGATAGGGCCGGAAAGCCGCTTGTCCATGGCGTTGGCCAAGGCGAAGGTGTAGCCACCATGTGACACGGTGATCAACGCGGTCGTGGTAACTCCCTCGTGCCAGAGCACCCATACCTGGCACGTCGCTCCCAGGTGCCGGACGACCGAGGTGAAGTAACGGGTGGAGTACTTGCGGTTCACCCGAAGACGCGTCAGCCAGGCTGGGGTGTCGCCCTGTGTCGCCCACCGCTCCACCGACTGCCGGTAGAGGCGGTCGAAAATCGGTAGCAGGCGACCGGTCGAATCACATTCCACGGTCAGCGCCGCCTGCCTCGCCTTGCGGATGTTCCTTCGCTTCGAGCTACTGAAGCGTTTCCAGACCGCCTCGACACCCGCACGCAGGTCGATCGTCTGCACCATGCGGGGCTTGCGCCGTGCTGCGGTCGGTATCACCGCCGACCACACGTCGTCGTGAACCGGATGCGGCCGGAAGTACGTGGCACGCACCGACTGGCCGGCCAGCCGCTCCACCACGGCCGCGGCCTGCTCCTTGCTGATCCGGCCCTGGTCGCACAGGGCTCCGCCGATATCCCAACCGATCGGCCAGGATCCGTTGGTCGCCAGCCGGGTGGGAAGGTATCGCTTACGCACCAGGGGTACGAGGATCCGGTGCCCGTCCGGCCATTCGTAGAGCTGGCTGACGTCGGTGTAGCGGCCACCGTCGCAGACCGCGTCGAGCCACTGGGGCGTCTGGGTGGGCAACGCGTAGGGATCGGAGTCCGCCAGGCTTCGCCAGACGGCCCTGGGCACCGGGCTGGTCACCCGGACCCCGTCGAGCGCTGCTCGAGTCGACACGCCTGTCCTCCTTCACCGTACCCCGCTGCCTGAATGAACCCGTCCGTGCGGCCGACCCGGCTCCCGGGGCAGGGAACGGGTCAGCGCCACATCTCGACCTGGATGGTGAACCGCGGATCTGGGGCGGAACTGGTCACCGGGGCGACGGCGTGCCAGGAGCGCTCGGACTGGGCGAACAGGACCGAACGGCCGCCGGCGGGGAGGATCGACTCATACGGCGGGGTGCTCAGGTCCACGCCCTCGCGGACCTCGAACGCGCCTCCGTGGTCCGGGGCCCAGGATTCGTTCAGGTACAGCACGTGCGTGGCGGACTTCTCGCTCTTGTCGGTGTGCGAGGACACCCAGTCGCCCGGGGCGAACACGAAGAGCCCGACGTCGAATGCCTCCGGTCGGATCGTGGCGCCGACGGTGCTCTCCACCCAGGACCGGTAGTCGTCGGTGTCGACCGCGGCGACGAAGTCGACCCAGGCCGGACCGAGCCGATCCAGAACAGGCAGCCGAACCCCCTTGTCGACCAGCGGGAGCACGTACATGCCGTAGATCTTGTCCCCGCCGTCGAGGCGTTGTTCCCGTTTGAACACCTCCAGCGGAGGGATGTCCTTGCGCAGCCGGGCGCGGTTGTCCGGGGTGATCAGGTCTTCCACCACCGCCCAGGAGTACGGGGTGAGGTGGGCTTGCACCGGTGCGGTGAGGTTCAACATGACAGGACACCTCTGGTTTGTGGGCTCGACAGTGCAGGGACTAGACGGGGAGTTCCGGGGTACGGGGACCGAAGGAGACCTGCGGTGTTCCTTCCCGACCGGGTGCACGGCTGCGCAGGATCTGTATCTCGGTGAAGGGCTCGCACTGCTCGGTGGCGGTTCGCCAGATGATGTCCGCGACCTCGCCAGGATCCATCATGGTGCCGTAGTCGAGGGCCAGGCCGGTATGGAACTCCGGAATCGCCAGGCCACCGGGATTGACGAGCGTGACCCGGCTGTCGGGGTGCCGGCGGAGCAACTCTGGTACGAGGTTCCTGGTGCAGTGCGCCTGGGCCGCCTTGAGCGCGCAGTAGAGAGCTTCGTCGGTACGGCGTCGCCAGCCGGACGAGGACGCGATGGTGACCAGATGGACGGGTCCCGGCACGGCATCGAGCAGCCGGCGCAGCAGAATCAGGGGACCGGTCAGGAGCAGGCTGGTCAGCCCGTCGATCTCCGCATCGGAGGTGTCGGCCAGCGGTTTCTTCAGAAACGCGCCGGCCACCCACAGGATGCGGGCCGGGCCGGGCAGGTGCACGTCGCAACGGTTGACGCTGTCGCGATCGCACAGGTCCACGTAGCGTTGCTCGGCTCCGGGAAGCTTCTTTTCGGGGATCTTCTCGGCCGAACGGCCGTACACCACGGTGTGCAGGTCTGCGCGGTGGGCCCGGAGGGCGAGCTGGAAGCCCAGACCGCGAGTTCCTCCGATGATTCCCGCCGCCTTGACGGGTGGGTAGTGCTCGCCGGTCATCGCGGGTACCTCGTTTGTCAAAGAAGATGACTATCCCGTGCACGAGTACGTCGAGTGCCTCGGTGGTGACGTGCGTGTTTCCTGCCCGAATCCGGCGCCTTGGCACCGTTGCCGGTGGAGCACAAATTCTCCCTCATGCTAATGCGCGACGGCGAAAGCGTGGATGTCACGTTTCGTGGCGTGAAATGCTGATTCTTGGTGAGGGCAGCCGTGATCCCGGTTGCGGCCGGTCCGGTGATCTGGGGCCCGGTGCCGTGTTCGGCGGCATCGTTCAGGCATCGCGCGGGGCGGTGAGGACGGGCAGGACGAGGCCGAGTTCGCGGCGGAGGAAGTCCAGGGCGGACACGACCAGGGGTGCGATCAGCCGGCCGCGGAGCTCGTCGGACACCGGTTCCCAGCCAAGGATGTCGCCGTGGGGTGAGGTTCTGGTGCGGACCACTGCGGTGGCGGTGCCGCCTGGCGGTGTCGCCCGCCAGGTGTCGGTGGGATCGAGGGTGAGCTCGATGGTGCGATGCTGCGGTGGGACGGGGTGCTCGAGCGGGAGCTCGACCCAGCCACCCCGGTAGGTCGCCAGCGTGGCGAGTGCCACCTCCTGGAACCAGCCGCTATCGATCGCGCCGTCGTCGCGTTCCTGGGCCAGCCGGTTGACCAGCGACAGGTGCAGTTCGGGACGGTGCTGTTCGATGGTTTCGAGCCCGCTGCCCAGTCGGGCGTTCACCTCGGTGGGGACGAACCGGGTCCCGGTCAGGATGCCGTCAACGGTGAACCCGCCGCGATAGTCCAGGACGTCGCGGAGGGCTTCGCCGACCTGGCGCGTGGTGGCCCGCAGGAGTCGCTCGGCGTCGGGGGAGCAGTCCCAGTAGGTGGCGGTTCCGGTGAAGACGAACTGGTGGTTGTGGTCGCGCAGGACCACCAGTTCCAGCGGCCGCAGGGCCACGAGGCCCGACGACATGACGAGCCCGTGGACCGTGCACGGCCAGCCCTCCACGAAGGACATGACCCGCACCTGGTCGCACCGGCGGGCGAACCCGGGCGCGCACCGGGCGGCGTCCGCCGAGTCGCGTACCCACCGGATTCCGGAAGCGCTGCCGTGAATCCCGGAGCGGGTGTCGGCCGCCCAGACCGTGCCGGCGCCGTGGTCCAGCTCCCGACTCGCGCGGGCGAGCGCGTCGGGTTCCGGGGGCACGATCAGGGAGGGCGCGGCCGGGATGCCCGCCCGCGCCCACACGTGATGGATCCAGGTTTTGTCCTCGGCTCGGGCCCAGGCGTGGCGGCGCCAGCCGTAGCGTCGTCGACCCGCGAACTGTCCGGTGGGTAGGTCGCGGGTGTCCAGCACCCACGCCTGACGGTCGGGGTCGAACCGGTCCAGCGCCGCACGCAGGTCGGTGGGGGGATCGGCCAGGAAGGTGTCGAACCGGGGGCCGAGCTCGCCATGGGTCCGCCCCGCCAGCCCGACGTTGTAGCAGGTGACGTCGTTGCCGAAGCGCACGTGGGGCTCGACCGTGCCGGCCACGGCGAACACCCCGGCCGCGCCCAGTTCGACCAGCTCCCGTGCCAGCCGAACCAGGCGCGAGCCGGAGGTGCTGAGCACGACATACCTCCGTCCCCGGAAATAACGACGGAGCAAAGTGACGTGCCCACCGGCCGGGCTACCGCTTCGAGGTATCTGGGCGTCGCAGGGTTCCTGGGCGTTCACTGAGTGGCGGCCAGCAACAAAGGGCGTCACGCCGTAACCTCTCTTGAAGGGTGGCCCGACCGGTGACTGTTAATTTATCGACCCCGTACTTGTGCAACAAGGTGGTGTTTCGCCGTATAGAACGGTATTGGTGAAACAGAGGGCACGACGTGGGTACGGGGGTAATGCGTGGGCAGGTCGTGCTTCACCTGTTTTCTGGTGTCGCGTTGGCGCGGGCTTCACTCGGCTTTCGACAGCGCCGTGGCCGGGAGTTTCCGGCTGGCGTGGCGGAGTACCGGGATACCCAGCAGGATGAGGCCGGTGAGCGTCAGCCACAGCACCGCGTTGCCGAGTCCGAGCAGGAGGGTGAACAGCGCCGGGGCGACGACGGAGGAGGCTCCCCAGGCGGTCTGGAACAGGGAGCTGTAGCGGCCCCGCAGGTGTTCGGGCCCGACGTGGTAGGCCGCCGCGGTGATGACCGGCATCGCCAGGACCTCGCCCAGCGCACCGATGACCGAGGCGACCAGCACCAGCCCGGCGGCCAGGTTGCTCCCCAGCAGCGTGCTCGGGGCCAACGTGAGGAAGGCCAGCGCGAAGACCAGGCACGCGAGGACCAGCATGCGCAGGCGGGAGGTGCGCGCACCGAGCCGGAGTACCGGCTTCTGGCTTGTCGCGAGTACGACGTTGCCCGACACGATGGCGGCGGCGGGCAGCCACGCCGGTCCGCCGAGCGCCTCCAGCACGACCAGCGGCACGGCGACGACCAGGCTGGACGCGGCCAGGGAGAACACCATTTGTACCAGGCAAAGCAGCAGGAAGGGCCGGTCGGCGAGGACTTGGCCCCAGTGCTGGCGAGCCGGCGTGCCGGGCGTGGGCGGGTCGCGGGTGAGCTGGGTCGACAGCCGCATCGTGGCGGCCACGAAACCGGCCGCCACGGCGAATGTCACCGCGTTCAGGTAGGCCACCAGGTGCAGACCACCGGGGATCTCCGCGACGAAACCGGCGACCCCGGCGCCGATTCCCAGGCCGATCACGCGGACCACGCTCTGTGTTCCGAGCAGGTGGTCCAGTTCCCGGCCACCGGCCATGCTGCCCAGCATCGGTGCGTTGGCCGACCAGAACATGCGGTCGGCCGAGGCGGTGACCGCGACCACCGCCGACACCTGCCAGGCGTGTCCGACCAGGGGGTAGAGCGCGAAGCTGACAACCCGCAGCAGATTGCTGGCCAGGATCACGGCCGCGGGGCCGTGCCGATCGACCAGCCCCCCGCTCAACGGCCCGACGATCAGGCCCACCACCGAGCCGGCGGTCACCGCCGGGCCCGCCTGGGTGAACGGGATCTCCTGTGCCCTGATGAAAAAGATCAGCCCGAAGGGGAGCCAGATCCCACTGCCCAACGTGTCGATCAACAGGGCGAGAAGGTAGAGACGACGGCGTCGCCCATGGTGTCGTCGGCCGGTGTCCTCATGCTCGGGGTGGGTAGCAGGCGCGTTGGTGCTCATCACGTCCGTCCGGTACGCGGGCATGCTGTGCCCGCACCGCCTTGGCGAGCCAGCCGTTCTGGTGTGTCGAAAAACCGGCCGGTCAACCCGGCATCCCGTGCGCGAGACCGCGGGGACTCAGGCGAAAGCGCTCATCACGTGCTTGATCCGGGTGTAGTCCTCCAGCGCGTAGCTGGAGAGATCCTTGCCGTAGCCGGAGTGCTTGAATCCGCCGTGGGGCATTTCGGCGACGAGGGTGAGATGGTTGTTGATCCACACGCAACCGGAGTCCAACTGGGGTACCAGGCGCATGGCTCGCGCGTGGTCGCGGGTCCACACGCTGGCCGCCAGGCCGTGCTCGACCCCGTTGGCCAGGCGCACGGCCTCGTCCTCGGAACCGAACTGCTGGACGGTGATCACTGGGCCGAAGATCTCCTGCTGCACGATCTCGTCCTCCTGGCGAACTCCCTCGATCACGGTGGGGGCGTAGAAGAATCCCTCGGTGCCGATCCGGCCCCCGCCGGCGACCACCGTCGCGTGTGCGGGAATCTCCTTGACCAGCCGGGAAACCCGGGTGAGCTGGTCGACATTGTTGAGCGGACCGCAGAACGCCTCGGTGTCCGACGGCGTCCCCACCCTGGTGGTCGCCGCCTGGGTGGCCAGCTCCCGCACCAGCGCCGGGTACACCGCCGGGGCGGCGATGACCCGTGTCGCGGCGATGCAGTCCTGCCCGGTGTTGAAGTAGGCGGCCGCGGCGATCCGCTGTGCCACCCACTCCACGTCGACGTCGTCGAAGACCAGGACCGCCGCGTTGCCGCCCAGCTCCAGGTGCAGTCGCTTGAGCCGCGGCCCGGCCGCGCCGGCGACCTCCCGGCCGCCCCGGATGCTTCCGGTGAAGGAGACCAGCGCCGGGGTCGGGTGGGTCACCAGCTCCCGCCCGGAGTCCCGGTCGCCGCAGACCACGTTCACGGTGCCGGAGGGCAGGAACCCCGCGGCGATCTCCGCCAGCAGCAGCGTGCTGCTGGGGGTGGTCTCGGCCGGCTTCAGCACCACCGTGTTCCCGGCGGCCAGCGCCGGAGCGAGCTTCCACACCGCCATCATCAGCGGGTAGTTCCAGGGCGTGACCTGTGCACAGACCCCCACGGGTTCCCTGCGCACCATCGAGGTGTGGTGGGGTAGATACTCCCCGCTCGCGCGGCCCTCCAGCATCCGCGCCGCTCCGGCGAAGAAGCGAAGCTGGTCCACGGTGGGTGCGACCTCCTCCTCGGCCACGATGTGGCGGGGCTTGCCCGTGTCCGTGCACTCCGCGTCGATCAGCTCCTCGGCACGCTCCTCGAGGGCGTCGGCCACGCGCAGTAGGGCACGACTACGGTCGCCCGGAGAGGTGCGACGCCAGGTGGTGAACGCCCGTTGCGCGGCGGCCACGGCGGTGGCGACGTCCGTTGCTCGCGACAGAGGTGCGCTGCCAATGGCGCGTCCAGTGCACGGGTCGATCAGGACGCTGCGCCTGCCCGCCCGGGAGTCGAGGTAGGCGCCGTCGATGAAGTTCTTGACCACATGGGGGTCGTTCCGCGGTTCCCGCGTTGGCAGGGCGTTCGAGACCACAGTCGTGGGGCCGGGCAGGTCCCTGTCGGTGATCTCGACCGCGGGACCATGATTCTCGTTCAAGGTGTTCGCTCCACATCCGGTAAGAGACAGCTACGGTGTCGCGACGCAACGGGTGGGAACCCCGCCTCGGCGCACCCGCGCAACAACGGCTACGGCTAGGCGTCGTGATAGAAGATGACTTGGGCGGACAGGCGCTCGCGCGCTCCCTCGGCTCGTTCGACCGCGTGCCAGGAGTTGCCGGCGCGCGGCAGGATGACGCCGGTGTTGCAGGCTGGCGTGACGCGCCGCACCACGTCCGAGGCGTCAGCGGACCCCAGCAGGACGAGATGGCCGCCGTCCTCGGGCAGCCAGTCCTCGTTGAAGTAGATGATGTGCGTGACAAGCTTCTCCGGCTTGTCGACATGGGGGTCCAGCCAACAGCCAGCCCCATACCGCCACAGGTTGACCTCCACGGGCGCAGAGCGCAGTGGGAAACCGGTCAGCGCCGACAACGCGTCCCGATACTGGTCACCGACGACATAGTCGACGAAGTCGCGCCAGAGTCCTGGAATGTCGGACGCGGTGCCGTCCGCCTCGGGATGCAGGGTACGGACCCACATGTCGTAGGACTTGTCGGGCGCGCTCCGGCTCACCCGGGCAAAGCCGTCGCGGGGAAACACGTCGCGGAGCTGCGTCGCCACCGCCGACGGGAACGGATCGGGAACGTCGTACCAGGGAAACGGAACGCTTTCCGGCTTGGCGTTCGCCAGCGATACGAATCCTGCGGTCATCGAATCCTCCTCGTAGTTCAGGGGATGGTCGGCGGCAGGGGATCGGCTATGGGCCGGTGGGGGCCGCTATCGGTATCGATCACCACCGAACCCGCATGATCACGGGCCGGATCGCCACCACCCGCGGACAGGTGCCCCGCCAGCAGGCCGAGTTCCTCCGGGTCGGCCCCGACACCGACGAGAACTCCCCGCACCCCGGCCGGATCCGAATGCAGCCTGGGCAACAGGCGCGACATCGTCTCGGGTGAGGTCCGCATCCGAGACAGGTAGTCCTGCCGGGAGTGGCCCTTCCGCAGCCACTTCTCCGCGAACCGGTCCACCTTGGCCAGCAGGTCGGCCGCACCATCGGCGTAGTCCGCGGCGATGTCCTCGTCCGGGACACCCACCAGGGCCAGCAGGCAGGCCACGACAATGCCCGTGCGGTCCTTGCCGAAATGGCAGGTGACCAGGATCGGATCCCGTGCCGCTGCGGCGAGAGCACGGATGAGCCGCGCCCAGCAGCCCGGCTCGGCTCGGGTGAGGATGCCCCACAGATAGTCGGCGCGCTGGGCGGCGGTCGGTCGGTGCGCCTGGATGACATCGCGGGGATACCCGCCGAGGGGACATCGGATCCATCTGACCCCGGCTCCCAGCAGGGCATGCGGCGGGCCGTAGCGCAGCACCTCGGCATCCGAGCGGAGATCGACCACGGCGCCAAGCCCGTACTGGGCGACGAGGTGCTCGGCCTCGTACGGTGTGAGGGCGGTGATGTCGCCGCTACGGAGCAGGTGTCCGGGTGCCAATCCGGCTGAGGACCGCACGGCTCTGAGATTGACTCCGGGCCGAACGTGCGGACGGCTGTCTTCGGTCGTGCTGGGAAGAAGTGTCATGGGCGCTCCATCACCGCGGCGGGGTCCGCCCGGCGGAGGGATCCGGGCAGGAGCAGGGGCTGAGCTCGGAGTCGATCTGCCACCGCGCGAGACCGGGTACGGGGGACGACGCGGTGACCACGTTGTGCAGGAGCCGTAGGAGTCGCGCGCAGTCCGCCTGGGACCGGCAGAACCGGACCTCTCCGGACACGGTCGACAACAGGTCCCGCATGACCGCCAGCTCCCGGTTCCGGAAGCCAAGGGCCTTGCGCACCAAGGCCGAGAGATCACGCACCGGAGGGTCCACGCCGTGCCGCAGCCGCCGCGGAAGGTACTCCGAGCCCGCGTTGGCCGCGCCACGACGCCGTAGCCGCATACTGCGCCCCACCAACCGGCTGACGCACCGCAGGGGGTGATGGTCCAGAACGACAACCAGGTCGGCGCGGCGGACCCGGTGCGGCACCGTGTCCAGGTAGTTCCCGTCGATGATCCACGCTGGTTGCGCGGCCAACCGGACGTTGACGGACTCCCACTCCTGGTCGGGCGTGCGTTGCCAGCCGGGATACCAGTACAGGTCATCGAGGTGGAACAGGGGAAGGCCCGTGGCGTGTGCCAGCAGGTGACAGAAGCGCGACTTGCCGCTACCGGGGCTGCCGAGTACCGCAATCCGCTCGGGATGGCCCGTGCTACCGGTCATCGTCGGCTACCTGGGCGAGCAGATCGGCAACCCGATCCATCGTCGACGCGTCGGCAAGGGCGATCCGCACACATCCCTCCAGGCCGTGGAGCGCGTCGAGGGACCGGATGCGGTAACCCCGGCGGTACACCGCGTCGGCCAACCTGGCGGGCAACCCCGGTATCCCGGTGTCGAAGGTGGCGAAATTCGCGCCCGGGTCGAGACTGCGCCAGGTCGGGTGTGCATGCTGGACAGCGGTGACGAACCGCTGCCGGATTCCTCGGACGTCCCGCCAGATCGCGGCGAACTCCGCCTCCCGCGTCACGAGCCGGAGCAGGAGCTGCACCGCGCACCCGGACACCGTGCTGTCCGGACGGAATCGGCTCAGATAGTCCACGACGGGAGGCCGCGCGTACAGTGCGGCGATCCTGCTGCCGGCCACCGCGAACGCCTTGGAGTAGGAGCGCAGGACGACCAGCCGCGGAAAGCGGGCCAGCAAGGGAACGTGGTTGATGTCGGCAAAGGCGCCGTAGCACTCGTCGACCACGAGCAGGTGACCGTGTTGGTCGGCGAGGACCGCGAGCGCCGCGACGTCCTCCGTGGACAGGGTGAGTCCCGACGGGCTTGCCGGATTCGTCACCGCCACCAGCGATGGTGGAGCCGTTCGCAGAGCGGTACGCAGAGCGCCGGTGTCGATCCGCCAGGGAGATCGGACAAGGTGCTGGCAGCTCATCACGGGCAACCCCCGCAGCCGGGCATAGTGCCGCCATGCCTCGTAGGTTGGTTCGGGAAGCACCAACCGACCCGCGGGCACGCCGAAGGCGTCGATGAGGAGACTGACGGCGGTGTCCGAGCCCGCGGTCACCAGGACCGATGCCGGATCCAGACCCTCCCGCTCGGCCAGGGCGGCGACCAGCTCCTGCTGCACGGGATAGGAGCGGACCGCCTCGACCGTCAGGCCACGCGAGGCCTCGGCCACCAACCGATCGGCCGCCGGGTGGCGGAGCTCGCAGCTCTTGAGGTTGAGGACACCGGGGTGATGTGACCGCGGTTCCCATGTTGCCCCGTACGCGTCGGGGTGGGTGGGGAACCCGAGGTCGGCACTGGTCGTGGCCGCCATGGACATCGGGCCGGTACCCTCACGCGACGGGCTGCGCCAGCAGCTGGGGAATCTTGTGGTAGACCTCGGTGAGGCGGTCCTCCGTACCGAACAGGAACTGGTACAGGTCGGTGCGGGGCTCACCCTCGGGTTGGGAGATGATCTGTCGGTTGTAGCGGCTGATCTCCAGCGCCCGCATCGTGGGCTTCATGTCGTAGTACGGCGCGTACATCGTGGGCCGGATCCGTGCGCCGACGTCCTTGGCGACCTCCATCGTCCTGGCGACCCCCGCCGCGGTCGTTCCCGGCAGGCCGACGATCACGAAGGCGTTGAGCTCGATGCCGGCCCGCTGGCACCACCCGGCGACCTCCCGGAACCGCTGCTCCTCGATCCGCTTGGTCTTGGGGAGCTCGTCATGCCCGCCCTGTTCCAGGGTCTCCAGGCCCACCGAGATCCGTACGCATCCCGAGCGGCCCATCAACGTCACCAGCTCCTCGGTGAGGTGGTGCAGGGTCGTGGCGCACTTCCAGCGCACCGACAGCGGGCCGGTGAGGAAGCGTTCACACAGTTCGCGAACCCAGCGCCGGTTCAAGGTGAAGGTGGGCGCGTAGAAGGCGACGTACTCGAAGGGTGAGAGTGCCATGCTCTCGGTGAGGTAGGAGATCACCCGGTCCACGCTCAGCCGGCGCTCCCGCAGCCCGAAGATGTCGTGCACCTCGCAGAACGAGCAGCCCACCGGGCACCCGCGTGCGGCGGGGACGACCAGTTCCCGGCGGAAGGGGATGCCGCAGAACTTGTGCTCGTCCTGCCGGTACAGCCGGTCGTAGGCGGCGTACGGGATCTCCCGCACATCGGGCAGCACCCAGTCCTCGGCCGGCAGCGTGTCGCCCTTGGCGGTCGGGCTCAGCCACGCACCGTCGACCCGGGTGGCGGTGCCGGGCAGCGGCCCCACCCAGTCATCCTTGGCGACCGCCGTGACCACGTGGGCGACGCCGCACTCGTAATCGCCGGACTGCACCACGGCGTCGAGGTCGTACTGCATGAAAAAGCCCGGATTGATGCTGCTGAGCCGCCCGAAGGTGACCAGTCGGCTCTGCGGCGACAGCTCCCTGGCGTACATCACGAACCGATCGAGACCGTCGACGGCGTCGAAGTCGTTCATGATGGCGATGACCGAGTAGTCATTCTGGAAAAGCAGGTCGCCGACCGCTTTCCAGTTCATGTTCAGCACGCCCGCCTCGCACACGTCGACCTGGCTCACGCCGGGCAGCCGACGGAGGTGGCCGGCCACCATGTAGAGCGGGGTGTGATGCCCGGCGTTGAAGTAGCTGGGGACGTGGGGCGGCCAGATGACTAGTACCTTCACCAGAAGGCTCCTTCGGGTTCTCTTTCTACCGCCTGCGTTGTCGCGTCTGGCGACGGAAACGGTGGTTCCAACCGAGCCTGTCTGCCACAGCACGGAAGTAGGTACCGTCCGTCTCTCGGAGCGGAACGGCCAATGCGGTGGACCGCTCTCCTGCCGGGCGCACCGTCCGGTGATGGTTGACCCCCAAGGGAAACGTCGACCGCACGACGGTTCCGGTGGAGCTCAGCTTGTGTTCCGTGTAACGAGACGTCCTCTTAGTACCGCGGACATTCGGCCAATAGCGTCCTCGTTGGGCTGCAACCGGAACGTTGATGTCGAGGTCACCCATCACCGGATTTGGCTCCTGCACACCACACACGAACGTTCGATGAACATGCACCGCGATGGTCGCGAGTGTGGGCGAAACAGGGTCGCCCCGGTGATGACCGCGCTCGAATCATCACACGCGGTGGGTGCACACCACCGAGGCAGGTGTGCGCGCTCGCGGTGGCCCGTCAGGACATCCCCGGGCATCGGCCCCGACACCCGCCACGCCCACGCCCCGGCTTCGATCTCGTTCGGAGGTTCTTCACCATGCCGCATGCGGCATCGCATCCGTTCCTTGACACCTCCGCATCCTTCGGCAGCCCCCCGATACCCACGGAGCGGTTCCCGGGCCTGCACAGGGACTGGGTCCGGCTGGACGGACCCGCCGGCACCCAGACCCTCGACGTCGTGGCGGACGCCATGTTCGGGTACCTGGTCGACGGCAGAAACGCCAACACCGAAGGGTTCTTCGCGGCGAGCGAGTACACCGACGCGATGCTCGCCCGCACCAGGCAGGCCATCGGCCGGTTCTACGGCGCCGATCCCGAGGGCGTGGTGTTCGGCACGAACATGACGTCGCTGAACTTCGCCTTCACGCGGACAGTGGGGCGGACCCTGCGGCCGGGGGACGAGATCATCTGCACCACGCTGGACCACGAGGCGAACGTGGCACCGTGGTTGGCCATCGCCGAGGAGACCGGTGCCCAGGTCCGCTTCGCCACCTTCGAACCGGACACCGGCCGCCTCCCCACGGAGCAAGTGACCCGGCTGCTCACCGACCGAACCCGCTGGATCGCCGTCACCGGAGCATCGAACGTCCTGGGCACGATGCCGGACGTCGCCGCGATCACGACCGCCGCGCACGATGCCGGCGCACGCGTCCTGGTCGACGCCGTGCACCTGACACCACACCGGCCGATCGACGTTGCCGCCCTCGGCTGCGACGTCCTGCTCAGCTCCGCCTACAAGTGGTACGGCCCGCACATCGGCGTCCTGTGGGGGCGCCCGGAGCTGCTGGCCGACCTGCGGCCCTACCACGTCGGCGACCACGCCGACCCGGAGCCCGCACACTGGCAGGTCGGAACGCCACCGCTGGAGGCGATCGCCGGCCTCGCCGCCGCCGCGGAGTTCCTGCTCGAGGTGGGCATGGCCGACATCGTCCGGTACGAGCAGCGCGTCTTCGCCACGCTGCTGGCCGGCCTGCGCGACCTGCCCCGGGTCTCCGTCGTCGGACCGGACGACCACCTCGACCGGGCGCCCACGGTCACGTTCACGATCGCCGGCCAGAAACCCGACGATGTCGCGAGGTTCCTCGCTGACCGGCACATCGCGGTCTGGAGTGGAGACTTCTACGCACCACGGGCCATCTCCGCCCTGGGGTTGGGAGATGCCGGGGGAGCGGTGCGGGCCGGGGTCTCCTGTTACACCACCGAGGACGACGTCGCGACCTTCCTGACGGCCATCTCCACCCTGTGCTGACCACGTTCGAGCTCACCACCGCGAGTGTGCGGGTGGAAGGCGCGTGCCGTCGTCGCGATCGCCCGCAGAAAGAGAACGCCATGTTGCTGCAACGAACCACGCTCACCGACGATGAACGATTCGCTGTCACGGACCTGTTGACCGAACTGTCGAAGCGCTATCAGCAGTCCTCTGCAGTGGACTTCCTGCACGACGCGGCCGTGATTGCGCACGAGCTGCCGTTCGGGGTCCGTCGCGCGCTCACCGGCTTCCGCAACACCTCCACCACCGGAACCAGCACCGACGGAACGGCGGCACCGGCGGTGCTGGTGTTGTCCGGTCACACGGTGGACGACTCGACGCTCGGGCCGACCCCACCGCACTGGGCGCAGGGACTCGACACAACCCCGGCAACGCGCCAGATGGAGCTGCTGTTGATGCTCTACGGCACGCTGCTGGGGGAGGTGTTCGGCTGGGCCACGCAGCAGGACGGGCGGTTGGTCCACGATGTCGTTCCGACTCAGGGCCAGGAGAACGAGCAACTGGGATCGGGAAGCAGCGCCACCCTGATGTGGCACATCGAGGAGGCGTTCCACCCGCATCGGGCCGACTACGTCGGGCTGCTCTGCCTGCGCAACCCCGACGGTGTGGCCACCACCATCGGTGGCCTCGACCACCGCAAGCTGTCGGCCGAGGAAATCAGGTGCGCCCTGCAGCGGCGGTTCCACATCCGCCCGGACAACTCCCACCTTCCCTCGTACAACAGCACCACGGTGGCGCGCAATCCACAGTGGTTCGAGCAGGTGCACCGCATGGACACCCAGCCCGAGGCGGTGCCGATCCTGTTCGGCAACGCCGAGCAGCCGTTCCTGCGGATCGATCCCGCATACATGTATCCGGCGCCGGGTGACGCCGAGGCCGAAGCCGTGTTGCAACGGGTGATGGAGCTGATCGACCGCGATCTGGATTCGGTGACCCTGCGGGCGGGGGATTGCTGCTTCATCGACAACTACCGGGTCGTCCACGGCAGGAAGGCGTTCCGCGCCAAGTACAACGGCAGGGACCGATGGCTGAAACGTGTCAGCGTCACCCGAGACCTCCGCCGGTCGATCGAGGCACACGTCGACACAGCGTCCCGGATCATCGCCTGACCCAGGCGGATGTCGCTCACCCGCACAAGGAGATTGCGATGACCATCCCGGTCCTCAAAGCCGTTCCCGAAGACTTCGTTGTCACCGAGTGCCTTCCCCTCAGCGCCGAGCGGAACCGGGATGCCCCGTTCCAGTACCTGAAGATCCACAAGCGTGGCTACACCACGTTCCAAGCCCTGGACATGCTGGCCACCGGACTCTCGCTCCCGCCGACGGCAATCTCGGCGGCCGGCCTGAAGGACGAGGACGCGGTCACCGAACAGCTCGTCGCGGTGCGCGGCCGGGCCACCCCCGCGCAACTCGACCGGATCAACACCGAGGGCAGTGGCGGCGAGGACCGCTGGATCCAGGTGGCGCACGCGGGGTACGGCTCCCAGGACATCACGATCGGCGGGCTGCACGGCAACTCCTTCCAACTCGTGGTCCGCAACCTGGACGCCGACCTCGGCCAGACGCTGCGAACGGTTGCCAACAAGCGCATCAACATGTTCTTCGTCAACTACTACGACACGCAGCGCTTCGGGGTCGCCGGAGGACCCAAGCAGACCCACCTGATTGGACAGGCCCTGCTGTCCGACGACTACCCCCACGCCTTCGAGCTGCTCCGTGCCAGCGGCTCGGCCGAAGGGGCGCGTGCCCTGGAACACAACGGGGATCCCCGAAGCTTCTTCACCACGCTCGACCCGAGAACCACCGCGTTCTACCGCAGCGCGTACTCCTCCTATCACTGGAATCGGCGTGTGGGGGAACTGCTCGTCGAGGCCGCCCCCGCCGAGGCCGTCGAGCTCACCCGTGAGGACATCCCCTACGTGTTCCCCACCAGCACCGACGCCGCAATCGCGCTCCTCACCGTCCAGCGAGAGGTCGAGTACACCAAGTACCGCTGGAGGGACGGTGCGATCAGGCGAAGCACCTCCTCCCGTCCCACCGTGGTGCAGTCGCAGGTCAACGTCGAAAACGTGCAGCCGGACGACCTCTTTCCCGGCTCGGTCAAGGCGACCCTGTCCTTCTTCCTGCCCTCAGGCTGCTACGCGACGACCATGGTGTCCCAGCTTTTCCTGCGCCTGACCTGTCACACCAGTGATGCGCCCGAGCTGGCCGCGGTGGTCGTATGACCGTCACCGATCCCCTGCGCCCGCCGGGCAACGTGGACGCGCACCCCTTGGATGCCGGGCCGTACTGGGACATCCACGCCAACCCAGGGGACTCCCACGTCCGGCTCCGTCCCGGAGGCTTCAAGCACCTGCTCGTCCCGGCCTTGGCCGCGGCGTGCCTGGCCGACCAGCCATGGCGAATCACGAACGCGCCCGACATCGCCGACACCCGTGTGCTCAGCGCCATCGTCACGGAACTGGGCGCGAAGGTCACCGGCGCCGACGGCATGCTCACCGTCGACGCCGGCTCCCTCCACAGCCACACCATCCCCACCCAGTGGTCCAGCCAGATTCACGGTGGCGTCTACCTGCTGCCCACGCTACTGGCCACCCGTGGCCAGGTCGCTTCCGGAGCGCACGGCGGTTGCCGCATCGGTGGCGGGAGCAACGGGGCACGGCCCATGGCACACATGGCGACGGTGATGGAACGGTTCGGTGCTCGCTGCGCCGTCGCACCCGGCAACTTCCAGGCGTGGGCACCGCCCTCGGGACTGCGTGGCACCGTGATCGACCTCGCCGAGTTCGGCAGCCCGGACGCGGTGAGCGGCAAGCCCACCGGCCCGCACTACTCGGGCGCCACCAAGACGGCACTGCTGTTGGCCGCCACCGCCAACGGTACCACGGTGCTGCGCAACCCCTACCCCAAGCCCGACGTGACCGGCCTGGCGCACACCCTCGCCGCAGCCGGGGCGAGCATCCGGCTCAGCCCGACCGAGATCGTCATCGACGGTCGAGGGGGACCACTCGGCGCCACCCAGCTGACCCTGCCGTCGGACCTGATGGAGGTCATCACCTTCATCGCCGCCGCGGTCTGCCTGGACCGGCACGTCACACTCACGCTCGAGCAACCGGAGGTGGTGCGTGCCGGCCTGGCCCCGGAACTGCGGCACATGGACACCATGGGACTGTCCCTGTCCTGGAACGACCGGATGCTGGAGATCGAGCCGGTCCAACACCTCCGTCCCGCACACGTGGTGGCGGCATCGCATCTGGTCTACAGCGACGCGCAACCCCTTTTCGCGCTGATGATGCTCAAGGCGAGCGGCCCGTCCCGGTTGACCGAGACCGTGTGGCGCGGCCGGTTCGGCTACGTCAGCGGCCTGCGCGAGCTGGGAGCGCACCTGGAACAGGCCGGCGACGATCTCCTGGTGCGGCCCAGCAGGCTCCGACCCGCGCCCCGCCCGTTGCGGGCCGGCGACCTGCGTGCGGCGATGGCGCTGGTGATCGCCGCGCTGAGCACCGGGCAACCCCAGCGGCTGTACGGGGTCGAGCACCTTGCCCGTGGCTATGCCGAGGTGCGGGACAAGCTCGCCCGGTTCGGGGCACGGATCGACCTGCGGCCCAACCACGAGTGATCGTTCGTCATTCGCCACCGCTGGACCTGCCACGGGCAGGACGAGAGGAGTCACGACCATGGGGCAGACGATGTCGGGAACCGCGGCCCTGGAGATCGACTGGGATGCGTTTCGCCGGTCCTCCCTGGCGGAACACCCGTACCGGTGGGGACTGCTACGGGGGATGTTCCCCGCGCGGTTGCTGCCGGTTCTGGAGGTGGAGTTCCCCGGTGAGGGTTTTGTCGTGACGCAACGACGGTCCGGTGGCGACGCGGGCCAGAAGGGCTACCGGAGCGCGAACCTTTCGCTGGTGGCTGGGGGACATCCGGTTCGGGAGAACATCGATCTCCTCAGCTCGTTGTGGCGTCAACTGGTCGATGCGTTGTGTTCCCCCGAGTATCGTTCGGCCATCACGACCCTGAGCGGCCGGGACGTGTCGGAGTGCGCGCTGGAGCTGCGCGCGGTCCGTTACGGTCCCGGTTCGTGGATCGACCCGCACACCGACCGCGCTGACAAGATCGTGACACAGACCTGGTACTTCAACGACAACTGGCGTCCCGAGTGGCGCGGGCAGCTCGCCGTCCTGTCCTCCCCGGACAAGGCCGACGTCCACACCGAGGTGGCGCCGGCCCTGGGTGAGTCCGTCGTGCTCTGCCCCTCGGAGCATTCCTGGCACATGGTGCATCCGGTTGCGGAGAGCGCCGCAGGTGACCGGAGGACGCTGCTTGCCCACTTCGTCGCGCCCCGCTGAGTGCGGTGGCCTGCCGGGGTGGGTGGGGGGAGAACACCCGCTCGGCGGGGCCGACCGAACGGCGGGCTTGTCCGGAGAACCTGGGAGAGGTGAACGGGCCCTCGCGCGAGCGCCGCCGACACCACCTCAACGGAACTCCCGCATCGCGTCGAGCTTCCGCGACAATGCCGTGGTCGCGGTCAGCAGGTGGGGGAGCACGTCCTGCGGGCGGCAGTGCTCGGCCGGTGCGCCCACGGCGATGGCGGCGAGGGCCTGGTCGCCGGGATCGAGAAGGGGAACCGCCACGCTGAGGGCACCACCGGAGTGGTCACGGACCACCGAGTAGCCGCGGGTCCGGATCCGGGTGAGTTCGGGGTCATGGGTGCCGGTCCGGGAACGGTCTTGCGTCGGAATGGACGGTTGTGACCAGGAGCGGGTCCGCGGGGCCGGCCGTGAGGGACGGTAGGCAAGCAGCGCCCGGTAGGCGGCAGCGGTGATCACATGATCGTCGGGGTATCGGCAGCCGCCCGACTGGTACAGGGTGACCTGGTCAAGATGGACCGCGTCGTGGTGCTCGAGGACGGACAGGCAGACCTTGGTACGGGTGGCGCTGCCGACCCGGTGTAGGTACGGCATCGCTGCCTCGCGCAGCAGTCGTTGTCGCGGCGCCCGCGAGCCCAGCACGTAGAGCCGCTGCCCTAGGCGCAGGCCGGAACTGCCACGCTCGAGCATCCCCCAGCCCAGGAGCTCGGTCACCAACCGGTGTGTCGTCGGCTTGGCCAGCTTGGCTCGCCGAGAGATCTCGGACAGCGAAAGCTCGAAATCACCGGGTTGGAACGTCATGAGGACGGAGAGTCCCTTGGCGAGCATCGACAGCCTGCCCGCCGGGACGGATGGTGCGGATGTCGGGATGGAGGAATCACGGTCCGGTTGCATCAGTTGTCCCTGCTGTTGTCAGTCCGAGAATGTCGTGCTGGGGTTGACGAGTGCACGGGTAACGTCGGCGCCGGTGAGGTGATTCCGGAGGGAGAGACCGATACGGGCTCGCGGGTTCCTCGCGATGGGAAGTGCCCGATGTGCCGTGTGGCCGCGACCGAAACCCGAAGGCATACTGCTCCTCGTTTCCGCCACACATGACCGCCCGCGGTCCGGTAACCGCTCTTTCTCGGCATCCGCCAGAAACATCCGTGATGTGCCCGAGATTAGTGACGGAGTCACGCCTCCGCCACCATCGGCGATGGTGGCGGAGGTCTCCATGAGCACACGATATAGGTGCGTCGAAGAATCAGCGAAACTGATAAGTAACTTGACGCGCGAAGGCAACCTCGAGCCCGGCGGGACCCTGGCGCGGTCGGCCGGGGGGTCGGCGAACCGTCCCTCCTCGGCAGCCCGTGGGCACGGGACCAGGCCCGACGGCTCGAACGGCGGGGCGAAACGGCACGGAAGCGGTTACAAGGTACTGAATTCAACGATTCTCATGAGGTCCTCTGACCCTCAGTGGTGGGGACGTGTCTCGGGCACCACAAGGTGGCGCACAACCGGGGGACGCACCATGCACGATTCGACTCCGGTCAAGGAGTTGGCCGATATGCGTCCGATTCTGGCCGAGCGGCCGCTACCGCGCAGCTCGCACGGCCGCGGTGTGACGGACCTGCGCCTGCGGGCTGGATATTGCCGAGACCACGCAGTCCGCGTCGTCGAGACTGGCGACGGCGTGCGCGCGGCCTTGATGGTCGGGGAGAACACCGATGCGACCAGCGGGGAGCGGTCCGACGACGGGGTGGGCTGGCGGCGCGGGATGGACATGACGTTCACCAGGACCTGAGCTAGACCGTCCCTTAACTCCCTTATTACTCCCTATGGTAGGGTAAAATAAGGAGTGATTGAGGATGATGCAACAGTGGTACTCAGTGGAGCAGGTGGCCGACCTGCTCGGGCTGCACGTCAAGACCGTGCGCGGGTACGTCCGGGATGGGCGCTTGGCCGCGGTCCGCGTGGGCAAGCAGTACCGAATCTCCCGCGAAGACCTCGCGGAGTTCACCGGCGGGCAGCCCGAACCGGTTGCGCGGACCCGGCACGTCGAGGTGTCGAGCTTCGTGCAGATCGACGCGATCAGTCGCGAGTCGATGACCAGGCTGACCACCATGGTCATGGGCTCGCTCCGCGGCGAGCCGGACGGTGAGCCCCTGCGCGTGCAAACGATCTACGACGAGGAGCGCGCCAGCCTCAAGGTCATCGTGATCGGTGGGACGACCCGCACCGCCGAACTCCTCAGGCTCATCGACGCGATCGTGGGGCAGGTATGAAGGGCATATACAAATCGGCGTCGGGGGCCGGGATGCTGGCGCAGCGGTACCGCGAGGCGCTGGAATCGTGGCCGGTGCCGAGCGAGTACCGGCGCGTGCCGACGTCGCAGGGCGAGACGTTCGTGCTGGCCTGCGGGCCAGAAGGCGCGCCCCCGGTGCTGCTCCTGCACGGTTCCTCGGCGAACGCGCTGAACTGGTTCGCCGACGCGCCCACCTGGGCCGGTGAGTTCAGGCTGTACGCCGTGGACCTCATCGGCGAGCCCGGCCTGAGCGCGCCCTCCCGTCCGCCACTGGGTTCTGCGGACTACGCGCGCTGGCTCGACGAAGTGCTCGACGCGCTGGGCCTGGACAACGTGGCGGTCGTGGCGGAATCGCTTGGTGGGTGGCTGGCGGTGGACTACGCGACCAGGCGACCCGATCGGGTTTCGCAACTGGCACTGCTGTGCCCGGGCGGGATCGGCAGGCAGAAGTGGGGCCCGTTGTTGATCGCGCTCCTGCTGCTGCCGTTCGGCGCCTGGGGGCGGCGCAAGTCCATGGCGCTGTTGTGCGGAACCGCGGACATCCCCGAGTTCGCCTTGCTCATCCAGCGGCATTACCGCCCACGGATGGAGAAACTGCCGATCTTCGACGATTCCGCCCTGCGTCAGTTGACCATGCCCGTGCTGGTCGTCGTCGGTCGGCAGGACCGCATGTTCGATTCCGCGGGAACACAGCGCAGACTGGCTCGGGCGGTGCCGCACGCCGCCGTCATCGCGCTGTCCGGCGCGGGGCACCTCCTACCTCGCCAGACCAGGGCCGTCCTCGAATTCCTCCGTACGAAAGGAAGTTCGAATACCTGAGAGCCTGCGCCGTGTCCACGGCGAGAACGTGCCGGTGTGCGGCGAGAGGGTCCGCCGCAGGGCGAGCGGGAGGCGCTGGACCTCATGAGGCCGTTTTCCGCTGCGAGCGGGAAGACCGCGCCAACCAGGCGGTGATCCCGGTCGAGCCGATCGAGGACGGTTTCTTCCAGCTGAGCATGGGAGTCCCGGTGCGGCCTTGCCGCGGCGCGCCACGTACCGGCTCGGTGTCGCCGATGCAACAGGGGCCTTTCTCGTGCGGTTGGTCCCTATTGTTCACAGGAGGTTCAGCTGTTGCAGGTCGGTGGCGTATTTGCGGATGAGTGACGCCGACACGTGGGGAATGTCTTTGTCGGATCCGACTTTGGCGGCTTGCACGGCGGCGCGAAACCGGTCGGCCGGGATGGTGGAACCGTGGTTGGCCTCACCGGCTACGGCGAAAGCGTGCATCAAGGGCAGCGACGAGTGCTGCCGCTGCCATTCCGGCATGGCGCGCACGGCGGTGTCGAAGCGGGTGAACCACTCGTCGTAGCTGTCGATCCGCTGGATGGGGTAGCCGGCGTCGTTCAGCCAATCGACAAAGACGTCGAGGGAGATTCCGTCGTCATGCGGATTCACGACGTTGAAGGTCTGGAACCCGTCCGTGGCCTGCCCGCCGAGGGTGGCGATGGCCTCGGCGGTGAAGTCGACAGGCAGTCCGTCGTAGTGTGCCGACTGTCGGTTGCCTTGGGCGTCGAGCTGGTAGAAGGAACGCGGTGCGATTCCGGTGGCCATGAGGCTGAGCAGCAGGCGGGTGAAGCTGTCTGGCACGTTCAACTGGCCGACGTAGCGGCTGTGCGCGAGGATCATGTCGGACCGGAAGACGGCGACGGGGAGACCGCACAGGTCGTGCGCTTCCCGGAGTAGGACCTCGCCGGCCCATTTGCTGGTCGCGTAACCGTTGGCGTAGCTCTGGTCCAGCTGACGGACCGGGCTCGCGACACGGATGTCGGCATTTTCGTCGAGAGCTGAGGGCGTGGCTTGCGAGGCGGCCACGGCCACGGTCGAGACGTAGGTGACGGGCTTCATCCGTCGGGTGAGGGCCAGCTGGACCAGCTCGGCCGTGCCGACGACGTTGGGGCCGAACAGCTGGTGGTACGGAAGGACGTGATTGACCAGTGCCGCTGCGTGGACGATCAGGTCGACGCTGTCGGCCAGCCGGTGCCAGGTCTGTTCGTCCAAGCCCAGGTTCGGCTCACCGATATCACCGGCGAGGACTTCCAGATGTTTCGCGGCCAGCCTGCGAAAATGCTGGACCAGTTCGGCGTCACCACTGTCGAAAGCATCCTCGAGTCGCTTCCTCGCCGCAGCCGCGTTACTTCCCCGAACGATGCAGATCAGCGTTCCGCCGGTCTGCGCCAGCCGTTCCAGCCATTCCAGGCACAGGAAACGCCCGAGATATCCGTTTGCTCCCGTCAACACGACGGTTCGCGGAGGACCGCTCGGGCGAGGAAGTGTCTTGGCCCCGGCGAGCGTCTTGGCGTCGAGGAACTTGTCCAGCGTGAGATCACTGGCGCAAACTCTCGAGCTGTCGGTGCCGTGCACGGTCGCGAACGTGGGCCGTTTCGCCCCGGATTCGCGTGCCGTTTCGATGTAGTTCGCCAGCTGCTGCAAGTCGTTCGCCGGGCTGATGACGACGCCTACCGGAACCTCGACGCCGAAGATCTCGGTGAGCAGGTTGGAAAAGGACAACGCGGACAGCGAGTCGCCGCCCAGATCCGTGAAGTGCGCGTCAGCGCTCAGCTCGGCGGTCGAGCTCCCCAGCAGCGCATGAGCGGCTCGCACAACGGTGTCGAACACCGGCTGGTCACGACCGACGTGACGCAGCGCGCGCAGTTCGCTCGTCTCCCGTTCGGCCAGATCCGCGTACAGCTGCTCAAGGCGCTCGCCGTAACGCTCCTTGAGACGTGGTCGCAGCAGCTTGCGCGCATCCGAGAGCAGGCCGTTCTCAGTACTGAACGGCTCGGTCTCGATCAGGAAGTCGCGCGGAATCTCGTAGGAGTTCAGGCCAGTATCTTTCGCGATCTGCTGAAGCGACTCGCTGAGCAGCGGCCTGAGGTTCTCCACGACGTTCCCGACGCGCTTGATCGCGTCCGGGGTGGGAACGATCACCGCGAGTAGGTAGGCGCGTTCGCTGTTGCCGTAGACGAAGATCTGCCGGATCAACGGGCTGCTGGTGAAGATGGCCTCCAGGTGCGAGACGGTCACGAACTCACCCTGCGACAACTTCAGCACGTTGTTGCGGCGGTCGACATAGACGAGCTGGTCCGGCCCGATCTCGGCCATGATGTCGCCGGTCCGGTAATAGCCGTCCTCGTCGAACACCTCCGTGGTGACCTCGGGTCGTTTGTAGTACCCGGGGATGATCGTTTCCGTCTTGATTAGGAGCTCTCCCCGCGGGTGCGGCGAGTCAGTCCGGAAGTACCCCAGTTCAGGAACGTCGACGAGCTTGTAGTCGAGTACCGGCGGCCGCGCCACCCGATTGTCGATCATGATGTGACCGGCCTCTGTCGAGCCGTAGCCGTCGTGCAGTTCCAGATCCAGACAGGACTCGACGAACGCCGCCATGTCGGCGGACAGGGGCGCAGATCCACAGACCGCCCACACGACACGGCCACCGAGGACCTTGTCCCGCAGCTCCGACTTCACCTCCGCCTCGACCGTGTCCCGGTCACCGGCCTGGGACACCCGCCGGTCCAGTTCACTCTGGTACCACTGGAACAACATGTCACAGATCCGTGGCACCAGGAGCAGTTCCGTGGGCCGGACCAGAGCGATGTCGTCGAACAGCGTCGACAGGTCGCTCCTGGTCGCGAAGTAACTGGTGCCGCCGCAGGCGAGAGTTCCGATCAACGATACCCGTCCCGCGACGTGACTCAGCGGCAGGAAATTGATCCCGATGCTGGGAAGGTCGATCGACCTGAACCAGTGCATCCGCCACGTCCTGCTGACCAACCGCTCCGTGTACATGGCCCCCTTGGGGGTCCCCGTGCTTCCGGATGTGTAGAGGAGCGCGACCAGCCGATCGTCATCCGGGTCGGTGAACAAGGGCGCGGGAGACGACGCCTTTCCACGTTCGAGCACCGCGGCCAGCGAGTCGACAACCACCGGGCTGCCGGATTCTTCCAGACGCCGGCGCGCGGATTCCAGCTTGTCGCGCTGGTCGTCGACTTCCGGGCAGTAGTCGAACACGATCAGCCGCCGCAGCGACGTACTCGTCAACGCGCACTCGACAGCGGTGTCCAGAAACTCCATGCTCGCGGCCAGGATGCGCGGCCCGGTCTCCGCGATGATCGGTGTCAGTTGGGCCATCGACGCGCTGGACTGGAGCGGCACACAGACCGCTCCCAGATGGATGCAGGCCAGATCGAGCGTCGTGTAGTCACTGCTGGTGAAGCCGAGGAAGCAGACGAAGTCACCCGCGCCGAGCGGATGTTCGGGATCGTGATGCCATTCACTGGCAACCGCGCCGACACGGTCCCACAGTTCGCGATAGCTGATGGTGTCGAACCTGGGCAACAGACGAAGTGAGGTGCGGCCCGTCGCCGGGTCGGTGATCAGCTCCTTCGCGCGTTCTCCGAGAGCCGGCCGGTCCGCGTAGCCCTCCATGATCGTGGCCACGATTTGCGCGAGCCCCATCCCGGGCTGTCGTACCGCCGCACTGACCGCGTCAAGGGGTTGGGCCTCTCGACACTGCGGGTCGCTGGCGCACAACTCAGCGATGCGACGCTCCTGGCGAGCGTCAGTCAGCCCGCCGACGCCATTGATCTCGGCCCGCGAACTCGTCGCCATAGGTCTGTCCTCCGTCAGTCACCACCACGCACCGGCGAACGCCGCTGACCCCCCAGTTAGGTGCATTGCCAAACTAAGTATATGGCGGGTGCCCAGATCATCACAGCGATGACAGTGTGACTTGCAACTCTTTACAGAATGATCAACCCAGTGGGCCGGACGGTCCGTTGTGGATCACGTTCGGTCCTAACGAGGCTGAGTTGCCATCTCGCCGAGCACTTGTCGACGGAAGGTCCCGGGCGAGCCCATACGCGGGCCGTCACGCACCAGCAATCCACTCGTGGACGCCCACAGTCTCGGCGCTCGATAACCATTTCCAAGGCACGGTTGAGCCCGAGTCCTTTCCTCATCGGGTGAAATCACCAATACCTTCCTCGACGCGTGAACACTTGCTCACCGAGGTCCCGACCGGGGCGGAGGCCGTCCCGGGCGTCCTGCTCAAGCAGGTCGACGTCCTCCTGGCCGGGGCCGGGTCAGTGCCGGCTTCGAGATGGTGGTGGCCAACTTCAGCGCCGGCATCCTGGGTAGCGCGCCATGGCGCTGGTCGGGGGTGCTCGGCGTCGGCGGGCGGCGCGGATCTCGGAACGGTATGCGGTCATCGCGGAGATGCGGCGGCTCCACCCGCTACGCCACCGCCGCGCGGCAACTCCTGGAACTAGGGGTGAGCACTTTGAGTGTGTCTCGGATCCGGGAGCGGCCGAGATGGTGTCCTGGGGCTATGCGTTGCGCATGATCGTGTCGCACGTCCAACTTCCGCCGGGTGAATTGATCTTCTTCTCTCCTGCCGGCTGGGAAGGCTGCCCTCGTGGGACTCTGTGATTCGCGCCGGAGGCCGTGCCGCGCAGCGGTTAGGTGGCCTTCAGGACGAAGAAGAGGAAGCACAGGAAGGCTGGCTTGTCCGCGAGTTCGTCGGGGAACAGTTCGTGGGCGCCTGGTGCTGGGTGCGGTTCGCTGATGACGGCTGTGCGGAAGCCGGCTGTGGTGAAGGCGTCGGTCATCGCGTGCAGCGGTCGGTGCCAGTAGGTGAGCACGGCGTCCTGGCCGTTGAAGGTGTGCTCCGCGGACCACTTGCGGGTCGCGAAATAGTCGGCTTCGGGATGGAGCAGCTTGAAGACGATGGGGTGGTTGACGGACATGATCAGCCGGCCGCCGGGCCTCAGCACGCGCCGCAACTCGGCCAGCGGTGCGGTCCAGTCCTCCAGGTAGTGCAGCACCAGGGCCGCGATGACATCGTCGAACGCGCCGTCAGGAAACGGCAGCGGGCTGCCCGGGTCGGCAACCCGAGCCCAACATTGGTCCATGTCGACCGCCTCGCCCGGTCCGCCTCGCGATCAGCGACACGAACCATTCCGGACACGGCCCTTGCTGCCATGACCCGCACCGAGCTTGAATACGACACTGCGAGTTGAGCGCGAACCCAAGCATCCAGGCTGGTTCTGGTGGGCACGGACCCTTGGGTTCCCGGCGAGGAACCAAATGGCGTGATCTGCTGGCCGACCTGCACGACAACGCTCGGCCCGTCGCGCTGATTCCGCTGGTGGCGTAACCGATTCCCCGGCATGCGGCCGCAGACCTACCGTGGCCGCATGCACTCACCGATCACGGGCACGGCCGCCGGCGTGCCGTTCACCGCCCTACCACCGGCCGATGACGGCCCCGCGCCGCTGATCGTCACCTGGCACATGCTGGACGCGCCGAGGTCGAATGCCGCATTCGCTGCCGCGTTGCCGATGAACGACCTGCCCGCGTGGCGGGTGCATCTCGGCATGCCGATGTGCGGGGCGCGCATGGTCGACGGCAGCACCGACGCCATCGTGGAGCTGTTCCGCAAGGACGCCCTGATGTCCTTTCTGTACCCATTCGTCCGACAGGCGACCGAGGAGTTCCCGGCCGCACTGGCGTCGATCCGTGCGCAGCTGCCGGTCGATGACGGCCCGATCGGCGTCCTCGGCGGCTCGCTGGGCGGGGCCGTCGCGCTGCGGATCCTTGCCGACACCGAGATTCCGGTTGCCGCTGGCGCCGTCGTGAACGCCGCCATCCGAATGCGGTCCGTCGTCGGCCTGTTCCCGGGCGACTACCGGTATGACGCCGAGTCCGAGAAGGCCGTCGACAGCCTGGACTTCGTCGCCAAGGCGGGCGCCATCGCTGGTCGCGCGCCGCTGCTGGTCGTCAGCGGCGAGTTGGATCACCCGGCGCTGCGTGCCGACGCGTTGCACCTCGTCGACGCATTGGGGGAACGGTCCGAACTTCTGTCGATCCCTGGGTTGGCGCATCCGCTCGCCGACGAGCCCGGCATCGAACCCGCGCCACAGCTGCCGCTGGCCCGCGAGGTGGACGCCGGCCTGACCACGTGGTTCCAACGCCACCTCGGATGCAGGCCACGTCGGCGACCGGCTTCCTCGCGACGTTCAGCCGTGAGCTGTGCCCACACATCGCGCGGGCTGAGCCATCGGGGCAGAGCATGAAACGGCCGTCTTGGATGAGTACCCGTGGTTGTTCCTGCCGCTTTCCGGGTGCCAAGCAGAAGCTGGACGACTGGTGCGGTGCGCGGCAGCGGCGAGCCCTGTGGATCGTCCCCATGCTGGCACCATTCGCCGACATTCGATCACCAAAGATCACGAAGTGACACGGCGAAATCGGCGGAGAGACGACGCCAAATTTCGCTGCAGAGTCAACAGGACACGTGAAGGCGCGACCTATGTCCGTTCCGCTGGAACCTTGCGGATGTGGGTGAGCTGATCTGCAGCCCGCAGACTAACGACCTCGTGCATGGTTAGGGATGGGATGTGTTCCACCCTGGTTCGCTCGTGAGTTCACA
>NZ_BMMK01000006.1 GCF_014645795.1 Longimycelium tulufanense | reverse complement strand
TTCTGACCTTGGCCGCCGCCCTCACCTGCTACAAGAGACTCACCAAGTGAGACACGCTCTAAGGGGTGGAAGAGCAGATCACTTGCGGAACGGCGCGAGCTAGTTGAGTTGGTACTGGAGCGGGCTTGGCTCTTCAAAGCCCCGTCATCAGGGGTTCGTCCGAAACTTGACCGTTTCCGCTTCTGGTGGGTGGGCGAGCCCGAACCCTCCGGGATCGGTGCCCCGATGTCCCTGAGTGAGGCGCAAGAGAGTTCCGGCTGACCGACGCCGGCCCGAGATAACCCCAGCAAAATGACGGGAGGCCCCGGACGCTCCGGGGCCTCCCGTTGTACCGGAGCCCGGAGCGGCGCGGCAGGCTGTCGACCCTTACGCCCGGACCGTAAGGTCTTACGGCTATCAAGATCAACTACGCCCCTTCTGACCTGCGACCTTACGGGTCTTACGGGACTTACGGGTTGGCTGGGGATGCCCCCTGCCGGATCGGTCGCGGGGTGCGAACCGACCCCCTGCCCCTTGGCGGGGCGTAAGGACCGTAAGAACCGTAAGGGTTTTCTCTTTGTGCAGGTCACGGTGGGGGTGTGTCCTTACGGTCTCTCTCTTCGGCTCGTAAGGACCCGTAAGGCTCCTGCTGTCCCGTGTCTCTCAAGAAATTTGTGGTGACGCTGCTCACTGGGTGTCGTGTTTTCCCAGGTCGGCCCTTGACCGTCCGGGCCGTATAGGGGTGGAAGGGGATGTTCTCTCCCTGGCCGTCCCGGCGGGATACACCAGCAACGATCGATCTGGGGTGCTCACCGCGCCGTGTGGCGGAGTTGCAGCACCCGGGGGTGGTCGTGCGTCCGTTGCGGATCTGTCTCGGGTGTGGGGGGAGGTTCCGGCCGGAGGGGTCGGTGTCCCGGTGTGAGGGGTGTCGGCGGGCGTCGCCGGAGCAGAACCGGCGGAAGAACGCGCGGCGGCAGCAGGCGGGGAACGGGGCGGCCCGGCGCCTGCGCTATGCCGTGAACCGGGTCGGGCGGTCGCTATGCGCCACGTGCCAGGTTGTCTATCCCGCGCGTGCGATCGAGATTGATCACCGCGTCCCGTTGTCGCGTGGTGGCCGGGATGTTGACGACAACGTTCAGCCGTTGTGTCGGGAGTGTCATCGGGTGAAGTCGCGTCGTGAACGGCTTGGGTCGTGATCACTGTCGGTGTTCTCGGCATTGCCGCGGTTGATCACGCGATGTCACGGATTGTGATCGGGGGCGGGGCTGTGTTGAAAGTTGGGGGCGGGAATCGGCTCCCCACCCCGGCCCCACCCCGCCGTGCGCTCCTGTGACAGCGCAGCTCTCGTCACGGTTTCACAAACAGTGACAGTGCCGCCGGCTCCATGCGCGAGTCGTGGCCCCAGCTTCGCGTGTGTGTTGGGCTCATATAGCGATCTTGGTGGGATGGGTTGAGGAACGGGGCTTGGCCTCACCTTGTGGTGTGGTTGCGGTGGGGGGTCCACCTTCTCCACGTACTGGATGACCGGCCTGAGGTGGCGCGGGAGATCCCGCTCTGATCCGGAGCTGGGAACGCAGCGAAGTACCCGACGTGCTGGTCCAGTCCGCACCTCGGGTACTCAGTCTTGGGGGTTGTGGTGGACTGTGCCGCCTTCGGATTCCCAGCGTTGTTCCGGAATGGTTTCGGTGCCCGGCGTGGGGGGTGCGTTCGTGGTGTGGTGGGGGTCGGGTGGGATGCCGTTGCTGGTCAGGATGTCCTTGACGGTGTTGGTGCTCTCCGGTGCGGCACTTGCGTCCAGTACGGTTTGTGCCGTGCTGGCCGGGGTCTGGGGTGGGACGACCAGCAGGCTTAGCCGGCGTGAGCGCGTGCCGGTCACCGTCACCGTGTGAGGGTCGGTGGTGCGGAAGCCGTCCAACCGCACGATGCGGCCGTCCATGAACAGCTTGCGGGGGGCGGTCGGCCAAGTGTCGAGGTGGTAGGACATGCGGCTGACCGGGCCAACCCGGGTGCTCAGCGTCCTGATCAGGCCGGGGAACTCGGCTGCCGCCTCGTTCGACCACGGCCACCAGCCGCCGTCGACATGACCGCGGGCCGCGGTGCTTGGTTTCAGTGCTATCCGTGTTCGGTGGGGTGCCGGGGTGGTGGTATCGCCACCCCGAGTGTGGTTCTGCGGAGAAGGTGCGTGCGACATCGTGGTTCAGAGCTCCCGCCTCCGGCCCGCCTGTCGGGGCCGGGGATCGTGGATTGAGTCCAGTGGAGGCCCGCGTCGCAGCGGACCCAGGGATGCGCGGTGCTCCGGTGACCGTGCCCGGCGGGGCATGCCTGCCCTACGCGGGCACCGGCTTGCGCAGGGGTGCGCCCACGGCGTGCAGATGGCGCAGCACCCAGGCGTAGGAGCGCAGCAGCCCGCATTGGGTGTAGGAGATGCCGTGCCGTTGGCAGAAGCGGCGCACGAGGGGTTGGGCGCGGCGCAGGTTGGGTCGGGGCATGTTGGGGAACAGATGATGCTCGATCTGGTAGTTCAGGCCGCCGAGGAGGAAGTCCACCCACCGGCCGCCGACGACGTCGCGGGAGGTGAGCACCTGCTTGCGTAGAAAGTCCAGACGCTGGCCCTCGGCGATGACTGGCATGCCCTTGTGATTGGGGGCGAACGAGCATCCGAGGTAGACGCCCATCAGGCCCTGGTGCACCAGGATGAACAGCACCGCCTTGACCGGGGAGAGCACCAGGAACACCGCGGCCAGGTAGCCCACGATATGCAGCACCAACCAGGTTGCCTCGGTGGTGGCGGATCGGACCTCGCGGCGTAGTACGGCCTGGACGCTGGCGATGCGCAGCATCACCGCCTCGGCCAGCAGCAGCGGGAGGAACAGAAACGCCTGGTACTTGACCACCCATCGCAGCACGCCCCGCTTACCGCGGGCCTGCTCCGGGCTGAACGCCAGCGCGGGGATGTCGATGTCGGGATCGTCGCCGGCGTGGTTGGGGTTGGCATGGTGCCGGTTGTGCTTGCTGACCCACCACCGGTAGCTGATCCCGGTGAGGACACCGTGGATGTGGCCGACGAGGTCGTTGGCCCGCCGGGAGCGGAAGATCTGCCGGTGGCCGGCATCATGGCCGACAAACGCCAACTGGGTGAACACCACCGCGAAGAACACCGCGGTCAGCAGCTGCCACCAGGAGTCGCCCAGCAGCACGAACACCACCGCACCGGCGGCCAGCAGCACGACGTTGACCGTGATCCGCGCCGCGTAGTACCCGTATCGTCGCCGCAGCAGCCCTGCGCGCCTGACCAGTCGGGCCAGCTCCGCGAAGTCACTGCCGCCCCCGGCCCGGAGAGAACCTGTTGGGAAGACTTCGGTTGCCCTCATAATCGTCACCGCTCTCGGGAAGGCCTGCGGGCGGAGAACGTCCGCACCGTCGCGTCATCGGGATACCCGGGCCGAGCCGCCGCTATCCGTCGCCGTGAACCTGACAGCGATACACGAGACGGCATCGACGCCAGGGCACACATCGTGCGCATTCGATGACTGAATGTAGCCGCAGGACCGGGCCGAGTCGTCGGGGAGGCGCTGATCAGGTGCCGACTGCGGCGAGTCGCTACTTTCTGGTCGGCCAGTTCTCGGCGATCTGCTGTTGGGCGGCCGCCAGGTCCTCGAAGGCGCCACCGCTGTCACCCTGCTGCGCCAGGACCTCCGCGACGCCGGCCAGCGCGTCGGCTGCCCGGCCCCCAGCCTGGACCAGGGCGACGGCCACGTTGCCCGGCAACTGCAGGGACTCCCGGACCTGGGGCCCGGCCTCCCGAACCTTCCCCCAGGCCATATCGAGCTGGTCGAGTGCCTGGACGAGCTCTGTCCACACCACCAGCTGGCTGGTGGTCTTCTCCCGTGTGTACTCGGACGCCATGGCGTCGCTCCCGTCCCGGGCCGGCCCGAACCGGTATCCGCGGTACGCCGAGGACGACATCGACACCGACGCCGACGTGCGAAACACCCTCGACAACCCCAGCCTACGCGCCGAGCCTACCCGCATGCGGCGCTCAGCCCACCCACCGTCCCGGTGAACCGCCTGCCCTGAACTTCGCGGTCGGGGGTACGCACCGGCCGGGGGCCAACACACACCCGAACCACCGCCCAGCGGGGCCGCACCTATCCGGTAGGTGGTCCCAGCACTCATTTGTAGAGCCAGTGCCACGTTCGGTGGCGGTTACGCTCTGTGTTTTCGCTTCTGGTGGCTTGACGATGAGGGGGTCCTGTGCATGAGCTTCTTTGCCCGGCCGTCTGCTCGTTGGGCTGCTCCGGCGAACGGCGCTCAGCGTTCCCAGGTGATCCTCGTCGCTGGTTCTCCGTGTGCGGGCAAGTCGACGTTCGTTCGTGAGCACATGCGCGCGGGTGACATGGTGGTGGACTACGACGCGCTGATTGCCGCGCTGGGTGGTGCGGGGCGGTCGCACTTCCTTCGCCGGTACGTGATCCGGGCGCGGAACGCGATCCTGCGGGAAGTGGCCGCGCCGAACATCGGTCCGGGGATGGCGCGGCTGCCGCACGCCCGGCGGGTGTGGGTGGTGAAGGGCGCGCCGACCCGGCAGGAGCGCGCGGAGTACCGGGAGCGGTTCGGCGCCCGTGTGGTGGTGGTCGAGACCCCGGAACGGATCTGTTTGGCCCGTGCGTTGGCCGAGCGGCCCCCGGAGTGGCGTGACGCGGTGTCGGCGTGGTTTCGGGCGTACGTGCCGGACGACCGGGACGAGCGCGTGTCCGGCGGGGGTGGGCCGTGAGGCGCGTCTGTACGGAGTGCGGGGCGGAACTGCCGGCCGGCGATGCTCGCGCCCGGTTGACGTGTTCACCCGCGTGCCGGAAACGCCGCTCGCGTCGGCTCCGGGCCGTGGGGACCGCGGTGCGGGACCCGCAAACTCCGTTGGAAGACCTGGAAAGCCTGCGCCGGGCGATGTACGCCGAGGTTGAGCGGGACGGGCTGACGGTCATCGGTACGGCCGGGACGCCGGTGGCGCATCCGTTGCTGCGGTTCGTGTTGGACGCGGAGAAGATGTTGCGGCCGTTCGCGGCGACGAGTGAGACGCCGGAGCATGATCCGGCAGACGAGTTCTTTGAGTAGCCCGACCCGATGCGGCTCCGCGGTGCGCCCGTGGTGGACCTGTCGACCCTGCTGTTTTCGACCGGCGGCGCGGCTCTGGTCGGCGCGCTGCCTCCGGAACGGCCGCCGTAGCGCGGTTGGGTTGTGTTGTCTGGTGTTGTTCGCGGAGCACCCGGATTCTTAAGGGTCGCTAGCTCAAAGGGGAGAGCGTCCGGTCTTCCAAAACCGGAAGGTTCGCGTTCGAGTCGTGAGCGACCCGCCAGGCGGTGAGGGGGTGCCGCGCGGGTGGCGTTCGATGTTGTGTCGTATCGCGCCGCGCTGCGCGCTGAGTTTCCTGAGATCGACTACCCCACGGAGGGGTGGAAGGTCATTGAGTTTATCGAGCGGTTTTGCCGGTTGGTGCACACGCACGCCGGTCAGCCGTTTCTGTTGCGCCGCTGGCAGAAGCTTCTTCTGCTGGAGGCGTACCGGCTGAGCGAGGATGGTCGGCGGAAGCACACGTTGTGTGTCGTCAATGTGGCGCGGAAACAGGGTAAGTCGACGCTGGGCGCGGCGTTGATGCTGTACCACTTGATGTTTCCGGGTGCGGACCGGCAGCCACAGATTGTGTCAGCCGCCAACGACCGGAACCAGGCGCGCATGGTGTTCGACACGGCGCGGCAGATGGTTCAGCAGTCGCCGGAGTTGTCCAAACGGCTGATCGTTCGCCGGAACGAGATCCAGTACCCGCGCAACCTGGGTGTCTATCGGGTGATCAGCGCGGATGCGGACCGCGCAGTGGGTCTGAACGTCTCGGCCGGGACGATCGACGAGTACGGGTTTGCCAAGACGTCGGATCTGTATGCCGCGATCACGACGAGTGCGGGCACCCGAAAGGCACCCATGGTGTGGGTGCTGTCCACCGCGTCCAACCGGGCCGATGGCCCGTTCGCCGTGCTCTGCGAGCGGGGCCGGCGAGCGAACGCCGGGGAGGAACCGGATCCGACCCTGTTCTACCGGTCGTGGGCGCCGGAGCCGGGTGAGACCGTCGACCACACTGATCCCGCGGTCTGGCACCGGTGCAACCCGATGTTGGTCGAGGGGCTGATCTCCGAGGATTACCTTCGGGCGCAACTCCGGCAGCAGTCGGAAGCCGAGTTTCGGATGTACTTCCTGTCGGAGTTCGTCCACTCGGGAACCTCGTGGCTGCCGTTCGGCGCGTGGGAGACGATCGAGGATCGGTCGAAGCCACTGCGTCCGGGGGATGAGATCGTGGTCGGGTTTGACGGGGCGCACCGTGGTGACTCCACAGCTATTGTCGGTGTGCGGCTCGATGACCTTCACGCGAGCGTTTTGGGGCACTGGGAAGCGCCGATCGAGGATCGGCATTGGCGCACGCCCCGCGAGGAAGTGAAGACGCGCCTGCGCGAGATTTCCCAGGCCTACCGGGTTAAGGAGATCATCGCTGATCCGTACTACTTTGAGGAGACCCTAGAAACCCTTGCGGGTGAGGGGTTGCCGATCGTGGAGTTTCCGACCAATTCGTTGGCTCGGATCTGTCCGGCGACGCAGACCGCCTACGACCTGGTGATGGATCAGCGGTGCAGTCACGACGGTGATCCGGCGTTGGCGCGGCACGTGGCAAACGCGGTGGTGCGGGAGGACCGGCACGGGCAGCGCATCACCAAGGAACACAAATCCTCTAAGCGCCGTATTGATCTCGCGGTGGCGTGGGTGATCGCGGTGCATCACGCCAAGGCGTGGCGGGAGGAACCACATACCGATTTTGACGGCATTTATCAGGCGTTGGCCGGGTGAGGGGGTGGCCGGAGTGCTGCACAGGAGGCGAACGGTCTGGGCTGCCTTGCGGTGGCTGGTAACCACGCCGGCCCGGCTGAGTTCCGCGTTCCATCACGCGGGCGTGGTGCTCGTCGCGGTGGGTGTGGCGCTGGTGAGCGTTCCGGCCGGCCTAGTCGTCGGCGGACTGCTGCTGATCGGCACGGCAGCGTTGCTGGGGTGGTCGGCCGCGCGTGGGGGTGAGGGGTGATGTGGGCGGCGGCGTTCGAGCGCCGCGCCCGTGACGTCACCGCTGCACGCACGAGCGCGGACGTGGCGGCCGGGCTGCCGGCCGAGTCGCCCCGGGTGACCATGCACTCGGCGCTCACGATCACGGCCGTCTACGCGTGCGTGCGGCTGCTGGCGGATTCGGTGGCGACGCTGCCGATCGACGTCTATCGCCGGACCGCTGACGGCGGCCGGCGCGAACTCTCCACTCGTCCACCGTGGATTGAGCAGCCCAACCCCGACACTGACCGGTTGACGTGGCTCTCCCAGGTGATGACGTCCCTTCTGCTGGCCGGTAACGCCTACATCGCGGTGTCGTGGGCCGGCGCGGACATTGCGGCGCTGGACGTGTTGGACCCCCGACGGATCACGCCACGCTATGAGCGCACGCGCGCCGGAACCAAGACGCTGGTGTACCAGGTGTCGTCGGCCGGGTCCCAGGCGCGGCGCGAGGTGATCGGCACGCTGACCCCGCGTGAGGTGGTGCACCTGCGGGGTATGACGCTGCCCGGGGAGCTGGAGGGCGTGTCCCCGGTCCGCGCCGCCCGGGAGACGATCGGGTTGGCGATGTCGGCACAGGAGTTTGGGGCGCGGTTCTTCACTGAGGGTGCGGTTCCCCAAGTGGCGTTGGAGGTTCCCGGTGCGATGTCGCCGGAGGGAATCGCAGCGGCACAAGCCCATTGGCGTAAGACCTTTGGGGGAGCGCGGAAGCGGCACAACCCTGCGGTGCTGATCGAGGGTGTGAAGCTGAAGACGATCAGTATCGCCCCGGATGAGGCGCAGTTTCTGCAGACGCGGCAGTTTCAGGTTGCCGACATCGCGCGGCTGTTCGGGGTGCCGCCGCACCTGATCGGGGACGCCAGCGGGTCAACGTCGTGGGGCTCGGGCTTGGCCGAACAGGGGTTGGCGTTCGTCATGTACTCGCTGCGGCCGTGGTTGGAACGGATCGAAACCGGGTTCGATCGGTTGATCCAACTTCAGTACGGGCGTCGGCGGGCGTTCACCAAGTTTAACGCCGAGGGGCTGTTGCGCGGGTCGGCCAAGGATCGCATGGAGATTTACCGGCAGGGCATCCAATCCGGCATCTACACCCCGGCGGAGGTCCGCGCACTGGAAGATCTCCCGCCGCTGGACAACGATTACGCCGGCTATCCCCAGGTGCCGATGAGTCAGGCCCTGCTCACCCCGGCCGGGCCGGTACCCACCAACCAACCGCCCGGAGCGCGCTCCGCGGTGGAGGAGGACCAGGACCGGGAGGACCGCGCGACATGAGTGGGGAGACGGAGCGCCGGGACTGGGCGCGACCGGTGGAGCTGGTCCGGGCGGAGTCGGGGCGTGCGGTGGCCCGGGGCTATGCCTACGTCTTCGGTGCGCTCTCCCTTGACTTGGGTGGGTTCCGGGAGCGGATCGAGACCGGTGCGGGCGCGGAGTCACTGTCCGGCGGCACCGACATCGTGGCCACGTTCAATCACGACGCTCGTGCGTTGCTGGGCCGGACCGCGGCCGCCACGTTGCGCGTGGGTGAGGACGAGGTCGGTGGCTGGTATGAGATCGACCTGCCGCGGACCTCGATCGGGGCGGACGTGGCGGAACTGATCGAGCGGCGCGACGTGCGCGGCAGCTCGTTCACCTTCCGCGCCACCGACACGGCGTGGGAGGAACCGGCCGAACCGGGTGGGCTGCCGGTGCGGGTCATCCGGCAGATGGAGGTTGTGGAGCTGGGACCGGTGACGCTGCCGGCCTATCTGGATACCTCGGTGGCGTTGCGGTCGCTGGAAGCCGCCCGCCGGGAGCGAGTTTCTGTGTCTGTGGCATGGGACCCCACGCGTTTCGCCGCGTCGGCTCTGGTCCGTGCTCGCATGAAGTAACGAGGGGGATGATTGGACGCGGCAACGATTCGCGCCAATTTCGAGGCGCGCGAGCACGCTACGGCGGAGCTACGCGAGTTGTGGGAGCGGGCCGCCGGTCGGGAGATGGACGCGGCCGAGCGGGAGACCGAGCAGCGGCTGTTGTCTGAGATCGCGGACTATGACGCCCGGATTCGGGACGGGGTCGCCGCGCTGGAGCGCGAGCGGACGATTGATGAGGCTCGCGCGAAGTTTGACGCCCTGATCGGGGAAACCAGGACGGTCGAGCAGCCGGACGCGCTGACCGAGCTGCGGATGTGGGCGGGCCGCAAGGGGGACCGGACGGCGCTGGAGTTGCTGCCGGAGCGGCGGGACGCCAGCCCGACCACGCTGGATCGGGGCGAGGCGAAACCGGTTATCCCGGTCACGCTGTATGCCCAGCTCACTGAGTTGATGTTTGAGCGGGCGACCGTGGTGCAGGCCGGTGCGCGCACGTTGGCCACGGTGTCCGGGGAGAACATTCGCCTGCCGCGCATCATCGGACACAAGTTCGACCCGGACAACCCGGCGGACAAGCCGATCGGGGAGGGCAAGACCATCGCGGAGTCCGCGCCGACCCCGGATGAGGTGATGGTCGGGGCGCACAAGTTCGGTCACATCACCGCCCTGACCTATGAAACCGTGGTGGACCCGGCCGTGGACCTGGTGGGGTGGCTGGCCGCCGACGCCGGACCGCAGATCGGGGACCGGCTGGGTTGGTACTTCCTGCACGGACCGCGGCGTAAGCCTGACGAGACCGGGGCGGCGCCGGAGGGGCTTCTCAACGCCGAGATCCCGGCCGCACAGGTGTCGCCGGTGCTGGTGGATACGGCGTTTGCCGATGACTTGATCCGGCTCTATCACGTGTTGCCGTCGTTCGTGCGGCGTAATGCGGTGTGGGTGGTGCACGACACCACGGCGGCCGCGATGCGGATGCTCAAGGACGGCGACGGCCGGTATCTCTGGCAGTCCGGTCTTGTGGGCCAGGTGGCCGACACGTTCCTGGGGCGTCCGGTGCTCACCGATCCGTTCATGCCCGCGTTCAGCACCGCGACGAGCGGGGGCAAGGGCGTGCTGTGGGGCGATCTGAGCGGCTACGTGGTGCGGCTGGCCGGCCCGCTGCGGATCGACCGCAGCGACGAAGCGGGGTTTGAGGACGACGTGGTCAAGTTCCGGTTCCTGCAGCGCGCTGACGGCCGGCTGGTCGACACCACGCGGATTGCCATCGGCACACTCGGCCACAAGACGCCGGCCGAATAAGAGAACGAGGGAGGCTCGGGGCTTCTCGGGCCTCCCTTGACAGAAGCCGTCAAGGGGGTGTGGTGGCTGCGGAGCAGTACGCTACGGTGGCGGATCTGCGGGCGCTCGATGGGTTGAATGACGAGTACGTGTATCCGGATGCCGTGCTGTCCGAAGCGATTGCCTTCGCTGTGGAGACGGTGACCGAGTATTGCGGGCAGGACTGGGAGGCGCCGCCGGTGGCGATCCGGTGGGCTGTCCGCACGATCGCGCGGCAGTGGTGTATTGATCTCCACTCGCGTATCCCGGATCGCTCGCTTCAGGTCAATACCGACTACGGGCAGGTGACCTTGGCCCAGCCTGGTGGGCCGTTTCGCCCGACGTCGCTTCCCGAGGTCAACGCCGTACTGAGCCGCTACCGCATCCGCTCCCCGTTCTAAACCCGCACAACAACCAAGTGGGGTGGATGTGTCGGCGGTGCTGGCCGTCAAGATCGCATTGTTTGAGCGGATTCGGGCGCGACTGGCGCCCCGCGGGGTGTCGGTGACCTTCGGCGACCCCGCCGACCAGGCCCGAACGCGGTCGGTGTGGTTCGGTGACACCACCGAGAGTGAGCTGGAGCCGCGGGCATTGGCCCCGGGGCGCCGCAAGCCCACTGATCTCCGCGCCGAAGTGACCATTGTGGCGTCCGCGATTGCGCCCGGTGACCCGATCAACGCCGAACGCGCAGTGTATGGGTTGCGCCAGGAGATCGAGGCCGCGGTACTCGATGACTTCGATCCCGGCTCGGTTCCCGGGATTCAGGATGTGCGGCCGAGTCGGGTCACGGTCACGAATGGCGAGACCGGCCAGGGCACCGCGGCCACTGCCGAGATCACGGTTGCTATCCGTGCCCACCTGTATGCGTGAAATCTGGGGTGATGTGTGAGCCTGGACGTATCCATTGGCCTGGGCCTGGAACTCGCCTACGGCGATCCCGAGAACGCGGTGACGTCGGTGCGGGGGTTCGAGGGTCGGGCTGATAGCTGGAAGACCAGCCGCGAATACGTGGAATCGACGGGATTCCGTGCCGAAACGCAGACCGCCCGTGCCGATCGGCGCAACATCGTGGAAATGGGCGGTGAGGGCGAGCTAGAGCTTGCCCTGCTGGACGGGGGCATGGGCGCCCTCTTCTCCGCCGCGTTCGATAGGGCCACTGTCACCGCCGGTGGGGCAGGGAAGCCCGTCACCGGAGTCTATGAGACCGCGGCAAGTGTGGAACCACGGTCATACGTGGTCGAGGTGGTACGCCCGGCCACCGACGGCGCACGCTACCGCTACCGCCATCACGGGGCGGTCGTCACCGAGCTGGAGCTCTCGCAGGAGGTAGGCGACCCGCTTCTTGCCAAGGCGAGTTTCGACTTTCAGCGGGTCACCGACGCGCTGGCCGACACCGCCTTGCCCGTGCGCTACCCGACGTCGTCGCGGGCCTATGACTGGACCGACGGGTATGTGGAGCTGACCTGTCCCGGTGAGCAGCCGGTCCGGGTCCCGGTAACCTCGTGGTCGGTGTCGCTGTCGCGGGGGTTGAAGACCGACCGGCGCCACATCCGGGGTTCGGCGTACAAGGCGGTGCCGGCCCGGGCGAGCCTGCCGGAGTACGGCGGCAGCCTGCAGGCCGAGCTGACCCGCACCACGCACCGGCTCTACCAAAGCTTCACCCGGGGCGAAGTCTGTGCGCTGCGGATCGTCTACGGACCGAACTTCACGGTGGAACTGCCGGCCGTACAGATGACCGGCAACAGCCCCGAAGCGAGCCTGGACGATCTCACCTCGATCGAGCTGGAGTACCGGGCACTCGACCCCGGAGACGGTCGCGCCGCCGCCCGACTGACCTATGTGGACAGTTTCGGGGACGACCCGCGCGAGGCGGCGATCCCCCCGGAGTCCACACCAGATGAGGGCGACGGGAGCTGATCGGCGTGGCGGGTCTGGGTGACGGTCTGGGGTTCCGGGTCTATGTCGACGGTGCGAAGCGGGTAGCCCGTGCGGCCCGGCGGCTGGGAGACAAGGGACTGCAGCGCGCGTTGCGGCGGGCCCACCGCGCCACGGCCAACGTGGTGGTCCCGGTGGCCCGTCAGCAGGCCCCGAAACGCTCGGGGAGGCTGGCGCGCTCGGTCCGGGCCGCATCGTCCACCGCGGGCGCGGTGGTGTCCGCCGGGCGGGGCGGGCGTTCCGCCGTGCCGTATGCCGGGCCGATTCACTTCGGGTGGCGCAAGCGCGGCATCCGGGCCAATCGTTTCCTGTACCGCGCCGCGGCCCGGACCAAGCGCCGCTACACCGAGGTCTATGAGACCGAGATGCGCGAGGTGGCGCGGCGCGCGTTCGACACACATTGAGGGGAAACACGGGTTGTCCGACGTTATTCGCGTTGATCTCGATGATCTGACGATCGACGAGATCGAGATGCTTGAGGATCTGCTCAACGCACCACTGGACGAGGTGGCCACGCCGGGGCGGCGCAAGGGCCCGTTTCTGCGGGCGATCGCGTGTGTGATCAAGCGGCGGGAGGACCCTGAGTTTCCGCTGGAGGCTGCGGGGTCGCTGAAGGTGAAGTTGGGGGACTCTCCGGAAAACCCTCCCGGGCTGGTCGCGTCGTAACCATGGCGCGGCTGGTGGGCCATTTCCGGGGGCTCACACTTGAGGATGTGCGTCGGATGCGGATGCGGGACTACCGCGCGCTGGTGGACGCGATGAATGAGGACCTGAAGGCGCAGGAACGCGCCACGAAACGCGCCGAACGCCACTCCGGGGCGCCGGGGGTGCGTCGGGTCCCGGTGATGCGCTGACAAAGGACGGTGATCAGCGATCGCGAAACCCATCAAGGTCACCGTTGTTGGCGACATCGCCGACCTTGAGCGGAAGATGGGCCGCGCCGCCAACTCGATCGAGGGCCTGTCAAAAAAGGTCGAGGGGGTCGGCAGCACATTACGCCGGCAGGCCGGAGCCATCGCGGCCGCGGTCAGCGTGACTGAGGTCTACCAGTGGGGTGCGGCGTTCGAGCAGGCCACCCACCAGGCCGGCGCCGCGCTCGATCTCACCTCTGGCCAGCTTGCGCAGTTCCAAGACAAGATCTTGGCCGGAGCCGGGACGTGGGCGCAGTACGGCTACTCGGTGGCCGATGCCTCCCATGCCTTTCTGGAACTGGGCAAGGCGGGCATGTCCGGCCAGCAGGCCATGGACGCGCTCAACGCGACGCTCGTGTTGGCGCGTGCCGGCGGGATGGCGACCGCGGACGCCGCGGGGTTCCTGTCCGACACGCTCAACGTCTGGAAATTGGAGGCCACCAAGGCCGCGGACGTGACCAACGTGTTGGCCAACGCCGCGAACATTTCCTCGATCAACATCGAGGATCTGGCCTACTCGTTCAGCCAAACCTCAGCGGTGGCGGCTCAGGCCGGGTTGTCGGTGGAGGACACCGCCGCCGCGATCGCGCAACTCGGCATGGCCGGGATCAAGGGGTCGGACGCCGGTACGAGCCTGAAAACGATGCTCATGCGGTTGTCCGCGCCGACCGGAGAAGCGCAACGGGAGTTCGACAAGCTCGGCGTGTCCATCTTCGACGCTCAGGGCACCATGAAACCGTTCCGGCAGATCATTGCCGAGCTGGGTCCGGCGCTGGGCGCGTTGAGTCAGGAGCAGCGCGCCGCCGCCATGAACACCATCTTTGGTAGCGACGCCATTCGGGCGGCCAACACCATCCTGTTGCAGGGCGCCACCGAATGGGACAAGTACCGGAACGGTGTGGCGAAAGCGGGCGCAGCGCAGGCTCTTGCAAATGCCAACTCGGCGGGATTGTCCGGCACGTTGTCCCAGTTGTGGGCACGTCTACAAAGCGCCGCCACGATTGTTTATATGAAGGTCGCCCCAGCTCTTGACGCCTTGATCAAGGGACTCATGGGGGCAACTGAGTTCATCGCCCAGAACTGGAATATTGTCGGCCCGATCCTGGCCGGGATCGCGGGCATTCTCGCCACGGTCTACATTCCCGCGCTGATCACCGCGGCGACGGCCACGCTGGTCAACGGGGCGCGCATGGCCGCCGGGTGGGTGCTGGCGCTCGGGCCGGTCGGATGGGCGATCGGCCTGATTGTCGCGTTGGCCGCGGCCATCGCGTTGAACTGGGACAAGGCCAAGGAATGGACCGGAAAACTGTGGTCCGCGCTGACCTCGTTCTTTGACTGGCTCGGCGGCGCCTTGTCCCGCGGCTGGGACGCGGTCGTGTCGTGGGCGTCGTCGCTGCCGGCCCGGATCGGGGCCGAGTTAGGCCGGCTGGCCGCGGCCGGGGCCGACGCCGCTCGCCGGCTCGGTGACGCGCTGCTGGCCGGTCTGAAGGCCATCCCCGGGTTGCTGGTCGACGCGCTCAAGCTCGGGCTGCGGGGCGTCGGTGTGCTGCTGGGCGCGCTGGTGTACGCGGTCACCCAGCTTCCCGGACAGATCGTGCAGGGTCTGTCGTCGCTGGGCTCGCTGCTCTGGTCGCTGTTGACCACGGCGTTCACCCGCGGCGTTGAAATCGTGGCCAATGCCGGTCAGCTCCTGCTCACGTGGGCCGCGGCGTTGCCCGGTCGTATCCTGACCGGTCTGTCCACATTGGGTACTCAACTGGCGACGTTTTTCTCTGCTGCGTGGCAGACCGGCGTGGACACCGTGGTGTTAGTCGGCTCGGCCGTGGTCGAGTTCGCTGCAGCGTTGCCGGGCCTCATCCTGGACGGGGTCGCCGCTCTACCGGGCATGTTGCTGGGATTCTTCGGTCAGCTCTGGACGGATGCCGTCGCGGTGGTGCGGGACGGTGTGGGCTGGGTGGTGGACCAGGTGGCGCAAGCCCCGGGTCGCCTACTGGCCTTCGGTGGTGCGTTGCTGGATGCCGGCCGGTCGCTGATCGATTCTTTTTTCAGCGGGCTGAAGTCGGTGGGCGGCTGGGCCAGCGATGTGGGTGCGGCCATCATCCGCGCCGTGAAAAGCGGACTGAACTGGGTCATTGATCAGATCAACTCCGGGATTGGGTGGATCGACAACGTGTTGCCCGGGGATCTGCCGCGGCTACCGCACCTGGCGATGGGTGGCTACTCCTCTGGCGGGGTCTACACGGTGGGTGAACGTGGCCCGGAAACCGTCTATCTGCCCCGGGGTGCGTATGTGCAGCCGCATGCGGCCGGCGGTGGCGCGGCGGCTCCGGTCATCACCGTGAACGTGGCCACCAACGCCGATCCGTTCGAGATCAGCCGAGCGATTGCGTGGCAGATGCGGACCGGTATGGCCCGATAACGCAAGGGGGGATGGCCGATGCCCGTTGCCGCGGTGAGTCCGGTCCGTGAGGGGGCGCTGGAGTGGACGGGTGAGTATCGCGGGCTGCGCATCGGGGAGGAGTCCTCCCGTGTGGCGTTCGCCGCGATTGAGGGCCTGCTGGACGCCCCGGGGCTACGGACGGCCGACCGGGCCGCGCTGCAGCGTCACGGCACCGTGCGGGGACTCGACTGGTTAGACGCCCGCACGGTCACACTCACCCTGGAGGTTTACGCCCGATCCACGGGGGAGTTGGGCCGGGAGTTGGATGCGGTCACCACCGCGTTCGCCCCGGCCGCCCCGCCGGCCCCGTTCCGGTTCCGCCTACCCGGCGTCGCGGGTGGTGGGCTGCGGGAGATCCGGGCGGTGGTGCGGCGCCGCTCGATCCCGATCGATGTTCCCTACGCCCACGGGCACGTTGCCATGGTGACGGTGGAGCTGTACGCCGCCGATCCCCTGATCTACGACCCGGTCGTGCAGAGCGGGTCCACGGGGTTGCCGGCCCCACCGTCGGGCGGCTTGTCGTTCCCACTGCGGTTCCCGTTCTCGTTTGGTACCGCGCAGATCCCCGGCACGGTGACATGCGTCAATCGCGGCAACTTCCCGGCCTACCCGCACTTCCGCATCTACGGGCCGGTCTCGCTGCCCCGGATCGTCGACATGTCCACCGGCGACGCGCTGGAGCTGCACACCGATGTTCCAGCCGGACAGTTCGTGGATGTCGATACCCGCACGCATGAAACCTTGCTGAACGGAACGGCGCCCCGATTCTACGCGGTCGGCGGCAATACCGCCTGGCCGACGATCCGACCGGGTTTGAGTCAGCTCGGTTTCCGCTCCCCGTTCACGGCGGCCGACTCCGGCGCCGTACTGCACATCGCGTGGCACTCGGTCTGGGTATGAGGAGAAGGGTTGCCTGATCAGGAAAGCTTTGCTGTACCGCTGTTTGCCCAGGATCGCGACTATCCGGCGCTCGCGCTGCGGACCCTGATTGCCCTGGGGGCGCAGCGGGGCAGCGGCGTGCATGGAACCACGGATCTGCGGGTCGAACCGGCCGAGGGCTACGCCGTGGCGGTCGCACCGGGGTATGCCACCGTGGCCGGGGGCGATGACCCACGGCAGGGTGCCTATCTGGTCGAGCTGCGCTCCCGGGTCACACTGCCGGTGACCCCTCCGGGGACGCTGCCCCGGCGGGACCGGGTGGTGGCCCGGGTCTATGACGCCGACTACGTCACACCCCCGACCAGCGGCGACGAACGTCCGCGCAGCGTGTGGCGCTTGGAGGTGCTGTCCGGGACGCCGGATGCGGCCAACCCGGTTCCGCCATCGCTGCCCGCGTCCGCGCTCTCGCTGGCGGTGATCCCGGTGGCGCCCGGGGACCGGGATGTCAGTGTGCTGGATGACCGCTTGGACGGTGGCGGCCGTCAGGTGCTCCTCGCGGGCCCGACGGTGGCCGCCGCGTCGGTCCCGCTGCGCGCGCAACCGGGAACGGTGTGGACCTCCACGGCGTCGCCGCACACCGGTGGTGGACGGGTCCGGGTCCGCACCGAGACCCCGAGCGGGCCGGGATGGGCGGATGTGGCCAACGCGCCGGCCTGCTACATCGCCGGGGCGTCCGGGGAGCTGGCCAGTGGGAGCGCGCTGCGGTGGACGCGGGCGATTCATGACCCGCTGGGCATGTGGACCTCCACCGATGCCACCCACATCACCGTGCCGGACGCGGGGGTGTATCGGATGGACGTCTACTGCGTCGCTGACGCGCAGTACGGCACCAACGGCACGTGGCTACAGGTCGACTTTCGCGCCAACGACGGGACGAACGCGGTGGCCAGTGACACCAAGAACCCGTGGGGATCGTCGTGGCGGGTCAACTCGACCGGTATTGCCTACCTGGAGCGGGGGACGCGGGTGTCGGCCGTGTTGTTTTCTCCACAGCGCCGGCTGGTGATCTCCGGTGACACCTACTTTTCGGTCCACAAGGTCGCGGGGGTGGGATGAGCCGCTATCGGGTCCTGTATGGCCCGCTGAACGCCGGAGTGGCATCTGGGACGATCGCGGGGGAATTACCTGCCGAAACCCTGTCGGTCACCGACACGTTGAACGCGGTCGGAAGGGCTCAGGTGCGGATTCCGTTGGATCCACCCGTGCGCGGCGTGTCGGCCGAGACGCTGTATCCGGGCAACACCGCGCTCTACGTGGAACGCGGTGGCTCGTTCGTCTGGTCGGGTCTGGTGTGGACGGTCGAGCCGGACTACGCCGGAGGAACAGCGACCCTCAACGCCGAGGGGTGGCTGTCCTACTACAAGACACGGTTCCTGGAAGACGACCAAGTCTTTCGGCAGGTCGACCAGGCCGAGATTGCCCGCTCCCTGCTGTTCTACTGCACCCGGCACGGTCCCGGATCTGACATCGGGGTGGAGCTGGGCACCGAGACCACGGGTCGGCTGCGGGATCGGACCTACCTGGGCAGTGAGCGTAAGCAGATCGGCGAAGCGATCGAGCAACTGTCCGCGGTGATCGACGGTTTCGACTTCTCCTTTGACTCCGAGTGGCACGCCGGCCGCGTGCGGACGGTCTTCCGGGTGCACTATCCCGCCCGGGGCCGCGACCGGGGGATGGTGTTGGAGCAGGGTCGCAACACCGACATCCCTGCGGCGACGATTGACGGCACCGCGTTGGTCACGGCGGTCACGATGGTCGGCGCGGACAACGACGACGGCACCGGCCCGGTCACGGTGTCCCGCAGTGTTCCCCCGATCCGCACGCCGCGGCTGGAAGCGGTCGAGACCCACGCGGATGTGACCGAGCGCAGCACCTTGGAGGAGAAGGCGGGCCACCGGCTCCGGCTCGGTACCACGCCGGTCACGCTGCCCCGAATCGAGCTGTATCCGGAGTGGCCGGGATTCCGCGAGGTGATGGTGGGTGATCTCGTCACCGTTCGGGGTGGCTATGGGCTGTATCCGATCGACGGGCAGTGGCGCGTCACCGAACGCGCCATCGAGGTGGATAAGACCGGCGCGGAACGCATCCGCGTCACCGTGGCAACTCCAGAGGTGTTCCAATGACTACGCCCTGTCTCCCGCCCACACTGAAACGTGAGATCGAAAACCTGAAACGACGCGTGGCGGTGCTGGAACGCGCCTCCACCGGCAAACTGAGCTACCGGCAGATGCTTCCCACGTTCGCCTACGACATCCGGTGGTACGGGGCACCACGGGACAACCCGACCTTTGTGGGCATGGGTGCGCTGTTCCCGCCGAAGGTCACCGATGCACAGACGGTTCCGTTCGCCGCCCAAGTCATTGACCCGCGCTACCCCGTGTTCGTCACCACGTTTGAGGTGGTGGTCCACGGGGGTGCGCAGGTCGCGGTGGACTGCCAGACCGGCAGCTACGACCAGACCCCGGGCCGTCGGACGCGGCGCCAGGAGTTTCGCGAACCCCCACGGGGGCCGAACAACACCCACTGGGCGCGCTACCAAGTCACCTTGGAATGGCTCCACGGGCTGACGCTCATTGATCGGGACGTGGTCACCGCACGACATCTCAACCTGTCGTTCATCGGCTACCGGGCGTACCACATCGGTGGTGACACCACACTGGACGCGATCATGGTGTGGCCGACGTTGTCCATGCTCGCACCGTTGGACTACTACCCCGAAGCCACGCGAGAGGGAACCTGGCGCACCAAACTCGTGAGCATCGGATAACCACAGGGGGGTGACAACGTGAGTACCGGTATCGACGTGTCCTCGCACCAGGGCTACCCCGACTGGGGTGCGGTCCGCGGCGGGGGCATCGAGTTCGCCTATATCAAGGCCAGTGAAGGCGTGGGCTGGGTCAGCCCCACGTTGGACACGCAGTTTCGGGCCGCGCGTGCGGCCGGTCTGGTGACCGGCCTGTACCACTTCGCCCGCCCGGACACCGGCAACGCACCCGGAGCGGAAGCCGAGACCTTCGCCGACCAGATCCGGCCTTTGGGCGGGTGTGGCCCGGGTTTTCTCCCGCCCTGTTTGGACATCGAGGTCACGGCCCCGGATCTGGCGGGCTGGTGTGGCGAGTTCATCGCACGACTACGCCACCGCCTCGACGGGGATCAGCGCGTGCTCGTCTACGCCTCCACCAACTTCATTACGGCGCACCTGGGGGAGGACTGGGCCAACCGGCACGACGTCTGGTGGTGGGTGGCCCACTACGGGCGTAGGCCCGGCCAGCCCGGCCACCTCACGCCCCGCGTGGTGCTCCACCAGTACACCAGCGCGGGTGCCGTCCCCGGGGTGGGTGGCTCGGTGGACATGAACGTCGCGGTGCGACCGCTGGGCGAACTGACGGAGGGGGATGACATGTTTACCGACGAGGACCGGCGGCGCCTGGTCGAGATCTACGAATGGTGGCAGGGCGGGAGTGAAGGCGTCAGGTTCGCCGGGCCGCACGCGCTGAGCCTGTACCGCATTGAGCAGGTGCTCAACGAGGTGGCCGACCTGTTGCGCCCGGGGATTGAGGGTGTACGGCACGCCGGCCCGTACGCGCTGGCCCTGGACAAGATCAACGCCGCGCTTGCCGAGCTGCGGGGCGCGGACACCGCACAGGAGTAAGTCATGCTGAACTACATTCGCCGGTACCCGCGGGCGGCCGGCGCGTTTCTCGGCGCCTTGGTGGCGCTGATCGCCCGATTCGTGCCCAGCCTCCCGACCGATGCCGTCATGGAGGTCATCACGACCGGGCTCGCGCTGCTGGCCGGTGGTGCGGCCGGTGCGGCCGTGGGTCACGGCGCCAGCACCGGCGCTGACACCCGCGACCCGGACCATTCCGGCGCGGCACCGACAATCAATCCGTAACCGAAAATCGGTGAATGGTCTCGACCCCCGCACTTCGGGAATCGGAGTGGCGGGGGTCTTTTCTTGTTTCCCCCGGGGCTGGTGTGACTCTCTTCACTGAAGATCACCCTTGACCGGCCCCGCCGATTCGGGCCGTACAGGGGTGACAGGACGACACCACTTCGAAAGGGAACCATTTGGGACAACTGACGACCATCACCCGGGGAGGGTCCCGTTTCTATGTCGACCCCATCACCCGAGACAAGGTCCCGAGTGTCACGAGCGTGAACGGCTGCTTACCCAAGCCGTTCTTGCAGCACTGGGCGGCGCGGATGGTGGCCGAAAACGCGGTGGACAATCTCGGTGGGCTGGTCAGTATCGCCATGAACGACCGGAGCGGGGCCGTGGACTACCTCAAGCGCGCCCCCACCCGCAGCGTGCAGGAGTCGGCCGACACCGGCACCGCCGTGCATGACCTGTTTGAACGCATCGCCCGAGGTGAACACGTGGGGCGGGTGTCTCCGGAGATCGAGCCGTACCGGCGGTACCTGGTGGACTTCCATGACCGCTACCAGCCCCGCTACCACTTCGTGGAAGACACGGTGTGGTCGGACCGCCACCGCTACGCCGGAAGTTTCGACTTCCTGGGAGACATCGAAGAGAAAACCGTTCTCGGGGACCTCAAGACCACGCGATCGGGAATCCACGCCGAAGTCGCGCTACAACTGGCCGCCTACGCACACGCGGACCGCATCATCACGCAGAACGGCGCGAGCGTTGATATTCCGGAGGTGACCGGCGGCGTGGTGCTCCACGTCCGTCCCGAAGGGTGGTCACTGGTGCCGGTGCGCATTGATGCGAACGTGTTTGAGTTCTTCCTGCATCTGCGCCGCGTGTTCGACTGGGTCCACGAGGTGGCCGAGACCGTCAAGGGAACACCGCTCTGCCAGTCGGCAGCGTCCACCGGAAGCCAACGCCGCCGCACCCATTGAATACCCGCGCCAGCATGGACGAAAGGAACAGTGCTCTTGTCGTTGCGGATTTATGAGACCGACCCGGACGCCAAGCCCAGGCCCCGCAACCCGTTCGTGGACGACGTGGTGGGCCGGGTCTCGGCCGGCATGATGCAGGGCCGCCGTCCGGTTGCCCTGTCCACCTTCCGTTTCTGCAGTGATGACCCCGCCGTGACCGACCGCGTCGCCGAACTGTACGGCGGTACGCCCGAGGACTACGACGAGAACACCAGCCACGTCATTACCGACGCCGTCACGGTGGACGCGATCGTGGACGGCCCGGACGCGCTGCGGTCGTCGCTGATCCTGTTCGGCCCGTCCGGCCCGATCCATCACTGTGACGGTGTCGAATTTCTTGAGCCGCCCGAGGACCGGGGCACCCCGTGTGGATGCCCGCCGAGCCTGCGCGAACGCAAGGACCTGGCCCGCAGTGGCCGCGGACCGAAGCCCCACATCGAGTTGCGGTTTCGCCTCCATGACGACCCGGAACTGGGCTACTTCGTGCTGCGGACCTCGTCGTGGTCCACGGTGGCAGAACTGCCGGCCGCGCAGGACACGTTGGAGGAGATCAACGGGCCGGCCAAGGTGCGACTGGTGATGGAACACGTCGAATACACCACCAAGGCAGGTCGCGCGGTGTCCTACCACTACCCGGCGCTGACCGTGATCGGCGCCGCCTAACCCGACGCACCGACCGACACTGTGAGTGCCCCGGACTGCGGTCCGGGGCACTTTTGCGTACCTGCCAAGGACAATGAGGGGTGATTGACGTGCCGGCCAGAACCCGGGGACCACGCACCCCCGATGACCTCCTCACCCGTCTCGGTGGTGTCGCACGCCGGGAGGGACCCGACTACCTGGTGTTCTGTCCCGGGCACAACGACACCACCACGCCGTCGCTGATCGTGCGGTTTGTCCCGGACACCCGCGGCGTCAAGGCAATCCTGCACTGCCGCGCGCACTGCGCCACCCGCGATGTGGTGCGCAGCGTGGGATTGACCGAGTCCGACCTGTTTCAGTTGAGGGGGAAACCCACCGCCATGGATGCCGCACCGCGTGACCGCGGACCGGTCAGTCCGGAGGACCGGGCCACCCTCGGCGCCTACCTCGCCCACGCGGTGGCGCGCTACCCGGGCAGCCCGGCCGCGTCCTACGCCGCCGACCGCTGGGGCATCACGGAGGAACTGGCCGGCCGGGTCGGTCTCGGCTATGACGACGGCACAATCCCCGTACCCGGGGAGGACTACCGCTCGGCCGGCTACCGCGCGCATCCACGGCTGGTGGTGCCGTTTCTGGACTGGGACGGCCGCCCCGCCGGGCTGCAGGCCCGGGATCTCACCGGGGAGTGCACGGCGCGGTGGATGGGCTGGGCCAACCCGGAGTCCGGAAGCTGGTCCCCGATCGGCGTGGCCACCCCCGCCGGGGAGCCCCGCCCCGGGCTGCTGGTGTGCGAGGGACCCGGGGACGCGCTCTGCGCCGCCGCCGCGGGCTACCGGGCGGTGTGCGTGCGCGGGGCCGGGGTGGCGCGTTCTCCGGAGGTCGCTGGCCAGATCACGGCCGGTATCACGCCTGACACGGTCGTCTACCTGGCCGGGGATGCCGACGCTGCGGGCCGCTCGTTCAACGCCGCACTCGGGGATGCGCTCACTACGGCCGGCTATGAGGTGCGCATCCTGCTCCCGCTGATCGGAGATGACCTGTCGGCGTGGCGGGCCACCGACCCGGCGGGGTTTGCTGACGCCCTGCACGCCGCGGTGGCCGCTGCCCCACGGTGGACCCGGCAGCGCGCCGAGACCGAGCCGTTCCGGGGCGACCCGGTGGCGTTGCTGGACGAGGTGGCGGCCACCCTCCGCCGGTTCATCTACCTGCAGCAACCCGCCTGGGTCGACGTGATCACCCTGTGGGCCGTCCACACCCACCTCGTCCGGGCGTCCCCGGTCGCCAACATCGCGCCCCGTCTCGGCGCGGTGTCCGGGCTGCCCGGCAGTGGCAAGACGCTGCTCATGGACATCGTGTGTCGCCTGTCCCGCGGTGTCCTGCTGGGGGACCCGACCTCGGCCTCCATGCTGCGCACGATGGCCGGCATGGACCACGACCCGAACGAACCGGGCCGCCCGGCCGCGCCGGTTCCGATCGGGATCGACGAGATCGACAACGCCTATGCCTCCCGGGCCACCACCGATTCCAGCCTGACCACCGTGTTGAACATGGGATACAAGCGCGGCGCGAAGGTCGCGCGGGCCGACGTCAACAACCAAACCCGCTCGATCGTCTACGACTGTTTCGGGCCGATCGTGTGGGCCGGGCTGGCCAAGGCCGCACTTCCCGAAGCGCTGTTGACCCGGTCCCTGGTGGTGGAGATGGCCCGCGCGCTGCCCCAGGAGCGGCCCGAGCCGTACCGGCCCCGGCGACATGAGGCGCTGCTGGACGACTTGGCGGGCCGGTTGCAGGCATGGGCGACCCATGCCGTCAGCGATGATGACGAGGTCGCCGACCTGTTGGACCAGGGCGAGGATTGGCTTGCCGCGACCGGGTTGGACAACCGCCCGCTGGAGTTGTGGGGCGCGCTCATGCTCCCCGCCCTGCTGGCCGGTGGGGACTGGCCGCAACGCTTGGAAACCGCGGTAGACGTGCTCCGCGACGCCGGCCGGGAGGACGCCGAGACACCGGGCTTGCGGTTCCTGCGCGCCTGCCGGGAGATCTACGGCGCCGGTCTCGATGGTCGGTGGCCGCACGGGGCCACCACCAAGGGGGTTGCCCGCTCGGCGCTGCCCGCCGCGGTGATCGAGCGAGATCCGTTGTTCGAGCGCTGGGCCGGCGGTCGAGAAATTAGCGAGGAACAGTGCCGGAAGTTCCTGGCCGAGTTCGGTATCCGCATCAAGGCACTGTGGATCAACGGGCAGACACGCAAGGGTTTCCGGTGGGCCGACATGTTCGACGCCTGGAACCGCTACCTCGGAGAGCACGACGACGCCGAGTAGACAACAGCACACGGTGCCGTGGGCCGCCACCAAAGGGGCGGCCCCGTTTCGTTGTGCCAGGGAGGAAAATGCAGAGCTACCCACAGACCATCGACGGCCAGGACTGCACGATCCACTTTGTCGTGTCCTCTGTGGATCGATGGAGGTTTCTGGAGTGGGTGCGGCAACACGCGCACCGGCCGGTGGCCGTGGACACCGAGACCACCGGACTGAACTACTGGACGGATGACTTCCGGATGCGCTTGGTCCAGTTCGGCACGGCGCGAACCGTGTGGGTGCTTCCGGTCGACCGGGCCGAGCCGTGGACGCAGGACCACCGGCAGGCGGTCCGGGACGCGTTCGGGATTCTCCGTCACCTGGTGATCCACCACGCTCGCGCGGATGTGCTCTTTCTGGCCCGCGACATGGGAATGGATCCGCGGAGGCTGTGGGAGGTCACCACCGACACGCGCATCTTGGCGCACCTGATCGACCCGCGGGGCCGCGACGAAGGGGGGATTGGTCACTCGCTGAAAGCCCTTGCAGCCTCCTATGTGGACCCGAACGCGCCGGATCTGGCTGCCGAGCTGCACGCCGCGTTCCGGGCCGCCGGGTACACCATGTCGACCGGGTGGGCCAGGATCGATCTCCGACACCCCACGTATGTGCGCTACAGCGGTGGGGACGTGCTCCTCACCGCACGGCTGTATGACCGTCTGGCGGAGCTGGTCCGCGCCCGAGGACAGCAGCGGCTTGCTGACTTTGAACACACGGTGGCGCGGATCTGCGCGGAAATGGAGAACCGGGGTTTCCTGGTCGATGTCGACTACACCTGCGGCTTGGTGGACCGGCTCCGGGCCGAAGAGGAGGCGCAGACCGCCCGCGCGCGGCTGTTCGGTGTCGACAGTGTCCACGCACCGGCCCAGGTGGCCGCCGCACTGGAACGCATGGGCGAGACCCTGACCGAGCGCACCCGCACCGGCGCGGCCAAGGTGGATCAGGCGGTGCTGTTGGCATTGGCCGACCGGGATCACCGGTGGCAACGGCGCGGCGCCCGGGACCCCAACCCCCTGGCCGAGGCGGTATTGCGGGCGAAACGCGCCGCGAAGTGGCGGACTAGCTATGCCGACGCCATCCTGGAACTGCACGACGCCGAGGACCGCGTCCACCCGGGCATCGCGAGTCTGCAGGCGCGCACCGCGCGTATGGCGGTGTCCCGGCCCCCGGTACAGCAGTTGCCCGCCGGGGATCACGTAATCCGGCGATGCTTCCTGGCCGAGCCCGGACACGTGATCGGCAGCGCCGACTACCAAGCCGTGGAACTGCGAGTGTTGGCCGCGCTGAGCGGCGACCGACGCATGATCGAGGCGATCCACGCCGGCCGCGATCTCCACGGCTATACAGCATCGCTGATCTGGGGACCCGAGTGGACGCCGTATCACCGCAAGCTCGCCAAAAGCGTGGGTTTCGGCAAGGTCTACGGCGGGGGCGCGGCCACGCTAGCCCGGCAGACCGGGGCGCCGCTGGCCGACGTGGAGCGCGCCGTGCGGGCCTATGACCGCGTCTACCCCGGGGTACGCCGGTTTTCCCGCCGCGTGGTCGAGCGGGCCCGACTGGGCCGACCGGAAGTGGAAACCGTCACCGGACGGATTCTCCCCGTCGACCGACACCGGCTCTATGCGGCCACGAACTACGCCGTGCAATCGGTGGCGCGTGACGTACTCGCACAAGCACTGATCGACCTGGATCGCAAAGGGTTGGGTGAGTATCTGCGCTTGCCGATTCACGACGAGATCGTGTTTTCCGTGCCACGCGATGAGGCACACGAGATTGGGCGGGAGATTGCCGACACGATGGCCGTACCGGACTTTTTCGGGGTCCCGCTGGCCGCGGAGGTGGAGATAGGGGGCCGAAGCTGGGGAAGCCTGTACGAGGCCAGCGACAACGCCGCTGCGCCCGCTGCCTAGAAGACAAGCCACTCGCGGAGTTCGTTCGGGACGCCGGCCGACCCGGCGGCGCTTGGTCCTACTGCCGTACCTGCCACCGCGACTACCAACGCCAACGGCGACACCACCTCACCGACACCGAAATCCGGGACTTCTACGCCAGTCACGGCCACGACTGCCGGATCTGCGGAACACCAGAAAAGGAAACGGCCCACGGGAGGCTGGTCATTGACCACGACCACGCCACCGGGCTCATTCGCGGGCTTCTCTGTGACCTCTGCAATAAGGCTTTGGGGATGATCCGCGACGACGTTGTGATCTTGAAGTCGGCACTCGCCTATCTCGAACAACATGAGGAGATTCGGACCAATGACGCCGTGTAGACGCTGCGGAGCGGCGGGACGTGCCTATCGGGTGGGCCCCTACAGCGTGGTCCTCTGCCGCGAGCACGCCAAAGCACGGTTTCAGGCCCAACGGCGACGGGAGTGCGCCGCAATCCTGCGCACTTACGGGGATCTCTCGGCGCGGATGGAACAGGCACGGGCGCACTACATAGCGCTGCGCGCCATGGCCGCCGGCAACGACCCCGAGGTGAACCTGTTTCTCGCCGCCGCCGAACAGTGCGCGCTGCGCTACCTCGCGGAGTTTCCCGACCAAGCATGGCGAACGGTCGCCCGCAACGGCGACCGCGCCAAGGGCACCCACCACGCCCAACGCGCCCGTGCCCGCGGCGGCTACCGGCTGCCGATCGACGTCCCGTGGCTACGGCGCGTCTGGCGGCATGAGTGCGCGCTCTGCGGCACCAAGGACACCCGCGCGCACCTCGACCACCTGTACCCGCTGGCGGCCGGCGGAGAAGACACCCCGTGGAACGTCGCGCCGATCTGCGCAGCCGAGAACCTCAGCAAAGGGGCACGCCCCCTGTGGGACTGGCTTCCCGGCTGGTTGGCCGCGCTGGACCCCGTCACCCGCACCGCGGTGACACACCGGTGGTGTCGTAGACGAGACGAAAGGACCGCTGTTGACCACCCTTGACGAGCACACCCGCACCCTCGCCACGGCGGCCCTGGAGCTTCACCGCCTGGCCCGTGCCGTGACACCCCTGGCCTACGAAATGCCACCCGGCGCGCACACCGACGTCGTATCCGGCGTCCGACGTCCCGTGGAATCGGTCGTCTGCGCCAACGACGCCGCCGGGGTCCACGACGCCATCCGCCGGGCCCGCACCCAGACCGCGCACGCCACACGGCTGATCCAGTGCGCTCACCATGCGTTGCGCGACGCAGCCCACGCACATCGGGTTCGAGAACTAGATCACACGCCATACGCGTAGTTCCACGCTTGCCCCACCAAGTTTGCACAGCGCAACCCGAAACCGCAAAAACGGTTGTCATAACCAATGCCGTTACTGTGAGTATTTCTGTCTTGACGACAAGCGTTGATCTCGGCCGAATGGAGCCATACCCGTGATCGAACACATGTTCGAAAGGAAGAGATGAACAGAGACACGCCGCCGACCCGCGTCCCCCGTTCCCGGCACTGTCCACTGCTGATCGAGACCATCGCTGCGGACGGTTCCGGGGGGTACCGTTCGGAGTCGGCCCAGCAGGAGGCAGCGGACGCGTTTCGACGCTGGGAACACCAGGGACGCACGGTCGTCGGCGAGATCCCGGAGCAGGGCCGGCGGCTCCTGCGCACCACCTTCCCGCAGGACCGGGCCGCCGCACAGCGGGCCGGAGCGGATGACGTCATCGCCCGCGCCAACAAGGGCGACCTGCAGGGCAGGCGGGAGCTGTACGCCCGCCACGCCCCGTTCGTGATCCGGCTGGCGAACAAGCTGGACCCGAACAACCCGCACAACCGAAACCGGCCCAATCCCGTGATCGACGCGGATGACCTCCACCAGGAGGCCGTCGTGCGCATGTTGGCCCTGTGCAAGGAGGGCATTTTCACCGACCGGGTCTTTCTTGGCACGGTCGGGGTGAACCTGCGAGCGGCGATCGACTCCGACAGCTCCGTGGCGATGGATCGGCAGCGCCGACACGAGATCATCGCCGCCTGCACCCAGACCGCCGACCCGGTCACCGGGGAGGACCGGCCCCGGGAGGCGATGGCGTATGCCCGCAAGACCTACGGCATGTCCCCGGGATCATTCGTCATCGGCTACTACATCGTCCGCGCGCCCTGGGTCGCACTCGATGACGACCGCACCGGCGGTACAGCCGTCGCGGAGGCGTTAGAAGACCCGACGGGTGAAGACGCCCACCGGGCGGTGGAGGACGAGGACGAGCACGCCCGCCGCGTCCGGCTCGTCACCGCCATGTTGGCCGTGCTCACCGACCGGGAACGCGCCGCCCTGACCGGCTACTACGGGCTGGGAAAGGCCGCCCAACCGAAGACCCTGCCCGAGGTCGCCCTAGAGATGGGCGTCAGCAAGCAACGCGTCGCCGAGCTGGTCCGCGCCGCCGTCCGCAAGCTCAAGGCCGCCGTGGGCGCCTGAACCGAAAGGAGCTGATCACCACATTGGCTGAATATCGCTGCATCTTCGACCCCACCGAGACGCTCACGGTCGGCACGGACGAGAGTGGCCATGTGGTCATTGCCGCCAATCCCGGCCGTGCTACCGACGGCGACGCCCCCGGCGTGGCACTGGAGCCCGGCCACGCGCGCACCGTGGCAGCCGCCCTAAGGGACGCCTGTCTTGGTCGGGTGATCACACAGGACCTTCCCAACGGAGTGAACGTCTGGTGTGGACACTCGGACCGTCGACACGTCGCTGTGGCAGTAGGAACGGACGACGACTCCACCCTGATCTGCTTGTCCACTGAGGACGCCGATCGGATGGCCGCCGCGCTCTACACCCACGCCGCCGACACCGCACACCAAAACCAGGACGACGCACCGGACACCGAACACGCCGACGCGCTTCGCGTCCGCGCCCTGGCCTTGGCCCTGGCCGGGCAGGTGTCCGCCCTGATCCCTAGCCTCGACGTGTACGAGGCCGCCGAGTGGATCGCGGGGAACACGGCATGACCAACGACGACACCAGAACCGTCCTCCGGGTCATCAGCCCATGTGAGCACGGCATCACCCACCACATCCGCGGAGTACCACCCGGCACCCGAGAGTTCGTCACTCCCGAATGCCGCGACTCCCGGGGCATCCCCCGGACACACCCGATCACCGCCGAGCGGTACCCCACCCTCGTCCGACGGCGCTAACCAGCAGAGCCCCTGTCCCACTCACCGGTAGGGCAGGGGCTCTTTGTGTTTCCCGAGACCTTATCGACGGCTCGTACCGATCATGGTGTGATCAACACTGTGAGTAAGAGACCCAACACGCACAGATCGGCAACAGCGGGCAACACCATCAAACGAGCCGTAGGTATCGGACTCGGTGTCATCCTCGCCGGCCTGATCACCCTGATCATCATCGGCTCTCTGGTCGACCAGCCCACCACCCCCACACCGGACACCAGCACGGCAGCCGCACCACCCAGCGCCAACACGCAAGGCGAGATCAACCGCATGCAGAGCACCCATGCCGAGCTGGGCCGCTACCTCGACCAGTGCACCAACGGGCGCCGCCCCTCCTGCCAACACGCCGTAGACATGGCAGAGCTGCTACTGCAGCAACTGTCCAACGGCTCACCAGCGGCACGGGACGCCATGGCAACAGACGGGGTCACCACCGACACCGTGACCCAGCAACGCGACCGCGCCCGGACACTCGCCGGCCGGTAGAGTCACCACCCCACGGGGCAGACGCCCCGGCCAATGCAGCGGGGACCCCCGGAAGCCCACCACAGGGCGGCCGGGAGTCCCGTTTGTGTTTACAGGAGTTTCGCCAAGCGCCAGCGGAGGTAGGTGTCTGCCATCGCGGCGTTTGAGCGCCACATGGAGCTGTTGGGGTGCTGCGCAGCCCGATAGCGCCACAGGCCGGCGACGCGGGCCGCGAACGAGGTCAGCGCCTCCTCGGTGGTGAAAGACCACGACGAGATCCCGGCAGCCCACTGTTCTGCATCGCCGGGTGGGTGGCCGGCGCCGGTAAGTCGGATGACCAGGAAAGCAACGTCGACCCAGGGCGCTCCTTGAGCGGGCCAAGACCAGTCCACCACCCGCACGTCGTGGGCGTCGGGGCCAATCAGGAACTGGTGTTGGTGAAGGTCCATGTGCAGCAAGGACGGACCCGCGACGCGATTGGCTGCAGCGCTCTCCCAGTGGATCAGAGACTCAAGGTGGGTCTTGTGCCAGTTGTCTAGTCGGTCTGGTGCTTTCTCGGCAAGCGTGCGCCACGACTGGTGGCCCTCCCACCGATCGCGCAGCGGGCCAACCCCGGAGGCCGGGATGGTGGCGAGTCGCTGCATCGTGGCCGCGACTCGGGCGAGGTCTGGTGAGTGGGGGGAAAAGTCCGCCGTGCGGCCCTCGACATGTTCGAACACGACAACAAGCCAGTCCCCGACGTCGGCGTGAAACAGCACCTCGGGAGCAAGCCCGGGGGCAAGCCGGCCCGCCGTCACCTCGTGACGAAGCCACCGCATCCGGCGGTCGGCACCCTGCACACCCTTGAGGAACCGGCGTTGGCCGTCGGCCAGCCGGAGAGTGGCCGCGATGTCGCAGGTCTGGCCCCGCCCGGTGGGGATCACCGTAGCGATCGGTCCCGTGTGGGCCTGAATCGCGGCGCGAACCTGGTCGGGAAGGTCCGTCCAGTCGCGGTGTGATGGCACGTCGGTAACTCCCTCGAACGCTTTCAGGTGAGGCCAGACCAGCGAACTACCTCGCGTTACCGCCCGGGTGGCCGGGTCTCTTGGTTCTCGTTGCCGTCCGGCCCGCTGGCGCTACAGTCGTCGCTTCCGTCGCTGCATTCCGCAGCGTGAGCAGACCACAACTCCAAGTCGGGCTCAAACCCCGCCCGCCGTAGGGCCTCGATCGTGGGTGTCACACGGTCAGTCGATCCTGGCTGCCCCGGCGGGATGTCGTAGTCGTGCGGGACATGGTGGATGAACCGGACCGCCACCCGGCCACAGATAGAGCTGTACGCGCGCGTGTTGAGGAGGAGAGCGTGCCATCCCTTGTCCACCGTGTGGCTCGGGGACAGCGCGGGCTCTGGCTCCGCCGCACACGCCGCGAGGAACTTGTACGTTTCCAACGCAATCCGCTCGGCTAGCCCGCAGTCCACCTCCGGGTTGTCCCTGGTGATCCGGGCAACGTGCCAACTGAATAAGTGTTCATCAATGAGACGCTGCGGTTCGTTTGTCTCTAATGCAAGCGTCATCCTTGCAGCCTCCAACGGTTTTCCCTGCGCCCCGACTGGGCGCTACTAGACCGAGGATGCTCGGGTGAGTGAGTGTGAGCAATACGACTAATGGGCGGTCTCTTGCTTGCGGAAAAATGAATATGGGCAACCGACACTCGCCCCTCGTGGGCGCGCAAGAGGGGCGAGCAGTGGAACGTACGGGTGGAACGGGCCGCCGCCCTGAACCCATCCCCGGGGTGTGTGGGAATGGAGAGCGGCGGCCCCAGTAACGGCCAGGAGATCCCTCCCTTCAGGGTAAGAAATGGTTGGGTTCCCTACCTCCGTGTGCGACGACACGGAAGCTAAGGCCATTTATGGATGTACTCGATCAGTTCTCCACTTATGGCGGCGGCGACCGCCTGGTGTGCGCGTCCGGCGATATAGAGCAGCTCACGCGCTTGCAGCGGGGCACCCAGGCGTTCCAGCCCGTCAAGCTCGGCTGCCAGAGTCGCCGCGTGATGCCGGAACGGGCCGACCACGGCCGGCATCCCGTCGGCGTCCACCAGCTCAGCGGCGCTGATATAGATCTCAGCGCGGAGCCGGGCCAGTCGCGCGAGACTCGTGTCCCCGTGTCTCTCCCAGGTCTCGGCGTCGCGTACCGCGTTCTCCGCCCACCGAGCCAACATCGCCGTGGGTGACTCCCCGGGCTGGCGGCCCGGATACGGGAGAACAGTCGGGACTGAGCCGGTTAACTTCGGCGCCGTACCCGATTCCACCACGCGGACAGCCGTGTCACCACCCGGAACCGAGAGATCTGCGGCCAAAACACTCCTATCCAGGTTGTCACGCAAATACCAGAGCGAAGCCAGAAAACCAATATTTCTCACGGCCTCCACGTAGGGAGGTATAGTAAGGCGGAAAACTGCTAACGCCTGTACGCTCAGGCAACCTTGCCGAATGCTCGATACCGCTGCGCCCGCGTCTCAAGAGGTGTGTAGACAAGTCTGATAACGGGCTGAGTGATTTCTGGGTCGCTAGGGAGTGGTGCCACTTTTCGTCCCTGCTCGCGCTGCTGTTCCGACTCAAACAACATTGCTCTGTGGTTTACTGACGTTGTCTGTCGAGAGAGTCGACAGCTCGCCAGGATGAGAGACATTGAGCCCAGAAAGACGAGGAGCACCCCTATCAGCATTACGGGTATCACATTCAGCCCGTCATGCGGCAGTGCTGGGAAGTACGCGGCGAAACGGAGTGAACCCCGAGTGTATATCTATGTGTGGTAGTGGGTTTCCGTTGATGCGGTACATCACTCGTTGTCCGAGGAATGCGCGACGGCCATGCATCCATCGGTGATTGTGGAGGATGTACCCTTCTCCCGTCTTGAGACCGTATGTCATGGCGTGTCGACTGAGAGCATCCCGAAGAATCGGAAGGAATCGAGTGGCTTCCGGCGAGAACTGGGCCAGATCATCGAGTCGTAAACGAACTGCTATCCGACCACTACTGGCCCTACTGAAGACAGACCCGAGGTAACCTGACGCGCCGCCGAACAGGGCGGAACGCGGAGTGGAAAGAGCATGAAGCGCGTCAGGAGCTGTCTCGGCGAGATCGTCGTATACTGCCTTGCCGTCGACCACGACACACTGACCTCCACTGGCGGCTGGTTGTGCACACCCCATCATCAGCAAGCCGGGGGGCTTGTCGACGCTGGAACGGTCGGTGTGCGGAGCAAGTTCGCGCGAGCTGAACCCGAGGAACCCAGCACCGGGCGTACCCAGGTCAGCAATCGTGGTGATGCCGTTGGCTGCACTGTCCCTGTGGGGCACGATCGTGGCCAGCGAGCGAGCCAACCGCAGCAAGGTGTCCGCTTCGCTAACCCCCGTGATCAGCGCGAACCCATGTTCAGCGAGGGTCGCCACCAACGCCGCGAGACCCTCTCCTGCACGGATGTCGACTCGGTACAGATCGAAGTTCGTCATCTGGGCACCCTCCTCACCGTCGTGGGTCGGACGTGATCAGCAGAACCCCCGCTATGCCCGTAGTCCAGTGACAACCTGTCAACACGGCCGGATTCGAAGCGATCACGTCGCGACCCCTCGTGCTGCTACCTTCGCGGTGAGCCCCCAGTGCCCAGAGGAGTTGCCGGTGTCTCAGCCCGACGACCTACGACGTGCGTTCCACCTCTTCCCCATCTCCGTCAAGGGTGTTGTCGTTCGTGATGGCAAGGTGTTACTACTGCGGAACGAGCGCGAGGAGTGGGAATTGCCGGGCGGCAAGATTGAACCTGGCGAGACTCCCGAAGAGTGCGTAGCACGCGAGATTACCGAAGAGACTCAGTGGAAGGTCACCACCGGGCCGATCCTGGACTCCTGGATGTACCACATCGCGACCGCTGAGAAGGACGTGTTCATCGTGACTTACGGCTGTTACCCAGACACCGCGGCCCCTCCCGTTCTTTCCCATGAACACAAGGAAGTGGGCTTGTTTAAGGAGGGTGAGGTTCCCGAGCTGCACATGCCGGACGGGTATAAGCGGTCAATCGCAAGGTGGTTTGCTCATCTACGGGAGCAGGCCCCGGAGCTGATTGGGTAGGCCCATGCCCAGCCGACGGTGTGAGTCCTGCGGTGCTGAGCTAAGCCGCTTTGCGCTGGACCACGTATGCCCCACGTGCTACGCCACAGCCAACCGCGAGTCTCCGTCCGTCCCCGTTCAACGGCTCACGCCGGCCATGTGGCTGTGGTCCACACCGGATGCCAGCGCAGCACTCGCAACCCGCGACCTGCGAATCATTCTCCGCACCTACCGCCGGTTGAACCGACTGAGCCAAGACAGGCTCGCGGTGCTTCTCGGCTACGACAAAACGTACGTATCTATGATCGAGACCGGTCGACGGACCATTAAGGACGTGGGGACTCGTCGCCATATTGCAGGCGTTCTTGGATTGCCTGCCCATGTCCTCGGCGTCACGGACCGCGAAGACGTCGACTTTGCGGCAATGATTCAGTTTGGCGATTCCACCGTTCGTCTTGCCGAGATCGCCCGCAAGGCAGGCCGCGCTGTCGACGCGGTCAACGAGTTGTGGCCACTGGTCGCCCGACTGGAGGCACGGGTTGCCGCTGGTCATGCTGAATGGGACACACTGGTGTTGCTCGGGCAAGCCCGGACAGCCCTCGGAGTTTCGCTCGGCACCGTGCTACCCGAGGAACGGCTGAGCGCTGCTGCTCGGTGGACCGGCAAAGGACTTCTCGTTGCGGAACGGCTTGGCGACCGTGCTCTCCTGGCTCACGCCCTGCGGATGCACGGCAACGAGCTGCGCAAGGCGGAACACACCGGTGCGGCCGTGCTGAGGCTCCAACGTGCGCTCCAGGTATCCGAGGACAACGAGGGACGCGGGGCGGCTCTCGCGCTCCTCTCCCGAGCCGCTGGGGAACTCGGCGACCCCACGCTTTTTGATCAGGCCGTCAGCGCTTACCGAAACGTACTCGACCACCACGACGGGCGCGAAATGCTGTTCAACCCGTTCACCTTCCATGAGATCCACCTGCGCGGACTGATCTCCACAGCCCGCGCAGCCGAAGCCGCCCGACTACTCAACGCGGACCCAGTGAACGCGCTTCCCCTCGCACCGCAGTGGCACGTCATTGAGCGAGTCACCGCCGGAGAAGTGTTGTTGGCTGCTGGTGAGAGGGATGGGGCAACCGAAGCGCTGCGGGTGGCCCTGAAAGCAGCAGAGTCCCACAGGTTGCCCCATCAGGTTCAGCGGGCCATCCGGGCCGCAGAAACCGCCAGGCTCGATTACGTGGCTATGGAGGGGCAGGCCATCCTGCGTCGATTGCGGGACATGCTCACCCCGACGGGATAGTGGGGGTGAACCGACGGGGAGGACCCCGATAGTGGTTCTACCTCACGTCATCCAGCGATACGGTTCGCGCATGGGAAAACAGAGTGCCCCAGAACTAGAGAAGAACGACCAGGAACCCCGCGACGAGCCGGACGGCGCCCCGGCGGCCCGTGTGTAAGGCTGCCGGGGCACCCTGCGTTGTCGGCGTCAGGCGTGGACGGGTGCGGAGATGTTGCCTTCGGAGCTGAACGCCATGGTCGGGACCTGAGCCGATGGGGTGTCCGCGTGGGCGTTGGCGGGCGGGGCCGTGACCTGGTTGTGGTTGCGGTAGGCGTTCATGATCTCGGCGGAGATGCGGCCCCGGTCGGACACTGTGTGTCCGTTGGCACGTGCCCATTCCCGGATGGCCTGGAGTTTTTCCCGTCGTGCCGGGGCGGTGGTTGTGGGTGCCGGCCGACGGCGACCGATCCCGCTGGAGGCTGTCCCGGCCCGTCGTGCGGCGCCCACGAACGTGGCGAAGGCATCGCGGAGTTTGCCAGCGTTGGCCTCGGACAGGTCGATTTCGTAGGTCACGCCGTCCAGCGCGAACGTGATGGTTTCGGCGGCGGTCCCGCCGTCCATGTCGTCAATGAGCTGGACGGTGACTTTCTGCGCCATGCGTGCTCTACCGTTCTGTGTCGTCTTAACAAACAGGAGCCCCGTCCCCAACGGGGCAGGTCTGAGGGGACCGGCCCCGGCATATCTTGAGGAGAGGGGACATGCCGGGGTCGGTCGACGTGGCACGACGGGGAGACGTGCCACGTCGACAAGATTAGCCGCAGCGTCCAACCGAAAGTTTCGGCCCGCCGGCCCGTGGTCGTTCCTGGTGACGCCGAACCGGTGACTTCCCGGCAATTGTCACTGCGGCTGGCTACAGTGCCGGCCATGGATCGCCCCGGCGTGGTGCTCGGCCGCTACCTGGCCGTCGTCCTCCAGTTCGCGGGCGAGCACAAGCGGCCCCGGGAACTCGCCGGGCTGGTGGAGTTGGCGCGTGCGGTGCTATCCGGAGACGGCACGGCGCTGATCGCGTTCCTCCACACGGCGCGGAAGTGTCTCGCGGCCCACGACGCGCCGCCGGGGTTGTGGAACCATCACGATGAGGCACTCGCGGCCGTGGTCGACTTGGTGGCCGAGGGCGCCCCGCTTCGACCATGTGACGCTGGTATTCGCGCCGCGTTGGTGGCGACTTTCCACGCCACACGTGCCGCACCACAGGAATTCCGGGCGCCCTGAGATAGCTCGCAACCGCACGTGGCGGGGTGGCAGCGGATATCTTTAACAGGCTAGCCATGTAACGGAGTATCTCGAGTGGGCCGAGTAGGCGAATCCATGCGGTGGTACCGGCCGGGATGTCCGCCCTGCATGATCCTCCACGGCCGACGAAAAGAGGGGGTCGGCCGTCCATGGAGAGAGGGAGGATCAAAATTGAGAGCAGGACGCTTACGCGTGCTGACTGCCGCCGTGGCGATTGCCGGTTTAGCTCCGTTGGCAACGGTGACGGCGGCTCAGGCGAGCGAGTCAGGTCCTGCCCCTACGGGGGTGGCACACGAGATCACGGAGGCTCCGTCACAGTGCGACGGCGGCGGCGCCCCACCGGACAACGTCAACATTTTCGTTAAGCACTACTACTGGCAAGATAACTGGCTCAATCCGCCGTGCCAACGGTGCAAGGACGATGCAATCGTCTTCGCGTTCCGCGGCTTCCCGACCTGGTGCTGGGATCACGGATCAGGGGGAGCTGAATTGTGGATCGGACACATAAGGTAGGAACGGCGTGAGTCACAACCCCGACCTGCCCTAAACAGACACGGTGTATGAGGGGCGGCGGGCGAGAACATCCGGCGACCACAAAGCCCTCTTGCGCGCCGCCCCCGACACTCCGAAAGTGGACGTGTGGCACACAACCGCAACCCCGCTATCGACCAGTGGTTCCACGGTCACCAGTTCGACCAGGACCGACACCTGCTCCTTGACCTCGACCAGCTGACCGGACTCATCATCGCCTCGAACCGAGCCCCAGCACCCGACCTCACCGACGACGTTCTAACCGCCTGGTACCAGGAGTTGGCGCGCCACCGCAGGGTGCTGGCCCAGTCTGAGGCAGCATTCATCGACCAGGCACGGCGGCACGGCTGGTCATGGCAGCGCATCGCCGACGCGCTGTGGCTGCCGAACGCCGACGCGGCCCACCACCGACGCAGCACCTTGGCTGACGAGCTGGCCCGCGTCCACCAGGATGGTGGCTGGCCCGGCGGGCCGCAGTCGACAGGCCAGGACGACGAGTAGGCCAGGCTACATGGGGCCGAGCTGACAGCACCTCAGCAGCGGGAGGGGCGGCGCTACGGCTATCCCCTCTCGTTGCTGGTCACTGTGGGGCGGATTCTTCCCAACTCGTCGCAAAGGGAGAACACACCTTCCGCCCACCGGCCGGACAGCGCCCCTGCTCGTGGTACCAGCCCGCTTGGTGGCCGCGGCGATACGCCCACGGGGTCAACGCCTGTGTCCGGAGAGCAAGGCGAACGTGCACGGGCGTCGCCACACACCAGCAATACCCCTCACGAGGGCCCGGCCGCCCCGCCCTGATCGTGACCACGCTGGCCCCCACGTCGTGCGATACTCAAGACAGCATGGCGCATCACCGGGCCGCAGGTGCGGCCCCCTCCCGGATGTCCGGCGGATTGCGCTCGACGCGGCTGAGAAGGTCCATCGGCTAGCAACCCGCGACGATCCCTGGTGTCACCTATTTGGGTGCTAGTTGCTCACAAGTTATCCACACCTGTGAGTCTGTTGATCGCTAGGCTGTCATCTAGCTGTCCGGCGAAATCCTGGGAGCCCGACGCGCTCAGAGCCCTAATCGAGCGCAGGAAGCGGGCCCGGCGGCAAGCCTCCCCCACGACGGATGAAGTCAGAATGACCGCGTGGACATGCCCCGAGCAGACTTCGAAGACCTAGTAGCCGAGGCGCTTGATCTGATCCCACCAGAACTGGCGGGGCTCATGAGCAACGTCGTGGTGCTGGTCGAGGACGAACCAGAGTCAGACCCGGACCTCCTCGGGCTCTACGAGGGCGTGGCGCTGACGGAGCGGGGCACGTACTACGCCGGGGTGCTGCCGGACCGCATCACCATCTACATGGGTCCAACGCTGCGCATGTGCAGCACCCGGGACGAGGTGGTGGACGAAGTAGCGACCACAGTGGTTCATGAGGTCGGGCATCACTTCGGCATCTCTGACCAGCGACTTCATGAACTTGGGTGGGGCTAGCTCACGGGTGCTGGCGTTCGCTAAGCTACGTCCGCCAGCGTGGTGTACGACGGAACAAGCTGAACCACGGTCGTCACGACCTCGTCCACCACCTCGTCCTCGTCCCCACAGATGGCCAGGATCGGCTCCCGGAAGATGAAGATCCGGTCCGGAAGCACCCCGGCGTAGTACGTCCCGCGCTCGGTGAGGGCGATCCCCTCGTACAGCCCGAGCAGATCCGGGTCGCTCTCGTGCCGGTCCTCCACCAGCACCACCACGTTCTGCATCGCCGTGGCCAGCTCCGGCGGCACCAGGTCCAACGCCTCTGACACCAGTTCCTCGAACCGGTCCCGGGACATCTCGACCACGATCAGCCCCCGGACCCGGAACCGGCCGCCTCCGAGCTGGGCGCCGGCCCGTGCGGCGGGTGTGCCGGTGGCCGCTCCGACGGGTGCGGCACCGCGGCCGGCGGCTGCACCGGCGTCGCCGGCGTCCCCGGCCACGGCGTGCTGGTCACCGCCGGCGCCGGCTCCTTGCCCACCGTGACCTCACCACGCACGCTCCCGGTCACCGGTGCCAGCCCGCTCCCGTCCGGCAGCGGTGCCCCCAGCTTGCAGTTCACCCGGAACGATCCGGCGTTCCAGCTCTCCTGGCTGCGGTTGTCCCAGGCGATGGTGAGACCCTTCTTCCCGATGTCCTGCCCGGGCGCGTACTGCTTGGCCATCGCAGTACACGCGTTCAGCAGCGCCTCGTCCTGCTTCTTCTGCTCCGGGAAGCCCTCGTGGAACTGTGCGCCGAGGTCCACCACGCCGATGATCTCGAACGAGTGCGGCTTGTCGCAGGACACCGGGTCGTACACGCTCTTGCCGCTGATCCCGAGGCAGATCCCCGCCTCGTGCACGTCGGACTGGTCCTGCGTCGACACCGCCCCGATCACCGGGTAGACCGCGCCCGACGGCAACGGCACCTGCAGGCCGCACCGCATCTGCCGGTCCCCGTTCCGCCACTCCTCCTGGGTAGGGAGCAGCACGCTGAGCTTGAACCGCCCCTGCGGGTCGAACTTCCCGGACAGGTACTGGTTGGCGACCGGCGCGCACCGCTCCTGCTGGAGCTGCAACCACTGGTCGGTCTTCGGGAACGGGGCGTCCTTACCGAACACGCCCGCGACGTCCACGTTCCCGATGAGCTCGAACAGGTGCTTCTCGGTGCACGGCACCTGCCGGATATCGGACTTGTCGTCCCGGGTCCAGTTCAGGCACGCCCCCGCCGGCGCGGAGAACGCCTCCGCCCGCGCCGATGCCTCGGCCGCCCGCGCACGCTGCGCCGCGCCACCACTGCCGATCACGTCCCAGGACAGGACGGTGCTGATGGTGATGGCGAGGATCGCACCGGCGAACCCCCCGAGCATGACCAGCCGGGTGCTCGCAGTGCGTCCGTTGCCCAACAGTGCTTCACCGCGCGAGCCCATCTCCTCCATCATGCCGGGTGGGGGTGTACCCGGCGGCTGTTCGGGTGACATGCGTTGCTTTTTGTGGGCGTGCCCCCGCCCGACCGAGGACATGGGTACGGTGCGGCCCGGGGAGTGGCTGATGACTGACCATGACAGGAGCGGGCCCGGGCAGGGGCCGGAACCACCCGACAGCGGGCCAGATGGTCGCCCGTTCGGGCAACCGACGCCGGCCGGTGGTGCGCAACCGCCCGGCCCCGGCCAGACACCGTGGCCCGGCGGTACCCCCGGCGCGGACCAACCACCGGGCGCGGGACAGCCGGCAGACCCCGGGCAACCCGCACCGGCCGGCCCACCGGCCCCACCGCGTCGCGGAAGCGTGCAGTTCCAGGATCCGGGGACCACGCGCCCCCGCCCGCCCACCCTGGCCGAGCAGAAGGCCCGCCAGCGTGCCGAGGCACGGGAGCGCGAGCAGCAGCAGGCTGAGCTGGCGCGTGCCGAACACCGGGCCAAGATCCGCCGCCGGGTACTGATCGGCAGCGGCGTCACGGTGGGCGTGGTCGCCCTCATCGCGATCTCCTACGCCGCCACCCGACCCCAGCAGGTCACCGCCCACTGCGTGCAGCAGGACGGCACCGTCGTCGACGACCAGTACTGCGACGAGTCCTACGTCCGCAGCCACGGTGGCCACGTCGGCGGCGGGATCATCTTCCTGCCCGGTGGTGGCCAGTACTACTACAACTACGGCGGGACCGGCCGCGTCGGCGACAAGATCAGCGGCGGCTCCACCGTGAAACCACAGGGCGCCGAGGTCAAGACCCAGTCGGGCAAGACGATCCAGCGCGGCGGGTTCGGCATCAAGGGCAGCAGCGGGAGCTGAGGGGCGGAGCTGAGACGACTTGCGGCGCGAGATCCTCGAACCACGCCGTGACTGGGAGCGGCGGGTCGCCGAGCAGGGCCTGGTCTTCGGCTCCCCGTCCACCCACGCGGACGGCTCGTACCGGCCGTACTGGGACGAGTCGGTGCACTACGTCTTCGAAATGGACGAGGTGCTCTCGATGGAGGCCGACGTCGAGTTGCTGCACTCGATGTGCCTGGAGGCGGTCGACACCATCGTCACAACCGAGCGGTACCGCGACTTCGGCATCCCGGAATGGTTGTGGCCGGCGATCGCCGACTCCTGGCGGCGTCGCGACCCGCACCTCTACGGCCGCTTCGACCTGCGCTACGACGGCAGCGGGCCGGCCAAGCTCCTGGAGTACAACGCCGACACCCCGACCGCGCTGCTGGAGGCCGCGGTCGTGCAGTGGCACTGGCTGACCGACACCCACGACGGTGACGACCAGTGGAACTCGCTGCACGAGCGGCTGGTCGAGCAATGGGGCGAGATCGCCGGCCGGCTGCCCTCCGGCGAGGTGCACTTCACCTGGTCGGCCGGGGACCAGACCGGCGAGGACCACCTGACCGTGGCCTACCTGCAGGAGACGGCGGCCGAAGCCGGCCTGGACACGGTGGGCCTGGCGCTGGAGGAGGTCGGCTGGGACAGCCAGCTGCACCGGTTCGTCGACCTCGCCGAGGCGCCGATGCGGACGATCTTCAAGCTCTACCCCTGGGAGTGGGTCGTCGAGGAGGAGTTCGGCAAGTACGCCGTCGAGTCCCTGCCGGGAACGATGTGGCTGGAGCCGTTGTGGAAGATGATGCTCTCCAACAAGGCGCTGCTGGCCGTGCTGTGGGAGATGTACCCCGGGCACCCCAACCTGTTGCCGGCCTACCTCGACGAGCCGGGCATGCTCACCGAGTACGTGCGCAAGCCCAAGCTCGGCAGGGAAGGCGCCAACATCCAGATCGTGGCGCCCGGGTACGAGCACGCCACCGGCGGCATGTACGGCGAGGAGGGCTACGTCTACCAGCTCTTCGACCCGCTGCCCGAGTTCGACGGGATGCGTCCGGTGCTGGGCGCCTGGATCGTCGGTGACGGTTCCGCGGGGCTCGGCATCCGGGAGACGACCGGCCTGGTGACCGACGACGGCGCGGCGTTCGTACCGCACCGCATCCCGCGGCCGTAGGGTCCCGGCGAGATCGGCAAACCGACCAGAACGGACAGCGGCCCGCGGGCTTTCGCGACCGACAACGCCCAGCCGTCCGAGGATCGAGGAGGCACCAAGTGACGATGTACTCGCACGCCGCGCAGCACGGCCTGGCGTTGCAGGAGGGCTTCGCCGGGTTCATCGGGCGTGGCGTCGGAGCCATCGTGCTGTACGCCCTGGTGGGCCTGTTCCTGATGTTGGTCGGCTTCTACGCGATCGACCTGACCACCCCCGGGCGGCTCGGCCAGCTCGTCCGGGAGGGGCGCCCCAACGCCGTCGTGGTGACCTCGGCCGGCCTGGTCAGCATGGCGTTCATCGTCGTCGTGGCCATCTTCAACGCCGGGGGACGGCTTTTCGAGGGCCTGCTCTCGGCGTTGATCTTCGGTCTGGTCGGCGTGATCGTGCAGGTGCTGGCGGTGCGGTTGCTGGAGTGGGTGACCCGGATCGAGGTCCGGGCGGTCATCCGGGCCGAGCACTACGCCCCGGCGAGCCTCGTGGTCGCGGCCGCGCACGTCGCGCTCGGCCTGGTCGTCGCGGTCGCGATCTCCTGACGTGGCCGAAGCGTCCACCGCTGCTGGCCGCCGGGAACGACCTTGTTGGCGGCGACTAGGCTGACCTGCCGTGATTGACCTCAAGACGCTCCGCGAGGACCCGGACGCCGTGCGCGCCTCCCAGCGGGCGAGGGGCGAGGACCCCGCGCTGGTGGACGCGCTGCTCGCCGCCGACGAGCGGCGCCGCTCCGCCGCGTCCCGGGCCGACTCCTTGCGCGCCGAGCAGAAGCAGCTCGGCAGGCAGGTGGGCAGGGCACAGGGTGATGAGCGCGCGGCGTTGCTGGCCAAGGCCAAGGAGCTGGCCGCCGAGGTCAGGGCCGCCGAGGCCGAGCAGGGCGAGGCGGAGAGCGCGTTCGTCGTGGCACACCGGCAGGTGTCCAACGTCGTCGAGGGGGGCGCCCCGGCCGGCGGCGAGGACGACTACGTCGTGCTCAAGCACGTCGGGACGCCGCCCGGGTTCGACTTCACCGCGCGCGACCACCTGGAGCTGGGTGAGCGCATCGGCGCGATCGACGTGGAGCGCGGGGCCAAGGTGTCCGGCGCGCGCTTCTACTTCCTCACCGGGATCGGCGCCCAGCTCGAGCTGGCGCTGTTGAACCTGGCGATGCAGCAGGCGGTCGCCGCCGGCTTCGTGATGATGGTGCCACCGGTGCTGGTGCGGCCGGAGGTCATGGAGGGCACCGGGTTCCTTGGTGCCCACGCCGGCGAGGTCTACCGGCTGCGGGACGACGACCTGTACCTGGTCGGTACCTCCGAGGTGCCGCTTGCCGGCTACCACGCCGGCGAGATCATCGACCTGTCCGCCGGCCCCCGCCGGTACGCCGGCTGGTCGTCCTGTTTCCGCCGCGAGGCCGGCTCGTACGGCAAGGACGTGCGCGGCATCATCCGCGTCCACCAGTTCAACAAGGTCGAGATGTTCTCCTACTGCCGGCCGGAGGAGGCGCACGACGAGCACCTGCGCCTGCTGGCCTGGGAGGAGGAGATGCTCGCCAAGGTCGAGCTGCCCTACCGCGTGATCGACGTGGCCGCGGGCGACCTCGGGGCGAGCGCGGCCCGGAAGTACGACTGCGAGGCGTGGTTGCCGTCGCAGCAGACCTACCGCGAGGTCACCTCGACCTCGAACTGCACGACCTTCCAGGCGCGGCGGTTGTCCGTGCGGTACCGGGACCCCAACGGCCGGCCGCAGATCGCGGCCACGCTCAACGGGACGCTGGCGACCACGCGGTGGATCGTGGCGATCCTGGAGAACCACCAGCTGGCCGACGGGTCGGTGCGGGTGCCCGAGGCGTTGCGTCCCTTCCTGGGCGGCAGCGAGGTGCTGGAACCCCTCGCCTGAGAGCCATCCTTTTGGCGCGGGGGCCTTCCGGAGCTCTCTCCGCCTTCTGGAAGTCGGTCATCGGCACTGGCCGCGGACGATGCGGGTCATGAACCAGCCACCGAACTCGATCGTGACGATCGAAAGCAGCACCACGCCGGCCACGTAACGGCTCGCGTCGCTCAGGATCAGGGTGTGCATGGCGGCCCTCCGGGCGGTTCGTGGTGGGGATGACGAGTGGCGATTCCTACCCGCTCGGCCTACGGCGGTCCAGTGACGCTGTTGTGTAACAGCGTCACGACCTGTCTCGTCAATGCCGAATTCGCCCGTGGTGAGCATCACTGCTGTCTCATATGAGACATATGTGTCTCAATCGTGTTAGCGTTGTCTCATGTCCGCCAGCAAGGAAGAGATCCTCCGTGCCGCCGCGCACCTGCTGCCCCGACGCCCCAACGCGTCGATGGCCGAGGTGGCGGCGGCCGCCGGCATCAGCCGCGCCACCCTGCACCGGATCATCCCGAGCCGGGAGCGGCTGGTGGAGGAGCTGTGCCGGATGGCGCTGCGGGAGGCGCTCGCCGCGCTGGACCGGGCCCGTCCCGAGGAGGGTGACCCGGCGGACGCGGTGCGCCGCGTTGTCGAGGAGCTGCTGCCGATCGCGGACCTGTACGCGATGTTGAGCTCGGAAAGCCAGCTGTGGGAGGTCTTCGAGCAGGACGAGGGCTGGGTGGACTGGGGTGAGCGGCTCGTCGCGTTGTTCCGCCGCGGCCAGGAGCGCGGTCGGTTCCGGGTGGACATGTCCGCGGAGTGGCTGGCCGACGCGCTCGGCGCGTTGCTCATCGGCGCCGGGTGGGCGGCGCTGGACGGTCGCCTGGCCGACCGGGAGACCCGGCGGGCGGTGGCCGAGCTGTTGTTGACCGGAGCAGTACGGGGGGAAGGATGATCACCGCGAGTCGGGCGCCGACGCGGGTCGGTGCGGGACGCTGGGTGGCGCTGGCCGCCCTGGGACTTGCCACGCTCGTGATCGCGGTCGACGCCACCGTGCTCGGCTTGGCGGTGCCACACCTGACCGAGGAACTCGGCCCCAGCAACACCGAGCTGCTGTGGATCGGCGACATCTACTCGTTCGTCCTGGCCGGCCTGCTCGTCACGATGGGCACCGTGGGCGACCGGATCGGCCGGAAGCGGTTGCTGCTGGTCGGATCGACCGGTTTCGGGCTCGCCTCGTTGCTCGCCGCCTACGCGCCCATGCCCGCGCTGCTCATCGCGGCCCGGGCACTGCTGGGTGTCGCGGGCGCGACGCTCATGCCGTCGACGTTGTCGTTGATCCGCAACATCTTCCCGGATGACCGCGAGCGAGTGGTCGCCGTCGGGTTGTGGGGAGCGATGGCCACCGGCGGTGCCGCGCTCGGCCCGTTGGTGGGCGGCGCGCTGCTCGAGCGGTTCTGGTGGGGGTCGGTCTTTCTCATCAACGTGCCCGTGATGGCGGTCGTCGTGCTCGTCGGCGCGTTCGTGCTGCCCGAGTCGAAGGACCCGAACCCGGGACGCTGGGACATGCCGAGCGTCGGGCTGTCGATGGTCGGCATGGTCGCTGTCGTCTACGCCATCAAGGAGACCGCGCACGGCGGGCTGAGCATCGGCGTCCTGCTCGCCGTGATGGCGGGAATCGCCTGCCTGATGGGGTTCGCCAGCCGGCAGCTTCGGCTGGCGCGGCCGATGATCGACGTCAGGCTGTTCGCCAACCCGCGCTTCAGCGGCGCGGTCCTCGCAAACGGGCTGTCGATCGCCGGTCTGGCCGGGATTGCGTTCTTCATGTCCCAGTTCTTCCAGATCGTGCAAGGGAGTGGGCCGCTGGGCGCTGGGCTTCGCGAACTGCCGTTGTCGATCGTCGCGATGATCGCGGGTGTCCTCGCTGGGGCTGCCGCGGCACGAACCAGCGTGCGCGCGGTGGTCGTCGGAGGAACCGCGTGGTCCGGCGTGGCACTGGCGGCGATCGTCGGCCTGCGGATCGACACCCCCTACCCGTGGATTGCGTTGATCCTGCTGGTGATCGGGGCGGGTGCCGGGCTCGCGATGACCCTGACCGCGAACCTGGTGCTGTCCGCCGTCCCGAAGGAGAAGGCCGGTGCGGCATCGGCGGTGTCGGAGACGGCATACGAGCTTGGGGCCGCGCTGGGGATCGCGGTCCTGGGTTCGGTGTTGGCCGGTACCTATCGCTCCTCGCTCGAGCTCCCGCCGGGCACGCCGCAGGACGCCGTGGGAGCGGTGAGCGACTCGCTGGCCAACGCGGCCCGCGTCGCACACCAGATTGGTGGCGAGATGGGCGAAGCGGTGCTTTCCGCCGCCCGCAACGCGTTCGTGGAAGGGATGCAGGTGACCGGGTTGGTCTCCGGTGTGGTCCTGCTGATCGCCGCGACCGCAACGCACTTCCTGCTCGGTGGGCGGGAAAACGCGCGCCGAATCCGGGGTCGGCGCGAGCTACCGCCCGTCGGGGGTCTCCTGGCGCCGGACGGGCGGTAGTGCACGACCTGGGAACTGATGACGCCTCGGCTCGCAACCGGCCAATTGCCCGGCCGTGGTACTCAGCTGAGCCGATCGGCGAGCTCGACGAGGCGCGCGGTGGGCTCCAAACGACGAATCCACCGTGTGGGCAAGGCTTTCGCGCCATTGCGTGCACCGGCGAGCGCCCCGGCCATGCTGGCGATCGTGTCGGTGTCTCCGCCGATGTGGATGGCGTAGCGGATCGTCTCGGCGGAGTCATCGGGGTTGCGGAGAAACGCCAGAACGGCGGTGGGTACCGATTCCAGCGCCGCGACGCCGTTGCCCAGTATGGCTCCCGCGTGTTGCGGAGTGGAGCGACGGGTCAGCAGCTCAGCGATGCGATCGAGCTTGTCCTGCCATGCGGGCGCATGGACGACCTGGCCGAGACCCTGGAGGAACAGTGTGCTGTCCAGCGGAGTCGCCGGATCGCTGCACAGCGCGAGAAACGCGGCCGCGGCCTGGAGCGCGGCGCCGTGCTGGGCGTCGGGGTGCGCGTGGCTGACCACCGCGCTGCGATAGCCGAGTTCGACGGTGTGCTGGAGGCTCCTGCCGACCAGGGCGACCGGTGCGACCCGCATGGCGGCCCCGTTCCCGAACGAACCCTCGCCGCCGAAGATGGCGCGGCTCGCCCTGTGCCACGGCACGCCCTCGTGGATGAGGCCGAAGACCTCGATGATGCCGCCGCCGAACCCGCGCCACGGCTCCCGCCGCCATGCCTCGGCGAACCGCTGGGCGAGGGTGTCCTCATCGATCGCGTCGTCGAGCGGGTTCGCCGCCCGGCGGGCGGCCAGATGCTCGGCGAGCGCCAGGGTGAGTGCGGTGTCGTCGGTGTGGACGAGGTTGCTGGGCGCCTCCTCCTCGGCGGTGAGGGTCGCGGAACCGACACGGGATCGGCCCTCGAAGGGGGCGCCCAGGGCGTCGCCGAGTCCTGCTCCCAGCAGAAGCCCACGGCACTTGTCGTTGCGGGTGACAGCCACACCCCACAACCTAATCTGACGTAACTGTTGTTTTTGGCCTACCGGAACGGCCGGGGTGGGCCACCGCCCTGCTCCGGCGCCCCACCCCAGTGCTCGTTCAGTGGGTGCTGGTGAGCTGTCCGGACAGCTTGGCGTGCAGCTGCTCGCTGTGCGGGTTCAACCCGACGATCTCGGCCTCGATCCCGCGGGAGGCGAACTTGGCCGTTACCGCGTCGAGGGTCGCCACGGCCGAGCTGTCCCAGACGTGGGCGTCGGAGAGGTCGATGACCACCTTGTCGACGTCGTCGCCGTAGTTGAAGCAGTGCATGAGCTCGTTGCTGGAAGCGAAGAACAGCTCACCGGTGACGGCGTAGATGCGGATGCGGCCGTCCGGATCGAGCACGCTGGACACGTCGGCGAGGTGCGCGACCCGGCGGGCGAAGAAGATCGCTGCCAGCAGCACGCCGGCGATGACGCCGAGGGCGAGGTTGTCCGTGGCGACCACGATCGCGACGGTCACCAGTACGACCGCGGTCTCGCTCCTGGGGGTGCGGCGCAGTGTGGCGGGCTTGATGCTGGACCAGTCGAAGGTGCTGATCGCGACGAAGATCATGACCGCGGCCAGTGCGGCCATCGGGATCACCGAGACGACCGGGCCGAGCACCAGGACCAGGATCAGCAGGAACACACCGGCCGACAGGGTGGAGAGCCGCGTCCGCCCACCCGACTTGATGTTGATCATCGACTGCCCGATCATCGCGCAGCCCGCCATCCCGCCGAGAAAGCCGGTGGCGATGTTGGCGATGCCCTGACCGCGGACCTCCATCCCCTTGCGGGAGGGGGTGTCGGTGAGGTCGTCGATGAGTTGAGCGGTCATCAACGACTCCAGCAGGCCGACCAGGGCGAGCGTGAGTGCGTAGGGGGCGACGATCTGCAGCGTCTCGAGCGTGAAGGGTATCGCCGGGATGCCCAGCACCGGCAGTGCGTTCGGCAGCTCACCCATGCCGCCCACGGTCGGCACAGTGACGTGCAGGGCGACCGTCAGTGCGGTGATCACCACGATTGCCACCAGCGGCGCGGGAACGAGCTTGGTGAGCTTCGGGAACAGGTAGATGATCAGCAGGCCCAGCGCGACCATGCCGACCGTCGCCCACCCGCCGCGGAGAACGTGCGGGATCTGTGCGACGAACAGCAGGATCGCCAGCGCGTTGACGAAGCCGACCATCACGGTGCGGGGCACGAACCGCATGAGCTTGTGCACGCCGACCAGCCCGAACAGGATCTGGAAGACACCGGTGACGATGGTGGCGGCGAACAGGTATTGGACACCGTGGTCCCGGACCAGCGGCACCATCACCAACGCCATCGCCCCGGTGGCGGCGGAGATCATGCCGGGCCGGCCACCGGCGAAGGCGATGATGATCGCGATGCTAAACGAGGCGTAGAGGCCGACCTTGGGGTCGACACCGGCGATGATCGAGAAGGACAACGCCTCCGGGATCAACGCCAGCGCGACGACCAGGCCGGACAGCAGATCGGCGCGGGGATTGGCAAACCAGCTCGCCCGGATCCGGGACGGCACGGGCGGCCGCGTGGTGGCGGTGCGGGACGACATCGTTACCTCAGTTCGGGCGCGTGGGACCACGGGGGCTCGCGCGGGGCGGGCAGGGCAAGGCGTGTTCCACCCGCGCCCGGCATCGGGCGCGGGTCATGGGCCGGCGCCGTTGCCGGCAAGTTTTGTGTTGGGTGCGGCAGGGCGTGGGATTGTGCGGAAAACAGGTTTCGACACCGCGAGGTGACGGGCGAAGCGAGCATCGCTACGCGGTGGCAAGGTGCGCAGCGAAGCCCGGAGCCGAACAGTCCAACAGAGCGTTGTACTGAGCCCTGCGAACCTCCTCCGCGATCATCGGGCGCCGCGGTCAGCGGCGCGCATGTGTCGGATCACTGCCAACGGGTCTGTACTCGAACCGATCCCGATAGTCCACAAAGGACTTCCGTGCTACTCCAGTGTTCGCAACCGATCGGGATCGTCGTCACGGCCGCGGCCACTCCGACGCAACCGGGTGAACTCTAACCTGACGCGAGGGTTGAGTTCACGCCGAACGGGCCGGGCGTGAGAAAGCTCTCCGTCGCGTCATCGGGGTCGGCCAGGCGACCAGGTGGCGCCAGCATGATCCGGCAACAGTCGAGGACACCGTGTCGAGGCGCCAGCAGTCGGCGGACATTGCCCGAGGACTACGCCCGCCGGCGGGCTCGGCCCCCGCTGCGGGCTCGGTTCCCCTCCGCCGACGACACTTCCCGCGCTAGTACCTGTGCGGCCGGCGTGGTGATCAGTCAGCGCAAATGCGACCGCAGCGTGGCCGCGAAGTCCTCGGCGATCCGCAGCTGGGACCGCAACTGCTGCACCCGCTCCTGGGCCGAGGACCAGAACTCGGCCAGCCGGCGCAGGTGCTTGTTTCGCTCCGGTTCCTGCTCGGCGCCGGACAACGCGTCCAGGATCGTCAGCAGCTCCCGCATCTCCTCGAGCTGGAACCCGAGCGGCTTCATCCGCTTGATCAGGTTCAGCCGCGCCACGTCGGGCTCGGTGTAGAGGCGGAACCCACCCTGGCTGCGCGCGCTGGGCGTGACCAGGCCGACCTCCTCGTAGTAGCGGATGGTGCGCAGCGACAGGCCGGTCCGCTCGGCCACCTCACCGATCTGCATCCGCCCGCCCACGAGAATCCTTTCGTCACAGCACCCGGCCATCCCCGTCCCACCCCGGTGACAACCGGTGGGTCGGACAGGGGAACCGCCATTGTGACCCAGGCCGGGCGCGGCGACCTCGTCCTTGTAGTCGCACCCGGCCGCCGGGCCCCGGTTGAGAGGGGGACCCCGGTAGCTGGCCGTCCGGTCGCCCGGTCTGGCAACGGGGTCACGAGGGACCGGGGCGCATCCGCGCCGACCCCGGGGGCATACTACCCTGACGTAAGGGTAGAGTTGTCCCAGGGTCCGGCAGTGCCGTTGGCTGACCCTTCGTCCGTGCTCCATGCCCTGCCCCGACCAGCCCCTCGCGTCCGAGAACCGTTCCCCATCCTGGCGAGCCTGCGTATGTCGATGACCACCGGTGCCACGAGCACGTCCAACGCCGATGTCGTTCGGGAGGCCGCGCGTCGCCGCACCTTCGCGGTGATCAGCCACCCCGACGCCGGCAAGTCCACGCTGACCGAGGCGCTCGCCCTGCACGCGCAGGTGATCGCCGAGGCCGGTGCGGTACACGGCAAGTCCGGGCGCCGGGGCGTGGTCTCGGACTGGATGGACATGGAGCGCGCCCGGGGCATCTCGATCACCTCCGCCGCACTGCAGTTCTCCTATGGCGACGCGGTGATCAACCTGCTCGACACCCCGGGCCACGCCGACTTCTCCGAGGACACCTACCGGGTGCTGTCCGCCGTGGACTCGGCCGTGATGTTGCTGGACGCGGCCAAGGGCCTGGAGCCGCAGACGCTGAAGCTCTTCGACGTCTGCCGGCACCGCAACATCCCGGTCATCACCTTCATCAACAAGTGGGACCGCCCGGGTCGCGACGCCCTGGAGCTGTGTGACGAGCTTCTGGAGCGGATCGGGCTGCAGCCCATGCCACTGACCTGGCCGGTAGGGGACTCCGGGCACTTCCGTGGCGTGCTCGACCGCCGGACCGGCGAGCTGATCCGCTACCACCGCACCGCCGGTGGCGCCACCATCGCACCCGAGGAGCGCATCGGCGCCGAGCGGGCCGCGGCCGAGGAGGACGCGGACTGGCTCCGGGCGTGCGAGGAAGCCGAGCTGATGGCGGCATCCGGCGGCGAGTTCGACCCCGACCAGTTCCTGACCGCCAAGGCGACGCCGGTGCTCTTCGGCGCCGCGGTGCTGAACTTCGGCGTCCGCCACCTGTTGGATCTGCTGGTGGAGCTGGCGCCGCGGCCGGCGGCGCGGCACGACGTGGACGAGCGCCCGCGTGCGCTGGACGCGCCGTTCTCCGCGTTCGTGTTCAAGGTGCAGACCGGGATGGATCCCGCGCACCGGGACCGGGTGGCGTTCGCCAGGGTCTGTTCGGGAGTGTTCGAGCGCGGGATGGTCGTGACCAACGCGGCCACGGGACGGCCGTTCGCCACCAAGTACGCGCAGCAGGTCTTCGGACAGCAGCGGAGCACGCTGGACGTGGCGTTTCCCGGTGATGTGATCGGTCTGGTCAACGCCACCGCGCTGCGCGTGGGCGACACCCTGCACGACGGGAAGCCAGCGGTGCGGTTCCCCGGGCTACCCAGCTTCGCGCCGGCGCACTTCGCGGTGGCCCGCGCCGCCGAGCTCAGCCGCTCCAAGCAGTTCCGCAAGGGCGTGGCGCAGTTGGAGCAGGAAGGCGTGATCCAGGTGCTGCGCTCGGACCGGCGGGGTGACGGGGCGCCGGTGTTCGCCGCGGTCGGGCCGATGCAGTTCGAGGTCGCCGCGCACCGGCTGGAAGCCGAGTTCTCCTGCCCGGTGCGGCTGGAACACCTTCCCTACACCGTGGTGCGGCGGCTGACCGACCCCATGCACCGGAACCTGGTCAACAGCGCGGGCCGCAGCGAGGTCCTGAGCCGCAGCGACGGTGTCGAGCTGGCGTTGTTCACCGACCGGGTCGCGCTCAACGTGGCCCAGCGCCAGTACCCCGACCTCGCGGTCGAGCCCCTGATCGCCGGTACCGAGTAGGTCGGGTAATCGTGCCCGGGCCCGGGTTTCGCGCGGAAAGGCCGGCAGGACGCAGTGACGTTCGACCCTGTTTCGGCCTGTCGGTGCAACCCTACCGCCGCGTCAGATTAGAGTCGGGCTCGTGGCGAACCCGAACCTCACCACGCCGGTGACTCGGATCGAGATCGTTGATGCAATCGGGGGCGCTTTTGTCGCCTCGCCCGTCACTGCCGCGGACCTCGTTGCCGCTGCGGATGACGCGCACGCCCGCCCGGAGGTCCTGCAGACCCTGCGGCGACTGCCCGCACGCACCTACCACTCCCTGCGTGACCTGTGGGAGTACCTCGGCGACATCCCGGTCGACGTCGAGGACTGACCGCAGCCGCGTCAGGCGCGCGATCACTCCCGGGCGTGGCCTTCCCACGCCGGGGCCGTGATCGCGTGAAACGGTTCCGGGGTGGGCACGCTTCGAGCGCCCACCCCAGGGTCCGTTGCACCCAGGAAATGTCAGGTGTGCGACTACCGGAGGGGCTTGACCTCACCGGTCTTGACGTCGACCCCGACAAAACCGTCGGCACCAGGATTGAAAATGAACAGCGGGTTTTCGATCACCGGCCACGTCAACGGGTGACGAAGAACGACGGACTTGTACGGGGCGGTGTAGCCGGCCTTCTTCAGGAGCTTGTCCGCCTGCTGGGGCTCCATGCCGATGGGCATGGTGAGGACTCGGTCGCCCAGCCACGGGTGCGGCACCACGGTGAATGGTTGAACCTCGCCGCCCACCGAAGCATCCACCAGGACCGTGACCTGCCGGTTGTCCTTGACCGCCGTGTAGACGAAGTTCCAGGTGGAGATCGACTGAACACCTCCACCCGGGGTTTTCGCCCGGACTTCCAGCAGCGATGCACCGGGGTACTGCGCGTGCACGCGCTCGGTCACGGTACTGGTGAGCTGGGAGAAGGCGAGCTTGGGTTGCTGCGCGCTGGCGGCCGACGCCGCGTTGGGGCCGTTTTGTGGTGATGAGCTCTCGGCCGCGAAGGCGCCGGCGGCGGTGGAGAACGACAACGCGGCCGTGATAGCGCCGGCGGTAATCGCGCGAACAGATCTCGACATACCCGACATACAGATCCCTTCTCGATGGCCGGACCGGAAGTGGATCTTTCTCGGGCTCTGTTGATCTCGTACAGGCCCGCCCGGGTGAGATATGCCTAACGACCATTGGCTATGGCGTGGGAGGTGGAACCGGAGTAAGCGAAAGCACGGGACTTCGGCGTGACCGGCGGCGTACCGCCGACGCTGACTCAGGTGCAGGGTTGGACAGTCCCGGTGTGCGAACGAGTGTCGTGCGCTCTCGCGGCTGATGTGCTGGGCTGGTCGGAAGGGCGAGCCGGTCCAGGACCGGCGTTCGAGGAACACAGGTCCCACAGCGCCGAAGTACCCGGTTAGAACCAGCGTTCGAGGACCTGGGCGACGCCGTCCTCGGTGTTCGGGCCGGTGATCTCGTCCGCGACGGCGAGCACCTCGGGATGCGCGTTCGCCATCGCCACCCCGTGCCCCGCCCAGGCCAGCATCGCCAGGTCGTTCGGCATGTCCCCGAACGCCACCACGTCGGCGGCGGGCACGCCCAGCCGCCCGGCGACGGCCGCCAGCCCGGTCCCCTTGGTCACCCCGGGCGGCGACAGCTCGAGCAGCCCGGCCCCGGTCGAGAAGGTGATGTCCACCGCCGACCCCAGGGTGTCCCGGGCGACGGCCGCCATCTCCACGCTGACCATGTCCCGGTGCCGCACCAGCAACTTGATCGCGGGATGCCCCAGCACCTCGGCCGGCGGCGCCTCGTCCGAATCGGCGTCCGGCCAGGCGTGCTCGTAGTCCGGCTCAGCCAGGAAGTGCCGGTACCGGTTCTCCGCCCGGAACTGCCCCGCACCGTTCGTGATCCGCTCGACCGCGAAGGCGCAGCCGGGCATCGCCTCGCGCAGGGCCAGGGCGGCGTCCTGGAGCAACACCGGCCCCAGGGTGATCGCATTCAGCACCCTGTCCTCGGCCGCGTCGTAGAGCACCGCGCCGTTCGCACACACCGCCAGGCCGCCCACCCCGACCCCCCGGGCCACCGGCTGCACCCACCGCGGCGGCCTGCCCGTGACCAGCACGAACGGCACCCCGGCCGCGGCCACCCGCCGGACGGCCGCCGCCGTGCGGGGCCGGACGCGCTCCATCGGATCGAGCAGCGTGCCGTCGACGTCCGAGGCAACCAGCGCTGGTTTCTCCACCTCACCATCCTGCCTGTGCGGCGGAAATCATGCGGCCCGATGTGAGGGGCACGACTAGGTTCCGATCACGTGCGCTTCGGTATCGTGATCCTCCCCGAGCAGCGCTGGTCCACGGCCTCCCGCCGGTGGCGCCACGCCGAGGAACTGGGCTTCGACCACGCCTGGACCTACGACCACCTGGCCTGGCGCTCGCTGGCCGATGGCCCCTGGTTCGGCACGGTCCCCACCCTGACCGCGGCCGCGCTGGCCACCTCGCGGATCCGGCTCGGCACCATGGTCACCTCGCCCAACTTCCGGCACCCGGTGGCCTACGCCCGGGAGCTGCTGAGCCTCGACGACATCTCGAACGGGCGGTTCACCCTGGGCGTGGGTGCCGGCGGTGGGGGCTTCGACGCCACGATCCTCGGCCACGACCCGCTGCCCCCGGCCCAGCGTGCGGCCCGCTTCGCCGAGTTCGTCGAGTTGCTGGACCGGCTGCTGACCGAGGACCACGTCACCTACCAGGGTGAGTACTACCGGGCGGCGGACGCCCGGACCCTGCCCGGCTGCGTCCAGCAGCCGCGGCCGCCGTTCGTCATCGCCGCGAACGGCCCGAAGACCATGCGCCTGGTCGCCCGCTTCGGAACCGGATGGGTGACGGTCGGCCCGTCCGAGCGGGACGACACCGAGAAGTGGTGGCGCGGCGTCGCCCAGCTCTCCGCCCGGCTCGACGACGTGCTGGTCGCCCACGGCCGTGACCCGTCCGAGCTGGAGCGTTACCTCGGCCTCGACTCGGCGGGCCCGGCGTTGGCCAGCGTCGAACACTTCGCCGAGGCGGCCGGGCGGGCGGCCGGGCTGGGCTTCACCGACGTCTACGTCCACTGGCCCCGGCCGGAAGGGGTCCACGCGGCCGACGAGCGGGTGCTCGAGAAGGTGGCCGCCGACATCATCCCGGCGCTGCGGTGACGGCCGGCCGGCTACGGGTTGGCGGGGCGGAGCTGGCCTGGGAACGGGCCGGCTCCGGGCCCGCCGTGGTGTTGGTGCACGGGTCGGGGGACAACCACCGGAGCTGGGATGCCGTGGCCCCGGCCCTGGCCGAGACGCACACCGTCATCCGCTACGACCGGCGGGGCCACTCGCGCAGCAGCGCGCCGCCCGGGCAGGGATCGATCCGCGAGGACGCCGCGGACCTGCTGACGGTGGTCGACGAGCTGGCCGGCGGCTCGGCCCACCTCGTTGGCCACTCCTACGGCGGTTCGGTCGTCTTGCTGGCCGCCGCCCACCGGCCCACGGCCGCACGCAGCCTCCTCGTGCACGAGCCACCGCTGTTCGCACTGGTCGACGAAGGGACGCGGGCCGAGGCAGGGCGGTGGATGCGCCAGGCGGCAGATCTCCTCGAGGCCGGCGACGCCGAGGCTGGCGCCCGAACCTTCGTCGACCACGTCGGCTTCGGCCCCGGAAGCTGGGCGGAGCTGTTCGACGACGACCTTCGGGCCACCGCGGTCGCCAACGCCCACACCTGGCTCGACCAGCACCGCGACCCGGACCGGCTCGCGGTCGACCCGTCGGCCCTGGCGGGCTCGGGCGTGCCGGTAACCGTGACGACGGGTACCGCCACCCCGCCCACCTACCGAGCCGTGGTCGCGGCGTTGCGGGAGAAGCTGCCCGGCGCCGCCGTGGCGCGGGTGCAAGGTGCGGGGCACGCCCCACACCTGAGCCACCCGGAGGCGTACGTCAACCTGCTCCGCGCCCGGCTGCGTGACGACCGGCGCTCTCGGGTACTCCCCGGACGTGACCGGGGACAAGGTTCGTGAACTGCTGAAACACGCGGGACAGACGTACGCCGAGGAGGCGGGCATCCGGCTCGCCGACAAGCCCGCCCCGCTGTACCAGCTCCTGGTGCTGACCGTGCTGCTGTCCATCCGGATCAAGGCCGATCTCGCGGTCGCCGCGGCACGCGAGCTGTTCGGGTCCGGCTGGACGACCCCGAAGAAGATGCGACAGGCCACCTGGCGGGAGCGGGTCCACGCGCTCGGCCGCGCGCACTACGTGCGCTACGACGAGAGCACCTCCACCCGGCTCGCGTCCGGCGCGCAGATGGTGCTCGACGTCTACGACGGCGACCTGCGCAAGATGCGGGAAGCAGCCGGCGGCGACGTGCGGGAGCTGCGGCGCCTGCTGAAGAAGATGCCCCGCATCGGGGACGTCGGAGCCGACATCTTCTGTCGGGAGGTGCAGGCGGTATGGCCCGAAGTGCAGCCCTACTTCGACAAGCGGGCCCTCGAAGCCGCCGCCCGTCTCGGGCTACCTCGTGATCCCGAGAAGCTCGCCAAGCTCGTGGACGACAGCGAGATCGCCTCCCTGGCTGCGGCGCTCGTCCGCACGACGCTGGACAAGCACCTCAGCGAAGAGCTGAAGATCGCAAGTTGATCGCCTTGTAGCGAAACAAGTTTCGCCAGGGTACTCCCGAACGCAGCATCGGAAGTTGTTGCGAGGCAAGGCACATGTTCAGCCTGGCATCAGCTCTGCGATGCGGTGTCGTAGCCAGTGGAGGTGACGGTAGCCGCCATCACCCGGACACTCGGTCGGGTTGACGTCGCGATGGGCGAACACCGTGTGCAACGTCAACTGTGGAAAACGCGGCGGAAGTCCGACCGTGCCACGCGGGTCCACACCGTGGATCGGGAACTTCCACGCGAGGAATGAGGCCAATGCCTCCAGTGCCGCAGGAGTCGGAGGAGTCCCACGGTGATCGCCAATCAGCGAGACACCGGTGGTGCCCTCGTTGAAGTTCAGCGCGTGCGCGCCCCACACTGCCGTGTCCAACCCACCAAAGCGTCCCTCGTAGACCCTGCCGTACCTGTCGACCAACGCGTGGTATCCGATGTCGCACCAACCAAGCGCCTGCACGTGATAAAGGTAGATCGCGCGCACGAGTTGAGGCGCTTCCTCGGGCGAGTAGTCGTTGGTGCCCGCCGAGTGGTGCACGGTCGCCGCGTAAACGTTGTCCGCATACTCCGGCTCCCAACACATCAGGCTCTCGTCGGCACCCCACTCCTCCCGCGTGATCACACCGGCGTCGTTCTTCCGCGGCGAAACGTCCCGGAGAAGCCGCCCGGGATCGATGAGCACCGCCGAAAGCCGGCCCGAAACCGCCATGTCCGCCCTGACCTGGAGTCTGGTCGCCGAACCGGTCCACACCGGCTCACTCGCCGGATGCCCTTCATCGGGCTCGATCTCGAACCAGCGCGTCCACCCCTGTCCTGGGGACCCGGCACGGATCCGCAACCCCGGGGGCCGCTGCCCCGGCCACCGCAGCCCCACCATCGAGAACTGCCGACCGTCGCCGACCTCAGCGCCGTTCCGCTCGACCAGCCCAACGTCGAGCGTGCGCAGGGGGGAGACAGAACGATCCACGCGACCAGGTGCGTGCGCTGCGGACGCCGTGGTCAGCAGGAGCACCGCCGCAAGTACCCGAAGAACCACGAACATCGGTCGCATCAGGCACCTCCCGCAGGTCCGGTGTGTGAACGGACATACCCACGGAGGGTGCGGAAATTGTGCTTCGAACGGTACGCACTCGCACCACGAAAGGTGACGTAGGGTAAAAACCGACTACTCTCCGGAATTGAATGCGAAGAGTAGTAGACGTAATTGCACGGATGTCATTCGGCGGTTGCTGTCGCAGACACCAGCGGCCGGCTGGGCTCCGCCGCGGACCACCAGGCAAAAGCTCTGGTAAGAACGCTGGGCACCGCATCGGGCAGCACGGGCTCCGCATACGCCGCCGAGAGCAGCCGAACCACGTCTTCCGCGATCCCGACGCGGGCCATTCCCGCCACGTTCACACCCCGCAACCGGGCCGGGGAGCCGTAAACCTTGGCAAAGGGCGGCACGTCCCGCGTGACCGCGCTACCCATGCCCACCATCGACCCCGGTCCAACCACACGACGTTGGTGCACGACCGCGTTCATCCCCACGTTCACGCGATCGCCGACCCGCACGTGCCCACCCAGGCTCACGCCGGCGGAAAGGGTGACCCGATCGTCAACCAGGCAGTCGTGGGCGACGTAACAACGGTTCAGGAGCCAGCAGTCCGAACCCACCCGCGTGCTGCGGTAGCTGCCCTGATGAATCGTGCTCAACTCGCGCACCACGGTCCGGGGGCCGATCTCCACGCCCGCCCACTCCGATCGCGCCTCCCAGCCCGCATCGTGTTGCGCGGTCGTCAGTTCCGGCGGTGTGCCAATGACGCATCCGGGGCCGATCCAGCAGTCATCGCCGATCCGGCACGGCCCGAACAACACCGCGTTCGGGCCTACCACGACCCGCTCGCCCAACTCGACACCGGCTCCGACCACCGCGTTCGGGTGAACCTGCGTCACGCCGTCCCCTGAACCGGCGAGGCAGCAACGGAAGAAGCGGGCACGGAAGAAACCGGAGCGGGCGCCCGCCACCGCGCCAGCAACGCGGCACCGCCCGCCATGGCCAGGTCAGCCACGGTGAACATCATCCGTGACAACGCCGCGAACGCGCCCGCCTCGACCACCGACATCCCGCTCGCCAGCAACGCGGCGACCACAACCGCCTCCCGCGCGCCCAAACCGGAGGGCAGCAAGAAGGCGAACATCCCCACAACCAAGCCCATCGCCATCGCGCCGATGCACACGGTCAGCCCAGACCATCCCCGCGCACCCAGCGACGTGGCGAGCAACCACAGATGCAGCCCGAACAGCGTGTAGGACAACAAGACCAGGCCCAGTGCGCGCAGCACCACTGGCCACTGGAGTGGACGCTCGAGCGGGGATCGGCGGAGCAGCCGCAACACCCGCGACGCACCCCAGCTCAACACCCTCGGATGCAACGCCGCCAGCCCCACCGGGAGCAGCAGGAAAAGCCAGAGCGTCTCGGGATGGTCGGTCAGCGCCACGGGCAGGGCCAGCAGGCCGAGCACCAGCGAGCCCACCACACCGATACCCACGTGCAGCAACGAAGCGGTGAAGATCCGCGCCCTGGGCAGCCCCACCGCCCGGCCCAGCTCCATCTGCAGCAGGTAGGCCCACACCGAGCCGGGCACGTACTTGCCGAGCTGGCCGACGAGCATGATCTGCGCACCCCGGAACGTGCCCACCGGCTCACCCAGGTCGTCGACCACGACCCGCCAGCTGACGGTGCCGGCGACCAGGCCGGCGAGCAGCGCGAGCATGCTCGCGACCAGCGCCGGGCCCGGTACGGCGAGCACGGTCGCCCACACCTGGTGCCAGTGGGCGACCAGCGCCCACGCCGCCCCGGCGAGGACCAGGACGAGCAGGCCGCGTCGCAGCAGGACACCCGCCTTCCCGGCGGAGGCGCCCTCCGGCCCGACCGTGTCGGCCGCTTCCCGGGCACGCGCCGACGCCGTGCCCGAGTCGGCTACCTCCGTGGTGAGTGCGGGGGTGGCGGTGGAGAGGTCACCTGACGCCGGAACGACCGCGAGTGCGCCGGAAACCGGGCTGGCCGCGCCCGGGGGCGCGGTGCGGCCGTACGCCGGCCGAGGCAGGACTGCCTGTTCGATCGTCAACGGATCCTCCGCTTCAGCCACCCCGGCGCGAACCACCGCAACAGGCACGCGATCTGGGGTGACGTAGGCCGGTTGTCCCGGGCTCGGCAATGTAGCCGAGGCCCAAAACCGGCCCGCAGCAGGTCCAGATGCCCGATGAACTGCGAAAACAGGACCCGATTGTCGCCCGTTCGGATGGAGCTTGCGGAGAAGGTCGCCTCGACTGACTAACCTTCCGTGGTCGATCGGTCGCGTACCGTGCGCGAATCGTTCGGTGCCGGCGCGCGCCGGCCACCCCTGTCGGCGGCCCCCTGCTGGAAGCGAACGAACATGATCCCAATCACGGCGGTGGACGTCCGGGACTCCGAGCCCCACGTCCTGGCGGTGCTCCGCTCCGGCATCCTCGCCCAGGGCCCGATGGTCGAACGTTTCGAGGCGGCGGTCGCCGAGATGGCCGGCACCCGGCACGCGGTCGCCGTCGCCAACGGCACGGTCGCGCTGGCCGCGGCGTTGCAGGCGCTCGGTCTGGGCCCCGGTGACGAGGTGGTGACCTCCCCGTTCACGTTCGTCGCCACCCTCAACGCGATCCTGGGAACCGGGGCCACCGCGCGGTTCGCCGACATTCGCGAGGACGACTTCTGCGTGGACCCGGACGCGATGGCGGCCGCCATCGGCCCGAACACCGCGGCGCTGCTCCCTGTTCACCTCTACGGCCAGTCCGCCGACATGGGTAAGATCGAAGCGGTCGCCGACGAGCACGGTCTGCACCTGGTCGAGGACGCTTCCCAGGCGCACGGCGCGACCTTCCAGGGCCGTCCCGTGGGGGACTTCGGAACCGGTTGTTTCTCCTTCTACGCCACCAAGAACGTCACCTCCGCGGAGGGCGGCGCGATCACCACGGACGACGACGCGCTCGCCGAACATCTCCGCCTGCTGCGCAACCAGGGCATGCGGCAGCGCTACCGGTACGAGCTTGCGGGGTACAACTACCGACTGACCGACCTGCACGCCGCCGTCGCCATCCCACAGCTGGAACGACTTCCACGCCTCGTGGCGCAACGGAAGGAGAATGCCGCCCGGCTCAGCGCCGGACTCGCCGAGCTGCCGGGCCTACGGGTTCCCCGCGAGCTGCCCGGCCGCTCCCACGTCTGGCACCAGTACACCGTCCTGGTCACCAACGACGCCCCGGTGACGCGGGACGAGCTGGCTGCCAGGCTCGCCGAGCTGGGCGTCGGCAGCGGCGTCTACTACCCCCGGGTGGTCTTCGATCACCCGTGCTACCGAGAACATCCCAATGTCATTGCGGCGGAGGTGCCGGTGGCGGCGAGAGTTGCCCGGCAGTGCTTGTCCATACCCGTGCACACCGCGCTCAGCCACGCGGATGTCGATACCGTGATCGCCGCCGTGCGTGAGGTATTCGCCGCATGAGGAGCGGCAACGGCGCCAGAGCCAGGGTTCTGCTGGTGGGCTGCGGTTCGATGGGGTCCCTGCACGCGCGCGTGATCGCCCAGTCGACGCAGGCCGACCTCGCCGCGGTCGTCGACCCGTCTCCGGTGGTCGGTCGGGCACTGGCGGAGCGCTTCGGCGTGCCCTGGTTCCCCGAGATCGATCTGCTCGACCAGGTCGAGGCCGTGGTGCTGGCGTCGTCGACCGAAACGCACCACGAGCTGGCCCAGCACGTGCTCGAGCACGACATCCCGCTCCTCGTCGAGAAACCCGTGTGCGCCGACCTGGTGTTGACCGAGGACGTCGTGCGGCTGGCCGAGCGCCGGGACGTGCCCCTGATGTGCGGGTTCCTGGAGCGCTACAACCCGGCCGTGCTGACCGCGCTACCCCTGCTCCGCGAACCGGTGCACGTCAGCGCCGTCCGGCACTCGCCGTATGCGCCACGGATCCGCACCGGCGTGGCATGGGATCTGCTCGTGCACGACGTCGACCTGGCGATCCAGGTGTTCGGCGGTGTCGAGCCCGCCATGGTGCAGGGCACGTTCGGCTACTTCCATCCGCTGTCCGGATCGGAGGCGGAGGACGTGGCCGAGGCCGTCCTGTCCTTTGCCGACGGCGCACTCGCGACCGTCTCGGCCAGCCGGATCGGCCAGCGCAAGGTCCGGTCGCTGGTGATCCATGAGGTGGGCCGGCTGGTGGAGATCGACCTGCTACGCCGGGACGTCACGCTCTACCGGCACGTCTCGCACGAGGCCGTCAGCCCGGACGGGCTCGGTTACCGGCAGCAGGCCGTCATCGAGATCCCGGAGCTGGTGTCCTCGCGGGAGCCTTTGGCCAGCCAGCTCGACCGGTTCCTCGGTGTGCTGTGGGGCCGGCTGGACGCGACGACGGAACGCCGTCGCATCCTGCCGGCGCACCGTGTGGTAGCTCGCCTCCGGGAAAGCGCCGTATGGACGTCCGAACGTGCGCGATCCGGGGTCCGCACGCAGGCTCCGGAAGGCATTGGCGTGTACTGATCGTGTACAAGTACCGTCGGCACGCGCCCGAGTCGAGTCGTGGTCAGCCGGCCGCGGTCGGCGGAGCCAGGACGGGCGCGGTCGCCTGAAGCTCCTCACTCGCGGCGACCAGCCGCGCGACCTCGTCACACAGGTCCTCGAACGAGTACCAGTCCGCACCATCGTTCCGAGCGGCGGCAACGACCGCCTCGACCGCGTCCCGCACGCCGAAGCCGGGATGCGCCGCCAGCGGACCGTCCCCGTTGTAGATTGCCTCCCGACGCGTGTCGTAGAAAGTCATCCTCGGACTGTTCAGCGCGATGTGGACCGGGTGCACGTTGAGGATCTTCAGGCCCGGGCACGCGAGGGTCCGCCGTATCGGGGAAATCTCTCCGGCCCCGGGAAACAGTCGCATCCACACGTCGTCCTCGAACCACACGGGCAACCGCACGATGCCGCTGGCGTGGACCATCGGCAGCAGATGACCGGAGAACGCCGAGGGGAACTGCGAGTCGAAGCGGATCCCGGCATCGGCCAGGGCAAGCCACGCCTGATAGCTCTCGCTGAACCCGTGCGAGCGGACGGTCCGAACCCCGGGGAGGAAGCCGGCCAAGTGCGCCACCACCGCTCGTGGATCGGAACCGTGGGAGGAGCCCGGAGCGAAGTTCGGGTGCCAGCCACGGGTGATCGCGCCGGCTCTCGCCGCCTCGTCCAGCGCCGGGGAGGGATTGGTCTGAAACACGTGCAACGGCAGATTGGCGGCATGAGCCCAGTCGAGAAGCGCCCGCGTCGCCCACTCCGGCGCCCAGTCCTGGTCGGCGGTGAGCGAGAACCGTCGTTCCGTGACCAGGTGCCCCCAGGGAGCCGTCATCGGCACGGCACACCTCCCAACTCGGCGAGCAACTCATCCGCGGAACGCACCGGCTCCGGGGAGCCGGTGCCAGGGGCGACCGGCACGAACCGCAGGGGTGGACGGCCACCGCTGACCAGATAGGCGTCGACGGCCTGCCGGTCCACCCGACCATCCCCGACGAACGGCAGGGAAACATCCGCGGGGAGCCCGAAAACCGCCCGCAGCAGGGGATCGGCGGACGGCTTGAGGTCCGCACATTCGTCCCGGGTGACGTCCCGCCCGTCCCCTCCGGGAAGCAGGCCCTCCGCGCGGAGGGCCTGCACGCAGGCACGACCATTGCTGGTCACCAGTCGGATCGGGGCCGCGAGCAGGTCAGGACGGACCAGCGGGCGGGCCGTGGAGCGGGCCCATCGCACCTCGTAGGAGTCGATCAGCGTACGCGCCCCGGCCGCACCGCGTCCGGCCGCGCACAGCGCCCGGTACATCGGAAAGATCCCGAAGTGGTGTAGGAGCACCCCCTCGGCCTCGGCGAGGGCACGCAGCCGCGCCCTCAGCTCCGCCAAATCGTCCGCAGGTGCCCCGAGATCCACGAGCGTGCCGTCGAGATCGAAAAGTGCCGCAATCACCATTGCTCGATTCGCTTGTCCGGCAGGACCGTGCGCCAGGTGCGCACCAGCTCCGTGCCAATCTTGGGCTGGGGAACGACGAAACCCTCGCCGAGTGCATGCTTGACGGCCAGATAGGGCATGTTCACCCCGGCGGCCACGGACAGTCCGATCGTGCCCGGGATGCGCGGGTTGACCTCCATCAACCGAGGCACCCCGGATGCGTCGCAGCGTAGCTGCACGTTGACCACGTAACTGAGGCCGAGCAGGCGCACCAGGTCTTCGGCCACCGCGGCCACATCGGGTCGCTCCACCACGACGGCGTGGGTGGCGAGGCCGTAGTGGGTGGAGAGCCGATGCCGGACCACGGTGGACAGCGGTCGGCCCCGGTCGCACAGCACGTCGACGCTGTACTCCTCGCCGGGCAGGTACTCCGCGAGGTGTGCGGGAGGTAACTCCTCGAGCTCGACCAGACCGTTGAGGAGGTCGTCGTAACGGATTCGTAGGTTGTCGCGGTCGAACAGGCGCGCCATGCGACCGTGCTTCGGATCGACGATCTTGACCCCGGACGCGCCCGCTCCGTGGTTCAGCTTGAACACGAACGGACGCTCCGGCCAGCCGAGCGCCACGGCACCCGCCTCGACTTGTCGCAGGCTCCGTACCGGCACATAGCGCGGGCACGGAATCCCGGCCGGGCGACACATCTCCAGCAGTGCCAGCTTGTCGTTCGCGACACCCAGCGCCTCCGGGGCGGACGTCGCGGTCACGATCCCGTGCTCGGTGAAGAAAGGTGCCCATCGGGCGTAGAACGGCTGATCCTCGGTCGACAGTGGCAGCAGAACATCGACCCGGTACTGCCCGGCCAGTCCCAGGATCGCCGCGATCAGTGCGTCGGGCTGGTTCCGCTGCGGTACGAGTGCTGCATGGTCGGCGAGGTACAGGCCGGGGGCGGACTCGCGGACGTCCACACCGACGACTGTCACCTCGCGTTCCCCGGTTCCCTTCAACGCCTCCAGAACCGACGGGAAACCGTCGTTGCCCACGCTCGTGGCCAGGACCGTGATGGGTCGCGTACTCACCGGCCCACCCCCACCATCTCCGCGAAGACCGCAAGGTGCTGGTCCACTACGGCGTCCAGCGTGAACCGTTCCTTGATGAGCTGCTGGGCGTGCTCGGCGACCTGGGCGCGAGCACCCTCCGGGTCCCGGACGATCTCGATGATGGTCTCCGCCAGGGCGAGGTCATCACCGAGCGGCACCTGGAACAGGTGCTTGCGGTCCACCAGATCGATGCCGGGAAAGTTGTCCGCCCGCACGGCGGCGACCACCGGAACCCCGGCGGCCATGCTTTCCAGGCTCGCCGTGCCCAGCCCACATCCCTCGAGGTCGTGTACCTCCAGCGCGGCCGTGGCCAGGTAGTGCGGCACCTCGGCGCGTGGCACCGCGCCGACCGGCACGATCGCCTCCCGAACCCCGAGTTGCTCGGCGAGCTGGAGGAACTCGTCGTAGTAGACGCCGCCCACCACGAGCACACGCAGGTCCGGGACCTGGCGCAGGATGGCCGGCAACGCCCGCACCAGTGGCAGCCGTGCCCGCTGCGGGATCACGTGCCCGAGTGAGACGATCAGCGGTGCGTCGCCCAGACCGTGCCGTTCCCGCACCAGCTTCGCGTTCCCGGCGGAGACCCCCTTCGGATCCACGCCGACCGGAATGTAGTGCAGGGCGCGGATGGCGTCCCGGTACCGCGCGCGGATATAGGCGTCCATGATGCTGTCCATGACCACGAACCTGGGCCGGTAGCGTTGCAGGATCGGGTGCACGAGCAGGCCGTCACCGAGCCGGAAAGCTTTCTGGTACAACGGCTTCGGGCTCTCCATCCTGGTGTGGACGCTGAGCAGCACCGGCACCCCGCGGCGCCGCGCCCACCAGCCGGTGACCCAGGTCAGGTCGAAGAACTGGCCGTGCTGGTGCACCACATCCGGGCCGAAGTCGTCCAACACCCGACGGACCTGCCGGGGCAGGGAGGGGCGCAACGTGTAGGCGATGTCGAAGTTGACCGCGAGCTTGGTCCGGGGCAGGGTCCACGACGGCAGGCGGACGATCCGCAACCCGTCCCGGGCCTCGACGTCCGGACAGTCCCGGTAGCCGGCGGTCAGTACCAGCACCTCGTGCCCGGCCGCGGCATAACCACGAGCCAGCGCCTCGGAGAGGTGGGAGCTGCCGCCCGGCCGGGGCGGGAAGAAGTTGTTGACGACCGCGATCCGCACCTGGGGCTCTCCTAGCTGAAGACGGCTGTGTGCAGGGGTTCGAAGCGCACCTCGGACCCGTCGACGACGACCCGCGCGGTGGGCCGTGCCGGCACCCCGACGGCCAACGTGCGGGCAGGAATGTCGGAGCAGACGACCGCGCCGGCACCGACGACCGCCTGGTCGCCGATCGTCACTCCCATCAGGACAACGGCGTGGGCCCCGAGGAAGACCCGGTCGCCGATACGGACGGGCGCGCGGTCGACCTCGGGGCAGGCCCGGCCGGTGACACAGCGCCGGACCGTGCTGTGCGTGTAGATGTGCACCCCGCAACTGATGTCGCACCCCGCGCCGATGGCCAGCCCGCCCGAGCCGTCGAGCACGGTGAACGCCCCCACCCAGGTACCGGGCCCGATACTGGGCTCCCCGATGATCCAGGCGTGCGGGTTGTACGGGTTGGCCGGGATACCGTGATCCACTTCTGGCTGGAGGTTCCCGTGACCGATCACGATGTGCTTGACGGTGCGGGAGTTCGCGGGAGCCGATCGGGTGCGGGTGTCCGGCGAGAACCCGCTGGGGTTCGGCGGACGAGGTCGGCCATGCCGTCCTCGATGCTGACGGTTGGTTGCCAGCCCAGGACCTCCCGGGCCCGGCGGATGTCCGCGGCCCGCCGGGAGACCAGCACGTCGCGCGGGTTGAACTCCGGTGTCACGTCCACCCCGACCGCGTCGATGAGGATCTTCGCCAGCTGGGCGACCGAGGTGTCCACTCCGGTACCGAGGTTGATCGGCATGTTGCCGCGCTCGGACTCCAGTGCGGCAACCACGCCGCGCGCGATGTCCCGGACGTGGATGAAGTCCATCGACTGCTCGCCCCTGCCGTCGATGACCGGCGGCTGCCCGTTCCGCAGGCGGGCCACGAAGTGGTTGATCACCGACGTGTAGTAGGCGGTGGGCTTCTGTCCCGGGCCGTAGACGTTGAAGAACCGCAAGGCGATCCACGAGAGTCCGCGCTGACGCTGGTAGAAGCGCAGCAGGTCCTCGCCGGCCCGCTTCGCGATGCAGTAGGGCGTCAGCGGGTTCAGCTCGTCGTCCTCGTGCATCGGGAGCTTCCGCGGCTCTCCGTAGACCGATGCCGAGGACGCGTACACCAGGCGACGGATCCGGTGTTCCGCGGCCGCGGCGAACACGTTGTGGTTGCCGACCATGTTGATGTCGATCGACTCGTACGGGTCGGCCTGGCTCTTGTTGATCGACACCGCCGCGAAGTGGATGACGTGGTCGCACCCCCGCATCACGCGGTACACGGCTCCGCCGTAGCGGACGTCCTGGTCGATCAGCTCGACCCTGCCGGTGGCGGCCAGCTCCGCCACGCGGTCGCGGTCGCCACGGAACATGTTGTCGAATATGCGGACCCGGTAACCACGCTCCAGCAACAGGGGAACGACGTGCAGGCCGATGAAGCCGGCCCCGCCGGTGAAGAGGACGGTACGGGAGGACATTCGGGGTTTTTCTCCTGTCGGCGTCGTCATCTCGGTCGGGCTGCCGCGACCGCGGCGCGGACGGCGGCGGCAGCTTGCTCCACCTGGTCGTCGGTGAGGTTGGCGTGCATGGGGATGGCCAGGTGCCGCCGGAAGAGGTCGGCGGAGACCGGGCACGGATCGGTCCGCCCGTAGACGGGCTGAAGATGTGAGGCGTAGGTCCCGAAGGTGCACTGGACACCGTGTTGCCGGAGGTGCCGGGCGACGGCGTCACGGTCCGTTTCCGGCGTCAGGGTGAGCACGTAGGACTGCCAGGGATGGGTCCGGTCGGGGAGTTCGACCGGCAGCCGCACCTGTTCCACGTCACCGAGGAGTTCGGTGTAGGCCCTGGCCACCCTTTGCCGGGCGGTCAGCAGTTCCGGGAGCCGGTCGAGCTGTGCCAGCAGGACTCCCGCCGCGACATCCGACATCCGGTAGTTGTGGCCCGCATCGGAGAACATCGGCACGGCCAACTCCACCGAGCCCGCGCGGTCCAGCGCCGGTTCCACGCCGTAGCTGTGCAGGGTGCGGGCCCGTGTCGCCAGCTCACCGTCATCGGTGACCAGGGCGCCACCCTCGCCGGCGGTGATGCCCTTGCGGCCGTGGAAGCTGAACGTGGCCACGTCGGCGAGCGCGCCGGCGGGCCGGTCGCGGTAGGTGGCACCGGCCGCGCAGGCCGCGTCCTCCATCAGGAACAGGCCGTGCCGGTCGGCGATGGCACGCAGCTCGTCGTAGTCGGCCGGCTGGCCGAAGGAGTCGACGGCGATGATGCCGATCGTGCGCGACGTGACGGCGGCGTTGACGGCGTCCGGATCGATCGTCCAGATATCCGGCCGGACGTCGACGAACACCGGGGTGGCACCCGTCCACACCACCGCGTGCCCGGTGGCGGGGAAGGTGTAGTCGGCGACGATCACCTCGTCCTCGGGCAGCGCGCCCAGCGCCAGCAGTGCAAGGTGCAGTGCGGCGCCACAGTTGGCGGTGGCCAGTGCGTGCCGGGTCCCGGTGCGGTCGGCCAGCCGCTCCTCGAACCGCCGGCAGGTCGGCCCGGCCCCGGCCAGCCAGCCCGACCGGAACACCTCGGCGACCGCGGCCAGCTCCGCGTCACCGACGGTGGGCTGGCCCAGGGGAATCGGTGGGTGTGACATACCTCTCCCGCGGGTTGGTCCGGACGGAGTCTAGGCATCATGGAGTAACGGAACCAAAACCGGATGTAGCCGAACTGCTCGGCTGCGGGCTTCGCTGCGCGCCTTGCCGGTGCGATGCTCACTCCGCCCGTCACCTCGCGGTGACGAGCCGTAGTCTGGAGGGGTTCCAGTCCCCACTTGGAGGTGGTTCGCGGGTGCCGCACGTCGCCGTGGTCGGGGGAGGAATCGTCGGGCTCGCGGTCGCGCACGAGCTGGCCGTGCGGCGCGGTATCGCGGTGACGGTGCTGGAGAAGGAGGCCCGCTGGGGCGCCCACCAGACTGGGCACAACAGCGGCGTCGTGCATGCGGGGCTGTATTACCGGCCCGGCTCGCACAAGGCGCGGATGGCGGTGGCCGGGAGCCGGTCGATCGTCGGGTTCGCCCGGGAGAACGGTGTGCCCGTCGAGGTGTGCGGAAAGCTTGTCGTGGCCACCGGTGAGGCGGAGCTGCCCCAACTGGCGACCCTGGCGCGACGGGCGGAGCGCAACGGCGTGCCCGCGCGGTGGATCTCGACGGCGGAGGCACTGGAGTACGAGCCCGAGGTGAGCTGCGTGGCCGCGCTCCGGGTGGAGAGCACCGGGATCGTCGACTACGGCGGGGTGTGCCGCGCGTTCGCCGACCGGCTGGCCGAGCGCGGGAACGAGCTGCGGACCAACGCCGAGGTGTTGGGTATCCGGGGCCGGAACGGAAGCGTGGAGCTGGCAACGGCGAACGGGGTGGTGCGGGCCGACGCGTTGGTCAACTGCGCGGGCCTGCACAGCGACCGGGTGGCGCTGCTAGCCGGGCTGCGGCCGAAAGCACGCGTCGTGCCGTTCCGCGGCGAGTACTTCGAGTTGCGGCCCGAGCGGCGGCACCTGGTCCGCGGGTTGATCTACCCGGTCCCGGATCCCGCGTTGCCGTTCCTCGGCGTGCACCTGACCCGAATGATCGACAGTAGCGTGCACGCTGGGCCGAACGCGGTGCTGGCGTTGCGCCGGGAGGGTTACCGCTGGCGGGACATCTCCGCGCGGGACATCGCCGAGGTGGTCCGATTTCCCGGCACGTGGCGGCTGGCGCGCCGCTACCTGCGGACCGGCGTGAGCGAGGTCGTCCGTTCGATGTCGCGGAAGCGCTTTGCGGCCAGCCTGGCCCGGCTGGTACCCGCGATCCGGCAGGCGGACCTGGTGCGGGCGGAAGCCGGTGTCCGGGCGCAGGCGATGCTACCCGACGGTTCGCTGGTGGACGACTTCCTCTTCGAGATCGCGCCGCGTCAGGTGCACGTGCTCAACGCGCCGTCTCCGGCGGCCACCGCCAGCCTGGAGATTGCCCGCCATGTTGCCGACCGGGTGGTGCCACACCTGGACTAGGGCTTCCCCCGCCGGCACTGAATCCACAAGGGACTGTCGCATCCGGTGCCAGTCCACGTGGTTCGGTCGGGTTGGCTTGTGGCGCGGACGGATGAGGGTGTCGACTCTCTCGAGCCCATGCGGAGGACGATCTTCAGCGTGGGCTGTGACGCCCGCCGTGCCGGTCGGTGATCGTCCGATCGGAACCTGCGGGCTCGCACCCCATCAGCAAATATCAGCAAGAAGCAGTAAGGGGGCCAAATGTCCTGCAGCCACGTGCCCCACGAATGACACCCCCATACGTTCGTTGGTTACGTCACAGCCCTTGCTTTTGGCTTGATTGCGCGGAAGCTGGAGGCATGGCGACAAAAACAGAAGTAGCCGCAACCCATAAGGACGAACCATTTCCCATCGGCATACCTCCTTTTGGGGGAGCCATCGGGCGAAGTTTCCTGTGGTGGGCTACGTCGACGGTAAGGGCGGTTGTCGCGCTGGGCGCGACCCTGCGGGGTACCAAGGTCTTCCACCCCGTGGGTTCGCTGTTCGAAGGCGAGCTGGTCATCGGCTCCGGCGCCGCGCCTCCTTCGGTGGCGCAGGTGCTGTCCGGGCAGGACCCGCACACCGAGGAGCGGAAGACGCTCCCCGTGCTGGTGCGGCTGTCCAAGGGCGTGAACACCCCGGGTGCGCTACCGGACGTCCTGGGGCTCACCCTGCGGATTCCGCCGGTGGGCGGTGCCGCTGACCCGACCGACATCCTGTTCCTGAGCTCGGGCAGGTTTGCCCTGACCCGGTTGGCGTTCCTGCCCGCCCTCGACTGGACCGGTTGCGTCTACAGCACCGTCCAGCCTTACCGGATCGGTGCCCGGCTCGTGTGGTTGGGTGCTTTTCCGGAGCAGACCGACCGAATAGTCAGTAGCTCCGTCGATGCGGTACGGGAAGCGGTACTGGGACAGCCGCTGGTTTTCACGATCGCGGCGGCCGAGGCATGTCAGCCGTGGCGTCCGATCGGTCAATTGGTGGTTCGTCATCCGCTGCCGAGGGAGGAGGACTGCGCCGTCTCCTTCGACCCGTTGCTCAACTCCCACCCCGTGCTGCGGCCGGCTCCCGAATGGCTGGCCGCGATCCGCGCGGCGGCCTACGCAGGTTCCCGACGGGCACGGGGAGCGTCCCTCGAGTCGCTGCGGATCCTGCCCAAGAGAAGCAGGACGGCGACAGGCTGAGTTGAATCCCGTGGCCGCACAACGTCGTGCGGCCCACCTCCACTGCGGACCGAAAGAAGCGCACGTGCGCGACGGCTAGCCTCGTGCCGGCTCCAGTGACCCGCACCGAGCCCGCCGCGATGCCGGGCCGCGCTTGCTCCGGCTCGAGGCGCTTTCCGTATTCGGTGGTCCGGTCCGGGTCAAACAGACCAGAAGCTGGCTGCGCGATACCCAAGCATGACAGGCAGCCGACCATCCGGGCCGAGCAGCAATTCCACCTGGTTCCGGTCTGGCGACGGGTGACTGATGCCCAACCGCTGTTCCGAGTTTCCCGTTCTCCCGCTAGCTTCCGGCGGTACGCCATCCGGTGAACTGCGACTCGGGTGTGGGTGCGTACTGCACGTTGACGAGCAGCCGACTGGCCGGGCCGAGCGTCAACAACACCACCCTGCCGTCCCGTGCGGTGATCGCGACCGGCTCGTCGACCAGGCTCCCACCCAGATCCGTCCATGGCCCAGGCGGCCCCGAGGAACCCATCCGCAAGGTCCGTCCCCTGCCGTCCGCGCCCCGCCCCACGAGCAACAGGTCCGAGCCCGCCGCGGCACCGGCAACCGATCCCGGCCCACCCGGCACCGGCACCATCTTCGTGGACCACCGGCCGTCACGATCCTGCCGCCCCACGAACAACTGCTGCCCACCGGCCGCCGTCACCAGCACCGCCAACCGGTCGCCGAACCGCACGGCAACCGGCGGCCCACCCGGCTGCACCCCGCGTATCGGTTCACCCGGTGCGAAGGAACGCCCAGACTGCGTCCACCGCAGCACTCCACCCGGCGCCGTGGCGAACACCTCGACCGTCCCGTCAGCCCGCGTGGCCGCCGTCACCCCGGCCCGAACCTCGCTCCCACCCAGATTCAGCCACTCGCCCCAGCTGCCGCTGGTGCACACCCGCGCGCTCACCCCACCGCGCGCGTTCCGGATGACCAGGACCAGCCGTCCCGCACCGTCCACCGTCACCACCGGCTGCCCCACCTGGGAGGCCGCCACCGACTCCGGCACCACCGGGCCGTGCGCTCCGGGCGCGCCCAGCGGTTCCCACACCGAGTTCCACCGGCCGTTCGGCTTGAGCTGGCTGAGCCCCACCACCTCGTGCGTGTCCAGCCGCCGCCCGAACAACCGCAACCGGCCCTGCCGGTCGGTCACCACCGACAGGCCCGGCGCCAGCGGCCCACCCGGATCCGCGAGGGAGACCGGGCCGGACCACCCGTCGCCCTCCTGCCACCACGTGACGGCCTGTCCCGACACCACCGCGAACGCCTGCAACCTCCCGTCCGCGTTGTGCCCCACCCACGACGAACCCAGCGGCCAGCGGTAGCGCATCCGCCGCGGCCAGACGTCGTAGGCGCCCTTCGTGCTGACCCACGGGTCGTTCTTGGCGTAGGCGCGGAAAACGTCGAGTTTTTCTTTCTGCTGCTCGGGAGAGAGGTTGGGCGGCACCACCTCCACGTTGTAGTTCCGGTAGTTCCGGACGACGAACCGTGCGTCCGCCCCGGAAACCCGGTACGTCCGGAGCGCTTCGTCCATCAGCCGTGCGGTGACGACGTGGTCCGGATGATCGTTGAAAGGGCGCCAGTTCCGCGTGTAACGGCTGTCCGGCTGCGGGTCCTGGGTCCGTACCACTGTCGGCTGGAAGCGGCGAAGCAACGTCACCAGTGCGTCAACGAGTTCACGGCGGCTGTAGCTCGACGAACCAGGCACCGTCGCCCCCTGTGGTACGACAGTGCCCACACGGAGCGACTTCGACCGATCTTTCCACAGCCGCAGCAGAGCGTGTTTGCCTCCCGTGGCATTCGGGTTGTTGTCGTCGGGGAGGTTCAAGAAGACCAGCTGTACCCGGGGCTTTCCCCGCAACGTGTACAGCTCGGCCTGGTGCTGGTCGCCCAACCGCAACGGCTCCCCCGACCAGTCGTCCGCAACCCCCGCCATCGCCGCGTACGCCGCGCGCGCACCGGCCTGCCGCCCGGCGGCGTAACGCCCGACATCCCGCGCATTGGACTCGCCAGCGGTGAGGAACACCGTCACCACCGGATAACCGCCCCGGATCGCATCCTGCACGTCGGGGTTCATGAACAGGATGTCGTCGTCTTGGTGCGCGACCACCTGGAGGTACCGCGTACGGTCCGGTTCGGCGGGCCGCGGCACGGGTGCCGGTTCGGCCGGTGCGCACGCCAGCATGAAGCCGGCGAGCGCCAGCGCGACCAGGACCCGGTAGGGGTGGGACATCGAACGGGACATCGAAGCGGCGGCTCTTCTCCTCGACGTGGTGCTCCGAACGAGGGAGACGCGTTCGCCCGCCGGACGGTTGCGACCGAGTGAACTGCGTCTCTTGCCACAACCTGCAGCGGGAAATGACCTCGAACCTCACCTCATTGGGGAGCGCGGTATCGCACGATCGGGAACCGGTATTCGGCCCTAACCTGTGTCGCGCAAATTCCCGACACGAATGGTTCCCTCCATGTCGTTGGCAGACCTGTTCGTGCTGGTCACCGCCCTACTCGTCGTTCTGCTCCCGGGTATGGCGCTGCTCGCCGCCTGCGGGGTGCGAGGCCACTTCTGGTGGATCACCCTCGCGCCGGCGGCAAGCGTAGGCGTGGGCACGCTGGCCGCGACCCTCTGTGTCCCGCTGGGGCTGGGCTACGGGGCGGCGCAGTTGGCCGTGGTGACCGCCGGACTCGCCGCGATCGGCGGCACGCGGTGGTGGCGGGGCCGCCGCCTCTCCTCGCCGGCCGCGGTCGTCCGCGCAGGTTCGCGATGGCGGGTGGCCGGCCGCGTTGCGGCCGGTGTCGGCGTCGGGATGGTCGGGCTTGCCGCCCTCGCCGGCGCACACTCCTGGCTCCGCGGCATCGGCCCGCTGTCCACCGTTCCGCAGGAGCACGACACGATCGTGCACACCCTGCTGACCTCCTACATCCAACGCACCGGCAACGGGGCGCCCTGGCAGTCGCTGCCCGTCGACGTCCTGACCGGGACCCCGGTCAACCCGTACCCGAACGGACTGCACCTGCTGTCCTCGGTGGCCGGGGTCCTCGCCGGCCCGATTCCCGGCCTCAACGCGGTGACGGTGGTCTTTCTCGGCGCCGTGTGGCCGGTCTCCGTCGCGGCACTGGCCTGGTTCGCCGCCCGACGGGCCCGGCTCGGCGGGCCGGCGGCGCTGCTCACCGGCGGTGTCGCCGCGGTCGTCGCAATCGGGCTGTACCGGCCGATGTACCTGTTGTCCCAGATCGGCGGCGTGCTGCCCAACGCGGCCGCCCTCGCCGTCACCCCCGCGCTGGTGGCGGCGCTGCTCTCGCTGCCGCGCAACGGATGGCGGGAGTGGCAGTATCCCCTCGCCGTCGGTACCGCCTGCGCCGGAGCCGTGGCCCTGCACCCGAGCGTTGCGGTCTCGATCGCGCTGACCGTCGCCGCCTGGCTGGCCGGGGACACCTTGGGGCGCGGTGGCTGGTTCCGGCTCCGGGAACGGGTACTCGCCATGCTGCCGGTGGTCCCGGTCGTCGCGGTGGTGACCGCGCCGGTCCTCGTCCACGTGCTCGGCGCCGCCGAACACACCAGCACCTTCCCCCCCGACATCGGACGCACACCGACCGAGGTGGCGGTGGGTCGCGTGTTCGGCCTGGTCTACGGTGGATACGTCGACCTCGCGCCCCGCTCGTCGGGACAGCTCGCGGCCGCGGTTCTCACCCTCGCCGGCGTCGTCGCGGTCCTCGTCCTGCGCCGGCCGCTGGGGTTGGTCACGGCGTGGGCGATCTGGGCGGCGCTGGCGATCGTGATGTACCTGCGTGCCGGTACCGGTGCCATCTCCGTGATTGGTTCCTTCTTCTACAACAGTGTCGAGCGGTTGGGCGCGCACATCTGGTTGCTGGTGCCGACGCTCGTCGGCCTCGGCCTGGTGGTTCCGACCGTGGCGCTGGCTGTCCGACTGCGACGGTCGGTCCGCCCCGCCCCGGTCCTCGCACTCACCACGGCGGGAGTGGTGTTGCTCACGGCCGGTTATTCGGCCGGTCCCACCCGGTCGTATCTGCGGGTGGACCAGAACACGGTGGAGAGCCGTTACCGGCTGGCCCACTTCCACCGGGTAACCGACGACGACCGGAAGGCGTTCGACTTCCTGGCCGAGCACATCCGCCCGGGCGAGCGGGTCCTCAACTCCGCCAACGACGGCTCCACCTACGGCTACGTATACCGCGGCCTGCCGGTGGTCAACGTCCTGCCGATGGGTTCCCGGTACTCCGAGCCCACCTGGCGGCTGCTGCAGTCCTTCCACCGGTATCCGGACGACCCGGGAATCCGTCGAATGCTGGTGGAGCTGAACATTCGGTGGGTCTATGTCGATGACAAGGCACCGGTCATCGGTGCCGCGGGCTCGCCGCACAACTGGACCGGCAACGAGCTGTACTACGATCGGGCGCCGGGGTTCGCCGGGCTGGAGGAGCTTCCAGGATTAGTGCGTACTTTTCGTAGCGGATCGGTCACCGTTTATCACCTGGATGTCGATCTATTGCGTCCGATTGAGACGAATTAGTAACGGCGTGTATCCACAGGACCGCTTTCTGGCTCGCGGGGGCTCCCGACCTCCTGGCCCGGTCAGACGAGCCCGTCCGCGGTGTGTCGTCGAGGGAGGGGCATGCGCCTTTCGGTAGTTGTTCCGTGTTTCAACGAGGAGCGCGGGATCGAGCGACTGCATGCCGCACTCGTCGCGGTGTTGCCCGACATCACCGAGGACTTCGAGGTCCTGCTGGTCGACGACGGCAGCCGGGACGGCACGCTGCCGGCGATGCGTCGTGTCTGCGTGAGCGACCCCCGTTTCCGCTACATCGCGCTGAGCCGGAACTTCGGCAAGGAGGCCGCCATGCTGGCCGGCCTCACCCATGCCACCGGTGACGCCGTGGCGATCATGGACGCCGACCTGCAGCACCCGCCGGAGCTGCTCAGCCAGATGATCGAGCTGCTCGGCAGCGGGTACGACCAGGTCATCGCGCGGCGCACGCGGCAGGGCGAGGCGCCGGTCCGCCGCGGTCTCTCCAGGCTCTACTACCGCGTGATCAACAAGGTGGTGGACGTCGAGCTGGAGGACGGGGTCGGCGACTTCCGCGTGCTCTCCCGCCGCGCGGTGCGTGCCCTGCTGTCGCTGGGCGAGTACAACCGGTTCTCCAAGGGCCTGTTCTCCTGGATCGGCTTCGACACCGCGACCGTCGACTACGAGAACGTGCAGCGGGAGCAGGGCGAGAGCAAGTGGACCCTGCGCAAGCTGCTCAACTACGGCATCGACGGGGTCGTCTCCTTCAACAACAAGCCGCTGCGTGCGGCCATCTACCTCGGCGGCCTGGTCACCCTGTTGTCCTTCGCCTATGCCGGCTGGGTGGTGGTGGACTCGCTCGTCTCGGGCGTCGAGGTCCCCGGCTACGCCACCACCATGCTCGGTGTGGCCGGGTTGGGCGGGCTCCAGCTGCTGTTCCTCGGCGTCATCGGGGAGTACCTCGGTCGGATCTACTACGAGACCAAGCGTCGTCCGCACTACCTGGTGAAGGAGAGCAGCAACGGCGTCGACGGGCCGGCCGCGGTGTTGCTCGGGCGCAAGGACGACCTGGTCAGCCGCTTCGAGCGGGAGTTCGACTCCGCGCCGGACGTCGGTGGCCCACAGGTGGTCACCCGTCGCCCCGGGACCAACCTGAACTGGGAAACCTCCGACGGCCCAGGCGCCCCGCTGTTGGGGGAAGGCTCCCACCCGTGACCACGAGCACCACGTCCCGCCTCGCCCGGATGTTCCGGTTCGGGCTGGTGGGAGTCCTCAACACGGGCGTGTACTTCGGCCTCTACCTGCTGCTCCGGCTGGTGGTTCCGTACCTGGTCGCGCACGTCCTCGCCTTCGTGCTGGCGATGGTCGGCTCGTACTTCCTGAACTGCTGGTTCACCTTCCGCATCCGTCCCACGCTGCGGAAGTTCCTGCTGTTCCCGCTGTCCAACCTGACCAACTTCGCGGTGCAGACCGGCGGGCTCTACCTCCTGGTCGACGTCATCGGGATGGACGAGCGCTACGCGCCGCTGCTGGCCGCCGCGGCAGCGATCCCCATCACATTTCTGGTCGCCCAACTGATCCTTACCGACCGTCCCCGCGTCCTGGGAACCGAAGTCGCAACGAGTCCCAGCCGAGAAGTCCGAGAAGTGGAGAAGGCCCCGTGACCGCCGTGTCCGACCCGCCCGCCGTCGAGCCGGTCACCGTCCCGGAGGTCACCTCCCCCACCCGTGGTTCCCGCTGGCGCGGGATCCTCGCCGGGACCGCGGTGTGCGTGCTGGTCGGCCTGCTCGCCCAGGTGCCGGTGCTGTACAACCGCGTCTTCTACTTCTGGGACGACAGCTCGGCCCAGTTCGTGCCCATGTGGCGGGCGCTGGGGCAGGGCATCCTGTCCGGTGGCTGGCCGCCCATGCTCGACCTCGACGCGTGGATGGGCGGCAACCTCGCCGGCGAGGCCATGTTCGGCACCTGGAACCCGGTCAACGCCGCCAACTACGTCCTGGCGGCGAAGATCGACGACCTCGCGGTCACCGCGACGGTCGTGAAGACCGAGTTCCTGGTCCTGCTCGCGCTCGGCGTCTACCTGCTCTGCCGGGAGTACGGCGCCGCGCGCTGGGCGTCCTCGGTGGTCGCCGTGGCGTTGCCGTTCAGCGGCTTCACGCTCTACTTCGAGGCCGCCACCTGGGCCGCCGGCCTGATGTCCTTCGCCTGGGTCCCGTGGGTGTGGTGGGCGGCCCGGCGGATGGCGCGCAACCGGTCCTTCACGCTGCTGCCGTTCGCGCTCGGGGCGCTCGCGATCACCGTCGGCAACCCCTACGGCCTGCTCGGCGTCTGTGTGGTGTTGCTGGCGCTCATGATCGAGTTCGCCGTGCGGCGTCACTGGCGGGCGGTGACACGCCTGTTCGTGCTGGGGCTGACCCTGGGCGGGGTGGCGCTGCTCGTGTTCCTGCCGCTGATGGGCAACGTCGCGGTCAGCTGGCGCACCGAGAGCCGGATCTTCAACGACGACTTCCTCCGGCCCGACCTCAGCGACCTGCTCGGGATGAGCGTCCCCGGCACCGCCGCCCAGATCCGGTCCTGGGCGGGCGGCGCGGTGCGCATGGAGACCCCGGCGATGTACTTCGCCTGGTTCGCCCTGCCGATCCTGGCCTGGGTCGACTGGAAGGCGGTGCGGTGTCGGGCGAAGGCCCTGGTCTCGCCGCTGGTCGTCACCGTCGTGTACCTGATGTGCACGCTCGGCCCGTCCGAGCTGTGGATGTTCCGCTGGCCGCTGCGCCTGATCGAGTATGTCTACCTGCCGCTCGCCGTGCTGCTGGCGGTCCTGCTCGGCAGCGGCCTGCGCACCGACCACCTTCGCCGGCGGATCGCCGCCTGCGGGGCCATCGTGCTGGGCGGCACCTACCTCAGCATCGCCGCCGGGCCGGATCGTGTCCTCCGGTACGTGCTGGGCGCGGCGATCGTCGTGGTCCTGCTCGCGGCCGCGGTGCTGCTGTCCCGCCGGGGCGGTCGTCCAACGGCCGTGGCCCTGCACCTCGGTACGGCCGTGGTGCTGTTCCTGCAGCTCCACTGGTTCCCGGGCAACCTGAGCGTCGCGCAGTTCGGCTTCCCGACCTCGGTCACCCAGCTCCAACAGGACTTCGCGCGGCGGTACCAGGGCACGGTCTTCCAGGTGGCGGACGTGTCCGCCGCGGTCAGCACCGACAAGGAGCGGAGCTGGCGGTACGTGCTCTTGGGCAACATGTACCGGGCGGCGGGCGTGGCCAGCACCACGTCCTACACGGGCATGGGGAACAAGACCTTCTCCGCGACGCTGTGCATGAACCACCTCGGCTCCACCTGCCCGGAGGCGTACCAGGTGATGAGCCGGCCGACCGAGCTCGGCCCCTCGCTCTTCGACCTCATGCGGGTGGAGACGATCGTGGTGCAGCGGGCGCTGGTCGACGATCCGAAGCCGCCCGCCGGCTTCATGGTCACCGAACGCAACGACCTCGTCACGGTGCTGCACCGCACGGCTCCGCTACCGTGGCCGGAGGGACGGCTCTCGCAGGCGTCGCCGAACCTGCGGGTCACCGCGGACGCCAGGGACCACCAGCGGGCCGAGGTACTGCAGATCGAGCGCTCCGGACCGGGGCGGGGCACGCTGGCGTTCGCCCGGCTGGCCTGGCCCGGCTACCGGGCCGAGATCGCCGGGCGCGAGCTGCCGGTGCGGTCCGGCCCGGCCGGGCTGCTGGTGGTGGACGTGCCACCGGACGTGGCCGGGGGTGAGGTCCGGCTGCGCTGGATCCCGCCGGGGCTGGGCGTGGGGCTGCTCGCGCTCGGGGTGTCCGCCCTGGTCGCGGCGGGTGTGTCCGCCTTCCAACTGCGTGCCCGCCGGCACGGCACCCGGATCGAGGAGGAGAAATGACGTCGGTACCCTGGCGCCCCGTGAGCGTCGCGGGCTACGACCTGATCGTTGTCGGCTCCGGGTTCTTCGGCCTGACGGTCGCCGAACGGGCAGCCACCCAACTCGACAAGCGCGTCCTGGTGCTGGAGCGGCGCCCCCACATCGGTGGGAACGCGTACTCCGAGCCCGAGCCGGAGACCGGCATCGAGGTGCACAAGTACGGTGCGCACCTCTTCCACACCTCGAACAAGCGGGTGTGGGACTACGTGAACCAGTTCACCGAGTTCACGAACTACCAGCACCGGGTCTTCACGATCCACCATGGCCAGGTCTACCCGATGCCGATGAACCTGGCACAGATCTGCCAGATCGTCGGCCGCTACCTGACCCCGGACGAGGCCCGGGCCTGGGTGGCCGAGCACGCCGCCGAGGTGGACACCGCGAGTGCGACCAACCTCGAGGAGAAGGCGATCTCGTTGGTCGGCCGGCCGCTCTACGAGGCGTTCATCCGGGACTACACCGCGAAGCAGTGGCAGACCGACCCCAGGGAGCTGCCCGCCTCGACCATCGCCCGCCTGCCGGTGCGCTACAACTTCGACAACCGGTACTTCAACGACACCTACGAGGGCCTCCCGGTCGACGGCTACACCGCCTGGCTGGAGCGGATGGCCGACCACCCCAACATCGAGGTGCGGCTCAACGTCGACTTCTTCGACGCGCGCGAGGACCTCCCGGCCGGCACCCCGGTGGTCTATACCGGACCGCTGGACCGTTACTTCGGCTACTGCGAGGGCGAGCTGGGCTGGCGCACCCTGGACTTCGAGTCCGAGGTCGTGCCCACCGGTGACTTCCAGGGCACCTCGGTGATGAACTACGCCGACGCGGAGGTCCCCTACACCCGCATCCACGAGTTCCGGCACTTCCACCCCGAGCGGGCCGACCGCTACCCGCGGGACAAGACGGTGATCGTCAAGGAGTACTCGCGGTTCGCCGAGGCCGACGACGAGCCGTACTACCCGATCAACACCGCCGAGGACCGGGCGAAGCTGGAGCGTTACCGGGAACTGGCCCGCAAGGAAACCGCCACCAACAACGTGTTGTTCGGCGGTCGGCTGGGCACCTACAAGTATCTTGACATGCATATGGCGATCGGGTCGGCGTTGACGATGTTCGACAACAAGATCGCCCCCTACTTCACCGAGGGCCGCGCGCTCGACGGATCGTTGGAGGACTGAGAGGTGACCCAGCAGGCCGGCAAGACACCGCCGTCGACGGCCGAGGCCGCGCCGGACAGCAAGCTCAGCGATGTGGCCTCGGCCCGGGTTGCCGCCCGCGGGGTGGTCGTCCCGGCGAACCGCGTCCTGCAGCGAGTCATCCTGCCGCGGGACGAGGACCCGCTGGACGTCCGGCCGCTGTACCTCGACGAGCCGCAGAACGTGCACAGCCACGTCGGCTCCCGCCGGGCGATCACGGTGCCGCCCTCGGCCCGGGTGTCCTTCGCCTCCTACTTCAACGCCTTCCCCGCCAGCTACTGGAAGCGCTGGACCAAGATCGAGGAAGTCGTGCTGCGGCTGGCGGTGCGAGGCGCCGGCCGGGTCGACGTCTACCGCTCCAAGCCCAACGGTGACATCGTTCACCTGCACGGCAAGGCGGTGCGCAGCGTCAAGAGCTGGAGCAGCCTGGAGTTCCGGGTGGCGCTGGCGCCGTTCGAGGACGGCGGCTGGATCTGGTTCGACGCCTTCACCGACGACAGCCAGCTGGAGATCAAGGAAGCGGCCTGGACCACCGACCAGGACCTGCCCGAGCAGAAGCTGTCGGTCGGCATCTGCACCTTCAACCGGCCCGCCGACTGCGTCACCGTGCTGGCCGCGCTGGCCGAGGATCCGGCCGTGCTGGACGTGGTGGCCAAGGTCTTCGTGGTCGACCAGGGCAACCGCAGGGTGCGCGACCAGGAGGGGTTCAACGCCACCGCCCGCAAGCTCGGCACCCGGCTCGAGGTTCTCGAGCAGGAGAACATGGGCGGCTCCGGCGGCTTCACCCGCGCCCTCTACGAGGGTTTCGAGAAGACCGACACCGAGCAGATCGTGCTGCTCGACGACGACATCCGGCTGGAGCCGGAGAGCCTGCTGCGGGCCAACGCGTTCGCCCGCTCGCTCGCGCAGCCGGTGATCGTCGGCAGCCAGATGCTCAACCTGCAGGCGCGGTCGCGGCTGCACAGCATGGGTGAGGTCGTCGACCTGTCCAGCTGCATGTGGCGGGCAGCCCCGGGGGCGGTCACCGACCACGACTTCAGCGAGGAGACGCTGCGGGAGACCGAGGAACTGCACGCCCGCATCAACGCCACCTACAACGGGTGGTGGATGTGTCTGTTCCCGCGCGAGGTGGTGCGCCGCTCCGGCCTGCCGCTGCCGTTGTTCATCAAGTGGGACGACTCCGAGTACTCGTTGCGGGCGCTGGAGAACGGCTTCCCGACGGTCACCCTGCCCGGCTCGGCGGTGTGGCACATGCCGTGGACGGACAAGGACGACGCCACCGACTGGACGGCGTACTTCCACGTCCGCAACCGGCTGATCATGGCCGCGCTGCACAGCCCCTACGACGTGCGGGCGACCCTGCTGAAGCAGGGCCTAAAGCTGTCGCTGCGGCACCTGCTGTCGATGGAGTACTCCACGGTCGCGGTGCAGCAGAAGGCGATCGAGGACTTCCTGGCCGGGCCGGAACGGCTGTTCGAGTCGCTGCGCAGCGCCCTGCCGGAGGTGCAGAAGCTGCGCAAGAACTACGCCGACGCGCAGATCCTGCCCTCGGCACGGGAGTTCCCACCGCCGACCTTCGACATGGTGCGCGCCGAGCGGCTGCTCAGGCCGCCGGTGAACCCGGCGGTGATCGCGGCTCGCGCGTCGAAGGCGTTGCTGCACAACCTGAGTGACCCGGAGCCGAGCGCGGCGGACCGCCCGCAGATCAACATCCCGGCGACCAACGCGCGCTGGTTCCTGTTGGGCAACCTGGACAGCGCGACCGTGTCGAACGCGGACGGCAGTGGCGTGGCGTTCCGTCGCCGCGACCCGAAGGTGTTCCGTCAGCTCGCGGCCAGGGCGGTGCGGAACTACCGGCGCCTGGTCAAGGAGTGGCCGCGGCTGAAGGAGCAGTACCGGGCGGCCCTGCCGGAGCTGTCCTCGGTGGAGTCCTGGCGCAAGGTGTTCGAGAACGACTGATCTGTTGGTCTGAAACGCCTTTGTGGAGCTGACGCGCAGGTGCTGCGCGGTGGACGTGCGGTGCTCGTACACCGGTACCCGGTTGGCAACCACGAGTTCCGTCACCGGCGACACGTAGCGGCGATCGCTCGTGGTCGCCTCCGGTGGGCGCTGTCCTCGTGTTCTCTGTGACACGTCGTGGCACGGCGCGATCAGCCGCTGTGCGGTTGCCGGATCTTGTTGCCGGGCCTGAGCTTCTGCCGCCTGCTCCGTGGGTTCACGCGGCCGGTCGTGGTCCGTGTTTCATCGGTTGTAGCCGACGGTTCCCTTGGGCACGCCTTCGGTCGTGATGTAGGCGGCGACGACGTGCGCGAAGTTGACCGCCATCGCGGTGCCGTCCGCGCCGGTGACGTTCTGCGTGACCCCGCTCCGGAGGTACTGGCTCAGCCGGGGCTCCGCCTCGGCGGCGCCCTCCGGGGACAACGCGAGCCAGATCTCCCCGCCGCCCACCACGTACAACACCAGGGCTTGCTTCGAAGTACTCATGTGCCCACGGGATCACGCCGAGCGTGCCCGGCGGAAGGGTTTTCGCCGCCGGCTGAGGGGCTTCCGCCCAGGGCTGAACCCGGCCAGCGGCCGGCCCGGCTCGGTGGCCGGGCGGCGGGTCAGTCCAGCAGCGACCAGGCGGTGGTGCAGCTCGCCGAGACCGTGACCAGCTGCGGCTCCAGGTTCAGGTTGCTGACGTCCACGGACTCCTGGTGGGCGCGCGGCGCGGCGGCGGCCATCGGGGCGAAGCCGCCCCCGCCCTCGTAGCCGTCGCTCAGCCGGAGAAGAGGGCCGAGGCGGGTGCCGAGCGCGTCGGCGTAGCCCTCGGCACGGCGGCGTGCGTCCGCCACCGCCTCGCGCTGGGCGTCGCGGACGGCGTCGGCGTCGTCGGACAGCTCCCAGTCGGGGCCGTTGAAACTTGCTGGTTCGGCCGTGAGCAGCCGGCTGACCAGGTCCGCCAGCACCGTCAGGTCGGAGACCCGCAGCACGTAGTGCTGCTCGGCGCGGGCGCCGACCATGCGTCGGCGTTGCCAGTTCTCGAAAACGGACAGGTGCCGGGAGCGCACCTCCACCGCGCTGGTGTCGAGCAGGGTCTCGACATCGGCGAGCCGGGCGTTGAGGGCGTTCACCGCCTCGGCACGGGTGTTGCCGGTCGCGGCGAAGCTCACCCACAGCCGCGCGCGGTCCGCAATGCGTTCTACTTCGCCGGATCCCTTGGTCACGACTTCAGCCATATTGCCAGCCAACTCTGATCGTGAAGTGCCCGCAACCGTCCTGAACCGATCGGCGGCAGGCGCGGAGAAGAGGCTGAGCGATCACCGGTCTCATTGGCGGTGGCGGATTTGCGCCGGTTGTGCGTCCTGTCCCCGACAGACGGTCGATCGGAGTTCGGGGATTTCGGGGTGGGGCGGTGATCGCTGCTGCTCGTGCGCCGAACATGCACCGTCGAGCGGTTCCGAGTTCGGTGCCTGCTTCTGGGGAGCAAGCGGGATGCTCGGCTGATTCCCCTTCGGTGAGAACGTGTCTGGACAGTGCGCCGCGATGAGGGTCCCAGCCAACTGATCTTGGTCCGCGGTGCGCGGGTGCGCCGCGGACGACAGATCGGACGAGCGGTCGGGCCGCCTTCCCCGATGGCTGCACATCGACAACGTCACGGGCACTACACCGCCCTCGGCGGCCCTACCTGCCAGCTGCCTCCGCACCGGACAGAACACCTGGGACTCCCCATGGGCGGAGCGCGGATGTGCTGGCCCCGCCGTGGGGCTGGCCCGTCTCTCAACTGGCCTGCGGTGCCTCTTCTCCCCGCAGCGGTTTTCTCGGCTCACGATGTTGCCGGCTGCTACCGCCCCGTCCGTCCCAGCAACGAGCCTGGATGCGTTTGAGTCGATCAGTAGTGCCGCACGCTGTGCACGCTCTGTCGCGGCACGTTCACCCGAGCACCTTTCCCGACGTTACCGCCTGTTCGTCAAATCACAGGTTTGACCGAAAGACAGCCGGGGTTTCCTGGTAGATCGCCGATGAATCGTCGGTCTGTGCCCCAGCTCACCGAAGAATCGGGTGCAAGCACTCGTTTCGATGTTGCATACTGGTGGAGCACCACGAGACAGGTGGACATCCCAACGCCAAGGGGGCGAAAGAACCCGATGAACCTGGCCGCGAAGCTTCGTGCCCGCCGCGCCAAGTCCCGGACCCGCCGCGCAGTCGCGCGTGCCATCGACTCCGCCGCCACGCCGGCGCTGCGGCACGAACTGATGGTGATCGCGCAGCAGCAGGTGAACTCCCTCCGCTGAGGAAGGTTCGCCGCGATGGCCGCCCACCCTCGACCGGGCATGCCCTCGCCGTCGCGGCACCCGCGGAGGCTCGAGCGGCCTCGGTGCACCTCCCGCGCACCGAGGCCGCTCTCCTTTCTTGGTGTGCTCGATGTGGTGAAAGTTGAAAACCGTGCGTTGTCGCTCGCGCGGCAGTGACCTGGGTCACAAACCCCTTCGGGTGTAACGCAAAAGAGTGGCGGAGCGATGTTCCTAGCGACCCCGCGGTGCTGTCGGACCCCCGACCTGGCAGCACCGCGGGGTATCCCATTTCTCGGGGACGGTAAGGATCGCCGAACGTGTTCGAGTTCGGCCGACGTTTTTGATCTCGCTGCCGGCCGTCGGCACATCGGGCGGTAATTGATCATTTCGCCCTGCTCGGCGGCAAGCTTGCGGCTGATACGGCCTGGTCGAGCGGAATTGCCGGACGGTCCGCATACGAAACGGCCGGGCACGTCTCACCCGCACCCGGCCGTTCCCACCACGCATCAGCCCAGGTCGAGCACCTTGGGCTTGGTCTTGTTGTCGGCGTGGTCCAGGCCCACCGCGCAGTACCGCCACGGCGCCTCGGACTTCTTCAGGTACGTCGGGATCCGGAAGTAGGGCCGGTAGCCCTCGGGGTCGGCGCAGTCGGTCTTGTCGCGCGGGCCGTACTTGATCTCGTAGCCGGTGATCTCCCACGGCCGGAAGATCGGGTCCACGCGCCAGCCCTCATCCATCTCCCACACATCCAGCTTGGTCTCCACGGTGGGCGGAGTGTCATCGACGCGCAGCCCGTCCATCGAGGCGAACCGGTGCGGCTGCCAGCCCTCGCCGTACTTCGGGGACGGACCGGCAACGACGCACAGCACGTAGAAGTTCTCCCGCTGCGGCACCGGGTCGTCGAACACCGGTCGGTCCTGCAGCGAGAAGACCTTCCCGTAGCCCTTGGGGTCGGCGCAGCTCCCGGCGCCGAACGGGATCACCTTCGCCTGCGCGTGCGTGAAGCCCTTGCCGTCCAGCTCGGTCTTCCAGCGCGCCGGAGCCAGACCGCCGTCCTGCTGCGGCACCTTCGACTTGGTGGCAAGGGTGTAGTCGGTGGTGGTGATCCGCTGGCCGGGGTCGAGCTGGCACCTGGGCGCACGCAGGTCGAAGCTGCCGCCGACGAAGCAGCCCGCGAACGGGGCGACGCGAATCGCGTAGGACATGCCCTCCTTGGCCACCACGCCGTCCGGCTTGGCCTCACACGGCCGGCCGAGCATGCACTCGCCGAGGTAGCCGCGCTCCACGGTCGTGTTGACCAGGGCGACGATGCGGTCCTTGTCGGCGCGCACCATCGGCGACCCGGACGAACCCCCCTTGATGCCCTTGCAGTTGTTCGGCAACGAGTCGTGCCACAACCACTGGCCCTCGGCGACGTTCGTGGGGGCGCCGACCTGACACTTGGAGTACCGCAGGTAGGTCTCGCCCGGCGGGGTGCCGTTCAGCGGGGCGTGCACCAGCTCGACCGGGGAACCGGACTTGGGCGTTTCGGCGTCCAGCCGCATCGGCTCGACGTCGATCTTGGCGAGCTCGCCGTAGGTGGTGTCGAGTTCGATGACCGCGACGTCGACCGACTTCATGGTGGCGTACCTGACCTGCTTGACGCCGAAGGTGCGGTGCTCGTCCTTGGTGTCGATGAAGTACGCCGGGGTGAAGCGCCAGTTGGCGCGGCCTTCCTCGGCTGAGGAGTCGACGCGCACCTCGTTGGTGCCCATGCTGTCGGACACGCAGTGGCCGTTCGTGACGATCAACGCCTTCGCGTCCGCGCGCACCTTCCCCTCGCCGGCGACGACGGTCGCCGTGCAGTGGACGCCGTTCGGGTTGACCAGCCGGCCGGTGGCGTGGAACCGGGCGGCCACCGGGTCGGTCGAGTACAGCAGCGGCGCGTGCTCACCCTGCTCGGCATGGGCCGGGGTTGCCAGCCCGAGCAGTCCGCCGACCAGCGCTGTTGCCGCGACCAGGGCACTACTGCGCGCGCGGTGCGCACGCTGGGTGTGACTCATGTTCTCCCCTCGATCAACGGGACCGCCGTGCGTGGGCGGCCCGTCCCCTGCGCGGTCGCTACGGGTTTGCGACCGCGGTGCCACAGGGCACCGGTTGATCTACGAGTGGGGGAACTCGAACCTCACCCGGAGGTGTTGGAGGACACACGTTCCGTGACCGGGGTGGCCAGGATCGCGCGGCGCATCCCTGCCACGATCACCTACGGTGGAAGCACCGGATGTTCATGGAAGCGGGGTAGCCGAGTTTTGAACGACCTGGTATTCGGCGCGATCAATGGGCTGGCGGGCGAAAGCCCCGCGCTGGACGCGGTCATGCGGTTCGCCGCCGGGCCGCTGATCTACGTGTTGTTCGTGGTCGGGGCGGCGGTGACCGTGCTGGCCATGCGGGGCCGGAACCGGGTCGAGAACCTGTGGCTGGCCGGGCAGGTTGCCGCCGCGCTGGCGCTGGGCTTCGCCATCAACCGGGTGCTGCGCTGGATGGACCTGTCGCAGCGGCCGTTCCAGACCCGGCCGGTGCACCAGCTCATGGCGCACGCGCCCGGGACCTCGCTGCCCAGCAACCACGCCACCGCCGCGCTGACGGTGGTGCTGGTGGTCGGCCTCTTCGCGTCCGCGGCGTGGGGCCTGGCGCTGGCCGTGCCGGCGCTGCTGATCGCGGTGTCCCGTGTCTTCGTCGGGGTGCACTGGCCCGCCGACATCCTTGTCGGGGGGCTTGTCGGCCTGGTTGCCGTGTTTGTCGTCCGGTGGGGGGCCGGGAAGCTGCGTGAGCGGTACGCGAACTCGTCCGACTCGTCCGATGACCAGAGCCCGCCGGGAAAAGGCCCTGACCAGGACGCCACCGTCGTCCTGCCCCGGGTGAGCTGACCTGTTCGGAAAGTGGTGCGGACCACAACCGCGGTTGATCTCCCTGCCTTCGTACGCGGTTCGGCTGTGCGGGGCCTGAGTGGCTCCGGAAACCGGCATCACGGACATTGGCGGGCAGCGGGCGGCCGAGCACACTGATGGCCTTCGCTCCGTGGCACCGAATGCAGGCCGGCCTCCCCGGCGGGCGCTACCAATTGGGTTCCGCAGTTTCCGATGTTGCCGGCAGCCCGATTCGGTGGCAAGCCGTCGAAGACGAGTGCACTGCTTGTCCGTGGTGCTGGTGGCTGTTCACGGCCACCAGCACCACGAAGGCCGGGCGGCCGACGAGTGGTTCGGGCTGAGGGACCCGATCCGAGGTCAGCGACCGCTCGGCAACTCAGTCCTCGAGAAGGAAATCGCGGAGCAGGGTGGCGAACTCGTCCGGCCGCTCCGCCATCACCGTGTGCCCGGTGTCCAGCTCCTCGTACCGGCTGCCGGGGATGCCCTTGTGCAGGTCCCTGCTGTGCTCCACCGGCACCATCTGGTCCTGGCCCAGGCCGATCACCAGCGTCGGCACGGTGACCAGGTGAACCCGGTCCCGGATGTCCGCCCGCAGCGCGAGGTCGATATGCCGTCCGGTGCCGGGCGCCGGCGCCGCGCTCGCCAGCGAACGCGCCAACCCAGCGTGCCCGAGCCGGTCGAGGTACGCCGCGCTGAACCCGGTCAGGTGCTGGAGCCGGACGAACAGACTGCGGTCGTTCTCCCACAGCTGCCGCCACAGCAGGAAGTTGAGCTGCTGGCGTGGGTCGTCATGGCGCACCCAGCCACCCACCAGGACGAGCCGTCGCACGAGCTCTGGATGCTTCGCCGCCGCGGCGGCGGCGACCACCGCCCCGAGCGAGAAACCCACCAGATCGACCGGGCCAGCCGTACCGGCCTGCCCCACAGCCGCGACCTGTTCGACGAGCATGTCGAGGGTGAGCGGCCCGCCACCGTCGGTCGTGTTCCCGCTGCCGGAGAGGTTCGGTGTCATCACGGTGCGCTGGTCGCTGAACCTGTCGACCAGGTGGCTCCAGTTGCTCTCCGCGTCACCGCTGGCGCCGTGCACGAGCACGAGACCAGGCCCCTCACCCGTGACGCCGTACTGCACTGTGCTGCCAGGAAGCCGGACGGATGGCATATCTCATTCCCCAGGTCGGATTCGACTACTCAGAATCTGCAACGCGTAGGCGGCGGCTCGCCGACCGCGCGTGGCAGGTGGAGCGCGATCTCGCCGCGCGCCGGCGTGTTCTCGTAGAGCGAGAGGACGCAGAACTCGAAGCCCAGGCGCTGGTACGCCCGGATCGCGGGCACGTTCACGTTGCTGGTTTCCAGCCAGAGGTGCGTGGCCCCCACCTCCCCAGCCCGAGCCAACACACGGTCGACCATCGCCCGCGCGACGCCCTGCCGCCTCCGCACGGAGTCCACGAAAACCTCCTCGACCACCAGCCGCCGGTTCCAGCGCTGGTAGCTGGTCGCGAGGAAGCCGACCACCGCGCGATCGACGACGGCGACCACCGCGTGGTCCCGTCCCGGGCTGGCGAAGTCGAACGGATACTCCCTGGTGACCCGCCGGGGTGTCTCCCGGAGTACGAAAGCGCCGTCTACGTACCGGACGTCGAAGACGGTTTCGGTGCTGAACTCGCGGTTCACCCGAAGGACGGCGTCGCAGTCCCGGGACAGGTCCACGTCCCGCACCAACATCGGTTCCCCCTCCGGCGCTCCCGGTGCCCCGAACGTCTCAACCACCGGACCCGCCAGATGTTCCCGACGTAACCGCCAGATCCGCTGTCCGAGCGCTTCCATGACCACGAACGTCTGACGATGCGCCCCGCTCCCTCGTCTCGAAACACGTTCTTGTGCACCCTGGCCTGCATGACCGGACCGGAGCACTACCGCATTGCCGAGAAGCTGTTGAACCGAGCTGAGGAAGGAGAGGAGACGCCACACCTGATCCAGCTGGCACAGGTACACGCGACCCTTGCGCTGGCCGCGGCGGCCGGCTTGAACGACGCCAAGAACGGGCTGCCGGGCGCGGACGGCGGAAGCTGGCGAAAGATTGCTGGGGAGCGCCGTGGCGCCGGAGCGCCGAGTCAGGCCACTCCGAGCACGACCGTCCCGGTTGAGGCGTCAACGCCCGTCTGATCCAGCCGAGCCCACCCGAGGCCCGCGTCTCGGGCGGCGGAATGCGGTCGCGCGGACGTGGTGTTGTCCGGTGGGGTGACCGCGTCGACGCGTCGTGCCGGGTCCGCGTGCCCGGACCGCGCCCTCACTGGTGGGCCGCGGCTGGTTGAACACCGGTGGCCGGAAGATCGGTCTTGCCGACCTGCGCGGCAAGGTCATACTGCTCGACTTCTGGATCTTCTGCCGCGAGGAGCGTCAACCTCTGCGTCAACCTCGCACAATGCAGGTTGACCAGGTATGCGTTCGGGGCGTTGTCCGGGCTACCCGATGGCCGGAAGCTCATGCTCGCGTCTGGTGGACTGCCGGTCCTGCGTGCCTACCGCGGCAGGTCTCGCGAGATCTCCCCGTGAGTGCCGGTGAAGAGCGTTTGGTCTACGGGGAGTCCATGCGCGTCATCGTCTTGGCGGCGATCGACCGGGGATGTGCGTGCTGGGAGGCTTGGCCCAGAACAACACCCATGTCGCCAACCAGCAACATCGTCGTGGGTGCGCGGGCCTGAGGCAGGCCAAGGCAAATGATGTCCGGTCGCCCGCCCGGGGAGGGTTTCCATGGCCAACAGTGAGGGAATTCGGGAGGTTCGGCGCCGGGTGCGTGCCGACGCCGAACCTCCCTTCCGCGCGCGTGGCCGTCGACGGTCAGCGCGGTGAAGGTCGCTGGACCGGGCAGCAGGAAGTTGCTTCATGCCCGACAGGTTGGAGCGAGACTTGGGCCTCACGAGTCTCGGACTCAGAGACAGACAGGCGAGGTGAGCAGTCGCCAACCACCGGCGATCTTCAACATCTTCTGGATTCGGGTGCCAGCGATGAAGCTTGGCACCCAGTCCGGGCTGACGACGAGGTGGGTCAGGTTGCCAGCCGCTTTCAGGTCGGTGACCCGGACCGGGCTTCCCGAGTCGCCGAAGATGGCCGCACCATCCCAGCCGTAGGCGTCGTCGTTCCACGTCAAGGCCACGCCCGGCCGAGGTGTGCCACCGGTGCCGATGGCCAGTCCGTGGCCGTAGTGCGCCACTGTTTCAGGCCCGGAACCATCGTACTGGCCGCACGGGCCACCGATGACGGCGGTGGTGGGACTTACCCAGGACTGAAGTTCGGGTCGGATCCCAACGAGGGCGAAGTCATCCCCTATCCCGCCATCGTGTGTTACGACGACCTTGCCGATCTCCACCAGCACCGGGTTACCGCCGCCCGGCGCCAGAGTCAGGAGTACGACCTCGTCCCCGACCTTGTCGACGCAATGCCCGGCAGTGCCGATCCCGAACCGGCCACCCTTTGTGAAAACGAAGTTCATCGTGCACCCGGCGGGTGAGATCATCCAGCTACCCGGCCGGATGCCCACCTCGCTGGGCAGGGGCGCGTCCGTGGGCGCGGGCACCGGCTGGCCCGCCGCATCGTCCACTTGCTCCTGCAGCTCCGCGGTGTACCAGTCGGGGCGCTTGCCGTGCAGCGGAATGGCGTAGCCGTCCCCGTGTGGTACAGCATCCGATGCACCGGAGAGGTCCACCTCTCTCGGATCTTCTCCGACCTCGAATGTGGGCGTCGTGACAGCCGCGGGTGCCAGCGGGCTCACGATGAGGGTTGTGAGGACCACCAGAGCTGAAACGAGGAAGCCGCTTTTCGGGTTCTTTCTCAATACCGGTCTCCTTCGAGAACGCCCAACATGAGTGATGGTGCAGGTGTCGAAGCCGGAAGTGGCCGGAATTGGCCTCGTCTTGGTGGCGAGTACGAAACCAAGCCCAGGAGACTGGATGGTGGACCTGCGGTGCAAGAGACTCTACCCGATCAGGCGTCGATGATCTTCGATTGCTTCCCGTTTTGAGAAGCGGGTGATAGGTTGGCTCTTTTCCGCATATTGTTGTTCGCTGCCCTCGGGGGCTGCCGCGGAGACGGGGTCTACGCGGATGGCTCCGATCTCCGCCGTGGCCGGTCCCGACCCTCTCGCCATGTGGGAGTGAACGCGCGACGCCGGTCTGCTATGTGTGGTAGCGGGTTTCCGTTGATGCGGTACATCACCCGTTGCCCGAGGCGGTCGGTGTGCGGAGCACGTTCGCGTGAGCTGAACCCGAGGAACCCAGCGCCGGACGTCCCCGGGTCAGCAATCGTGGTGATGCCGTTGAACCACAACAAGTCCCGCAAGACGTGCATCCAAAAATGGGGGTCGGACCAACCAATCGATGTGTTTTCTGTCCCGGTCGGCGCAGTCCGCCGCCACGAACGTGGCAAACTTGTCACTTGATTCGGCGAGTTCCATCGCGATCGCCTAGACTAATCCATGCCCTCTCCACTCTCGGTCATGTCAGCAGGGTTGTGGGCTGGCCGCTGTGCCGTTGATAGCTGTCGCACGCGCACCCTTCTCACCATCTGGGAGTGGAACACGCGACACCAGTCCGGGCGTTCGAGCTCGTGTGACCACTTCCAAGCGTGCCCGCGTTCGTGCCCCCGAGCTGGTCGGACGCGGTTGGCTCAACACCGGCGGCAGGTCCTACGAGCTGGGCGACTTCCGAGGGCGCGTCGTGCTCCTGGATTTCTGGACCTTCTGCTGCATCAACTGCCTGCACGTGTTGGACGAGCTGCGGCCGCTGGAGGCCGAGTTCGCCGATGTCCTGGTGACCATCGGCGTGCACTCGCCGAAGTTCGCGCACGAGGCCGACCCGGGCGCCCTCGCCGCGGCGGTGGAGCGCTACGAGGTCCACCACCCGGTGCTGGACGATCCCGAGCTGACGACCTGGCAGTCCTACGCGGTCAAGGCGTGGCCAACGCTGGTCGTGGTCGACCCGGAGGGCTACGTGGTGCACGTCGCCGCGGGCGAGGGACACGGCGAGACCCTCCGCCGCGTGATCACCGAGCTGGTCGCCGAACACGAGGAGAAGGGCACGCTGCACCGGGGCGACGGCCCCTACGTTCCGCCGCCCGCCCGCGAAACCGCGCTGCTCTTCCCCGCGAAGATCCTCGCCCTGCAGAACTCCCTGCTGGTTTCCGATGCGGCGCACCACTCGCTGGTGGAACTCGCCACGGACGGCGAAACCGTCCTCCGCCGCATCGGATCCGGCCGTCGTGGCCGGGCCGACGGCGTGCCAACCGATGCGGAGTTCTCCGAGCCCGCCGGCATGACGTTGCTTCCACCCGACATCGCGGCGTGTGTTGGCTACGACGTCGTGGTGGCCGATACCGTCAACCACCTCCTGCGTGGCGTCCGGCTCGCCGATGGCCAGGTCACCACGGTGGCGGGTACCGGCGAGCAGTGGCGAGACGGTGCTGACAGCGGCCCGGCCCGCGACACCGACCTGACCAGCCCGTGGGACGTCGTGTGGTGGGAGCCGGCCGGTGGGGTGGTCATCGCCATGGCGGGCAACCACACGCTCGGCCACTTCGACCCGGTGCGGTCGACGGTCCACCGGTTCGCCGGCACCACCGTCGAGGGCCTGCGCGATGGTGCCGCCGAGGACGCTTTCTTCGCCCAGACCTCGGGACTGGCCGCCACGGATGACCGGCTCTGGCTCGCCGACTCGGAAACCTCGGCGCTGCGTTGGGTCGAAAGGACCGACGACGGCTTCGCGGTCCGGACGGCCGTTGGCACCGGCCTGTTCGATTTCGGCCACCGCGACGGCCCAGCCGACCAGGCCCTGTTGCAACACCCGCTGGGTGTCGCCGCGCTCCCCGATGGCAGCGTCGCGATCTGCGACACCTACAACAACGCCATCCGCCGCTGTGACCCCGCGAACAACGAGGTGTCCACGCTGGCGACCGACGTCGCCGAACCCACCGGCGCCGCACTGGTGGACGGCGAGCTGGTTGTCGTGGCCTCGGCCGCGCACCGGCTGGAACGCCCCGTGCCACCAGGGGTGTCCGCCCAGCTCGTGGCGGGTGCCGCACAGCAGGTGCGGCGGCCGCCGAGCACGGTGGCGACAGGTGAGTTGGAGCTGGTGGTGGTGTTCACCCCACCATCCGGCCAGAAGCTGGACGACCGCTATGGCCCGTCCACCCGGCTCGAGGTCACCTGCTCCCCGCCCGATCTGCTCGTCGAGGGCACGGGGGACGGGACGGAGCTCACCCGGCGGCTTGTGGTGTCCGACACCGTCGACAGTGGCGTACTCCACGTCGTTGCCCAGGCGGCGAGCTGTGACGACGATCCCGTCGTGGAGCACCCCGTGTGCCGGCTCACCCGGCAGGACTGGGGTGTTCCGGTGCGCGTGGCCCCCGCGGGCCCGCGCCGGCTCGCCCTGGTCATGGGCGGCCTGGACGACACCGCTCGGTGACGGGCGAAGCGAGCATCGCGTCGGCAAGGCGCGCAGCGAAGCCCGGAGCCGAGCAATCCAGCACAGTTCGGTGACGGGCGAAGCGAGCATCGCGCCGACAAGGCGCGCAGCGAAGCCCGGAGCCGAGCAAACAAACCCAGCGTGAGTGCCGCGAGCCCACACATACCCGAGTGGGGCATCGAAGGTGGGAAGTAGACTCCCGGAGTGCCTGATGCCAAGCTCGAGATCCAGATGCTGCACGACCGGGTCATGGTTCGGGTCTCGCAGGAGGCGGGCGAGCGCCGGAGCAGCGGGGGCATCGTCATTCCGGCCACCGCCCAGGTCGCCAAACGGCTGGCCTGGGGCGAGGTCTGTGGCGTTGGCAACCACGTCCGCACCGTGAAGGTCGGGGACAGGGTGCTGTTCAACCCGGAGGATCAGTACGAGGTCGAGGTCCAGGGGCAGCCGTACCTGGTGCTGCGGGAGCGCGACCTGCACGCGGTCGCCAGTGAGCGCACCGAGCACGGCACGGGCCTGTACCTGTGAGGCCGTGACCTGCCCGTGACGGACAGCCGGTAAGCAGGCACGTATTCACCCCGTTGGCTTACTTGAGAAGGGGGAACGGTGCCGGAGGAGCAGCGGAGGGAGACCGAAGCGGAGCGCACCGTGGTGTTGCCGGTCCACAGCGGCGAGCAGCCCGGGACGAGCATCCCGCCAGCCGGCACAGACCAGCCGGCCGAGCCGGACAAGTCCGCACGTTCTGCGCAACGACCGGACCCGGACTCCACGGCCGACCAACCCACGGAACGCACGTTGGTCGTGCCGGTGACGAGCCAGCCGGTGTCCTCCGCCGAGACCACCGCGGAGGTCAGACGCGAGGCCGACGAGGAGTCCACCGCGCGGCAGAGCCCGGTCGTCGCCTGGCCTCCGGATCTTCCCACCGAGGTGGCCGAGCCGGCCCTCTCGGAGAGCGAGCGCACCGTCGTGATTCCGTCGGTGGGCGCCGCCGCCCCACCGGCCGCCCCGGCCGCGCCGACCTCTCCGGCGCCCGCCACCCCGATGCCGCCTCCCGGCGTTCCCACGGTGCCGGTCGGGTCCGGATCCGACGCGCCGACGATGGTTTCGAGCACCGCCCCCACCGCGCTCCTCACGCGACCGGCTCCCATGCCACAACAGGACGAACCCGGCATGCCGGGCGAGCCGGGCCCGGATGAGGCGCGTCGGCGCCAACTGAAGAAGGCGGGTGTCGTCGCCGGGGCGGTCGCCGGTGCGCTCGGCCTGATCTACGGTCTCGACCTCGCGCTCAGTCAGGGCACCGTGCCCCGCGGGATCGCCGTAGCCGGTGTCGACGTCGGCGGCATGGACCGGTCGGCCGCCGAGCAGAAGCTGCGGGACGAGATCGGCCCGCGGCTGGACCAGCCGGTCGAGCTGCAGGCTGGCGACGTGCCGACCACCCTCGACCCCAAGGCGGCCGGCCTGCGGATGGACTGGCAGCGGACCCTCGACGAGGCCGGTGAGCAGCCGCTCAACCCCGTCACCCGGCTCACCTCGTTCTTCACCACCCGCGAGATCGGCGTGGTGAGCGACGCCGACCGCGAGCAGGTCGCCAGGACGCTCGATGAGCTGCGCAAGCAGACCGACCGGGAGCCGGTCGAGGGCACGATCCGTTTCGAGGGCGCCACTCCCGTACCGGTGGATCCCAAGCCCGGCCAGAAACTCAACGTTCCCGAGGCCATCGACACGCTGTTGACCGAGTGGGCCTCCGGCAAGGCCGTGCACCTCCCGATCAGCACCGTCGACGTGAGGACCACCAAGGAAGACGTGCAACGGGCGCTCGACGAGGTGGCCAAGCCCGCCGTGTCCGGCCCGGTGACCATCAAGGGCGACGGCAAGGACGGTGTCCTCGAGCCGAAGGACATCGCGGCCGCGCTGTCGTTCGTGCCGGCCAAGAACGGTGGCCTCGAACCGAAGCTGGACACCAAGAAGCTGGCAGAGGTGCTCAAGCCGCAGCTCGCCTCCACGGAGGAGAAGGGCGAGGACGCCCGGATCGTCATCGAGGGCGACAAACCGGTGGTCAAGCCCTCCAAGGATGGCCGCGGCATCGACTACGACAAGACGTTCGAGCCGCTACCGGACGTCCTCAAGCGCACCGACAACCGCGAGCTGAAGGCGGAGTACGCCGACCAGCCAGCCAAGCTCACCACCGAGCAGGCCCAGAAGCTCGGCGTCAAGGAGGTCGTCGCCGAGTTCACCACCGGTGGTTTCGCCCCCGACTCCGGGCACAACATCAGGCTTGCGGCGGAGTCGCTGAACGGCGCGATCATCAAGCCTGGCGAGACGTTCAGCATGAACAAGCACACCGGCCCGCGCACCGTGGCGCAGGGCTACATCCCGGCCGGGATCATCAACAACGGCAAGCCGGACACGGCCGTTGGTGGCGGTGTCTCGCAGATGGCGACGACGCTGTACAACGCCTCGTACTTCGCGGGGATGACGGACATGGGCCACACCCCGCACAGCTACTGGATCAGCCGCTACCCGAAGGGTCGCGAGGCCACGATCTTCCAGAACCCGGACGGCAGTAGCGTCATCGACCTGCGGTTCCGCAACGACTCCAAGACGGGGTTGATGATCCAGACCATCTGGACGCCGTCGTCGATCACGGTGCGGATGTGGGGAACCAAGACCTACGAGGTGACCTCCGACATCAGCGACGAGTACAACCACACACCGCCGCCGGAGAAGAAGGTCAAGGGCGACAAGTGCCACGCCAGCAACGGCAGCCGGGGCTTCACCGTGACCGACACCCGGACCATCAAGGACCTCGACGGCCGGGTGATCAAGAGGGAGAAGAAGACCGTGCGGTACGACGGTAGCCCGAAGATCATCTGCGAGGGCTGACCGGCACGAGGATGTTGGAACAGGCCCGCCGCCACCACGCGGCGGGCCCGTTTCTTCTTGTGGGTAGGAAGGTTGCGGCAGGGACAGCGGCGAAGCTGCAGCGGCACCGCGGAATTGGGGGCCGCTCGTGGACGGTTGGCGCGATCTTGCTCCGCGAGAGGAGTAAGAGACGCATGGGCGCCGGTTGAGGTTCCTCGGATCCAGCGTGTTACGGACCGACACCTGGATGGCTCTCGAGTGGCGCGGCCCGGTTCCCGGACTGGCACCTGCTTGCTGCGAAGAGGCGGCTCGCCGTGAGTCGGGGAGCCCGCCTTCTCTCGGTGGGGCGCCGGCTCGCCGAACCGGTATGGCTGGCGCAACCGCGAGCCGGATACCGATCCCTACGGGGTTGAAGCGGCTCCGTCCAGGCCCCGAACAGACGGGAAGGCGGGATGGTCGGCGATTGGGGCCGGGACCATCCCGCCTTCGTTGCTCGAGGAGTCAGGTCAGAACGCGGCCTCGTCGACGTCCATCAGGCTGTTGTCCGCGGCCTCGACGATCTTGCGGCGGGCGGACAGCTCCGGCAGTACCGACTTGGCGAAGAACGACGCCACCGCGACCTTGCCCTCGTAGAACGGCTTGTCCTTGGCGGAAGCGCCGTTGTCCAGCGCCGCCAGCGCGATGTCGGCCTGCTTCAGCAGCTGCCACCCGACGAGCAGGTCGCCGGCGCTCATCAGCAGGCGCACCGAGTGCTGCCCCACCTTGTAGAGGTTGCGCACGTCCTCCTGCGCGGAGGTGAGGAAGCCGATCAGCGCGCCGAGCATGCCCTGCACGTCCTCCAGGGCCTGCCTGAGCAGACCCCGCTCCTCCTTCAGCCGGCCGTTGCCGCCCTCGGCCTCGAGGAACTTCTGGATCTCGCCGGCGATGTAGGCCAGCGCCTGGCCCTTGTCCCGCACGATCTTGCGGAAGAAGAAGTCCAGCGACTGGATCGCCGTCGTGCCCTCGTACAGGGTGTCGATCTTGGAGTCGCGGATGTACTGCTCGATCGGGTAGTCCTGCAGGAAGCCGGAGCCGCCCAGGGTCTGCAGCGACTGCGCCAGCAGCTCGTAGCCGCGCTCGGAGCCCACGCCCTTGACGATCGGCAGCAGCAGGTCGTTGACCCGCTCGGCCAGCTCGGTGTTCTCCCCGGCCGCGATCCGGTCCTGGAAGCTCGCGGTGTAGAGGTACACCGCCCGCAGGCCCTCGGCGTAGGCCTTCTGCAGCATCAGGCTGCGCCGCACGTCCGGGTGATTGATGATCGAGACCCGGGGCGCGGTCTTGTCCGTCATCCTGGTCAGGTCGGCACTCTGCACGCGCTCCTTGGCGAACTCCAGCGCCGTCAGGTAGCCGGTGGACAGCGTGGCGATCGCCTTGGTGCCCACCATCATGCGCGCGTACTCGATGACCTGGAACATCTGCGCGATGCCGTCGTGTACCTCGCCCAGCAGCCAGCCCTTGGCCGGCACGCCGTGCTGCCCGAAGGTCAGCTCGCAGGTGGTGGAGACCTTCAGGCCCATCTTGTGCTCGACGTTGGTGACGAAGGCGCCGTTGCGTTCGCCCGGCTCACCGGTTTCGGGGTCGAACAGGAACTTGGGCACCAGGAACAGGCTCAGGCCCTTGGTGCCCGGCTTGGGCTCGATGCCCGGCCCCTCCGGCCGCGCCAGCACCAGGTGCATGATGTTCTCGGTCATGTCCTGGTCGGCGGAGGTGATGAACCGCTTCACGCCCTCCAGGTGCCAGGAGCCGTCCTCCTGCTTGACGGCCTTGGTTCGGCCGGCACCCACGTCCGAGCCGGCGTCCGGCTCGGTGAGCACCATGGTGGCGCCCCAGCCGCGCTCGATCATGAGCTTCGCCCACTGCTTCTGCTCCTCGGTGCCGTTGCGGTACACCACCGTGGCGAAGCTCGGCCCGGCCATGTACATGAACAGCGCGGGGTTGGCGCCGAGGATCATCTCGTAGGCGGCCCACCGCACGGTGGACGGCATCCCGAAGCCGCCCAGTTCGGGCGGCAGGTCGAGGCGGTACCACTCGCCCTCCCAGGCCGCCCGGTAGGACTTCTTGAACGACTCGGGCAGCGTGGCGCTGTGGGTCTCGGGGTCGAACACCGGCGGGTTGCGGTCGGCGTCGGCGAAGGACTCCGCCAGCGGTCCGACGGCCAGGTTGTTCAGCTCGGTGAGCACGCCCCGGGCAGTCTCCTCGTCCGACTGCTCGAACGGCCCGGCGCCCAGCCGCTCCTGGACCTTGAGCACCTCGAAGAGGTTGAACTCCAGGTCACGCAGGTTGCTCTTGTAGTGGCCCATCTCGTCAGCTCCCGTGTACGTGCGGGTCGCCCGGCGGGGCACGCCCCCTTACTGACCGGTAACAACAAGAATATTACCCGCCAGTAACCGACGGCAAGTGGGTGACCTGAGACTCATGGCACTACGCCGGGCGGAGCGCTACTCGCGTCCCGACCGGCGGAACTTCGTCCCACGGGTGGCCGGCGCCACATGCTCATCGACACCGGCGGTCTGCTGGCAGCCGGCGATCAACTCCGCTGGCCGGTCGTTGGCAGGGACCGGCTCGGCCACCTCCCCGGCCGCCCGCTCCGGCCGCCGGCACCCTCCCGCCGGCTGCTGCGGCAACTCTGGGCGCGGTGACTGGTCGATCGGCTTCGGCGCGGTGCGGCTGCCTCCCCCGACGTCATCGATCCTGCCCGACTCTCAGCAGGCCCCACATGGTCCACAGTGGATAGATCAGGAGGCGCGCGGTGGCGGAGTTCGATCAGCCGATGTGATGTCGGATCCACACCTTCGGCTCGACGTACACGGCATAGTCGTGCTCGACCGAGACCCGCACCGGCGTCAGCGCCTGGGGCACCTCGACCTCGCCGCTGCGGTCGAACGGGAGGCCGGTCCACTGCCGCCACTGTTCGAGGCTGCCGGCGATCACCCTCGACGCCGGGCAAACGTGCAGGACCTCCGCGCCCAGCCGGACGTGCACGCGGAGCCAGGGATCGTGCGGAAGCCCGTCCGGGCGCCACCGTTGCACGTACTCGGTCAACGAGGTGTGGGGCTCCAGGTGCTTGCCGCTCGGGCGCAACGGAACGAACAGGTCGCGCAGCCCGAGCCGGGCCGCGTTGTCGCGCAGTCCCACGGCGATCCGGCTGGACAGGCCCTGGCGCTGCCGGTCCGGGGCGACCACGATCTCCAGCGCGGACGCGGCCGTCGGCGCCCGGCCCGCCTGCGCGTCCCGCACCGACTGGCCAACGATCGCGTCCGAGCCCTGTGGCGGAAGGCTCACCACGTTGCCGTCCCAGGCGAACGGGACGCTGTGCCCGCGCCCGACGACCTCGTGCCCCTCCACCAGCAACACCTGGTACTCGGGGAAGCGGGCGAAAACCACGTCCAGCAGCGCGGCGGCGGGGTCGTGCACCAGGAAGGCCGGCCACGCGGCATCGAGATCCCAGGCGGCCTGGCGCAGGTCCGGTCGGTCGGCAAGTGTCACGACATCCATCGCGCCAGTCTTCGACGAGCCGGGACCGAGCGCCACCCGTTCCGCTCGGGCGGCGGGGCGTGCCGCGGCGGATGGCCGAACCCACGGCACCTCCCACCTCCGGTGCGGTGTTCCCGCGCGTCCGCTGAACCTTCGAGGTGATTCCCTGCACACCTCGCCCCGACGGATGGCCGGACGCGCTCGCCGGCTCAGGCGGCCGCGCGGCTGAGGGTGACCAGTCGCAGCCCCATGGCCACCAGCACGAGGCCACTGAGCTGGTCCAGCAGGGCACGCACCCGGGGCTGGTCCAACACCCGGCGAACCGCGGCCACCGCCAGCACGACGACGGCGTACCAGGAGGCGCTGATCAGCATCTGCACCCCGGCAAGGACGGCCGTGCCGGTCAGCACGTCACCGCTGGCCGGAATGAACTGCGGCAGCAACGCGAGGTAAAGGGCGGCTGCCTTGGGGTTGGACACGTTGGCGAGGAAGCCCGCACGGTAGGCGGAAAAGAGCCCGCGGGCGGGCGCACCCGTCCCGGGTTCGGCGGCCGGGGCGCGCCGGGAGCGCCGTAGCGACTGGATACCCAGCCAGCACAGGTATGCCGCACCCACCACCTTGAGGACCACGAACGCCACCTCGGAGGTGCGGATGAGGGCGGTGAGACCGAGAACCGAGGCACCAGCCCAGAACACCAGGCCCGTCGTGTTGCCGGCGATGGTCGCCAGCCCGGCACTCCGTCCCACGCGCAGCGCCTGGTCGAGGATCACGGCGAGGGAGGGGCCGGGGGCGAGGACGACGGCGAGGCAGGTCAACACGAACGGTACGGTCACCAGATCCACCCGACCAGTCTTCACGGGGTGACCGCCGTTTAGGGCGAGAGGGTGACGTTGTGCGAACCGCCACCGAAGGCCGTTCGCCGATGTTTATGGTGAGCGCGTGATCAAGTCACTCGCGAGAGCGCGTCGGGCGACCGCCGACGACCTCCCGGCGATCGTTGGCACCCTGACGAAGGCGTACGCGGGCTACCCGTGGATGTCGTGGACGATCGCGGCCGACGACCATCACCGCCGGCTCCGCGCCTTCCAGCTGCTGTTCACCGAGCAGATCGCCTTCCGGTTCGGGGAGGTCTGGATCGCGCACGGCGGCTCGGCGGTGGCGGTGTGGACGCCGCCCGACGCCGAGGTGCCGGACCACGTGATGGCCGAGTACCAGGCCAGGGCGGAGGAGATCCAGGGCGAGCGGGCCGCCGTGGCTGCCGCATCCCAGATCCTGTGCCGGCCGCACCGGCCGCAGGAGCCGCACTGGTTCCTCGGCCCCGTGGCGGTCCAGCCGAAACTACAGGGACGCGGGCTCGGCCGCGCCGTGCTCAAGCCGGGGCTCGCCGCGGCCGACGAACAGTGGCGCCCCTGCTATCTGGAGACCTCCTCGGAACGCAACCTCCGCCTCTACCGTCACCTCAACTTCCAGGTGACCAAAGAGCTGACCATGCCCGGCGGCGGACCCCGGGTGTGGTGCATGCGACGCGACCCCCAGCCGACCAAGATCTCGCCGGAGCCCGACGAGTCAACGGTCGGTTAGCGTTGTGGGACAGGAGGATCGAGGTGTGGCCGGGCTGATCGGCAGCTGATCCTCGTTGTCCGCCAAGGAAATGCGTGATCTCAGGTTCGTGGGGCGTACATGATGACCGCGACACCGATGAGGCATAGCCCCGCGCCGACGAGATCCCAGCGGTCGGGCCGGAAGCCGTCCGCCACCACGCCCCAGAGCAGCGAGCCGGCCACGAACACGCCACCGTACGCGGCAAGCACGCGACCGAAGTGCGGATCCGTCTGGAAGGTGGCGACGAACCCGTAGCCCCCGAGGGCGAGCACGCCGAGGCCGGCCCACAGCAGTCCGCGGTGCTCCCGGACACCCTGCCAGACCAGCCAGGCGCCGCCGATCTCCAGCAGGGCGGCCAATGCGAAGAGCAGTATGGAACGGAGGACGGTCACCGCCCCAGGCTAGGCAGCCCGCGGGCGGTTCCACCGACGCGGGGCAGGCCGGAACGGTGCAGGCCAGGCTGGCCCGGGCCGTCGACCGGGGGCGGACGCTCGATCAGTGCGCCAACACCACGGCCACCGCGAGGTCGGGACACCTGCGGGAGCCCGTGGACGCGGCTGTTTTCCAGCGATCGGAAAAAGATAGGTGTGTCGAGCCGGGGGCTAAGCCTCGGTCACCGTGATGCGATCGCCGGCTCGGACCGACGCCATCACCCGTGGGTCATGGTCGAGCTTCCCCATCAGGTTGGCGGCCGAGGCCAGGCGGCATCCGGTGTCCCGCGAGATCGGGGTCGGGCCGAAGGGCACCGCCAGGCAGCTCCCGGCCAGCCAGAAGCCGACCGTGCCGGCGTCGACGATGTCGTGCGCGTCCGAGCTCGGGGTCGGCGTCGAAGGGCAGCTCGAAGTACACCTCCTCGCCCCAGGTCCCGGCCCTGGCGCGCACCGGGAGGGCGGCCAGCAACGCCCTGCTGGTCGGCGTGTCACGCAGCGTCGCGGTGGCCGTTCCCGCCGGCCAGGACAACCTGATTCGCACAGCGGCAGCTCCCTGCCGTCGCGGGGGACGACAGCCGCCGTTACACAGAAATGGAATACAGATTTCTCTATACAGAAGTTCGGAGCGGTGCGGACGCCAGGTTCTGCCACTCGTACATGTGGTGGTCGCGACCCAGCACCACCAGCGACGCGGCCGTGACCGGCACCTCGACCTGCGGTGCGTCCACACCGGAGAGCATGGCCCGCGCGAAGACCGCGTTGGCCGGCGCGTTGGCGTAGGCCACGCTCACCTGCGGCACGGGCTCGGTCGCCGCGGGCACCCGGTCCGCGCCCAGGACCTCGGCGACGGCCTCCCGGATCGCCGTGCGCACCGGTTCCAGCGCCCCGAGCGGCCGGGCCGGCAGGACCAACGCCTCGCTGGTCAGCCGCAGCTCGTGGAAGGTGAGCGTCAGCGGCCCCACCTCCGCGAGCCTGGGCGTGACCGCGTCTGCCACGCGCGTCGCCTGGTCCGGGGTCACCTCGTCGGTGAAGCCGACGTCCTGGAGCGGCAGGTGCAGCCACTCCAGCGGCACCAGGTCGAAGCCCTCCAACGCGAACATCGCTCCCTGGTAGCGGCTCACCAGCCGATGCAGCTCGGGCCGCCGGGCGAAGGTGAGGAGCCAGGTATAACAACGCCGCCCGTACCGCCAGCCCGGTCGCCACCACCAGTGGCTGCGCAGGGTGTCGACGGGGCCGCCCGGATCGCTGCTCATTCTTCGATCGTGCCCCCGCGGCCGGGCAGCGTCACCCCTGCTGTGGTCAGCCCTACTCTCCACTCGACCGGGCGAGGGAACAGTGCCAGCTGATCGGGGGGCCACATTGATCACGAATGACGTAGCTGACCGCGGTCGGCATGCCCGATTGCTCCCAGCCTGGGTGCCCTATGTGGCCGCTCTCGACATGCTTGTGTACGCGGCGGCGAAAGCTCATTTCGCCGCGGAAGGCCGCATCGGGGTCCCTGGTGGCCCTCCGGTCGCTCCGGAGGCGTACGAACAGTACAAGCCACGTGTGGTTACGGTCAGGCTGGTCTGGCGTCTGTGGGCGTCCTGGCGGCGATCCTGGCGTTGGCGACTATCCGTCCCTGGGGACGATGCGTACCGCGCTGGGTGATGATCCCGGCGCTGGCCGTGCAACTCACGCTGAGCGCGGCGGGAGCCTCCGTGGTCGCATCCGCGCTCGCGACGAACCCCTTCGAATGGTCGCGGGTGGTGTTCCTCGCGCACGCCACCGTTGGACTCGCTGCGTGGCTCTGGCTCTCCTGGGCGTACGCAAAGCGGAACATTGCCTTCGCTCCGCCGCTTCCCCGGCAGTGGCCAGGCTATGCCGCATGCGCGCTGACTGTCGCATATGGACCCTTGAAACTGTACTGGGCGTTGGGCGGTACCTCGCTGCTCCGTGAGGCACCACTGCCGCGGGAGACCATCGATCGCCTGCTCGCCCGGGAGCCGTGGCTCGTCGGATGGGCGCTGTGGGCCACGGTGTTCCTTGCCGTGTTTGGTGCTGTCCTCGCTTTGGCGATGGCGCGTCCCTGGGGCCAGCGTGCTCCCCGGTGGCTTCTGGTCGTGCCAGCAGCGCTCGTGTCGGTAGCGATGACCACTCGAGCGCTGCTGGCGACGACGATGGACGTACACGTCTCCCTTGGCGAGCCCGCAGAAGACATTGCCCACACCGCACGGTGGGACTTCGTCTTCTAATCACCCTACTTTCTGGTGTGGGGTGTCATGTGGGGGTTCGCCGTATGGAGGCTGTTGCGAAGCGACTATCAGAAGTCGAAGATGGCTTCCTTCTCGCTGATCAGCTGACACGGATTGCCGAAGGTCTTCGGTCCGTATTGCACCCGCCCGTTCTTCAAGGCAACGACGGTGACCGGTTCGTACTGCATCGTGCAGAACTTGCCCTCGGACTCGTCCACGGTGGCGATGGTGCCGTGCTGCCTGATGAGCCGGCACGCCTCGTACGGCTTGGGGTGGCTTCCTCCCGGCGGGTCACAGGTCAGGGTGGCGCGGCGCGCCACCGCGGGGTCGATCTTCTCCCCCGGCGAGACGATGAGCTTGTAGACCGCGTGCGACCCGCCACCCCCGCCGCCGTCCTCGGCCGCGTGGGCGGCACCGGCGGTGAGGGGAAGAAGGGAGAAGGCACCCAGGACGAGGGCAAGCCGTTGAAGTTTTCTCACGTCCGCCCAGTCCACCCGGTGGCCGTCCCCACTGCAAGGGTTGTCACCGCTTCGTCGGACGCCCAATCGTGTTGCCCATGGCGCACGGCGTAGCTCTCCTCCGCAATCAGCCCAAACCCGTGTGAAAACGCAACATCCGGCTCTTGCTCTTGCCCAGGCATGGCCCGACCTCGCGCTGGGCAAGGGGCTGCTGTCGCGCTGGAGCGGCAGCACGCGGACGACCTACCAGGAGTCCAGGTCACCCCCGAGGAACAGCCCGAGCTGTGGTCGCTGGTTCGCTGTCTCGCCGACGAGGTCGGCACTCGCCCACCGGACGAGATCCGGCTCACCGGTGATGTGAATGCGGGCGTCAGCGAGGAGACCCGACTCCTCGGGCTCCGGGTGAGCCGTCGCCGGATGTTCAGCGGCACTCCGCTGCTCGCCGGCCTGACCGAGGCACAGCTCATATCGGTACGCGCACACGAGCTGGGGCACTACGCCAACCGCGACACGCGGCTTGCCGCGGCCTATTGCGGTCGCCGGGTGATGGCACGCACGGTCGCCCAGCTCGCCACGGGCCGCTGGTTCGAGCTGGCGTTGGCAAAGCTGTTCACTTACTACGCGAACCTGTACCTCGCGGTTTCCAGCGCCGTCTGCCGGAAGCAGGAGTTGGCGGCGGACGCCGTGTCCGTCCAGGTGGTAGGGCAGGACGTTGCGGCATCGGCACTCCGGGAAGTCCACGTGGTCGATGCCGCCTGGGATCTCTTCATGGCACGGTACGCCACTGTCGCCTGGGACGCCGGCTACCTGCCGGGCCGGATCGTCGACGGCTTCTCGGCGTTGCTGACCGACCCCAAACCTGGGGAGCAGTTGGACAGGATCCGGCAGGACCCCGCCCGTAGGCGAGACATTCCCCTACGACTCACACCCGCCCTTCACCACGCGCCTGGTCGCGATCGAGGCACTTCCCGCGGCACCGGGCTACGCCGGGGATGTTCGCTCCGCCAGGGCGCTCGTCCGTGACTCGACTCAGGTCCTGGACACGGCACTGCTCTCCTGCCTGGCAGCCGAAGCCAAGAGCAAGCAGCGAGTCGACTGGGAAACCCTGGTGAACCACGGTATGCGGCACGACACCACCGAGGCGGTTACACGGCTTCTTTGGACGGCAGCCCGGATCGTCGGCGTTCGCCGTCGCTCGGCGCCGTTCTCGACGCACTGGACGCGGGCCGAATTGCCGAGCTTTCGTCGTCGAAGGGAGGACCGGCCGAGGGTGCCGGTCCCCGCGCGCGACGCGAGTTCGCCCGCCCCACCGTCCGCAAGGAACTCAGTGCCCTTGTGGCGCTGGCGCTGGTTGACGTCGGCGTGGCCAGCTGGGACCTGCCTGGTCGGGCCCGGTCCAGCTGATCGCCGACGACGAGTACGCCGAGGGCTTGGACCGGCTCCTCGACGCCGCCGTCGCCGACGACGGGCACACGACCGGTCCTGCGCGCGAGACTCGCCGCGGCGGGCGTCAGCCTCGACTACAGCCCGGTGCCCGCGGTCGTGCCGCCGATGGCACCCGCCCGCTGAGCCCGCCGTCTCCCATTCGACGAACCGGCGTCGAGAGGTCTGGTCTGGGCGACTCATGGTGATCCACTCGGTTGATTCGCCATGCCGAGTGCGGTGGAAAAGTCTGCGCCTGCCGAGTGGCGTCATCTGGCGGAGTGCCTACGGTGAACCCGTGGGTGAGCTGGTGACATGGGCATACGAGCTGGCGCGGGAGAAGCTGGCCGTGGCCCTGCCTCGCCGTTGGCAGCACGTGCAGGGCGTGGCGATGGAGGCGGTTCGTATTTCGGACGTCTTCGAGCCACACGGCGAGCTCTTGATCGCCGCAGCCGTGCTCCATGACATCGGCTACGCACCAGATCTGGCGACAACGGGATTCCACTCGCTCGACGGCGCGCGCTACCTCACGGCGAGCGGTGCGCCAGAGCGGCTCGTGAACCTGGTAGCCAACCACTCGTGCGCGAGGCTTGAAGCACAGTTGCGGGGCCTCGCGGCGGAGCTGGCGGCATACCCGGACGAATGCACTCCGGTTCGGGACGCGCTGTGGTACTGCGACATGACCATGACACCCGACGGCGAACCGTGTTCCTTCGACACACGAGCTGAGGAGATCCATACACGCTACGGGCCGGAACACGTGGTGAGCCAGTTCATGGCGCAAGCTCGGGACGAGATCCGCGCTGCGGTGCAGCGCACGAAAGAAACCCTCGTCCCCACGGGCCTCGACACCTGGGACCACTAGTACGGAAAGTACGGTTCGGCCCCGTTATCGAAGCCGTGCTCGATCCAGAGCCGGATCAACGGGAAACTTAAACCCCAGACGGGATGGAGCAAGAAGGCGCGGGTGCCCTGCCGAGGTCCAGCAAGGTGGGCGTGCCAGGCCCCCAGCACAGGCCAACAGAGATGGCACAGAAGTCAAGGTCGGGTGCCAAGGCCAGGCATCGGGTGAGCTCCGGACAGGCCGTCGAAAAACAGGCTCCAAGCCCCAGCCGGCCAGCCGGGCGGGCGAAAAAGACCGGGGTGACACAGAATGTGGGGATCCGGTGCCAAGCCAACTGCCGGAGGGAGTCCGGGGGCCTACCCCGGGTGGGGTGTGGGGGCGACGCCCCCACAAAACAATGCGGAGCGCCACGACTCGCGCCCTCCGCGAGCACACGTCACCCCAAGCGGAGCGGGCGACGGGAATCGAACCCGCGTCTACAGCTTGGGAAGCTGTCGTTCTACCATTGAACTACGCCCGCCAGAGGCATGGTGGAGCATACACGGTCCTGGGGGCGGGTTGTCCAACCCGGGGGGCGGTTACGCTGGACACGTGCTGCTGAGCGACCGTGACCTGCGCAAGGAGGTCGAGGCGGGGCGTCTCGTGATCGACCCGTTCGAGTTGGAGATGCTCCAGCCCTCGAGTATCGACGTGCGCCTGGACCGCTTCTTCCGGGTTTTCGACAACACCAAGTACACCCACATCGACCCCTCGCTGCAGCAGGACGAGCTCACGTCGCTGGTCGAGAAGAAGGGCGAAGAGCCGTTCGTGCTGCATCCCGGCGAGTTCGTGCTGGGTTCGACCTACGAGCTGGTGACGTTGCCGGACGACCTGGCCGGCCGGCTGGAGGGCAAGTCGTCGCTGGGCCGGCTCGGCCTGCTGACGCACTCCACGGCTGGTTTCATCGACCCCGGCTTCTCCGGCCACATCACGCTGGAGCTGTCGAACGTGTCGAACCTGCCGATCACGCTGTGGCCGGGCATGAAGATCGGCCAGCTGTGCCTGTTCCGGTTGAGCAGCCCGGCCGAGCATCCGTACGGCTCGTCCCGCGCGGGCTCCCGTTACCAGCACCAGCGCGGCCCGACCCCGTCCCGCGCCTATCTCAACTTCCACCGCACGGACACCCGGCGCTGACGCCCGGCCTCACTCGTGCCCACGCCGGAAGACGTCCCCGTAGCGGGCCAGGACACGCGCCCGTAGCTCCTGGTCGGTCCGGGGCACGGGCTCGAGGAAGATCTCGTCCAGCTCGGCGAACTCCTCGGTGAGGTCGCTGGCCAACCGCACGCAGGTGCGCTCCAGCTCGGCCACCCCAAGCGCGTCGTCGAAGTCCACCCGCGCGCACAGCAGGACGTGGTCGGTGCCGGTCACCATCGTCAGCAGGTCGACGACGGCGGTGACCTCGGGCTGCTCCCGTAGCCACCGGTACACCGCCCGCACCAGGTTCGGGTCTGCCTGCTGTCCGATGAGCAGTCGCTTGTTCGTCCGCCCCAGCGAGTAGGCCACGACGGCTAGCAGCACCGCGATCGCGATGGACGCCAGCCCGTCCCACACCGCCGAGCCGGTGAGGTGGTGCAGGCCGACGCCGGCGAACGCCAGCAGCAGCCCGATCAACGCGGCGCTGTCCTCCAGCAGCACGGTCCGGACCGTCGGGTCGTCCGAGTACCGCAGGTACTCCCGCGGCCGGCGACCCTCCGCCGCGGCCTCGGTCCGCACCTGCCGGATCGCACGTCGCCACGACACGATCTCCATCGCGAACGCCAGCGCGAGCACGACGTAGCCGACGGTGGGCCGCAGCTGCTCCGTTCGCTCGCCGGTCAGGGCCTCGATGCCCTGCAGGAAGGCGAACACCGCGCCGGAGGCGAAGATCGAGACCGCGGCCATGAGCGACCAGAAGTACCGCTCCTTGCCGTACCCGAAGGGGTGGCGCACGTCGGCCGGCCGCGCGGATCGCCGCAGCGCGGTGAGCAGCAGGACCTCGGTGAACGTGTCGGCGACAGAGTGTGCCGCCTCGGCGAGCAGTGCCGCGGATCCGGTGATCGCACCCGCGACCGCCTTCATCGCGGCGATGCCCAGGTTCACCAGCAACGCGAGCACCACGGTGAACGTGCTTCCGCCACCGTGTCCCTCCTGGTCGGCCGCCACGTCGAGCACGGTATGGGCGCCCGGGGCCAACCGCAGGGCGGCCGTGCACCGTGCCGGGGCCCGGTCAGAGCTCGATGTGGACGAGCTTCACCTCGACCGGGTGGTGCCAACGCAGCACGACCCATTCCGGCCGCGCGGTGATCGAGGCGAACCACTCGTCCATGTCGAGTTGCTCCACGCGGCTGTGGAACCACCAGCTCTCGTGCTCGTCGACCTCGGCCAGCTCGGGCGTGGTGAAGAACCGCATGGTGCAGCGCAGCTCCACGTAGCGGGAGGTCGTGCCGTTGCTGGCGCGGACCCCGAACCGGCGGCCGAGCACCAGGCTGACCGCGGGGCGCCCGCGCAGCTCGTCCGGGCCGAACCGGTACCGGAGGCCGTCGCTGGTGGGCTTGGCCGGCGACTCGAAGTGGATCTCGGCGAAGGTGCGGAAGATCCGCAGCGCGCCGTCCGGGCGCAGCTGCTCCACGACCAGGCCACGCGCCGCCAGGAGGTGGTGGAACGTCGTCTCGGCGATGTGGAAGGGCGGGTCGTCCGGCACATGACCATCGTGCCTGCTACCCCTGCCCGGCACTGGGCAACAGCCCGTGGACACCGATCCGGAACTGGTGGCGATCTGCCGGAAACTTGTGGGACGATCGTTCCAGTAGTGAAGGGGGTGGCGATGTACCTGCTCCTGGCCCTGGCCATCGTGTCCGAGGTGACGGCCACGGTAGCGCGCAAGCTTTCCGAGGGTTTCACGAGGTGGCTACCCTCGATCTTCGTCGTGGTCGGCTACGCCGCCGCCTTCGAGTTCCTGGCCAGCGTCCTCAAGGCCGGCATGCCGATCGGCGTCGCGTACGCCGTCTGGGCGGCCGTCGGCGTGGCCCTGGTGGCCCTCATCGGTGCCCTGTTCCTGGGTGAGAGCATGACCTGGCTGCAGGTCGGCGGCCTGCTACTGGTCATCGCCGGGGTGGTCGCGCTGGAACTCGGGAGTGCGCACTGAGCCGCGAGGAGAGCCCACGGGTGGACGGTCGCCGCGCGAAGGGGGAGCGTCGCCGCCGGGAGATCATCGACGCCACGTTGCGCGTGATCGAACGGGACGGCGTGGCCGGCGTGACCCATCGCGTGGTCGCCCGCGAGGCCGGCGTGCCCACCACCGCCACCACCTACTACTTCTCCAGCCTCGACGACCTGCTCGTCGCCGCGCTGACCACCGCGGCCGAGGACTACGTCAGCCAGGTGCTCGGCCTCGCCGGCGAGGCCCTGTCCACCAGGGACAGCGCCGCCGCACTGGCCGACCTGCTGGCCGAAAGCGCCGGCCCACGCCGTGGTCGCACCATCGCCGAATACGAGCTGCACCTCCTCGCCGCGCGCCGACCCGCACTGCGGCCGGCGGCACGCCGCTGGATCGAGGTCATGCGGGAGCTGTGCCGCGAGCTCTTCGACGACGAGGCCGCCTTCCGTGCGCTCATCGCGGCGGTCGACGGCCTGATGGTGGAGGCGTTGGTCGCGGACGAGCCGCCCGGGGTCGAGGACTTCCGGCCCGTACTGGAGTACCTGATCGGGCCGCGGACCCGGCTTCCCGGCCCGAACCCGTCGGGTAGCCCGACTGTGGAGTGAACCTCGCCGCCGACCCTTGGGCCAGCCATGATCATCTGGGCCGGAACGGGAAAGGAGGCGGTTGGTGCGACGCGTCGCGTTGCTCCTCGGAGGGCTTGTGCTGGCTTCGTTCGCGCTCGGTGGTTGCGATGTTGTCGAGTACCGGAAGCTCGCGGACGACTCGACAGTGCTGGAGTGGGTCACCAAGGTCCGGATCGAGGGAGGTGCGGGCGGCATCGACCTTCGTGTGGGGGAGCGGACTTCCGTACATCGAACTGTGTCCTATATAGACATTCGACCACCTGTGCTGCACCGGGTGGAGAACGAAACCTTGGTCCTACCAACGACTTGCGGTCCGCACTGCAGTGTCCGCTACACCGTCACCGTGCCGGCAGGCACGTCAGTGGGCGGTTATCTCGGCGCCGGTGATCTCACCCTTGCCGGTGCCGCAGCGGTCGATGTCGAGGTCGGTGCGGGAGATGTCGTCATCCGGGACGTTACCGGCCCGGTGAACGTGGAGCTGCGCTCCGGAAACGTCACTGTTGAGCGTGCCGGCGGAAACGTGGGAGTTCGCGCGAGTTCAGGCCACGTCGAGCTGGTCGACGTCACCGGACAGAGCAACGTCGAACTCCACTCCGGTGACGTGTCGGGCCGTGGTCTTCGTGGCGTGACAAGGGTGCGGGGCAGCTCGGGGGACATCACCCTGCACCTGGCCGAGCCGCGGTCTGTCCGGGCCGAGACGATGAGCGGGGACGTGCGCCTCACCGTGCCGCGCGGCCCGTACCGGGTGGTCACCAAGACCTTCGGTGGCAGCGAAACCATGGGACTGCAGGCGGATCCGAGAGCGGAGAACACCCTCGAGGTCCGCACCGCCAGCGGAAACATCGTGATCAACACGGCGTGAGGGAGCAGACCGAGCCGCGTCCACTCGCATGTGAGTTGACTGTTGGGAAAACCAATGGGTGGCGTGAAGTCCAGGAAACCACCACGACAAGCGGCGAGTCAGGACAGCAACCGACCTTCCCTACCCTCTCCGTGAGCGCAGGTCCGGGTGAGTAGCAGGCGGTGCCAGCGCACAACACTCGCCCCGTCCGCCGGTGGTGCTGCGTTGTGAGACGTTCGCCAGAAGCGGGGGAAGCGGGGTCAGAGCACGAACAGACGGCCCGTGCTGTTCGGTGCCACCAGAAGGACGTACCGGTCGGCCAGGTCGGGGAGGACGTCGGTCACGAGAGGCTCGGCGGCGGTCTCGTTCGGGCCACCCGAGCGGGCCGGGCAGCGGCCGTCGGGTCCCCGCTGGCCGCCGTGCACCACGCCTACCGCGCGGGTGCCGGAGAGCACCGGACCGCCGCTGTCCCCCGCCTCCGCGCAGGCATCGTGCATGAACACCTGGAGCAACCGGGGCTCGCCCCCGATGGGCCGGCTGCGCACCCGGACCGCGGTCTCGGTGACCGTCCCGCAGGTCCAACCGGTGGTTCGGCCGGCCTTGCACACCGGCATTCCCACCACCGGCTCGACCGCCCCGCTCACCCACACCCGCCCGCCGCGGTGGTCATCCACCTCCGGGCGCGCTCGGCCGCGGAGGCGGATGACCGCGTAATCGTCGCCCTGCCCACCCGAGGCCAGGTCGTCGGAAACGATCCGGTCGAACTCGCCAACCTGCCTTCCGGCCTGCGAGAACACTGGTTCTCCCGGGCGGCCGCAGTGGCCGGCGGTGAGCATCGCCGTCCCGCCGTCGCGGCCCCGCAGCACGAACCCGGCCGTGCACCGGGCGGACCGGCCGTCCCGGGAGGTGGAGATCCCCTCCCCGGCGCGGAGGAAGGGGACCACCGCCTTCGGGGCGGCCGGTCCGTGCGCGGGCGTGGGGACGGCCCGAACGGCGGTGCCGGGCACCTCCGGCACCCGGGTCCCGGGCCGGACGCCCAGCACGAGCGTCCGCGTCGACCCGTCGAACCGGGCGTGCCGCAGGTCCGGTCCCAGCCGCTCCCGCAACCTGCCCAGCGCATCGGCGGCGGCACCGGCCGCGGCCGCGGTCGACAGGTACTCGGGCGGGGAGAGGCCCAGGTCACGCCGGATGGCCGCGGTCAGGTCGGGGGGCAGCTCGGCAGCGTCCGCGGGCGGGCTGGGCAGTACGCCCGCGAGCACCGAGACCATCGGGACGAACCAGGTCCAGCGCACCCGACCACCTCCGCCTCCGCAGCCATTCCTCGACCCGGTGACCCGCCGTGACCCGGCGACCGCGGGGAGCAACCTACTCGCCCCTGCCCCTCACCCTGTTCAGCTACTGATCATCGCGACCGTGGGGCGTGCGGACCGGCCCGAAGAGTCGCCGAAGAGTCACGGTGCGCGCCGGATGCGACCTGCCGTACGACCGCTGTGCCCGACGCCACTGCCCGCTCCCCGCGTCCTGCTCCGGGGCCGGTCCGCGCGGCCTCGGGAACACGGCCGCTCCCTTGTCCGTTGGACTTTGCAGAAGATTGAGCGCGGCGGGCTCAAGTCAGGTTTGACGACGCGGGGTCGGCGCGTCCTAAACTTGAGTCGGCGTCACTCAAGGCAAGACGAGGGCGTCGGCTCGGCATTGTGATCAAGTGAGGTGGAGGGACTATCCATGGCGCGAGCGGTCGGCATCGACCTGGGGACGACCAATTCCGTCGTCGCCGTCCTCGAGGGCGGTGAACCGACGGTTATCGCCAACTCGGAAGGTTCGCGGACGACCCCGTCCGTCGTGGCGTTCGCCAAGAACGGCGAGGTTCTGGTTGGCCAGCCCGCCAAGAACCAGGCGGTCACCAACGTGGACCGGACGATCCGGTCGGTCAAGCGGTACATGGGCTCGGACTGGAAAACCGAGATCGACGGCAAGAAGTACACCGCGCAGGAGATCAGCGCACGGGTGCTGATGAAGCTCAAGCGCGACGCCGAGGCGTACCTCGGCGAGGAGATCACCGACGCGGTGATCACCGTGCCGGCCTACTTCGAGGACGCCCAGCGGCAGGCCACCAAGGAGGCCGGCCAGATCGCCGGCCTGAACGTGCTGCGCATCATCAACGAGCCCACCGCGGCCGCGCTCGCCTACGGCCTGGACAAGGCCGAGAAGGAGCAGACCATCCTGGTCTTCGACCTCGGCGGGGGCACTTTCGACGTCTCCCTGCTGGAGATCGGCGACGGCGTGGTCGAGGTCCGTGCCACCAGCGGTGACAACCACCTCGGCGGCGACGACTGGGACCAGCGGATCGTCGACTGGCTGGTGGACAAGTTCAAGGGCTCGCACGGCATCGACCTGACCAAGGACAAGATGGCGATGCAGCGCATCCGCGAGGCCGCGGAGAAGGCCAAGATCGAGCTGTCGAGCTCCTCGACGACCAACATCAACCTGCCCTACATCACCGTCGACGCGGACAAGAACCCGCTGTTCCTGGACGAGACGCTGTCCCGGGCCGAGTTCCAGCGGATCACCTCCGACCTGCTCGACCGGTGCCGCGCGCCGTTCCACAACGTGATCAAGGACGCCAGCATCAGCGTCGGCGACATCGACCACGTGGTGCTGGTCGGCGGTTCCACCCGGATGCCCGCCGTCACCGAGCTGGTGCGCGAGCTGACCGGCGGCAAGGAGCCGAACAAGGGCGTCAACCCGGACGAGGTCGTCGCCGTCGGCGCCTCGCTGCAGGCCGGCGTGCTCAGGGGTGAGGTCAAGGACGTCCTGCTGCTCGACGTCACCCCGCTGTCCCTGGGCATCGAGACCAAGGGCGGCGTGATGACCAAGCTCATCGAGCGCAACACCACGATCCCGACCAAGCGCTCGGAGATCTTCACCACCGCCGACGACAACCAGCCATCCGTGCAGATCCAGGTCTTCCAGGGCGAGCGGGAGATCGCGGCCTACAACAAGAAGCTCGGCATGTTCGAGCTCACCGGCATCCCGCCGGCCCCGCGCGGCGTGCCGCAGATCGAGGTCACCTTCGACATCGACGCCAACGGCATCGTGCACGTCTCGGCCAAGGACCTTGCCACCGGCAAGGAGCAGGGCATGCAGATCACCGGTGGGTCCGCCCTGGGCAAGGACGAGATCGACCGGATGATGAAGGACGCCGAGGCGCACGCCGAGGAGGACCGCCGGCGTCGCGAGGAGGCCGAGGTCCGCAACCAGGCCGAGACCCTGGTCTACACGACCGAGAAGCTGGTCAAGGAGAACGAGGAGAAGATCCCGGCGGAGGTTCGGGAGAAGGTCACCTCGGCCGTGGCCGGCGTGCAGGAGGCCCTGAAGGGCACCGATGTCAACGAGATCCGCACCGCGGTGGAGAAGCTGAACACCGAGGCGCAGGCCATGGGCCAGGCCATGTACGCCCAGGCGCAGGGCGCGGCCGGTGACGCCACCGGTGCCGCGGGCGCTGCCGGCGGCCAGGCCAAGGCCGAGGACGACGTGGTGGACGCCGAGATCGTCGACGAGGACGAGAAGAAGAAGTGACGCAGCCACAGCATGAGGGACAGGAGGAGCCCCGCGTGGTGGTCCGCGACCGCCGACGGATCGACCCGGAGACCGGAACGGTGCGTACCCCGGACGCCGGCGAGCAGCCGGCGCCCGGGGAAGCGGCCGCTCCCGCCACGGAGCCGGCCCCGGCCGACGACCACACCGCGGAGCTGAAGCGGCAGCTCGACGAGCGCACCGCCGACCTGCAGCGGGTCACGGCCGAGTACGCCAACTACCGCAAGCGGGTGGAGCGCGACCGCGAGCTGGTGGTCAACACGGCCAAGGGACAGCTGGTCAACGAGCTGCTGGCGGTGCTCGACGACTTCGAGCGGGCCGAGCAGCACGGCGACCTGAACGGCGCGTTCAAGGCGGTGGCCGACAAGATCGTCGACACCCTGACCAAGGCCGGGCTGGAGCCGTTCGGCGCCGAGGGGGACGAGTTCGACCCGGCGGTGCACGAGGCGGTGCAGCACACCACCTCGCCCGACGTGACCGGGCCGACCGTGTCCGTGATGCTGCGCCGGGGCTACCGGTTCGGCGAGCGGGTGTTGCGGCCCGCGCTGGTGGCGGTCACCGACCACGAGCCGGAGCCGTTCACCCCACAGGCGCCGGTGGCACCGGGCATCCCGGAACCACCGACAGCCGGGGACGCCAAGGAAACCAACGGCGAGAGGTGAGCGAGACGAAGGGAGGGAGGGACGTCCGGTGAGTGCGAGGGACTGGGTCGACAAGGACTTCTACGCCGAACTGGGCGTCCCTCCCGACGCCTCCGCCGACGACATCAAGAAGGCGTACCGCAAGCTCGCCCGTGAGCTGCACCCGGACGCCAACCCCGGGGACACCAAGGCGGAGACACGGTTCAAGTCCGTGTCCGAGGCGTACGGGGTGCTGTCGGACCCGGAGAAGCGTCAGCAGTACGACGAGGCCCGCCGGATGTTCGGGGGCGCCTTCCGCCCCGGCGGGGGCGGCTTCGGCGGTTTCGGCGGCGGGGGCAACGCCGGCTTCGATTTCGGCGACCTGTTCGGTGGCACCACCCCCGCTGGGGGTGGCGGCCTGGGTGACCTCTTCGGCAACCTGTTCGGCCGTCGCGGCGGGGCGGGTGCCAGCCGTCCGCGTCGCGGGGACGACGTGGAGACCGAGGTCCGCATCGACTTTATGGACGCCGTCCGGGGTGCCACCGTGCCGCTGCGACTCACCAGCCCCGCCAGCTGCGGCACCTGCGGTGGTACCGGTGCGCGACCGGGCACGACGCCGCGGCAGTGCGCTCTCTGTGGCGGCAGTGGCCTGGTTACGCGGAACCAGGGTGCCTTCGCGTTCAGCGAGCCGTGCCGGGACTGCCGGGGCACCGGGCGCATCATCGACGACCCGTGCGTGGAGTGCGGCGGGGAAGGCGTGAGCACCCGAACCCGAACCCTGAACGTGCGGATCCCGCCTGGCGTGAACGACGGGCAGCGAATCCGGTTGCCACACCAGGGAGAACCGGGTCGCAACGGCGCACCCGCCGGTGACCTCTACGTGCGGGTGCACGTCAACCCGCACCGCCTTTTCGGGCGCTCCGGGGACAACCTGACGCTCACCGTGCCGGTGACGTTCCCCGAGCTCGCGCTCGGCACGACATTGACCGTGCCGACGCTGGACGGGAAAGTGACCCTGCGGGTGCCGGCGGGCACGGCCAGCGGCCGGGTGATGCGGGTGCCGGACAGGGGCGTGCAGCGGCGCGACGGCGGCAGCGGTGACCTGCTGGTCACCCTGCGGGTCGAGGTGCCGCAGCGGGTCGACGGCAAGGCCAGGGAGGCGTTGGAGGCGTACGCCGCCGCGACCGAGGGCCACGACCCGCGCGCCGAGCTACGGGCGTTGCTGGAGACGCGCGGAGGGGAGTGATCGGCGTGAGCGGCCGGCAGGACAGCAGCGGCTTCCCGTTCCCGCCCGGGGCGGACGAGGACACGCCGGTGTTCGTGATCTCGGTGGCGGCACAGCTGGCCGGGCTGCACGCGCAGACGCTGCGGAGTTACGACCGGATGGGCCTGGTGTCGCCGGGGCGCGCGCCGGGCGGTGGCCGGCGTTACTCGGCGCGGGACATCGCGTTGCTCCGCGAGGTCCAGCGGCTCTCCCAGGAGGAGGGGGTCAGCCTCGCGGGGATCAAGCGGATCATCGAGCTCGAGCGCGAGGTCGACCTGCTGCGTGCGCAGGTGGCGGAGTTGACCGAACGCCTCACCGAGGCGCACGAGGAGCTGTCGGCCGCCCATGCCGCCGCTGAGCAGGCGGCGGCCGCGGTGCATGCGTCTTACCGGCGCGAGCTGGTCCCCCTGCGAAACCGGCAGCAGACCGCACTGATGATCTGGCGCCCCAACCCGCGGTCATAGAGGTGAGCTGACTCGCCCGGAGAAGGCGCGGGCGCTGGTGGGTCGAGCGAGCCGCGGCCGGCGTTCGTGCTGATGCCCTACCCCGGCAACGGACGCAACGACCGTGCGCCCCTCCTGACGCCTCTTCGCCAAGGGGTCCTTCCTCGGGGTCGTTCGGGCGTTGTCTCCTGCGTTGCGGACCGCACTTGCGGTCCGAATCCTGCGTAGTCGGGCTCCTTCGCGGCGCGGCGGGAAAGCCGTGGATTCGCCGAGCTGCCAGCGCGTCTGGCGCTGATGCGAGGCATGGCACGGAAGCGGCGGATTGCCTTGCGGACGTGCGATTGGCAGGTTCCGGTCAACACGACCGGGGACCCCCGCACCTACGGCGGCCAGGGGCGGGGGTCTCGGTAGTGCTCAGTCCAGCGTGAAGGGGTCGTACCTGATCCGGTCGAGGGGCGTGCCGGCGACCAGCATCCGCGACACGGTTGCCCGGATCATCGCCGGCGACCCGCAGACCAGGACATCCCGGTCGGCCCACGCCCCGTACCTGGTGACCACGTCCGCAAGGGTGCCGTGCTCGGCACCGACCACGCCCCGCTCGTTCTCCAGCACCGGCACGACGGTCAACCACGGGTTGCCCATCGCGATGCGCTGCAGGTTCTCCAGGTCGTAGAGGTCCTCGCGGGAGCGGCCCCCAACGAACAGGTGCACCCGGGGGTTCTCCCCCCACTGCGCCATGTCGTCGAGGATCGAGCGCATCGGCGCCACACCGGTACCGCCCGCGACCATCAACAGGTCGTGCCCGGTACGGCGGTCGTAACCGAGCCGCCCCATGGGTGGCCCGACCCGCCAGACGTCGCCGACCCGGCTGTGGCCGACGATCGCCCGGCTGACCCAGCCGTCGGTCACCGAGCGCACGTGGAACTCGATGACCCCGTCCTCCCGCGGCGCGTTCGCCGGGGAGAGGTACCGCCACAGCCGGGGCCGCTGCGGCACCTCCACGCTCACGTACTGTCCCGGTCGGTAGGGCACCTGGTACTCCGGCTGCAGCCGGATCACCGCCAGGTCCCAGCTCAACCGCTGGTGATCGACCACCTGGGCCGGCCACCACGCCGGGTTCTCGTCGGAGGCGGCGGCCTCCTGCATGGTGCGGGCCATGATCGCGTACGCCTCGGCCCAGGACCGTTCGACCGCCGGTGTCCAGGAGTCGGAGAACTTCTTGATCGCGGCCAGCAACGCGGTGCCGACCGCCTCGTAGTGCTGTGCCACGACGCCGAACTTGCGGTGGTCGCGGCCGAGCTGTCGGAGGAAGGGGATCAGGTCGTCGGGGCGGTCCACCATCTGTACGACGTGGACCAGTGCACGCAGCAGCCGGCTGCGTTGCACCTCCATGTTCACCGGGAACAGCTCGCGCGTGTTCGGCGCGATACTGAACAACATCCCGTAGAAGAACTTGGCGACTTCGTCCGCCCGCGGCTCCACGGCCGCAAAGCTCTCCCGGATCATGCGCACCATGGCGCTGACACCGGAGGGGGGTTCGCGGCGCGGGGGCGGGACGGGGCTGAGCACGGCGTTCGCGGTCATGGTCCGGGCGCAGTCTTCTCCAGGTTGTCCGGTGCGCCGGCGAGGCGCGCCGTTGCCGTCGTGATGCATCCCCCGACAGGGGAGGACACTAGCTCCTCGTTCAGCCTCCGTGTTCCTTGATGCCACCTTCGGGTGTTCTTGCACTACTGCCAGTAGATCACTGTTGCGGAGGACGGGGGAACATCCCGGTTGGGTGTGGGTCCGTCAGCCCAGGCCATGACACGGTTAGGCACGTGACCCCCGACACTCTGGTCCCGACTGGCACCGCCAGTCCCGATTTGTTGGATCTTGAACTCGCGGAGACAACGGTGTATCCGCGCCGCGCCCCGCTTCCCCCGCGGCGCCAGGTCTCCTCCGACGTTCCGCCCGACCCGTTGCGCGCCGAGAGCGGGCGACTTCCCGGCTCCCGCGGGGAACACCTGCTGCAGTGCGCCTACGGCACCGGGGACCGGGCCCGCCGGTTCTACGAGCAGCAGGTGCTGGACCGGCTCAACCAGGCGATGGTCGAGTTCGTCGGCAGGATGGACATGGCCTTCGTGGCCACCGCGGACGGCTCCGGCGAGTGCGATGCCACGTTGCGCTGCGGACCGCCCGGATTCATCCAGGTGCTCGACGAGCGCCACCTTGCCTACCCCGAGTACCGGGGGAACGGGGTGATGGCCAGCCTCGGCAACATCAGCGAGAACCCGCACATCGGGATCCTGCTGGTGGACTTCGTCACCGACCTGATCGGGCTGCACGTCAACGGCCTGGCCCGCATCGTCGAGGACGCGGACCTGCGTGTCGTCCATCCGCACCTGCCCACCGACCTCGAGCGGGGTCGCGCTCCCGAGCGGTGGGTCGTGGTGGAGATCGAGGAGGCATACATCCACTGCCGTAAGCACATTCCGCGGATGGCTCCGGTGGTGCGCAACCGGGCGTGGGGCACCGACGACGCCCGGCGCAAGGGCGGCGACTACTTCGGCGCGAAGGCGGACAGCAAGCCGTGGTCGCACGCGCCCGAGCGGACACCGGCGACAATCAGGAGCGAGGCCATGTAGTTCGGTCCGGCCAGGGCCCCATACAACCGTGGGGCCCTTGACGGACATGCCGCCGCTCCGCACGGTTCCTGGCTGGGGTCGGCCGGAGGTTGGCCGTGACATTCCAGGTTGGGAAGCGGGAGGGACCGTGGTCGAGGTGACCAACGGCGGGGAGGGTGGCCGCCGCGGCGCGGAGGAGGCCGTCGAGCGGGAGCTGGCCGTGTTGTTCCGGCGGGCGCGCAGCGTATCGATGTCGCTCGCGGCGAAGGTGCACCCCGGTCTCGACTCCGCGGCCTACGGCCTGTTGGTGCTGATCGACGACGCCGGCCCGTTGCGTGGCTCCGACGTGGTGGAGCGGCTGGGGCTGGACAAGTCGACGGTCAGCCGGCAGCTCGGCGAGCTGGTGTCCCTGGGCCTGGTGGAGCGGGTTCCGGATCCCTCGGACGGCCGCGCCCGTCTGGTACAGCTCACCCCGGTGGGGCGGGAGCGGCTGCACGACGTGCGTTCCGAACGCCGCCGGCAGGCCCGCGAGCACTTCTCGAGCTGGCCTACGCAGGACCTCGAACAGCTCGCGCGGCTCCTCGCCCGCCTCAACGAGGTCCTGTGAGGACCGCGGGAGGACTACGGGGCGAGATCCGCGATGGCGCCGCGGTCGTCGGTTGCCCGTGCGGTGTTCGGGCGCGCGGTGACGCGCGACCACCGCGGCCAGCGGGCTCGCCGTAAGGGGCTTGGCGCGGGCCAAGCGCTTGCGCAGACGGCGCCCCCTGCATGCCAAAAAAGCATGAGCGTGGGGTGCGAGTCACGCCTGCGGGGTGGACTCGGCGCGTGTCGTTCAATTCCGCGTTCGTGTTGCGACAGATCGGCGCCCTGGATCCATTGAGATGCCAGAACTGAGGTGCATGCGCTGATCTTGGTGGGGGCGGCAGGGCCGAAACGGGGCCGGTCATGTGTGCACTTGCAGCCCGCACTTCATGATCTAGGTGTCTCGAACGCACCGAACTGCCGCGTCGGTGCGTGCTGCTGTGCTGCCGGGCAGTGGGACGACTGCGTGACCCGGTAGACAGTTGCCGATCCCAACTATTGGCGTATAGTTGTGTACGGCAACTAAGGAGGTGGCTCGGGATGGAGACCACGTCCCACGGTTGGCTCGATCTCGCCCGGGAGCTGCGTACGTTGGGCCAGCTCATCCACGCCGGTCGGCAACGCGCCTGGTCGTCCTCGCACGGCTTGGCCCCCGCCGTCGCCGGCCTGCTCGCCGAGCTCGCCGCGCACGGCGAGTGCCGCATCTCGGCGCTGGCCCGGCACCGCCTGGTCGACGTGTCGGTCATCAGCCGGCAGATCGCGCAGCTGGAGCGCGCCGGCCTGGTCGCCCGCCGCCCGGACCCCTCCGACGGCCGGGTCGCGCTGGTCCGGATCACCGAATCCGGGCGCGAGGCACTACGGCACTGGCGTGACGCGCAGATCAGCTGGCTGCACCACGCCCTGTCGAAGTGGGACGAGGGCGCCGTCCGCACCGCCTGCGCGGTCCTCGGTGCGATGAACGACGAGCTCCACGAGGCCCTCACCGCCACCGGGCCGACCGAACTCACCGACGTGCTGGAAGGAATCACATGACCACCGCTACCGGTACCCACCAAGCCACAGCACACGCCCAGGCGGGCGCTGTGGACGGTGCCGGTACGGCGACGCCCATGGCGCACCGCGAGGTGCTCAAGGCGTTGAGCGGGCTCCTGCTCGCGTTGCTGGTGGCCATCCTCAGTTCGACGATCGTGGCCAACGCGCTTCCCACGATCGTCGCCGACCTGCACGGCACCCAGGCGCAGTACACCTGGGTCGTCACCGCCACCCTCCTGGCCTCGACCGCCACGACCCCGCTGTGGGGAAAGCTTTCCGACCTGTTCAGCAAGAAGCTGCTCTACCAGGTCGCCATCGTCATCTTCAGCATCGGTTCGGTCCTGTCCGGCCTCTCCGAGTCAATGGGTGTCCTGATCGGTTTCCGTGCCCTGCAGGGTGTCGGCATGGGCGGTCTCCAGGCCCTGGCACAGGTGGTCATCGCCGCCATGGTCAGCCCACGCGAGCGTGGGCGCTACAACGGTTACACCGGCGCCGTCATGGCCGTGGCCACGGTCGGCGGCCCGTTGGCCGGCGGTGTCATCGTCGACACCCCGTGGCTCGGCTGGCGGTGGTGTTTCTTCGTCGTCGTTCCCCTTGCCGTGCTGGCCCTGGCCGTCATCGGTCGGACGCTGCGGCTGCCGGTGGAGCGGAGGGAAGTTCGCATCGACTGGGCCGGCGCCACCCTCATCACCGGCGGCGTGAGCCTGTTGCTGGTCTGGGTCTCCTTGGCCGGCAGGGACTTCGACTGGCTGTCGCTGACCACCCTCGCCTACCTGGCCGGCGCGCTGCTGTGCCTGCTCGGCGCGTTGATGGTCGAGGCACGCGTGGCAGAGCCGGTCATCCCGTTGCGGCTCTTCCGGGACCGCACCATCGTCCTCGCTGTCACGGCGAGCGTCGCCGTAGGCGTCGCGATGTTCGGCAGCTCGGTCTTCCTCGGCCAGTACTTCCAGCTCTCCCGCGGGTTTTCGCCCACCAAAGCCGGCCTGCTGACCCTGCCGATGGTCGCCGGGCTGTTCCTGGCATCCACCGTCTCCGGGCAGATCATTGCCCGTACCGGACGCTGGAAGGCGTTCCTCGTCGGTGGCACGGTTCTGCTCGTCGCCGGCCTCGGCCTACTGGGCACCATCGATCACGGGACGAACCTGTGGGTGATCGGGGTATTCCTCCTGCTCATCGGGGTCGGTATCGGAATGTCGATGCAGAACCTGGTGCTGGCGGTGCAGAACAGCGTGCCGGCACATGACCTCGGCGCGGCCAGCTCGGTGGTGACGTTCTTCCGCTCGCTGGGCGGTGCGGCCGGTGTGTCCGTGCTGGGCTCGGTGTTCGCGACCCGCGTGACGGGCCTGTTCTCCGAGGGCCTGTCGAAGCTGCACCTCCCGGCTGGCAGCGGATCCGCCGGGGGCGGAACGGTGGACATCGCCCATCTTCCCGGTCCGGTACAGGGGATCATGCGTGCGGCCTATGGCGACGCGGCCGGTACGATCTTCGCGATCGCCGCCGTCCTGGCCGTGTTGTCGGTTGTCGCCACCTTGCTCATCAAGGAAGTTCCGTTGCGGACCAGCAGCGTCACCGGTTCGGCTCAGCCTGCTGGTCATTCGGGTGGCCAAGGGTCCACGACGGACGGTTCCGTCCACGAACCTGTGGATAATGTCCAGGAAATTGTGGACAACTCCGGGTCCGATGTGGACAACTTGTTGCGACACCCGGGCGATCGGCGTGCGCCGGTTGTGGATGAGCAGACGACACAGCGAGTGATGGGCCTGCTCGAGGCGGCGGAACGGGTGCTCGTCACGGCCCGCGCCGAAGCGGACCGGATCGTCACCGACGCCCGGGCGGAGGCCGAACACATCCGACGCAACGCCGAAACAGACGTCCGCCGCGGCAACGGAGGCACCCCGGGCTTGGCGCGGCGGATGGCCGTCAACGGCGCGATCCACCCGCTGCACAACGGATACGCCGATACCGTGAGGACCCCGGGACGGAAGTCCGGACGCCACCGGGCGAACTGACCCGGTCATGATGCCGCGGAGTCACAACGGTGGATTTCTGCTCGTCTCCGGGCTTCGCTGAGCACCTCGTCCCCTCGTCACGATGCTCGCTTCGCCAGTCACCTCGCGGTGTGGGGTTGCTCGCCCTGCGGGCTTTGCCGTGCGCCTGTCGCTGCGTTACGTGCTTGCGTCGCCCGGCACCGAGCTGTACGGCAACGGCCCGGTGACGTCACTTCGTCGTGACGTCACCGGGCCGTCACCACCATGGCCTGTCCGACCCGGCAAGACGGACAGCCCCGGTGCTGGCCGGCCGGTGGCGGTTGGGAAGATGCCCTCTCCTCCGCCAGCCGCCGCGGCGGCAGGCCGGTCAGCCGGTCTTGGTCAGCTCCCGGTCGCGCAGCTTCTGGCGGAAGTCCGCCAGTTCCCGCTTCACGATCGGCGCCATCAGGTACAAGCCGATGATGTTGATCAGTGCCAGCACGAACAGCACGGCGTCGGCGAAGTCGAGCACGCTGCCCAGGGTGAGCACCGAGCCGATCACCACGAACGCGCAGACGATGAACTTGTAGGTGTAGACGCTCGTCTTGCTCCGACCGAGCAGGTGCGTCCACGCCTTCTCGCCGTAGTACGCCCATGTGAGGATGGTCGAGACGGCGAACAGGATCACCGCCACCGTCAGCACGTACGGGAACCACGGCAGCACGGTCGCGAAGGCGTCCGAGGTCAACGTCACGCCGTCCGGCGTCGGCTCACCCTTCGCGACCGCCTCCCGCGCCGCCTCCCAACTCGGCGTGGATGCGATCACGATGGTCAGCGCCGTCATGGTGCAGATGACCACTGTGTCGATGAACGGCTCCAGCAACGCCACGAAGCCCTCGGTGACCGGATGCCTGGTCTTCACCGCCGAGTGTGCGATGGGGGCCGAGCCCAGTCCGGCCTCGTTGGAGAACGCGGCCCGCTGGAAGCCGATGATCAGCACGCCGACCGCGCCGCCGGCCACGCCCTTCGGTGCGAAGGCGCCGCCGACGATCTCGCCGATCGCCCCCGGCACGTGCCGGAGGTTGGCCAGGACGACCACCAGGCAGGCACCCACGTAGAGCACCGCCATGGACGGGACCAGCCGGGCGGTGACCGCCGCGATGGACTTGATACCACCGATGATCACCAGCGCGACCACGCCGGCCAGGACGAGCCCGAAGACCGTGGCGGCGCCGTCGCTGCCGAGCAGGCCGGTCTCACCGCCGGTGACCGAGCGCAGCTGGGCGAAGCTCTGGTTGGCCTGGAACATGTTGCCGCCGGCGATCCCGAAGAACAGGATCATGACGGCGGCACCCGCGGCCAGGACCTTGCCCACACCGCTACCGCGCTGGCCGAACCGCTCGACGAGGCCCTTGCGCAGGTACTGCATGGGGCCACCGGAGACCGAACCGTCGGGGTGGTGGTCCCGGTACTTCACGCCCAGCGTGCACTCCACGAACTTGGTGCACATGCCGAGCAGACCGGCAACGATCATCCAGAAGGTCGCACCCGGGCCACCGATGGTCACGGCGACCGCGACACCGGCGATGTTGCCCAGGCCCACCGTGCCGGAGACGGCGGCGGTGAGCGCCCGGAAGTGCGAGACCTCGCCCGGGTCGGACTTGTCCGCGTACTTGCCGCGCACCAGGTCCACGGCGGTCTTGAAGCCGCGGAGCTGGATCAGCCCGAAGTAGGCGGTGAAGATCGCACCTGCGATCACCAGCCAGGCCACGATCCAGGGGAAGGCGACCCCGAATACGCTGACCTCGGCGAAGATGAACTTGGACGTGACCTCCGCGACGGGGTTGAAGACGCTGTTGATGACCTCTTCGATCTGAGAGAGGGTTCCTCCCTCGGCCGCGAGGTCCTCCTGAGCGGCCGCGGTGGCGGCGATGACCGGAAGGTCGGCTGCTGGTGGTGACATAGCGTGACAGTGCATCGGGTAAATCGGGCCAGGACAAGCCCCCATTGGGTTAACCGTGGTTTCTATCACATAACGCTTAGTATCTGACCTTTATTCAACGTCTGTTGTTGGCCAATGCCCCACGGTGTGTTCCCCTATTCGGTCCTTCTCTCACGTCCGATCGGGCGCCTCCCCGGCGGTCATCGGCCACCCGATGTGGCCCTCCGATGGGGGTGGAAAGCCGTCGTGCGGGATGGTCAGCCCGACCGACGTATTGAGTGGAACAGACTCAACTTTTCTGACGTTAGAGAGGGTAGACGGCCGCTTGACCAGCGCGTGCGGACGGCGGCCGGCACCATGTGCACGCGCCGACGAGGTGAGGGATGGACGCTTTCAACCCGACGACGAAGACCCAGCAGGCGATCTCCGCCGCTGTACAGGCCGCCACGGTCGCCGGCAACCCCGACGTGGGGCCGACGCATCTGCTCGGCGCGTTGCTCGCGCAGACCGACGGCGTGACCGCCCCGCTGCTGTCCGCGGTGGGCGCGGACCCCGCGCAGGTGCGCACCGAGCTGGACCAGCTCGCCGCTCGGCTGCCCTCGGCCACCGGCGCCACCGTCGCCGCCCCGCAGTTCTCCGGCGAGGCGGTCCGCGTCCTCGACCATGCCCAGCGGCTGGCCACCGAGATGGGCGACGAGTACGTCTCCACCGAACACCTGCTGGTCGGCCTCGCCGCCGTCGGTGGCCGGGTCGTCGACCTGCTGCGCAGGCACGGCGCCACCCCCGAGGCGCTGCGCGAGGCGTTCGGCAGGGTCCGCGGCTCGGCCCGGGTCACCACCCCCGACCCGGAGGCCACCTACCAGGCGCTGGAGAAGTACGGCGTCGACCTGACCCGACGCGCCCGCGAGGGCAGGCTCGACCCGGTGATCGGGCGGGACGCCGAGATCCGCCGCGTCATCCAGGTGCTTTCCCGGCGCACCAAGAACAACCCCGTACTCATCGGCGAGCCCGGCGTCGGCAAGACCGCGATCGTCGAGGGGCTCGCCCAGCGGATCGTGGCCGGCGACGTCCCGGAGTCGTTGCGCGGCAAGCGTGTCGTGGTACTCGACCTCGGCTCGATGGTCGCCGGTGCCAAGTATCGCGGCGAGTTCGAGGAACGCCTGAAGGCCGTGCTCAAGGAGATCACCGACTCCGCCGGTCAGATCATCACCTTCATCGACGAGCTGCACACCATCGTCGGTGCCGGCGCGACCGGTGAGAGCGCCATGGACGCCGGCAACATGATCAAGCCGATGCTCGCCCGTGGCGAGCTGCGCATGGTCGGCGCGACCACGCTCGACGAGTACCGCGAGCACATCGAGAAGGACCCGGCGCTGGAGCGCCGCTTCCAGCAGGTCCTCGTCGACGAACCGAGCGTGGACGACACGATCGCCATCCTGCGCGGCCTCAAGGAGCGTTACGAGGTGCATCACGGCGTGCGCATCACGGACACGGCGCTGGTCGCCGCCGCCACGCTCTCCGACCGCTACATCACCGCACGTTTCCTTCCGGACAAGGCGATCGACCTGGTCGACGAGGCCGCGTCCCGGCTGCGCATGGAGATCGACTCCCGGCCGGTGGAGGTCGACGAGGTCGAGCGCGCGGTGCGCCGCCTGGAGATCGAGGAGATGGCACTGTCCAAGGAGGACGATCCGGCCTCCAAGGACCGGTTGACGGCGTTGCGTGCCGAGCTGGCCGAGAAGCGCGAGGAGCTGTCCGCACTGACCGCCCGCTGGCAGAACGAGAAGGGCTCCATCGAGCGCGTCCGCGACCTCAAGGAGCAGCTGGAGCAGCTGCGCGGCGAGTCGGAGCGGGCCGAGCGCGACGGCGACCTCGGCCGCGCCGCCGAGCTGCGGTACGGCCGGATTCCCGCCCTGGAAAAGGAACTCGAGACGGCTACCGAGGCCACCGCCGGTGACAAGCTGATGCTCAAGGAAGAGGTCGGTCCCGACGACGTCGCCGACGTCGTGAGCGCCTGGACGGGTATTCCCGCCGGGCGGCTGATGGAGGGCGAGACCGCCAAGCTGCTGCGCATGGAGGACGCGCTCGCCGAGCGCGTGGTCGGCCAGGCCGAGGCGGTGCGTGCGGTCTCCGACGCGGTCCGGCGGGCGCGTGCGGGCGTCTCCGACCCGGACCGCCCCACCGGCTCGTTCCTGTTCCTCGGCCCGACCGGGGTCGGCAAGACCGAGCTCGCCAAGGCGCTCGCCGCGTTCCTGTTCGACGACGAGCGCGCCATGATTCGCATCGACATGAGCGAGTACGCCGAGAAGCACTCGGTGGCCCGGCTGGTCGGCGCCCCGCCCGGCTACGTCGGCTACGAGCAGGGCGGGCAGCTCACCGAGTCGGTGCGACGGCGGCCCTACAGCGTGATCCTACTGGACGAGGTGGAGAAGGCGCACCAGGACGTCTTCGACATCCTGCTGCAGGTGCTCGACGACGGGCGGCTCACCGACGGCCAGGGCCGCACGGTCGACTTCCGCAACACGATCCTGGTGTTGACCTCGAACCTGGGCTCGCAGGCCATCGCCGACGCGAACCTGTCCGAGCGGGACCGCAACGATGCCGTGATGGCGGTGGTGCGGCAGCACTTCAAGCCGGAGTTCCTCAACCGGCTGGACGACGTGGTGATCTTCCACGCGCTGTCCACCGAGGAGCTGACCTCCATCGTCGACATCCAGGTCGGCAAGCTGGCCGAACGGCTGGCACAGCGCCGGCTCACGCTCGAGGTCACCCAGCCTGCCAGGGACTGGCTGGCCATCAACGGCTTCGACCCGGTGTATGGGGCGCGTCCGCTGCGTCGCCTGCTGCAGAGCGCGATCGGCGACCAGCTCGCCAAGGAGCTGCTGTCGGGCGCGATTCGGGACGGCGAGACCGTCCTGGTCGACGTCACCGACGACAACTCGGGCCTGGTCGTCTCGCCCGCCGAGACGGCTGCCTGAGAGGAGCAAGGGTTCGCCGCGGCCGGTTCCGGCCGCGGCGAACCCTTGCTCGGCCGATATCCGCACGGTTACGTACCGCCGCTGATGGTGATCGCCCGCTTGGGCTGGCCACCGAGAAGTTCTGTTGAGTGGAAATTCCGTGACCAGGGGTGATCCCATGAGCGTGCTGGTCAGAAGGGTGGTGCCGGTTGATCTCGGAGAGTGACCGATGCAACCCGATTGCAACGCTTCCGGCCCCCCACACGTATCAAGGACGTGGGAGACCATCTCGCGTCAGAGAGCCAGACGGACACGCGGAAGGTACGACGCAAACGGCGGTGGAGGACCCTCCGCCGCGTTCTGCTCGCCGTCACCCTGCTCGCCGTGGGCTCGGCAGCGGTGGCGCTGTGGGTGGCCTACGAAGTCTGGGAGGTGCCGGACCCCGCCGAGGTGGCCGCCGCCCAGAACCAGACCGTCACGCTCTACTACTCCGACGGCAAGACGGAGCTGGCCCGTATCCAGCCCGAGGACGGGGCTCGTACCCTCGTTCGCCTCGACGATGTCCCCAAGCACGTGCAGGACGCCGTGCTCGCCGCGGAGAACGCCTCGTTCTGGACCGACGATGGCTTCTCCTTCAAGGGAATCCTCGGTGCCGTCTACAACAACCTACGTGGTGCCGATGGTGGTGGTTCAACCATCACCCAGCAGTACATCAAGAAGGCCACCGGCAAGGAGGAACGCACCCTCACCCGGAAGATCCGGGAGTTGGTGCTGGCCAAGAAACTCACCGACACCTACGACAAGCGCGAGATCCTGGCCGCCTACCTGAACACCGTCTACTTCGGACGGGGTGCCCACGGCATCCAGGCCGCTGCCAAGGCATACTTCGGCAAGAACGTGCAGGATCTCACGCTCAACGAGGGCGCGTTGTTGGCCGGTGTGATCCAGAGCCCTACTTTCTGGGATCCCGCGGTGGACAAGGTGAGCTCGGAGAACCGGTGGAACTACGTGCTCGACCGCATGGTTGACGCCAACTTCCTGCCCGGCACCGAGCGCGGGCGGGCGAGTTTCCCCAGGACGGTGCCGGTCACCTCGCTTCCCGGAAGCCGACTGCACATCCGCACCCAGGTGCTCGCGGAGCTGGAGAAGTCGGCCAAGATCAACCTCGACGAGGCGCAGCAGCACGGCTACAAGATCGTGACGACGCTGGACAAGGACGCACAGGGCCGCACCGAGAACATCATGCGCGAGGTCATGGCGGGCCAGCCGGACTACCTCCGGTCCGCGTCGGTCTCCATCGACCCTCGGACCGGCGGGGTCGTCGCCTACTACGGCGGTGCCGACGGTGTTGGCATCGACTACGCGCAGACCCTGCAGGAGCCGGGCACGTCGTTCGCTCCGTTCGTGCTGGTGGCGGCGGGGCAACGTGGGGTGCCCGTCGGTCAGTTCGAGATCGGCACGGGACGCACGGTCGAACTGGCGAAACGTGTCGGTCAGGGCCATGTCGCCGATGTGGCACACGAGTCGGGTATCCCACGAGAGGTCCTCGGGCAGCCAACAATCGTCAACCCCACCGCGGAAATCGCCATCGGAGGTGGGAAGACCTTCGCCCGGCCGTTCGACATGGCCGCCGCGTACGCGACCCTTGCCGCCGAGGGCATGCGTACCCGACCGCACTTCGTGAGCAAGGTCCTCGGGCCGGAGGGTGACGCACGCTACGAGTTCAAGGACAACGCGAAGCCCGTGTTCGACACAAGGAACCCCAGGAGGAACGCGTTCATTGCCCGCCAGACGACCGCGACGCTGGCCACCACGGACACCGGTCTCCCCAACGTCCTACCGGATCCGCTCGCCGTGGCGGTGCCGGGCGTCCTCCGGTTCGGTTCGGACGGTGAGGTGGCCAAGGCGTGGACCGTCGGCTACACCCCGCAACTCGCGACCGCGGTCTGGGTGGGCTCCGACAAGTTCCGTCCCATCAAGGGCCGCTACCGCGAGCCCGGCAGCAGGGAACACGACATCACGGGCCGCGACGAGCCGGCGGCTGTGTGGAACTCGGTCATGCGCCTCTATCACCAGCAGCGGAGCGCACCGACGGAGCCACCCCTAGCACCCCTGGCGCGACCGGGTCTCCCCACCGTTACACGCCCCCGCTAACGGCGTAGGCATTGCTGAGGCGGCACCTCGGGGTGCCCCTGATGAGGCCCCCGAGGTGCCGTCGTAATCCACAGCCGCCGAAGTTGTCCACAGGCCACGATCTTGTTCTTGCTGCCCATCTCCGCAGCTCAGTAAGCTCGCCATGGGCTGCGCAGACCCAGGGCGGGCGGGGGCTGTCTTCTGACAAGGCAGGTGCTCGAGCCGGAGATCGCGGGGCGCCGGGCCGATGCTCCAGCCGGTCGCCGCGCCCGGGTGAGCACGGCGACCGGTTCATCTGGTTCGCGCTCGTGCTAGCGCAGGCTGAGCGCGCGGCTGACGGTGTGGAAGACCTCGGTCTGGTCGGTCACGCCGACGACGTTCGCGGCCTGCGGCCCGTACCCGGCGATCCGAACCTGCGTTCCCGTGTGCTCCTGCGAGCGGCCCGCGACGCTCGTGCCGTAGTTGATCGTCATGGGCACGCCGTCCCTGGTGACCAGCGTCGCGGTCTGGCCCGGGCTCTGCGCGTCGTTGGGGATGATTTGGCTGGTGTGCCCGTGATCGGCGGTCACCAGCACCAACGTGTCCGGGTGGCTGCGGGCGAACGCCGTCCCGGCCGCCACGGCCTCGTCGAACCCGACCGTCTCACCGATCTGGCCACACGGGTCCGCAGCGTGGTCCTGCTTGTCGATACTGGCACCTTCGACCTGCAGGAAGAAACCCTTACCGGCGTTGCCATCCTGACGATCGAGCAGGTCCAACGCCTTGCGCGTCATGTCGGCCAGCTTGGGCGCACCGGCCGGCAGGTTCGGGTTCGCCTGGCAGGTGCCCGGCGGGGTACCGCCCACGCGCGCGGCCGGGCCGGTCCACTGCACCTCCATGTTCCCGTCGGCGAACAGCCCGAGCAGCGGCCTGTCACGTCCGGCCCGCGCAAGACCGTCTGCGTCGGTCACCGACTGGTAGCCGGCCGCGGTCGCCTGCTCCAGCACCGTGCGCCCCTGGAACTCCCCAGCACGCACCTTCTGGTCGAAGTAGTTCTTGCCGCCGCCCAACAGCACGTCCGGCCCGGTCTGCACGAGCTGTTCGGCGATCGAGCCCGCGCCACCGTTCTCCTTGGCGTTGCTCGGGCACCTGGCCATGGACTCCGGTCCCTTGCAGGACCGGTCCACCACGTGCGCCCCGAGCACCGCGGGCGTGGCGTCCTGCACCTCCGCCGTCGTCACGTCCCCCGTGCGGTACCCGTTGCGCTTGGCCAACTCCAGCAGCGTGGGAACCGGGTTGCCGTAGGCGTCGACCGAGATCGCGCCGTTGTAGGTCTTCTGCCCGGTCGCCCAGCCCGAACCCGAGGCGGCCGAGTCGGTTACGTAGTCCGGCTTGCTCGGGTCGCCCTTCTGCACGGAGTAGGTGGTGTAGGCACCGGTGAGCGGCAGCTCGTCCATGGCCAGTCGCCCGGCCGCGCCCCGGGCGTAATTCCGTGCCGCGGTGATCTCCGAGTCCCCCATACCGTCACCGATGAAAAGGATGACGTTGCGTGCCCTGCCACCCCGGATCGCGTTGCGTACCTCCGAGGTGCGGTCGCCGGACGCCTGCAGCGTCCGGTCCTGCGGACCGGAGTCCTGCGCCAACGCCGGCACGGCCACACCCAGCGTCACCACGAGCGTGCCCACCGCCGCTACCCACCGGCGCCGCCGCGACAACCGACAATCACCTGGACGAACCATTGACTGACCTCCCCTGTCGGAACGGCGGTAGCCAACGCCAGGCGGTGGGGAGACGCGTGGCGACGCGGTGGCCGGACCGAGACGGCACGATGAACTCTGGGCGGCATCGACACATTTCCGCCCGGTTCGCCTCGATTGCGGCTTTTCCAGCGCCCGTGCGAATGGCAACCGCCGTCGGCGGGACCCATGCCACCCGAATGGCGGGGCGAGGACGGGGGTACGGATGCCGCCAGTGAGCCGCGAACCCGATCACCCGACACACCCGGGGGCCACTCTCGGTCGGTGATCTTCGCGATCAGGCAGCACGCCGCTACCCTTCGAACCGTGGGCGTACCGGCTTGGGTCTGGTTCACGATCGCTGCCGTCGCGGCCGGGGCGGGTCTGGCACTGCTGGCCGCGGACCGGGCCCAGCGGACGGCTCGCAACCGCGAGCGCCGCCGCTGGGCCGCGCTGCGTGGCTGGCAGTTCACCGAGTCCGACCAGGTGCTGCCCACGCGCTGGCAGCACGGCCTGATCGCGGTCACCGGTCGCGGGACCGGCCGCGACGTCGTCACCGGCTCCACGTTCACCGCCGACGGTCGACGCCTCGTGCACGTGCTCGACCACGAGGTCAATGGCCGGACCCACGCGGTGATGGTCGCGGTGCACCGCCGCCGGCCGCTGCCGACCGTTGTCGAGCTGTGGCTGCCGAGCGTCCCCGTCCCGCGCGAGGGGGAGCTGGATCTCCTCGGCCCCGTCGGCGACCGGTACGCCTTCGTCTCCGACATGACCTCGGCCCGGCCGCTGATCACCCCCGACCTGGTGGACGCCGCCGACGAAATCGGCGACGACGTCACCGTGGTGTGGCTGGAGGACGCGTGGGTCGTGGCCGCCGCTCCGCCCAGCGCCGGCCCGGCCCGGCTCGAGCGCTTGTTGCGCGACCTCGGCGAACTCGCCGACATCGTCGACCCGCTGGACGGCGAGGACGACGAGGAGGACCGGGTGTTGCCGTCGAACGTCCGCGAGCTGCCACGCGCGGGACGCGCCGTGCCACCCGCCTGACGAGGCCCGTTCGACGGCTCGGCGAACGAGTGCCGTAGCCCTTCTCACCTGAGACTCTCGGCGAAGCGATGCACCAGGGCCGGGCAACCACGTGGCGTGAAGATGATCTCACCCCTGGTGAGGCGCCGGGTGTGGGCTCCCGCCGGGTCGCCGGAGTCGATAGCGTCGCAACATGCCTACCGCGCTCGTCACCGGAGCCACCGCCGGCATCGGCGCCGCCTTCGCGCGCCGGCTGGCCGCCGAGGGCTACGACCTGGTCGTCGTCGCCCGCAGCGTCGACCGCCTCCAGAGCATGGCCGCCGAGCTGCGGGACCGGCACGGTGTGCAGGTCGAGGTGCTGCCGGCTGATCTCAGCCAGCCGGCGGACCGCCAGCACGTCGCGGACCGGCTCGGCGGGGCGGAGCAGCCCGTCGAGATCCTGGTCAACAACGCCGGCTTCGCCACCAAGGGCGAGTTCTGGGAGAGCGAGTACTCGGACCTGCACGCCCAGCACGAGGTCAACGTCACCAGCGTGCTGCAGCTCAGCCGCGCCGCGCTGCCCAGCATGCTGCGCCGCCGGCGGGGCGCGATCATTAACGTCTCCAGCGTCGCTGGCTTCTTCTCCGGCCGTGGCTCCACCTATACGGCGAGCAAGGCGTACGTGACCGCCCTGTCCGAGGGCCTGGCGAACGGGCTGCGGGGCAGCGGGGTCCGCGTTGTCGCACTCTGCCCCGGCTTCACCCGTACCGAGTTCCACCAGCGGGCCGGCATCGACATGAGCAGGTCCCCGTCCTGGGCGTGGCTGGACGCCGACCGCGTAGTGCACGACTGCCTTGCTGACCTCCGGCGCGGGCGGTCGTTGTCCGTGCCCGGCCTGCAGTACAAGGCCGTGGTAGCGATGAGTCGGTTCATCCCGCGCCGGCTGCTCCGCCGGCTGTCATCCGGGACCTTCGGCGGCCGGGGCCGGAGCTGAGGCCAGGCTGTCGCCAGCGCGCACGCCGACTCTGCGTCAGGTGGCTCCCAGCCGTGACGAGCAGGGCGGATGCTTCCACCGTCCACCCATGTGCAACGCTTGTGCCTCGTGGGTACGCCGCAAGTCGACGCATCGGCCAAGGCCGAGCTGGCCCGTCTGGTGACCGAGCTGGCCGTGGTGCACGGCAGGGTCGTGCTCTCCTCAGGTAAGGAGGCCGACTATTACGTCGACCTGCGCCGGGCCACCCTCAACCATCGTTCTGCCCCGTTGATCGGCACGCTGCTGCGGCAGCTCACCGCGGACTGGGACTACGTCGCGGTCGGTGGGTTGACCCTCGGCGCCGATCCGGTGGCCTGCGCGATGATGCACTCCGCCGCGGCCGACGGGCAGGCCCTCGACGCGTTCGTGGTGCGTAAGGCAACCAAGCAGCACGGCATGCAGCGCCGCATCGAGGGCGCCGAGGTGTCCGGGCGGCACGTGCTCGCCGTCGAGGACACCTCCACCACCGGTGGCAGTGTGCTGACCGCGGTCGATGCGTTGCGGGAGGCAGGTGCCGAGGTGGTGGGGGTCGCCACCATCGTGGACCGCGCCACCGGTGCCAAGGAGGCCATCGAGGCCCAGGGGCTGGGCTACCGGTACCTGCTCTCGCTCACCGATCTCGGCCTGGCCTGAGAGAACCTGTCCGGAGGGTGCTCCCTGGCGGGGCCCGTCCGCTGATCGTGGCCCGCGGCGCAGCACGGCCGCCAACAGCCGTGATCGAACGATCCATCGTGTCGCTCCAGGGCCTTGGCGTACTTGCTCGACCACCTGCCCGGACGCTGTCGATCACCTGTTTCGTTGATCGGCTGGGCAACCCTGCCCGACTTACGCTGATCAGCGGGAGGTGGCCATGGCCGGGCTGCTCGCCGACATCACGATGGTGGTGCACTTCGGGTTCCTGGTGTACGTCGTGGTCGGGGGATTTCTGGCGTGGTGTTGGCCCCGCGCGGTCCTGCCGCACGCCCTGGCCACTGCATGGGGCATCCTGATCGTCACCGACCAGGTCGACTGCCCGCTCACCTGGGTCGAGGAGTACCTCCGGCGCCAGGCCGGCCAACCCGGGCTGCGCAACGGCGGGTTCATCGACACCTACGTGGCGGGCGTCCTGTACCCGGAGCAGTACGCGGGGCAGATGGAATTGCTCGCCGTGCTGGTCGTTGCGGCGTCGTGGGTCGCGGGATACCTAAAGTGGCGCGATGCGCGACGAACAGGAACCCGGACCCACGGAGTGGGGGTCTGACCAGCCCGGAGTCGGGGTCGGCCCGTGGCCTGGCCCGTGGCCGACCGACGACCGGTTTGACCCCGAGCTGCTGGCTCACGGCGACCACCGCAACGTGGTCGACCACTACCGGTACTGGCGGCGGGAGGCGATCGTCGCCGATCTCGACAGGCGTCGCCATGACTTCCACGTCGCCATCGAGAACTTCCAGCACGATCACAACATCGGCACGGTGGTGCGCAGCGCGAACGCCTTCCTGGCACAGGCGGTGCACGTCGTCGGGCGACGCCGCTGGAACCGGCGCGGCGCGATGGTCACCGACCGGTACCAACACATTCGCCACCACACCGGGATCGGCGGACTCGTGCACTTCGCACGCGACCACGGCCTGTCCATTGTGGCGGTCGACAACACCCCGGGTGCGGTACGGCTCGAACGCACCGAACTGCCGCGTCGGTGCGTGCTGCTGTTCGGACAGGAGGGACCTGGGTTGACCGACGGCGCGCGGGATGCCGCCGAACTCGTGGTGTCGATCGCCCAGTTCGGATCGACGCGGTCGATGAATGCGGGTGTTGCGGCCGGAATCGTCATGCACGCCTGGATTCAGCAGCATGCTGATATGAACACGGCTTGGTGAAGTTCTGGAACCGCCGCGCCCCGTCACGGTGTTGCTGGATCGGTCCAGAACGCACGATGAGCACATGACCGAGCAGTCGGTGGCGAAACAGCCCCGGCTGTGGGCGGCCCGAGCGGGGGTTGCGGAACGCGCCATCTACGCCAGGCACCTGCGCCGGGTCTGGGGGCTGCCCGGGACCGCACTCGGGGTCACCCGGTGGCCGGCGACCTACGGTCAGCGACTCCACGGCGTGTGGAACTACTGGTGGCAGGCACACCTGCTCGACTGCCTGGTGGATGCACAACTTCGGAAACCCACTCGGCGTCGGATGGCGACGATCCGCCGGCTCATCCGTGGCGTCCACGTGCGCAACCTCAACAAGTGGGTCAACGATTTCTACGACGATGTCGCCTGGCTCGGGCTTGCGCTGCAACGCGCGGGTGCGCTGCTCGGCGAGTGGCACCTTGCCGCGCTCACCGAGATCGTCACGCAACTCCGGACGGGCTGGACGGACCACGCGGGTGGCGGCATCTGGTGGCGGCGGAACGACGATTTCAAGAACGTGCCGGCGAACGGGCCGGCCGCGATCCTGCTCCTACGCGTGGCCACGGACGGTTCCGGCGTCGGTGAGCCGGCTGACCTCGCCCGCGCCCGCGCGATCGCGAACTGGATCGAACACAACCTGATCGATCCCGCAACCGGGCTCGCCTGGGACGGGCTGCACGTCGCGCCGGATGGATCGGTGCGCTCGGTAGAGAAGAACGTCTACACCTACTGCCAGGGCGTGGTGCTCGGTACGTACGTCGAGCTGGCGGACGCGACCGGCGAGCAGATCTGGACCGAGCGGGCGGTGCGCACGATCGATGCGATCAGTACACACCTGACCGACCAGGGCGGGGTGTTGCGCGGACACGGTGGCGGAGACGGGGGACTTTTCACCGGGATCCTCGCGCGTTACCTCGCCCAGGCCGCGCTACGACTCTTCGACGAGGACGAGGAGCGTGCGCTCGCCGCGCGCCTGGTCACCACGTCCGCGGAAGCAGCGTGGCGGAACCGTGGCGCTGCGCCCGGCGGACCGCTCTTCGGCGCGGACTGGCTGGTTCCCGCGACGGTTCCGGTGCGGGCGTATCCGCATCGGCTGCGCCCCGATGCGGCAGCGAGCGCGTTGGTTCCGGAGCTGGACCTCTCCGTACAGCTCGCGGGTTGGATGCTGCTGGAGGCATCCGCCTTCCTCGAGGCGCATGACTTCGGAAACTGAGGACGGCAGAAGCGCGTCCGCAACTGGTGCCAGCACAGCATGGAGCGGGTTGCTGCTCGTGACAAAGCAGGATGCTGCTTGTTGCTGAGCGGGCGGGAGCCGTGTTCGGCGGTGGTGGGAGACGCCCAGGGGCGGGCCGCTCGGTGTCCCTGCCGTGGAGGCTGGGTGTGCGCGTCGCGGCATGTGCCTGTCGCCGGTCCGGCGTAAGGCCGTTCGACGCACGCGACAGCCGACCAGTGGCCCGGCGGGTACCGATCGAACAACGGGCCGGTCGACGCGGAGGTAGCTCCGGGTGGGCGGGCCCAGCTAGGAGTCAGGTGGGGCAGCCGCAGGAGTTACGGTGCATGAACTTGGCAGGGAGGCGCACCGTGCGTGGCGGTTGCTCGGGCTCGGCGATGCGGGACAGCAGCATCCGCACCGCAGTACGCCCGATGTCCGCGATCGGCTGCGCCATCGTCGTGAGCGGCGGGTCGACCAGATCCGCCCATTCCACCTCGTCGTATCCGACCACCGCGATGTCCTGGCCGACCCGGACACCCAGTTCCCGTGACGCGTGAAGCACCCCGACCATCATGCTGTTGTTCGCCGCGATCACCGCGGTGGGCGGGCTCGGTAGCGACAGCAGCCGGCGCAGCGCCACCTCAGCGGGCTTCACCGCCGATCCACCCGACGCCATCAGGTCCTCGTCCAGCTCCAGCCCGGCACGTCGCAACCCCAGCCGGTACCCGTGCACCCGCTCGCTGCTGGTGGTCAACCCGGCCGCGCCGGCGACCAGCCCGATCCGGCGGTGCCCCAGGTCCACCAGATGCTCGACGAGGATGGCCGTGGCGCCCACGTTCTCCGGTCCCACCTGGTCCAGCAGCCCCGCACCGGGCAGGCGGTCCACCAGCACCGTGGGCACCTTCAGCTGCCGCAGCTCCGGAACCACGGTGTCCGCCGCCCCGGGCGAGGGCGTCAGCAGCATGCCCTCCACGCGACGCGCCCGCAGTGCCCGCACCGCCGCCTGCTCCACCTCCGACTCGTCGTGGGTGTCCACGAGCAGCAGCGTGTAGCCGGCACGCGCCGCCTCGCCCTCGATCGCCTGGATCAACTCGGAGAAGTAGGGGTTGGCCACGAGCGAGATCGCGACCCCGAGCGACCTGGTGCCGCCGGTCGCGAGGGAGCGCGCGATCGCGTTCCCGGTGTAGCCGGTGGCCGCGATGGCGTCCAGCACGCGGTAACGCGTCTCGTCCGCGACCGCACGCGTGCCGTTGACCACGTGCGACACGGTCGTGATCGAAACGCCGGCGAGCTGAGCGACATCGCGCATGGTGACCACGGGTGCAAACGTTTGCGCAAGCGCTTGGCGACAGTCAACTTCCACGGCTACCGTCCCGCCACCGACCGGAAGGACGTGCTCCACCTCGAGCGCCGGTCGGGGAGCGGGGCGAGCGGGTACCCAGCTACCGGAGCGCACCAGCCGGGGGCGTGCCCCCGCTCACGCGGGTGACACGGGCACCATGGGCGGATGGGTCGCCCGGTCGCCGCACGGCGGCGAGATGGGCGACAGGCGGCGGAGGAGGTGCGCGGGGTGGTGCGCAAGGCTGCGGCGAGCTCGCCGGAGGACTGCGGGTGAGGGCGGTGTTGCTGGTCGGGTTGTGCACCGTCGACCTGGTCCAGCGTGTGACGGAGCTGCCTTCCCCCGGACAGAAGGCGCAGTCCCTCGTGGCCGATCTCGCCGCCGGGGGGCCGGCCGCCAACGCCGCCGTCGCGGTGGCCGCGACCGGTGGGGATCCGACCCTGGTCACCGCGCTGGGACAGCACCCCCTCGCCGCGTTGGCCCGAGCCGATCTCGAGCAGCAGGGCGTGCGTGTCGTGGACCTGTCCCCGGAGCACGCGGCCGCTCCCCCGGTCAGCGCCGTGATGGTGCGGGAGTCCGATGGCGAGCGCACCGTCGTGTCCCGCAACTCCGCCGAGATCCCCGCGCACCCCGACGACGTGATCCCCGACCTCGTTGCGCGGTCGGCCGCCGTGCTGGTGGACGGGCACCACCCCGAGATCGCGCTGGCGACGGCGCGCGAGGCTCGGCGGCAGGGCGTACCCGTGGTGTTGGACGCGGGGAGCTGGAAGCCGGTCCTCAACGAGCTGCTGCCGCTGGTCGACGTCTGCGCGTGTTCCTCGGCGTTCACCGTGCCCGGGCCGACGCGGTTCAGCGCCGCGGTGCACGGCTTCGGGGTTCCCGTGCTGATCCGTACCGCCGGACCGGAGCCGGTCACGTGGAGCTGCGTGTATGGCCACGCACCCGACGGCACCCCACTCGTGGTGGGCGGCCAGGTGCCGGTGGCACCGGTGCCGGCACGGGACACACTCGGCGCGGGGGACGTCTGGCACGGTGTTTTCGCGCTGGGGGTTGCCTGTCTCGGCCGGACCCCCGGACCGGCGGAGCTGCCCGGGCTCGTGGGTGCGGCGAACGACGTCGCCGGGCTGCGAGTGCAGCACGTGGGCCCGCGCGCCTGGGTGCAGCCGGTGCGGGAGCAGGGCAGGGGAGGGGAATGAGCACGGCTGGCGAGGCACGTCCGGGCAAGCCCGGTTTCGAGGAGCTGGTGGCTCGGGCCGAGCGCCTCATCGCGGGTGGACGGCGGGCGTTGCTGGGGATCACCGGGCCGCCGGGTGCGGGCAAGTCGACGCTCTCCGAACGCCTGGTGGCCGCACTCGGGAAGCGTGCGGTGCTGGTCGGCATGGACGGCTTCCACCTCGCCCAGCGCGAGCTGGACCGGCTGGGCCGCGCGGAACGCAAGGGAGCGCCCGACACCTTCGACGGCTACGGCTACCTCGACCTGTTGCGCCGGCTACGGAACAACGGTCCGGGCGTGCCGGGGGCAGCCACGGTCTACGCGCCCGAGTTCCGCCGGGAGATCGAGGAGTCGGTGGCGTGCGCGGTGCCGGTGCCACCGACCACCCCGCTCGTCGTCACCGAGGGCAACTACCTGCTGCTCGACGAGGAACCGTGGAAGTGGGTGCGCGACGTCCTCGACGAGGTGTGGTTCCTGGCCCCCGACGAGGAGGAACGGATCAACCGCCTCGTCGCCCGCCACCAGCGCTACGGCCGCAGCCCCGACGAGGCCCGTGACCGGGCACTGGGCTCCGACCAGGCCAACGCGGAGCGCGTCGCCAACACCCTCGGCTCCGCAGATCTGGTCCTACCGGACATCTACTGAGTCCGGAACGCGAACCCAGCCCGACGAGGCGATGCTGCGCAAGGGATTCGGGGCAGCCTCTGTCGGCCCTGAGCAGGGAGCAGGGACGGTGACAGCTCGCCGGGCCGACGTGCCCTGCTGCGACTGGCTGGACCAGATGCTTGGGGGAGATCAACGCGAGGTCGGTGCCGTCGGTGAAGGGATTGATCCCCGCCCCGCCGTGAGCCGCACCCGGCGAAGCGGCCTCATGCCGGTTCCCCTGGCAGCACAGGCGTGCTGCGGGTGCGTGCAGGAGAAGCTGTGCGGTAGCCAACGGGGACAGACCTCAACAGAGACGGATCAGCCGTCGAGCTGGGCCGGGTCCACCACCTCGACCGGCTTGCGCATCTCCTGCCGGTACCGCCACAGCCCGTAGATCGTGCCGCCGATGACGAAGGTGACGAAGCCGATGACCGCGGTCGTCTTGAGCCAGGGATAGTGGTCCAGCAACCCGGCTGCGTAGTAACCGATGAGCATGAGCGTGGGCGCCCAGAGGAACGCGCCGACCACACTCGCCATCAGGTACTTGCGCCGGTCCATACGGGCGGCACCTGCCAGCAACGGGGCCAGGGTGCGGATCCACGGTAGCCAGCGGGCCACCATGATCGCCCAGACCCCCCACCGGTCGAAGAACTGCTTGGCGCGTTCCAGGTGCTCTCGGTTGAGGACCTTGCCGCCCCGGCGTGCGATCAGTCGCACACCCGTCCGCTCGCCGATCACGTAGCCCACGTGGTTACCCGCCACCGCCACCACGGTGACCGTCACGGACAGTAACCAGATGCCGAGCTCGTGATTGTGATGCGACAACACCACGCCGGCGGTGAGCAGGAGCGAGTCTCCCGGCAGGAACAACCCGACGATGAAGGCACACTCGGCGAACACGAATCCAAGGACGACCAGCCACACCACGACCGGGCCCGCCGTTTCCAGCGGTCCCCACGCCAGCTGGCCCGCCCCCGCCATGTCGCTGCCCACCCGTCCGAGACTAGGCGGTCGCCCCGGTCCACTGGCCGGAATGGTGAGGGAGGTGTGGTCGAACCGACCACCGAGACTACGGTGGGTCAGGTGAACACCACACTGGGCGATCACCTGCTCGGCGAACTGAGGGATGCGGTGGGCGCGAACGGCCTGCTGGCCGATCCCGATGTCGTGCTCGGCTACCAGCGGGACATGATGCCGCTCGCCCCGGCCGGGACACCCGGTGCCGTGGTGCTCCCGTCGTCGACCGAGCAGGTGCAGGCCGTGGTTCGCGCCTGCGCGGCGGCCGGTGTACCGATCGTGCCCCGTGGCGCGGGCAGCGGGCTCTCCGGCGCGGCCAACGCCATCGACGGCTGTGTCGTGCTCGCGACAACCCGGATGAACCACATCCTCGAGGTCGACCCGGACAACCGCCTGGCCGTGGTCGAGCCCGGCGTGGTGAACCGCGACCTGCGGGGCGCGGTCGAGAAGCACGGCCTGTTCTACCCACCGGACCCCTCCAGTTACGACTGGTGCACCATCGGCGGCAACCTGTCGACCAATGCCGGTGGCCTGTGCTGCGTGAAATACGGCGTCACCACCGACTCGGTACTCGGTCTCGAGACCGTTCTGGCGACCGGTGAGCTGCTGCGCACCGGCCGCCGCACCGTGAAGGGCGTCGCCGGCTACGACCTCACCAAGCTTTTCGTGGGTTCCGAGGGCACGCTGGGCGTGATCACCCAGGCCACCCTCGCGCTCCGGCCGCTACCGCAAGCCCCGGCCACGCTGGTCGCCACGTTCGGTTCCACCGCGGCCGCGGGCGCCGCGGTGAGCCGCGTGGTGCGGGAGGGCCTGGTCCCGAGCCTGATGGAGATCATGGACCAGGCGTCGATCCGCGCGGTCGAGCAACACCTGAGCACCGAGCTGGGGGCGGGGACCGGCAGCGCCACGTTGCTCATCTGCCAGTCCGATGGGGGCGGGGAGACCGCACGCCGGGAGATCAGGGCGATCGAGCAGATCTGCACCGACGTCGGAGCCGAGCTGGTGCACTGGACCGACGACCTCGAGGAGGGGCGGATGCTGCTGGCCGCGCGCCGCGCGGTCCTCCCGTCGCTGGAGATCTATGGGGCGTGGCTCACCGACGACGTGTGCGTGCCACGCACCAGGATCGCCGACCTCATCTCCGGCTGTGCCGAGATCAGCGAGAGATACGGCCTGCTGATCGCGGTGGTCGGGCACGCTGGGGACGGCAACATGCACCCCACGATCACCTACGACCCCGGCTCGGAACGGGAGTTCGCCAAGGCCCACCAGGCGTTCGACGAGATCCTGGCGCTCGGCCTGTCCCTGGGCGGGACGGTGACCGGGGAGCACGGCGTGGGCAAGGTGAAGCGGGAGTGGCTGGCGCGGGAGATCGGGCCGGTGGGCCTGGGCGTGCACCGCGCGATCAAGGCGGCGCTCGACCCGGGAAACCTGTTCAACCCCGGCTCGATGTTCGCCCTCTATGACGAGGACAAGGACTAGCGCGTTTTCCGACGGTCACACTTCCGCTGACGCGGCGGGAGCAATCCGCACGAACCCCGGACATCGCACACCCGGGTGTTCGGTGTCCCCCAACCCGTCGGCTCAGTGTCGGCTCAGTGGGAGGACAGCCCCCGCCCTCCTCGGGGGCAGGCGCCCCGCGACCAGCCTACTGAGCTGCGGAAACGCAAAGCAAGAACAAGATCGTGGGTTGTGGATAACTCCGAGGCTTGTGGATCGACTCCTGCGGCCCGCCTCGGCTGCCGCCCGCAAACGACCGGTGCGGAGGACCGCAAAGTCGAGGGGCCGTGCCACTGGCGGCACAGCCCCTCGACGACGACCCTTTCGGCTCAGACGCGGGGAATCTCCTCGGTGGCGGCGTCCATCTCTGCCGCCGCGGCGACCGCCGCCTTCTTCTCCCGCCGGTTCCGCACGTACTCGACGATGATCGGGAGCACCGACAGCAGCACGATGCCGACGAGGATCGCCTCGATGTTGTTCTTGATGAACGCGATGTTGCCCAGGAAGTAGCCGAGCACCGTGAGGCCGGTGGCCCAGGCGATACCGCCGATGACCGAGTACGTGAAGTACTTCTTCGGGTCCATGCGTCCCACGCCGGCCATCGCGGTGATGAGCGTCCGCACGATGGGCACGAACCGGGCGAGCACGATCGCCCGCGCGCCGTGCCGTTCGAAGAACTCGTGCGTCTTGTCGACATGTTCCTTTTTCAGGAACCGCGAATCCGGCCGGTTGAACAATGCGGGGCCGACCCGCCAGCCGATCGCGTAGCCGCAGACGTTGCCGAGCAGCGCGGAGATCGTCAACAACAGGCAGACGAGCCAGATCGGTGCCGGCCAGTCGCCGACCTGGATCGCGCCCGCCGCGGTGAACATGCCTGCCACGAAGAGCAGGGAGTCACCGGGGAGAAAGAAGGCGAAGGCACCGCACTCGACGAAGACGATGAGGCAGAGCCCGATCAGCGCGAAGGCGCCCATCGAGGTGATGATGTACTCGGGCTGCAGCCACTGCGGACCGAGTGCGAGCGGGGCGGCCGTGCTCGCGACGGCGGGCAAAACGGTCGTCACCCCGCCCAAGGTACCGGCACTCGTTGAACAGGCACCGCGCGACCCTGAGCCGTTTCCCGGCCACGCAACGTGAAGCAGCCACTGGAGCAGGCATGACACCGGTTACCGGGACGCGGCAGGTGACCACCGCGGAACGTGGCGGTCGGTGTCCGGAGCTACCGGCGTCGGTGGTGGCAGGATGCGCGTACCCCTGCGCGTATCCCGCAGCCGGGACCAGCCGGAGAACAGGATCGAGCGCCGGTGCCGTCCCGCCGGAAAGGCCCGCCGGAGCGGGTACGGCCGCCGCCATCCCGCCGACGGAGCATGATCAAATGGCGCCAAACCGCCAGCCACCCGGCGTCCTCCACATCGGGCCAGCCTTTACCCGGGACGTGCCTTCCCCGAGCCGGTGTCGCTGGCCGGGGCATCACCGACCACCGCGGTCAGAGCACGGAGATGAGCCCGATGACACACCCGACGGCGAGCCCGAGAAGCACCGCCAGCAGCAGAACCCAACGGGCCGCCAGGGGCGCCTCTGCCGGCGTCTCGCGTGGCGGTGGCGGGGGCTCGGGGCTCGGTGGGGGCGGAGGTGACCCGTTGGTGACTGCCTGCGCCCGCAGCGCCTCGGCGAGCAGCCGCTCGGGATCGTCCGAGGTACTCACGGTTCCTCACGGTAGCGGGAGGGCCCGGATGCGGCGGCTTCCCGCCCGAGCCAGCTCGGAGCAGGTGTGGAGGCTTGCGGCTGCCTTGGCTCGGCCGTGAGCAGCCGGCGCTGTGTCTCGGCATTCACCCTCGAGACACGCCTTCCCAACACGTTCTCGGACCGGCCCAGGGCGAGGAACAACGCCGCCGCGTGCCCCGGGCCACCGGACGGTCGCGCCGATGTAGGCGCCGATCCACCCCTGCGGTGCGATGGAGCGGGCCATATTTAACCGATGAGGCCGCCCACACCGAACGGAGGGCCGTAGCCGACCGCCCTGACACCGGAACGCCGAAGACAGGGCTGGCAACAATGCCAGCTTGTGGCTCCTCGGGGATCTCGTGCAGGCTCCGGCGAGAGCCGAGTCCCACCACCGGCAGCGTGGATCTCTCCTTCAGCCGGGGCCGGGGCGGCCTTCTGCGCGCGATGCCGTGCCCGCCACATCTCGACTGGTCCGACCCTTGGGACTGCCGCCTGGTGGGAGACGCCACCTCCGAGGCTCAGGCTCTGAGTACGCCGAGGAGACGTGCCACCTCATCTGCCACGGCCTTCCGGCCGGGCGCAACGTACTTCCGGGTGTCGACGACGTCGGGGTACTGGTCTAGATAGCCCCGGACCGCCCCGGTGAACGCCTGGTTCAGACTGGTCGCGATGTTGACCTTGGTCATGCCGGCCGCTACCGCCCGCGTGAGGTCGGCCTCGGGCACGCCGGACGAGCCGTGCAACACCAGCGGCACCGGCACCGCCTCCCGTAACCGCCCGATCAGATCGAAGTCCAGGGCGGCATTCTTGGTCACCATCGCGTGGGAACTGCCCACCGCGACCGCCAACGCGTCCACGCCGGTCGCCGCCACGAACGACCGAGCCCGCTCCGGATCTGTGCGCGCACCGGGCGCGTGCACCCCGTCCTTCCCCCCGACCTCGCCCAGCTCGGCCTCGACGTACACGCCACGAGAGTGGCAGTGCACGACCACCTCGGTGGTGGCGCGCACGTTCTCCCCGTACTCCAGCTTCGAGGCGTCGAACATCACGCTCGTGAAGCCCAACTCGACCGCCTCGTGCGCGAGACCGGCGTCTTCGGCGTGGTCGAGGTGCACCGCCACCGGCACCGACGACCGTCGCGCCACCGCCAGCGTCGCCAGCCCGATCGGCTCCAATGCGCCGTGGTAGCGCACGCAGTTGTGGCTGATCTGCAGGATGACCGGGGCGCCCGCCCGCTCCGCCCCGGCCACGAGCGCCTCGGCGTGCTCCAGCTGGATCACGTTGAACGCGCCGACGCCGCGGCCGGCACGGGCGGCGGCGTCGACGATCTCGCCGGTCGGGGTGAGCGGCACGGGCTACCTCCTGGTCGGTCGCATCACTGGGAGACCCAGCTCCCGCGGTGCATGACGCGGCGCAGGCGCAGGTCGTCGTCGAGCACGGCGAGGTCGGCGGCCAGCCCGGCCCGGATCGCCCCGGTCTCCCCCGCCAGGCCGAGCAGCGCGGCCGGCCGCGTGGCGGTCGCCTCGACCGCCGCGGGCACGGTCAGCCCGCAGGACCGCACCAGGTTCCGAAAGGCGACGTCCATCGTGAGCGTGCTACCGGCGAGCGCGCCGTTGGCGAGCGTGGGAACCCCGTCCCGCACCGTCACGTCCAGCTCGCCCAGAACGTAGGAGCCGTCCGGCATCCCGGTTGCGGACATGGCATCGGTGACCGCCAGGGTTCGCGCCGTGCCGGCATGTCGCGCAGCCAGCCGCACCATGGTGGGTGCGACGTGCACGAGGTCGCAGATCAGCTCGATGCTGACGCGCTCGTCGTCGAGCAACACACCGATCGGTCCGGGCTCGCGGTGGTGCAACGGGCGCATGCCGTTGAACAGGTGCGTGGCGACCGTCGCGCCGGCGTCCACAGCGGGCAGCACCTGCGCCTCGGTGGCGTCGGTGTGCCCCAGCGCGGCGATCGCGCCTTGATCGACGAGCTGGCGCACCGCCTCGACAGCGCCCTCCAACTCGGGCGCGAGCGTGCACATCCGCACCGTGCCATGGCCCGCGTCGAGCAGAGCCTGCACGTCCACGCGCGCGGGCGGTCGCAGGAGCGCCGGGTCGTGCGCGCCGCAGCGGGCGGCCGACAGGAACGGGCCCTCCAGATGGACCCCGGCGACCAGCCCGTCGGTGACGAGGTCGACGAGCACGGCCACCTGCTCGGCGAGTGCGGGGATCGGCTCGGAGACCAGACTCGCCAGCAGTGTGGTCGTGCCGTGGCGGCGGTGGAGCGCCACCGACGAGGCGATCTGCTCCTGCTCGCGGCAGCCGAACGACACCCCGCCGCCACCGTGGCAGTGGATGTCGACGAAGCCCGGAACCACCCACTGCCCGTCGAGGTCGACGACGGAGCCGTGACCACCGGCCGGCTCACCCGTGCCGACGCCGGAGATCCGGCCGCCGGACACCTCGACCCAGCCGTTGTCCAGCACCCCGTCCTGGGTGACGACGGTGCCGCCCCGTAGCAGCATGCTCATCGGGCCTCCAATCGACGGATACCCCAGTCGCGCGGCTGGGGGTACGCGGTCCCGGGACCCCTTGTCGCCGGAACCGTGACGCGGGAAGCCCGGGCCGCGTGACCCGAGGCCGCCCACCTGCGAACACCAGAAGGCTCAACGCGCCTCCAGCAGATCCAGGGCCAGCAGGGCGGCGCCGAGGCGGCCGGCGCCGTCGCCCAGCTCGGCGAGCCGCAGTTCGGGAGGGCGTTGGAAAGTCATCAGCTCGTTGAGCCGCCGGCCCAGCGGTTCGGTGAGCAGCTCCCTGGCCAGCGCCAACCCACCCCCCAGCACCACCACCTCCGGGCCGAGGATCGTGCAGGCGAGTACAAGCGCCTTGCCCAACGCGGTTACCGCTTCTTCCCACACCGCAACGGCATCCTGGTCGCCGGCACGTACCGCTTCCGCGACGTCGACCGCGCCCCGAACCTCGCGCCCGCTGCGTCGGGTGTAGCGGCGGGCGATGGCGGCGGACGACGCGACCCGCTCCAGGCAGCCGCGCTGACCGCAGCCACACGGTTCCCCGTGGCCGATGTCGATGTGCCCGAGCTCGCCGGCGTAGCCGCCAGCGCTGTGGACCCGTCCGCCCACGACAATGGCGGCCGCGATCCCGGTACCGATCGGCATGATCAGCGCGTCTCGATGGCCCCGGGCCGCGCCCAGCCGTAGCTCGGCGAGCCCGCCGGCGCGCACGTCGTGCCCGAAGGCCGTGGGCAAGCCCGTCCTGGCCGTCAACAGCTCGGCGAACGGTGCGTCGCGCCAACCGAGGTTCGCCGAGTACACGCCGACACCGCGCTCCTCGTCGACAACGCCGGGCACGACGACGCCCACGGCCTCGACCTCCCGGCCGCCTTCCCGACGCAGCTCCTCGACCAGGTAGAGGACGAGGTCGACCACGGCGGCGACGGTGGTCCCGGAGTCGGCACGCCTGGGCGTCGGCCGCCGGTGCTCGGCCAACGGGACCGCCGCCGCGGGCCGGCCGCTGACCAACGCGGCCTTCGTCTCGGTGCCGCCGACGTCGACGGCGACCACGGTGCGGGTGGATGCCACGCCTGCGATCCTGCGCCATCCACCCACCATTGGTCTACACCACCTGTGTCAGGCGTGGTCCAGGACCACCGAACGGGTCAGATGCCGCGGGTGGTCCGGGTCCAGGCCGCGCCGCCGTGCCAACGCCACCGCGAGCCGCTGCACCAGCACCAGCTCCGCCATCGGGTCCCACCGGCTGCCGCGGAACACGCCACCGGTCGCGGCGATCTCGTCCGGCAGTCCGGCCGGGGACTCCCCGAGCACCCAGGCCACCCGGCCCGGCCCGGTGACGCTGATCGGCCCGTGCCGGTACTCCATCGCCGGGTACGCCTCAGTCCACACCCCGGCCGCCTCCCGCATCTTCAACGCCGCCTCCGCGGCCAGGCCGCAGGTCCAGCCCCGGCCGAGGAAGGTGAACTGCTCGGCCTCCAGCAGCTCGGGCGGGAGCGGCTCGGCCAGCACGCGCTCGGCGTCGGCCGCGGCGGCGGCGAGCTCCGCCCCCACCGAGGCCCGCAGCAGTGCGAGCGCCGAGGTGGCGAACCGGGTCTGCACCACGGAGCGCTCGTCGGCGAAGTCCAACGCCACCACCGCATCCGCCACTGACCCGACCGGCGTGTCACCGTCGGCCGTCAACGCCACCGTGGGGATGGTCCCGCGCAGTTCACCCAGCACGTCGAGGACTTCGGTCGTGGTCCCCGAGCGCGTGATCGCCACGACCCGGTCGTACCGTCGACCCCGGGGGAACTCGGAGGCGGCGAAGGCGTCGGTCTGTCCCCGCCCCAGCCCCTCGCGCAGTGCCGCGTAGGACTGCGCGACGAACCAGGACGTCCCGCAGCCGACGACGGCGACCCGCTCGTTCCGCCCGGGCATCACCTCCTCGACCTGTGCGGCCAGGCCGGCCGCGCGCCGCCAGCAGTCGGGCTGGCTGAGGATCTCGGACATGACGAACGGTTGCTCGGCCACCGCCGCCTCCCAGGTGCGTGTGTATGCGCGTAACTGCGTACAAACAGTCACGATTGTGCACGCCCAAGCAGTCGCCCGTCGAGGCGTCATGCGCGATCATGTGCGCGGAGGTGACCGGTGAACCGCTACGAGCGCCTGAACGCGCTGCTGGAGATCCTCGCCGACCGTGGCCGGATCGAGGTCGACGACATCGCCGAGGAACTCTCGGTCTCCGCGGCGACCATCCGCCGCGATCTGGACCATCTGGCCGAGCAGCAGTTGCTCACCCGCACGCGCGGCGGGGCCGTGGCGCACGCGGTCTCCTACGACCTGCCGCTGCGGTACAAGAGCATGCGGCACGCCGGGGAGAAGCAACGCATCGGCAAGGCCGCCGCCGCGCTCGCCTCCCGCGGCTCGGTCGTCGGGCTCAACGGGGGCACCACCGCCACCGAGGTCGCCCGCTCACTGGCCACCCGGGCTGATCTCGGGCCGGGCGAGGGGGACACCGCGATCACGGTGGTCACCAATGCCCTGAACATCGCCAACGAGCTGGCGGTGCGCCCACAGGTGAAGCTGGTGGTCACCGGGGGCGTGGCCCGGCCGCAGTCCTATGAGCTGATCGGTCCGCTGGGCACCCGGATCCTCGACGAGCTGACGCTGGACATCACGTTCCTCGGGGTCGACGCCGTTGACCCACGGTCCGGCGCGAGCGCCCACAACGAGGGCGAGGCCAGCATCAACCGCCTGCTCGCGGCGAGAGCGCGGAAGGTGGTCGTGGTCGCCGACTCGTCGAAGATTGGTGCACCGGCGTTCGCACGCATCTGCGCGACCGACGAGATCGACGTGCTCGTCACCGACTCGGACGCGGCGGACGGGGACGTGCGGCGCTTCGAGGAACGCGGGGTGCAGGTCCTGCGGGTCTGACCACGTGCCCGGAGAGCGCGCCCGGACGGGTGCCCGGCCCCACCGGTCGTGGCCCGCGGCCCGCAGCGTGGACGCGGACAGCCGAGATCGAGCGATCAGTCGGGTCGGTCGAGGACTTCCACTGGCGCGGACAGTCCAGCGTTCCTTCGTAATGCACCGCGTGGGGGCCGGCTCCACACGACCGAAAGACATGGACCGGTTGCCAGGCCATGGACCCACGCCGTGGTGGGCGCTTGGGGGCGGTGGCCAGCCGGGTCTCGACCGTCGCCGATCGGCGCTTGTCCGCGGGCGCGAGACGTGCTCAGGTTTGTCCGGTGCAACCTGGTAACAGGTTCCGCTCCCTAACTGTTGACTCTTGCTCGTTTGGTGGGGAATATGAGCGAAATCGCGCACCCGATCGCGTGATTTAGCCCACCCGAGGGGGAGACATGGTTCGGTACGGCTCCCGCACTCGCCGTCTCTCCGCCGCCCTGCTGGCCGGCGCCCTCACCCTGTCGCTCACCGGCTGTGGCTCCTCCGGCGGTCGGGACGAGAACGTGGTGACCTACTGGTCGATGTGGAAGGAGAACGAGCCGCAGGCCCAGGTGCTTCACCAAACCGCGGCGGCGTTCGAGCGCGACACCGGAACCAAGGTCGACATCCAGTGGCAGGGCCGGGACGTGCTGAAGAAGATCGTCCCGGCGTTGCGCGGCGGCGAGGTCCCGGATCTCGTCGACCAGGACCAGAACCTGATGCGCGCCACCCTCGTCAGCTCCGGCGCCTACCGCGATCTCACCGGCCTCTACAACTCCCCGGTCAGCGACGGTCGCAAGGTTTCCGACGTGATCGCCCCCAGATACGCCGACGCGGTCAAGAACGACGGCAAGCCCTTCCTGGCGCCCTACGAGGTGATCGGCTACGGCCTGTGGTTCGACGCCAGCCAACTTCCCGAAGTCGCGGCGAAACCACCACGGACCTGGCGTGAGTTCGTTGAACTCCTTGCGCACCGCAAAGCCGCCGGCCGTGCCCCACTGGCCCTCGACGCCGACATCGGCCAGTACAACAATCTGTGGACCACGGGCCTGTTACAGGGTGCCCTCGGCGCCGAGCAGGTCAACCAGCTGGCCGCCGATCACTCGGGCGAGGCGTGGCGCAGGCACCCCGGGGTCCGCCCGGTGCTGGAGGAGATCGCCACACTGGTACGCGACGGCTACTTCGTCCCCGGCTACAACGGAAGCAAGTGGCCGGCGATCCAGGAGAAGTGGGCGCAGGGCGAAGCCGACTTCCTGCTCATGGGCAGCTGGGCCCCGAGCGAGACCGGAGCCAAGGCCCGCCCCGGTTTCCAGTACCACTTCGCGCCGTTACCCACCCCCGGCGACCAGCGGTACGTGCCGGTGGAGAGCATCGGGTTCGCGATTCCCGCGCGGGCCCAGCACGCGGGGAACGCCGAACGGTTCATCGCCTACGTGTTGCGAGACGAGCACCTCGGCAAGATCGCCACGGTTGCGAAGAACCTCACCCCGAACCCCGAACTCCCCGCCCCACCGGAACTCACCAGCCTGGCCGAGGCCGCCGAGCAACTCCACGTCGCCCGCAGCGAGGACGGGATCCAGGCCGATTATCCCGGCTACACCGAGGAAGTCCTCTGGCCGGTGAACAACCAGTTCCTCAAGGGACAACTGGACATCGAGGGCTTCTTCCAGCAGCTGAAGGAGAAGCAGGCCAACTACTGGAAGAAGAAGGGGTGAACCGTGAGCGCCCCCGCCCTTCGGGCCGCCAGGGTGGAGCCACGGCGACAGGTCGTCCGTGCCGGGTCTGCATTCACACCGCTCGGACGGCGCCGGCGCCGGTTGTTCTGGCCGTTCCTGCTACCCGCACTCGTGACCTACCTGGGGTTCTTCATCGCCCCGGCGGCGGCTTCGATGTGGATCAGCTTCCACCGCTGGGACGGGGTGGGCGAGATGAGCCCGCGCGGCCTGGACAACTACCGCACCCTGCTCGGCGACTCGGCGTTCCTCGGCGCCTTCGTCAACACCATGATCATCCTTGTCCTGGTGGGTGCCTCGACGTTCGCGATGAGCTTCGCGCTCACCATGGTGTTGCGCGACATGCGTGGCCGCCGCTTCGTCCGCGCGGTCCTGTTCTTCCCCTACATCGTCGCGCCGGTGGTGCTGTCGGTGCTGTGGGGATTCCTGTTCCGCAGCCCGGAAGGGCTGTTCAGCGCCGCGTGGAACGCCCTCACCGGCAGCCCGGGCCCGAACTGGCTCGGCGAGCACCTGTTCGCGGTCATCCTGGTCGGCCTGATCTGGGTGAACACCGGTTTCTACACCACGATCATCATGGCCGGCGTCGACCGCATCCCGCCTGACCTCTACGAGGACTGCGCCCTGGCCGGTGCCACGGCGTGGCAACGCTTCCGTCACGTCACGCTGCCGCTGTCCTGGGAGGTGGTGGCCACCGCTGCGGTCCTGTGGACGATCTCCTCACTGAAGATCTTCGAGTTCATCTACGCCTTCGGCGGCACCACGAACGACATGCCCACGCTCGAGGTATGGAACAGCGCGCTGTTCGTGTACGGCTCGACGTTCGGCGGCCGGGTGCCGCAGTACCAGTTCGGCTACGCCTCGGCCTCGGCGGTCGTGACGCTGGCCGCCATGACCGTGCTCGTCGTCCTACTGCGCCGCCTGATGCGGCGGGAAGCGGTGCAGTTCTGACTCGGAGGTGGATTCTGGTGGTCGCGGAGCGGGTTCCGGTGCAGACAGCGCGATCGCCGCTGGCAGGCGGGCCGCGGCGTGGACGCGACCGGCGCCGCGGTGAGCATGGTCCGCTGCGCCGGCTGGGCACGGTGCTGGTGTGGCTGTTGGCGGCCTTCAACATCGTGGTCCTGCTGTGGATGTTCCTTGCCGCCCTGCGGGACCACACCGCCATCTTCCGCTCACCGTGGGGACTCGACACTTTCGGTCAGTTCGGCAACTTCGTCAAGGCGTGGACGGACAGCAACTTCGGGCAGGCCGCGCTGAACACCGTTCTGCTCGTGGTCGGAGCATCCGTCGTGGTCGTACTGCTCTCCGCCCCCGCTTCCTACGTGCTGGCCAAGAGCAGGAGCCGGATGTCGGGCGCGATGGCCGTCTTCTTCGCCATGGGAATCGGCATCCCGGTGCAGGTCATCATCATCCCGCTGTTCGTGATGATGCAGGAGGTCCACCTGGTCAACACCCTGACCGGGTTGTTCGTCCTCTACGTCGCGCTGTCCGTTCCCTTCACCGTCTTCCTGTTGAGCGGTTTCTTCGGCTCACTGCCCGAGGAGCTCGAGGAGGCCGCCGCGATCGACGGCGCCGGCGCCATCCGCACCTTCGTCCAGATCGTCCTGCCCCTGGCCCGCAACGGACTACTGACCGCGCTCATCCTCAACCTCATCGGGCTGTGGAACGAGACGTTCATCGCGCTAGTCTTCATACAGGACAGCGCGAAACAGACACTGTCCCTGTCATTGCTGGGGTTCCTGCAGACACAGCAGTACTCGGGCGCGGACTACGGAACCTTGTTCGCCGGCGTGTGCATCCTGGTGCTTCCCATGCTGGCCCTGTACCTGTGGCTCGGCCGGCGGATCATCGAGGGTATGACGGTTGGGGCCGTGAAGTGACCCGGCTATGGACCGACAGCATTCGGCTTCCGATCTCCGCGGTGGGGCCCGAGAACCCGCTGCCGCCACTCGCCGGGATGCTGGATCCGCCGTACAAGCCCGACTTCTCCGAGGTACCCGACGAAATTGAGAACGGAGCCCGCTACGGACAGGTCAGCACGGTCGTGCCCTACCTCGTCCAGGACGGGTACCAGCGGTCGCCGGAGATGACGACCACCGACGCGGTGGTGCTCGAGAACGCGCGCCTGCGCGCGACCTTCCTGCCGGGATGGGGCGGAAGGCTCTGGTCGTTGATCGACAAGGATCGGGACCGAGAACTCCTGCACGTCCCGGCGATCGTGCAGCCGGCCAACCTCGCGCTCCGCGGTGCGTGGTTCCCCGGGGGCGTGGAGTGGAACATCGGCACCCGGGGACACAGTCCCTTCACCTGTGATCCCGTCCACGCAGCAGTGGTGGCTCACGTTGGCGGCCCGGTGCTGCGCATGTGGGAGTACGAACGCATTCGCGGGGTGGTCTTCCAGATCGATGCGTGGCTTCCCGAAGACTCACCGGTACTGCTCGTCGGGGTGCGTATCCGTAACCCCTCGTTGGATACGGTCCCGATGTACTGGTGGTCGAACGCCGCCGTAGCCCAGCGCGACGACCTGCGTGTACTGGCACCGGCTACTCGCGCGTTCCGCACCTCCTACCGCGGCCAGCTGGAGTGCGTGAACGTTCCTCTCCAAGTCGGGGAGGACGCGTCACGGCCCCTGCGAGCCCGCACAGCAGCGGACTACTTCTACGACCTGCCGGCCGAATCGAGCCGGCCCTGGATCGCCGCGCTCGACACAACCGGTTACGGCCTGGCGCAGATCTCGACGCCGTTCCTGTCCGGCCGGAAACTGTTCGTGTGGGGGGAGACCGTCGGAGGACGCCATTGGCAGGAATGGCTGGGTGGCCCGCACCCCACTCCATACTGTGAGATCCAGGCAGGACTTACGCGCACCCAGTATGAGCACCTGCCAATGCCGCCGGAAGCGGAGTGGGCCTGGGTGGAGGCGTACGGGCCGGTGACGGCTGAGCCCAACGCTGTCCATGGAGCCGACTGGTCGGCCGCGCTCGCCGCGGTGGAGGACGTGCTGCCACGACGGGAACTCCTTGATGGTGCCTTTGCCGAGTTTCGAAAGAACGCCGACCAGCCACCACAGGGCATGCTGGGCCACGGCAGCGGATGGGGCGCGTTGGAGGAGATCCGACGCGAGCGCGCCGGAGAGGCACCCCTGTGCGGACCCGGGGCCCCGTTCGGCGGAACCTTGGGGCCGGCACAGTGGCCGTGGTTGACGCTCGTGGATACCGGCGAACTCCCCGAACCCGCCCCGGAAGATGTCCCGGTTTCCTACATCCTCGGTGCGGACTGGTCGTCCCGGCTCATGCGGTCACCCCAGCATTGGGCTACCTGCTACCACCTGGGAGTGATCGCCCATGCGGGCGGCGACCTGGAGACCGCACGTCGCTACTACGAGACCTCGCTGGTCCATGTGGAGACCGCGTGGGCGTGGCGCGCGTTGGCCCTGGTCGACTCCGTCCACGGCGGGAAGGCCGACGCTGTCGAGGGGATGCTGGCCGCACACACGCTCGCCCCCGGCATCCGGCAACTCGCCGTCGAAGCCGCCGAGGCGCTGATGACCGCCGATGAACCGAAACGAGCGCTGCAACTGATTGCCGAGCTACCCGCCACGGTCGCCGGGCACGGCCGTGTCCGACTCACCCGGGTCCGGGCCGCCCTTGCCGCCGGGCTTCGCGACGAGGCGGCACGGCTGCTCCGCGGGGGCATCGAGGTGCCCGACCTCCGGGAGGGCGAAGTCAGCCTCGACCAGCTGTGGGCCGAGGCGTGCCCAGGTGAGCCGCTACCCACCCGCTACGACTTTCGGATGAAGTGAGCAGCCCGGGTCGGGCAACCGCAAGCCCGGCAGGCAAACCAGAAACTGGCGACAAAGAAGGAAAATCGGTGGAGTGCCCGAGTGCGGGGCGTTTTACCCGTACTCCACCCAGAGATTGTGCTTGGTAGGTCAGGAAAGCCGCGCGGACAGGTCGTGGCGCGGTCAGCTGTTGGTCATGATCTTCTGCAGCGAATCCAGCGCCCGGCTCGCCGTGGACTTGACCGTGCCGCGGCTGATGCCCGTCGCGGAGGCGATCTCCGCCTCAGTCAACCCGCCGTAGTACCGCAGCACCAGCACCTCGCGCTGCCGCGGCGGAAGCTGCGAGAGTGCCGTCACCACCGCCTGATGTTCCGCCGTCAACATGGCCAACGACTCTGCGGAACGTGCCGTCGTGGCGTGCGGCGGCGTGTACTCCCGTGCGGTCTTGCGCCGGCGCAGCACCGAGCGACTGCCGTTGACCACGGCGGTGCGCAGGTAACCGACCGCCGCCGCGGAGTCACGCAACCGTGACCAGTGCCGGTACAGGCCGGTGAACGCCTCCTGCACCACGTCCTCGGCGGTAGCGGCGTCGTCGACGAGCAGGATCGCCAGCCGCACCAGCCGCATCCGGTGCTGCCGATAGAGGTCCTCCAGGGTCAGCGGCCCGCTGGCCGCCGCCGGTTCCCGGTCGAGCGTGCGCAGGTGCCCGAGCGTCCGCTCGACCGTGCGCTCGACCCCCTGCTCGTCACTGTTCCGGCCGGTCACCTGCATGACGGTACCTGTAGCGTCGCCACGACCGAGCCACCCGCCAGTGAGGAGGGCCATATGACCCGGTTCGTCGTCGAGCTGGCCTACGGCGGCCGCGAGCGGCTGCTCGCGGTGCGCCCCGCGCACCGCGAGTACTGCCGGCAGCTGGCCGAGCGCGGGATCTTGCTGGCCGCGGGGCCGTGGGCGGACGACACCGGGTCGATGCTGGTCTACCAGGTCGCCGACGCCGACGAGCTGCGCCAGGTGATCGACGCCGACCCCTACACGAAAGCCGGCGTGATCGAGCGCACAACGGTCCGGGAGTGGAAACCCCTCCTCGGGACGTGGCCCACCGCCTGAGGGGTAGCGGTCAGGACGAGGCCGTGGTGAGCCTGTCCAGCTCCTCGGGCGTGAGCGCGAGATCCACCATCGGCAGGATCTCGGCCAGCTGTTCCGTCGTCCGCGCGCTGGCGATCGGTGCGACCACGGTCGGCTGCGCCGCCAGCCACGCCAGGGCGACCGCTGCCATCGGCGTGCCGTGTGCCCGCGCGATCTCGTCGAGCGCGCCGAGCACCCGCGCGCCCCGCTCGTCGAGGTACTGGGCGGCGCGACCGGATCGGGCACTGCTGATCTCGGCCCCGGGTCGGTACTTGCCCGTCAGGAAGCCCGAGGCCAGTGCGAAGTACGGGAACGACGCCAGCTTCTCCTGTGCCACCAGGTCGGCCAGCTCGCCCTCGTACTTCGGCCGCTCCATGAGGTTGTACTCGGGCTGGAGTGCGACGAACCGGGCGAAACCCTCGCGGTCGCTCACGGCCAGCGCCTCGGCGAGCCGCGGCGCCGAGTAGTTCGACGCGGCCACATGGCGGACCTTGCCCTCCTTCACCAGCGCGTCGAACGCCGCCAGGGTCTCCACCAGCGGGGTCTTCTCGTCGTCGCGGTGCGCGTAGTAGAGGTCGATGTGGTCGACGCCGAGGCGGCGCAGCGAGTTCTCGGCCGCGGAGCGGATGGTTCGGGCATCCAGGCTGTCGTACCCGGAGAGCATGCCCACCTTCGTCGCGACGACGATCTCGTCCCGGTTCCCGCGGGCGGCCAGCCAGCGACCCAGGATGGTCTCGGACTCCCCACCGGAGTTGCCCTCGACCCACTCCGTGTAGACGTCAGCGGTGTCGACGAAGTTGCCGCCGGCGGCCGCGTACGCGTCCAGCACGGCGAAGGACTCCTCCTCGCCGGCGGTCCAACCGAACACGTTGCCACCGAGGCAGAGCGGGAAGACGTCGAGAGTGGTGCCGGAAATATTGGTCACGTATCTAACCTAGATGTGGACGCAAGTAGGTTTCGGGGTTCGAGTCAGTCCGGGAGTTCCACCCGGTGGCAGAAGGTGAAGCGGACCCGCGCCGCTCCTGGCGGCCCTCACGGCCGGCCGGCGGCCCGGGTAGTGCCGAGATCCATGTCGATTCCGGTCGCTCCCCGTATGCCGAGATCAGCGAGCTGCCGTGGCCGTCGCCGGCTTCCGCGGGGCGGGCAATTGGCACTTCCGAGTGAATCCGTTCAGCCGAGCCGGTCCGTGCCGCCCCCGATCGGCGCAGCCCGCACTGGATCGTGCCGACCAGCGGCGGCGGGTTGCCGCAGGTCGTCGCATGTCAGCTGGGCCGCCGCCGGGCCTCACCCGGACCGGGAAGGCTCGTAGGATGCGCAGAAAACGGCAGGGCCCGCCAAGGAGGACGACCGATGCCCATCGCGACCCCCGAGGTCTATGCGGAGATGCTGGACCGGGCCAAGGCGAACAGCTTCGCCTACCCGGCCATCAACGTGACCTCGTCGGAGACGCTCAACGCCGCACTGCGCGGCTTCGCCGAGGCCGAGAGCGACGGCATCATCCAGGTGTCCACCGGCGGTTCGGAGTTCCTCTCCGGCACCAAGGTGAAGGACATGGTGACCGGCGCGGCCGCTCTCGCGGAGTTCGCGCACGTGGTCGCCGCCAAGTATCCGGTGAACATCGCGCTGCACACCGACCACTGCCCGAAGGACAAGCTGGACGGCTTCGTCCGGCCGCTGGTCGCGCTGAGTAAGGAGCGGGTGGCCGCCGGGCAGCACCCGCTGTTCCAGTCCCACATGTGGGACGGCTCCGCGGTGCCGCTGGACGAGAACCTCGAGATCGCCGCCGAGCTGCTCGCCGAGTGCGCCGCCGCCAACATCGTCCTGGAGATCGAGGTCGGCGTGGTCGGCGGCGAGGAGGACGGCGTCGCCAACGAGATCAACGAGAAGCTCTACACCACGGCCGAGGACTACCTGAAGACGGTGGATGCCCTCGGTACCGGCGAGAAGGGCCGCTACCTGCTCGCCGCCACGTTCGGCAACGTGCACGGCGTCTACAAGCCGGGCAACGTCAAGCTGCGTCCGGAGATCCTCAAGCAGGGGCAGGACGTGGTGGCCGAGAAGCTCGGCCTGGCCGCCGGCTCCAAGCCGTTCGACCTGGTGTTCCACGGCGGCTCCGGCTCGCTGCTGGAGGAGATCCACGAGGCGGTCTCCTACGGCGTGATCAAGATGAACATCGACACCGACACCCAGTACGCCTTCACCCGGCCGATCGCCGGCCACATGTTCACCAACTACGACGGCGTACTGAAGGTGGACGGCGAGGTCGGCAACAAGAAGACCTACGACCCGCGCAGCTACCTCAAGCAGGCCGAGCAGGCCATGGCCGCCCGGGTGGCCAAGGCGTGCGAGGACCTGAAGTCGGCCGGCCGGATGATCGCCGGCTGACGATCGGGTTGCGTACCGCGGCCCGCCGGCGCACTGCGTGGCCGGCGGGCCGTCGTCGTCGAAGGCGGCTGCTCCGGCCGGTGGAGTCCCGCGACCACCCGGTCGTGAGGCACCATGTCGGGCATGACGTTGCACGGCAACCTGCTCGGTCCCGAGCCCACCCTGCTGCCGGAGAACCCGGAGCCGCAGGCCGCCCTCGAGCGGGGTGAGGCCCCCGCCGACGTGGCCCGCGCCCACCCCGAGTTCAGCGCCGCCTGGGCCGCGCTCGCCGAGCGGGCGCTCGCGGCCGGCGACCCCGTCGCCGGCTACGCCTACGCCCGCACCGGCTACCACCGCGGCCTGGACCAGCTACGCCGCGCCGGCTGGAAGGGACACGGCCCGGTGCCCTGGTCGCACGGGCCGAACCAGGGCTTCCTGCGGGCGCTGGCCGCGCTGGCCCGGGCCGCCGCGGAGATCGGGGAGGAGCCCGAGTACGAGCGGTGCCGGCAGTTCCTGGCCGACAGCGACCCGGCCGCGCCCGCCGCGACCGGGCTGACCTGAGCGGGTGGCCATGGTCGCGCCGATCACCAGGTTGCGCCCGCGGTCCGCGCACTACTACCGGTTCCGGACCCGCTGGCTGGTGCCCGGCAACACCGCCGAGGTGGCCGACGTGCTGTTCGACCCAGCGGACCTGGTCCGCTGGTGGCCCTCGGTGTACCTGGCGGTGCGGCGCATCACCCCGGGTGCGCCGAGCGGCGTCGGCGCCCGGTACGACCTGCACACCACGGGCTGGCTGCCCTACCAGCTGCGGTGGCGGATGCACGTCACCCGGCGGGAGGCCAGGCGGACCCTCTTCACCGCCACCGGCGACCTTGCCGGCCGGGGCGAGATCCGGCTGCGGCAGCGTGGCCCGGACGTCGAGGTGAACTTCGACTGGCGGGTCCGGGCGAACAAGCCGCTGCTGCGGCATGTCTCGCCGGTGCTGAAGCCGATCTTCGCCGCCAACCACCGCTGGGCGATGGCCAGGGGTGAGCGGAGCCTGCTGCTCGAGCTGGAGCGGCGCCGGGCACGGAACGCGGACGAGCTGGCCAGGGTGCCCGCTCCGCCGCGGCGAACGCCGATCGGCATCATGCCGTTCGCGGTGTCGGCCGGTGCCATTGCCGGGCTGCTGTTGACCTTGTGGGCTTTCCGACGTCGCTGAACGTCCTTTTTTGTGCCACCCCGTCGCCTTTGCGCGGGCTGTTTTTCTCGTTCGTACCACTCTTCCGCCGCCGGTCGGCCGCTGTGTTGTGGGGCGTCCCGCGGGCCGTGCGCTGACCTCGTAGAACCCTCATCGGACGCGGGTGTGGGCCAGGCGCGAGAATCACGGCCGTGGACGGGGTGCGCGAGGGGATCCGGCGTCGGGCGCGACGGTTGTACCGGAACGCGTTGCCGATCCTGCAGTGCTCGATCGCCGCCGCCCTGGCCTGGCTGGTCGCGAAGGACGTGGTGCACCACGAGCGACCGTTCTTCGCGCCGATCGCGGCGGTCATCGTCCTCGGCGTCTCGCTGGGGCAGCGGTTGCGCCGGGTCGTCGAGCTGGTGGCGGGGGTCAGCGTCGGGATCGGCGTGGGGGACATGCTGATCTCCCAGATCGGGTCGGGGCCGTGGCAGATCTTTCTGGTCGTGGCGCTGGCCATGGGCACGGCCGTGTTGCTCGACGGCGGCAGCGTCATCGCGTTGCAGGCGGGTTCCTCCGCGGTGCTGGTGGCGACGTTGCTGCCACCGCACGAGAGCGGCGGTCTCGACCGGATGGTGGACGCGTTGATCGGCGGGTTCATCGGTCTTGCTGTCACCGCGTTGCTGCCGGCCAACCCGCTGACCGTGGCGCACCGGTATGGCAGGTTGGTGATCAGCGAGCTGGCGGCCGCGCTGCGCGGAGCCGCGGAGGCGGCTGTGGAGGGGGACACCGGACACGCGGCCGCCGCGCTGAGCCGGGCGCGGGGCAGTCAACGGCTCCTGGAGGACTTTCGGGCCGCCCTGGAGACCGGGTCGGAGATCGCGACCATCGCCCCGATCCGGTGGCGGCGGAGGGGAGAACTGGAGCGGTACCAGGCCGCTGCGGTGCCGCTGGACTACGCGATGCGCAACACGCGTGTGCTCGTGCGGCGCACGCTCGCCGCGCTGCGGGACGGGGAACCTGTCCCGGCCGGCCTGCCGGGTGTGCTGCGCACGCTTGCCGAGGCCGCTGAGAGCTTGCGGGACGAGCTGGCGGCGGGAAAGGAACCGGTACAGGCGCGGCGGGTCGCACTGCAGGCGGCCAAGGCGGCTACGGGTGAGCTGGCCGCCGGCACCGGATTCTCCATGCGTGTCGTGGTGGCCCAGCTCCGGTCGATCGTCGTCGACCTCCTGCAGGCCACCGGTGTCAGTCGCGACGACGCGGTTTCCGCCCTGCCAGCCCTCAACCGCCCCGGAAAGCAGTGAACGCGTACCACGATCTCGGAGCGGTGAGACCAGCCCGGGCGGCTAACTCACTCCGAGCCGAGTAGTGGGAGTCAGTGCCTCGCCGCGACCTGCCCAGCGCCGCCGTGGAAGCGAGGCGGACCGTGCGCGGGATCTCCCTCGGCGCTCGCGGATGTGATGGGCACGATCGCCGGGCCGGGGCGAGCCGCGTAGCGGCGCCGCCGTTCAGCCGAGCGGGCGGTGGAGGACGCCGAGGAGCGCCGTGTGGATCGCGTCGTGGTCGCGGGGATCGTGCAGCTTCACCTCCGCCGCACTGATCCGGTACCACTCGTCGGCTCCGGCGTAGCGGATTTCGACCGTCACCATGCCGTCCTCGGTGTGGCTGGTGCGCAGCTCCAGGTCTCCGGTGATGACCCCGACCTCATCGGTCATCACCCCACCCGGGGCCGCCTTGAACTCCGAACTGCGTTGGCTGCTCATCACACCAGGATGGCCGAGGGGCCGCCCCCTCGCGCCACGACGCGTCCCGGTGCTCTCCGCCGAACCACGCCAACAAAGCCAAACGCGTGGGCCGCCCACGCCCGAAGACGCCAAACGGCCCACGCGCCAGGGAAAGCCAGTTCAGCACCGGCCGAGCATGTCCGAGAGCGCACCCTTCTCACTGGACGTGATCGTCAACGAGTACTGGTGCTTCACGTGCACCCACATCCGCGCGTAGGTACACCAGTAGGACGTCAGCGGCGGCTTCCACTGGTCCGGCGACTGGTCGCCCTTCGCCCGGTTGACCGTGTCCTTCACCGCAATCAGCTGCGGGTCGTCCAGATCGTTGGCGAAGTCCCGCCGCTTCGCGGTCGTCCACGACGACGCCCCGGAACGCCAGGCGTTCGCCAGCGGAATCACATGGTCGATGTCAATTTCCGATGCCGAGGTCTGCGTCGAACCGTCGTACGCGCTGTACCAGCGACCCGACACCGCGCGGCACTCCGAGTCGGTCCGCACGTTGGTCCCGTCGCGCTTCAGCACGGTCTCCCGGGTGTTGCAGGCACCGGAAACCGTGATCCAGTGCGGGAACTTGTCCCGCGAGTACCCGGTCATCGAGCCCGGCGCGGCAACCCGCAGGGACGCCAGCTCACTCCTGGCCGTGGCCGCGCTCGGAATATTGGGCGGTGCCGCAGTGGCCTCGCTCGGCTGCGCGAGCGCGACGGCGGCCGAGAGCAGGGGTACCGCGAGCAGAGCACGTAAGACTTGCTGGAACGCCATCCGGACCTCCCCAGAATCGTGATGGCCTCCTACACAGGGTGAGAAGACAGTCACCCGTGCGAATGGCGGCTGTGATTCAGAAGAGTGACGTGTCCATGTCCGGATCGGGAACCCTGCGTTCTTCGGTCACCCGGCGCCGCGCGCCAGCCGCAGGTCCTCGGTGTGCCGGTACCAGGTCCACTTGTCCATCAGCCGCGGGTGCGACACACCGTCCTTGACCACCCGCGCCGGGACGCACCCGATCTGCACGGCACGCCCCGTCGTCGTCGACACCCGCTTACCCAACAGCCACCGGTGCACGACCCGCACGACCAGGCCGGCACCCCGCTCGGGGTCCGGCGTCACCTCCAGCCGCGACGCCTGACCACGCAGCACCCGCTCGTCATCGCAGTAGGCCACGCCCCGGATCGGGCTCAGCACGCCCAGTCCCACGAGCACCCCACCGGTGTCGTCCCGGATCAGCGGCACCTGGTCCGGCTCGCCCGCCAACGCCACGGCCACCGCCTCGCCGGGCTCGGCCGGCAGGCTCCACAGCCCGGCCACCTCCGAGGACCGATCCGTCGGCAGGTAACCGACGACCACCTCGGCCAGCCGCTCGGTCCGCAGCAGTCGCAGCACGACGGCGGCCAGGTCCGCGTCGGTGCCGACCACCACCAGCCGGCGCCCGCCCAGCTCCCGCAGGACCGGGTCCACGGCCGCGCGGTCCGGGGTCGCCGGCACCTCGTGCACCGGCATGAAGTCACGCAGCGTCAGTGCCGCCCACGGTCCGTGCTGTGACGCCGTTCCGCAGGAGAGTGCGACCACATCCATCGTCTGGCTCCTGGTTTACCCTCATCCACCGGCATCGCTCGTCGAGTCCGACTTGGAGTTTCACATGCCGGCGATCGTCCTCATCGGCGCCCAGTGGGGCGACGAGGGCAAGGGCAAGGCCACCGATCTGCTCGGCGAGCGGGTCCAGTGGGTCGTGCGTTACCAGGGTGGCAACAACGCCGGGCACACCGTGGTGTTGCCCGACGGGCAGGACTTCGCCCTGCACCTCATCCCGTCCGGCATCCTCACGCCGGGCGTCACCAACGTGATCGGCAACGGCGTGGTCATCGATCCGGGCGTGCTGCTGGAGGAGCTCGCCGGCCTGGAGGAACGCGGGGTGGACACCTCGCGCCTGCTGGTCTCGGCCGACGCGCACCTGATCATGCCCTACCACGTGGCGATCGATAAGGTCACCGAGCGCTACCTGGGCAAGGCCAAGATCGGTACCACCGGCCGCGGTATCGGCCCCTGCTACCAGGACAAGATCGCCCGCGTCGGCGTGCGCGTGCAGGACCTGCTGGACGAGAAGATCCTGCGGCAGAAGGTCGAGGCCGCCCTGGAGTTCAAGAACCAGGTGCTGGTCAAGGTCTACAACCGGCGCGCGCTCGACCCGAACCAGGTGGTGGACAGCGTCCTGGAGCAGGGCGAGCACTTCCGGCACCGCATCGCCGACGCTCGGCTGCTGCTCAACCAGGCCCTGGACCGCGGCGAGACCGTGCTGCTGGAGGGCTCCCAGGGCACGCTGCTGGACGTCGACCACGGCACCTACCCGTTCGTGACGTCCTCGAACCCGACCTCGGGCGGCGCCTGCACCGGCGCGGGTCTGGGCCCGAAGCGGATCACCACGGTGCTGGGCATCCTCAAGGCGTACACGACCCGTGTCGGTTCCGGACCGTTCCCCACCGAGCTGCACGACGAGTGGGGCGAGCGGTTGCGCAAGCAGGGCGGCGAGTTCGGCGTCACCACCGGCCGTTCGCGCCGGACGGGCTGGTTCGACGCGGTCATCGGCCGCTACGCCTCCCGCGTCAACGGCGTCACCGACTACTTCCTCACCAAGCTGGACGTGTTGTCCGGTATGGAGAAGGTGCCGGTGTGCGTGGCGTACGAGGTGGACGGGCAGCGCGTCGACGAGATGCCGATGACACAGACCGACGTGCACCACGCCAAGCCGATCTACGAGGAGCTGCCGGGCTGGTGGGAGGACATCAGCCACTGCCGCACCTTCGAGGACCTGCCGGCGAACGCGCGCGCCTATGTGGAGCGGTTGGAGGAGCTCATCGGTGCCCGGATCTCGGCCATCGGCGTCGGTCCGGGCCGCGAGCAGACGATCGTCCGGCACGAGTTCGCCTGAGCCGTACCAGCGTCACCGGTTGTTCGCACGGTCTGCTGACGTAGCGCGTCTGTCATGGCGCGAACCGCCGACACACCACCGAGGTCGAGGTGGTGGATGAGGAACAGGTTGCCCGAGCAGGTTGGTTGGCGGGATCACGGCCGCCAACCAACCCGTCGACGTCGGGGCCGCAGGGCCTGATGATTGGCAAGATCGCGTGGTCCTGCCGAGCTTGTCGTGACCGGCCATGCCCAGTTCGATATCGGACAATTCCACTCTCAGGCACGTTCCGCCCGCGGGCGAACCGGTTCTCGCTCGATATCTCGGCGACCGGTGAATGTCGCCACCCGATTGTTCCGATCCGTGAGACCGGGTGGCCACTTGTTGACAAGCCCCTGGGACGCCGAGACGATCGACTCGTGACCGAGCGCGATTTTCTGGTGGCGCGCCTGCACGTCGACCTGCGGCGGCAGGCCAGCGCCATCTGTCGCGCGCACTGAGTCCGTCATCGGCACCGCGAATCGCCGCCCCCCGCTGACCCTTCTCCCGCGCCGGTGACCACCAATCGACTGTGGTCTCGACGGTTCCCGTGATTCGACCTTCCGACTCGTGGAGACAATTCGTGTCACTCCCGACGGCCGGCACCCTCACGCGTGCGGAAACGGCCACCGAGTCCCGCACCACTCGTCGCTTCCGCATCCCCGCCCCACGCCGATGGCTCAGCCCGGTGCTGCTGCTCGTGCTGTGGCAGGTGACCAGCGGCACCGGGGTAATGCCCGAGGACAAGCTGGCCGCCCCACTGACCATCGCGCGTTCGGCGGGTGAACTCATCGCCAACGGCCAGCTGCTGGAGGCGTTCCAGGTGTCGATCGGCCGCGTCGTGGCCGGTCTCGCCGTGGGCGCCGCACTCGGTGTGCTGCTCGCGCTGATCGCCGGCCTGTCCCGGTGGGGAGACGCCCTCGTCGACCCACCGGTGCAGATGTTTCGGGCGCTGCCGTTCCTCGGCCTCATCCCGCTGCTGATCCTGTGGTTCGGCATCGGCGAAGCACCGAAGATCGCGCTGGTCGCGCTCGGTGTCGCGTTTCCGCTCTACCTCAACGTGCACGCCGCGGTCCGGGGTGTGGACCCCCGCCTTCTCGACGCCGCCAAGGTGCTCGGTTTCACCCGCTGGGAACGGCTGCGGCACGTGGTGCTGCCCTCCGCGGCGCCACAGGCGTTGATCGGGCTGCGGCAGGGCCTTGCCGCGGCCTGGCTGTCGCTGATCATCGGCGAGCAGGTCAATGCCGACTCCGGCCTCGGCTTTTTGATCAACAACGCCCGCGACTTCCTGCGCACCGACGTCATCGTGGTCGGCCTACTGGTCTACGCGCTGCTCGGGCTGGCCACCGACGCGCTGGTGAGACTGCTGGAAAGGAGGGTTCTCCGGTGGCGGACCACGACCGGGAGCTGACCGCGGCACGCCTGCGCGGCGTGGGGAAGACGTTCGACGGCCGCCGCGTGCTCGACGGCATCGACCTCACCCTGGGCGCCGGCGAGTTCGTCGCCCTCCTCGGCCCCAGCGGCTCAGGCAAGTCCACCCTGCTGCGCCTGCTGGCCGGCCTCGACAACGACTTCGACGGCGAGCTGACCGTACCCGGCCGGGTGTCCGTGGCGTTTCAGGACCCCCGCCTGCTGCCGTGGCGGCGGGTCGGCGAGAACATCGCGCTGGGCCTGCGCCGGACCGACCCGCGCGAGGCCGCCCGCCAGGCGCTGGCGGAGGTTCGCCTCGATCACCACCTCAACTCCTGGCCGTCGACCCTCTCCGGCGGCGAGGCACAGCGCGTGTCGCTGGCCCGGGCCCTGGTGCGCGAGCCCGACCTTCTCCTGCTCGACGAACCGTTCAGCGCCTTGGACGCGCTGACCAGGCTCGTCATGCACCGGCTGGTGTCCGAGTTGTGGCAACGGCATTCGCCCGCCGTCCTGCTGGTGACCCACGACGTCGACGAGGCCCTGCTCCTCGCCGACCGGGTCCTGGTCCTCGGCGGTGGGCGGATCGCGGCCGAGTACCGGATCAGCGAGCCGCGCCCACGCCGTCGCGTGGAGTTCGCCGAGCTACGGCAACGCATCCTGGGTGATCTGGGGGTGAACGCGAGTGACGCGGCCTAGCTCGATGCTGATCCTCCTTGCGCTGCTGGCGCTTCTCACGGGCTGCCCGGCGGCTCCCACGGCACGGAAGGCCCCGGTCCCCGCCCCCGTCGGCCAAGCCGAGCTGAAGAACGTGGTGTTGCGGGTGGGAGACCAGAAGGGCGGCTCGAAGTCCCTGCTGGCCGCAGCGGACCTGTTGCGGGACGTGCCGTACCGGATCGAGTGGTCCACCTTCACCTCCGGCCCGCCCCTGCTGGAGGCCGCCTCGGCCGGAGCCGTCGACATCGGGGGCGTCGGCAACACGCCCCCGATCTTCGCCGCGGCCGCGAACGCCAAGGTCTCGGTGGTGGCCGCTGCCCAGGGTGATCAGACCGGCGATTCCCTCCTGGTGCCCGCCGACTCCCCACTCCACCGGCTCGCCGATCTCCGTGGCCGCACCATCGCGGTCGCCAAGGGCAGCTCGTCGCATGGCGTGCTGCTCGCGGCACTGCGCCGCGCCGGCCTGAGGCCCCGGGACGTCACGATCGCGTACCTGACACCTGCCGAGGCGTACGCGGCGTTCAGCCAGCATCGGGTGGATGCCTGGGCGATCTGGGAGCCCTACACCTCCCAGGCACTGCAGACCACCCGTGCCCGCACGCTGGTCGACGGACGTGGCCTGACCAACGGGCTGAGCTTCCAGGTCGCGGGCCTGGCCGCGCTCGCCGACCCCGGGCGCAACACGGCGATCCGCGACTACCTGGTACGCCTCGCCAGGGCCATGGCCTGGTCTGCGCTCCACCCCGAGCAGCGGGCCGACGTGTGGTCGACCGAGACGGGCCTCCAGCGCAGCGTGACCAAGGCAGCGGTGGACCGAGGCGTCGACCTGGCGACCTCGCTCGACCAGCGCGTCGCCGACAGCGAACAGCGAATCGCCGACGCGTTCTTCGAAGCCGGCCTGCTCCCCGACCGCGTCACCTTCGCCGACTTCGTCGACACCAGACACAACAACGACGTACTCGCCGCCGTCCGCCCATAGTCCCTCGACAGTCCACAGTGGAGAACGCAATGAGCATTGTGCTGCATTGGTTTCTACCCACCGCCGGCGACGGTCGAACCGTGCTGGACCGGTTCCATTCCTCGGCCGAGGCCGGAACCGCCGCACTCCGCGAACCGGATCTCGACTACCTCGCGCAGATCGCCCGTGCCGCCGAGCACCTCGGCTTCACCGGCGTGCTGACCCCGACCGGAACCTGGTGTGAGGACGCCTGGCTGGCCACGGCCGCGTTGCTTCGGGAAACCGAGCGGCTGCGGTTCCTGGTGGCCTTCCGGCCCGGCGTGCTCTCCCCGACGCTGGCCGCCCAGATGGCCGCCACCTACCAGCGGCTCTCCCGCGGGCGCCTGCTCCTGAACGTGGTGACCGGCGGGGACGCGGTCGAGCAGCGCAGGTTCGGCGACTGGCTCGATCACGACCAGCGCTACTCCCGTACCGACGAGTTCCTGGCGATCGTCCGGCGGGTCTTCTCCGGCAGCCCGGTCGACTTCGCCGGCGAGCACTACCGCGTCAGCGGCGCGACCCTGCTCGCCCCGCCGGACCCGCTGCCCGCGTTGTACTTCGGCGGCTCCTCCCCGGCCGCGCTGCCCGTCGCCGCCCGCCGCGCGGACGTCTACCTGACCTGGGGCGAGCCGCCCCAGCTCGTCGCCGAGAAGATCACCAAGGTGCGCAAGCTCGCCGACGAGGAGGGCCGGCGACTGCGCTTCGGCATCCGGCTACACGTGATCAGCCGGGACCGCGCCGAAGACGCCTGGGCGGAGGCGCGGAGGCTGCTGGACGCGCTCGACCCGGCCACGGTGGCGCGGGCCCAGCAACAGCTCTCGACAAGCGACTCGGTCGGCCAGCAACGGATGCTGGCGCTGCACGAGGACTACCGGCGGCGCGGCACCCACGACGCCCTGGAGGTCTCGCCCAACCTGTGGGCCGGGATCGGGCTGGTGCGCGGTGGTGCCGGCACGGCGCTGGTGGGCAGCCACACCGAGGTCGCCGACCGGATCGAGGAGTACCACGAGCTCGGTATCGACGAGTTCATCCTCTCCGGCTACCCGCACCTGGAGGAGGCGTACTGGTTCGGTGAGGGCGTGCGGCCCGAGCTGGCCCGGCGCGGCCTGCTCGACGAGAACCCGGCCACGCTGCGGGTGTCGGCATGAGCACCGCCAACGGTGGGAACGGCGTTTTGGCCGAGCGTGCGCAATGGCCGCTCGCCGTCGCAGCGCTTGCCGGCCACCCCAACCCGCGCTCGCGCACGCTCCGGGCGGCAACTGTGGTGCAGGAGCGCCTGGTCGCGACGCTCGTCGCGGCCGGGCGGCCGGCCGTCGCCGGTCAGGTGGTGGACGCCGCGGACATCGCACACCGCGTGTTCGACCCCGGCCAGGCCGAGTGCATCGCGGACGTGTTGGAGTCCCTGGCACTCTCCGACGTGCTCGTGGTCGCCTCGCCGACCCGCAAGGCCAGCTACAGCGGGCTGCTCAAGGCATTGCTCGACCACGCGCCGCGGGGGTTGCTCAGCTCGACCATCGCGGTGCCGCTGATGGTCGGGGCCACCCCGGCCCACGCGCTCGCGGTCGAGGTGCACCTCCGGCCACTGCTGGCGGAACTGGGCGCCACCGTTCCCGGCCGTGGGCTGCCCCTGCTGGAGTCCGATGTGGATAGTGGGGCGTTCCGGGCGGTGATCGAGCGCTGGCTCAGCGGTGCTGCGGCAGACCTGGTCGGGCTGGTCGACGCGCGTCGCTGGCTCGGCTTCCGCGACGAGGTACCGGTCCGTGCGATTGCCGCGGCCCGCGCGAGCTGGGGCGTCTGACTGCCGCGCACGAGGCCCTGGGGTGCCGCCGGTCAATCCGGTGTGCTGGCCGACGACACCGTTCTTCCGTGCGCCGGGGACATCATCGAGAGGCTTCGCGTGCCGCCCGGACAAAGTCCACGATCAGCGCGGGATCCTTGACGCCACGACTCGTCTCCACACCGCTCGACACGTCCACACCCCAGGGACGGATCATGCTGATCGCCTCCGCGACATTCCCCGGGTGCAGCCCGCCGGCAAGCATCCACTGCCCCAGGGGTGGCTCTGCCGCGAGGTTCGTCCAGTCCCAGGGCTTTCCCGAACCGGGCGCGGGAGCGTCCAGAAGCAGGATCTCCTCGCCGTGGCTGCCGCAGTAGTGGTCGGCGGTCGAGTGGCCGGCCACGCCCCGGATGAGGCGGACCGGGAGGTCGGCGCAGGCGGCGAAGTCCGCCGGCGAGTAATCCCCGTGCAGTTGGATGGCATGCAGGCCGGCGGCCATCACGGTGGTCCTGACCCAGTCCACCGGAACCCCGCGACACACACCGACACTCAGCACGTCCGGCGGGAGCTCTGCGGCCAACTCGCGGGCCTGCTCCGCCGTGACCTGCCGAGGACTCTCGGTGAGCACGAAACCGACGGCGTCGGCACCTGACTCCACGACGGCGGCCACATCGGTCGCGGTGCGCACGCCACAGATCTTGACGAACACGATCTCAACCCCCGGTCACGACGCCGCGCGAAAATCCGCGATCGCCGATCGCGGGTCGCCATCACGTACCAGTGCTTCGCCGACGAGGACGACATCGGCGCCCGTCTGGCGGTAGTACGCGACATCCTCCGGGCCACGGACGCCGGACTCGGCAACCGTGATCACCCCGGGCGGGACGACGGGTGCCAATCGCGGGAAGACCGACCTGTCGACCTCCAGCGTCGTGAGGTCGCGTGCGTTGATGCCCAGCAGCCGGGCGTCCGCCGCCACCGCACGCCGCACCTCCTCCTCGGTGTGGCACTCGACCAGTGGCGTCATGCCGAGCTCCTCGCTCAGCTTGATCAGCTCCACCAGCTCCGCCTGCTCCAGCGATACCACCATGAGCAGCACCAGGTCGGCACCGTGCGCCCTGGCTTCCCAGACCTGGTAGGGCGTCACGATGAAATCCTTGCGCAGTACGGGAATGTCCACCGCGGCCCGTACGGCGTCCAGATCCGCGAGTGAACCGCTGAACCTGCGCTCCTCGGTCAGAACGCTGATCGCCGACGCGCCGCCCGCCGCATAGGCACGGGCCAAGACGGCCGGATCCGGGATGTCGGCCAACGGTCCCTTACTCGGGCTGCGCCGCTTGACCTCGGCGATGATCGAGATACCGTCCCCGCGGAACGCGAGCAGCGGGTCGAGCGCGGCGGGAACGGAACGCGCCCGACGCTGCACGTCCTTCAACGGCACCGCCGACTCCCGGCGTTCGAGGTCCTCCCGGACGCCGAGCAGAATCTCATCAAGCACCGTGGCCATGCCGCTCATCATTCATCCGTGCCAAACGTCTGGCAATCAGCGGAATAAGAACGACGCGGTATAAAACGGCGTAAATATTGGCCACGGCGATGAATGTGGTTGTCTCGAAACGCCGTGCCACCGTCGGTGGTGCTCGGGCCGTGAACGCGGGCGACCTGTTCCGGTCCAGACGACGCTTGTGAGCAGGCAATGCCGGTCCGGGCTCGGTAGGTGCGAGCCGCCCGAACAAGGCCGGCAACCGAATGGAGCCGGGCAGTGGGGCAAGAGAGGGCGAGGGGCCGGTGGATGAACTTACCGGCCCCTCGCGCGGCGATGCGGCGGCCCGGATGCCTGCTGCGAGAACCTGGTCCTGTCGTCCTCGATGAGCCGCTGGTGCCCTCGAGAGCCTCGACATCCCCGAGCGCAGAGGTTTTCCCGCCGAGGCGAACTCCTCCGCCGCGCCTCACCGGTTCAGCGTCGTGCGAGCACCTCGCTGCGGGCCGCGACCGCCGTGTCCGTGTTGTCACTGAACAGACCATCGATGCCCTGCTTGAAGAACAGCTCGTACTCGTCGAACGCCCGGCCGTACTCCGCCGGGTTGTCCGACGAACGGAAGTCAGCCGGCAGGAACGTGTTCTCGTTGCGGAAGGTGTACGGGTGGACGACCAGGCCAGCGCCGTGGGCGTCGGACACCAGCGTCGTCGGCTCCGTGAGGAAGCCCTTCTCGTCCCGTGGGATGATCATCCCCTTCTCCGGGCCGACACCCTTGGCGTAGGTGGCGATCTCCCGCAGCCCCTCCGGCGTCACCAGGTCGGCATAGGTCCGTGGGTCGCCCGACTCGACGAAGTCGTAGGGTTGCCCCTCGGTCCACACCAGCTGTACCAGCGGCACCCGCAGCTGACGCTTCAACTCCTTGAGGTTGGAAACCTCGAAGGACTGCACGAACACGGGCGCGTTCGGCCGGTTCAACCCGTTGCGGGTCAACGCCTCGACCAGCTTCGGCTCCAACGCCAGGCCGGCCTTCTTGAAGTAGGTGGGGTGCTTGGTCTCGGCGTAGATGCCGATCGTGCGGTGCAGCTCCCGAGCCAGCCGCTTGGTGAGGTCGACGACCTCCTGGAACGTCGGCACCTCGTAGCGGCCGTCGTAGAGCGTGTTGTGCGGCCGCGTCTCGGGGATGCGCTCCTTGGCCCGCAGCGTCTTCAGCTCGGCGAGCGTGAAGTCCTCGGTGAACCAGCCGGTCAGCTGCTCGCCATCGATCGTCTTGGTGGTCTTGCGGTCGGCGAACTCCGGCCGGCTCGCCACGTCCGTGGTGCCGCCGATCTCGTTCTCATGCCGCGTCACCAACACGCCGTCCTTGGTCGACACCAGGTCCGGCTCGATGTAGTCGGCGCCCATCCGGGCGGCCAGCTCGTAGGAGGCCAGCGTGTGCTCCGGCCGGTACCCCGGCGCACCGCGGTGCCCGATCACCAACGGCTGGTCTGGGCGGTGGTCCTGCACCGCGACGTCGGCGGGCTGGCTCGGCTCGGCAACGGCCGACGGTAGCGCGACGCCCCCCATGAGCCCCAGGACGGCCAGGGCGGACACGGCGACACCGGCGAACCGGGCCGTGAGTCTGTTCCGGAACGCCTCTCGCGGCGGCTTCCGCATCAACGGACCTCCTCGTCGACTGGCACGTGGTCGCGGGACACCATGACGGCGCATCGCGACATGTCGGCCACCGTAAGGGGTACATGAGCGCACCGGGCAGTGAACGGACAGTGTTCGAGAAGGGGGTCGATGATCGGCCGGTGGCGCCGGCGGTCCCCCGGCGGTGCGAGCCCGGGTGGTTGAGCGTGCACGGCTCGTTGCGGACGGTCCCGGTAGGGGCGATGCGGGCGCGGCCGGTGGGCGAGTTGGGACAGGGGTCACCCGGAAGGCCCACCGAGCAGCCTCTACCCTGGTCCCCCGTGCGTGTGCTGGTGATCGGCTCAGGTGCCCGGGAGCATGCCCTCGTCCTCGCGCTCTCCCGCGACCCGGCGGTGACGGCGCTCGCGTGCGCGCCCGGCAACGCCGGGACCGCCACGCTCGCCGAGCCCAGCGTGCTGGAGGTGGGCGACCCGGCGGCGGTCGCCTCGCTGGCCCGGCGCTGGAAGGCCGACCTGGTCGTGATCGGCCCGGAGGTCCCGCTGGTCGCCGGTGCCGCCGACGCCGTGTGCGCGGCCGGCATCCCGTGTTTCGGCCCCTCCCGCGACGCCGCCCGGATCGAGGGCTCCAAGGCGTTCGCCAAGGACGTCATGACGGCCGCGGGCGTGCCCACCGCGCGCAGCGAGGTCGTGGACAACCCGGCCCGGCTCGACGCCGCCCTGACCCACTTCGGTGCCCCCTACGTGGTCAAGGACGACGGGCTGGCCGCCGGCAAGGGCGTGGTCGTCACCAGCGACCTGGACGCGGCCCGGATGCACGCGATGAACCTGCTCGACGACGGGCACCCGGTGCTGCTGGAGTCCTTCCTGGACGGTCCGGAGGCGTCGCTGTTCTGCCTGGTCGACGGCGACACCGTGGTGCCGCTGCTGCCCGCGCAGGACTTCAAGCGCGTCGGCGACGGCGACACCGGCCCCAACACCGGCGGCATGGGTGCCTACGCCCCGCTGCCATGGGCACCGCCGAACCTGGTCGACGACGTCGTCACCCGCATCGTCCAGCCGACCGTGGACGAGTTGGCCCGGCGCGGCACCCCGTTCACCGGGCTGCTCTACGCCGGCCTCGCGCTGACCTCGGCCGGCCCGCAGGTCGTGGAGTTCAACTGCCGGTTCGGCGACCCCGAGACGCAGGCCGTGCTCGCTTTGCTGCGCACCCCGATGGCCGGGCTGCTGCTGGCCGCCGCCACCGGCCGCCTCGCCGAGCACCCGCCGCTGGAGTGGGCCGAGGGCGCCGCGGTGACCGTGGTCGTCGCGGCGGAGGGCTATCCCGGGCGGCCCCGCACCGGGGACGTCATCGGTGGTGCCGATGCCGAGGGCGTGCTGCACGCCGGCACCAGGCGCCGCGACGACGGCGAGGTGGTGTCCGCCGGTGGCCGCGTGCTGTCGGTGGTCGGCACCGGGCCGGACCTCGACGCCGCGCGCGAGGATGCCTACCGGCGGGTGGCCGGCGTGCACCTCACCGGCTCGCACCACCGCACCGACATCGCGCTGCGTGCGGTGCAGGGCGAGGTCGCCATCCCCGCCGACGCCTGAGCCGTCGCCCCTGCCCCACGGCGGCGGGAACCCCGTCCGGTGCACCCGCGCGCATTTGGGATTGCGCTGCAACACGCTGGTCCCGGCGTGTTTCGGCGTCTCTTACCCGATCAGTTGAAGATCACTCCCAGTTGTCACCATTTCCTGGACGAATGCGGCATTCGGGGCACAGGATCCGGGTACGGAACCGGGAGGGCGATCAACGCGTCACACTGTGAGTCGCAGATCGCCAAAGGGGGTTGGCAAGGTGACGGTCAGCCAGTTCAACAACGAGGCGCTGGACCAGTGCCGCACCACGGTGAGTGGCCAGGCGGGTCAGTACGGTGCCCTCGGTGACGGTTTCCCCGCGCGCGGCGGCGACGCCACGATCTTCGGCAAGCTCGACAGCTCGGCGGCCTTCTCCGGCGCGGTTGACGAGTTCACCGGCACCGTGCGTTCCGAGTTCGGTGCCGCGGAGTCGCTGCTGGGCAAGATCGAGCGTGCACTGGACGCGGTGCACCAGAGCGTCCAGGACGTCGAGCAGGAGGCCGTCCGCGGCATGACCCCGGTTCACTGACCGGGTACGCGCCAGGGTTTGCGGTTGAGCGAGGGGTAGGGACGTTGAGCGCGAAGGATGCCGTCGCCGGTCTTCCCGGGGGACAGGCGTTGTACGAGCTGGCCGACAAGGTCGACGGTGACCCGGAGGCGATCCGCGGCATCGCCCGCAAGTGGAAGGCCGCGGCCGGACGGTGCGACGAGTCCACCACGACGGTGGACAAGTCGGTGACCGCGCTGGACGGCGCGTGGGAGGGCGAGTCCGCGGACGGTTTCGTCGCCTACATGGGCAGGTTCAGGCAGGCCGGGGCGGCCGTGCGGACCGCGCTGGACGACGGCGCCGGCAACCTCGAACGGGCCGCCGAGGCCCTGCAGGCCGCGGAGATCGCGGTCGACAACATCTGCGAGCGCCTACTCGCCGACGTGGAGAAGGCCAAACAGCAACGCGAGGACTCTTCCGACCAGGAAAGGGAAAACGCCATCCGACAGCTCGTCGAGCAGGCGGTGGCCGAGGCCCGGCCCAAGGTCGACGAGGCCGAACACGCGCTGAAGGGCCTGGCCGGACGGCTCTCCGAACTCGGATCGGGGCTGTCGCCGAAATTCTCCGAGCTCCCGGCACCCGACACGCAGCCGTTCACCCCCGCGCCGGGGCGCCAGATCGAGTGGAGCCCCGTCGCCCAGGAGACCTCGCCCACCGCGTCCATGCCCGGTGGCGGCGCGGGCAGCGGTGGTCCCAGTATCGGTGGCAGCGCGGGTGGTGGCGGAGCCGGTTTCTCCGGTGGCGGAGGCGGTTTCTCGGGCATGCCCGGCGGCGGGGAGGGCGACGGCCTCGGCGCCAGCGGTGGACCCCCGCCCGGCGGTGGCCCGGCCCCCGAGGGGCAGGTGGCCGAATGGATCCAGGAAGCGATCGAGATCCTCAAGCAGATGGGTTATCCCGTCGAGAAGATGAACCCGAACGACATCTGGATGATCATCCAGCACGAGTCGGGCGGTAACCCGCACGCGATCAACAACTGGGATTCCAATGCTGCCGCGGGAACGCCCTCCAAGGGCCTGATGCAGACCATCGACCCGACGTTCAACTCGTACGCGATCGATGGGCACCGCGACATCTGGAACCCGGTCGACAACATCATCGCCGGCGTCCGCTACGCAATCGACCGCTACGGCTCGGTGTCCAATGTGCCCGGTGTGGTCGGCATGAAGACCGGAACCGGTTACCGGGGCTACTGACAAGCCACGTGGGCCACGTCCACCGCCGGGACGTGGCCCACGTTTCCTTTGCTCACCCGGCTGTCCGGCCCGTGCCTGTCGGCGACGGGACGAGGGGTGAGCGGCTTCGGCCCACTGCCTTCGGCTCCACCAGGACCAGCCAAGTCCCGAGGCGGGAAATCCGCCGTGCGGCGGGAGAAGAGCCGCGACAGACCAACGATGTGGCTACCTGGTCGGCAAACCGCCGAAGCTCGGGCAGGCCGTGACTCGCCGTGCCTCGTGGGAGGCGAGCCGCGAGCCGGCCGAAGCCGCGACGGGCCGCATGACCAAATCGCGGAACGTTTCCTGCTGGCGTGCAGGCGGATAACGATCATCGCCGTGCGTCCGCCGGCACCTCCCGTGCAAGGTCCACTGTGTCCGGACCGTGCGTGCCGGCGGCCGCGGCGGGCCGGGCGTGGACTCACCCGACCTTCTGGACCAGCTCCTTCTGCTGCCGGTCACCGAGGCCACCGGCGCGACGGTTGGCGTCGATACCGATCTCGTCCATCAAATGGTTGACCTTCGCCGGGCCCAGCCCAGGAACGGCACGCAGCAACTGGGAGACCTTGGTCTTGCCCACGACGGGGTCACTCTTGGCCCGCTCCAGGACCTGCGAGAGCTTCATCTGGCCGCTGCGGAGCTTCTCCAGCAGCTGCGTCCGGGCCTTGCGGGCCTCCGCTGCCTTCGCCAACGCGGCCTTGCGCTGTTCCGGAGTCATCGACGGGAGAGGCACGTCGCCTCCTTCCACAGGGGACGGTTGGTGCGCGTTCGCACGCTCGCCATCATCGCTGGACCTGGCGGTTTGCACCGAACTGGGCCCGAGGATCAGCACCTTGGGTGAACCCGTGGGCCGGCCACCCGGCGTTGTCTTCCGGGCCGGCGTGCCCCCCGACCGAGCGGCGACGCGCCGGTTGTCAGCCCGGAACGAGTGAGCGGGGGTCTGGCACGCTGACGGCATGTCCAAGCTGGTGTCCCCCCTGGGTGTGGCGCGGCGCGCGGCGGTGCCGCCGTTCCACGTCATGGAGGTGGTCTCCGCGGCGGCCCGGCGACAGCGGGAGCGCGGGGACGTGGTGTGGCTGGCGGCCGGCCAGCCCGCAAGCCCGGCGCCCCGACCGGTGCGCGAGGCCGCCCTCGAGGTCCTGACCAGGCAGAACCTCGGCTACACCGAGCAACTCGGCATCCCGGAGCTGCGTGCGGCCATCGCCGGCCACTACGCGCGCCGCTACGACGTCGACGCCACGCCCGACGACGTCGTCATCACCACGGGCGCCTCGGGCGGCTTCCTGCTCGCCTTCCTGGCCGCCTTCGACGCCGGAGACCGGGTCGCGGTGGCTCGGCCCGGCTATCCCGCCTACCGCAACATCCTCACCGCGCTGGGCTGCGAGGTCGTCGAGCTGCCGTGCGGGCCGGACACCCGCTTCCAGCCGACCGTGGCGATGCTGGAGGAGCTGGACCGCCCCATCAGGGGCCTGGTCGTGGCCAGTCCCGCCAACCCCACCGGCACCGTGCTGGACCCCGACGAGCTGGCCGGGCTGGCGCGCTGGTGCGAGGCGCACGGCGTCCAGCTGGTCAGCGACGAGATCTACCACGGCATCGGCTACGGCCGGCCCACCGCCTGCGCGTGGCGGACCACGCGCGAGGCGATCGTGGTCAACTCGTTCTCCAAGTACTTCGCCATGACCGGATGGCGGCTGGGATGGATGCTCGTGCCCGGCCGGCTGCTGCGGGCGGTCGACAGCCTCACCGGGAACTTCACGCTGTGCCCGCCGACCCTCGCCCAGCACGCCGGGGTCGCGGCGTTCACCCCGGAGTCCTGTGCGGAAGCCGACGCGCACGTCGCCCGCTACCGGGCCAACCGGGAGCTGCTGCTGGCCGGGCTGGCCGATCTCGGGATCACCCGGCTGGCGCCGGCCGACGGCGCGTTCTACGCCTACGCCGACATCTCCCATCTCACCGACGACTCAATGGCCTTCTGCCGCCAGCTGCTCGATGACACCGGGGTGGCCGTGGTGCCCGGCATCGACTTCGATCCCGTCGACGGCCATCGCTTCGTCCGGATGTCGTTCGCCGGCAGCGCCGAGGAGGTTGCCGAGGCACTGGCCCGGATGCGCACGTGGCTGCGCGGGCACTGATCCGGCCTCTCGATCGTTGGGCAGGGTGAACACCGAACGGGGGAGGTCTGCCGTGTTGTGGCGTGTGATCGGTGTCCTGCTCGTCGCCTGGCTGGCGTTATCGCTGGTCGGAGCGCTGATCAAGGGGCTGTTCTGGCTCGCGGTGATCGGCGGTGCGCTGTTTTTGGGCACGGCCGCGGTCGGGTGGGCCAAGAAGGGCCGGCTTCCCCGCTAGCGGGAGCATGGCTGCCCGCTGACGTGCGGTCGTCGACGGCTCGGTGTTCGCCAGCCGTCGGGATGCCGCACGCGGCGGGCGGCCGGTTCTGCGCTCTTGGCGGTCACGATCGAGACGGCACGGTGAGACTGCCTGCGAGGAGCCTGGCCCCCATACCTGCGCACACGCCACTGCGGTGTGCGCGCTCTGGCGTCGGGCGGTGGGGTGTTGGTGCGGATGCTGCGCGGCGTCCGGTTGTCGAGGCGCGGCGCCTATGCGGGCTCCGGCGCACCGAAGACCAAGTCGAGGTGGACCTGTTGTGGTTCCGTGAGTGCGCCGGTGTCGCTGCGAATGAAGCGGTGTGGCGGGTGGTCGATCGACCATTCCTTGCCCGCGGCCGGCCCCTGTGGACGGGGCGCTGGTGGATGCGGTACTTCGCGGCAAACCGCGATCGAGACGCTGCGGTCTCGTCTGGGTGCCGAGCGCCGATGTGGGGAGCACCCGCCCTTGCAGGGGCGGGTGCTCGTGCTGGTGGTGGCGGGGCGCCCGCAGGTGCGCCCCGCTGCTCCTTGTCGGTCTCAGTCGCTCTGCCAGAGGAAACGGCCCTCGCCGGTGTGCTCGTCCACGAACGCGTACCCCACGCCGTCCTCACCGAAGTCGACGTCGAACGGCAGGTCGCAGCTGTCGATCTGGGCGAGGAAGCTCCAGGCGCCCGCCGGGCTCTCGTCACCCAGCAGCCACGTGGGCTCCCCACCGAGCCAGCAGAGCACCTCCTCCCCGTCATCCTCCGGCTGTACCACCTCGACCAGGTGGTCCGGGCCGTGCGTGGGCCCGCGCGAGATCGCCGCGGTGGACACGAAGGACGGCAGCCGTCCGGGCTGGCAGAAACACGCGTTCTCACCACCCTCGGGCTCCCAGGTGCTGTCCACCTCCTCCGCCACGTCGTCGGTCAGGAACAGGTATGCCAGGCGGACCTCCTCGCCCGGCAGCCGGACCTGCCCGAGGAACCGCATCGGCCGGCCCAGCTCCTTGGACAGTGGCCACGCCGGCTCACCGAGCCACACCGGCTGCCCGCCGAACTTGGTCACCGGCTCGGACACCGGCCCGTCCGCCGGAACGAAGCGCACCGCTTGGGACGGAAATGACATGACTGCCCCCTACTCCCTCCCCCAGCTGATCGGTCGAGCGCACGCTACCGGCCCGCCCCGACGCCGCGTGCGCCGCGCCCACCCAGCCCCGACGAGCCCACCCCGATGCGTGACGAACGATCCGATCTGTCCGAAAAAGGCGTTGGCATGCAACAGTTAGCTTCCATAACTTCAGGCACCGTGCTCGACGACGACTCCGTGTTCCGCGCTCTCGCAGACCCCATCCGCCGTCACCTGCTCGACCGCCTCCACTCCCGCAACGGTCAGACGCTGAACGAGCTGTGCGCGAACGTGGATGTGTCGAGGCAGGCCGTCAGCAAGCACCTCGCCGTCCTGGAGAGCGCGTTGCTGGTGATCTCCTTCCGGCGTGGCCGGGAGAAGCGTCACTATCTCAACCCGGGACCGATTGCCGATCTCGTCGCGGGCTGGATCGGCAAGTACCAGCACCAGCGCGCGATGGCGGTCGCGGAACTCCGGCGCGCGCTGGAGGCGGAACCCGGATGAGCGAGCCGCCCGTCGCCGGGGCACCGCCGAGGAAGTCGGACCAGAAACGTCGGGCCCAGGAGCGGTGACGCACGGGGTTCGACAGAACTCCTCGCGTGCCCGCCCGGAGCCCGGCTCGGCGAGCGGGCCGTCCCGGACAGTCGCGTCGCCCTCGACATCGGGTCGCTCCACGGCAGACGGGTACGGCTGAGCCTCGCCGGTGACCAGCCCGCAGGCGGGGACCCACAACGCGAGGGAAGGTCGAGGCACAGCCGGGAGTGGCCAGTCGGCCGTGACCCGCCTGGCCATGCCACCCGCGCCGTCCACGCACTCGTGGCCGGGCCCCGCGCTCTGCACGCCGTTCTTCCCACGGTAAGCCCAGCGCCCCGGAGAGCGATCCTGCGCAACCGCGAGGCATTCCCTCGACGAACTGGTCAGCCGTGGCGCACCGCCCGGATCCGGCGGAGCGCCTCGTCAATGCTGCGCCTGCCGACGTCGCGGTGGGTGACGAACCGGATGTTGCCGGCCATCGGAGCCGCGAGCACCCCGGCATCCGTGAGCTGTCCGAGCAGGGCCGCGGGGTCGGACACCCGGGCGAGCACGATGTTGGTCTGCGGCGGGGTGACCTCCCAACCCAGCTCCGCCAGGCCCTCGGCCAGCCGGGCCGCGTTCGCGTGGTCCTCGGCCAGGTCGTCGATCCGCTCCAACGCCACCAGCCCGGCCGCCGCGAGGACGCCGCCCTGCCGCACACCGCCGCCGAGCATCTTGCGCAGCCGCCGCGCCTCGGTGACGAAGTCCGCCGAACCCGCCACGAGCGAGCCCACCGGCGCGCCCAACCCCTTACTCAGGCAGACCTGCACCGTGTCCGCCCCCACGGTCAACGTCGCCGGCGCGACACCCAACGCCACGGCCGCGTTCCACAACCGCGCACCGTCCAGGTGCACCCGCAGGCCGCAGCCGGCCGCCGTGGCGACCAACTCGGTTTGCTCCTCCGGCGGCAGCACGACCCCGCCCGCCGCGTTGTGCGTGTTCTCCAGGCACAGAAGCGTGCTGCGCAACGTGTAGTACGGGCCCGGGACACCGGCGGCGGCCCGCACGGCGTCGGCGGACACCCGACCCGGGCCCGGATCCCACGGCAACGCCTCGGGCATCCCACCGGCCAGCCACGCCGGGGTGCCCAGCTCGTTCTCCAACACGTGCGCGCCCCGCGGCGCCAGGAACCGGTCACCCCGCCGCAGATGCGCCAGCAGTGCCACCAGGTTCCCCATGCAACCGCTGGGCACCCACAACGCCGCCTCGACACCCAGGACCTTCGCGACGCGCTCCTCCAGCTCCCGCATCGTCGGGTCGCCGTCGAGCACGTCGTCACCGACCTCCGCCGCGGCCATCGCGGCCCGCATGCGTTCATCCGGCCGTGTCACCGTGTCGGACCGGAGGTCGATAGGCTGGGCAGCCAGCTCTGGCCGCGACGCAGAGGTGGTCACGGGACGATCACACCATATTCGCGAGTAGGTATCAGGTCGTCCCTCGCCCCGCCCCGGCACCGTATTCGGTGTGGGCCGGTACGGCGCGGCCCGTCCGGTCACCCTTGTGGCGACCCGCCGAGAGGGTGACGTGGATCTCGCCGGTGGAACGTGCAACCGTGGAGGGTGGACGTTCCGTCCAGTTGGGTGCAGGCACGACGAGCGGAGAGTCCCGCGTGGACCAGCGCGAGGAGCAGGAGTTCGCGGCGTACTTCGTGGCTCGGCGCGACGCCGTGCGTCGAATGGCGTTCCTGCTCTGCGGCGACTGGCACCGCGCGGACGATCTCGCCCAGACCGCGTTCGTCGCGTTGCACCGGCGGTGGCGCAAGGTCCGGGACAAGGCGGCCCTGGACGCCTACGTCCGCAGGACGCTGGTGCGCGCGGTGATCGACGAGTCCCGGCGACCGTGGCGGCGGGAGCGGCAGGTGGAAAACCTGCCCGACGTCAGCGGCTCCGGGCCGGAGCTGGGCGACGCGGTGGCCACCCGGGAGGCCCTGCTCGGCGGCCTGCGGCGGGTACCGCCACGGCAGCGCGCGGTGCTCGTGCTGCGGTTCCTGGAGGGGCTGGACGTCGCCGCCGTGGCGGAGGCGTTGGGCTGCTCGGAGGGAACCGTGAAGAGCCAGACGGCGCGCGGGCTGGACGCCCTGCGGGCCGCCCTGGGCGACGCGCTCGACGACCTGCGGTCGGCGTCGTGAGCCCGGCGGGACGGCCCGCGTTGCGCGGCCCGTGGTCGAGGAGGTGGCTGTAGGTGGACGAGCACAGGCTCGCGGAGCTGTTCCGCGACGCGGTGCGTGACGCGCCACCGGCGTCCTTCGACGAGCGCGACGTGACCGCGGCTTCCCGGCGCGCCACCCTGCGACGGCGGACGACCGTCGCGATGGGCTCGGCCTTCGGTGCCGCGGTGTTGCTCGGCGGTACGGTATTCGGTGTTGGAATGCTCGACCGGGAACCCGACGGGTCGGGGAGCGTGTTCTCCGCGCAGGACGGGCAGCCGCCCGGCGCGGAGGCCGTGCCGCCGAACAACCAGAACCTGGACCCCAGGGCACAGGTTCCCTCGCGGTTGCCCGGAGGGCCACCGCCCGACAGCATCCCGGAGGACCCGCCTAAGCAGGGGGGCGGAACCTCGGGGAGTGCCGGTCCCGGGACCGGCGGCACCCCGCAAGGGTGCGAAACGGCGGACCGGGAGCTCGCCGTCGCCCTCGCCGGCGAGCTCCCGGCCGCTGCCGGCCGGAACCCGGACACGGCGCGGGGTTGCCCGGCCGGCGCCCGCGGGGCGGCCTTCGTGGTGCGGGACGGTGACGCGCTCGGTGTCGTCTCGGTGATCCTGGGCCCGCGGGACACCCAGCGGGCCGAAGGCTCCTTCAAGCGCGACAACGGCACCGTCGGCTACACCACATACGCCCGCTCGGGCAGCTCGCTGACGGTGTTGAGCGAGCCGCAGGAAGGGTCCAACCAGGCCCCGTTCGCGGGTGCGGTGCAGCGCTTGGCCCAGCGCATCGCCGAGCAGTTCTGACAACCGCTGGGAAAGCGTTCGGACAGCAGGGTCCAGCGCGGCGTCAGCCGTGACCACCCGACCGTCCTGACGCGTGGCCGCACCCGGACCGGAACGCCGAGCCCAGATCGGGTTCTCGTTCGCGTCGCTAACGACTTGCTCCCCCGGAAGCCACAGAGGTAGCGGGTCGGGGCTGGGATGTCTCGCGCCGAGGCCCCGCTCGCGCGTGTTCGGTTGGATCTGCGCCCGAACTCCTCGGATCTGCGCACCTGAGGCACGTCCGCGGCGCGTTGCTGTCGCGCTGTGCAGGGCCCCGTCGATCTTCCGGGGTGGGGAGGCGGGCTGGAGCAGGTGGTGGGTTGCCGCACCGGAGCACTTCTTTTTGGTACAGTCGTGCTACTTTTTTGGTACGAGTGTGCTAGATCGTGTGGGGGTGTGCCATGGCCTGGGTTGTTCTGCTGTTGTCCGGGATCCTGGAGGCCGGCTGGGCGGTCGCCCTCAAGCTGTCGCACGGGTTCACCCGGCTCGGCTGGACGGTGACTTTCCTGGTGACGGCCGCACTGAGCTTCGCCGGCCTGGCCTGGGCCATGCGGTACCTGCCGGTCGGGACCGCCTACGCCGTCTGGACCGGGATCGGCGCCCTGATCGCCGCGGTCATCGGCATGGTGTGGCTCGGGGACGGTGTCTCCGCGCTTCGGATCACGTCGCTGGTGTTGATCGTGGCCGGCATCGTCGGGCTGAAGCTGGCCGCGAGCGCCGCCTGAACCCGCGCCACACCGGCCCCGGAGAGCGGGGGAAGTCCTGGCTGGCCCGACGTGACAGGGGAATCGTGGTGGCCTCGGCCATGCCCCGCACGACGACCATCACTGCGTGGCGGGGGCTGCGCTGTCCATCAGCCAGACGTGCCGCAGGACCCCGGCCCGGCGGTGCCCCAGGTGGTCAGACGGTTTCCAGCCGGCTAAACCTTCGGCGGGAATCCCTCCCAGCCCGGTGCGAACGGGCCGTGCGCGGCGCGCCGCCGCTCGGAGACGTGCCGGTAGCCCACCGCCTGGTCGTGCTCCTCGGCGACCCGCACGCCATACCGGAACACCAGCTCACCGCCCAGCCAGCCACCGCCGGCCAGCACCACCACACCAACCAGCGTCAGCACGAACGCCGCGGTGGGTGCCGCGCGCTCGTCCGGGCCACCCCACCGCACGAGGAAATCAACGAGGAACACCACGAACGCGGTGGAGTTGAGCCCGATGTGCGCCAACGCGATGCGCCACGCGTGCGTACCGCGCGGCACGATCAGGAAGTCCAGCACCCCGGTCGCGGCGGCGACGAGCGCCCCCACGAGGCCGATCCCGATCAACCAGGTCGCCGCGCGCGCCAGCGCGGCGGGCTCGTAACCGGAGAACGACACCACGTCCAGCACCGCGGCCGACAACCACGCACCGATGGGCCACCCCACCACGACCGCGTGCACGGGATGACCATATGGCCCGGCCAGGCTGGACACCGGCCACTTCGAACGCTTCACCGGCTGGTCGGAGATCCCGGACATGACCGCCTCCTGTCTCATGCGCTGGCACCCGCACCGGCCGGTGCCGCTCGGTGGCCGCCGTGCACCGGCCTTCCGTCCCGAGCGTCGTGCCAGCCGGGACGGCGACCGCACGACGCCACCCGCGGGGTGGCAGCCGCGGCCGGTGACCGGCGGCTCCGCGCCACGGCTCCGGACGCGCTCGTGACCACCTCCACCAACCAGCCGTCCCACCGGCTCATGGCCACTGCGCGCCGGGTACCCGACGAGCCGGGGGCGGCAACCCGCCACCCCCTCCATGGCACCATCCCTAGCCATGTCAGGCAGTCCGGCGAGCACACCGAAGGGCGAGCGCAGGCGGCAGGCACTGGTCGAGGCCGCGGCCGCGCTGCTCGTGGAGGGCGGTTTCGACGCGGTCCGGCACCGCGCCGTGGCCGAGCGGGCCGGACTGCCGCTGGCCTCCACGACCTACTACTTCACCGACCTCGACGACCTGGTCGCGGCCGCCGCCGAGCACCACGGCCGCACCGAGCTGGCCCGCGGCCGGGCCAAGCTGACCGAACTGAGCAGCCGGCAGCGCGGCGTGGACGCGGTCGTGGAGATCCTGCTCGACCAGCTCCTCGGCCCGGCCTCCGAACACGACGCCGAGGCCGTGCTCTCCCGCTACGAGCGGCTCGTCGCCACCGGCCGCCGCCCCTACCTGCGGCCCCTGATGCGGGAACTGTCCGCCGAGCTGCACGAACTCCTGCTGGAAAGCTTCGCCCGCTGTGGCCTGCCGGCCGACCACGAGCGGGTGGACCAGCTGGTCGCGCTGGCCGACGGCGCGGTGGTCAACGCCCTGATCGAGGTGGACCCCGACCCCCGCACCGCCGCCCGCAAGATGTTGCACGACGCTCTCGACCAGGGATTCCCGGCCGGGATGCCAGCCACCGGTCAGGACCGGTAGGGCGCCTTCGCCGCCTTCGCGGCCGTCAGCAACGCTCCCTTGTTCTGCGGCCAGAACAGACTGTCCACACAGGAGTACTGCGGGAAGAAGCCACCGCAGTTGCCCCGGCTCGAGCCGATCTCGAAGGTGTAGCTGGCAACGCCGAGCTCACCGTAGGTGAAGTCGTCGGTCGTTCCCGTGGTCTTGTAGCCGACGGTGTCACCGTTGGTGCCCACGCGGTAGCCGTTCGACTGCGCCATATCCCTGCCCAGAGCGCGAAGCCCGGCGTCGTTCGGTGTCGGCCGCTCCGTCCAACCCCAGGGAATGATGATGAAGTTCCCATAGCTGTGCAGCGTGAGCATCACACCGGTGGCGTCCTTCGGCGCCGGGTCGGTGTCACGCGGACCGCGCTGGTCCGGATACAAAGCGGTGAAAAACCGTTCCAGGGACGCGGTTTCCGGCTCCGACACCGCCCGCGGACCCTGGTAGGTCTGCGAACACGGGCGCGTGGAGTCCCCACCCCACTTGAAGCTGGAGTTGCGGTTCAGGTCGACACCGACACCGGTGCCACTGCAGCTGCCGTAGCTGGTGTTGACGTTCTTCCGTTGCATCTTCGGGCGGTTGCCGCCGGAGGCGACCACGTCGACACCGTCCGGGTTGGCGATCGGCACCACCCAGACCTCGGTGGAGTCGAGCACGGTGGTCGCCTCGCGATCGTGGCCGTAACCCTCGACCAGGAAGTCGATCCAGCGCCAGGCCACCTCGCCGGTGGCCAGTTCCCGCGCGTGCAACTGCGCGATCACGGTCAGCCGAGGCTTGGCCGACCGCGGGTTCAACCCGCAGTCACCGGCTTCCCGCTTGGTCAGGCAGATCGCCTTGATGTCATGCCCGCCACGCCCCCTCGTCTTGCGCCAGCTGTCCCCGATGTCCACGACGAACGCCAGATCGGGCCATTTCTGCGCAACCTCGTCCAGATGCGCGGAATGCGCGGCCGAGGTGTGGTACCCGCCGTAGAACGTGTCTCCCGTTGCCTCCAGCCCGGGCGGCACCGGTTTGTGGACCGTGTCGTGCAACTCGACCCGGTAGCCCATCCGGCGCAGGCGATCCGCAGTCGCCCGGTCGCCCACCACGTGAGCGCTGCCACCGTGGACCTCGGCCACATCGAAACCGGCGTCCGCCAACGTCGCGATCCGCCGGTCGTCGGCGGACACCCGCCAGATGTGCGAAGTGTCGTCGACGGCCGGCTGCGCACCGGCGGGTGCCGTCGCGAGAATGAGGGGTAACACCAGAGCCGCGGCCAGCAGGCCACGGCGGAACAGGGATCTGGTCAACACGGACACCTCCAACCCGCGCGGCGGCAAAGCAGGGGTCGGGGCCGCCGCGTCGGTGCCAGCCAGTGTCAGGATGAGCGCATCCGCCGGAACCCGCCGTTCGTCGGAAGTGCCCCGGCCACAGCACCAAGATCGCCACCGCGGCGGGCGGAGCCGCGCCCCGCCGTGCGGCCGGACGGCGTCGGGCAGGGCGCTGAACAGGCCGGTTAGGCTGCTGCCGTGAGCTCCAAGCCGCGCATCCCCGACGTGCTCGCCGCCCGCTACGCCTCCACCGAGATGGCCCGCCTCTGGTCACCGGAGAACAAGGTCGTGCTCGAGCGGCGCCTGTGGCTCGCCGTCCTCGAGGCCCAGGCCGACCTGGGCGTCGACGTGCCCGCCGGTGCCGTCGCCGACTACGAGCGGGTCCTCGACCAGGTCGACCTCGCCTCCATCGCCGAGCGGGAACGGGTCACCCGGCACGACGTGAAGGCGCGGATCGAGGAGTTCAACGCCCTGGCCGGCCACGAGCAGGTGCACAAGGGCATGACCTCGCGCGACCTGACCGAGAACGTCGAGCAGCTGCAGGTGCGGCTGAGCCTGGAACACGTCCGCGACCGGTGCGTGGCACTGCTGGCCCGGCTGGCCCGGCTGGCCGGGGAGAACGCCGAGCTGGTCATGGCCGGCCGTTCGCACAACGTCGCCGCGCAGGCCACCACCCTGGGCAAGCGCTTCGCCAGCGCCGCCGACGAGCTGCTGGTCGCCTTCGGCCGTCTGGAGGAGCTGCTGGCGCGCTACCCGCTGCGCGGCATCAAGGGCCCGGTCGGCACCGCCCAGGACATGCTCGACCTGCTCGGCGGGGACGCGGGCAAGCTCACCGAGCTGGAGCGCAGGGTCGCCGAGTACCTCGGCTTCGCCCACGCGTTCACCAGCGTCGGCCAGGTCTACCCGCGGTCGCTGGACTTCGAGGTCGTCAGCGCGCTGGTGCAGCTGGCCGCGGCACCCTCCTCGCTGGCCAGGACCATCCGGCTGATGGCTGGCCACGAGCTGGTCACCGAGGGCTTCAAGCCCGGCCAGGTCGGCTCCTCGGCCATGCCGCACAAGATGAACACCCGCTCCTGCGAACGGGTCAACGGCCTGGCCGTCGTCCTGCGCGGCTACGCCTCGATGACCGGCGAGCTGGCCGGCGACCAGTGGAACGAGGGCGACGTGTCCTGCTCGGTCGTGCGGCGGGTCGCCCTGCCGGACGCCTTTTTCGCCTTCGACGGCCTGCTCGAAACCTTTCTCACGGTGCTCGACGAGTTCGGCGCCTTCCCCGCCGTGATCAACCGCGAGCTGGAGCGTTACCTGCCGTTCCTGGCCACCACCAAGGTGCTGATGGCCGCCGTGCGCGCCGGTGTCGGCCGCGAGACCGCGCACGAGGCGATCAAGGAGCACGCGGTCGCCTCCGCCCTGGCCATGCGGGAGAAGGGCGTCGAGCGCAACGAGCTGCTGGACCGACTCGCCGCCGACGAGCGCATCCCGCTCGACCGTGACCAGCTCGACGCCCTGCTCGCCGACCGGCTGCCGTTCACCGGCGCGGCGGCCGCCCAGGTCGCGGAAATCGTTCGGCGGGTCGAGGACGTCGTGGCACGCTACCCGCGAGCCGCCGAGTATGTTCCTGAACCGATTCTGTGAGGGGTCGATGCGGGCCAGCCGGGTACATGCGTTAACCGTCTATCCGGTGAAGGGTTGTGCCGGAATCCCCCTCGACCGCACCGAAGTCACCCTGCGGGGGCTGCGCCACGACCGCCAGCTCATGCTCGTCCACAGCGACACCGGGCAGTTCGTCAGCCAACGGAGCCTGCCCGCGATGGCCACGGTCCGGCCTCGGCTGTTCGACGACGGCGCCACCCTGGTCGTGTCCGCTCCGGGCATGGAGGAGTTCAAGCTGACCGTCGCCCCGGACGGCCCGCGCCGGCAGGTGACCGTCTTCCGGCACACCGGCCCCGGCGTCGACCAGGGGGACGAGGCCGCCGACTGGTTCGGCGAGGCCCTGCGGTTGCGCTGCCGGCTGGTGGGCGTGCCGCCCGAGCACCAGCGGGTCGCCTCCGGCGAAACCCCCGGCACCACCGGTTTCGCCGACGCGCACGCACTCCTGATCACGTCACTGGGCTCGCTCGACGAGCTCAACCAACGCCTCGTGGAACGCGGCGCGGACCCGCTGCCGATGAACCGCTTCCGGCCCAACATCGTCCTCGCCGGGTGGGACGAGCCCCACCGCGAGGACGACGTACGGCAGGCCCTCGTCGGTGACGTGGAGATCGGTTACGCGAAGCGCTGCAAGCGTTGCCCCGTCCCCACCGTCGACCAGGAGATCGGCCGGAAGAGCGGCCCCGAACCGCTCCGTACGCTGGCCACCTACCGGCGCGACCCGCAGGAGAGCGGCGTCTTCTTCGGCATGAAGGCTGCGGTAACCCAGCCTGGAACGATCGCGGTCGGCGACACCTGCACCGTGCTCCGCTGGGCCCAGTAACTCCACGGCTGACGAAAGTCCCACACGCCGGCCGGCACCATCGTGGGCCAACCGCGAAAGCCGGAAGGAAACCGACGTGCCGATCTCGCTGGAGCAGGCCGAGTTCAACGTCGTGTGGCGACGGGCCGGACTCGCCGAACGCCCGCTCGTACTGGCCACCACAGAACTCGGCGGCACCCTCGAGGACGCCGCGCGCATCGACGACCAGGCATGGGAGGCCCTGCGCGCTCGGCACCTGGTCCGTTCCGACGGCACGCTCGATGCCGACCTGGAGGCGGCCCTGCGGACCCTGGCCCGGCCCGCCGCGGCCCTGGACCTGCGCTGGGCCCCCGGGCCGGGCCCGGAGGTCCGGGCGATGTCCGCCGTCCAGGGCGGGCTCGGCGTCCTCGCTGTGCTCGTCGACGGCACCCTGCGCCTGGAAGAGGTCCGCGATACCGCGTTCGTACCGGCAATGATCGACGTGCTGCCGGACGTGCCGCCCGGCCCCGGTGGCGCGGTCAACCTGCCGGCGGCCACGGTCGAGCAGGCGACTCGTGCGGGCGAGGCCGACTACGAGTTCGAGTCCGCCCTGCTGGATGCGGGCGTGCGGCCCAACGACGCCCGCCTGCTGGTGGACATGGTCGGAGGTGAGCGGATCGCCGCCGGACAGCTCGGTGCGGCGGTGTGGGACAGGTGGGGCAACCGCAGGAGAACACCCTGGGTGATCACCGTGACCGACACCGACCGCGGCCGCTACGCGCTCCACGAACGCGATGGGTGGGTGACGGTCGCACCCACCGACCGGCTCCGCTTGGTCGAGCTAGCGCGAGACCTGCTGGACTCCACCTGACACCTGACCTGCGACTTGCCGCAACCCACACCCGTAACCAACACCGAATGGGCACACTGGGACGAACGCCGTCGGATGGAGGGGATGGCCGTGCCGGAAGGTCACGACCTCGGAGGCTGGCTGAACCTGATGGTGCCGATGGCCGCGCGAACGCCGGCTTCCGGCTCGGCGGAGGATGCCGGCGATCCCGGTGCGGCTCCCCTGGCCCGGTTCCGGGTACGCACCCACGAAGCCCCCGCACTCAAGGCCAGGTTCTCCGAGGCGATCGAGGAGATGCGGGCCGCGCGAACGCTCGTCCGGCAGCTCGCCACGATCAACCCACCGGGCGAGGATCCGGTGAGCGGCAAAGCAGTCAGGCACCTGGGCGACAAGGCAACCGGGGAGAGCGGATCGCTGACGCACGCGATCGACAGCACCGTGGACGCACTGCGTTCGGTTATCGCGCAGATCGATGCCTCGCTCGCCACCTACGAACAGACCGATCAGGACCAGATGCGGCTGTAGCCGTGCAGCCACGACCGTGCCCTGCCGGGACCGTGGTTGCTTGTCGACCAATCGAAAACCGCGGCGGGAGAACGGGAATGAGCGGCGTGACCTCGGGGACCAACTGGGACGCCATCGATCACGCGACCCTCTACGAGTGGTTCGGCAGGGGCTCCAGCGAGTCCGTCGCCGATTCGGTACGCACCTGGAAAGACGGCATCGGTGCTCGGTTCGACAAAGTGCGCGGCCTCATCGACAACGCGCTCGAGGAATCCGACACGACGTGGGAGGGTGGGGCCGCCGAGGCCATGAAGGACGGCGTGTCACCGCTGGCCCGCTTCGCCCTGGACGCCAAGGGAGTCTCCGCGGAAGTCGGCGATGGAGCGGAGGCCCTTGCGCGATCGTTCGACCACATCAAGAACGAGATGCCCCCGCCGGTTCGTGTCAACGGCGCGGGAACCGCGCTGGAGCCTGGCATCGGCAACCTGTTCGCGACCAGACGCGATCAGGAGGTACAGGAAAGTGTTGCGCGGCAGGCGGAAGAGCGCGCCCGCGATCTTGCCAAGGCGTATGACACCAACGTCAGCTCCACCATGGCTGGCCTACCGGTGTTCCTGCCCGCGCCGGTAATCCCACCAGGTGCCGATGGCAGCACCACGGGAGGGGGCACCGCTGGTGGGGGCGCTGCCCCAGGTGCGATGGCACCCGGTTTCCGGGGCACCCGTGAGCATGCGTTCAGGCCATCGGAGACCGCGACCGGTGGCAGCGGAATCGGAGGTGGGCTCGCGGGCGGTGAGAGCGGCCCGCGCAGGCTTGGCGCATCGGCAGGTCCGGCTCCCGTTGACGCACCGGGAGAACATGTGGTCTCGCGTGTGGAAACCCCTGGTGCACAAGGCTCTCGTACCGCGAACCCATTCGTGCCGGGACCCGGGGGCACATCGGTTCACCCGCCCCTGGCCAGCGCGGGAAGTGCCGGTGCAGCCACCGGAAACGGTCCGGGAGGCAGCATGGGGCCCGGGGTCGAAGGCGGTACATCGAGTTCGTCGCCCGGCACCGGTGTGCGGGCTGGCTCCCCGGTTCCGGGTGGTTCGTCGGGCAGCGGGGTGATCGATGCGTTGAACCCTCGTTCCGACACGAGCGTGGGCGGCGGGACCCCGGGCGGTCAGCAGGCGTCCACAACGCCACGGGCAGGAGCCCCCGGGGTTCCACCGTTGGGCGGCGGCGCACCGGGCAGGGCTGCCGTGCCCAGCGATCCGATCGAGGGGCCGAGCGCCCGCTATGGCGCGCCCGGTACCGGTGGCAATGCCGGAACGAGTGCCCCGCCCGCCGCAGCCGGACACCCGCCCGAGCCTGCGGCGCGGTCCGCCACGTCCGGCCTCCTCGCCGTACCTGGCGGGGCTGCTCCCGATTCCGGTGAGGGCACCGGCACACGTGCCAACGCCGGTGGATCTCCCGCTGCCCCACCTCCGGGTCGGAGCACCATCCCGTTGGGCAGCGGTCCGATGCCTCCTGCCGGGTCCTCCGCGGGCGGATCCGGCCCCGCCGAACCGCCTACGCGCCCGATCAACACGGCGACGGCGGCAACCACGGGTATTGCTCAGGGTGGGGTAGGACCTGCCGGTGCCCTGGGACCCGCATCCGGCGGGGTCGCTGCAGGAAGCCCTCACATAGCTCCTCGGAGGGCCGCGCACGGCCCCGCGGACGCTGGTGGCACAACCCCGAATGAGGCTCCCTCAGCTGCACCGGCCCGCGGATCCCGTACCCGGCCTGACCGCTCCGATGAGGAGGAGGACGGCAACGCCGCCGGCTATCTCCAGGACACCGACGACATCTGGGGTGACGGGTCGCGGGTCGCCCCCTCGGTCTTCGGCGAGGACTAGAGGACAGGGTTCCGCACTGTCAGTCGGGGACCGGGCATCGACGGCATGCGCGGCCGGCGCCGCGCGCTCCGGTCTCCACCGCCGATACCGGTGCGTGCCGGGCTCGCGCCGGTCGGGCCGTACCGGGTCGGCCAGACCGCGCGCCGTAGGGTTGCCCCGTGGCTTCGCTCGCCGACTACCAGCAGATCGCCGTCGGAAAGGTCCGCCAGCTCTACGCGGTGGACGACGACCACCTGCTGCTCGTCGCCTCCGACCGGATCTCCGCCTACGACCACGTGCTGCCCACGCCCATCCCGGACAAGGGCCGTGTGCTCACCGCGATGAGCGTGTTCTGGTTCGAGCTGCTCGCCGACGTCGCGCCGAACCACCTCGTCGCCTGGGACGACGACCGCATCCCCGCCGAGGTGCGTGGCCGCGCCCTGCTGGTGCGCCGGCTCCGGATGCTGCCGGTCGAGTGCGTGGCCCGGGGCTATCTGACCGGCTCCGGCCTGGCCGACTACCAGCGCAACGGCGCCGTCTGTGGCATCCCCCTCCCGGCCGGCCTGGGCGAAGCCGACCGCCTGTCCGAACCGATCTTCACCCCCGCCACCAAGGCCGAGGTCGGCGCCCACGACGAGAACGTCACCTTCGACGCAGTCGTCGCCACTGTCGGCCGGGAACGGGCCGAGCAACTCCGCGACCTGACCCTGCGGATCTACGCCCGGGGGGCCGAACGCGCTGCCTCCCGCGGCGTGCTGCTGGCCGACACCAAGTTCGAGTTCGGCGAGGCAGCCGACGGTGAGCTGGTGCTCGGCGACGAGGTGCTGACCCCGGACTCCTCGCGGTTCTGGCCGGCTGAGGGATACGAGCCCGGCCGGGTACAGCCCTCGTTCGACAAGCAGTACGTGCGGGACTGGCTCACCTCGCCCGCCTCCGGCTGGGACCGGGCCTCCGACACCCCGCCGCCGCCCCTGCCGGAAGAGGTCGTGGCCGCCACCCGGGCCCGCTACATCGAGGCCTACGAGTCGATCTCCGGGCGCTCCTTCGTCGACTGGCCCACCCCCGGCAGCTGAGCCGCACTCAACGCTCCGGGGCCCGTCGGCGTGTCGATCACCTCGAGCCCGTGAACGCTGTTTCGCACCCCTTCTGAACAGGCATTTCGGCTCACCGTCGGCAGAGGGTGGGTCCCCGTCGACGGGGACTCGGGCGGGCACGGGTTGACCGGTAAGAAGTTGCTTACCTATTCTTCGGGTGTGTCGAGCGAGGACGTGTACCACGCGATCGCCGATCCCACGCGGCGACGCATCCTCGACCTGCTGGCCCGCTCCGAGCGGCCGGTGCGCGACATCGCCGCGCCATTCGAGATGAGCCGCCCCGCGGTGAGCCAGCACCTGCGGATCCTGCGCGAGGCCGGCCTGGTCAGCGAGCGCAGGGTCGGCAGGCAGCGGATCTACCGACTGCGCGCCGAGCCGCTGCGCGAGGTCGAGGAGTGGGTGCGCGGCTACCGGCGGTTCTGGGCCGACCGCATGCGGGCGCTCGGCGAGTACCTGGACCAACAGCAGGAGGACCAGGGAAAGTCACAGCCCGGTGCCCCCGGGCTGTGGGACCCCTGCGCCTGGCTCACCCAGCCCGAGCAGAAAGGCGAGGACCGATGAGCACCACCCGCTCCATCCGCTTCCAGGAGTTCTTCCCGCATCCGGTGGAACGCGTGTGGGCCGCGCTGACCGAACCGAGCGCCATCGCGAAGTGGTTGATGGACAACGACTTCGTACCCGAGGTCGGCCGCACCTTCACCCTCCGGGCCGAGCGCGTCCCGTTCCGGCCGGACGGCACCATCCCCTGCCGCGTGGTGGAATGCGACCCGCCCACGACCCTGGCCTACACCTGGGCCAGCGACTCCTGGATCGTCTGCTACCGGCTGGAGCCCGCCGAGGTCGACGGCGTGGCCGGCACCCGGCTGCACTTCGAGCACTCCGGCTTCGACCTGGACAACCCCCGCGACGCCTTCGCCTACGACAAGATGGGCCGGGGCTGGCGCTCCATGGGACCCGACCTGGCCAGGGTCCTCGACGAACTGGCCGCCAGCTCCGCCTGACACCGACGTTCGGGTGCACCGACCGAGTCCAACCGGACGGGAGTTCGCCGGATCGGCAAGGTCCCGTCACCCAGGGGACACGCCGGTGTCACGGCCGGCGGGCCTCATGAGGGGCGTGACCATTCGGCTCGTGGTCTCGCTGTCCGGCATCCAGCCCCGGACCGCCGAGCGAACCGCCGACCTGGCCGCGGAGCTCGACCGCCGCGGCGTACCGCTGTCCCTGCTCCTGGTACCGCGCCCCACCCACGCCGACCGGCCCGCCGAGGACGTGCTCGCCTGGATCCGGCACCGGCAGCGGCAGGGCGACGCCCTGGTGGTGCACGGCTTCGCCCACCCCGCCGACCCGGACCCCGGCTGGCGGCCGGCGGCCACGCTGTGGCGGCGCGCCGAGTTCGCCGCCCTCCCCGCACACGAGGCGGGCCTGCGTCTCATCGCGGCGCGAGCGGCGCTGGACCGGCTGGAGCTGCGTACCGACTGCTTCGCCCCACCCCGGTGGCTGGCCTCCCGTGGTACCCGCGACGCCCTGCGGCGCAAGGGGTTCGCCGTGTGCGCGGACGCCTCCGCAGTGCACGACCTGCGGTCCGGCACGGTGCACCGCGGCCGCGTCCTCGGGCTCGGCCGTGGCCACACCGCGGAACCCTGGTGGTGCTGGGCCATGGTGCTCGGCGCCGCCCGCGCCGCGCGCCGCGGTGGCCTGGTGCGGCTCGCGGTGGACGCCCGCGACCTGGACCGCCCGGGCCCGTGGCAGGCGGTGCTCGACGCCGTGGACATCGCACTCCACCACGATGCCGAACCCACCACCTACGCCGCCTTCGCCAGCCCGGAGCGGTTCGTTCCCGTGCCACGCCTGCAGATCCACCACCGGGACCGGTTGACCTCCTGACCGGACCCGAGAACCACCGGTGCCGACGACCGCGCCGGGAGACGAGATCGCGGTGGAAGAGGGCGCCCGGCTGTTGGCTGGCGGCACGGCCACGAGACCGATCGCACCGCGATGGCGTAAACGCGCGCCGTCGTGTCGAGAGGGCCGCAGGCGAACAGGCGTCAGAGTTCGACCTGCTCGTTACGAGGTAGCACCCGGACCGTGGTGCCCTCCGGGGCGAGTTTCTCGAACAGCCCGTAGTGCATCTGCGGGTTCGCCAGCACCGCCTCATGAATCGGCACCGCTACCCGGGGCCGCACGGCACGCAGATAGTCCACCGCCTCCGACACCTTGAGCCAGGGAGCGCCGGTCGGCACCCCCAACACGTCGATCCGCCCCGGCGGCCGGGTGAAGGAATCCCCGGGGTGCAGGAACGCCCCGTGATCGATGAGAAAGCCGACGTTGGGGATCATCGGGATATCGGGATGGATCACGGCATGGTCCCCGCCCACCACCTGCACGTGCGAGTCGTTGACGTGCACGACGTCGCCGGGCCGCACGGATTGGCAGGCCAGGCCGCGCGCGGTGATCAGCTCGGCGGAGGCGTGGTCGGCGAGCAACCGCGCGCCGGGATTGGCCGCGAGTAACGCGGGTAACCGCTCCAGGTCCAGGTGGTCGGGATGCTGGTGGGTCACAAGGATCGCGTCCAACCGTTGCACCGTCTCGAAACCGGTGGAGAACCCACCGGGATCGACGAGCAACCGGGCCGAACCCGTGTCCAGCAACACGCAGGCATGTCCGAAGTGGACGATCCGCACGGCACCTCCCCGGAACCTTGACGATGTCCCGCCAGCCTCGCACGCCGAGCCGCCCGATCGCGGTAGCCGCGCCCCGGTCCACTCGTGATGTCCCGACGATCGGCGGGATGACTGCGGTGATCGGTCACCCCCAGCATCACCGAACCGTGTGTACCCCTGCTCACACAGTGAGGTGATCCCTGTGCGGAGAACCCTGCAACTGATCGCCGTCGCGTTACTTGGCGCGGCCCCGATGCTCGCCGGATCGGCCGTCGCACTGCCCCCGGTCCCGGCCGACGCCCCGGCTACCCGGGCCGCCGCCACCGCGCAGAGCACGCAGGAGGTCGGCACCGAGGAAACCGTCTCCGTCCGGCTCGGCACCGACACCACCACGGCCACCATCCACCGGACGGGCGCCTGGTACGTCAAGGTCCGCATCGCCGGCCTCCACCTGCAACCGGGGGAGTCGCTCACCGTCGCCGACCCCGATGGATCCGAGATCCACACCTACTCGGCCGACCCGCGCCGGGCCGCTCCCGGCGACTCCCCGGCCAGCCCGGACGGGGCCGGATTCTGGGCGCTGTCCGTCACCGGCGACACCGCGGTGGTCAGCCTGCGCGGCCGGGACGGTGCGGCCCCGTCACCGCTCAGCTCCGCCACCCTCGACCGCATTACGCGCGGCTTCACCGAACTGGAGTTCGCGCAGCGGGCCGCTGTTCAGCCCTTCAGCATCTGTGGCCGCAACGACTACAAGGACGTGGTCTGCTACCGGTCCAACGCGCCGACCGAGTTCAGCAAGACGCCACCGGTGGCGCGGCTGTTGATGAACGGCCGCACCCTGTGCTCGGGCTGGCGACTCGGTCCGAACAACCGCCTGATGACCAACAACCATTGCCTCGCCAACACCAACATCGCCAGGCGGACCGAGGTGTGGTTCAACTACCAGTGCCCCACCTGCGGTGGCTCAGGTAGCGAGCCGGTCACCAAGGTGCTGGGCAACCAGGTCCTCAAGACCGACGCCGGCCTCGACTTCACCCTTTTCGACGTGCGGAACTTCAACGCGGTCACGAAGTTCGGCTACCTGGAGCTGGACGCCCGTCTCCCCGGGATCGGCGAGGAGATGTACCTCGTCGAGCATCCGCGCGGACAGACCAAGAAGCTGGCGCTGGCCGACGACCAGTCCCGTTCGGGCAACTGCGAGGTGCGGGACGTGCGGGTGGACGGCAACATCCGCGACTCGGACATTGCCTACATGTGCGACACCGAAGGCGGTTCCTCCGGCTCGCCGGTGCTCTCCCGCCGCACCCACCGCGTGATCGCGCTGCACCACTTCGGCGGCTGCCCGAACCAGGGTGTCCGCATCGACCTGATCGCCAACAAGATCGGCGGCCTGATCTGAGCTGACCCGGGACCTCGGCCGGTGGACATCTCGCGAGGGTGGTGCCCACCGGCCGACACCCGGCTGTCCAGCCCCTCCTGCGGTTGCCGGCCCCTTCTCGCGGCTGTCAAGCCCCTTTCCGCCACCTGTGGACAGCCCATTTCCCCTGTGGACACCCATTTTGACCTGGCAAAACGGCCCGATAGGCTGGCCGTGGGCTGCGCGGACCCGGGTGGGCGGGGGCGTGACCAGCGGAAGGTGCTGGGCCGCATGTGAGCGGCCCAGCAGCCGGTCGGCGGCTTCCCGTTGCGACCTCGCCACGGGATCCTGCCCGTCCGAGCGGCAGCCACCCGGGGCACACCTGACGGCGGACATGACGAGGCCCCGCCGGTCGGGGGGCTTCCCGGCGGGGCCTCGTCCTCGGTGAGCGCGAAGCTCGCCGATCTCACGGTCGCACGTCCTGGTCTTCGGCGCGTCCCACGATCAGTGTGCGTCCGATCGGAGGATCGCCGGGACGGCGAGCCGTCGTTACCGCGGCGTACCGCTCTCAACCATTTGGGGCAAAGATCGGCTCGCCGTCAAGACCTGAAAGTACTTCATTTTCTTTCGTGGGGGTTAGCCCGGCCACACCGGGTCGGTCCAGACCACGTCGGCGCTCGTCGGCCAACGCCGCCCGCACCGTGTCCGCGAGGGGACGAATCCGCAGGCCGGCGGCCAGCGAGGGGGCCACGTCATGGGCGGTGAACCCGGCGCAGCCCGCCGGAAGCCACAGTGGCAGCGAGTTCGGCCCGGCCCATGGTGACACCCCCATCTCCGTCAGTACCTTGGGGGCGACCGGCACCAGCTCGGTGCCGGGCGGCGCCACCACCGCGGCGACGCCCCCGAGCAGCTTTCCCAACGGGAGCGGCGCACAGGCCCCGTCGAACGTCCCGACCAGGCGGGACTCGGCCGCGTCGACGACCCAGGACGCCAGGTCCCGCACGTCCACGTACTGCGTCAGCTGGTCGGGCACGTCGGGCACCACGACCCGCCCACCGCGGGACAGCCGAGCCGGCCAGTAACCAAACCGGTCGGTCGGGTCATCCGGCCCCACGATCAACCCCGACCGCAGCACGAACGCGCGGTCCCCGACAGCCTCCCGTACGGCCATCTCGCTCGCGACCTTGACACCGCCGTACCGGTCGGGAGGGTCCTGCTGCCCCGGATCCCCCTCTCCGCGAACGGGTTCGACCAAGGGCGCGTCGATGCCCTGGCCGCAAGTGTTCTTGTCGGCATAGACGTTCATGGACGAAACGAAGGTCCAGTGGCCCGCGTTGTCGCCGAGCGCGCGCAGGGCCTCCGTGACCCAGCGATAGGACATCCACGCCACGTCGACCACCGCGTCGAACCATCCCCCGGAAAGCGGGGCATACGCATCCGGCTCGTTGCGGTCGATCCGAACCAGCCGCGCCCCGCCCGGAACCAGCCCCGACGTCCCCCGCGCCGCGCACACCACGTCGTGGCCGCGCCCGACCACCTCGGCGGCCACCGCCTTCGACAACATCCTCGTACCGCCCAATACGAGAACCCGCATGCGGACACCGTGCTGCCCGCGTCGGCCGCCGACCACGACTTCTCACCGACGGCGAACACCGGTCCACTCAGGGCGAACATGACGGCGGAAAGATCTCCGCGAGCCGGGCGGGGCACGTGCGGGTCGACACCTGCGGCGGAGGTCGAACGCCCAGCTCAGGTAGGCTCCGGACGTACCGCCGACCGGAATGCCGCGGTCGTGGCATTCCTTGAGCCCGGGAGTTATCCAAGTGGCCCGAGTCGTCGTCGACGTCATGCCCAAGCAGGAGATCCTCGACCCACAGGGACAGGCGGTGGCCAGGGCGCTGCCGCGGCTGGGCTTCGACGGAGTGACCTCCGTCCGTCAGGGCAAGCACTTCGAGCTGGAGGTCGACGACGACGTCGACGACGCCACGCTCGCCAAGATCGCCGAAACCTTCCTCGCCAACCCGGTCATCGAGGACTGGGTCGTGCGGCGGGTGGACGCATGACCGCGCGCATCGGGGTCATCACCTTCCCCGGCACCCTCGACGACATCGACGCCGCACGCGCGGTGCGCTCCGTCGACGCGGAGCCGGTCGCGCTGTGGCACGCCGACGCCGACCTGCGTGGCGTGGACGCCGTCATCGTCCCCGGTGGCTTTTCCTACGGCGACTACCTGCGGGCCGGCGCCATCGCCCGGTTCGCCCCCGTCATGACCGAGGTCGTCCGCGCGGCCCGGCGGGGAATGCCGGTGCTGGGTATCTGCAACGGTTTCCAGATCCTGTGCGAGTCCGGGCTGCTGCCCGGTGCGTTGGTCCGCAACGCCGGCCTGCACTTCGTCTGCCGCGACCAGTGGCTGCGCGTGGAGAACAACGAGACCGTCTGGACCACGCGCTACGACGCCGGCGCCGAAATTCTGGTGCCACTGAAGAACATGGAGGGCCGCTACGTCGCGGACCCGGCGACCCTGGACGAGCTGGAGGGCGAGGGCCGCGTCGTCTTCCGTTACCTCGTCGACGGGGACGCCAGCCAGCGTTACCTCGGGATCGACAGCCCGAACGGCGCGCTCAACCACATCGCCGGCATCGCCGACGCCCGCGGCCGCGTGGTCGGCCTGATGCCGCACCCCGAGCACGCCATCGACGCCCTGACCGGCCCCAGCGACGACGGTCTCGGCATGTTCCTGTCCGTTCTCGACGCACTGGTGGCGGCATGACCAGCACGCAACCCGCCCTCGGCGGGCGGATCGACACCGTCGAGCACGCGGCGGCCACCCCGGACCACCCGCAGCCCTACCGCGAGCTCGGCCTGAAGGACGACGAGTACGCCCGGATCCGCGACATCCTGGGCCGCCGGCCCACCGACGCCGAGCTGGCCATGTACTCGGTGATGTGGAGCGAGCACTGCTCCTACAAGTCGTCGAAGGCGCACCTGCGGTACTTCGGGGAGACCACGACCGACGAGATGAGGGCCAAGATGCTGGCCGGCATCGGGGAGAACGCCGGTGTGGTCGACATCGGCGACGGGTGGGCGGTGACCTTCAAGGTCGAGTCGCACAACCACCCCTCCTACGTCGAGCCCCACCAGGGTGCGGCGACCGGCGTCGGGGGCATCGTCCGCGACATCCTGGCCATGGGCGCCCGGCCCCTGGCGGTCCTGGATCCGCTGCGGTTCGGCCCGGCCGACGCACCCGACACCAAGCGCGTGCTGCCCGGCGTGGTCGCCGGCATCGGCGGCTACGGCAACTGCCTCGGCCTGCCCAACATCGGCGGCGAGGTCGTCTTCGACCCCTCCTACGCCGGCAACCCCCTGGTGAACGCGCTGTGCGTGGGCGCGATGCGGGTGGAGGACCTGCACCTGGCCCACGCCTCCGGCGTCGGCAACAAGGTCATGTTGTTCGGTGCCCGCACCGGCCTGGACGGCATCGGAGGGGTGTCCGTGCTGGCCTCGGAGACCTTCGCCGGCGACGAGGCCGGCGGGGGCCGCAAGAAGCTGCCCAGCGTGCAGGTCGGCGACCCGTTCACCGAGAAGGTGCTCATCGAGTGCTGTCTGGAGCTGTTCCGCTCCGGGCTCGTGGTGGGCATCCAGGACCTTGGCGGCGCCGGCCTGTCCTGCGCCACCTCCGAGCTGGCCTCGGCCGGTGAGGGTGGCATGCGGGTCGAGCTGGACCGGGTGCCGCTGCGCGCCGAGGGCATGACCCCGGCCGAGATCCTCTCCAGCGAGTCGCAGGAGCGGATGTGCGCGGTGGTGCGGCCCGATGACGTCGAGGCGTTCCTGCGGGTGTGCGCCAAGTGGGACGTGATCGCCGTGGAGATCGGCGAGGTCACCGACACCGGCCGGCTTCAGGTGCACTGGCACGGCGAGACCGTGGTGGACGTGCCGCCGCGCACCGTGGCGCACGAGGGTCCGGTCTACGAACGGCCGGTGGAGCGCCCGGCGGACCAGGACGCGCTGGTCGCCGACGGGCCGGAGCGGCTCGCCCGCCCCAGCACGCCGGGTGAGCTGCGCGAGACGTTGCTGCGAATGGTCGCCTCACCGAACCTGGCGTCCCGGCGCTGGGTCACCGAGCAGTACGACCGCTACGTGCGGGGCAACACGGTGCTGGCGCAGCCGGCCGACTCCGGGATGGTCCGCATCGACGAGGAGACCGGCCGGGGCGTGGCCGTGGCCACCGACTGCAACGGCCGCTACGTGAAGCTGGACCCTTACCAGGGCGCCCAGCTCGCGCTGGCCGAGGCGTACCGCAACGTCGCGGTGACCGGTGCGGTGCCGCTGGCGGTTACCAACTGCCTGAACTTCGGCTCGCCGGAGGATCCGGGCGTGATGTGGCAGTTCCAGCAGGCGGTCCGCGGTCTGGCCGACGGCTGCCGGGAGCTGGGCATCCCTGTCACCGGCGGCAACGTCAGCTTCTACAACCAGACCGGCGGCACCGCGATCCTGCCCACCCCGGTGGTCGGCGTGCTCGGCGTGATCGACGACGTGCGGCGGCGCGTCCCCGCCGGCATCGGTGCCGAGGCCGGCGAGACGCTGCTCCTGCTCGGCGACACGCGCGACGAGTTCGGCGGCTCGGAGTGGGCGCACGTGGTGCACGGCCATCTCGGCGGCCGGCCGCCAGCGGTGGACCTGGCGCGGGAGAAGCTGCTGGCCGAGGTACTGGTGGCCGGTTCCCGCGACGGCATGGTGTCCGCCGCGCACGACCTGTCCGAGGGTGGCCTGGCCCAGGCGCTGGTCGAGGCGGCGCTGGCCGGGCAAACCGGGTGCCGGGTGGTGCTTCCGGCCGACGTCGACCCGTTCGTGTGGTTGTTCGCCGAATCGGCCGGACGCGCCCTGGTGGCCATCCCCCGTTCGGAGGAGTTGCGCTTCACCGACATGTGCAGCGCGCGGGGGCTGCCGTGGACCCGGATCGGCGTGGTCGACCCGGCCTCGAAGGCCCTGGAGATCCAGGACGTGGCCACCGTGGACCTGGCGGAGCTGCGCGCCGCCTGGGAGGGCACGCTGCCCGCGTTGTTCGACTGAGCGAACCCGGAACAGGCGCCGAGCCGGACCTCGCGCAGCGGGCCGGCTCGGCGTTTTTCCGTGCTGTTCGACCGAATTCTTCCGGTGCCGCGCGCCGAAGGCGATCAGCGGCATGCCGAGCACGGCCACCGCGATGCCCGCGGCGGGCTGGTAGTCCAGGGCCGAGCGCATCAGCAGCGAGTCCGTGGGCAGCCAGTCCGCGACCGCGGACGTGCCGCCCCGGATGACCAGCAGGACCGCCGATGAGCCTCCACCTGGGCATCCCCCAGCTCTCTTGGCCTCGTTCGCACGATCGTGTCAGAAACATCCCCCAAAGTTCAGCCTGGTCGGGGTAGCGCTTTACATAGCGTTACCTAGCTCCTCGTTGGAGTGAAACACTTATCGGTCCTATGCTCAGTTTCAGCCCTGGGGGCTGACGGAGCGAGGTGGAGGAACGGCCAGTGGAACGCCCAAGCTGGGCGCCCGCGGACATCGACCTGGACCGGCCCAGCGCCGCCCGGGTCTATGACTACTACCTGGGTGGCTCGCACAACTTCGCCGTGGACCGCGAGATGGCCGAGCAGGCCATCGCGCTCTGGCCCAACCTGCCGCTGATCATGCAGGCCAACCGGGCCTTCCTGCGCCGTGCCGTGCGGTACTGCGTGGATCAGGGCATCCGGCAGTTCCTCGACATCGGCTCCGGCATCCCCACCGTCGGCAACGTGCACGAGGTCGCCCAGGAGGCCGACCCGCGGTGCCGTGTCCTCTACGTCGACTTCGACCCCGTCGCCGTCGCGCACAGCCGCGCCATCCTCGCCGGCAACGAGCGGGCCGACATCGTCCACGCCGACCTGCGCAAGCCCGAGGACATCGTCGGCTCGCCCCAGTTCGGCCGGCTCATCGAGCCACAGCGGCCAATGGCCGTGCTCATGGTCGCCGTCCTGCACTTCATCGACGACGCCGACGACCCGGTCCGGCTGGTGGCCCGCTACCGGGACCTCCTGGCCCCCGGCAGCTACCTCGTCCTCTCCCACGCCACCCAGGACGGGCAGCCGGACAAGGTCGAGGACCACCAGAAGCTCTACGCCCGTACCCGCACCCCGATGCACATGCGTTCCCGTGCGGAGGTGGGCGCGTTGTTCACCGGCTTCGAGCTGGTCGACCCCGGCATCGTGTACCTCCCGCAGTGGCGGCCGGAGTCTTCGGACGACGTGGACGAACACCCCGAGCGCTACACCGGGTACGCGGCAGTTGGGCGGAAGCCATGACCGGCATGGGCGGGCGGCAGCCGGTCGAACCCTCCGCACTGGAGTGGGACCGGCCCAGCGCCGCCCGGGTCTATGACTACTACCTGGGTGGCTCGCACAACTTCGCCATCGACCGGGCCGCCGCCGAGGAAGCACTGCGTGCGGTCCCCGACCTGCCCCAGATGACCCGCGCCAACCGGGCCTTCCTGCGCCGTGCCGTGCGGTACTGCGTGGACCGGGGTATCCGGCAGTTCCTCGACATCGGCTCCGGGCTTCCCACCGTCGGACCTGTCCACGAGATCGCCCCCGAGGCCAATGTGGTCTATGTGGACAGCGACCCCGTCGTGGTGGCCCACAGCCGCGCCATGCTCGGCGCCACCGACCGCATCGCCGTCCTGCGGGCCGACGTTCGTGATGCCGGTCACGTGCTCTCGTCGCCCGAGGTCGGCGTTCTGATCGACCTCGACCGGCCCCTTGCGGTGCTGATGGTCGGCCTGCTGCACTTCCTCTCGGACTCCGACGACCCGGCGGGGGTGGTGGCGCGCTACCGGGACGCGGCGGCATCCGGCAGCCATCTCGTGCTGTCCCACGCCACCGCGGACGGCTTCGCCGAACCGTGGGCGACGACGGCCCGGGTGTGGGGGCTGGCCCTGCGCAGCCATGCCGAGGTGACCAGGCTCTTCGCCGGATACGAGCTGCTGTCCCCCGGGGTGGTGCATCTGTCGGAATGGCGGCCCGACACGCCTCAGGATGTCGACAAGCGTCCGGAGCGGTACACCGGATACGCGGGAGTAGGGCGAAAAGTGTGACCCTGGGTCGTGTCGGAGAGGGGTGAGGAGTGGACAGACCAACCTGGGCACCGGCCGGCGTCGACATGGAGCGACCCAGCGCGGCACGCGTCTACGACTACTGGCTGGGTGGCTCGCACAACTTCGCCGCCGACCGCATGCTGGCCGAGCAGGCGCTCCGACTGGTGCCCGACATGCCCGAGATCACCCGGGCCAACCGGGCCTTCCTGCGGCGCGCGGTCCGCTACTGCCTGGACCAGGGCATTCGGCAGTTCCTCGACCTCGGTTCCGGAATCCCGACCGTCGGCAACGTGCACGAGGTGGCGCAACAGGTGGCGCCGGAGACCCGCGTGGTCTATGTGGACAGCGACCCGGTCGCGGTGGCGCACAGCCGCGCCCTGCTGGAAGGCAACGACCTGACCGGCGTCGTCCACGCCGACGCAACGCGCGTCGACGACGTGCTGGGCGCGCCGCAGGCCCGTCGCCTGCTCGACCCCGACCAGCCGCTGGCCGTGCTCATGGTCGCTCTGCTGCACTTCGTGCCCGACTCCGCCGACCCGGCCGGCATGATCGCGCGCTACCGCGCCGCCGGCGCCCACGGCAGCCACCTGGTCATCTCGCACGGCACCGACGTCACCGGCCCGGACATGGGTCGCGCCGCCGTCAAGGAGCTCTACGAACGCAGCACCACGCCGCTGTGCCTGCGCGAGCCCGCCGACGTCACCGCCCTGTTCGCCGGCTACGAGCTCGTCGAACCCGGCGTGGTGTACCTGCCGCAGTGGCGGCCGGAGGAGACCGACCGTCCCGAGCCGAACCCCGAGCGGTTCGGCATGCTCGCCGGAGTGGGGCGAACGCCATGAGCCGGCCGGCCAAAGGCATCCCGGAGCCGAGGCGTCGTCACCTCGGCCTCGCCGCCGCGGCCGGCTCCGACACCGCACGGGGCACCCGCCACGGCGACGGTCGCGACGCGTTCGCGCTCGCCTGGGCCGACGCCGTCGTGGGCACCAGTTACGTGTCGATGAGCCGCACCGAGGTGGAAGAACACCTGCGCGGCCTCACCGACAGGCTCGCCGAAGCCCTGTTCACCGAGCCGTTCACCGCCGACGCCGCCCGCCAGGTCGGCGCCGCCATGGTCGGTGCCCACTTCACCGGCACCGAGACGCTGAACCGCACCATCGCGCTCGTCGCTGACGAGCTGCCGCTCCGGCTCGGCCTCGACCGAAGCACCCCGTGGCGGCTCTCCGCGTTGCAGGGCGCGCTCGCCGCCGGCTACGCCGAGGCGCTGCGGCAACGCACCCTCGACGAGCAGGAGGCGATCAGCCAGGCCGTGTTCGTCGCCCGCGACCAGGCTGAGCAGGCGTTGCGCGTCAGCGAGGCCCGGTTCCGGGCGGTGTTCGCCGAGGCCGCCATCGGCATGGGCATCGCCGACATGGACGGCAACATCCTCGACGCCAACGCCTCCCTGCTGGACATGTTCGGCTACAGCCTGGAGGAGTTGACCCGGCGCAACGTCCGCGACTTCATGCACGCCGAGGACGCGGCCAGCGTGTGGCGCCTCTACGACGAGCTGGTCAGCGGGCAACGCGACCACTTCCGCGTCGAGAAGCGGTTCGAGCGCAGCGACGGCGAGGTCATCTGGACACACCTGACCGCCTCGCTGATCCGAGACGACGAGGGACGGCCCACCTACCAGGTGGCGATGATCGAGGACGTCACCGACCGCCACCTGCTGCAGGACCGGTTGCGCTACCAGGCCCTGCACGACCCGCTCACCGGGCTGCCCAACCGCGCGCTGTTCCTGGAGCGGCTCGCCGAGGCGTTCGACTCGGCCGCCGAGGAGGACCGCATCGGCCTGTGCTACCTCGACCTGGACGGCTTCAAGGTCATCAACGACAGCCTCGGGCACGACGTCGGCGACCAGCTGCTGGTCGCGGTCGGCCAGCGGCTGGACGCCTGCGTGTCCGCACCCGGCCGGCTCGTCGCCCGGATCGGCGGCGACGAGTTCATCATCCTCATGGAACGCTCCAGCAGCACCCGCGACGTGGTGGCCATCGCCGACCACGTGCTCGCCGCGCTGGAGGCACCGATCCGGGTGCGCGAACACGAGTTGTCCATCTCGGCCAGCATCGGCCTGGTGGAACGGTCGATTGTCGGCACCACGCCCGCCGACGTCATGCGGGACGCCGACATCACGCTGTACTGGGCCAAGGCCGACGGCAAGGCCAAGTGGGCACTGTTCGACCCGGAACGCAACGCGCGCGAGGTCGCCCGGTTCACGCTGTCGACCACCATGCCGGCCGCCATCGAGCGCGGTGAGTTCTACCTGGACTACCAGCCGCTGGTCCGGCTGTGTGACGGACAGGTGGTGGGGGCCGAGGCACTGGTGCGCTGGCACCACCCCGAGTTCGGCCTGCTCGCACCGGACCGGTTCATCGGCCTGGCCGAGGAGACCGGCCAGATCGTGCCGCTGGGCCGGTGGGTGCTGCGCCAGGCATGCCACCAGGCCCGGCTCTGGCAGGACCGGTTCGGGTCCCGGGCGCCGTTCATCAGCGTCAACCTCGCGGTGCGCCAGTCCCGGGACCCCGGGCTGGTTGCCGACGTCGCCAAGATCCTCGCCGATACCGGGGTGGAAGCCACCCGGCTACAGCTGGAGCTCACCGAGAGCGCGATCATGGGCACCGCGGACGAGCCGCTGGACGCCCTGCGTGCGCTGTCCGCCATGGGCGTGCGCATCGCCATCGACGACTTCGGCACCGGCTACTCCAACCTCGCCTACCTGCGGCACCTCCCGGTGCACGAGCTGAAGATCGCGGGCTCGTTCGTGGAGGGGCTGCGCGCGTCGGCCAGCGACGGCTCGCACGTCGTGGACGCACGGATCGTCGGCACGCTGGTCTCCCTGGCACACGCACTGGGCCTCGGGGTCACCGCCGAGGGCGTGGAAACCGCCGACCAGGCGCGCCGCCTCGACGACATCGGCTGTGACTCCGGCCAGGGCTGGTACTACGCGCGTCCCGGCCCGCCCGAACGCATCGACCACATCCTCTCGGACGTGCGGTAAACACCGACCACCACGGCTGGATCGTTCGCACGCCTCCCTTCGTGCCACTGGCCGCGGTGAGGACGCCCTCCTCGAACCTTGCGGCGGCCGCCGCCCGACCCGTCGACACCTGCGCCGCCCCGACACCCGCAAGTCGCCCCGAATCTGATGCCGCTACCGCCGGCCGCGCCCCACCGGTGCTGGTGCCATCAGCCCGGCAGGTAGCACCACCAACAGGTAGCTCCACCAATCTGCCACCCCCAGCCACCACCCGAGCCGGCGGGCTCCGCACAGATGGCGACCAGCTTCCCCTCCAAGCGGCCGGCTACACCACAAACCACGAGCCACTACCCGACTGCTGTCCCCGAACCTCACCGGTGCGGCGAACTCATGCCACTCGTACGCAGAACTGCCCTGCTCAGGAGGCGGAGAAGCAGCGCCCACACTGCGGGCTTCCTCCGCACAAATGACGGCCACTGCTCGTTTCACCGCGGTCTCAGCGCCGCGTGCTACGCGTGCCGTTCCCGTCCGCGACGCCCATTCGCTCGGTTGCGGGCATGCCGCTGTACGCCCCCGTACAACACTGCGGCGCAGTTCAACAACGCCAGATGGCTGAACGCCTGCGGGAAGTTGCCCACGAAACGACCCGACTCGGCGTCGTATTCCTCCGAGAACAGCCCCACGTCGTTGGCCATGGACACCAGTCGTCCGAACATCGCCTCCGCCTCCGCGCGCCGGCCAGCCAACGCCAGGGCGTTGACGTACCAGAAGGAGCAGGCAAGGAACGATCCCTCGAGACCGGAGATACCGTCCACGTGAGACTGTTCGGTGTGAGTCGTGTAGCGGCGGACGACATCCCCGTCCTTCAACTCCGCCTCGACGGCCGTCAGCGTCCCGACGACACGCTCGTCATCACCCGACAGGAAGCCCACCGCCGGGATCAGCAGGGTAGCCGCGTCCAGCTCCCTACCCCCGTAGTACTGGGTGAAGGCACCGAGTTCGTCGTTCCAGCCCTTCGTCAGCACCTCCGTGTGCACCAGCTCGCGCAGTTCACGCCACCGATCCACCGGTCCCGGCAAGCCGTACTGCTCCACCGCCCGCACCGCACGGTCGAACGCGACCCACACCATCACCCGGGAATGCGTGAAGTGCCGGTCCGGCCCACGCACCTCCCACAGCCCGCGGTCCGGCTGCTGCCAGACGCGCTCCAGGTGACGCAGCATGCCCCGCTGCATCGCCCACGACTCGGGCCGCTCCGGAACCCCTCGCTCGCGCGCCAGATGCAGCGCGTCCATCACCTCCCCGTACACGTCGAGCTGGAGCTGGCAGAAGGCCGCGTTGCCCACCCGCACCGGACGTGACTCCCGATATCCCGGTAGCCAGTGGAGTTCCCACTCCACCAGGTGCCGCTCGCCCTCGACCCCGTACATGATCTGGACGTCCGCCGGATCGCCGGCGACCGCCCGAAGCAACCAGTCCCGCCACGCCAGGGCTTCCGAGGAGCAGCCGAAACTCTCCAGCGCGAGCAGGGTCAGAGTGGCATCACGCAGCCAGCAGTACCGGTAGTCCCAGTTCCGTGATCCACCGAGGCTCTCCGGCAGGGACGTCGTGGGAGCCGCCACCATGCCGCCACTCGGCTCGTAGATCAACGCCTTCAACGTCGCCAGCGAACGATGCACGATCTCCGCGTGCGGGCCCTCGTACCCGATCCGTCGGGACCAACCCCGCCAGAACCGCTCCGTCTCGTCCACCGCGGTCACGCCATCCAGCCCACGCGGTAGTGGCCCGTGTGCGTGCGCCCATTGCATCACCCAGCACAACCGCTGACCGGGGCGGACCGTGAACACCGCCTCGTGCGCCCGCTCATGCTGCACCCGGGTCGGCTGCAGGTCTCCGCGAAGTACCACCGTGTGCGGGCCCGCGACGGCGATGATCGCCGGATCGTCCGGGTCGGTGTTCCGGCGAACCCATGGCACCGAGTGGCCGTAGGCGAACCGCACCACCCAGCGGAACCGCACCTCCACCTCGCCTGACACGCCCTCGACCGTCCGCACCAGACACGGGGCCTCGTGCTGCCGGTCACGATGCTTCGGCATACAGTCGGTGATCCGGACCACTCCCTGCTCGGTCCGCATCTCGGTGTCCAACACCAGCGACGTGTTCCGATAGCTTCGACGCACCTCGACGACCGGCCGTGTGGGGGCGATCTGCCAGTGACCGTCACCCCCGAGGAGCCGGGCGAAACACGACGGAGCGTCGAACCGGGGCAGGCACAGCCAGTCCACCGACCCGTCCTTGCCCACCAACGCCGCGGTCCGCAGGTCGGAGAGCAGGGCGTAGTCCTCGATCAACCCGGCATGTGGGGCGGGGTGGTTCGCCACGTGCCAACGCTAGGTGCCCTGCGTCCGCCGAGCCACTGTGTGGCGGAGCACGCATACCGCCGCCCCGCTCCCTCAGCACACTCATGAGGACGGGCCACCGGCCTGGTCCAGGTGGAACAGTCTGGCGGAAATGGCTTTAGACATGAGCTGTCTGTCACCCATTGATTACTCGCCGTTCGATCGGGGCGCCTCCATCATGACGGGCGACAGCTCTGCTTGGCGGTTGGCTCGGGACAAACCCGGTCGTGGCCCGCCCAACCGGCCACCCAACCTCGACCGTCAACCGCTCGAAACGGTCGATCGACGCAGGCGGATCTTTCCCGACGAGAGCAAACAGACCGCGTCATCACAACCGATACCCCGAGCACCGCAGCTCACCCCGGTGCATAACCTCGCCGGTATGCCACGACGAGCCGTCGACCCGCACGAACTGCGCGCCGCCGTACACAAGGTCATGAACTGGGTGGACGGCGCCGCACCCGAACCCCCGCGTGCCGAGGTGGCGGCCGCGGTCCGCCTCAGCCTGCGCACACTCGAACAGATCGCCCCGGGGCGCAGCGTCGAAGTACGCGTCCCGCCCTTCGCGGCAATCCAATGCGTGGCCGGACCCGGCCACACCAGGGGAACTCCGCCGAATGTCATCGAGACCGATCCACACACCTGGCTCCGCCTTGCCACCGGCCGCCTGTTGTGGACCGAGGCGCTCGTCGAGGGCCGCGTCAATGCTTCGGGCAGTCGCGCGGATCTCGACCCGTGGCTACCTCTCCTCCGTCCCGGCGAATAACCGTCACCTTCTGCTCCGGTAGGACGCGGCCAAACGTGTGGTGCTCACTCACTTATTCGTTTTCCTACCGACACTGTTCGTTCAACAGGGGCACGATACGACTTGTCGAGCCACAGGAGGCGATGTGCGAGCGGTGCTGGGTCTGCAGCGTTGGCTGGGGACGTTCGAGGAGCAGAGTCGGATGTTCCGCGACGTGGTGTCGACGGCCGAACCGGACGCACCGGTCCCGCCTTGCCCGGGATGGACATTTGCCCAGTTGACGGTTCACGTCGGACGCTTCCTGCAACTGGTCACGACACAGATGCGCAGCGGAATCCTGGAACCGGTGAAGCCGGCGCCGCTCACCCCGGTACCCAATCCACTGGGATTTCTCGACGAGCAACTCTCCGTCACCCGCGACGTGCTGGCCGGCACGCCGGCCAACCGTCCCGTCTGGACCTTCTCCCCGGCCGCGCCCCGCCTCGCCTGGTTCTGGCACCGCCGGGTCGCCCACGAGATGAACCTGCGGCGCTGGGACGCCCAGTCCGCGCTCCGTGCGGTGACCCCGACCCCGCGCGACCTCGCCGTCGACGGGATCGACGAGGCACTGGGGACGTTGCTCGCGGCCAAGCAGACCCCGGACAGCCCGCTCGCGGTCACGGGCACGACCGTGGTCACCTGTGACGACGGCGGCGAGGGATGGTGGGTGCGCTTCACCCCGGGTGAGGTGCCCGAGGTCCGCCCGCTGAAGCCCGGCTCCACCGTTTCGGCGGACGCCCGGGTCAGCGGCCGCGCGATCGGTATTTACCTCGCACTTTGGCGACGTACCGAGCTGGCCGGGGAAGGCGACAGTGCCTTGCTGAGTGCCATCCGGCTTCGCTGACCTTCCCCATTACCGCGGACCGCCAGCCGTGGCTCCGGAGTTCGTGCCCCGTCAACTAATTCGGCGACGGATACATCCCTCAACATCGGCACGACTCAGCTCTCTCTGAAGGGGCGAACCCCCTCCTGTCAAGGAGTTAACCCGTTCGTGTCCGAAGTTATCCACAACCCCCGGATTTATCCACAAGCCGGTAACATCAGCTTCCCCTCCCGGTTATTTGCGGCGATCGTGGACGCATGATCCAGATACCGGGAGCGAAACATGGTGCATGTTCCAGAGACCAAGCAATCGCCAAGCTCGGCGAACGCGGACTACGCGCCGCGGTGCGCATCGGGCGACTGCGCGAGCTCTGGCCGGGAACCTACGTCCCACCGGACCGCGTGCTCGACCCGATCACCAGGGCATCTGCCGCCCTGCTGCACCTCGGCGAGGACGCGGTGCTCAGCGGACCCACCGCCGCGCTGGCCCACGGCTGCACGGCCGCCGACAGCCAGGAGGTCCACGTGACCGTCCCGCACCTGCGGAGCCGCCGACGCCGCAACGGGCTCCACGTCCATCAGGGCGACGTCTGCGAGGACGACGTCGTCGAACTGGACGGGCTACGGGTGTTCGTCCTCGACAGGGTCATCGCCGAGCTGCTCTGCCGACATCGCGAGGAGATCGCCTTCATGTGCCTCGACCAGGCACTGGGTAGTCTCCCGCCGGCCTACCGCGAGCAGTTCCGCGGCGAGGTGAACCGCCGTATCCAACGGCGGATCGACCGGCGCGGCGTCGTCCGCGCCGAGTTCCTCCTCGACCTCGGAACCGGTCGCACCGAGTCACCACCGGAAAGCCTGCTCCTGCTGGCGGCGGTCAAGGCCGGGCTACCGATGCCGATCCCGCAGTACGAGATCTTCGACCTGGACGGGCACGTGCGGTACCGCCTCGACCTCGCCTGGCCCCAGCTCCGTATCGCCCTCGAATACGATGGCGTCGTGGCCCACGAGGACCGCGCCCAGGCCGACCTCCTCCGCGACCACCGGCTCGCGGCCCTCGGCTGGGTGACCATCCGGGCCCGCGCAGAAGACATCACCGACCCGCAACGGGTCATCAGCGAACTCTTCCGAGCCTTCCGCCTCCGCGGCGCCGCCGCCTGACGAGTCACCGACGACCGAGCGAAAGACCCTCAAGCGGTCGTCCAGCAGCCGACCCGCGGGAACACGAGCCCCTCGGCGTCCGGCCATACCAAGTTCCTGTCCCTACACATCACCGAGGACGACAGATGCTCCACACCGACGGCCACCCCGACCCGCGCGACCGACGCGGCCCCGACCAACCCCACCACCACCGACGCCCCCTCGCGAGTACACGAACGAAGCGACGACAGCGCCAGCGCCACCAACCCACCGCGCTTCGACTTCGCTTGTCCGCCGCGCAACTGATCACCGAGCACAACAGACCAACAACCACAAACGACTCCCAGGAGACGCCACCGCCGGCACGGCCACCGCCACCGGGGCACCACAACCGAACCGACCACCACCAACGGGGGCGCGCCCTCCAGAGGAAGGGGTACGGGGGATGGGGGTGGCGTGTACGGGGAGGGGTTGGGGAAGGGCCGTTCACCAACGCCTCGCAGCCGTTGCCGAAACAGAACCGCCGCCCACCACGGCCGACCAACTGAGCGACTGAGCCAACCTTCCGACTGACGGCACGCCCAACGTTCACCGCCCGCTGCCCAGCCAGCGAGCGGTGAGCGCGCGACGTTCGCCAGTGCCGCGTCCGCCGAGCTGTCGGATCGCGAGCCCTGCGACCCCGGGCTGGGTGAAGCCGCCGTCCGGTGCGGCTCGGGTGTGCGGCCAGGGCTCGGTTGGTCGCGGCCGGGGGCCGGTGTGGCGGCTGGGGCCGGAGGGATGCGTAACGGCGTTTCCGGGGGCGGGCATCGTGCGGAGGACCCGCTGGTAGCCCCGTTCGGCTTAGACTGGGGTGCAGTCGGTTGCCGTTGCGAGGGAGTTTTCGGTGGTCACCGGCCCTTCCACCGCTAGGACCCAACCCCGTTCCCGGGGTCTCCCGACCGATCCAGAACCCCGTGACCTCGATCGCGACGCCCCTCGCGAGGAGTGCGGTGTGTTCGGTGTGTGGGCGCCGGGCGAGGAGGTGGCGAAGCTCACCTTCTACGGCCTGTACGCCCTGCAACACCGGGGGCAGGAGGCGGCCGGCATCGCCGTCACGGATGGCTCCCAGATCGTCGTCTTCAAGGACCTCGGCCTGGTCAGCCAGGTGTTCGACGAGCAGGTGCTGTCGTCGCTGCGCGGCCATCTCGCCATCGGCCACACCCGCTACTCGACCACCGGCTCGACCACCTGGGAGAACGCGCAGCCGACGTTCCGCACCACCCAGGTCGGCAGCGGGCTCGCGCTCGGCCACAACGGCAACCTGGTGAACACCGCCGACCTGCTCGCCCATGCCCGGGAGGCAGGGGCGCTGGGGAACGCGGGCGCGAACGCCACGTCCGACTCGGACCTGGTGTGCGCACTGCTCGCCGCCGAGGCCGCCGACGCCGGGCTGGAGCAGGCCGCCCTGCGGCTGCTGCCCACCCTCCGCGGCGCCTTCTCGCTCGTCTTCTGCGACGAGTCGACGCTGTACGCGGCCCGCGACCCCCAGGGTGTGCGCCCGCTCTGCCTCGGTCGGCTCGAGCGCGGCTGGGTCGTCGCCAGCGAGACCGCCGCGCTGGACATCGTGGGCGCCAGCTTCGTGCGCGAGGTGGAGCCCGGTGAGTTGATCGCGATCGACGAGGACGGGCTGCGCAGCTCCCGGTTCGCCGCCCCCGAGCCCAAGGGCTGCGTGTTCGAGTACGTGTACCTGGCCCGGCCCGACACCACCATCGCCGGCCGCTCCGTGCACGCCGCCCGTGTCGAGATCGGGCGCCGGCTCGCCGAGGAGCACCCCGCCGAGGCCGACCTGGTGATCCCGGTGCCGGAGTCGGGCACCCCGGCCGCCATCGGCTTCGCCCAGGCGTCCGGCATCCCCTACGGCCAGGGCCTGGTCAAGAACTCCTACGTCGGCCGCACCTTCATCGAGCCGAGCCAGACCATCCGGCAGCTGGGCATCCGGCTGAAGCTGAACCCGCTACGCGAGGTCATCCGCGGAAAGCGGCTGGTGGTCGTCGACGACTCGATCGTGCGCGGCAACACCCAGCGCGCGTTGGTGCGGATGCTGCGCGAGGCCGGCGCCATCGAGGTGCACGTACGGATCGCCTCGCCCCCGGTGCGCTGGCCCTGCTTCTACGGGATCGACTTCGCCTCCCGCGCCGAACTGGTCGCCAACGGCCTCGACGTGGACGGCATCCGCCGCTCGATCGGCGCCGACTCGCTCGGCTACGTGTCGCTGGACGGCCTGATCGCCGCCAGCGAGCAGCCGCGCACCCGGCTCTGCTCGGCCTGCTTCGACGGGAACTACCCCATCCCGCTGCCTGACGAGGCCAAGATGGGCAAGTTCCTGCTGGAGGGCATCGAGAAGGGCGTGGCGGGCGCGGCCGAGCCCGTGCTGCTGAACGGCTACGGTGCCGAGGACGCCGTCCGCCGTCCGTAACGCGTCCGGCACCGAGCGCAACCGATCGGCCGGTCGACGCCGTCCTCATGGCGAAGGCCCCGACCAGCAGACCGCGACCCAGCCGCACCGAGATGGAGAACCAGCCGTGACCACCCAGACGGAGAGCCCCAAGGCCACCTATGCCGCGGCCGGGGTGAGCATCGAAGCCGGTGACGAGGCGGTCGAGCGGCTCCGCCCGTGGGCGGAGAAGGCCACCCGGCCGGAGGTGATGGGCGGGATCGGCGGTTTCGCCGGGCTGTTCCGGCTGAAGCTGGACCGGTGGAAGGAGCCGGTGCTGGCGTCCTCGACCGACGGCGTGGGCACCAAGATCGCGGTGGCGCAGGCGCTGGACAAGCACGACACCGTCGGCATCGACCTGGTCGCCATGGTGGTCGACGACCTGGTGGTCTGCGGTGCCGAGCCGTTGTTCCTGCAGGACTACATCGCGGTCGGCAAAGTGGTGCCCGAGCGGGTCGCCGACCTGGTCAAGGGCATCTCCCTGGGCTGCCAGCAGGCCGGCTGCGCCCTGCTGGGCGGGGAGACCGCCGAGCACCCGGGGCTGATGGCACCGGAGGACTACGACCTGTCGGCCACCGGGGTCGGCGTGGTCGAGGCCGCCAAGGTGCTCGGGCCGGACCGGGTCCGGCCCGGCGACGTCGTGATCGCCATGGGCTCCTCCGGCCTGCACTCCAACGGCTACTCGCTGGCCCGGCACGTGCTGCTCGACATCGGGCGCATGCCGCTGTCCGGCCACGTCGAGGAGTTCGGCCGCACCCTGGGCGAGGAAATGCTGGAGCCCACCCGCATCTACGCCAAGGACTGCCTGGCGCTGGCCGCCGAGGCCGAGGTGCGCACCTTCGCGCACATCACCGGCGGCGGCCTGGCCGGGAACCTGGGCCGGGTCATCCCGGAGGGGCTCACCGCCGTGCTGGACCGGGGCACCTGGACCCCGGCCCCGGTGTTCGCGTTGATCGCCCAACGCGGCCGCATCGAGCGCGACGAGATGGAGCGGACGTTCAACATGGGCGTGGGCATGGTGGCGGTCGTGGCGCCCGAGGACGTCGACCGCGCACTGGCGGTGCTGACCGCCCGCCACGTGCCCGCCTGGGTGATCGGCGAGGTGTGCAAGAACAGCACGCTCGAGGGCACGGACGTGGAACCCGGCGCCGACCTTCTGCGGGCGGTGCTACGCGGCAACCACCCGCGGTTCTGAACCTGGCGGCGCGGTGCGCCGGCCCGCACGCGTTACGGCCGCCCCGGGACGTCCAAGCGCCCGGACTTGATGGTGCGTAAGAACATCCCGAATCTCGTTGCGTCTAGCAGTAAGACGGTGCCGGCAGGGTTCTTGCTGTCGCGGATCGCGCACCCCGAGCCGACACTGGCGCACTCCACGCATTCGTTGTCCTTGCCGCTGCGACTGCTCTTACGCCACGGCCCGTGGTTGAAGCCCCTCATAGTTCCCCTCCTAAGTTGCTCACGAATTCCTTGATCAGGGCGACAGAGTCGGTAGGACCGAGCGCGATGTTTGCCGCTTCCGAGAACGTTCGCTCGAAGAGCAAGACGTCGTTGCGGTCCTCTACCCAGTCTCCGCCCGCCGAGTACTCGACGTATACAGCCGGTGGGTCGTTCGGGTCTGGGTACCTCAGCACCGTGAACGGTCCGCTCATCGTCCCGTACGCCCCGGCGCCGAACGGAGCAATCTGGAGTGTCACGTTGTCTCGCCTCGCCAAGGCAACCAAGTGGGCGAGCTGCTCATGCATCAAGACTGCACCACCGATCACCCGGCGGATTGCAGCTTCGTCGATGACCGCATGAAATCGCACCGGATCAGGGCTGGTGATCCGCGCTTGCCGTGCCAAGCGGACAGCGACTCGCCGCCCGACTAACGAGGCATCAGCGGAAGGGCCAGACTCGTGTACGGCTCGAGCGTACCTCTCAGTCTGTAGCAGGCCGGGCACCAAGATTGGTTGCAGAGCGAGGATCTCCGACGCCTCAGCTTCCGCCCGAACGAAACTACGAAGGAAAAGCGGGAGCGCGTCGAGGTCGAGCCTGACACCTGGCTGCTGGGTCTCCTCCCACATGGCGAGTGCGGTATCACGGTCCTCGTCGCTTGCCCGGTAGAACGCCAACAACAGTTCCAGCTCAGCGAGCTTGATTTGGACTCGGCCGTTTTCGATGCGGCTGATCTTCGACTGGGAGCATCGGAGCCGGTTCTGCGCGTCCTCCACGCGCTTCCTCGCATCCTCGCGGAGTTGGCGCAGGAGCTGGCCGAGTCGGCGCTTCCGCGTCGTGGGACCGCTGTCTGACACTCGTGACCTCCTCCGATGATCGCGACGGCGGCAGCGTACGCCCCTGACCTGCACACGATCGGTGGCCCACGTTCACGCGATCTAGGATCTGTGCTATCTGCATATGCGAGCTTAGAGTCAGTTTGCATGAACGCACAGTCGTCCCGCTGCATGGTGGGGCTCGCCTATGGCGATGGTGGAAGGGTCTGGTGCGCGGTGGGGAACGAACCCTTGTCCGGCTGGGAGAAAACCACTCTGCTGTGGGTGATCCTCGCGTCCGTCACCGTGATCGCCTACGTCGCCGCGTACGTGCGTCGGCGGTGATGAGCCATGGACGGGATCGAAGAGGGTGTGCGGATTCGTGTTCGGGACACCGGCGCACTCGGAACCGTCATGCGGTTCCATCACCTAGCCGTGAGGGAGGATTGTCCGGTTCGGCTGGACTCCGGCCGCGCGGTTGTCCTTGTCGAGTTCGAAATCGAGGTAGTCGAGGATCGGCCCGCCGCGGCGGGGTAGCGAAAGGCGCGTCCGGGAACGTCCCGGACGCGCCTTCGCTCCTGCCCCCAGGGAGGGTTTGGGTCAGGACTGGCTGGCCGTCGGCATGGCCAGATCGACACCGTGGTGGCGCGGCCACCGGGCCGTGATCGCCTTCATGCGGGTGTAGAAGCGGACACCGTCCATGCCGTGCACGTGGGTGTCGCCGAAGAGCGAGTCCTTCCAGCCGCCGAAGGAGTAGTAGGACATCGGCACCGGGATCGGCACGTTGATGCCGACCATGCCGACCGACACCCGGCGCTGGTACTCGCGCGCCGCCAGACCGTCACCGGTGAAGATCGCCGTGCCGTTGCCGTACGGGTTGCTGTTGACCAGTTCGATCGCGGCCTCATAGGTGGGCACCCGCACCACCGTCAGCACCGGCCCGAAGATCTCGTCCCGGTAGATCGTCATGTCCGGGGCGACCCGGTCGAACAGTGTGGGGCCGAGCCAGAACCCGCCCGGCGTCGGGGCGATTCCGCGGCCGTCCACCACCAGCTCCGCGCCCGCCGCGACGCCACTATCCACATAGGACGACACCTTGTCCCGGTGCGCCCCGGTCACCAGGGGACCCATCTGCGAGTCCGGCTCGGTGCCCGGCCCGGTCTTCAGCGTCGCCATCCGCTCCGCGATCGCCGGCACGAGCCGGTCGCCGACATCACCGACCGCCACCACGACCGAGATCGCCATACAACGCTCGCCCGCAGAGCCGAACCCGGCCGAGACCGCCGCATCAGCCGCCACGTCGATGTCCGCGTCCGGCAGCACGACCATGTGGTTCTTGGCCCCGCCCAGCGCCTGCACGCGCTTGCCGTTGGCGGTGCCGCGCGAGTACACGTGCTTGGCGATCGGGGTCGAGCCAACGAACGACACCGCCGCCACGTCCGGGTGGTCGAGCAACGCGTTCACCGCAACCGCGTCGCCCTGCAGCACGGTGAGCACGCCGTCCGGCAGCCCGGCCTCGGTGAACAGCTCGGCCAGCCGCACCGATGCCGACGGGTCACGCTCGGAAGGCTTGAGCACGAAAGCGTTCCCGCAGGCGATGGCGACCGGGAACATCCACATCGGCACCATCACCGGGAAGTTGAACGGGGTGATGCCGGTGACCACACCGAGCGGCTGGCGCAGCGAGTAGGCGTCCACACCCCGCGAGACCTGCTCGGAGTGCTCGCCCTTGAGCAGGTGCGGGATGCCGCACGCGAACTCGGCCACCTCCAGGCCGCGTTGTACCTCGCCAGCGGCGTCGGCCAGCACCTTGCCGTGCTCGGCGGTGATGATCCCGGCCAGCTCGTCGCGGTGCGCGTCCACGAGCTGACGGAACGCGAACAACACCCGGGCCCGCTGGGACAGCGAGGACTCGGCCCAGGACGCGGCCGCCTTGGCCGCCGACGCCACCGCCAGGTCCACGTCGGGCTGGTCGGCGAGCACCACCTGACGGGCCACCTCGCCGGTGGCGGGCTGGAACACGTCGCCGCGGCGGGACGACGTGCCCGTGCTGTGGGCGCCGTCGATCCAGTGCGGCACCAGGGAACGTGTCACGAGGTTCCTCCTGCGGTTGCGGACTTCCCGGCCGGCTGCCGGGTGGGGGACTGCGGCGGTGGGTGCAGTGGCGGGTGGGCCGTCGTCGAGCGGACGACCAGCGACGGGTGCAGCAGCTGGTGGACAGGTTCGGACCGCTGTCCACGGATCCGCTGCACCAGGGCCTCCGCGGCCAGCCGGCCCATCTCGGTGCGGGGCTGGTCCACGGTGGTCAGGGAGAGGTGCCGGAGCGCGGCCAGCGACGTGTTGTCGTAGCCGACGACCGACACCTCCTCGGGAACACGCAGCCCGGCCTCCTCCAGGGCGGAGATCGCGCCGACCGCGTTGTAGTCGTTCGCGGCGACCAGCGCGGTCGGCAGGTCACCGTCGTGTTCGGCGAGCAACTCCCGCACCGCCTTCGCACCAGCGGCGTCGGTGTACTCGCTGCGCAGCACCACCGGCTCCAAGCCGTGCCTGCGCATCGCCTTCAGGTAACCGCGGCGCCGGGTCCCGGCCTGTGATCCGCCGCCGCCGTCCAGGTGCACGATCTTGTTGTGCCCCAAGGAAACGAGGTGGTCCACGGCCAGCTCCGCGCCGGCCTCGCCATCATCGTTGACGATGTCGACATTGGACAACCGGGTCGGCCGAGCCGCGACCAACACGATCGGAACCTGTTGTGCGGCAAGGCCGATCTCGGCGGCCGACACCACCGGGCCGAGCAGCGCCACGCCGGCCGGCCGGAAGGACAGCAGGCTGTTCAACGCCCGCCGCTCACGGGCCGGACTCCGGCTGCCGGTGTTGATGATCAGCTCGAAGTCCTCGGCGCGGGCCACCGCGTCCAGCCCGTCGACGATCTCGGCGAAGAACGGGTTGTGCAGGTCGGAGACCATCACGCCGAGCACGGTGGAGGTGCGGCTCGCCAGCGAGCGGGCCATCACGTGCGGCCGGTAACCCAGCTCCCGCGCGGCCCGCAACACCGCGGTGCGTCGCTGCTCGCTCACCTTGGGTGAGCCGCGCATCACCAGCGAGACCAGCGCCCGCGAGACACCTGCGCGCCGCGCCACGTCCTCCATGGTGGGCCGGGCCCCCGGGTTCGCCGCCCTGTCCAACGCCGTGTCTCCTCCTCCCCGGTTCTTGACCGGTTCCGTCGGATCAACTCCAAGTTTCTGCGATGTGACCCTTGACACCGCCGTGAGGCAGGCTACAGCATTAGCGCGCTCTAACCAATAGAGCGCTCTAACAAAACCACCCTCCAACCAGGACGGAGACCCATGCGGATCGGAGTTGCCGGGGTCGGTCGGATCGGTCGGATGCATGCCGCCAACCTGGCCTCGCTGGATGTGTTCGATGAGGTGTTGTTGTTTGATCCGTTGCCCGGTCGGGCTGAGCGGGTG
>NZ_BMMK01000005.1:134521-230378 GCF_014645795.1 Longimycelium tulufanense | reverse complement strand
CACCTACAACCATCACCGCCACCACACCGCGATCGGCGGCCCACCCGCCCACCGCATCCCCAACCTCACAGGACAGAACACCTAGCCACCGGCTGGCACCCGGTCATGGGCGGCGACGCCGATGCGCCCATTCGGCTCATGACGACGGGTCGAGCCGGGCGTCGGCGCCGCGGAACAGCGCTCCGGCGATGATGTCCCGCTGGATCTCCGACGCGCCCTCGTAGATGCGGGGCGCCCGGACCTCGCGGTAGAGGTGGGCCAGTACATGGTCCTCCTCCAGGGCACGGGCACCGTGCACCTGGATGGCCACGTCCACCGCCACCTGCGCGGTCTCGGTGGCGAACAGCTTCGCCATGGCGGCCCGGCGAGCCACACCCGGCTCGCCGCCGTCATGGGCGACCGCGGCGTCGTACACCAGCAGGCGCGCCCCCTGGAGCCGCGTGGCCACCTCGGCGAGCTGGTGCGAGACGCCCTGGAAGCCACGGAGCGGGCGGCCGAAGGCGGATCGCCGGGCGGTGTGGCCCACCGCGGCGTCGAGTGCGGCCTGCCCCATCCCCACCGCGAACGCGCCCACACTCGGCCGGAACAGGGTCAGGGTCCGCCGGGCCACGTCCCATCCGTGGTCGACGTCGCCGAGAACGTGACTGTCCGGAACGAAGACGTCGTGGAACCCCAGCCGCCCGATGGGATGCGGGGCGATCAGCCGAAGAGGGCTGCCACCCAGGCCGGCGCTGTCCCCCGGAACGGCAAACGCGGTGATGCCCCGACCGCCCTTTCCCGCCCCGGTGCGCGCGAAAACCGAGTAGATCCCGGCCTCGGGTGCGTTCGAGATGAATGTCTTCTCGCCGTTGAGCCGAAATCCGCCGGGAACCGGCACCGCATCGAGCGTCAGCGCGGTGGCGTCGGATCCCGCTTCCGGTTCGGTGACCGCGAATGCGGCCGCCACCCGACCACCGGCAATCCGGGGTAGCCATTCCCGGACCACGTCCGGCTTTCCGCCCAGCAGGATCGGGTATCCGCCCAGCCCCTGCAGGGCAAGCGCGGTCTCGGCCTCGGTGCAGAACCGTGCCAAGCCTTCGCGGAGCAGACACAGGTCCACCGCGCTGACCCGGGAAGCGACCCCACCATCGGTGCGCTGCCGGAAGACCTGACCCAACAGCCCGTGCTGGGCGAGTGCCTCGAGAAGTGACCGGTTCACCCTGCCCTGCTCGCCCGCGGCCGCAACCGGGGCCAGCACGTCACGCGCGAGTGCTTCGGCCCGGACCAGCGTCTCCCACCGGTCGTTTCCGAGAAAGAGATGGGTGTCGCTCATGTTGGCTCACTCTCGGGAACGACGGCAACCCCGAGCAGTTCGACCTTGGCTACCGGATCGAGGAGCGCTTGCACCCCGAGCAAGGCGATGGCGGGGTAGTGGCGACCGAAGTGACGACGGTAGATCGGTCCGAGCTCGTTCAACGACGTTCGATACTCGGCCATGTCGGTGACGTAGATGGTGAGGGAGACCAGGTGCTCGGGACGCGCGCCGGCCGCCGCCAGCGCGGACACCACATTGCCGGCGGCCACCTCGAACTGCTCGGCCATCGACTTCCCTCGGACAGCCCCGTCCTGCCCCTGCGCGGTGTGCCCGCCCAGGTACACCGTCCTGCCCGGTGAGGTGACAACGGCATGGGCGAACCCGACCGGCTGGGCCAGCTCGGGAGCGGTGACAATGCGATGCGGGTTGCTCATCGTCCCCTCCACCGCGGTTGCCTGCCTTCTCTCCAGGCGGCGTAGAACTCACCGTGGTCCCGGCTCGTCATCAGCAGGGCCTGGGTCATCGCCTCCAGCTCGATCGCACTTCCCAGGTCCATGTCCAGCTCGCGCGTCAGCAGTGATTTCGTGGTGGCGTAGGCGAATGCGGGACCGTCCGCCAGTCGGCGCGCCAGCGACTCGGTCGCGTCGGGCAGGGCGTTGTCGTCGACGACGTCGGTGGCCAGCCCGATCGCCAAGGCCCGTTCGGCGTCGATCCGGTCGCCGAGCACGAGCAGTTCGGTGGCCCGGCCCAACCCGACCAGGCGGGGCAGCAGGTAGGCGGAACCCATGTCGGCACCGGCCAACCCCACCTTGGTGAACAGGAAGGCAAACGATGCCGAACGCGCCAGCAACCGGAAGTCACTGGCCAAAGCGAGTACCGAGCCGGCTCCGGCGGCGACGCCGTTGACCGAGGCCACGACCGGGATCGGGCACTGCCGGAGCGCTGTGGTCACCGCCCCGGTCATGCGCGTGAACTCCAGGAGCGCGGCGGACTCCGTCCGTTGCAGCGCGCCGATGATCTCCTCGACGTCCCCGCCGGAGCAGAACCCGCGGCCCTGCCCCCGCAGCACGAGCACCCTCGTGTCCCCGCGCTGCGGCAGCTCGGCCAGCAGGTCACGGAGATCGGCGTAGATGTCGAAGGTCAGCGCGTTGAGCTTGTCGGGCCGGGTGAAGGTCACCGTGGCTACTCCCTCGGTAACCCGGAAGTCGAAATGTTCCCACCGTTCGGTGTGGGCGGCAGATGCGCGAAACGGGCTCAAGCCTGGGTTCCCCCTCCGGTGGTGACGACGATCCGACCACTCATGAGAATGCCTTCTCGCCCGTGATGGCATGGCCCAGCAACAATGTGTGCACCTCACTGGTGCCTTCGTAGGTGAGCACCGACTCCAGGTTGCTGGCATGGCGCATCACTGGGTACTCCGAGCTGATTCCGTTGGCCCCCAGGATCGTCCGTGCCTCACGCGCGATCGCCAGTGCCTCCCGGACGTTGTTCAGCTTCCCCAAGCTCACCTGCTCCGGCGTCAACCGTCCCGCATCCTTCAGGCAACCGAGCCGGTGAGCGAGCAACGCCGCCTTGTTGAGTTCGAGGCACATCTCGACGAGCTTGCGTTGGGTGAGCTGGAAGCCGGCGATCGGTCGGCCGAACTGGGTTCGTGTCCGGGCATAGGAGACCGCTGTCTCGAAGCATGTTCGAGCTGCCCCCACGGCACCCCACACGATGCCGTACCTCGCCTCGGTGAGACACGACAACGGACCCCGCATCCCGATCACGTCCGGTAACACGGCGTCCCGGGGAAGCCGCACATCCTCGAAGACGAGCTCGGAGGTCACCGAGGCTCGCATCGAGTGCTTGCGGTGAATGTCGTAGGTCCGAAAACCCGGTGTACCGCGCGGCACCAGAAACCCCCGGACGCCCTCCTCGGTCCGTGCCCAGACGACGGCCACGTCGGCCAGCCCGCCGTTGGTGATCCAGGTCTTCGCCCCGTTGAGAACCCAGTCACTGCCCTGCCGGCGCGCGGCGGTGCGCATGCTCGCCGGGTCGCTACCCGCATCCGACTCGGTGAGCCCGAAACACCCGACCAACTCGCCCTTCGCCATCCCGGGCAGCCACCGCTGCTTCTGCCCCGCCGAGCCGTATCGCCAGATCGGGAACATCGCCAGCGACCCCTGCACGGACACGAAGCTGCGCAGCCCGCTGTCGGCGGCCTCCAGCTCCCGGCACGCGACCCCGTAGGCCAGTGCGTTGGCGCCGGCACAGCCGTAGCCGTCCAGGTGCATCCCGAGCAGCCCCAGCTCACCGAGCCGGGGGACGAGCTCCCGCGGGAACACCCCGGCCTCGTACCAGGAGCTGATCTCCGGAAGCACCTGGTCCGTCACGAACCGGCGGATCGTCTCGGCGAGCAACCGCTCCGCATCGCCGAGAAGCTGGTCGACCTCGAGGAGGTCACTGGTCGGCAAGGTGCTCATGGTGCCTCCGAGCCTTCGGTGTCCCTCTCGCGCAGGGCGCGGCGGTCGAGCTTGCCAGCGGCCGTCCTGGGAAGCTCGCCGACGAAGGACACCGCGCGTGGGTACTTGTGCGGGGACAGTCGGGACCGGACGAAAGCCTGGAGCCCGGCGGCCAGCGCGGTGGATGCGGTCGCGCCATCGCGCAGGACCACGTATGCGTGCGTGCTGGTCAGCCCCTCGACCTGGCGCCCGACCACCGCGCAGTCCACAACGTCGGGATGATCGAGGAGGCAGTGCTCGACCTCGCTGGGCGCCACCCAGACGCCGCCCACCTTCAGTAGGTCGTCGGCGCGCCCGTGGTAGCGGAAGAAGCCCTCCCGGTCGCGCGAGAACAAGTCGCCCGTGCGGACCGTGTCCGCGGAGAAGGTCCGGGCGGTCCGCTCCGCATCTCCCCAGTAGCCGCGGGCCACCGTGGCGCCGCTGAGCTCCAGCACACCGACCTGCCCGTCCGGCACCGGGTTGCCCTCCCCGTCGACGATCCGGGCCCGGTAGCCGGGAACCAGCTGACCCAGGCTTCCCACGCGGGACCGGCCCGGGCGATGGGAAATGTAGATGTGGTACGCCTCCGAGGAACCGATTCCGTCGACGATCCCGACCCCGAACGTCCGGGTCCACCGGCGGTGGAGCTCGGCCGGTAACGCCTCCCCGGCGGAGGTGCACAGGCGCAGGCAGGCCAGATCCTGGTCCGCCGCCGCGGGGTGGTTGACCATTGCGCTCATCATGGTGGGCACGTTGACCAAAATGGTGGGACGGTGCCGGTGCACCAGTTCGAAAACCCGGTCCGGCGTCGTCCGTTGCGGGAACACGATGCCCGCGCCACCCACGGCGAAGGGATACAGCGCCGCGAGATCCCTCGGGTAACCGAAGAACAGCTTCGGCACCGGGAGGACCAGGTCGTCCTCGTTCAGTCCGAGCACACCACGCCCGTACCACTCGAAGTTCAGGCGGGGACTGCTCATGGGATGGACACACGCCTTCGGCGCTCCCGTGCTCCCGGTGGTGAATTTCCAGATCGCCATGTCATCCCGGCTGGTGGGCGTGGCGTCCAGCACGTCGTCGGCCTGGCTGACAAGCGTGTCGAAGTGATGCTCGCCCGGCCGTAGCTCGACGTCACCGAGGACGAGAAGGTGTGGCCTGACGCTGCTCTGCGCCATCGCATCGCGAACGCGATCCAGCGTCACCTCGTCCACCACCACCACGGTGGCCTCGGTGTAGCCGAGATAGTAGGTATAGTCCCGGGCGGGGAGATAGGTGTAGACCTCGGCGGTCACCGCACCGATCTTCAGCGTGGCGAGCCAGGTTGCGACGAACTCGACACCGTCGCTGAGTGCGAGGAGCACGCGGTTCCCCGGTTGTACGCCACATTCCCGCAGGACGTTACCCACGCGGTTGGTCAGGGCCGCCAGCTCCGCGTAGGTCGTGTGCCCGCTCTCGCCAACCAGGGCCGTCCGAGCGCCCCGCCCGATGTCCAGGTTGCGGTCGAGGAACCAGGTCGTGACGTTGAACCGCTCCGGGATGTGCTCGACGCGCAACACCATTGCTCGACCCCCTGTTCAGGTCCGGTGCCACCCGGGACACCCAACGGTCGGCAGCCCTGCTGGAGGGGATGGGGGAGTACCGCTCACGAGTGCCTCCCCGCCGCCAGGTCGCGGATCAGCTCGACGAGCATGTCGGTCAGCACCGCGAAGACGCGCTCGCCTTCCTCGCTGGTCGCCTCCGCCGGCGCGCCGCAGTAGGCCTCGGTCATCCCGAGCGCCAGGAAGTCGGTTCGCCCCGTCGCGACACCCGACGGGATGTTCACGGGAAGCGGTGGCAGCCTTCGCATGCGCTCCTGATCGACCAGCTCCGGGCTTTCCGCCAGCACGAGTGAGGTCTCGTAACGACCGGCATGACACGAACCGGAGCGGAACTCCTCCGGCAGGCGCTCCACGTACCGCCGGCGAACGAGATCCAGGTAGCCCACCTCGACGCCGTGCCCGTCGCGCAACGTCGTCATCGCGCGCCGCAGCGTCTGCACATGTTCGGGCTCGAAGTGGTTGTTGACAATGACGAGAAGACGAAACCCCTGGCTCAGCAGGGAATTACAGACCTGGGTGACGAGGTTGTGCAGGGTTTCCTCGCCGACATGGATGAAACCCGGGAAAGCGGTGCTGTAACGGGTGACCCCATAGGGCAACGGCGGCAGGATCAACGCGCGAAGATCCGGGTCGTTGGCGAGCCGCCGCACCGCACGCGCGCACATCCCCTCCGAGATGATCTGGTCCGTGGCCAGTGGCGCGTGCGGGCCGTGGGGTTCGACAACCCCGACGGGAAGCAGGAGAACGGGCTTGCGACGGCCGCGGAGCAACTCGCCCACCTGGGGCGAGCGCAGCTGCGCGAAGTAGGTCTCGGTCATCGGGGTACCTTCCGGCGTGGCCGGGCTCCCTCGGCCTCCCCGATCTGCTGTTCCAGCTCGCTCTCGGCGAGGTCCAGCAGGCACAGGTCGGCGCGCCCCGCCGCCACGAGGGTGTTCACCTCGTCGAGCGTCGTCAGGTGTCCGCCGACGAGGGTGGGGACGCGAGCCTCGCTGCGGACCCGCGCGGAAAGCACGGTGTGGAACCCCCGCCCGTACTCCGGCCGGTCCTCGGCAACCGACTGACCGGCGTCGACGTGGACGAGATCGGCGCCGGCGGCGGCAACCGCCCGCGCCGCCACGATCCCTTCGTCGGCCGACAGTCCACGGAGGGACCAGTCGGCGATGGTCAGCCGCACCGAGAGGAGCCGGTCCCGCGGCCAGACCACCCGCACGTCGTGCAACACCTCGAGGGGGAACCGCAGCCTGCGTTCCAGCGCACCGCCGTAACCGTCGGTCCGCCGGTTCGTCAGCGGGGACAGGAAGCTGGCGAGCAGGTATCCCTGGGCCATGTCCAGTTCGAGAAGGTCGAAACCGGCCGCACGGGCACGCGAGGCGGCCGCGGTGAAGGCCACCCGGAGCGCCGCCATGTCCGCCGGATCCGCGGCCTTGGGCCGGGCACAGAACGGGGCGTAGGGCATCGCGGAAGCCGACACCAGCGGCCATTTACCCGAGGACAACGGGATGTCTACGCCTTGGGCCCGTGGCCGCGTCGCGCCTCGTCGGCCGGCGTGGCCGAGCCGTATCCCGACGAGAGCACCCCCCCGGTGCACGGTGTCCACCACCGAGCGCCACCGGTCGATCTGCGTGTCGTCGTGCAAGGTTGGGCATGCCGGCGAGGTGCGACCGTCGAGCGATACAGCGACGAGCCCGGTCAGGAGCAAGCCCGCGCCGCTTCGGGTCGCCGCGGCGATTTCCTGCTCGGCGTCGGCACCCAGCTTCCCTTCCGAATCCATGTCTTCGAGGTCAACCGTGCGCGCAATCCGGTTCGGCAGCCTCGCTTCCCCGATGTGGAGGGGAGCGAACAGGGGAGCCGGCGCAAGCGCGGCCCGCCGCCCGGTCGCCTTGCCGGCGAACCACGAGTCGAGCACCCGTACGAAGTCCGGGTCCCGCACGGCGAGGTTGGCGTGGCTGACCCGGCCGCTGCGGGTCAACAGGTGAAAAGCGAACTGGACCGGCTCCAGGTCGACGTGATGTTCGACCCGGGCGAAGTAGCCGGCGCTGTCCGCGGCGGCGCGCTGGAACCGCTCGACGGCGGGTTGACGCTCCAACTCGTAGCCGACCAGCGCTGCTTCGGGGTCGGGCTCACGGATGAGCGCGTTGGTCAACGCGATCGCGTCCTCCATCGCGAGCTTGGTTCCGGAGCCGACCGAGAAATGCGCGGTGTGTGCGGCATCGCCGAGCAGGACGGTGTTGCGGTGGTGCCAGGTCTGGTTGCGGACCAGGAGGAAGTCGGTCCAGCACGAGCGGTTCGACAGCAGGCGGTGTCCGGCCAGATCGTCGGCGAAGAGCTTCTCGCAGAAGGCAATGCTCTCCTGCGTGTTCATCCGGTCCAGCCCGGCACGCCGCCAGGTGTGTTCCGGGCATTCAACGATGAACGTGCTGGTGCGCTCGTCGAACGGGTAGGAGTGCACCTGGAAGAGACCGTGCTCGGTCTGGCGGAAGATGAACGTGAACGCGTCGAGCAGGAGGTCGGTGCCGAACCAGACGTACTTGCACCCCTGTGGCTCGACCGAGGTGACGAGGACATCCGCATGGGCGCGCCGGACGACGCTGTGCACCCCGTCGGCTCCGACCAGCAGGTCGGCCTCGCGGGCCAGGGAAGCGGGGTCGTCCAGGGTGACCCCGAACCGGAGCGCGACGCCGAGTTCCCGGCACCGGTCCTGCAGGATCGCGAGCAGAAGCTTGCGCGAGATCGCGGAGAACGCGTGTCCGCGCGAGCGGAGCAACCGCCCCTGGTACCGGATGTCGACCGTGTCCCAGCGGGCGAACGTGTCGGTGATGGCGAGATAGCTCTGCGGATCTGCGTCGCGTAATGCCCCCAGGGTCTCCTCGGAGAAGACGACACCCCAGCCGAAGGTCGCGTCGGGCGCGTTGCGTTCCAGGATGGTCACCTCGTGTCGCGGATCCGCCTTCTTGAGCAGGATCCCGAGGTAGAGCCCGGCCGGGCCGGCGCCGAGGACGGTGACCTTCACGGGGACAACACCTCGGCCAGCCGGTCCACCTCGGCGACGTCCGAGACGGTGGGAAACAGGATCAGCTCGTCGCAACCGGCGGCGGCGTACCCGCGGACGAAGTCGCGGACGGCCCGGCCACCGGTAAGGTTGCCGGCCGCCACCCGCTCGGCGAACGGGCCGGTGAAGGCGTAGTAGTCGCGCAGGTAGGCCGAGCCGCGCTCGGGGTCGCCCAACGCGAAGTAGCCCTGCCCCCACAGCGCCGGCCGACCCGGCCGGCCCAGGTCGCTCCAGGCCGCCCGGGCCCGGACGGCGGCCGAGGCGAACGCGCGGGGCGGGCCACCGCCGTGCGCGTAACCGTCGGCGTACCGCGCCATCCTGGTGAGGGCCTGGCCGCTGGCACCACCCACGAGCAGCTCGATCCCCTCGGTGGGCGGACCGAATTGTCGCTCCCCCGCGCCGCGCAGGTAGGCCAGCTGCTCGGACAGGCGGGTACCCCGCCCCCGGTGGTCGACCCCGGCCACCGCGTAGTCCTCGCGCCGTGCCCCGACGCCCAAACCCACCGTGAGCCGGGCGCCGGCGACCGCCGCCACCGAGGCGGCCTGTTTGGCCAGCAGGGCGGTCCCGCGCAGCGGCCCGATCGCGATCATGGTCGCCAGCCGGACCCGGGAGGTGACCGCGGCGACCGCGGCCAGCGTCGTGAAGGGCTCGAAGCTGTCGTAGACCAGCCGGTCGAGGACGGCCACCGTGCTGAATGGCCCGCCGTCCGCCCGGCGCGCCCACTCCAGCAGCAGGGCGCCGTCCGCACCCGGCGTCGTGTTGGGGAGCCCGATACCGACCCTCACCCGACCACCTCCAGCCGGCCGCAGCACCACGGTTTACGCTTGACTGGGGTCGGGTGTCAACCAACAATCACCGATGTGGCCGCAAGCGCGCCGGACGGGACGTGGTCCGCGGCCCGCCCGCAGGATCTGGTGATGTCGGTGCTCGGCGCCCACGTCGGTCCGGACCACCGTGGCCGGGGTGTCTGGTCGGGCGGTCTGGTCACGTTGCTCGCCGAGTTCGGTTTCTCCGCGGCCGCCGCCCGGGTCGCACTCGCCCGGATGGTGCGCCGGGACCTGCTCACCCGCGTCCGCGAGGGACGCCTGGTCCACTACACGCTCACCCCGCGCACCCGGACCGTCCTGCGCGAGGGAGACCGGCGGATCTTCTCGCTCGGCCGGGCACCACGTCGGGATCCACAGTGGACGGTGCTGTGGCACGCCATTCCGGAGGACCGGCGGCTGGCCAGGTCCCGGCTGGTGACCCGGTTGCGGTTCCTCGGCTTCGGCCAGGTGCAGGACGGCACCTGGATCGCGCCGCACGACCGGGAGCGGGAGGTCCGTGCGTTGCTCGCCGAGCTGGACGTGGCGGCGCACGCCGGCCTGCTGCTCGGCCGCCCGGGCGCCGGCACGGACTTCGCCGCGTTCGCGGCACGGGTGTGGGACCTCGAGGGGCTCGCCGCCCGGTACGGTCGCTTCGTCGCCGAGTTCGACCGGTACACCGACCCGGCGACCCGGGAAAGCCTGACCGACCGGGAGGCGTTCGTGCTGCGGACGCGTCTTGTGCACGACTTCCGCAGATTCGCGTTCCTGGACCCGGAACTGCCCGGACACATTGCGCCCGTCCCGGCCGACCGAGCGGCTGCGGTGCGGTTGTTCCACGAGCTCTACCCGGCGCTCGCGGTGGCCGCGCAGCGCCACTTCGACGAGGTGACCTCACCATGACGAACCGCTCCGCCGCTCTCACCTACAGTTCCTACCTGGCGCTCGACGAGGTCCTCAACGCGCAGCGCCCCCGCTCCGACGAGCACGACGAGATGTTGTTCATCGTCATCCACCAGGTGTACGAGCTGTGGTTCAAGCAGTTGCTCCACGAGCTGCGACACCTGCAGCGAAGACTGGAACAGGGCGACACGCCGCACGTCCTGCACACGTTGCAGCGGATCCGCGCGATCCTCAAGGTCGTGGTGGCCCAGATCGACGTGCTGGAGACGATGACCCCGCGCCAGTTCGTCGGTTTCCGGTCGCGACTGGAGGCATCCAGCGGCTTCCAGTCGGCGCAGTTCCGGGAGATCGAGGCGGTCCTGGGTCGCCGTGACCGGTGGGTGGCCGAACACTATCCGGAGGGAAGCCAGTCACGGCAGCGGATCGCCGAGGCGATGTCCCGCCCCGCGCTGTTCGACTCCTACCTCCGCTACCTGTCGCTCAACGGTTACCCGGTCCCGGCCGAGCAGCTGGAACGTGACGTACGGCAGCCGCTGGAGCCGGCTGTCCATGTGCAGGACGTACTCCTCAACGTGTACCGCGATGATGGTGAGCCGGCCCAGGTTTCCGAGCGCCTGGTCGACATCGACGAAGGACTCCAGGAGTGGCGGTATCGGCACGTGAAGATGGTCGAGCGGACCATCGGCGGCAAGCCGGGGACGGGTGGATCCTCGGGAGCGAGCTATCTCCGCACCACCCTCTTCTCCCCGGTCTTCCCCGATCTCTGGGCGATCAGGAGCGAGATGTGACCACACTGGAAGGTCTGCGTCGCACCCCGAACGCGTTGGCACCGCACTACTCCCGGTTCGGCGTGGCGGACCGGCTGCTGCTGACGGGGCACTCCCACCAGGCGTGGCCCGATGTGGCGCTGGTCGGTCAGACCGAGGCGTTCGACGACGCGGCCGCGGCGGTCGACGGCAAATGGGACCGGGCATTCGCCAGGGCGGAGCGGGTGCGGGAGGGGTACCGGCGGCTCCTGGACGACCCCGGAGGCGAGATCGCCCTCGGCACCAACACCCACGAGTTGGTGGTCCGCCTGCTGTCGGCGCTCGATCTCCGCGCTCGGCCACGCCTGGTCACCACGGACGGCGAGTTTCACACGCTACGGCGTCAGCTCGCCCGTCTGGGCGAGGAGGGGGTGGACGTCGTACGGGTGGCCGCCGATCCCGCGGAATCACTCGCCGAGCGCCTCGCCGCCGCGGTGGACGGCCGAACCAGCGCGGTCCTGGTGTCGGCCGTCCTCTTCGAAACGTCCCGGATCGTCCCGCATCTCGGTGACCTCGCCGATACCTGTCAGGCCAGGGAGGCCGAGTTGCTCGTCGATGCCTATCACGCGTTGGGTCCGGTTCCGCTGTTGGTCAAGGAGAGTGGGCTCGGCAACGCGTGGCTGGTCGGCGGCGGCTACAAGTATCTCCAGCTGGGGGAGGGCAACTGCTTCCTGCGGCTACCTCCGCACTCGGAGACCCTCCGTCCGGTCGTGACCGGTTGGTTCGCCGAGTTCTCGGCACTGACCGGGGGCGAGGAGCCGGAACACGTGGCCTACGGGCCGGGAGCCATCCGCTTCGCAGGTGCCACCTACGACCCGACGAGCCACTACCGGGCAGCTCGGGTGCTGGACTTCTTCGAGCGGCAGAAGCTCACGCCCTCCTTCCTGCAGCGGGTCTACCAGCACCAGACGGGATTGCTGGCGCGGTACTTCGACGACCTCGGTGCCCCGGACGAGCTGATCACCCGCGACCGCGACACACCCCGGTCGGCGTTCGGGGGTTTCCTGGCGCTGCGTACCCCGCACGCCACCCGTATCCAGGAAGCGCTGGCGAGTCGGGGGGTGCACACCGACAGCCGTGGGCAGTACCTCCGCTTCGGCCCAGCCCCCTACCTGTCCGACAACCAGTTGGAGAACTCCATCGCCGTCCTGGACGAGGTGCTTCGAAACCTCTCCTGACGGCTGGCGATTCGATGGCTCGGGGACATGACGGCAGTGACCGGAGATCGGGCAGTGTGGGTGGCGGGGCTCGTGGCCCGCGACGGGTGTGCGGGTCCCCGCCCGTGTCAGATGTTCTGCTGCGTACTCCGTGGGATGTCCAGAGGCTGGTTTGCCAGCATTGTCGCTTGTGCGTAACAACGCCGGAATGCCTCGGTCACCGCGGGCCAGGTGCAGTGCTCCGGTGGCGTCGAGCGGTTGTGGCTTGCGATCCGCATGCGCAACTCGGGCTCAGCGGCGAGCCGGACAATCGCATTCACCATCTCGTTGGGATTGAGACACAGCAGCCCTTCCCTCTCGTGGCAAACGAAGTCGGCGACCCCGGTACCCGCACGCGCCACCACCGGAACACCCGCAGTGCGAGCCTCCAACGCCGCGATTCCGAACGACTCACGCACGGTGGGGTTGACGAAGACGTCCGCAGTGGAGAGCAGGGCACGCACGCCGTCCCGGCCGAGCCGACCGGCCCGCCGTACCCACCCTGTCATCCCGTGCCGACCCAGATAGCGCTCCATCATCCCGGTGGCTGGACCGGATCCGGCGATGGTGGCCCGTAGCGGCACCCGCCCGCCCAGGCGGGCGTGCGCGGCTCGTAACACCTCCAGCAAGGTCATCGGTTGCTTGCGGGGAGCGAGCCGCCCCACCGCGACCACGTGCACCGCGCCATCCCGCTCACGCGCCGTGGTCCGCCAGTCATCCGGGGTGATTCCGTTGGGGACCACGGTAACCCGCGCTCGAGGCGCTGCCTGGTGTACCAGCTGGGCGGCCGCCGAGCTGACGGCGGCGACCACCATCCGCGCCCCGCTCCACCGCGTCAGCCCCTCGAAGGTGCGGTAGATGCCTCGGGTCACCGGGTCCCACATGCTGTGCACCGACACCACGGTGGGAAGCCGGTGCCGCAGCGCGCACCGGACCGCCGACCACGCGAAGGGTGAGACCGCGCCTACATGCACGTGGACGACATCCGGACGCAGTGCACGGAAGAGTTCCGCGAGGTGCCGGCCAGCACGAGGATGCAGGGGAAGCTCCCAGGGCAGTGGCGCGACAACCCGGTGCACCGGGTAACCAAGATCACTGGGGCGGGTGCCATCGTCCGGTGTGGCCGTAACCACCTGCACCTGCTCGCCCGCTGCGATCTGCGCCTTCGCCAGCTCCCCGACCTGCACCTCGATTCCACCCAGCCGTGGGTGGAAACAGTCGGTCACATGAACGATCACTGCGACTCCCCCTGTCGACATGCGGCGCTTGCCGGGCGCCACCTGGCACTCTTCCATCCGTGGGATACACGTGCGTCTTCTTTCACGCCCATCCCGACGATGAGGCGTTGCTCACCGCCGGCACCATGGCGCGGCTGGCGGCCGAGGGCCACCGGGTCGTGCTCGTCGTCGCGACCGAGGGCGGGCAGGGGCTGACCGCGCCCGAGTCGACCGGCGGACGGCCGCTCGGTGAGGTCCGCCGCTCCGAGGCGTTGGCCTCCGCGCGCGCCCTCGGCTGTGCCCGCGTGGAGTTCCTCGGTTACGGCGATTCGGGACTGGACGGCGATACGCCGACCGGCGACGGACTTGTCCCGTTCGTCCGGGTCGACGTGGCCGATGCTGCGGGACGATTGGCGGGGCTGCTGCGTGCGGAGGACGCGGATCTGCTGACCGTGTACGACCCGGCCGGCGGGTACGGGCATCCCGACCACGTCCAGGTGCACCGCGTCGGCTCGTTGGCGGCCCGGCTCGCCGGCACACCGGTCGTTCTCGAGGCCACAGTGGACCGTACGCTGCTCCTTCGTGCCCTTCGCCTGGCGACCAAGGTGTACCCCTTCCCCCCCGAGTTCGACGTGCACAAGTTCGAGAACGCCTACGCACCACGTGAGGCCATCACGCACCGGGTGAACGTGCGCCCCTACACCGCCGCCAAGCGTAAGAGTATGGCCGCGCACGTGACCCAGACCACCGGCGGTGAGTCCGCGCGTACCCTCGCGGCGTTGCTTCGCCTGCCCGGGCCACTTTTTCGGTGGACACTGGGGACCGAATGGTTCGTACAACAGGGCATGACGCCCGGCCGGCCGCTGGGGGACCCGCTGGCCGCGCTGCGAGGGAGCTGAGTCGGGAACGTGCGATCGCGAGGGGTCAGGATCGCGGGGGCGGTGGCCTCACTGGTCATCGGGGCGGTCCTCATCGCCGTGGCCCTGCCGAAGGTGGCTGGCGTCGACTGGGGGGCGATCGGCACGCAGTTCGGCGCGCTGGACGCGCCGACCGTGCTCTGGCTGGTCGTGTTGTGGCTGGCCGGCCTGTGGGCCTACACCTACGTCCTCACCGGCTCGCTGCCCGGCCTGACCAACGCCCAGGCCCTCACCCTCAACGCGACCGGTAGCGCGGTCAGCAACGTGCTGCCCTTCGGCGGCGCGGCCGGGGTGGCGCTGACCTTCGCCATGGCCGGGAGCTGGGGGCACGCCCGCCGGGCGGTGGCGGTGTCGACCCTGGTCACCGGGGTGTGGAACACGCTGGCCCGGATGGCGTTGCCCGCGCTGGGGCTGCTCGCGCTGGTGGCCGCCGGGCGGGTGCCCGACGAGCGCATGACGGTGGCGGCCGAGGTCGCCGCGGTCAGCCTGGCGGCGGTGCTGGCCCTCACGGTGGCCGTGCTGGCCTGGGGCGGAGCCGCCCCGGCGATCGGCCGGGCGGTGGACGCGGTGGTCCGGGTGCTGCCCGGGCGGTGGCGTCCCCGGCCGGGACGGGCCGGCGAGGCGTTGCGGAGCCTGCGGGCCGGCACCGTCGACATCGTGCGGCGCGGCTGGCGGAAGATGACCATCGGCATGGTCGCCTACCTGGGGCTGCAGGGCGTGTTGTTCGCCGCCTGCCTTTCCGCCACCGGTGCGCACGTCGGGTTCGGAGAGATGGTCGCGGCCTTCGCGCTGGGACGCCTGCTGACCACCGCCGTGGTCACCCCGAGCGGGGTCGGGGTGAGCGAGAACGGCACGGTCGCCCTGCTGGTCGCGTTGGGCTGCCCGGCGGCCCCGGTGGCGGCCGCGGTGCTGTTGTTCGCGTTCTTCACCTACGCCATCGAGATCCCGTTGGGTGGCCTGGGTTGGCTCGCGTGGGTGTCGGTGCGCCGGTGGCGTGTTGCGCCGGCCCGGCCACATTCCGTCCCCCAGAAGGTGGAAGCCGCCTCCTGAGCTGCTCGGCGCCCGGCCCCACCCGTCGACGGCGCCCGTACCGGATGCGCGGTGGGCAGGCACTCCGGGTTCCTGGTCCCCGCGACCACGTCGCGGGCGTGCGCCTCAGCTGGCCCAGGACAGCAGTGGCTCGCGCCGTTCCGGCTCCTTGAGCTGGGCGAGGGCGTGCTTCTCCAGCTGACGGATGCGCTCCCGGGTCAGGCCGAGCCGCTCGGCGACCTCCTGCAGCGTCCGCTGCCGGCCGTCGTGCAGGCCGAACCGCAACGTGATGATCAACGCCTCGCGCGGCGGCAGGCTGCCCACCACCGCCCGCAGCTCCGCGGCGAGCGCCCGGTACTCGACCACGTCGTGGGCCTGCAGCACCTCGCGGTCCTCGATCAGGTCGGCCACCCGGGTCTCGCCGTCCTCCCCGACCGGGGTGTCGAAGCTGACCGCGTCCCGGGCCACCCGGCGCAGCTCCTCGACCCGTTCCGGGGACAGGTCGGCCTCGGCGGCCAGCTCGGCCACGGTCGGCTCGCGGCCGAGCTGCGCCAGGAGCCGACGTTCCAGCCGGCCGAGCCGGTGCACGTCCTCGACCACGTGGACGGGGAGCCGGATGGTGCGGGTCTTGTCGGCCAGTGCCCGCTCGATCGCCTGCCGGATCCACCACACCGCGTAGGTGGAGAACTTGAAGCCCCGCTGGTAGTCGAACTTCTCCACCGCCCGGATCAGGCCGAGGTTGCCCTCCTGGATGAGGTCGAGGAAGGGCAGCCCGCGGCGCAGGTACTTCTTGGCCACCGAGATCACCAGGCGCAGGTTCGCCCGGATCATGTGGTCCTTGGCGCACCACCCCTCCCGGGCCAGGGCGGCCAGCTCCCGGCGGTGGTCGGCGGACACCGCCCGCTCACCCCGGTCGGCCTCGGCCAGCAACCGGGCCGCATAGACACCGGCCTCGATGCGCTTGGCCAACGCGACCTCCTCCGCCGCGGTGAGCAGCGGCGTCTCCCCGACCTGCGCGAGGTACTGACCGGTGAGATCGGCGTCGTCGTGTGGCTCCCGCGGCTCGGCAACGGGGCGCGGTGTCGCGTTGAGCGTTGTGGTCATCGGGTGTCGCTCCAGCGACCAGGTGGAGTTGTGGTGCTTCTGAGCCCAGGGTTCCCATTACCGTCCGTACTCACACCACTGAGTAGGTGACATCCGAGGGCGAATGACGGCGACCGCCATGCGGAGCAACCCCGAAACCGCCGCCGTGCGGGCGCGGCCCGGCGCCGTGCCCGATAGCTTCGGTTCGTAACCGCTCGATTGCGCACCGGAGCGGGCGGGGTTACACAAGTCTGGAGCGTGGCGTCGGTCGTTCCACCGTGCGGCGGGCGTGACGCCCTGAGCTGACCGAGGAGGCGATGATGCCTCTGCGCCGTGCCCACCGACCGTCCAGGATCGGCTTACTGGTCCTCGTTCTCGGAGTGCTCGTGCCCGGACTCGTTGGCCCGCCGGCCCTCGCCGACACCGTGGTGCGGCCGGTGCTGAACCATGACTTCGCCGACCCGGACGTACTCGAGGTCGACGGCACCTACTTCGTCTACTCCACCAACGCCGGCAACCGGCACATCTGGCTGGCGACCTCCCAGGACCTGATGAGGTGGAAGGTGGCCGACCGCGACCCCCTGCCCCACATCGGGGACTGGGCGGACCCGCGCTGGCGGTTCCGGCCGGAGGCGGGGGACTTCGGCATCTGGGCGCCGGAGGTGTTCGACAACGGTCACGGGTACACGATGCTCTACACCGCCCATGACCGGGCCACCGACAAGCAGTGCATCGGCGCCGCCCGTGCCCGGACCCCGTGGGGGCCGTTCACCCCGGCCGGCTCCCGTCCCGTCGTCTGCCCCGCCGAACTGGGCGGGGCCATCGACCCCGCGACCTTCGTCGAGGGCGGACACCGGTACCTGCTCTGGAAGAACGACGGCAACTGCTGCGGCAAGGACACCTGGCTGTACCTGCAACGTGTGACGTGGGACGGCACCCGGGTGTTGGGCCGGCCGATTCCGCTCATCAGGCAGGACCGGGACTGGGAGGGGCCGGTCGTCGAGGCCCCGACCCTGGTCAAGCGGGGCGGGCGTTACGTGTTGTTCTACTCGGCCAACTACTTCAGCGGCACCGGTTACAAGGTCGGGTACGCCGTCGCCGACAACCTGACCGGCCCCTACCGGAAGGCGTCGAAGCCGTTGTTGACCTCGGACAGCCTGCGTGGTGCCGTGCGCGGGCCGGGCGGGCAGGACGTGGTCGTCGGGCCCGACGGTCGGGATCACATCGTGTTCCACGGCTGGGACCCGGAGTTCCGTTACCGGATGATGTACCGCGCCGACCTGGGCTGGGCGAACGGAAGTACACCGATCGTGCGCGGGAGCACGACCCGGTACGAGGCCGAGGACGCCTTCCGGGTCCATGCCCCGGTGCGGGTGGCCCGGGATGCCAGTGCGGGCCGCGCGGTCGGGCCGATGGAGCATCCCGACAGCGCTGTCCAGTTCGCGGTCTTCGCCGCCAGCTCCGGCCCGCACATCATGACGGTGTGGTTCGGCCACTCCTCGCGGGACGGCAGCGGCCCCGCCGCGGCTTCGCACGCGCTGGAGGTCAACCACGTCCGGGTCGGTCAGGTCGAGTATCCCTACACCGGGCGGGAAACCTGGCAGAGCGCGGAGGTCGGGATCGAGCTGCGCGAAGGGTGGAACGTGGTCCGCCTGGGCAAGGCACGCGGCACGGTCCGGCTCGACGCGGTCGACATCGCATGACGGACTGAACTGCCTGATAAGCCGGAAAAAAAAGACTTTCGGCCGATCCAAGATCAACTTTCGGCCGTGGTGGCACCCCGTCACCGCCGAGGAAGCTCCCTTCGCCACAGGGGAAGCACTTCTCGGAGGGTGATGTGGACAGACGGACGTTCCTGCGGCTGTCGGGCGCGACGGTTGCCGCCCTGTCGGTGGGGGCGCTGACGCCGCAACGGGCCGGCGCGGCCGGATCCTTCTTCCTGCACGGCGTCGCCTCCGGCGATCCGTCGCCCGACGGCGTCGTGCTGTGGACCCGGGTGACGCCCATGCCCGACGCGGTGCCCGGCAGCGGGCTGGGTCCGGCCGTGTCCGTCGGATGGGACATCGCGGAGGATCCCGGATTCCGTCGGGTCGTCGCGCGCGGTGAACGGCGAACCGGTGCGGACTGGGACCACACCGTCAAGGTCGAGGTCGAGGGACTTCGACCCGATACCTACTACTGGTACCGGTTTTCCTTCGACGGCACCAGATCTGCCGTGGGCCGGACCCGTACGGCCCCGCCCACCGACTTCGCCCAGGAACGGGTCTGTTTCGGCGTTGTCAGTTGCGCCAACCTGGAGGGGGGATACTTCTCCGCGTACCGGGATCTGGCCTCCCGTGCCGACGAGCTCCACGCGGTGGTGCATCTCGGTGACTACCTGTATGAGTACGGCAGCGGGGACTACGGCCCCGGGCCGCGCATCAAGCGTCTCCACGAGCCCGCCCACGCCATCTACAGCCTGTCCGACTATCGGATGCGCCATGCCCAGTACAAGCGTGACCCCGATTTGCAACGGCTCCACGCCGCTGTGCCGTTCGTGGTCACCTGGGACGACCACGAGATCGCGGACGACGCGTGGTCGGGTGGGAGCAAGGAAACCCCCACCGGGGCGTTCCCGGCGCGGGTGGCCGCGGCACGGCAGGCGTACGCGGAGTGGATGCCCGTGCGCGACCTGTGGAGCGCCCCGCTGTACCGCAAGCTCACCTTCGGCCGACTCGTTGATCTGTCCATGTTAGACCTACGATCCTATCGGACCAAACAGCCGACACTGACCGAGGAGGGCAAGCCCGCCGGGCGCACCATCACCGGCGACGAGCAGCTCGGCTGGCTCATCCAGGGGCTGACGGAAACCGACGCGGTATGGCGACTGGTTGGCAACCCGGACATGATATCCCCGTTGATCGCGCCACAACTGCCCTACGTGGTGACCGCGGCGCTGTCCCGGATCCTTCCGATCCCGCCGCAGGGGAGCTCGGTCAACCGCGACCAGTGGGACGGGTACCCGGGCGACCGGGACCGGTTGCTGTCCCACGTCTACGGGCACCGGCTGCGGAACGTCTCGTTCCTTACCGGCGACATCCACACCTCCTGGGCCGCGCAGGTCCCGCTGGAGTACGGCGACTATCCGAACACCCCGGTACCGGCGACCGAGCTGATCTGCCCGTCGGTGACCGCGGAGAGCGGCGCGGACCTGCTGCGGTCGCGTCGGCTCGCGCGGCTCGCGCAGCGCGCCCTGGTGGCCAAGAACCCGCACTTCCAGCACTCCGAACTCGTCTCCCACGGCTATTCCCTGCTGGACGTGCGGCCGGAGGGAATAGAGTTCTCCTGGCACTACGTGAGCGACCGGACACGGGTTGACGCCACGGTGTGGCAGGCGGCGGTGGCCCGGATCGCCAGTGGGGACACGACGGTCCGGGTCGGGTCGAGGGTGTGAACGACCCGGTTCGGTGCGGAGAGCCGGGCAGCTCGGAGCTGTCGGTGTGCGCACCGAAGTCGGCCGATCACGTTCCGCGCGGCCATGGTCGGTTACCGGTTGCGCGGCGCGTTTGCTGAGTCCTCCGCCTCGTGCTCCCGCTGCTCGTCTAGGTTGGACCGCGGCCTGGGAGCACGAGGCGGATCGGGAGCAGATCTGGATGACGACCCTCGGCGAGCTGTGGACGAGCGTGCTGGACGTGTTCGGTGACCCGGACCCGGCGGTTGCCGCCGGCGCCGGGATCGTCGCGCTGGTCGCCGTGGCGAACCGCGGGTTGTGGTCGGTGACCCGCAATGCGATCACGATCGCGCACGAGGCGGGGCACGCCGTGGTCGCCCTGCTGACCGGCCGCAAGCTGCACGGGATCCGGCTGCACTCCGACACCTCCGGGCTCACCCTGTCCGCGGGCCGGCCGACCGGGCCGGGCATGGTGGCCACCACACTCGCCGGCTACCTCACGCCCCCGCTGCTCGGGGCCGGTGCGGCCGGCCTGATCGCGGCCGGCCAGCTCCGGCTCCTGCTGTGGCTGAGCATCGCGTTGCTGCTCGCGGTGCTCGTCGTCGTGCGCAACTTCTTCGGCGTGGTCTCGGTCCTGGCAACCGGCGCGATCGTGTTCGCCGTGTCCTGGTTCGCCACCGCGCAGGTGCAGGCCGCCTTCGGGCATGCGTTCGCCTGGTTCCTGCTCCTCGGCGGCACCCGAACCGTGCTGGAGCTGCGCCGCCGGCGTCGACGCGGGTTGGCGCCGCAGTCCGACGCCGACCTGTTGGCCCGCCTGACCGGCGTCCCGGCGGCGGCGTGGGTGCTGGTGTTCGGCGCGGTCTGCGTCGGCGCGATCCTGCTCGGCGGTCGGCTGATGCTGTTCACCAGCTTTGCCACGTGAGGCGAAGGCTGCTCCAGGCCAAAAATCGGTCTTTCCCGGCATGAACGGACTTTTCGGGACTATTTGCCGGTTTGCGGCGTTGATCGCACATGTGCGCTCGCTCACCGTCTGCGGATCTACCGCCTTCCGGTGGGTGATGTCGTGATGGGCGCAGGTTAGGTTGCCCCGGATGAGCACAACCTCGACGCACCCGACCGACGCCGGTGAGGACACCCGTCCGTTCGCGTGGTGGCGCACCCTGGGACGCCGTGGCCGGTCCGCCTTCGTCGGCGCGTTCGGCGGCTACGGACTGGACTCCTACGACTTCCAGGTCCTTCCGCTCGGCCTGGTGGCCATCGCCGCGTACTTCGGGCTCTCCCAGGGCCAGGCCGGCCTGCTGACCACAGTCACCCTCGTGGTGTCGGCGGTCGGTGGCGCCCTGGCCGGCGTGCTGGCCGACCGGATCGGCCGGGTGCGTACGTTGCTCCTCACGGTGATCACCTACGCGGTGTTCACCGTGCTGTGCGGCTTCGCCACGAACTATCCGATGTTGCTGGTGTTCCGCGCCTTCCAGGGGTTGGGCTTCGGCGGGGAGTGGGCCGCCGGCGCGATCCTGGTGGCGGAGTACGCGCGGCCCCGCTACCGGGGTCGCGCGGTGGCGTTCGTGCAGAGTGCGTGGGCCGCGGGATGGGCGTTGTCGGTCCTGGTGTACACGCTCGTCTTCGCCCTGGTCGACCCCGATTTCGCGTGGCGCGTGCTGTTCTGGACCGGGGCACTGCCAGCGTTGCTCGTCCTGTACGTACGCAGGAAGGTGGTCGATGCGCCGCGTGCCAACGAGCACCGCGAACGCAGCGAGCACCGGGGGTCCTTCACCCGGATCTTCGGGTCCGGGCTGGGCAGGACGACCTTCTTCGCCGCGCTGCTCGCGACCGGGGTGCAGGGCGGGTACTACACCCTGGCCACCTGGATTCCGACCTACCTGAAGACCGAACGGGGACTGACCGTGGTCGGTACCGGAGGTTACCTGGCGTTCCTGATCTCGGGTGCGTTCCTCGGTTACGTGACGGGTGGGTACCTCACGGACCTGTTGGGGCGGAAGCGGACGTTCCTGCTCTTCTCGGTGCTGTCCGGCGGCCTGATCGTTGCCTACACCTCCATTCCGGCCGGGGCGGACGGTCTCGTCCTCGTCCTGGGCTTCCCGCTGGGTTTCTGCTCCTCGGCGATCTTCAGCGGGTTCGGTTCCTTCCTGGCGGAGCTGTACCCCGCCGCACTGCGCGGGACCGGCCAGGGGTTCACCTACAACTTCGGACGTGCCCTCGGGGCCTTCTTCCCGACCACGGTCGGCTTCCTTGCCGGCAGTTGGGGAGTGGGCGGGGCGATGCTGTTCGGCGCGTTCGGCTATGGCATCGCCGTGCTGGCATTACTGGGCCTACCCGAAACCCGGGGTCGCGAGCTGGACTGAACCGCCGCAACGCTCACGTCCGCGGAACGTGGGCGGGATGCGCGGGAAACGGGACGCGCTAGAGAGCGGGCGGAGCGCTCTGGTAGGTGGGGTCCTCCGGGCTCTTCAGCCCCACGTGGTTGCCGTCGGGATCGTCGACGACCGCGTACCGGGAGCCCCAGAAGGCGTCGACGGGTGGCTGGTGGCTGACGGCCCCCGCGGCGGTCAGCTCCGCGTAGTGGGCGTCAACGGCGTCCCGGTCGGGCACGTCGAAGATCAGGAAGACGGGGCCGCCACGCCTCGCGCCGCACCAGCCGGCGTCGTAGTAGTGCACCAGGGTGGTGCTGTCGAGGGTGAGGCGGATCCCGTTGGGCAGCGTCGCCTCCACGTGGTGGTCGAGCCACCCGGGTGGCCCGTCGAAGCACAGCCCCAGCCGGCGGTAGAAGGCTACGGAGCGAGCCATGTCCTCGACGACCAGGGCCACCTGCCCCAGCAGCGGCTTCGACGCGGTCATCTGCCCAGGATGAGGCAGAACGGCCGGTCGCGCTCGGTACGCGTCACACCCCGGGGTGCCCCTCCGCGGGGTCCCCGTCGGGCGTGGGGCCGGCCCTGCGCCGGCGGACCACCAGGTAGGCGACGGACAGCGCGGCGACCCAGGCCGGGCCGACGACCAACGCGACCCTGGTCTCCTCGTGCGCCGCGAAGAGCACGGCGATCAGCCCCAGCAGCGCCAGCAACACCCGGCCGAGCCACGGCCCGCCCGGCATGCGGAAGGACACCGCCGGCACCCGTCCGACCGCCACCGCGGCGCGGTACCGCAGGTGCGTGGCGATGATGACCGTCCAGGCCAGCAGCCCGCCGAACACCGACACCGAGTAGACGTAGAGGAACGCCTCGCTGGGCGCGACGTAGTTGATGATGACGGACAGCAACATCACCGCGAGCGAGACGGCGATCGCGCGGGCCGGGACCCCGCGCCGGTTGGTGGCACCGAGCCAGCGGGGCGCGTGCCCGTCGTGGGCCAGGGTCATCAGCAACCGTCCGGTGCCGAAGACGCCGCTGTTGCACACCGACAGCGCGGCGGTGAGCACCACGAAGTTCACGATGTCGGCGGCCGCCGGCACACCGAGCTGGTCGAACGCCTGCACGAACGGGCTGGAGGAGCCCGACACCCGGTGCCAGGGGACGAGCACCATCAACGCGGCGAGGGCACCGATGTTGAACAGCACGATCCGCCACAGCACGTTGCGGATCACCGAGGGCAGCACCTCCTGTGGGCGCTCGGCCTCCCCGGCGGTCAACCCCACCAGCTCGATGCCGTTGAAGGACGCGTAGGCCAGCGGGAGGGCGAGGAACACCGGGAGCAGGCCCTGCGGGAGGAACCCGCCCTGGTCCCACAGGTTGGTCATGCCGGAGGAGTGCTCGGCGCCGAAGCCGAACACCGCGACGGCCACGGCGGTGGCGATGATCGCCAGGACCGTGACCACCTTGACGATGGCCGCCCAGAACTCGATCTCGCCGAACAGCCGGACCGCCACCATGTTGGCCAGGCCCACCGCGGCGAGGGCGAGGAGCGCGGTCAACCACTGCGGCACCGCGGGCAGCCACACGTGGACGTACAGGCCCACCGCGGTGACCTCGGCCATCCCCACCACGACCCAGGTGAACCAGGAAATCCACCCGGTGACGAACTCCGCCCAGGGGCCCAGGAACTCGCGGGCGTAGCTGGCGAAGGAGCCGGCGACCGGCCGGTAGACCACCAGCTCGCCCAACGCGCGCAGGACCAGGTAGGCCAGTACCCCGCACACCGCGTAGGCCAGCAGCAGGCCCGGGCCCGCGGACCGGATGAGCTTGCCGGAGGCCAGGAACAGCCCGACGCCCAGTGCCCCGCCGAGCCCCACCATCGTGACGTGGCGAGCCTTCAGGCCGCGGTCGAGCCCGGACTGCTCGCCCGCCGGGCCGGCCGCCTCCGGACGCTCGTCCGGCAGGGTCTTCGCGGGGCGTGACAAGGCATGTCTCCTTTGCGGGGTGCGGGCTGCGCGGTTCGGGCCGTCCCAACGCATGCGCGGTGGTCGCACCGCCCAGGCGTTCGCGGAAGCCGAAACGGGTTCGGTGGCCGGCCGCGCCGCGTCGCCGGACGCGCCGTGCCGGTCGGTGCGGTTTTCCGACGCCGGTGTGGGGCGGGGTCACCGGAAATGGTGCCGGCACGGCCCGAAAAGGCCGACCGGCACGTTGCGCAAGGCTACATGTGCTGTTTAGGTGCGCTGCACGATGGGGATGTTCCGGGCTCGGTCATCACTTCTCGAAAGGATGTGGACACGTTGTGCATCCATCGAATGTGACTGTGGTCACCGGGAGGTGGGCCGCCTTCACCGTCGCCCGTTCGCGAGTGGGGTCGGACAAGGGTCGGCGGCACCCTTCCGGGTCGTCGGCAACAAGACTTCCGTGGCCGCCAGATATCTCCGACATTTTTTCCGTCCTCGACCGTGGCCTATTCAAGGGCGACAGAATTTACCGTCGCGCGACGTTCTCGAATATCCTGCGCCGGTTTGCTGGCACGGCGAGACCTGGATGAGTGACCGATGCGACGAGGCGGCGCCACGCTCGTGGACACGGAGCGCCCTGCCGGCGCCGGACGCCCCTCTCGGGCGCGGAGCTTTGGGCTGGCCACGGCAATCGCCCTGGTGACCGGCAACATCGTCGGCGGCGGCATCTTCACGCTGCCCGCCGCGGTCGCCCCGTACGGCACCGTCAGCATCCTCGCGCTCGGCGTGCTCACCGTGGGCGCGCTGGCACTCGCCCTGCTCTTCGGCCGGCTGGCCGGTCGGGCCCCGATCAGCGGCGGCCTCTACGTCTACCCTCGGGACGCTTTCGGCGAGTTCGCCGGCTTTCTGTCCGCGTGGTCCTACTGGACCATGACCTGGGCCAGCAACGCCGCCCTGGCCGTTGCCGCGGTCGGCTACGTCGACGTGCTTGTCCCCGTGGCCGGCAACCCGATGGCCGAGCTGGGGGTCGCGTTGGCCTGCCTGTGGCTGCCCGCCCTGGCGAACTTCGCCGGCACCCGGTACGTGGGCGTCGTGCAGGTCGTCTCGACCGTACTGAAGTTCGTGCCGCTGCTGCTCGTCGCGGTGGGTGGGCTGTTCTTCGTGCGGGCGGAGAACTTCGGTCCGTTCGACGCGACGGGCCAGGGCTGGCTGGGCGCGTTGACCGCGGCGGCCGCGCTGCTGCTCTACAGCTACCTGGGTGTGGAGTCGGCGGCGATGTGCGCGGGCGAGGTTCGGGAGCCGGAACGCAACGTGCGCCGGGCGAGCGTGCTGGGGACCCTCGCGGCGGCACTGGTCTACCTGCTCGGTGTCGTCTCCGTGTTCGGTGTGGTCCCGCACGGGAAGCTGGTGGACTCGAGCGCGCCGTTCGCCGACGCGGTCAACGCGATGCTCGGCGGCACCGTGGGCGGGATCGGCGTGGCGCTGGCCGCGATCATCTCGATTGTCGGCGCGTTGAACGGTTGGATCCTGGTCAGCGGGCAGATATCGGGTGCTGCCGCACGGGACGGGCTCTTCCCGGCGGCGTTCGCCCGGCAGCACCGAGGTGTCCCGGGCTTCGGCGTGCTCGTGAGCGTCCTGTTGGCCTCCGGGCTCATCGTGCTCAACTACACCTCCGGCGCCGTCGGGGTGTTCCAGAGCCTGGTCCTGGTCACCAGCTTCACTGCGGCCGTGCCCTACCTGCTCTCGGCGGCGGCGCAGCTGCGCTGGCTCGCGGCGGGGGACCGCGGGAGTGTGCGCGTGACACGGTTGACGCGTGACCTTGTGATCGCCGGGGTCTCCTTCGGCTTCTCGCTGTGGCTCATCGCTGGCGCCGGGTACGCCGCGGTGTACCAGGGAACCCTGCTGCTGTTCGTCGGCGTGCTGATCTACGCCTGGCTCGCCGGTCGCCGCGCCCGGACGGCGTCCGCCCTCGGGGGAAGTGGACGAGCGGAATCCGGGGACGGGTGACCTCGGCCCGGCTCGTCTGTTCCGTCGGCGAAAGTCGAAACCTTCTCACTTAAGATCAACTCCTTGTTGATCTTGTTACCCGGCAGGAGGAGGGATCGGCGTGCGATCAGCGGAACGGCCGCGCGCGGTGGCGCGGTTACGTGCGACCTTGACGGTGTTATTGGGCGTCGCGGTGATGGCGGGGTTGGTGCCCGCGACGGCGAGCGCGGGGGTACTGGGGAACTACCCGCTGATTCTGGATGTTGACCTGGCCCCCAACCCGACCTGCCATGCGCCGGTGCGCGGGCGGCTGGCGGTCTACTTCCCGCCCGGTGCGGCGGTCCACACGGACGTCGAGTGGCGGGTCCGGGCGGGTGACGAGGAACGCCGCACGGGTCGTCTCACCATGCAGGGCAGCATCGCGACCGCGGAGTTCGAGCTGCCCTACGCGGAGGTGCCCGCCGAGGCCGAGCTGCGGGTGGACGCCAGGGTGCTGGGATCGGCCGGGCTCACCAGCGACTTCGGCAAGGTGTGGCGCGAGCGGCTGGCGCGCGGTTGCGACCCGGTGCGGGTGGTGGCGGCCGGTGACTCGGTGGTCTGGGGACAGGGCCTGGACCACGACCAGAAGTTCCCGTACCTGACCGCGCAACGGCTCGGTTCGGCCACCGGACGCGGCTTCGAGGTCCACAACTACTCGATTTCCGGGGCGGTGCTCGACGCCCCGGAGTTGCCGGCCGGCAATGACGACTCGGCCTGTCTGCGGGAAAAGTACCCGCAGGATCCGGACGGCGACGGCGAGATGGAGATGGGCGAGATCACCCAGAACATGCCGGATGTCTTCTGCCAGTTGGAGAAGGCGGGCGCGAACGCGCGTGCCGGCGGATACGGGATCGACCTGGTCATGCTGGACGGCTGCGTCAACGACATCGACGCTCTCTTCGGCATTCCGCTGGGGATCATGCCGGGCACCGAGGACCTGCCGGCCGCGGTGCAGCGGGAGTGCTCGGGAGCGGGCGCCGAGGCGCAGAACCCCGCCAGGAACGTGCCGTTCTTCAGCGGTAGGAGCGCCGGCTATGGGGGGCGAGGCATGCGGGAGGCGATCGAGAAGGCACACTCGCTGCCCGGCCACCCGAAGGTCATCGTGGTCAACCTCTACTACGTGTACAGCCGGAAGAGCTTCCCTGTCTCGTGGCAGCCCTGCGCGACGGATGGCCTGACGGCCGAGCAGGCTTCGCGGTGCCGTGGCCTGCTCGGCCGCGCGGCTGAGCGGTTCGAGGAGTACGCGCGTTACTCGGCCGAGGCATACCGGCAGGCGGTCGAGGAAGCCAACGCCAAGTCCGCCGACGGCCCCTACGCCGTGGCCACGGACGGGTTGTTCACCCGGGAAAACGCGGTGTTGGCGGAGAACCCGAAGCTGTGGTCCTACCCGGCGACTGACCGGGCGGCGTCGCTGCGGGCCTTCGCTTGTCCCGCGATGAGCAGCAACCCGCCGCAGTGTCTTGTTGCGGCGATTGGTCATCCGAACGTGGAAGGCGCTCGCCAGTACGCGGAGAACTTTCTGTTGAACCCGCGCCTTCGCAGCTGGTTCGGTCTCGGATCGGAGCCCCAGGAACAGGGGTTTGCGGTATCTGAGGTGTCGGGGCCGCCAGGGCTGACGGTCTCGTTCGATGCCTCGGTGGCGGCGCGGCGCGGAGGCCAGCAGTTCGAGTGGCACTTCGGTGACGGAACCCGCACCACGACGTCCGAGCCCGTGGCGACTCATACGTACTACGGGCGGGGACCGAACCTGCCCCGCCTCGTGGCGGTCGATGGTGACGGGAAGCGGACCCTCTACGAGGCGCCGCGCCCGGTGGTGATCGGGTCGTCAGGGGCGTGAGGAGCGGGCTCACCCTGTCGAGTGCGTCGCTCTCTGGGTACGGTCGGTGACGCCTCTCTGCCGAGGCAGGACCCGGGGCGGCGGTTCTGGACGGCCGCCCCGGGGCCGGGCAGGGACTCTGCAGGCGAGGAGTACCGCCATGGCCAAAGTCAAGAAGCCGGAGCTGCGGCCGCCGGACATCGGCGCACGCGCGCGGATGATCCGCAGGCGGCGCGGCATGAGTCTGGATGTTGTCGCTGGGCTGGCCGGGATCTCCAAGTCCTACCTGTCGATGCTCGAGAGCGGTGAGCACCGGTTCGAACGCCGCAGCCTGATCGACCGGGTGGCCGAAGCACTCGGATGCTCGGTTATTGACCTCACAGGGGAGCCCTACGGCCCGTCCGATCGACGCAGCGCTGAGGCGCTGGCCGCGATCCCTACGATCGAGCTTGCGCTTCACGACTGCACCCTGGATGACGTTCCAGATGAGCCGGCTCGCCCGATCACCGCACTGACCTCGCTGGTCCACGAGGCGAACCACGCACGAGACCACTCCCGCTACGACACCGCGGGCCGCGATCTCGGCCAAATCATGACCGAACTGCAAATCCTCAGTATGACCAGCGACAACAACACGAAGCGGCAGGCATGGACGCTGCTGGTCGAGGCATGTTTCGTGGCCTACGCCGTCGCCAAGGCGGTCGGTCACACCGACTTGGCGCTGGAAGCGGCGCGGCGTGGCTACGATGCCGCCCGGCGACTGGACGATCCCTTCCTGATCGGGTTTACCACCTGGTTTCGAGCGCTCGCACTCCAGCGGATCGGCGCCCGGCGTCGAGTCACCACGGTGTTGTCCGGCGCGATTGATGAGCTGGAGCCCATCGCTGACCCTACGGTGCCGGAACCTCGAACCGCCGAGGCATACGGGCTCATGCACCTGACCACCGCGTTGCACTCGGCGCGTCTAGGCCAATCCGACCAGGTCCAGGGACACCTTGCCGAAGCGCGCCGTGTCGCTGAACGCACCGGAGAACGCAACACCCTACGAACGCACTTTGGGCCCACCAACGTCGCGGTCTGGCACCTGTCGATCGGGGTCGAGTTGGAAGAGGGCGCGGGGGCATACGAACGCACTATGCGCGCCAATCTCGACCTGGATAGCCTCGACAGCGCGGGACGCGTCGGAAACCTCTATTTGGATCTGGCGCGGTCACTGGCGCAGGAAAGTGGAGCGCGGGACTCCGACGCGATCCGATACCTCGACCGGGCAGATCGCTGCAACCCGATCCGGGTCCGTCATGATTCGGTCGTCCGAGAGTTGCTCGCGGAGCTGGAGAACCGAGCCCGTATCCGCTCGTGGGAGCTGGGTTCCCTGCGTAACCGGTTCGGTGTGAACTGAGCGTTCACAGTTTGTGAACTCCCTGGCAGCGGCCTGCCCATAGCGTCACCTCCACTGATCAACGACGGAGGCAGACGCGATGGATTTTCGGGTGTGGCAACTCTTGACGCCGGCCGAGGCTGAGGAGTGGGACCGGAGGATGGCCCGGCTGCGGGCCCGGCGGGTGCGGGTCCGTCTCGCCACGTCGGTGCCGGGGACGGTGTGCCGGCCGGCTCGGAGGCGCCCTCGGTGAGCACCCTCGAATTCTGGCTCGTCGGCTTTCCCGGCTCGCTGTCCCGCACCCAGGTGCACGCGTTCCCGCTGCCGGACCAGGATCCGCTCACCACCCTGTGCGGGATCGACCTCGACCGTATCCACATCGAGAAGACAACCGAACGTGCGCCGTGCGTGCCCTGCTTCATGACAGCGGCGAAGGGTCTTCTCACAGCAGGTGCGATCACGCTTGTGGTGCCGGTGATGCTCCCACCAGCGCGGCAACCGAGACCCGCAACACGAGGGAGGTTGGGATGGACGGCAAGAACGGTAACGGCGCGCATGACGTGCAGGACGACAAGGCCACCGGCAAGGGGCCGGAGGACATCGATCCCGACCGGTACGGGAAAGGCGACGAGTGACCACCAGCCCCGACACGCTGGCCGACGCGGTCCAGGCGGACGGGAACCTCCCGCCCGCCTGGGCTTCGTCCCTCCGTTCCGTCGACCGCGCTCGCTTCATCCCGGACCGGGCGTGGCTCGACACCGAGGCCGGCGTCGTCCCGATCGACCGCGGCACCGACCCGGACGGGTGGGCCGAGGCGGTGTACTCCGACCGCGTGCTCCTCACGCAGTTCGACGATGGCTCCACCACCTGGCCGCGGATCGGACACCGGCCCACCAGCTCGTCGTCCATGCCCTCGTCCATGCTCGGGATGCTCGATGCCCTCGACGCCCAACGGGGGCACCGGGTCCTGGAAATCGGCGCCGGCACCGGATACAACGCCGCCCTCATCGCCGCCCAGATTGGTCCCGCGGGCCAGGTCGTCACGGTTGAAGTCGACCCAGCGCTGGCCGGGCGCGCCCACCGACGTCTTGCCGGCCGGGCACTCGTCGTCACCGGTGACGGGGGAGACGGGTACGCGGAGACGGCCCCGTACGACCGCGTCATCGCCACCGCAACCGCCCAGCTGGGCAAGCTGCCCTACGCCTGGGTCCAACAGTGCCGGCCCGGCGCGGTCATCATCGCCCCGGTCCGCACGGACCTCACCTCCGGCCCGCTCGTGCGCTACCGCGTGGACGAGAACGGAACGGCACTCGGAAAGGTCGCGCCCCAACGAGTCGGTTTCATGGAGCTTCGCACCCATCGCTGCCCCCTTCCTGACCTCGATGACCTGCGATGGGACGACCCCTGTGCCGAGCAGGCGATCACCGCCATGTCGCCGGTCGACCCGATCCATGACGAAGGTGCCCGTTGGACCGTTGGCGTCCGGGTTCCCTCCTGCCGCTGGCGATTCTGGAAGCGCGGTGAGCACGGCCTGAAACACGGTGTCGTGTGGTTCGTCGACCCCGTGACCGGCTCCTGGACCACAGTGGCTCCCGGAAACAGCAGCGGAGCGAACATCGTCCGGCAGTTCGGGCCGCGCCGGTTGTGGGATGAGGTCGAGTCCGCGTACCGCTGGTGGCAAGAGCACGGGTGTCCCGCGCTGGAGCGCTGGCGGTTCGAGGTCACCGCGACCGAGCAACGGATACTTCTCGAGGGAGCGGATCCAATTCCGAATACCATCTGCCCATGGGAGTGAGGCGGAAGCGAGTAGTCCGTTGGTGGGCTCGGTGTCTGTCAGCAGTCATCCTGCTGGTCGGTCTCGGTGCGACCAGCCCGGTGGCCCTGGCCCAAGCCGAAACCGAAGTCCCCCCGGACTTTGTGGCGATCCGAGACGTCAACCCCACGATCCTCCAGGAGATTCGTTACGCAGGCTTCCACAACTTCGTCGGCCGGCCGGTGCACGGCTACCGCGAGCCCGAGTGCCTGCTGACCCGGCAGGCCGCGTCCGCGTTGCACGCGGCCCAACAGAAACTGCTGCGGCAGGGCTACAGCCTGAAGGTCTACGACTGCTACCGGCCGCAGCGCGCGGTGGATGACTTCGTCCGCTGGGCGTTGCGCCTGCATGACCAGCGCATGAAGGCAGAGTTCTACCCGCGCGTCGACAAGTCCCGGCTGTTCGAGGACGGCTACATCGCCGAAAAGTCGGGCCACAGCAGGGGAAGTACCTTTGATGTGACGCTGGTGCGTCTTCCGGTGTGGCCGCAGCGTCCCTACATCCCGGGCGAGCCGCTGAAGCCCTGCTACGCACCCGTGGGGGAACGTTTCCCGGACAACAGCGTCGACACGGGCACCGGTTTCGACTGCTTCGACACCCTCGCCCACACCGAGGACCCAAGGATCAGGGGAGAAGTACGCGAGAACCGGCTGCGGCTGAAGCACGCGCTGGAGGAGGCTGGCTTCGTCAACTATCCGCTGGAGTGGTGGCACTTCACGTTGCGCGACGAGCCCTACCCTGACACCTACTTCGACTTCCCGGTCTCCCGGCGCTCGCTGGGCTGAGCGCACCAGGCGGGCATGCCCGTGTCGGCAGGGTTGCTCCTGCCGACACGGGCATGCAACGCATCAGTGCGAGGGCCGGGCGAGCGAGCTGGGCGCGTTGAGGTTCGCGCTCTCGTCGACACCCATCCCCAGCCGCTCGACCAACTCACCGCCCAGCCACGCGGCGATCGTGGCCACCACCAACCCGACGACGGCCAGCACGAAGGCGAGCACCGGTGGCTGCCAGGTCGGCTGGTCCAACCGCAGCATCCAGCTGATGGCGAACAACACCAGAACGGCCATGTTGCCCAGACCATGGAGCAGCCCGACGCGCTTGGCGCGGGTGCGGCTGGGCACGGCGTACCAGTCCACCCAACCGAAGAAGCTCGCCACCACACCGCCGATGACACCGGCCGCGGTGGTGTGTGCGGCCACGACCGCGAAGCTGTCCCGCGCGCTGGCATAGAACAGCACATCGAAGATGACCGCCGTGACCAGCAGACCCAGCGGGAACGCGATGAGCATCGGGTGTACGGCGTGGCCGGCCAGACGTGCACGGCTACGCATGGCTCCCCCTTTCCGCGGCGGATGCCACTGCTCCTTCGGCTACCCGACCCAGGATCCGCCCAAGCAGGAGCGGCCGACGTACCCCGGTGACCGGTTCTCACTCGACCGAGCTACAAGCAGTTGCGGAAAGTAGCGAGAGTGGCTCGGTAGAGGTCCCGCGGCTAGGGGTCTCCCACCGTTCCAGGTTCCGGGTAAGAACGCGTTGACCCGTGTCATCCGCGGACCCCGACCAGGTCAACCCCTCGCGAATCGCCGTCGATGATCCCCACGGAACCGCAGGTCAGGCGGACAATGGGCAGGTATCGAGCGGGGTAGATGAGGAGGCCGTGGTGCCGGACCTGCAGATCCACCCGAGCTGGTCACCGCTGGCCGATCTCGCCCTGCTGTCCGACCGGCATTCGGCAGCCCTGGTCGGCAAGGACGGCACGGTCAGCTGGCTGTGTTTTCCCCGGTTCGACAGCCCGTCCCAGTTCGCGGCGCTGCTCGATCCCGCCGCCGGACACTGGTCACTGTGCGCGGTCGGCTGCACCGCGGTATCCCGGCACTACTGGGACGACACGTTCGTGCTGGAGACCGTGTTCCAGACGCGGACCGGCAAGCTCCGCGTCATCGACACGATGGCCCTGGGGGAGACCAAGGACCCGCACCGGCTCGGGGCCGTGGCACCCCACGTCCTACTGCGAAGCGCGGAATGCCTCGACGGCAGCGTCGAGGTCGAGATGCGCTTCCAACCCCGCCCCGACTACGGCCAGGTCGTCCCCGGCATCGAGCTGACGCGCGGCGGCGCCCTCGCCCGGAACGGGAACGAGCAGCTGCTGCTCACCAGCCCGATCCCGGTCGTGGTCCAGGACGGGGCCGTGCTCGCGAGCGCGCAACTGCGCGCGGGAGAACGGGCGAACTTCGCCCTGCAATGGAGCCGGCAGGGCAAGACGGCGCTCTCGGCACTACCCGGCACGGAGATCGAACGGCACCTGGAGACGACCGCCGCGGCCTGGCGGGAGTGGTCGCGGGTCCACCAGACCTACGAGGGCCCCTATCGAGACCAGGTGTACCTTTCCGGTCGGCTGCTGCACGCGCTGAGCTACCAGCCGACGGGCGCGATCATCGCCGCACCGACCACATCCCTGCCCGAGGAGATCGGGGGCGAGCGCAACTGGGACTACCGGTACGCGTGGATACGCGACGCCAGCCTCACGATGCGGGCGCTGTGGGTCGCCGCGTGTCCCGACGAGGCGGCCGACCTGTTCACCTTCCTGGCCGAGGCCGAGGCCAGCTACGAACCCGGGAAACACCTCCAGATCCTGTTCGGCGTCGGCGGCGAGTGGCAGATCTCCGAACGGATCCTGCCTCACCTGGCCGGGTGGCGGGGGAGCAGGCCGGTGCGGATCGGCAACGGTGCGTGGTCGCAGTCCCAGCTCGACCTCTACGGTGAGTTGATCGGCGCCGCGCACCGGCTCCGGGAGCAGTTGGGGGAGCTGGCTCCACCGCTGCGCCGCTTCCTCGTCGCCGTGGTCGACGCCGCCGCCCGGCACTGGCGCGAAGCCGATCACGGGATCTGGGAGATCCGCGGTACCCCACAGCACTTCCTGCACTCGAAGCTGATGTGCTGGGTGGCGGTGCACCAGGGAGTCGACCTCGCCGAGCGCCTCGGCGCCGAGCACCGGGTGCCGGACTGGTCCGAGACCGCGCTGACGCTCCGGCGGGTGATCGAGCGAGAGGGATGGAGCCGGCGGGCCGGGGCGTTCACCCAGTCGTTCGGTTCCACCGAACTGGACGCCTCGGCGTTGCTGATGTCCCGGGTGGGTTTCCTGCCCCCCACCGACCCGCGGGTGCTCGCCACGATCGACGCGGTGGCCAACCGCCTCACCGACGAGCGTGGCCTCGTGCGGCGTTACCTGACCACCAGCGGGGTGGACGGGCTGCCCGGTGGTGAGGGCGCCTTCCTCCCGTGCACGTTCTGGCTCGCCGAGGCCCTCGCGGTCGTGGGGCGGGTGCGGCGGGCCCGGGAGGTGTTCGAGCTCGCGGCCGGTCATGCCAACGACCTCGGCCTGCTCGCCGAGGAGGCCGACTCGGCAACGGGCGAGCTGCTCGGCAACTTCCCCCAGGCGTTCAGTCACGTCGCCCTGATCAATGCCGCATGGGCGATCTCCCAGGCGGAGGAGCGCGCGGAAACCGACAGGATCAACTCCGGCGCTCCCATGGCGCGACGCAGGGCACGACGCCCATCCGGCTCGCGAGGTGGCTGAGGCACCGTCGGGTTTCAGTGACCCGTCTTGGTGACCCCCTGTAGGGAACGACCCAGGAGGCAGCGGCGCACGCGCTGGTCGTGCAAACAGCACACTCGGCGGATCTGAAAAGGATTTCTTTCGCCGCACGTCATGTTCCCCTGATGGCGGTTGTTTCCATCGCAAGTACTTGTTTCCCCCTTTCCGGGGAAGATCACCTGGGCTAGGGTGCGCTTCGCACGCGGCCAAGTGATCATCGACAGGAGAGGGTCACCACGGTGGGACGGGCGGTGTGGGCCCCGGGCGTCAACGGCCCGGAGCAGCCGAGTACGGCTCGCATTCGTGACTACTGGTTGGGCGGGATCCACCACAGCCCCGTGGACCGCGCGGTCGCGCAGCAGGTACAGCTGGGTGTGCCACAGCTGCCCTACATCGTGCGGGTGCACCGCGCATTCCTGCGGCGCGTGGTCCGCCACCTCGTCGGCGCCGGGGTGCGGCAGTTCCTCGACCTGGGGTCCGGCGTGCCCACCGCCGGGAACGTGCACGAGGTGGCGAGCGCCCACGGTCCCACCAGCCGCGTGGTCTATGTGGACATTGATCCGGTGGTGGTGAACGAGAGCCGGATGTTGTTGGCTCGCGGCGGTGGTGCGAGCCGCGCCAGCGCCGTCGTCGCCGACCTGTGCCAGCCCGACCGCGTGCTGGCGGCCATCGAGCGGGGCCGCCTGCTCGACCTGGACGAACCGGTGGCCGTGCTCCTGACCGACGTGTTGCATTTCGTGTCCGACGCCGACGACCCCGCCGGGATGATCGGCTCCTATCTGGACCGGCTTGCCCCGGGAAGCTACCTCTCGATGTCGCACACCGGCCACGACGAGAGCATGCTCGCTGGATTCTCGATGGTGGAACGGATGTACGGAACCCCCGTGCTGCCGTTGACCTTCCGTTCCCTGCGGCAGGTCGAAGGATTCTTGACGGGGCTCGACATCGTCGAACCCGGTGTGGTGCCCGTCCCGCTCTGGCGTCCGGAAGAGGAGATGGACCTGAACGCCGAACGGTTCGCCGGCTACGCCGCACTGGGCCGCAAGCCCTGACCGCAGAATGTGCCGGGCGCATGCCATCGCTTTCGTGCCGACGGGACAGTTTCTCAAGCAAGGAAGGGAAGTGCGACCAGCACGACATCGGCCAGTGCGGCAAGGAGAAGATGGTGTCGGCGCAGCAGGGCAGCGTCGGGTTGGTGCTTGCCGGACCGGCACAACACGGCGATGACGGGAACGAGGAAGACCCCGCCCACCACGACGGCCAGTACCATCCAGGCCGGGCCGTAGCGCCACCACACGCCCCAGCCGAGCAGGCCGAGTCCGACCGCAGCCGCCACGGCTGTGATGAGCCCCGTGGCGCCGGTCCCGTAACGCACCGTCGGTGTTCGCATCCCGGTGGCCAAGTCACCGTGTCGGTCCGGAAACGACCACCAGAGCGCTCGCGCACCAACCAGGACCCCCAAGCCGGCGAAGACCAGCCACACCGCCGCTGGAATATGCGCGGTGACGGCGCTCGCGATGGCAACAGCGGGAAGCAGCCCCGCGGAAAGCCCGAGTGCAACTGGATTGAGGAACCCGCGCCTTTTGAGCCGCACCGGTTCCAGGTCGTAGAGCAGGCCGAGGGCGATCATCAGGGTTACCGCGGCCACTGTGTCGAGGTTTCCGGTCAACAGGGTGGAGAACGCGGCGAGCAAGAGGGAAAGTGCGATCTCCACCGCGCTCCACGCCAGAACGTTCCTCGGACCCAGGCGGATCACCGCGCGGGCAATGCGTTCCTTACCGCGGTTGTGACTGTCCGTTCGGAAGTCGACCGTTGCGTTCAGGGCCGCGCCACCCACGATGGCCAGGAGGTTGGCGGTCAGTGCCAGCACGACGGGCACGGCAAGGACGTCCCCGTAGCCACCTGACACATAGCCCGCTCCCCAGCCCGCATGGCAGAAATAGTATATAGGGAAAGGGAAAACCAGCTTATGCGCATGGGCCAGGTCCGACCACCTGGCAACCCTCGGTCGGGCACCGGTCAGTCCCGACATGCCGTGACCTCCATGCGGAGGCGGGACGAAGGAGCCATGGTCGGACCGCGAAGCTGACGAACGCCGGCGCCGGGGTTGACGCAGCGCAGCTGTCGACGCCGGAGCACCGCGGCCACGACCAACCGGATCTCGCGGAGCGCGAGATCACTGCCCAAACAGCGTCTCGTGCCCCCACCGAAGGGTAAGTAATGCCGGGCCGGTAGCCGCTGGTCGAGGAACCGCCGCGGGTCGAACCGCTCCGAGCTGGCAAACTCGTCCGGCCGGTGATGTGCCAGGTAGATGCATGGGGTCAGGACCGTTCCCGGCCGCACCACCTCGCCATCCAGCTCCGTCTCCTTGAGGGGCACCCGCTTCCCGGCGACCAGCGCTGGCGGGCACACCCGCATGGCCTCCTGGACCACGGCGTGCAGCAGTGGGAGCTCCCCCGCGTCCCACCCGTCGGCGGATGTGCCCGACACCTCGTCCAGGACGTCGTGTTGCACCTCCTCGTGTTGGGACAGCAGATAAAGCGTCCACGCCGTGGCCGACGCGGTGGTCTCGTGACCCGCGAACAGCAGGGAGAGCAACTGGTCCCGGAGTTCGGCGTCCTCGAGGGGGGCGAGTGGCCCCTCCGCGAGCAAGAGGGCGGACAGCGACCGTGACTCTGCCGCCCGGCCCGAGGCCAGCAACATCCGGTCGAGGTTGGGACGCAGTCGGTGGAACGTACCTCGGAGGGCGAGCAGCGACGGATGGACCCGAAGGTAGTGGTAGGCCAGGGTCCGTGAGCGCGAGCCGAGGACTCCCTCGACCCAGGCCCGCAACGCGGTGAGCAGTTCCCCTTCGACGCGGCCGAACACGAGGTGGCTGATGACCCGAAGGGTGAGGCTCCTGGCCCAGCTGGCCAACGGGACGACCGCGCCGGGGTGCAGGGCGTCGACAGCGCTGTGGACCGTGCCACTGATGATGTCGCGCCAACCGTCCAGTTGCCGACCGGACAACGCGGGGCCGAGAGCCTTCCGATAGAGGGAGTGCCGCGGTCCGTCCAGCCACAGCAGGGACTGCCTACCCAACAATGGCCCCAACGTGCCACTCGGCAGGTGGCCCATCCGCCGATCGACGCGGAAGATCGCCTCGATCGCGTCGGGATGCCACACGAGCAGCCGCCGAGGATCGCGTGCCCGAACCTCGAAGACACCGGACGCACTGTCGGTCAGGGAGTCGAGAAAGGAGAACGTCGTGAAACGAAGCCGGAACTCGTTCCAACTCATCGTTGCTCCTTCCCAACTCCTACGAAGGTCGTCGTGGTGCGGGAGTCAGGCGGGCGCTCGTCCTGGTGAGATGGATCGCCGCCATCACCTCCGCCTGCACGACGCGAAGCGGGGCATAGAGATCCTTGTCGTGCCACAGCGGGAGGTGGTCATGCTCCGCCCGCGTGGCTTCCAGGAACGTGTAACCCCGTGCCACGGCGTGGTTCAGACGTTTCTCCGGAGCGGATGCGGGTGCCCTCAGCAGGGTCTGTATGGCATAGGCACTTTCTTCGGGTGTACCCACCCAGCGTCCCCAGCTGCCGTCGTCACGTTGGGTCCCGAGCACCCAGTCGACCGCTTGTTCCACCATCCGTGCGGCTCGTTCCCCGCCATGGCGCGCGAGCGCCAGTGCGCAACACGCCGTCGCGTAATAGGGCGAGGCGTGCCACTTGTCCCACCAGTTCCCTTCGTCCTGCTGGGATTTGCCCAGCCAGGACACGAGCTCGTCGATCGCGTTCTCCGCGTGCCGTCCTTGCAGGAGTCCTCGGTTCACGGCCATTCCCAGCGCCTGGAGAACGTGCGCGTTCGTACTGATGGAGGGGGTTCGTTCGGCGTGGAAACAGGAGAAGTGGGCATTGCCCCGGTAGGACCAGAGACAGTCCGGCGGGACCGGGCGACCCCACTGGGCCAGCACGCACAGCACCGTGGCGGTGTCGTCGGCATCCGGGGGGAGCCCGGGGCCTGCGGGAACACCGTCGGGTCCCACCGCGGCGTAGAGCCGGTCGAGCAGCGCTGGGGGCACCATCGGCACCAGGTCGGCGGTCAGTGCGGCGAGAACCCAGCTCAGCTCGAAGAAGGGCACCGGCGCGACACCGGGCACCGGTCCGCCATGCCGTTCCTGCACGGCACGCAGGTACTCGACGGAGTCCTGGTGTCGCCCGGCGGGTGGTCGCCCGAGCCAGGCCGCGGTCGCGGCAGGGGAGCAGCCGACAACACCGTGTTCGTGCGGAACGACGGCGGCGCCCCGGGTGATCGGGCCGAGAGCCTCCAACGAGTGCAGGAGCTTGGCGGGTGGCGTCCGGCCGTGGCGGATCATGTCCCGGAGCTGGTGCAGCACACCCTCGTCGACTCCGGGCGGCATCGACAGGCGACCCGGCACGCACCAGCCGGAGAGCTCGGCGACCCGGTGTGCGGCCAGGTGCTCCAGATGGCCGTTGACATCCGCCACGAGCGCGGGAATCACGAGCTCTGCCGCGATGGTGTCGGGAACCGGTGTGTGGTTGCCCGGCACCAGCCAGTCGGACAACGCTCCCAGTGCGCGGCGGATGGCGCTCGCCATTGCCGGCCGCGCCATTGCTGGCGCCCGGACCGGGGTGGCGCCGACCAGGAGTGCCAGCAGGGCCTCGGTGGCGCTGAGGGTAGGGACCAGGGAATAGCAACCCGGACCGCCCCAGGTGCCGTCCGGGTGCTGACGGTCGAGCAGGAACCGCAACCGCTCTCGATGACCGGCCAACCACGGTGCCAGGCGCACGAGGCGGGCGGTCTCGTAGACGGAAGGGGACACGCCGCCGAGCGGGTCGGCGACGATCTCGGAAAGCAGCGCCTCACCGGAGCCGCGACGCTGGTCGACCTGGCGACCAGGCAGCATCGACATCCCCCGTCACCCCCGACGGGCCCTCCCCGGCCCGGACATTCGGCAACAACGGCCGCACCGATCTAGTGTCACCAGAGGTGATCAAATCACTACTTAGGGTAGCAGTTGTCCCGGGGTGCTCACTACCGAACGCCCCTGACGAGTGATCCGGGTGCCTGATCGCCAGCGATGGTCGTGGCTCTCGAGCGGTGGCGTAGCCGCGGGGTGTCAGGTCCGAGCCGGGGGATCCGGCACGGACCCGAATACGTTATAATAATACCGGTCAAGTAATACCGGATGGTCGAACGCGTCGGGGGAACGCCCGTGATCGAACTCAAGACACCCGCCGAGCTGGAGACGATGCGTGCGGCGGGACGTGTGGTGGCGGAGACGCTCGCCGCCGTGCACAGCCGCGCCGAGGCGGGAACTTCCCTGCGTGAACTCGACGAACTCGCCAGGTCCGTGATCAGCGACGCCGGTGCGAAACCCTCGTTCCTGAACTACCACCCGTCCTGGGCGCCGATGCCCTATCCCGGGTGTCTGTGCACCTCGGTCAACGATGCCGTCGTCCACGGGATCCCGAACGACTACCACCTCACCGACGGAGACCTCCTCAGTGTCGACTGCGGTGCCTCCATCGACGGCCTCCATGGTGATGCCGCCATCAGCTTCGTAGTTGGCACGGCAGATCCGGCGGACCACGAGCTGATCGAGTGCGCCGAACGTGCCCTCGCCGCAGGTGTTCAAGCAGCACAGGTCGGTGCCAGGCTGGGCGATATCGCCCACGCCATCGGAAGCATCGGTCGCACCGCCGGCTACGGCCTGATGGCCGCCTACGGTGGACACGGCATCGGGCGGGAGATGCACGAGGCCCCGTTCGTACCGAACGAAGGCCAGCCCGGCCGGGGACTACGACTCCGGCCGGGACTCGTGCTGGCGCTCGAGCCGATGTTCCTGGCGGGTGGTCGGGACGAGTACCGGACCGGCGATGACGGGTGGACCCAGCGGACCGCCGACGGCAGCCGCGCCGCCCATGTCGAGCACACCGTTGCCGTCACCGAGGACGGCCCGGTCGTCCTCACCCGGCGCTGAGCGGGCCCTACCAGGCCGGGGCGGAGACCGACGGGTCCTGCCCGCAGGCCACAACGAGCTGGTCCAGGGAGATGTCCAACGCGGCGGCGACCGCTGCGATCGTGAAGAAGGAGGGAGTCGGCGCCCGGCCGGTCTCGATCTTGCGCAGGGTTTCCGGGGACAGCCCGGCCCTGGCGGCGACGTCCACCATGCTCCGCCCACCGCGGGCCGAACGGAGGAGGGCGCCCAGCCGCTCACCGCGCCGGCGTTCCTCGGCGGTCAGGGGAACACGCACCATAGCCGGAATGGTAGTCCCCGGCGTGTCCCGGAGCGTCCGATGGCGTGGGCCACCACGATGGAGGCGAGTCGGTGCCGCTGGGCGGTGGGGGTGCGGGACCGGCCCGGACGGGACGGTGGTGATCCCGGGGCGGCGGTTGGCAGGCACGGCCGTGTGCCTTCAGCAGCGCGACACCTCGGACGAGATCTTCGGACAATGCGAAGATGTTCATCCGCGGGCAACCGCGGGTTCGGTCAAGGCACCGCGCGACTGTGGTGTCATCGCGCGGTGCGAGTCGAGAAAGACGTGCTCGAGAGCAGTTGGCGGCGTAGCGAGCCGGAGGGATACCGACGTTCCCGGTTGCGGGGATGGTCCCGGGTGCTGATGGCCCCGCTCGTGTTGCTTCTCGGGCTGCTGCCACTGGCAGGGAGCGCCAACGCGAGCGCGGCCGTCCCGGTTCGGGTGTTGGAGTGGAACATCTGGCACGGCGGCAAGGACCCGGCCGTGGGCGGTGCGCAGAACCTGCCGCGGTTGATCGACCAGCTGGTCGCGCTCCAGCCGGATGTCTTCTTCGCCATTGAGACCTACGGATCGGCCGAGGAGATCCGGACCGGGCTGAGTCGGCGTGCGGGCAAGGGTGTGTACTCGGCGACCCGGATCACCTCGGGAGCCAGCGACAACCTCTGGATCTTCACCCACTACCCGGTCGTCGAGGTCTACCCGAAGCCCACCGGGTCCGTGGTGAGCGACTTCAACCTCGGCGGGGTCCGGGTCCGGTTGCCCAACGGCCGCCAGCTCAACCTCTTCGACACCTGGCTGTCCTACAGCAATCCCTGGATCGGTGATCTGGTCGACGAGAACGCTCACAACGTCCGGGCGGGCAAGAAGCCACCACACAGCACCGCGGACGTCGTGGCGGCCGAAGAGAGCAGGCAGCTTCCCAACATCACCGACATTGTCGACGTGCAGTTGCCCCGGATGCTTCGAGGCAACACCGACCCAACCGTTCTCGCCGGTGATCTCAACACCGTTCCGAGCCATGACTGGGAACAAGGGTGGGCCGGCTGCCGGGACCACTTCGGCATGGCGTTCCCGTTGCGGACCACGAAGAAGCTCACCGATGCCGGCTTCGTGGACACCTTCCGGGCCGCCAATCCCGATGTGTGTTCCGCTCCCGGACGAACCTGGAGCCCGCAACCGGAGTACGACCACATGATCATGCCGGACCGCATCGACTTCGTCTTCGCCAAGGGCCGCACCGTCAGCACGACGCGGTCCTTCGTCGTGGGCCAGCGACTTCCCCAGCACGGCCCCGGCCGTTTCTACTCCGACCACGCGGCCGTGGTCAGCGACCTGCTGATCGGCTGATTCCACTCAACGTCACGGAGTGAGCCGTGGGCCCGGGCGGATTCGCCCGGGCCCACGCACGAGCCCCGTCACCGGGTGAAGCGGAACCAGTTGACGTTGACGAAGTCCTGGCCGGACGGGCTGTGGAACACCAGGTAGAGCCGATGGGTTCCGCTGATCTGCGGTGTGGTTTCGGCGCGAATCGTGGTCCAGTTCTGCCAACCGCCGGTGTTGCTCACCGGAACCGAGGCGATGGCCGGACCGGTGGGGGAGTCCAGCCGGTACTCGATGCTCCCGGCTGCCACCGAACCCGACGCCACGCGGGTCAGCACACCGATCGGAGCTCCTGCTTCGAAACTCATCTCGTAGTAGCCGAGATAATCACCATCACCGATCCAGCCGACATTCTGGCCGCCCCCGGCATCGGAACAGCGCTCCAGCCGGGTGCCGCTCTGCTCGTCGTAGTACGTCGCCCCGAGCACCTCGAAGGCATCCTTGCTGGCGGGGAATCGTTGCCCATAGCCGTAGGGGAACAACGCGGGCTTGCCGTCACCGATGTTGATGGGTTGCTGGTCGGCGCTGCGCATCCACGTCATCGGTAGCTTTCCGGTCGGCTCATGGTCGCCGAACAGCACGTCCGCCACACCCTGCCCCTCGGTTCCCGGCAGCCAGGCCGCAACGAGCGCGTCCCAGCCGTCCAGCTCGGGGGCAATGTCCAACGGACGACCGGAAACGAGCACCACGACGAGGGGCACCCCGGACGCCTCGAGCCGTGCCAACACGGCCAGGTCCGTTCCGTCCAGGCCCATCGACCCCGGGCGGTCTCCTTCGAACTCCGCGTACGGTGTCTCCCCGACGACCGCGATCGCAACCCGGTAGCTGTTGTCGATCCCGTGACCATCGCGGTTGAACGTGACGGTGGTCGAGGGGGAGACGGCCGTACGGATACCTTCGAGGATCGTTGTTCCGGGCGTGATGTCCCCGCTGTCGCCCTGCCAGGAGATCGTCCAGCCGCCACTCTGGTTGCCGATGTCGTCGGCGCTCTTGCCCGCCACGAAGATCTTGTCCGCGGTCTTGGGCAGTGGCAGGACACCGCGCTCGTTCTTCAGCAGGACCATCGACTGGCGTACGGCCTGGCGGGCGAGGGCGCGGTGCTGGGCGCTGCCGATCGTCGGGGTGAAACTGCGGTCGGTGAAGGGGTGCTCGAACAGGCCGAGCTCGAACTTCTTGGTGAGGATCCGCCGGTTGGCGTCATCGATCCGGGACATCGGGATGCGTCCCTGCTCGACCTCCTGGCGGAGCAGGCCGAGGAAGCGCCGGAAGTCGTGCGGGACCATGACCATGTCGATGCCGGCGTTCACGCCGAGCCGGACCTCTTCGGCGGTGAGGCCGGGCCGGTCGTCGATCTTGTCGATGCCTTCCCAGTCCGACACGACGAAACCGGAGAAGCCCAGCTCACCCTTGAGCACATCGGTCACCAGGTACCGGTTGGCGTGCATCTTCGCGCCGTTCCAGCTGTTGTAGGACACCATGACCGAGCCGACGCCCGCCGCCACGGCCGCGCGGTAGGGCTCGAGGTGGAGCTCCCGCAGCTCGGCCTCACCGACCTCGGTGTTGCCCTGGTCCACGCCGCCGGTCGTGCCACCGTCCCCGACGTAGTGCTTGGCGGTGGCCAGAACCGAGTCCGGCGCGTCCAACCGCGTCCCCTGCAGCCCGGTCACGATCGTGGTCAACGCGGTCGCGATCTCGGGGCGTTCCCCGTAGGACTCGTAGGTCCGGCCCCACCGGTCGTTACGGGCCACGCACAGGCAGGGCGCGAAGGTCCAGTCGACACCGGTTCCGGCCACCTCCCTCGCGGTGGCGGCGCCGATCTGGCGCACCAGCTCGGGATCGCGGGTCGCGCCGAGACCGATGTTGTGCGGGAAGATGGTCGCGCCGTACACGTTGTTGTGGCCGTGCACCGCGTCCACACCGTAGATCATGGGGATGCCGAGCGGCGTGGAGAGTGCCACCTTCTGGAACTCGTCGTACATGTCGGCCCACGCGGTCGCGGTGTTCGGGGAGGGGGCCGAGCCACCCCCGCTGAGGATCGAACCGATCCGGTATGTCGCAAGGTCTTGCCGGTTGCCCAGCGCGGTCCGCTCGACCTGGGTCATCTGCCCGAGCTTGTCCTCCAACGACATCCGGGACATCAGGTCCGCGACGCGTTCGGGGACCGGGAGGTCCGGATCCTGGTAGGGGAAACGGGAAGTGTCTGCTGTGGCCATCGTCGGTGCCAGGGTGCTGAGGACGAGCGCGGTGGCACCGAGGGCGAGGACCAAGCGGGCTCGGCCGGGGCGAGGCCGGCCGCCGGATCTGGAGGGGGACCGGGACGGATCTGACCGCGTCATCGCGACCTCCCGCGTTTGTTGTTGTTCACAACATGCGGCGGCGGTGCCGGCAATGTAGCCGCCTTCGCGCGACGTGGTCCAGACCTATCCGGGTCATCCCCCGGCGCCTCGGCGCGTTCGAGTCCACATGATGAGCGGCCCGGCCCGGGGCCGCATGAGCAGTGCTTCCCGCGCACCTGCACCGCCGGTGGGGCCCGTGCTTGCGTCCTTGTGGCGCAGCCGCCGCGTCGGTCCGGTGGACAGTGGAGTGAGGCCCCGTGCGGTTCGGGAGCCAACGGAGGAAGCTGGTCCTGGCGGAGTGACGGAGGTACACGGGGTCGCCGACCGGGTACACCGGGGACGGAGGTCGCGGCCGTCGGCGCGAGGAGCAGCGTGCTATGAGGCCCACCATTCGGCTGGGACGCGTGGCCGGGGTGCGCGTCGGCCTGCACTGGAGTGTCGTCGGCATCGTGCTGCTGGTCGCCGTCGGCCTGGCCGGCTACAACTTCCCCGCGGTGTTCCCGGGCTATCCGACGTTCGCCTATGTGGTGGCCGGCGTGGTCGCGGCGCTGCTCCTGCTGTGCTCGCTGCTCGCCCACGAGGTCGCGCACGCGGTCGTGGCGCGACGCAACGGCCTGGAGGTGGAGGGCATCACGCTGTGGCTGCTCGGCGGGGTGGCCCAGCTCCGCGGAGAACCGCGCGGCCCGGGCGCGGACTTCCGCATCGCCGCGGTGGGGCCGCTGGCCAGCTTCCTGGTCGCCCTGGTCTTCGCCGTGGCCTCGTGGGTCGGGGTCAATGCGGGTATCGGGCGACTGTCCGTCGGGGTGATGGCCTACCTGGCAGTGATCAACGTGATCCTGGCGGTGTTCAACCTGGTTCCGGCGGCACCGTTGGACGGTGGCCGGGTGCTCAGGGCGGCGTTGTGGGCCTGGCGCGGTGACCGGGTGCAGGCGGCGGTGTGGGCCACCCGCGCCGGCCGCGGGTTCGGGTTCCTGCTCATCGTCCTGGGGGTCGTGACCCTGCTGGCCGGCAACGGGGGCGGCCTGTGGTGGATCCTGCTGGGCTGGTTCGTGGTCAACATGGCCGCCGCCGAGGAGCAGCAGGCGCGGGTGGGTGCCGCCCTGTCCGGGCTGCGGGTCCGCGATGTGATGACCGAGCACCCCCAGACCGTCGGTGGCGAGCAGACCGTCGCCAACTTCCTCACCGACGTCGCCGTGGTGCGGATGCACTCCACCTACCCGTTGGTCGACAACGAGGGGCGGCTGCGCGGGCTGGTCACGCTGAACCGGCTCCGCGAGGTCCCGCGGGAGCGCCGGGGCCACACCACGCTGTGGGAGATCGCCCGCCCACCCCACGAGGTGCCCCAGGCCGAGCCGGACGAGCCGCTGTCCAGCGTGCTGCCGCGCCTGGAGCAGCCCGGCGACGGTCGCATCCTGGTGCAGCACGAGGGCCGCATCGTCGGCATCATCTCCCCGTCCGACATCAGCCGGGCGGTAGCCAGGCGAGGTTTCACCGTGGGCGGCCGTGCCGGCGCCGACTTCGGCCAGGACACCTCGCGGCCACCTGAGAACTGGTGGTACCCGGGCAAGGGGGATCAGTATCCCCCGCGCAGGGACGACCACCCCCAGCGTTGAGTACCACCGCCTACCCACCGCATGCCACGTGGCGGGCCGCGTATGCCGCGCTCGCGGAGGGGTAACCGGAGAAGGATGAGGCACGTAAGGGCCGGGAGTCGCGATGCTGAGCCGACGCGAACGCCAGCAACTTGCGCGCATCGAACTGTGGTTCGAGCAGAGCGACCCCGAGCTGGCCGAGGCACTGGCTACGGGACGACCGACAGGTGCGGGGCGACGCCGCTGGCCCTACCTCGTCCTGCTGTATCTCGGCGCGGTCCTCTCGCTCGCAGGTGTGGTGGCGGCCAGCCCGACCAGCTTTTTCGGCGGTCTGGTGATCCTGACCGGCACCGCACTGGCGTACCTGTGGCGGCGCGAGAAGCAGCAAAGACGCCTGCCGTAGCCGTGCCGGGAACTCGGTCCAGGAGGGTGTCTCGACGGCCTGGCCAGCTTCGCGACCTCGTGCCACACCACACGGCATGCGCTGGGTGACTCGATCGTTTTCCGACAGGCCCGACCGGAGGTGGGTGGGATGACAGGGCCGGTGGGCGAGCTGGGCATCCTGCCCAGGGTGGACAGCGCCGCATTGCGCGATGACCTGTGCTCCCGCGTGGACGGTGAAGTGCGCTTCGACGCGGGGACGCGCGGCGCCTACGCCACCGACGCCTCCAACTACCGCCAGGTGCCCATCGGCATTGTCCTACCTCGGACGGTCGAGGCCGGGGCCGTCGCCGTTGAGGTCTGCCGCGAGCACGGCGCCCCGGTGCTCTCCCGCGGGGGAGGGACCAGCCTGGGTGGGCAGTGCACCAACGTCGCGGTCGTCATCGACTGGACCAAGTACTGCCACCACCTGCTGTCGGTGGATGCGGAGAACCGGACATGCCTCGTCGAGCCCGGCATCGTCCTCGACGAGCTGAACCGGCAACTCTCCGGGTACGGCCTGGAGTTCGGCCCCCGCCCGTCCACCCACAGCCACTGCGCCATCGGCGGCATGATCGGCAACAACTCCTGCGGCGCCACGGCCCAGCGGACCGGCAAGGTGGTGGACAACGTCGGTGCGATGGAGGTCGTCACCTACGACGGGCTCCGCAGCTGGGTGGGCCCGACCGATGAGCCCGAGCTGAGCCGCCTCGCCGCCGAGGACGGTCGGCGCGGCGAGCTGTACCGGGGCCTGTGCCAGCTACGGGACCGCTATGCCGGGCTGATCCGGCAGCGCTACCCGGACATCCCGCGTCGCGTCTCCGGGTACAACCTGGACGCGCTCCTTTCCGAACAGGACTTCGACGTTGCCAAGCTGCTGGTGGGCAGTGAGGGAACGCTGGCCACGGTGCTGCGCGCCGAGCTGAAGCTCGTCCCGAGGATCGAGCACAAGGCAACGCTCGTGCTCGGCTACGCCGACATCGCTGACGCCGCCGACCACGTCGCCGACATCCTTGCCGTCGCCAGCCCCCTCCAGCTCGAGGCCATCGACGACCGGCTGGTCGAGCTGATGCACCGCCAACGCATGCACGAGGAGTCCGCACGGCAGCTCCCCCGCGGCGGTGGCTGGCTGCTCGCCCAGTACGGTGGAGACTCGCCGGAGGAGGCCCGGGACCGGGCGCGAGAAGTCCTGGCGGCACTGCACAAGCGGCCGGAGAACGACGACGTCCTGCTGGCCGAGGACCCCCGGCTGCAGGAGAAGATCCACGCCGCACGGGAGTCCGGGCTGGGGGTGACCGCCCACCCGCCCGGGCTGCCGGACAACTGGCCGGGCTGGGAGGACTCCGCGGTACCACCGGACCGGCTCGGTGACTACCTGCGCGACCTCAGGGCGTTGTTCACCGAGTTCGAGCTGGACCACCCCTCGATCTACGGGCACTTCGGCCACGGCTGCGTGCACACCCGCATCCCCTTCCAGCTCACCACCGCGCTCGGGGTGCGCGGCTTCCGCCGGTTCGTGCAGCGCGCCGCCGACCTGGTCAGCGAGTACGGCGGCTCGCTGTCCGGGGAGCACGGCGACGGCCAGGCCCGTGGGGAGCTGCTGGTCCGCATGTTCGGGCCAGAGTTGGTCGGTGCGTTCGGCGAGCTGAAGAACCTGTTCGACCCCGGCAACCGGATGAACCCCGGCAAGATTGTGGCGCCCTGCCGGGTCGACGAGCACCTGCGGCTGGGGCCGGACTGGCGACCGCGGCAGGAACCGACCCACTTCCGGTACCCCGACGACGGCCGCAGCTTCGTCCGCGCGGTCGGCCGCTGCGTGGGGGTGGGCAAGTGCCGGCAGCACTCCGGCGGCGTGATGTGCCCCTCCTACATGGCCACGCTCGAGGAGGAGCACTCCACCCGGGGCCGGGCGCGTCTGCTGTTCGAGATGATGCGGGGACACGAGGACTCCCCGATCACCGACGGCTGGCGGTCCACCGCCGTGCGCGACGCCCTCGACCTCTGTCTGGCCTGCAAGGGCTGTAAGAAGGACTGCCCGGTCGGCGTCGACATGGCCACCTACAAGGCCGAGTTCCTTGCCCACCACTACCACCGGCGGCCGCGCCCCGCCCAGCACTACAGCCTTGGCTGGATGCCACTGTGGGCCCACCTCGCGGGCCAGGTGCCCCGGCTTGCTAACGCGGCTCTGCACACACCGCTGGTGTCGCGCGTGGGAAAGCGCGTCGCGGGCATAGCCCCGCAACGGGAGATCCCGAGGTTCGCGCCACGGACGTTCCAGCGGTGGTGGCGGCAATACCGCTGTCCGGAGAGTGCTGTTCCTGGAGATCCACGGACGGTGGTGTTGTGGCCGGACACCTTCACCAATCACTACCACCCGCACATCGCTCGGGCCGCGGTCCGGGTGCTGCAAGCCGCCGGCTTCCGGGTGGTCGTACCCGAACAGGCCCTGTGCTGTGGCTTGACGTGGATCTCCACCGGGCAGCTCGACATGGCGGCCAAGATGATCCGGCGAACCCTCCGCGCGCTGCGTCCATGGATCCGGACCGACACGTTGGTGGTCGGCCTGGAACCCTCCTGCACCGCAGTGTTCCGCGCCGACATGGAAGAGCTGATGCCCGATGACGAGGACGTACGCCGGCTACGCCGCCGTTTCGTCACCCTGGCCGAGATATTGACCAGCCACCTGCCCGGGCCCTGGTCACCACCCCAGGTGCACCGGGAGGCGCTCATCCAGACGCACTGCCACCAGCACGCAGTGCTGGGCTTCGGGCCCGACGTTGAACTCATGCGGCAGATCGGTCTGGACGCCGAGGTACTGGACTCCGGATGTTGCGGCCTGGCAGGAAACTTCGGCTTCGAAAAGGACCACTACGATGTGTCGATGGCCTGCGCGGAGCGCGCCCTGCTCCCAGCGGTGCGGGAAGCCGCGCCTGACACGGTGCTGCTCGCCGATGGCTTCAGTTGCCGTACCCAGATCGAGCATGGGAGTACGCGGCATGCCCGGCACCTCGCCGAGGTTCTGGCGGGCGCACTGGGATAAGACGCCCATCCCGTTGCCGTTGTACACCCCACGCGATACTGCCCGACATCGGTCGTCCTCGGCGAGTGTGTCCCGCCCACCTCCTCGGTCTCGGTTGGGATCCGACAAGCGATTGCGGCGTTCCCTCACCAGCGGCACCGGATCGGCTCACCGCCCGGATCCCGGCAGCATCTCCTGCATCTTCACCTTGGTGCCCTGCTTGAGGATGTTCCACGCCTCCGGGTCGCCCTTCAGCAACGCCGCGGCGGTCTTCTCCATCTGCTCCCACGTGGCGTGCGGCGGGATCGGCGGGATGTTCGGGTCGGTCAGGAACTCGACCACACACGGCCGGTCACAACGCAGCGCCTCCTCCCAGGCACCGCGCACGGTGTCCGGCTTGTCCACCCGGATGCCGTGCAACCCGATGCTCTCGGCGAAGGACGCGTAGGGGAACTCGGGAAGCCGCTGCGACGGCAGGAACTGCGGCGACCCGCCCATCGCGCGCAACTCCCAGGTCACCTGGTTGAGATCGCCGTTGTTGAGCACCCCGACGACCAGCCGCCGGTCACGCCACTCCTGCCAGTACATCTCGATGGTCAGCAGCTCGTTGAGCCCGTTCATCTGCATGGCGCCATCACCGACGAGCGCGAAGACCGGCCGGTCCGGGTGCGCGAACTTGGCGGCGGTCGCGTACGGCATGCCGCAGCCCATCGTCGCCAACGTTCCGGACAGCGAGCCCCGCATGCGGCCCCGGAACTTCAGGTGCCGGGCGTACCAGTTGGCGGCCGATCCGGAGTCGGAGGTGATGATTGCGTCTTCGGGCAGCAGCGGGGACAGGTCGTGGAAGACCAGCTCCGGGTTGATCGGGTCGGCCGACACCTTGGCCCGCCGATCCATCACATCCCACCACCGGGAGATGTTGTGCTCGATGGTCCGGCGCCAGTCACCGTCCGCCTTGCGCCGCAGTCGCGGCAGCAGGGCCCGCAGCGTGCGCGCGGCGTCGCCGTGCAGGTTCGCCTCGAAGGGGTACCGCAGACCGAGCATGGTGGGGTCGATGTCGATCTGTACCCCGCGGGCCTGGCCGTAGTCCGGAAGGAACTGGCTGTAGGGCAGGTTCGACCCGACCACGAGCAGCGTGTCGCAGTCCCGCATCAGCTCGTAGGACGGCCGGGTGCCCAGCAGGCCGATCGCACCGGTGACGAACGGCAGGTCGTCCGGCAGCACGTCCTTGCCCAACATCGCCTTGGCGACCCCCGCACCCAGCACCTCGGCGACCTCGACCAGCTCCTCGCGCGCGTTCCGCGCACCCTGGCCGGCCAGGATCGCGACCCGCTCGCCCGCGTTGAGCACCTCGGCGGCGTGGGCCAGGTCCTCCTCGGCGGGCACCGGGACGGCGTGCGGCATGCCCAGGCTGGAGGGCACCATCTTGAACTCGTGCGGCGGCGGGCTGTACTCGAGGTCCTGCACGTCGGCCGGGATGATGACGGTGGTCACCGTGCGCCGGCTGTAGGCGATCCGCATCGCCCGGTCGAGCACGTTCGGCAGTTGTTCGGGCACCGTGACCATCTGCACGTACTCGTTGGCCACGTCCTTGAAAAGGCTGATGAGGTCGACCTCCTGCTGGTAGGAGCCACCCATCGCGCTGCGCGCGGTCTGCCCGACGAGCGCCACCACCGGCACGTGGTCGAGCTTGGCGTCGTACAGGCCGTTGAGCAGGTGGATCGCGCCGGGGCCGGAGGTGGCCGTGCACACCCCGACCTGGCCGGAGAACTTTGCGTAGCCGGTCGCCTCGAAGGCGGCCAGCTCCTCGTGGCGGGCCTGGACGAACCGCGGGTCGTTGTCCGCCCGCTCCCAGGCCGCGAGCAACCCGTTGATCCCGTCGCCGGCGTAGCCGAAGACGTGGGTCACCCCCCACTCCCGAAGTCGCCGCAACACGTAGTCGGCCACAAGCTGGGCCATGGCACCTCCTCGGACGAGGCCACGCCGGCACCCGAAGGTGGCCGGCACCTTCGGGTAAGGCGTTCCCGGGTACGGCGCTCGAAAACCCGACCGACCCCGAGGCGCGTCGATTACCGTGCCCGATATCATCGGGATATGACGATGACAGCGGCCGATGACGAACTCATACGGGTGGAGCTCGCACCTGCGGCGGCGTTGTTCCGGTCCCTGGGCGATCCGACCCGCCTGGCGATCCTGCGCAGGCTGGCCAGCCAGGGCCCGGCCCGGGTCGTGGACCTGGTCGAGGTGTTGGGCCTGGCGCAGTCCACGGTGTCCCAACACCTGGCCTGCCTGCGTGGCTGCGGGTTGGTGGCCTCGGAACCCGCGGGACGGGCGTCGGTGTTCCGGCTGGCGCAGCCGGGACTGGTCGACGTGCTGGCGGCGGCCGAGGTGGTCCTGGCCGCGACCGGCAACGCTGTGGCGCTGTGCCCGACCTACGGCTGCGCCGGGGACGAGCGGGTGGAGGACACCCAGCCGTGAGCGGGCCGGAGCGGGAGCCGCAGACCGACGTGCACCCCAGCCGTGTGGACGAATGCTGCGATGTGTCGCCGCCCGGGGCCGAGCCCCGCGGCCTCGACCAGGACCGGCGGCGGGTGTTGTCCCGCCGCGTCCGACTCCTGGTCGCCGCGACGATCACCTACAACCTCGTCGAGGCGGGGGTGGCACTCTCGGCCGGCGCGGCGGCCGACTCGACCGCGCTGGTCGGGTTCGGCCTGGACTCGCTGGTCGAGGTCGCTTCCGCGGCCGCGGTCGCCTGGCAGTTCTCCGGCCGCGACCCGCAGGCCCGGGAGCGCGTCGCACTGAAGGTCATTGCGGCCTCCTTCGTCCTGCTCGCCGGGTACGTCACCGTCGAGTCCGTGCGCGCGCTCCTGGGCGTCGCGCCTGCGGAGCACTCGACGGTCGGCATCGTGCTGGCCGCCCTGTCGCTGGTGATCATGCCGGTGCTGTCGACCGCCCAACGCCGCGCCGGCCGGGAACTGGGCTCGGCGAGCGCGGTCGCCGACTCGAAACAGACCCTGCTGTGCACCTACCTGTCCGGGGTCCTGCTGACCGGGCTGCTGCTCAACAGCCTGTTCGGCTGGTCGTGGACCGACCCGCTGGCCGCGCTGGTCATCGCCGCCGTCGCGCTGAAGGAGGCTCGCGACGCCTGGCGTGGCCGGCACTGCTGCTAGCCGTGCCGGGACAGGGCGCCCGAGCTGCCCGCCCCAGCCATCAACGATGGGCGGCGTGTCGTGACCTTGGCTCGAAACGCTCGCTCATTTACCCATCAGTAGATTACTGTCCGGAAGCGGGCCGTGACTGCTGAGGGAGGCGGGAGGCGGCATGGACTTCGAGGAGTACCGGCGCTTCGACGCTCTGGGCCTGGCGGAGCTGGTCGCCAGGGGCGAGGTGTCGGCCGCGGAGCTGCTGGAGACCGCGCTGGTCCGAGCCGAGCGGGTCAACCCGCGCATCAATGCCATCGTGCGCACGATGGAGACCCAGGCCAAGGAACGGGTGTCGCAGGACCTGTCCGGCCCGTTCGCGGGTGTCCCCTTCCTCATCAAGGATCTGCACCAGGACTTCGCCGGTGAGCCCACCGCCGGTGGCTGCCGTCCGCTGGCCGGCCACCCCGTCCTGGAGTCCTCCGCGACCGTGCGGCGCTGGCTGGACGCCGGGCTGGTCATCTTCGGCAAGACCAACACCCCCGAGTTCGGCGCCAAGGGCGTGACCGAGCCGGACCTGTTCGGCCCCACCCGCAACCCCTGGGCGTTGGACCGGACCCCCGGCGGGTCCTCCGGGGGCTCGGCGGCCGCGGTGGCGGCCGGCATCGTGCCGGTGGCCGGGGCCAACGACGGGGGCGGGTCGATCCGCATCCCCGCCGGCTGCTGCGGGTTGTTCGGGCTCAAGCCCGGGCGGGGACTGGTCTCCTCCGGTCCCGCCTTCGGCGAGCTGCTCCACGGTGCGGCCACCAATGGTGTGCTGTCCCGCACCGTGCGGGACACCGCCGCGATGCTCGACGTCCTGGTGGGCCCGGAAGCGGACAGCCCCTACGGGGTGACCCCGCCGGAACAGAGCTACCTGTCCCAGCTGGGGCAGCCCCCTGGCCGGCTGCGGATCGGCTTCAGTCACCGGTCGGCGCTCAACCCCCGGGTGCATCCCGACGCGGTCGCGGCCGTCACCGGCGCCGCCGAACTGCTGGCGGAGCTGGGACACGTGGTGGAGCCGGCCGAGGTGGACTACGACGACGAGGAACTGGCCCACGACTTCCTCACCGCGTGGTTCGCCACCATGGCCGCCCTGGTGCGCGACATCGGGAACCGGACCGGCTGCCGACTCGGCGACTTCGAGTTCGACACCCAGATCATGACGGGGCTGGGGCGGCTCACCACCGCGCCCGACTACATCATCGCCCACATGCGGTGGCACCTGTACGTGCGCGCCCTGGCCGACTTCCACAGCCGCTACGACCTGTTGCTCACCCCGACGCTGTCCCGCCCACCGATCCCGATCGGATCGCTGGGCACTCCACCGTTGCTGCGGGTGGCCGGCAAGGCAGTGCTGCGGCTGCGCTTGACGCGGCTGCTGCGTCGGTTGGGCGTGGTGAACAAGGTCATTCGGGACAACCTGGGTTGGGTGCCCTACACCCAGCTCGCCAACCTCACCGGCCGCCCCGCGATGTCGGTGCCGACCTACTGGACGGCCGACAACCTGCCGTTGGGTGTCCAGTTCGTGGCCCCACTCGGCGGCGAGGGTCTGCTCCTGCGCCTGGCCGCGCAGATCGAGGAAGCCCGCCCCTGGGCGAACCGTTTCCCACCCCTGTGACGGATAAGCCGGCCCGTTTTGCGCTGGTCCCGCTGGGTAGTCCGATATCTGCTCGCGTCCCCATGCGAACGAGAGGATCTTCGCGTCATAGGGTCGTTCGTGGTGACCGCGGTGTGTTCGCCGACCGGAAGTCCACAGTCGCACGCCGGTGACTTCGGTGTGGCGGCGGGTGCTACCGGCAGCGTTGCACACCACCACGACGAGAGAGGAGCTCCGTGACCAAGCGCCGTCTGCCTCGTCCCCGGGAGCTTGCCGAGATCCTGCGGCCGAAGCCGATCAAGCTCAACCCGACCGAGCGCAGGCTCGCCAATGCGCACACGATCGCGGACCTGCGCCTGATCGCTCGCCGCCGCTGCCCGCGGGCGGTGTTCGACTACACCGACGGTGCGGCCGAGCAGGAGGAGAGCCTGCGCCGCGCCCGGCAGACCTTCCGCCGGGTCGAGTTCCACCCGAACGTGCTGCGCGGTGTGTCCGATGTGGACCTTGGGATCGAGATCCTCGGCAAGCGTTCCTCGCTGCCGTTTGCCTTCGCGCCGACGGGTTTCACGCGCATGATGCATCACGAGGGTGAGGTTGCGGTGGCCCGGGTGGCCCAGCGTGCGGGAATTCCCTATGCGCTGTCCACCATGGGAACCACCTCGATCGAGGGTGTCGCCGCGGCCGCTCCGCGGGCGCGGCGGTGGTTCCAGCTCTACGTGTGGCGGGACCGCGGGGCGGGGCGCGAGCTGATGGACCGCGCACACAGCGCCGGTTACGACACCCTCATGTTGACGGTGGACACCCCGGTGGCAGGGGCGAGGATGCGTGACGTGCGTAACGGCCTGACCATCCCGCCGACGCTCACGCTGCGTACGTTCCTCGACGGCGCGATGCATCCGTCCTGGTGGTTCAACCTGCTCACCACGGAACCACTGACCTTCGCGTCACTGCGGTCCTGGGGTGGCACGATCGCGGACCTGATCAACTCGCTGTTCGACCCCACGCTGAACCTCGAGACCCTGGACTGGGTGCGGGAGTCGTGGCCGGGCAAGCTCGTGGTGAAGGGGATCCAGAACCCCGAGGACGCCCGTGCGGTCGTGGCGCGTGGTGCGGACGCGGTCATCCTGTCCAACCACGGTGGGCGGCAGCTCGACCGCGCTCCGGTCCCGCTCGAACTGCTGCCCGCGACGTTGGAATCGGTGGACGACAAGGCCGAGGTCTGGCTGGACACCGGCATCCTGTCCGGCGCCGACATCGTGGCCGCGCTCGCCATGGGCGCGCGGACCTGCCTCATCGGCCGGGCCTACCTGTACGGCCTGATGGCCGGTGGGGAGCGGGGTGTCCAGCGGGCCCTCGACATCCTCCGGACGGAGATCGTCCGGACCATGCAGCTGCTCGGCGTCCGCACGGTCGACGAGCTACGTCCGAGCCACGCGACCCTGCGCTAGCCGCGCAAGCGGCCGAACCACGGTCTGGCTTTGTCCGGCACCGACGTTGCCGCATGCGAACAATGGCCGAGGCGGTGCGGGCGCGCGGTGTGTGGCGGCCGGCAATCCCGAGCCTGGACGCACTGCTGGTGCGCGGTCGGCCGACGGATGGCGCACGCCGCCGGAGGCACCACCGACGTTGCGGTACTTCCGCGACCGGACATCGACAAACGTCACGGTCGCGGAGATCCGTCGAAGTCCGCCCCGGTCAGTTCGCCTCGCTCAGCAGGACAAGCCGCCGGGCGGCTGCTGCCGCGGCGCCCCGCACCTCCGGAACCACCCGGCGCAGATCCAGACGCCTGGCCGGACCCACCACCGAGATCGCTGATTCCGGTGCTCCGGCGTGGGCCGCGACGGCTGCCGCGACACAGACCAGGCCACGGCTGTCGTGGTGCACGGCGTATCCGTGCGCATGGAACGGTGCCAACGGTTCGGCCCGCGCGGAACGCCGGGCGAGCAGAAGTCGTCCGGCAGCCGACGACAGCGCCGGGACCGTGCGCCCGGCGTGCCGGGTGACCCTGCCGGCCGCTTCGACGTCGACGAGGCAGGACCCGTCCAGGATCGACAGATAGGACGGCTCGTTGGTGAGCTCCGACAACCGCAGCAGTACCGGGAGGACGGTGGTGCGCAGCGCCCGCAGCCGGGGAACCCGCATGCCGAGGGAGAACAACTGGGTGCCCAGCCGGAACCCGCGCCGGCCGCGTTCCAGCAGCCCCCAGCCAACCAGCTCGTGGAGCAGCCGGTACACCGTCGGTTTGGGGATACTGCACCGGTCAGCCAGCTCGGCGACCGTCAGTTCCCCGTCGGTCGGACCAAATTCAGCCAGTATCGCCAGGCCGCGGGACAGCATCGACTGCCTCCTGCTGTCGCCGGCCCCTGCTGACGGTGCGTGGTTCGGGTCGAGATCCCTCAGTGACGTCGCAATACCCATGGTGACACTCCCATCGGTGATTGGCGGCCGGATTCGTGATCGTGCGGGCAATGCGGCTTGTCGTGGTCCGGACGTAGGTCGAACGCCAGCCGCGGTTTCCCTCGTCAGCAGGGAAACCGCGTACGTAACTCAACGCCGATCTCCTCGATCGCGGGGTTGACCGCCTCGGGAATCCCCGACAGCAGGAAGAACCCGTGAATCATGCCTTCGTGCCGGTGCACCCTCGCCTCCACGCCCACCGTGCGAAGCCGGTTCCCGTATTCCTCGCCCTCATCGCGTACCGGGTCGAACTCGGCAGTCAGGATGAGGGCCGGCGGAAGCTTCGAAAGGTTGGGAGCTAGCAAGGGTGCCGCGTAGGGGTGATCGGATTCCTCCGTTGCGGACATGTAGAGCTCCCAGCAGGTCAACAAGGTGTCTCGGGTGATGAAGTAGCCCTGCCCGTAGTCGTGGTAGGACGCGAAACGCGATCCTTTGGCCGGAGCGAGGATCGGGCACATGAGGATCTGGAGGTGGAGCCGGGGGCCCCGGCGGTCCCTGGCCATCAGTGCGACCGCCGCCGCCAGGTTGGCGCCGGCGCTCTCACCGGCAACGACAACGGCGTGCGGGTCCGCGCTGAGGGCGCCCGCCTGTGCGGCGAGCGCGGTCACCGCGGCGTAGGCATCCTCGACCGGTCCGGGGAAGCAGGTCTCCGGGGCGAGCCGGTACTCGACGCTGGCGATCACCGCGCCGGTGGCGTTGGCGAGCCGACGCAACGGGCGGTCCACCAGCTCCAGCGAGCCGTAGGACCATCCACCCCCGTGGAAGAACACGACGAGGGGCCGGCCGCCGTCCCCGCCTCCCGGCTGGTAGATCCGCACCGGAAGGCGCCCGGCCGGGCCGCGGACCAGCAGGTCGACCACGCCGGCGACCGGCTCCGGGTCACCCTGCGCCGCGCGCAGGCCGGGCATGAGGTCACGGGCGGTGGGGACGCCGACCCGGTGTAACGGGGGAGTGCCCTGTTCCCGCAGCCAGGTCAGGAACTGCTCGATCCTGGGATGGAGAGGCATGTCGGTCTCCGGGGTGGAAGGTGTCTCGGCAAGGTCGACTTCGGCGGTGGGGTCGAAAGACTCGCGCGTCTGGTACTGCGAGCCGGCAGGTGCTCGTGTCATGGGAGACGTGTGTGCTTCCCCGTGGTGACGAGCGGCGAGGGAGTATCGGCAATCGTTCGGCAGCCAGGCTGGGTTGGTCGCAATCCAGACGCCGGTGGTGCGGTGCCGGAATCGGTGCAACACGTGCACAGGCAGGTCCCACCACGCGCCCGATGTCCGGCCGGTCGTGCCGATGTGCGGCTGGCGATGTCCATTCCCGCGACAGCGCGTGTTCAGCACACAGCCGCTTTCCATGAGACGGTGGCGTCGGTGAAGCCGACAGCTCGGTGCCGGGGTCGTGGTGCCGTTGAAGCCGCTCACGGCGTACTCGTCGTCTCCCCTCGACGCCGGTTCTCCATGAACGTCTCGAACTTGTCGCGGAAGTCCTGCGGGGTGCGTATACGCGGGCGACGCCACGGATCCACGAGCGCACGGCTGGAGCGGGCCTCGGCGATCAGCTGCGCGCCGTTCCCGCGGTAGATCTCGTGGTAGCACTCGAGCCGGACAGTGGATGTGCCGGCCCAGGTGCGGATGACGAAGCTGGCAGGACAGGCATACCCCTGGCTGTCGCATTCCCCCCACCGCACGCGGGCCGAGGTCGCGACATGGTCCCGGCACATGATTCGTGGTGCGGTTTCCACCCAACGTGGCATAGCTTTCCGGGCCCCCAAGGCGGCTGCTGCGGCAACGTGAACTGCGAGAGACCAGCGGGTTGAAAACGGCTCGAAGAACTGGTTCATTAGTCGACTCCGGCGTGGAGGCTAAGCAGGTGCCGGGATGCCCGTCAAGGTTCGTTCGGGTCAACTATCGAGTCCTTTGCGGAGAGTGTTCACGCTGGCCACGTGAAGTGGCAGAACATTTCAGACCCTTTCGTGTCCTTCATTTCAAGCCTGGTCGCTGTCTTCGCTCGGCATCCCGTAATAGCTCTGGACTGGTGACTCGTTGACACCCGTTGGCGCGTTCGCTTAGCTTTGCCGCGCAAATCCGGATCCGGCTGGAGCGGATCCGGATCACGCGACGGAATTCGTTCACCGCAGGTGGTTGACGTGGAACGTCGTCGAACCCCGCTGATTCGGACGGCAGGTGTTGCTTCGTGGTGGGATTTTCCGTTGCCCTGCCGCCAGGCGTCGGCGACGCGGACATCGATCCGCTGCGGGGGGACGAGCCGGTCGCACTGAGGCGGCTCCGTGGCGCTGCACGCGCACGGAAGCGGGGTGCGCGGATCGTCACCGATGACGGGGCAGCCGGACCGGGCCGCGGGCTGGCGCGGGCCGAGCTGGCGCGGGCAACGACGGTACCGGACGGGGATGCGTGATGAGCGAGCCATCGTCAGGTGGCCCGGCGTGGGTCTTCCCCGATCAGGGCAGCCAGTTCCCCGGCATGGGGCGCGAGCTCGACCGGAGCGAACCCACCCTGGGGCTGCTCGCCCGCGCCGGGGAGGTCACCGGGCTACCGGTGGCGGAGCTGATGCGTTCGGCCGACGCAGCAACGCCGACCGACCCGGAGGTCGGCCAGGTCCTGGTGTTCGTCTGGTCCTGCGCGATGGCGGCGCGGCTCGGGGTCCGCGGCTGCCGGCCGGCCCTCGTGGCCGGCCACAGCCTCGGTGAGTACAGCGCGCTGGTCGCGTGTGGCAGCCTCGACATCGACACCGCGCTCCGGCTGGTGTCCTCCCGGGGAAAGGCCATGGCCCGGGCGACCCGGCGCCACCCCGGCGCGATGGCGGCCGTCGTCGGCCTGCCACCCGACGTTGTCCTGAAGCTCTGCGGTGAGCAAGACGGCGAGACCGTCGTCGTCGCGCACTTCAACTCTCCCCGGCACATCGTGGTTTCCGGTGAAGCCTCCGCTGTCCGGGCCGTGGCCACCGCCGCCCGCGACAGCGGTGCGTTGTGGGTCCGGCTGTTCTCGGGGGGAAGTGCTCACCACTCGCCCTTGATGGCCGAGGCCGAAGCGGAACTGGCGCGGGAGCTTGCCACGGTGCGGCTCCGGCCGCCCGGCGTGCCACTGGTGTCCAGCGTGACCGGGCAGGTCGTGTCGGACGTGACGCGGTACCGCGAGCTGCTCCTGCGGCAGGTGACCTCGCCCGTGCGGTGGGACGCGACCGTCCGCACGCTGATCGCTCTCGGTGCCGGGACGTTCGTCGAGATCGGCCCAGGCCGGATGCTGGCAAGCCTCGGCCGGGAGATAGCGCGGACGGCACGACACCTGGGAACGCACGAGGCGCTACGCCTGGCCGAGCCGTCGGTGGCGGTGGGTGAGATGTCCGAGGCGGCCCTGGGCTACTTGGTGTTCCGCGCATTCGGTAGGGAGTTGACGTGACTTCTCCCCGTTCTACAGCACCGGGGTTCTTTCCCCCGCGGGCAAGGGTCTCCCTTCACCGCCAGCCGGCGCTCGAGTGGCGTCGGACGGTTCGGGTACCGCCCGGGCCTGGGGCCCGGAACATCCCAGGAGGTTCACGGTGGCGGACGTGGAGGGAAACGTTGTCCTGGTCACGGATGCCACCAGGGGCATCGGCCTCGCGGTGGCCAAGGAACTGGCGGGCGCGGGCGCAATCGTCCTCCTCAACGACCCCGAGCCCGAGGAACAGGCCGAACGGGCGTTGGCGGAGGTACGGAAGCTGCAGCCGGAAGCACGGCTCGTCCGGGGTGACGTGGCAGATCCCGCGGACATCGACCGGATGTTCGCCGAGATCCGGACCAACTATGGCGGACTCGACGGCCTGGTCAGCAACGCCGGTATCACCGCCGACGGGTACGCCGTGACGATGGGCGAGGCCAAGTGGCGTCGCGTGCTCGACACGAACCTCACCGGAGCGTTCCTGTGCTGCCGCGCGGCCGCCCGCCTGATGGCCGGCCAACGGGCCGGCGCCATCGTCGTGGTCAGCTCGACCAGCGCCACCAACTCCCTGCCGGGGCGGGCGAACTACGCGGCGTCCGAGGCCGGACTGCTGGCGGTGGTGCGGGTGCTGGCCAAGGAACTCGGTGGGTACGGGGTGCGGGTGAACGCGGTGCTCCCCGGGCTCGTCGAGACCACGATGACCGACACGGCGCCCGATGACCGGCTCGCCGACCACCTGCGGCAGGTTCCGCTCGCCCGCAGCGGCCGGCCGGCCGAGGTGGCCTCGGTCGTGCGGTTCCTGTTGAGCGAGCGGACCGCGTCCTATGTCACCGGAACCTCGGTGGTGGTGGACGGCGGCCTCACCTGTTGAACCCAACCCGTTGGCACCGCCGACCGGCCACGCCGGTTGGGCGGTTGTGCAGCGAATCCCACCGGAGCCACAAGGAGCGGAGAACATGTCCCCGAGCCTGGCCGAGACGAGGCGCCTGGCCGCCGAGCGCAGCGCGCTGTTCCCGGGTCAAGCACCTTCTGGCGGAACGCCTGTCGCTGGACGTCGAGCCGGAACTGATCGGCGACGACCAGCCGCTGTTCGGCCGTGGCCTCGAGCTCGACTCGATCGACATGCTGGAGCTGGCGATGGCGGTCGAGGAGGAGTTCGGGGTGACCATCACCGACGACGACGCCGAGAGTTTGCTCTCGCTGAACCGACTCGTCGACCACATCCAGGCGAAGCAGTCCTGAACGCAGCCACCGTGCCGGGAACAGGTGGACGGCGTGGCGGCCGCCGCCGACCTCCCGCGGCTGCCGTCGCACCCCTACCCCGTTCCACCACCGGGCCGTGTCACTGCACCGAGACGAACAGAATGAGGTGGAAGATGAACCGCGTCGAAACCAACCCCACCGACCAGTATCGCGCGTTGCGCCGAGGCTGTGGCCTGGTCGACTACTCGGCAGTCGGGTTCGTGCGGGTGTCCGGTGCCGTGGCGACGGACTTCCTGGGTGAGATCTGTACCCGCAGCACCGACTTCCTTCTGGAAGGGCAGATCTCCGCCGCGCTGATGCTGCGCGAGAACGGCTTGATCGTCTCGGAGGTGCTGATCTACCGCAGCGCCACCGACTATCTGGTGGAGATATGGCCGGACCAGGCCCGCGTGGCGGTCGACCACCTGCTTACCGCTGCCGAGGGCGTCACGGACCTTGACGTCACCGATGCCAGTGACCAATACGCCGCGTACGGTGTGGAGGGGCCCGCTGCTGGCCGGATCGCGGCGAAGTTTCTCCCGTTCCCGGTGGCGTCCATGGCCTACGGCAGCTTCGTCGTTACCGAGGACGGTTTGGCCGCCCGCATCGGGGTCACCGGTGAGTACGGCTACAAGTTCGTGGTCCCGGCAGCGAAAGCCGCGGACATGCACGACCAGCTCGTCGTGCTCGGCGCCCCGGACTGCGGGCGAGCCGTGTTGGACGTGTGCCGGATGGAGGCCCGCTACGTCAACCTGGAACGCGAGAGCGGCGGCGCCGAGGTCACCCCGTTCGAGGTCGGCCTGCAGTGGCTGATCGACTTCGAGCACGACTTCGTCGGTAGGGAGGCGCTTCTTGTCCGCTGGAACAATGGTCTCGAGCGCGAGCCCGTGTGTTGGGTAGCGGACGAGGGGCTGGTTGCACCACCTGCGCGGGGGAGCGGCGTGGTCGTGGACGACACCGAGGTTGGCATGGTGACTCACGCCGTGCACTCCCCGTCGCTGGCGCGGGTCATCGGCACGGCACTGGTCGACAGTTCGGTCGCTGCGTCTGGGCTGGACCTCGGCTTGGCCGCGCCGAAGTTGGCTATCCGTACCATCTCGGCCCCGTTCCTGGTGCCGAGGAGCTTCCGCATGCCGCTTGCGTGAACCACCCAGTTGGGACGCGACCACGTCGCCAGCAAGGACGAGAGACGTTCCCTGGTGCGAGAACCGATGTTGACGTTCGCACGAGCGCGAAGGTTACGATTGATCTCGGTAGTTATCGCTTGTAACCTGCCGGGCTATCCCCCGGGGCAGCCAGTGGTGTCGCCGCGTTCCATTCTCCATTCTCCGTTGTCCGGTGCGCAGGAGGAACGGTATGTGTGGAATCACTGGCTGGGTGTCGTTCGAACGGGATCTCGGTGCGCACCGGGACACCCTCGATGCGATGGTCGCGACGATGGCGCGTCGCGGGCCGGACGCCACGGGCGGGTGGACCGGCCGCCACGCCGCTGTCGGGCACCGCCGCCTGTTGACCATCGATCCTCGGGGCGGTGCGCAGCCCATGGTCGAGAACACACCCACCGGGTCGGTGGCCCTGACCTACAGCGGCGAAACCTACAACTTCGCCGAGCTTCGCGCCGAGCTTCGCCGGCGCGGCCATCGATTCCGCACCCGCAGCGACACCGAGGTCGTGCTGCGCGGATATCTCGAGTGGCATGAGGACGTCGTGCACCGCCTGAACGGGATGTACGCCTTCGCGGTGTGGGACGATCGGCGCAGTCGGCTGTTGATGGTGCGTGACCGGCTCGGTATCAAGCCGCTCCACTACTACCCGACCTCGGACGGGGTGCTCTTCGGCTCCGAGCCGAAGGCGATCCTGGCCAACCCCTTGGTGGCGCCACCGTTGACCTGGACGGAATGCGGGAGATCGTCGCCGGGGTGAAGACACCGGGAGTCGCGGTCTGGCGGGGCATGCGGGAGGTGCTTCCCGGGGCGCTGGTCACGGTGGGCCGGGATGGCCTCCGGGAACATGTGTACTGGCGGCTCACCCCGCGGCACCACCGAGACGATCGACAGACCACCATCGTTCGGCTCCGGGAACTGTTGCGGGACACGGTTCGTCGTCAACTGGTCTCGGACGTGCCCGCGTCCGTGCTGCTGTCCGGTGACCTGGAATCCAGCGCCGTTGCCGGGTTCGCGGCTGGTGAGTTGGCGGAGCGGGGGAAGCGGGTCCGCTCCCTCTCCGTCGGATTCGCCGAAGGCGCCGACAACATCGGCCCAGACGGTGTCTACGTCAACCCGGACGCTCCCTACGTGCGGGCGGTCGTCGACCATCTCGGCACCGACCACACCGACCTCCTGCTGGACCATGCTTCGCTGGCCGATCCCGCAGTTCGCGAAGCGGCTGTTGTCGCACGCGACATGCCCGTCGGGCGTGGGGACATGGACCACGCCTTTCTCCTGCAGTGCCAGGCGATCCGGGAATCGTCAACCGTCGTGTTGTCCGACGAGGGCGTGAACGAGACGTTCGGCGACTACCGGTGGTTCCACGACCCGATGGTCGGTGCGGCGGAGGGCTTTCCGTGGCTCAGCGCGGTGACCGGTCGGGTGCGGCAGGAACGGCCGTACCTCCGCTCCGAGCTGGCCCAGGCATTGGACATCCCGGGGTTCACCACCCAGCACTATCGGGACGCGGTCGCCGAGACACCCGTGCTCGATGATGAGGACGCGGACACCAGGAGGCGGCGGGAACTGCTCTACCTGCACCTCACCCGAAGCCTGCCGGGAACACTCGACCGCAAGGACAGGATGAGCATGGCCGTGGGCCTCCAGGTCCGGGTTCCCTTCTGCGACCACCGCATCACGGAGTACGCCTTCAACATCCCGTGGTCGTTACACGTCTTCGGCGGGCGGGAGAAGAGCGTGTTGCGCGCCGCGTCGTGTGCGGTGGTACCCCCGGTGGTGCTGAGGCGCGTCAGGAACCCATACCCGGCCATCCGGGGCCGTCGCTATCTCGAGTCGTTGCGGCGGCAGGCACTCGAGGTGGCGGCCGAGCCGGGACACGACGTGTTCACCCTGGTGGACCGGTGCTTCGTACGGCGGGCGGCGGAGGTGGAGCCGGGACAGCCGCCCCGGCAACGATGGTTGGCCCTGGAAAAGTTGCTCGATCTCCGGGTGTGGCTGGATCACTACCGTCCCCGGCTCGTCCTGGCCCGAGCCCTTCGGTATGGGGCATCGGTCCCACACTGTCGCACCCCCTGGTCGAGCCCAGCCGCCGGTGGACGGCCCACCGAACCCCAGGCGGTCGAGCTGGACGTGCGTTCGGTACATGGGTTGAGACCGACGGTGACCGCAGCGGCACGGTCAACATCTCCACGGGGGCGACAAGCGCCACCGCCGGGTTCGGCGTGCCAACGGTAGTCCTGACCAGGAGGACGGCCCCATTCCGGACCCTGCCCGCCCTGTGTGGTGAACCACCTGGCACGCAAGGTCGAGCGTCACCGGTCCCCCGGACGATCTCCTCGCGCACCGTGCTGACGTTGGTGTGAGGTTTCCCAGGTCTCTTATGCTTGTCGGAAACTCGTCGCCGCTTCCCTTGCGAATCGTTCGGTGCCCGATCCCGGCGAGGTATGCCAGGGTGTGTGCTGACTATCTCACCTGACCACCGCGGTCCTTGACCGCGGCAACAGTTGTCGTGAAAGGCGATCACGGCGGTGATCGGGAGACGAAACAGTTATACTGTGTAACAGTCGTCTCTGGTAGCTTTCCCCCGTGCCGTGGATCGGGACCACTCGTGCCGTGGGGAGTTTCTGGTGAGGGGTCGGGGCAGTGAGGTCAGTCCGGCCGCCGGCCCAGGTTCGGCTCCCGCTCGCCCCGGCCGGGCACCAAGCCTGCCGGGCCGCGAGTCGAACCTCCGTGACCTGGGTAGACGGCTCCGCGCGGTGGCCCGCGGCGCCCCTTCGGTGGTGCAGGTGCACGGGGAGCCCGGGATCGGGAAAAGCGCGCTGCTCACCGCGGTCGGCCAGCTCGCGGCCGAGCTCGGTTTCGATGTCGGCACGGCCAGCGGACTTCCCCTGGAGGGCGAATTCGCCTTCGGCGTGATCCGGCAGTTGCTCAATGACCTGCTACCGGCGCGTGGTGACGAGTACTCCGGTTTGTTCGACCAGGTGGGGCAGCGGCGAGAAGCGCACTACGACAACGATGTCGCCCAGGTTGATACCGAGCTGATCCAGGCGACACTGCACTCGATCCACCTGATTACCACGTCGCTTGCCGAGCGAAAACCACTACTTCTGGTTGTCGATGATGCCCATCTGGCCGATGCGCCGTCATTGCGTTACCTGGGATACGCGGCACGGCGGCTCAGCGGCATGCCCGTCATGATCGCCCTGGGTGTCACCGACGGTGAGCTGGTGCGGGACGAGGCGTCCCTGACCGAGCTCACCCTGGCCGCCCACCGGGTCCGGCTCGACGGGCTGTCCCCGGCCGACGTGGCGCAGGTGCTGCGGGACGTCGGCGGACACCGCCCGCGTACCGGCCTGGTCGAGGCGTGCCACGAGGTGACCGGGGGAAACCCCTTCCTGGTGCACGAGCTGTGGGCCACCCTGCGCCGCAGGGTCGCGCGGCGGTCCACGCCACCGTCGGTCCACGACGTGATGACCCTGGGGGCGCCCACCGTCGCCGAGCGGCTGCGCTCCCGGCTCCGTAACTTTCCCTACGCCGTGGAGTTGGCCCGCGCCGTGGCGATCCTCGACGACAACGTCCAGCTCCGGCAGGCGGCATCGCTGGCGCGGCTGGACGTGGACGCCGCGCGAGCCGCCCTGGACGTTTTGGTCAGGATGCGTGTCCTGCAGGACAGGCACCCCCTGCGGTTCACCCATTCCCTCGTCCGCCGTGCGGTCCTCGAGGAGCTCCCCCTGGGCACGCGTATGTTCGGCCACAGCAGGGCCGCGGAGCTGCTGCACACCGAAGGGGCCGCGGACGACGTGGTCGCGGCGCATCTCCTGCAGGCAGGAGCCCCGACCGAACGGTGGCAGGTCGACGTTCTGCACCACACGGCCCGGCGGGCGTTGCGGCAGGGTGCCCCGGATGTGGCCGCGACCCATCTGCGGCACGTAGTGGATGCGCCGCTGTCCCGGGCACGGCGCGCCGAGGTCCTCGGGATGCTGGGCAACGCGGAGCTGATCTTCGACCACGCGGCGGGGATGGCCACCCTGCGGGAGGCGATGGCGCACGCCACCGAACCCACCCTGCGCGCGGGCGTCGCGCTGAGCCTGATCCAGGCGCTGCAGGCGGTGGACGCCTATGAGGAGGCCGGCACGGTCGCGGAGGAGGCACTGGCCTGCCTGGGTTCCGATCACCCCGATCTTGCCTGGCAGCTGCGCAGGATGGTGTTCACCGCGGCGTTGATGCGGCGGCACACCGTTTCCGCGGCCCACGCGCAACGGGAGCGCCTGTTCGCGGAGGTTCCCGACGAACCCCGGCTGCGCCGGGAGTGGCTGGGCTTCTTCGCCGTGCAGTACGCCCGGCGTGGCCGGCACCGGGAACTCGTCGTGCGGTACGCCAAGGAGGCGCTCTCCCCGTTCGAGCTGGCGATCCTCAGCCCGCCAGGGTACTTCCCCCTGTGGTCGTTGCTGGAGGCCGACGAGCTGGACTTCGTGACGGAGTTCTGCCGGGACGTGGGGCAGCGGGCGCTGGACCACGGGCTGCTGCGGCCGGCGGCGTTGGTCCATCTGCTCCGCGGGTCGGTGTACCGCCTGCACGGTGATCTCCCGGCGGCGGCCGCGGAGCTGACCCAGGCGATGGAGCTGTTCGAGGAATGGGGCGTGCCGCCCGGTGACCATGACCGCAGCCTGTGTGGGATGGAGCTGCTGCTGACCACCGTGGACCAGGGCGAGTACGAGACCGCCGAGCGCTGGGTGCGGCGCATGGGGATCTCCGGTGCGCTCCCGGAGCTGTTCCGGAACAACTTTCTGCTACTGGCGCGGGGAAGGCTGCGGGTGGCCACCGGGGACGTCGACGGTGGACTAGCCGACCTGCTCGAGTGCGGCTCGCGGGCCCGCAGCTGGCAGATCGAGAACCCGATGACGCTGCCGTGGCGGGCCGAGGCGGCGCTGGCGCACCTCGCCAGGGGGGAGCAGGAGCAGGCGCGGGAGCTGGCCGCCCGGGACCTGGTGGCGGCGCGTGCCTGGGGCACCGCCCGCCCGGTGGGGGTGGCCCTGCGGGTGCTGGGTGCCGCGAGCGAGCCCGCGGCGGCGGTCCCCGTGTTGACCGAGGCGGTGGAGGTGTTGCGGCGGTCGCCGGCCCGGCTCCCGCTTGCACACGCACTGTTCGATCTCGGCGTGGCGCAGCAGGGCCTGCACCGGCCGGCCGAGGCACGCAACCACCTGCTCGCCGCGGCCGAGCTCGCCCGGGACTGCGGGGCGAACCCGTTGGTACAGCGGGCAGAGGCACAACTGATGTCCGTCGAGCCAGCGACCAGCGCGGCCGACCGGTTCGCCCGGGCCGGGTTGACCGGGCAGGAGGGTCGAGCCGCGGAGCTGGCGGTGGAGGGGCTGACCAACCGGGAGATCGCCGCCCGGATGTATGTCACCGTGCGCTGCGTGGAGTTTCACCTGTCGAACGTGTACCGCAAGCTGGGGATCGACGGGCGTCCGCAACTTCGTACGACACTGGAGTCCCTGTAGGAAGTACTGTGGCGGAAACCCTTGCGAAACAGCAGGTTTCCCGTAACAGCGCCCGCTCGGACAGAGTCGGGAACGTTCGGGACAAGTATGCGGTAGGCAGCACCGCGAGTCTCTACGGCGGGCACCGTAGGAAACCGACGAAGGCACCGCAGCGGACGCGAGAGAATTCTTCGGTGGCGACCGTAAGGACATTTCCGGCCGGAACCGGGAGACTTTCCGTGACCGTGGGTCGGTGGCACCGCGGGGGCGCGGTGAGTGAACGGCGCCCCCGCGCCACGCCGAACGCCTTCGGTCGACGAACGTAGGCGAGGGACTACGCGCGACAACGCACCGGACCGAGGTGCGGTGTCGTGGCGTACGAGGTCGTGACCGGGGCGCGGACGGGGCAACAAATGGTCGTGGGCCAGGGCAGCAGTGCGGGTGTCCCGGCCCAGCCGCCGGGTCGCCGGCGCCGAATGGTGCCGGACCCGCTGCTGGCGGGAGCGGCCGGTGAGGGGAGGCTTCGGTGAAGGTTCCGGTACTCCGCTGGCCGGAGGATGCCGAGGAAGTGGCGCGGTGCCGGGCGCTGGGGCTGCCCCGGCTGCTGTTGTTGGAGCGGTCCGCGTGCCCGCCGGTATGCGCCGATCCGCTCGAGGACTGGGCGCGGACCCCGGTTCCCGAGGACGACCTGCGGGCCAGGACCGCGGCGCTGTTGGCCCGTGCGGCCGGACACCTGCCGGTGGTCGACACCGCGAACGTCCTGCACTTCTGCGGTTCCGCCCTCTTGCTGGGCCCCGGCGAGGCCCCACTGGTCCGGCTTCTGGTGCACGGCTACCGGTCGCTGGTGACCCGTGCCGAGTTGGCCATGCAGATCTGGCCGGACGCGGCGCCACACCGGCGCAACGCACTGGACCTGCGGGTGCTCCGGATTCGCCGCCGCATCGCCCCGCTCGGGCTGGAGATCCGCACGGTCTGGGGCCGCGGTTACGTGCTGACCAGCCGTTGCGTTGACCCAGTGACGCCGGGGGACCCCGATCACGTTGGCGCTTAAGAAAAAGTGGTGCTCAACGCCATTGTTCACCAAGACCGGAGGTGTTGTGCACTGGTCGGGATCGGCCGGGGCGTCGTTGTTCCAGTTGTTCCCACCAGCGGGAGCACCGGGCGTGATGGCTCGGGTGGCTGAAATCCTGCGACATCAACAACGGAGTTCGTGGAGGACGTCGCTCATCGTCTGCTCGAACAGTGCGGTGCGGGCACGCCGGCCGATCGCGGAGAGGTGGCCGGCGGCCTCCATGCACACGATTCCCCACAGCCGGACCCAACACCGGATCGCGACCACGGCCGCTTCCCTGCACAGTGGTACCCCGCACCGGTCGCAGAACTGTTCGATCTTCGCGATCACGTCCGGTGGACAGTCTCCGCGCGGGGCTGCCGCGTCCTCACGACCGTTCCACACCTGTCCGAACAGTGCGAGGAACACGCTGCCGAACTCGGTCCGGGCCTGCCGCTGGTTCTCGCCGACCTCCTCCCACAGGATCGGCGACACCAGCATGAACTGGAACTCACGGGGATGCCGCAACGCCCAGGTGCGGAAGGCACGGCTGGCACCGAGAAGCTGCTCGGTCCCATCCTGGTTCCGTCGGCGCTGGGTGGCCGCCCGCACGTGTTGGGTGAGCTCGGCGAACAGGTCCACCGTCAACGCCTCGACCAGCTCGTCGTAACTGGCGAAGTACCGGTAGATGGCCGGGGAGGTCAGCCCCATCTCCCGTGCCACGGCGCGGATGGTCAGCTGGCCGGGGCCCTGCTCGACGAGGATCCGGCGCGCCACGGTCTTGATCTCCTCCGCGGCGGCGGCTCGCATCCGCGCACGCCAGCTCTGCCCGGGCCGCGCGGTTCCCTTGTCGTCCGACGCCATCGTCCTCGCCCTCGGCCCTTGACCGGCCCGGTGTCGTTTGAGTGGCGGAGAGACGCTCGACCGGCCGGTTACTGCTGGTAACCGACGCTATCGTAGGTAGCGGCCACAGGGGTGCCAAGGGCGGGATCACATGGCCCGATGCCCAACGGGACATCCCTGCACTCGTTCCGCTCGGTAATCGAACGGATGGCGGTACGCCTGCCCCCGTCCGGCCGGTCCGGCAACAGATCGCGCCGGACCTGTTCCACCATGCATCTCGATCCGCACCCGCTCGGCGCCCGGCACCCGGCACCCGCTTCGTTCGCGACGGAGACGTGTCCTGCCGTTTTTCCGTCTGCCGGAAGGAAGTCTGGCCAGGACAGGCCAGACTGCCGCAGGTCTCACAGCGTGGGAGGATGGCCCCGGTACGTGTTGCTGGCGGTTGACGCTGTGCCGCTGCCTTTGGTCAGATGGCGGCGTGACCGGCTCGACCCCGTTGACCAGGCGGCGGCACGTGGACTACGTCCGTGTCGTCGCACAGGGCTGTCAGCGGTAAATCACTCCTCGTTCCCCGTTTCCGCGTGCCATCGAGACATTGCGCGGCGCATGGACAATCACGCCTGTTCGTCGTGGACGTCCGATTTCCGGCTCGGAAGGGCGTTGCGAGACAGCATCCGCGGCTCGCTCACACCTGGTTCCTATGCGAGGAGCGTTGCTGTGTCCGGGCTGTGTCCGGCACCGGTCCAAATGCCGGCCGGTCCCACCATTTTCTCTTGGAGGCTCCTGTGACCGGATTGGTGAGCACCCCGCGCACGGCCCACGTGATCTCCAACGACGACGAGGCCCTGGCCATCGTCGACGAGCTCGCGGCCCGGTTCACCGAAGGAGCGGTCGAGCGGGACGCTCGGCGCCGACTGCCCAGTGCGGAGCTGGACGAGCTCTCCGCCAGCGGCCTGCTCGGCATCACGGTGCCGCGCGAGTACGGTGGAGCCGATGTCGCGGCTGTGACGCTTGTGGAGGTGTACCGCCGTCTCGCGGTCGCCGACCCGAACATCGCGCAGATCCCGCAAAGCCACGTGGTGTACATCAACGTGCTGCGCGAGCAGGGGACCCCCGAGCAACAGCGGTTCCTCTTCGCCGAGGTGCTCGCCGGCCGCCGGCTGGGCAACGCACAGTCCGAGGCCGGAACCCGCCACGTGCAGGACTACCGGACGAGGCTCGTACCGCACCCCGACGGTGGGTTCGTGCTCAACGGCACGAAGCACTACTCCACGGGAGCCTTGTTCGCGGACTGGATTCCCGTTCTCGCCAAGGATGCCGACGACCACATCGTGGTGGCCTACGTACCGGCCGACGACCCGGGCGTCGAGGTCATCGATGACTGGGACGGCATGGGACAACGGACCACCGCGAGTGGCACCGTGCACCTGCGTGACGTCCGTGTGCCGGCCGAACGAGTCGTTCCGCACCACTTGACGTTCACCCGCCCACAGCTCTACGGCGCGCAGGCCCAGGTGCTGCATGCCGCGATCGACGTGGGTATCGCGCGGGCGGCGCTGTCCGATGCCGTCACCTTCGTGCGCACCCGCAGTCGGCCCTGGTTCGAAAGCGGTGTCGAGCAGGCCAGCGCGGATCCGCTGACGATCCAACGCTTCGGCGAGCTGGAGATTCGGGTACGGGCAGCCGAGTCGCTGCTCACCACTGCCGCGCAGGCGATCGACGATGCGCGGGAACACCTCGACGACGAGAGCGCGGCAGCCACCTCCATCGCGGTGGCCAGCGCAAAAGCGTTCTCCGACCCAGTGGCCGTCGAGACCGCGAGTGCCCTGTTCGAGGTGTCCGGGACCCGCTCGAGCCTCGACGCGTTGAACCTCCACCGGCACTGGCGTAACGCCCGCATCCACACCCTGCACGACCCGGTGCGCTGGAAGATCCAGCACATCGGAGGGTACGTGCTCAACGGGACACCGCCCCCGCGGCACGGCCTGATCTGACACGCGAGGTGACGGGCGAAGCGAGCATCACGACGAGGTGACAAGGTGCGCAGCGAAGCCCGGAGCCGAGCAGTCCAATACGGAGAACACGAATGGCCTCGATTCTCGTCCTGTCCGGAAGTCCCTCCACGGCCTCCCGTACCGCCGCCCTTGCCGACCACCTGGCTGTGCGGCTACGCGGGCAGGGTCACCAGGTGCGCACCGTGCGTGTCCGTGAGCTACCCGCCGATGCGCTGCTGTCGGCCGACACCACCCATCCGAAAGTTGCCGAAGTCGTTGCGGCCGTGGGCGACGCCGACGGAATCGTGGTGGCTTCGCCGGTGTACAAGGCCGCCTACAGCGGCCTGCTGAAGGCGTTGCTCGACCTGTTGCCCCAGTTCGCATTGACCGGCAAGGTCGTGCTGCCCCTGGTCACCGGGGGAAGCCCCGCGCACGTGCTGGCCGTCGACTACGCGCTGCGTCCCGTCCTGTCGTCACTGGGCGCCCACCACGTCGTCCAGGGTTGGTTCGTCCTGGACAAGCACATCACCTCGGCCAACGACGGGGTGACGCTCGAGCCGGACGCCGAGCGCCCCCTCTACGAGGTGGTCGACGGGTTCTCCACCGTGCTGCACGACCGTCGCCCGCTGGTCACCACGCCGTGAACCGCGACCGAGGACCGCGATGACACTGACCTTCCACTGGTTCCTGCCCACCTACGGCGACAGCCGTTACCTGGTGGGCGGTGGGCACGGCACCGCCCCGGCCGGTGCGGTTGGCGACCGACCCGCATCGCTGGCCTACCTGGGCCAGATCGCGCGCAGCGCCGAGCAACTCGGGTTCGTCGGCGCGCTGACCCCCACGGGCGCCTGGTGCGAGGACGCCTGGCTCACCACGGCCATGCTCGCCAGCAACACCGAACGGCTCAAGTTCCTTGTGGCATTCCGCCCCGGGCTCGTGTCCCCCGCGCTGGCCGCGCAGATGGCCGCCACTTTCCAACGACACTCCGGGCAGCGGCTGCTGCTCAACGTGGTGACCGGCGGGGAGGACCACGAACAGCGCGCCTATGGTGACTTTCTCGACAAGAACGAGCGGTACGAGCGCACGGCCGAGTTCCTGACCGTCGTGCAACGGTTGTGGCGCGGCGAGCGGTTGGACTTCACCGGCCGGCACGTCCGGGTGGCCGGAGCGGAACTGGCCCGGCTGCCCGATCCCGTGCCCGACGTGTACTTCGGCGGATCGTCCGCGGCCGGGATCGACGTCGCGGCCCGGCACGCGGACGTCTACCTGACGTGGGGAGAGCCGCCGGCACTGGTGGCGGAGAAGGTGGACAGGGTGCGCCGGGCCGCCGCCGCGATGGGTCGCGCGCCCCGCTTCGGGATCCGGCTCCACGTCATCAGCCGGGACCGCGCGGATCAGGCGTGGGCGGAGGCCCAACGGCTGCTCGACGCGCTCGATACCGCCACGATCGAACGTGTCCAACAGGGACTGTCCCGCAGCGGGTCCGAGGGGCAGCGGCGGATGTTGGCGTTGCACGGCGGGCGCACCGAGAACCTTCACATCGCCCCGAACCTGTGGGCTGGTGTGGGCCTGGTCCGTGGCGGAGCGGGGACGGCCCTGGTTGGCAGTCACGCCGAACTGGCCGAACGGATCGAGGAGTACCACGCGGCCGGCGTGACCGAGTTCGTCCTGTCCGGACACCCCCATCTCGAGGAGGCGTACTGGTTCGCCGAGGGGGTGCTGCCCCTTCTCGAGCGCAGGGGGCTCTGGCGGCACCCGGGCGCGCCCCGTCCCGAACCCACCAACTCGGTCCCGTTCGCCAGCGCCCGCTGAGTTTCCTCTTTCCACGCCCCACCGCACAGTCGATCCCGAGGAGCCCTCGCCCGATGCCCACGACGACAGCGCCGGTCAAGGTCGCGAGCTGGAACGAGCCCGCCGGAACGGCCACGCGGGGGACGTTGGTCCTGCTACCCGGCCGCGGTGAGCAACCCAGCCTGTACGAGCGCTTCGGACAACGGCTCGCGTCCGACGGCTACCGCGTCCGGGCGCTCGGGGACGCGACCGCGGACCTCGACGCCACACTCGCCGGGGTCCAGCAGCTGTTCTCGGCGGATGCCGAGCCCTCGCCCAGGATCCTGGTCGGCTCCGACACCGGTGCGCTGCTGGCCCTCCGCCTGCAGGCCCACGGCATCGTGCGGGCCGATGCCGTGGTCGTGGCCGGGCTCCCGAACGTCCGGCGGGCGGCCCTCACCCCGCTGGGCTGGGAGGAGGAGCTGCGGGCACGGACGTCCTGCCCGGTATACCGGACATGGCTGACCGACACGGGACAGCTCCGGCGCGGCGTTCTGACCGCGGACCGTATCCCGGTGTCGTTGCGCGAGCCCGTGGACCTGTCGGCGGTGACGGCTCCGGTGTTGGGCCTCCATGGCAGCGCGGACGCCGTCAGCCCCTTGGCCGCGGTCCGTAGCGAGTTCGCCCGGCTCGACACGGTACAGCTCGTCGCCGTGACCGAAGGGAAGCACGACATTCTCAACGATGTGGCGCATCGCAGTGTCGCCGCCACGATTGTGCTGTTCCTCGAAACGCTGCGGAACGGCCCGGACGCACCCAAAATCACCCGGCCGGTGGATCTCGGCATTGAACGCGGACTCCTGCGGAACCATTCGGGCACGGAGTCAGTCATCGGAAACGGCCACATAGCGATGGGCTAACGAATTGATCGAGCTCCGGGAGTTGGCTGGCGCCACTCGTCCGAAGTCGTCACCAGCGCTGCTGGTGCGCATGTCCGGCCCAGGTGACCGTTGCCGCCGACCCGTTCCCGCATACCTGACGGGAGGGGCGTCTCGGTGATTCGGCGGGGTGCTCGGCGCCATTGCCGTGATCGAATCTCCAAAGAATGATCTTCATCGCTCGTTCGAAGTACAACAGGCGTCAAGCCGTAACGCCGAGGGCCCTGGAAGGGACACGGTGAGAGCAGACAACTGCTCCAAAGAGGTTCCGCTGCGACGGAGGTGCCCCGTGCGACTCGCCGCCTTTCCCGCGCTTCCCGCGCTTGCCCTGTTTCTGGTGGCATGCGGGAACGACAGCTCGCCAGGGAACCGCACGGTCCCGGCGACTGCCACCGACGCCGCGACCGTGATCGCCTCCGGTGACTCGCCTTGGGGGCCGGGCGGTTCGGCGTCCAAGCCGGACCGTCGGGACGCGATGTCCCGGTCGATGTCCCCGGCCGGTCCCTCGGCGCTCTGGGCCGACTCGCCGGGCCCTGCGGACCACGCGGGGCAGGACGCACCCGGCAGCCGGTCGAACCGGCCGCGACCGACGGGAGCCGCCGCGCCACCGCTGCTGTCCCGGCCGTGGGCATCGGGAAGTGTCGACCCGGCGCACCCGGTGCCCTCCGTCCGGCCGACCCCCGCACGGCTCACCGGGTCGGCTCCCAGCGTGACGTCGAATCCCAAGCCCACCACCCAGCCCCGGCCCCCGGCGAAGCCGACGCCGACCGGCACCCTGGCGCAGAACGTGCACACCCGGGTACACAAGCAGGTGAGCTCGATCCCGTTGGTGTCACAGGCCCAGGCCGTGTGCCAGCAGCGCCCGGAGTGCGTTCGCAAGAACACCAAGTCCAGGTCCGCCCAGCCGCAGCCGGCACCTGCCGGTGCGGTGCGGCCCGCACCACAGGCGAACGGGTATCCGGCGGCCGGCCGGGGCCGGTAAGCCCGGTCGCGGCAAAACGGGCCGGGCCGCTGCGTCTCAACGGGCTCCGAACCGGGAGAACCGCCCGGACGGCTCGAGGGGGTCGAGTTCGAGCTGCCGTTCGGGCACCTCGCGGTGCGAGACCAGGGACAGGCTTCCGTTGAACAGGCCCGTGGCGGTCCAGCCCGGGCTGCCGATGGCCCGTCCCTGCAGCCGGTGCCCGCTCTCGTCCGCGGCGAGGTCGTCCGCATCGTTGAAGTGGAACAACCCGATCGTCGCCGCGTCCCGCTCATAGGGCTCGGTTGGCTGCCCGTCGCGTACGTTGAACTCCTCCGCCTCCCGGGCGATGTCGGACACGCGCACCTCGTCGACCAGACCCGTGAAGAAGTAGCCCTGGTACAGGTCGTGCGGGTTGTGTGCCCCGATCGTCAGCGGGCGGTCGTTGATGTGCAGCCGCAGGCCCGCGACGCGTCGTTCCGCCACCGGATGGCCGTTGAACCACAAGGTCAGCCGCGTCCCGTCGTACGTCATGGCCACGTGGCTCCAGGTGTCCACGGGGAGGGCCGCGCTGGACTGCACCGTGATCCACCCCGCCCCGGTGGAGAGGAACTCACCGTAAAGGTTGCCCGAACGAAGCCACAGGCTCATGGTGCTCTTGGAGACCACACCGACGTGGTTGACGTTGATGGCTGTCTGGTCGGGTCGGATCCACGCCTCGAGCGTCAGCGACGACTCCGGCCGCTGTAGGGCGGAAGCATGGTCGACCCGCAGGTACTGCGTCGCCGGCAGCGTCGGTGCGATCCCGTCGAACTCCCCGCCGACCATCGCCGCCGTTTCCGGCCGGTTGGTGACCTCCTCCGGGTAGAAGGCATCGTCGTGCAGGTAGAGCAGGGTCCCGATCATGATGGGAGCGTGGGCCCAGCCGGTCTCGATCGCGTAGGGACCCCAGCCGATGTCGGCGCCGCTACCGTAGTACTCCCAGTTGTCGAAGTCGAAGGCCCGCATCCAGGTGCCGTCGAGCGTGGGGTCGGCGCTGCGGAGCTGGATCCGGCTGAGGTAGTCGAGCAAATTCAGCTCCAGCTCGCGGAACCGCTCGTCGCCGGTCGCCTTGTACGCGATCCACAGGTTCATCGCCAGGAAGCCGGTCGTGTAGAGCTGGTCGGTGATCGGGTCCCCGTTCTCCTGGATCACCGTGCTCTCGTAGGTTCCGTACTCCTCGTTGCTCTTGGGGTTCACCCCGTCCCACTCCGGGATCGCACCGGTCAGCGAGTCCTGGCGCTCGACAAAGAAATCCGCGATCTTCGACATCTGATGCGCGTACTTCTCGTCGCCCGAGTACCGGTAGGCCGCCGCGAGCGGCAGTAACGCGCGCCCGTACTCCTCGCTACGGCTCTTCTCCATGCCGATGTCCGGGAACTGCGACATGAAGAAGTCGACGCTCTGCAATGCCCTCGTCAGGTACTTCTGCTCTCCCGTGGTCGCGTAGGCGTGGAACAGGGCGGCCTGCGGCATGCTCTGGTAGTGCGGAATGGATCCGAACCGCTCGTCCACGTCCACCATGGACACGTGTTCCCAGTTCGTCCGGAGCAACGTGGACGCGTGCCCGATGTAGGTCTGTACGCCGGTGTCCACGTTTGCCGTGCGGTACAGGTTCTCCGCCGAACGGAGTCCCTGCACGAATCGTGGCTCGTTGCGGTGACGATGTCCCCATGCCTGCGTGAGCAGGCTGATCCAGCCTTCGTCGTCACGGTAAACGAACTCGTGCGGGCCGTGCTCCCCGGTCCAGTAGCCCCGCGTCTCCCAGAGTCCGTACAGCGAGTTCCGGCTGGGGATCTGCATCCGTTCGAAGACCTGGTCGTTGATGTTCCTGGCGATCTGCCTCCAGGTGTCGTCCCCGGTCAGTTGGCCGTACAGCTCCAGAGCGTGGGCGCTCTGGGTGATTCCGTCGCCGCGAATCTGGTCTTTGAAGGGATTCTTGCCGTCTGGACCGATTTCGGAGCCAAACCCCTCCGCCACCGCCGCGGAGCCGTCCTGCTTGTCGAAGAGTACGCCGGATTGCTGGTACCACTTGGCGGCACGCTCGAGCATGGACCGGTAAGCGTCATGGCGTGACTGGACCGTCAGCTCCACCGTCACGGGCTCGACGGAGTGGGTGTCGCGAACCGTGAAGGTGTGGTGCCCCTTCGGAAGTTGTATCGTCTCGGAGACATACACACCCGGCGAATGCTCGCGTAGCGTGATGTTCTTCCCGCGCTGGTCGGACGCTGTTATCGTCCGGTTCGGCTTGGCTTCGACCGTCAGCGTGACCGGTGTGTCCGGTTCGGCCCATACTCGGGGCTGGGTGTAGGCGTTGAGCGGCGTATAGAGATCGTGTGCCTGCTGTCGTACGTGCTCCGGCAGCAACTCGATGGCCAGGTTGGTCATCACCTGCTTCCAGGCGCCGACGGGTGCATGCCGACCCTGCACGAAGTTGGACAGTGCCGTGCTCGCGTACGCCAGCGTCCCGGGCCCGCGTGGTATCAGCACCAGCGCAGGGTGGGTTTCCCCTGGCAGCCCGAACACCGCGGTGTGGACGCCGGCAACCTTCGCGTAGGTCAGCGCGATCTCGGAACCGGATTCCGTGGTGATGGGAAGGTACGACGAATGGTGCTCGTCGAGGATGGTGTGCTCGTCCAGGCCCGAACCAACGCGGGTGGTCTCGTTGACAACGATCCGTTCGTAGGGCGCCACGACCGGTGCGCCGGCCGCGGGCAGCAGGCCACGTTGGTTGCTCACCGCGAACTCGACGTAGGCGCGCTTGCCGTTGCCGAGGAACCGCTGGAGGTTGGTCACCGCGTCCGAGGAGAGGATGGTGGGCCGGCTCGGATAGCCCGCGGCGGTCACGAACACGGCGTCGTACGGGTCGAGGGAGTCGGTGGCCAAGGCGTCCAGCGGCCGGACCGTGACCGGGACATGGAGCTCGCGGAAGAGCTTGGTCATGTCGTCCACGTGCGCCCCACCGAAGATGCCGACGTGAACCGGAAGCATCGGTTCGCCCGCGTCCTTGCCGGGGGTGGCCTCCGCCATGCGCGTGGCCAGCGTCGCCGTGAGCGCGAGCAGGACGGCCGTGGTGGCGGCCTGCCGCCTTCGGTTGCGGGCAGGTGTCGCTGCCATGGACGCTCCCTTCGCTTCGGATGGCGCCTCACTCGCGCCGCGCGCTGGCTCGGCGGCGGAAGTCGGTCTCGATCTCCTCCAGGCTGCGCCCCTTGGTCTCGGGGATGCGCAGCGCGGCGAAGAGCACCAGCAGCAGGCACAGCCCGCCGTAGAGCCAGAAGGTGCCCGCCGTACCCAGCGCGGCCAGCAGCGGCAGGAAGGTCAACGAGACCGCGAAGTTCATGCCCCAGTTGGCGAACAGCGTGGCGCTCATGGCGGTGCCGCGAACCCGCAACGGGTAGATCTCCGAGGGGATGATGAACACGACGACGTTCAGGCTGGCGGCGACCGCCGCGATGTACACCACCACGCAGGCGAAGGAGATCGTCGCCGCGAGGTCGGAGGCGCCGAGCACGGCGATGGTCGTTGCCAGCACGAGCAATGCGACGCTCATGATGCTGACACCGGTGATGAGCAGCCGTCGCCGGCCGATCCGATCGACCAATGCCATGCCCACGAGGGTCATGGCCACGTTGACCACGCCGATCCCGACGGTGGCCAGGATGGCCGCGGAGATGCCCAGCCCGGTCCGGCCGAAGATCGTGGGGGAGTAGTAGATAACCGTGTTCACCCCGGTTGCCTGGCCGAGGATCTGCAGCCCGACGCCGGCGACGACGGCCGGGCGGATCCAGCCGGCCGACAGCTCCCGCAGCCGCACCCGACCCTCCGGGCGGACCGCCATGATCTGCTCCAGCTCGGCGGTGGGGTCGGTGCCCGGGCGGATCCGCGCGAGCACGGCCCGCGCCTGGTCGATCCGGCCCGCCCGCACCAGCCAGCGCGGCGTCTCCGGCAGGAACAGCATGCCCACCCCGAGTGCGACCGACGGCACGATCGCGACCCCGAACATCGCCCGCCAGTCGCCACCCGCGGCGAACACGTAGTTGAAGGCGTAGGCGAACATGATCCCGATGGTGATCATCAGCTGGTTGACCGCGACGAGCCGGCCACGCAGCCTCGGCGGCGACACCTCGGAGATGAACATCGGCACCAGGACGGACGCCGAGCCCACGGCGAGGCCGAGCACGGCCCGCGCGAGGATCAACATGGCGGCGGAGGTGGCGAACGCCGCCAGCAACGCGCCCCCACCGAACACGACCGCCGCGGCCATGATGGCCCGCCGGCGCCCGTACCGGTCGGCGAGCGGGCCGACGCCGAACGCGCCGATCATCGCGCCGACCAGGATGACGGCGACGACCAGCCCGGAGGTGAACGGGGACAGGCCGAACTCGTCGGTGATGAACAGCAACGCACCGGAGATGACCCCGGTGTCGTATCCGAACAGCAGGCCACCCAGCGCGGCGATTCCGGTGATGCGGTAGACGAGGGCCCGAGTGCCCACCCCGTCGTGGGGGTCGGCGGTGGCCAACTCCTGCTGGTTGCCGTTCATCGCCCGCCTCCCTTCATCATGGCGGCGGCGGGGCAGGGTTGGTTGTCCGTTGGTCTACCGATCAGCGGTATTGGTACGTAACACTATCTACCCTGTAGCAGGTTCGCGCGCGATACTGCATTCAGTCTGAATATTGGTACGGACCAAGAATGAGAATGGTCATGACCGGCCACCGGGTGCCCAAGTACGAACAGTTGCGCCGGCGGCTGCTGCACGACATCGAGAGGCTGGCCCCGCACCAACCCTTGCCGACCGAACGCGACCTCGCCCTCCGGCACCGGGTGAGCCGGGCGACCGTGCGACACGCGCTGGAGGCGTTGGTCAAGGCGGGTGCGGTGTACCGGGTGCAGGGGGCCGGCACGTTCGTGGCCGACCAGATCATCTCCAAGTCGGTCTCGCTGACCTCGTTCACCGAGGACATGGCCGGCCGTGGCCTGCGGCCCGGCACCCGGGTGCTGGTCGCGGACCTGATCGGCGCCCGCGGGCGGATCTGCCAGGAACTGCGGCTCGGCTCCGAGGACGAGGTCGTGCGGCTGGTCCGGCTGCGGCTGGCGGACGAGGCACCGATGTGCCTGGAGACCGCCTATCTCCCCGCGGCAAGGGTTCCCGGCCTGCTCGACCACGACATGACCGGCTCGCTGTACTCGGTGCTCGACACGAAGTACGGAATCATCCCCGTGGTGGCCGACCAGGTCGTGGAGGCGCTGGTCCTGGGGGACAGCGATGCGGCGTTGCTCGGCGTTCCACCGGGCACCGCGGCGCTGCGCGTGCGGCGGTTGGCCACCGATCAACGCGGTGTGCCGGTGGAGCGGACGACCACCCTTTATCGTGCCGACCGCTACGACATCCGGTTCACCATCGCGAGGCAGCGGTGTTGACGGGACGGTGGGCGATCGGCGTCGACGTCGGTGGTACCAAGATCGCGACGGCGTTGGTGTCGGAAGGCGGTGAGCTGACGGCGCGGACGGCGGTGCCCACCCCGGTCGCTGGGGGAGCCCGGGCGGTGTTGGCTGCGATCGAGGCGCAGGCGCGGCACGTGGCCGGCCAGCTTGCCACCGGTACCGTTCTGGTCGGGCTGGGGATCGGTACGGGAGGGGTGGTCGACCATTCCCGCGGTGTCGTGCTGTCGGCCACGGATCTGTTGCCGGGATGGGCGGGCCTGGCGTTGGCCGACGAACTGGGCCAACGCCTCGGCACGCGGGTGTACGTGGACAACGACGGCAACACGTTGGCCTTGGGAGAGCACCGGTTCGGTGCGGGGCGGGGCTTGCGCGACGTCATCTACGCGACGGTGGGCACGGGCATCGGTGGTGGCATCGTGTTGGGTGGACGACTTCGCCGGGGCGCCAGCCACTCCGCGGGAGAACTCGGGCACGTGCCGGCACCCCAGGCCGTGTGCCGCCGGTGCAGTTGCGGCCGGACCGGGCACGTGGAAGCCGCCGCGGCGGGCCCGGCGATGACCGACGACTACCGTCGCCGCAGTGGGGATATGACCGTGTGCGACCTCCGCGTGATCGCGGAGCGGGCTGGCGAGGGCGATGAGGTCGCCGCCGCGGTGCTCGCCGGCGGGGCCTCGACGTTCGGTCAGGCACTGGCGGGACTCGTGAACGTCGTTGATCCCGAAGCGGTCGTGGTCGGCGGGGGAGTGGCCGACATCGGCCAACTGTTCTGGGCGCCCATGGAGGAGGCGCTGCGGGAGTCGACCCTGCCGGGCCCTTCCCGGGTCCAGCTGAAACCGGCCCTGCTCGGAACGGCCGCGCCGCTGGTCGGTGCGGCGATGCTGGCGATCGATCCCGAACCGGAGGGAAACGAATCACCGTGGTGACCGAGCGACGAGGCGCGGGGTCGGTGCCCGACGCGCTGTCCCGTATCCGACGTGGGCTCGTGGTGTCCTGCCAGGCACCGGAAGACAGCCCACTGCGCGCCACGGTGCACATGGTCGCGATGGCGCGAGCCGTGGCGGCGGCCGGTGCGGTCGGGGTCCGGGCCAACGGGGTCGCCGACGTCCGGGCCATCCGCTCCGCGCTGGAGCTACCGGTGATCGGCCTGTGGAAGGACGGTCGGGCCGGCGTCTACATCACCCCCACGCCCAAGCACGCCCTGACGATCGCGGAAGCGGGTGCGGACGTCGTGGCCGTGGATGGGACGCGACGTCCGCGCCCGGACGGACTTCCCCTCGCCGACACCATCGAGGCCGTACACGACGTGGGCAAGCTCGTCATGGCGGACGTGGCCGATCTCGATGACGGGTTGGCCGCCGAGGATGCGGGCGCGGACGTCGTCTCCACCACCCTGGCCGGCTACACCGGTGAGACCGTGCCCGCAGGACCCGACCTCGACCTGGTCGCCGCGCTCGCTGCGCGGTTGCGGATACCCGTGGTGTCCGAAGGACGCATCACGACACCTGCCCAGGCGCGCCAGGCCCTTGACCTCGGTGCGTGGAGCGTCGTGGTCGGCACCGCGATCACCGCTCCACAGTGGATCGCCGAACGGTTCGTCGCAGCTGTTCGTCGGTGACCGCAAGCATCCATACGTCACGGTTCGTCCGCTTCTTGCTCGTTCATGCGAGCTTGGTCATTCGTTCACCGCGGGGACCGGAGTCTCGGCAAAGCTGGCGGGTCGTGACCGGAATTTCCCGACGCCGACTGCTCGGATCCGCCACCGCGGCCGCGGTCGGCGGTGCCGCCCTGTCCCTGCTCCCACCCTCGCTGCACCGCGCCATGGCCGAACCCATGCGGCGCGGCGGCCTCGATGCGATCGAGCACGTCATCGTGCTGATGCAGGAGAACCGCTCGTTCGACCACTACTACGGCACGCTTCGGGGAGTACGGGGCTACGGTGACCAGGCCCCGTTGCCGCTCCGGAACGGGCGTTCGATCTTCCACCAGCCCGCGCCGCGAGGCGGCGAGGTGTTGCCCTTCTCGTTGCGGGAGATGGCCGAGCGGGCGGGCCGCGACAGCTCCGACATCCAGTACCTCGGTGCCCTGGACCACAGCTGGGACGGCAGCACTCGTGCCTGGGGTCGGGGCTGGAACAACGAGTGGATCGCGGCGAAGACGCCGGCCACCATGACCTACTACGAGCGTCAGGACATCCCGCTGCAGTACGAACTGGCGGACACGTTCACCATCTGCGACGCCTACCACTGTTCGGTTTTCGGTTCGACCAACCCCAACCGGAACTACCTGTGGAGCGGCACCATCGGCTACGAGCCGGGCACGGCCAGGCGTGCGGTGACCAACGCGGCGTACTCCTACGATCACGCCGGATACGAGTGGACGACCTACCCGGAGCGACTCGAGGCGGCGAGCATCTCCTGGCAGATCTACCAGGAGTGGGACAACTTCACCGACAACGCGGTCGAATACTTCGTCCCGTTCAAGCGGATCGGCCACAAGATCCTGCGGGCGGTCGAGGAACGCCACCGCACGACGGAGGAGTTCTACGTCTCGTTGTTCGGCAAGTCTGGCGAGGAACGGAACCGGTTCCTCGAACAGTTGGAGGCCGGCCGTGCTTCCCTGACCGACGTCGAACGCAGGCTGTTCGACCGCGCGATGTACCGGAGCGAGCCGGACACCCTGATCTCCAGACTGCGCGACGACATCGCCGCCCGACGGTTACCGCGCGTGAGCTGGTTGGTGCCGTCCGCGGCCTACTCCGAACACCCCAGCAGTTCCACTCCGGTTGGCAGCGCCAACCTGGTCTACCAGCTTCTCGACGTACTCGCCTCCGACCTGGACACGTGGTCGAAGACCGTGGTGTTTCTGAACTTCGACGAGAACGACGGGTACTTCGACCACGTCCCGCCCCCGGTGTCGCCCCGCCCGGCCGGTGGCAACGGGGACGACTGGTACGAGGGCAAGCCGATCGGGCTGGGACCGCGGGTGCCGATGACGGTCATCTCGCCGTGGACCATCGGTGGTCACGTCAACTCCGAGGTCTTCGACCACACCTCCCTCCTGCGGTTCCTGGAGAGGTGGACCGGCGTGCGCGAACCGAACATCAGCGCGTGGCGGCGAACGGTCTGTGGTGACCTGACCTCCGTCTTCGACTTTCACCAGTCCGGGAAGCCGCCGGTGCTGCACAAGCCGGGTCCGATTCCGTCACCCATCCAGCGGTGGCACCCCGAACCCCCGGCGGAACAGGCCATACCCGAGCAGGAGCGGGGGCGGCGGCCGGCGCGGGCGTTGCCGTACCGGCCGTCGGTCTCCACGCTGCTCGACAAAAGCGGGAAACTGCGGTTGACGCTGGTCAACAACGGAAGCGCGTCCGCGCATTTCGCTCTCTATTCGTACCGGGGCGAGTTCGAGGAGCCGCTGCACGTCGACGTCCATGGCAAGCACACCGAGACGGTGTCGACCTCGAGTGACTATTCCCTGGTCGTCCAAGGGCCCAACCAGTTCTGGTACGAGCTCACCGGCTCCCTCCCGGGTGCGGCGGCTCACGTCGAGGTGGGCATGCGGACATTCTCCTGGCGGGCCGGTGTCGAACTCGTCCTCGACAACCACGGCGATACCCCGGTACTGCTGCAGATCCGAGCGCTGCGGTACGCCGACCGGACCGAGACCGTGCGCCTGCAGCCCCGCCGGAGCCGCGGTGTCTCCTGGCGAACCGATCACGGTTGGTACGACGTGGAGATCACCGCACCGCAGGACGAGTCGTTCCGGCGGCGCCTGACCGGCCGGGTCGAGAACGGCCGAGCCGGACTCACCGCCTGAGCGCGCAACGACGAGCAGGGTGCACGGTGGTGGGACGCGGCAAGCAGCCCCACCACCATGCATCCCGTAACGGTTTCCATCTGTAACCTCACCGCTGGCCGTCGAGGGGGACCACCTGACTCGCCGAGGCGCTGCCCAGTCCGACCCACAGCGTCACGTTGGCGTTGGGCAGCAGGCGCGGGCTGAACCGCATCGGAACGGTCCTGGTCTCACCCGGACCCAGGTCCAGGTCGCACCGCGCCGATGCGTGACCGGTCCACCAGCACCCGGGCGCCGGAACCGCGAACGAGTCGAACGGCCCGCTGACCTCCAGCCGGCCACTGCGGCGTTCCGGTCCGGTGTTGGTGACCTTCACGTACACCGTTGCGGCCCCGAAGAAACCCCGTTCGACGTCGTAGGACAGCTGGACGCTGTCGTGGCGCTGCACGCGTACCGGCACGCTGCCGCTGGCCGACGCCGAACCCGCGCTCATCGTGATCGTGGCCGACCCGTCACGGGCCTCGTTCGAGGCCCGACCCACCAGCTCCAGCGTGAGGGCTGCACCCGGGGACAGGGTGCCGCCCAGCTGACAGGCCAGCCGGGTGCCCGGCTGGCCGCAGGATGACACGGCCTGACCAGCCTGGCGCACCGACGCCATCACACCCGCCGGCAGATCCACCGTCAGCCGCACTCCCCGCAGAGTGCTGTTTCCACTGTTGCGAACCGTGACGGGGATCGCCTGCTCACCGCCGTTCGCGGTGAGGTCCCAGGACTGCGCGCCCACCTGCAGGGCGAGCGCGTCCCGTGCCGGGGATGGGGATGGCGGGCTCGACTGCGTGGGGGAGGTGGTTTCCGGTGTCGAGGGGATGGGGCTCACGTTCGGTGGCCGGCCACCCTGGCCCATCGCTTCGGAGATCACCGGAGCGTTCGGGTTGTTCTCGATAACCGGGAGGATGGAGACGGCGACGGCGGACGCGGTCGCCACGAGCGGGCCCACCACCGACCACATCTTGGCTCGGGGAAGCCACATCGACCCACCGGCGGGTGTGGTGGCGGGCAGCGCGAAGGTCGCCGCGACCTTGCCGGAGGTCGCACCCGCGCCAACCGAAGCGAGGTAGCCCGCCGCGGCCGGCCCCAGCACCAGTGGCGCGACCACCGCCCGCAGCGACGCGTTGAGGTCACTGAGCTCGGCGGCCAGTTGCCGGCACCGCTCGCACTTGTCCAGATGCGCCTCCACCTGGGCGGTCTCCCGGCGGGAAAGTCCGCGGCGGGCCCAGGCACCCAGGCGGTCGACCGTCCCGCGGCACTGTTCCGCGCGGCTTTCGGCGAGGTGTACCTGCAGGTATGCCTGCCGCAGGCCCTCCCGGGCCCGGTAGGCCAGGGCGGCGACACCGTTGGCGGTGAGCCCGAACAGCGGCGCCACCTCGCCCGCGGGCCGGCCCTCGACCTCGGTGTGCCACAGCACCGCCTGCCACCGCTCGGGCAACCGGTCGAACGCCTTGGCCGCCATCGACCGCTCCAGCCGGGTCCCGGTGTCGTCGGGATGCGTCGTCTGCCGGCCGACTCCTTCCATGTCGTCGACATAGACCATGCGGCTTCCGCGCCGGTACCGCTCGTACGCGACGTTGCGCACGGTGGTGAGCAGGTAGCTGCGGAAGTTGCTGTCCGGCCCCGATCCGGCGACGAGCACCTCGAGCACCTTGGCGAACGCCTCGGACACCACGTCGTCCGCTTCCGCCGTGGAGTTGCACATCTGGTGGGCGAAGCAGCGGGCCGGGCCACGGTGGCGGTTGTACAGCTCGCTGAACGCCTCGGTCCGGCCGGCCCGGACCGAGGTGATCAGCTCGGCGTCACTGGGGACGTCGCTCTGGACACGGCCAGCGGTGGGTGCCTCTGGTCGGTCACCGCTCACGGGGTTACCTCCACTGGGGGATGAAGCAGTCACCCATAGATGAATGAGGACCACTGGGGATGACGCGAGTCCTCACCCCGATAGGTGAGATCTTCGGAAATACGTGTCATTGGGTCTGCGGTCCGCTCTCATGGCTCCACGTGACACGTGCTGACACCGCGGGTGATCGCGCCGCCGGGTGCCCCGGCCGAGCAGACCGTTCGGCCGGGCCGAGAACCGTGTCCGACTTCGTCCGCAGCTGGCGCACCGCGAGCACCGCCGCGGGCTGGGCGTTCCCCGCCGAGTGGCTGCTGGCCGAGGTGATCGACGTGGCCGAGTCCGCGGTGCGCGGCGAGGACCCCGCACCGGCGTTGTTCTGTCTGGGTGCGGCCCGGGCCCGGGCCGGTGCCCAGCTCACCGAGGCGGTCGCCGACCTCACCGCTTTTCACCGGGTGGTGCATCCGGAGGAGGGCGAGCCCGACCCGGATGCCGTGCCGTCCCGGTGGTTGCGCTCGCTGTCGATGGGCTGGGCGGACGCGGTGGCCGAGCACATCGGCGCGACCCGGGTCGACGACGGCCTGACGGGACTGACGACCGGTGCCTACCTGCGCACCCGCCTCACCGAGGTCTACCAGGCATGCGAAGCGGACGGCACCGCCCCCGCCGAGCACTACGGGCTGGTGGTGGTGACCGTCGAGGTGCCCGACGACCTGTGGTTGGAGCGGGCGGCCGCCATGGTGCTCGTGGCGGACACCCTGCACGGTGTCTTCTCGGCGGGACAGACCCGCACCCTGGTCACCCCCGCCACCGCGGTGGTGCTCACCCGGCTGGATCCGTTGCTGCCGTCCCGCGTCCTGGCCGCGCGCCGGCTGGTCCGGCACCGCCTGCACCAGGACGGAACCGATTCCGCAGTGGTGCGGATGTGGTTGGAGACGCTGCCTTCGGACTACCAGTCCGCGTGCGGTCTCCTGGAGAGCCTGCGCCACTAGCATCGTTGTGGTCCTGATCACGTCGCGTCATTTCCCAGTGGTTGTGCGCGTCTGTGCTGCGAAGCCGCGCCCGTTCACGAGTGAGGTGATCCCATGACCGCAGTGCCCGTCACACGTCCGAGCCCGCAGTTCCGGGTGGCCAAGGGGCTCCGTCCGTCCGCCGGTCTGCTGTCGGTGCTCGCGGTGTCGGCGCTGCCGCTGATGCGGGAGGGGATCGCCCGGGTCGTCGAACGGACCCCGCGGCTGTTCCTGGCCGGGTCGGCCGACACCGGCGCCGCCGCGGTGAACCTGGTGCACCTGCACCGACCCGACGTGGTCGTGCTGGACGAGCTGGTTGATCCGCGGTTCGACCTGTTGCACCTGTTCACCGCCGAAGCCGGCTGCCGAGGCGCGGTGTTGTTGTGCCGCACCGAGCAGCAGGCGCTCGAGCGGGCCGGTGCCGCCCGTCGGGCCGGCGCGACCGCCGTGCTGCCGGCCAGCGCGGCCCCCGGCCTGCTGGCACGCGCGGTCCGGCACGCCGGCGGAGAGCCACTGCTGCCGGAGAAGCCCGCGGCGGCCACGGCGTCCCACTCGGAGCCGGCGACCGCCCGGCGCGCCACCCCGCTGTCGCGGCGGGAGTCCCAGGTGCTCCAGCTCATCGCGGAGGGCCTGGACAACCGGACCATCGCCGAGCTGCTGGTGCTGTCGGTGGAAACCGTTCGCACTCACGCCAAGAACCTGGCCCGCAAGCTGGGCGCCCGGGACCGCGGGCAGGTCATCGCCATCGCCTACCGCTCCGGGATGGTGCACCCGGGCGGTGCCGGCGCGTTCCCGCGCCGGCCCTGACCTCGACCTCACGGTGCGACCGACCATCCTTCCCGCAAGGGGGACGATGCCTCGTCAGGGAGGACGACACGCCAGCCGTCCCAGAGACCGTCGAAGGCGGAGGGACTCGCGGAACGCGCGCCGCGGTCCTGCGATCCCCGCTCCTGCTGCGCGGGCACCTCGCCCTGCTCCGGCACGCGGTTCTCGGTGCGAACGCGCTGACAGATCAGGTGCAACTGGCGGGCACACGCGCGATACGGATCGCGGCGACCCAGCTCCCACTCCAGCCGCACGACCTCTTCCTGGGCGGCACCGGGTCTTGTCGGGCCGAGATGCTCCACCAGGACCCCGACCCCGTACCACTGTCGAACCGGGGCACCGAACTCCTCGGCCAGCTCGGCCAACTCCAGCGGGGTGGTGGCGGTGCCCGCTTCCGGCCCGGCCTCCAGCAAGGCCAACGCATCACCCCACCGCCCCTGGAAGGCCGGCCGCAACACGTGGGCCGCGCGGTTGTCCAGCAGCAGGCTGAGCATGCCGTTGGGTGCGGTGAGCTGCACCAACGCTCGCAACAACGGCTCGCCGACGGCAGCCTTCCGGTCGTGCCAGCAGATCAGGTCCCAGCCCCCGCCGAGCTGCTCGATGGCCTGCGGGCTGTCGCCGAGCACCACCCGGACCCGTTGCCGGGTACGCGAGTCCTCCCGCTCCAGCGCGGCCACCGCCGCGTCCCGCAGCTCCGGCGCCGGCGTGACGAGGGTGACCTGACAGCCCCGACGGGCCAGCAGCCGCGCCTGCAGGCCGCTGCCGCCGATGTCGAGCACCCGCCCCGGTTCGGGAATGTGCTCGGCGAGTCCCTGGTCGACCAGCGCGTGCCGGACCAGGTCCCGCAGCGTGGGTGCCGGGGTGAACGGATCGAAGAGCCGGGTGGTGTTGGTGTGCCACCACACGCCAGGAGCACTCATCTCTCTCCTCGGGTCGGCCGCGCGGCAGGTCCGTACAGCTGGTAGTAGTGGTCGGCCAGCCCGCTCGCGGCCAACGCGGCGTTGGTGCGTGCGACGTTGTGGCCCGGACCGAAGTGGTGGTCGCGGCTGGCCAGCAGCACGGTGCCGATGACCGCCGCGGCGGTGGCCAGGTCGGTACAACGGTCCGGCAGCGGGAACGCGCGCTGGTGTTCGGGACTGACACCGCGCAGCACGGTGGCGGTGTGGCCGGTGCCGAAGTGGAACCGCACCCCTGTGGCGCCCAGGTCCTCCTGCCCCACGGCGGCCTCGGCGAACTCGTCCAGTGCGAACTCGCCTCGTCCCGGTATCGCGGACAACAAATGGATGTCCCGGTGCAGATGCTGCTCGAGGTGGTCGCCGTGCACGCTGACCCGGCCCGTCGTCGCCACCAGGAGCGCCGGCCGGTGCTCGGCCAGCAGGCGCGGCACCGAACGGGCCGTCACGAAACCCCGTTCGTGCGCGGTGACCAGCGCGACCGGGTCGGTGTCATGGACCGCGACCCGCAGCCGCCGGGCCCGCAGCTGCTCGGCAAGCTCGGCACCGACGTGACCGAAGCCCACCACGAGCACCGGTGACCCGTCGTCCAGCTCCAGGGCCTGCAGTCGGCGCAGGACGGCCCGCGCCGCACACTGACCCTCCACAGTGGACACAAGTCGGCTCTGGCCGGCGGCGAAGATGGGCAGCGGGATCTGCTCCGGCACCGGATCCAGGGCGATGACCGGGTTCCGGCTGCGCTCCACCAGACCGCCGTATCCGGCGGCCAGCCCGGGAATCTCGGACAGCAGCGTGGGCAGGGTGTACCCACCGTCGTCCGTCAGGAACGGCGTCCGCCCGGCCTCCCGGGCGCGCCCGGCGTGGTCGAGCAACGCGTCGGCGACCTGCGGACCGGCCCAAACCGGGATTCCCACCTCGTTGAGGTGCGCGGTCACCCGTTCCAGGCCGGGGTTGTCGGACACCGCCAGCACGGTGAGCTGTCGCTGCTCGACCCCGAGTGCGATGAAGGTCTCCACCATCACCGGCACCTCCGCGGCGGTACGGCACACCAGCAGTGGTGCCGCCGACGACAGTGCCGCCCCGGGAAGCGCGACCCCCAGCCCCCTGGTCAACGGCATACGGACCCGCAGTTCCTGCAGCTCCGCGTGGGTCAACGGGGCGGCCCGCACCGCGGCCAGCAGGAGCTGGACGAGCTCGTCGCCATATCCGGCGGAAGCACTGACCCGCGCGGTCAACACGGCGGTGCCGGGCGATCCGCCAGTGGACCGGGTTTCGGTTGCCACGGAGATGTGTACGGTCGCTCCCCCGGGAAGGATCACCTCCCGCGCGGGATCGTCCCCGGAGGGCGGCACGAGGACGGCGTCCGGAACGACCGCCAGCGCGCGCCGCACGGCGGACTCCGCGATGTGCATCGGGTCCGCATCCGGGGCGCGCAGCTCGATGGTGGAGACAGTGGCGGAGCGCCGACCGACCGGATTGTCGGGTGACGCACCATTTTCCGCGCCGTGGAATGTCGGCACGATGCTCATGGCGACGCGAACCCTCCGATTCCTGCGGTGCGCGCGACCGTCCCGACGGTTCGCACCTGGGCAGCCTCGACGTCATTGCCTCGGCACGGCGAGCGGACCTGGGTTTTCTACCCCCGCGAGGGGATGTATGCCCTGTTCTGTCACGAGTAGTCTCACGATTTGTCTCAAGTGGTCAAGTGGCATGCCCCACCGTGTGGATCCGGTGGGTGCGCCACTGGCCTCTCCCGGTGGAAGGAGCCACGATGGTGCGAGGCCGGTCGCCCACCCCGGCCCGGTCTATTTCCGCAGGAATTCCGGTGTGCGGCAGGGGAGACGATTTGTCCGTTCCGTCTGACGGGACTGCTGCTCCGGCATCGTGTCGCTCCGTCAAGTGGGCTTGTCTTGTCCTGACAACGGTTGATGGCACGGTGCCCCCACACCGAAGTAACGGAAGTCACTAGGGTGGGGATGCCGATAGGCAAGGGTTACCGGGGTGGCGGAGACTCATAGCGAGGGTGTATTTCCCTCTAGGTCTCGACCTGATTACGGTTGCCGGCGTCCCGGTCATTCGACCGGCCCCGAACTGGTATCGGCCCCTCGCCGGCACCAACCCGAACCGCTGCCGCCCGCCACCCATGACCGCCGCTCGCCCCTGCCCGGTGAGCGCCCCGCGGTCATGCCCGCCGCGCCACCGAGAGACGAGGGAGACGTCGGAGACATGGCAGGAACGGTTCCGGACAGCGATGCCCCCAAGCCCCGTGGTGGCCGGCATCGCAAGCCGACACCGCCGAGACGACGGCGCGTCGGGCCCGGCATCGCCGTCGCGGCCGCGTTGTCGGTGACCGTTCCCTTCACCGGGAAGATCGAGACCGCCACCGAAAGCCTGGCCGACTCGGTGACGCAGTGGTTCGGCGCCGAGCGCGACACCCCGTCCCAGGTCGCGAAACCGCCACGCGCGCAAGCGCTCCCGAGCGAGGGGGTGGCCGGCGGCGGAGACACCCGCCCGGCTCCACCGCAGACTTCCGGCCAGCCCGATGACCAACGGGCCCAGGACCAGCAACCTTCGGACCAGCAACCTTCGGACCAGGGGCCGGATGATCAGCGGCCGCAGGACAACGGGTCCGGCGACCAGCGGACAGCGGAGCCGATTCTCCCGCCGCCGGGCTCGTTGCCGGAGGACCTGGGACTCCTGCCCGGCGATCAGCAGCGGGACCCGGTCCGGGACAACCCGGGCTCGCCGGGGGAGAACTCCCCGGGGCAGGCCGGCAAGGCACCCGACGCTCCCGGCGACGGGAGGCGCGCTCCCGGGGGGAACGGTTCCGCGGACGGTAAGGACGAGGCGCCGAAGCCGGCCGACCCCGGAGAGCACCGCACCGAGCCGGCTCCCCGACCGCCGGCCCAGGACCCCGGTATGCCCCGGGAGAACCCCCCGAACGCTCCGGAGAAGCCGCAACCCGCGGAGCCCCCCGCACCCGAACAGCCCGCGCAGCCGGAGCAACCCGCGCAGCCGGAACGGCCGGAGACACCGGCGAATCCGCAGACCCCGGCCATGCCCGACCCGGAACCGCCCCGGCAGCAACCGGAAACCCCGGCGATGCCGGAGGATCCGCCGGCCGGTGAACAGGCGATGCCGCAACCGAAGGCGGCGGATCTGGCGACCCAGATCCGCGACTGTTTCTCCGAGGGGACCGGTCCGCTGCCGTGTGCCCTCGTCCACCCGGTGGTCAAGCTGGGGGACAACGTGATCGCGGCCGTCCTCAACGGACTGTTCCGCGGCGGCCAGCCCGGGCGGTGACGCCGCGTCCGCCGACCGGGCGGGCCCGACCCGACCACCGACGTACACCCCGACTACACACCCCCTCGCCCCCGAACGCGAGCCCGCAGCACCCGGCAGCGCCTGCCCGCCGCCCGGGCCTGCCCGTTGCCCATGGCTCGCCCGACCGATGGCGTTTCCGCCATCTCTCGCCAAGGAGGAAGATCCAGTGGGTCGTCACAGCAAGAACAACCGCGGAGGGCGCTCCACCTCCGCCTCGCCGCAGATGGTGCGAATGGCGGTGGGTGGCACGGTGACCGCCGGCACCCTCCTCTTCGCGTTGGCCCCCACCGCGCTGGCGGCGGAAACCCCGGCGAACCCGACCGACACGACCATGGGCGGCGCCACCGACCTGGCGCCGGCCGGGACCGACAGAGTGGCCGACCGCGCCGAGGCGACCGTGGACACCACCACCGACGCCAAGGCCGCCGGCACCGACGTGACCGCGACCCTGCCCGGTGCCGAGGCCACGGCGGAGGTTGCGCCGGCCGTGGCCGACGCCCGGAGCACCGACAACACCGCGGGCATCGGCGAGAGCATCAGCGGTGCCATCCGTAAGCCGGCCGTCAAGCCGGCCGTCCGCCTGGCCGCGGTGTCCACTCCGGCCCCCGTCGCCGCGAGCACCTTGGCCGCCGCGCCGGAGCAGGCCCCGGCCGCTCAGGCGGCGATCTCCACCGCGGCCCCGCTGGCCGCGGCCGACACGACGGCCACCCCGAAGGCCGGCGAGAATGGCGGTACCGGCCTGGGCGGCGGCGTGCTGGACGGCCTCGGCCAGCTCGACCTCACTTCGCTGGGTATCGCCGTGGGCAAGCAGGTGGGCTCGGTCGCCGGTGGCGTCATGGGCGGTGCCGCCGATGGTGGCATCGGCGGTGCGACCGGCAACGCGACCGGAACTGCGGCGGTCGGCAGCCAGATCGGCCAGTCGATCGGCGCCGGCGTCGGCGGCGCGGTCGGCGGTGGCATCGGTGGCGCGATCGACCCGTCGCTGCAGGACATCGGCACGCAGATCGGTGAGAACGCGGGCTCAATGGGTGGCTCGATCGTGGGTGGCGCGATCGGCGGTGCCTTCGATGGTGCCGTCGCCGGCCTGCAGGAGGGTGGCGGCCTCGACCTGGGTGGCCTGGGTGGCCTCCTCCCGGGTGCGAACGGAGAGGGCGCCCAGGCGCAGGCGGCGGGGCTGCCCGGCCTCGCCTCCTGACCGCCACCAACCGGCACGTTCGCCCGGTTGTCCCCACCCCGAGGGTCGGGGACAACCGGGCGCTTCCTGCCTGGCACCAGCGGTTTCCGGTCGGTCACACCGACATTGCTGCCGGCTTCACCGGATGTGACGTGGCGCCGGTCGCCAAGACAGCACAGCCGTGCGCGGGATCGTGGCGGAGGCAGTACGGGCCGGGTGGCTCACCCGGCCCGTCGCCCACGGCACGGACAAGCCAGCCATCGCTCCGAGCGGGACCTGCTGCCCGGTGCGATTACGACGTCACGGTGAACCGGCGTCGGGCCCCCACCCGTATACGGGGTTGCGGGCCCGACGCCGCGTGCGCGTTGCTCGGGCAACGTGGGCGGGACGGTCCCGCCCGTGCACACGAGAGAACACGGATGGATAGTCGGGATATCGAGGTCTTCCGCGCGGTCGCCACGGAACTGTCGTTCACCAGGGCGGCACGGATGCTGCACCTGTCCCAGCCCTCGGTGAGCACCCGGATCAAGCGGCTGGAGGCGGGCCTGGGGGTGGAGCTGTTCCGGCGCAACACCCATGGCGTGGAGCTCACCTCGGCCGGCCGCCGGCTGTGGCAGCTCGCCGAGGAGCATGCGGCGCTGTGGCAACGAATTCCGCTCGAGGTTGTCGGCGCCGCGGGGCAGCGACCCGAACCCTTCCGGCTGCGGATGGCCACGGCCACGCCACAGGTGGCGGAGGTCGTGGCCGACACCTACCGGACCTTTCCCCACGTCGCGGTGGAACATCTGGTTACCGGCGCGGCGACCGGCTTGCGGATGCTCGGTCAGGGCAGCCTGCACGCCCTCCTCCACGAGGACCATCCGGCGGCGCCGCTGACCTTCCCGGCACACATCCGGACCGCCACGGTCGTCATCGACAGGCCGTGGGTGGCGTTACCCGCCGGCCACCCGCTCGCCGAACGCGAGGTGGTGCTGCTGGGCGACCTGGCCGAGGAGCACTGGTTCGCCCGCCCTGAGGACGTTGCGGGGGACAGCAGGTTCCCGTTCCTGCACGCGGTATGCGCACAGGCCGGCTTCACCCCGGAAATCCGTTATGTCGCCGAGGGAACCGACGCACTGGTCGACCATCTGCAAGTAGGACACTGTGTCGCGCTGGTGCCGCCGTACTGGCAGCTTCCCGGTGCATGCGTGGTCCGGCCGACCGACGTCTCGGTGTCCTGCCGGCTCTTCTACGCCTGGCACCCGAACCTGCCGCCCGAGCTCGCGCGGTGGCAGCTGGCCCGGTTCCGTAGCTGGTACCGCGAGCGGGCCGAGTCGCATCCGGCCTACTGGCGCGCGATCCGCGCCAACCCGGACCGGTACCGGGACATCCTGGACGAGGTCTCCGAGCTCTCTGCCTCATGAGGTCCCGCGCCTGGGGTTCTGCCTCTGCCGCGCGGCAGGCTGGGATGCGGTAGCCAGTCGGGAGGTGCGCAGCTCCTACTGTCTGGCCTTGTCTTCGCCCAACACCAAGTCGGCGCCCCGTCCGCAAAACGC
>NZ_BMMK01000005.1:0-134499 GCF_014645795.1 Longimycelium tulufanense | reverse complement strand
CGACGTAGTTGGACCCTGGGCCAGTGGTATCCCTATGCCGTCCAGGCGAGGTCGCGCTCGATCACGCCGTTGTCCATCGGGATGACGTTGTTGTCCATCGGAGTCGTGGCCGCGGCGGAGAACCACGAGAACACATCGTCACCGGCAGAGAGCGCCGGCGAGGACCAGGCGCTCTGCATCGCCCGCCACAACCCGCTGAACTGCTCCAGGCCGCCCAGCCCGGTGGGCTGGAACTCCGGCGCGCCCACCGCACCGGGCTGCCCGAAGTCGCCGGGCAGGAACTCGCCGGGCCCGAAGTCACCCGGCTGGCCGAGGTCACCGGGCTCGACGTCACCGGGCTGGCCGAACCCCTGCACGAACTGGGTCAGGATCTGGGCCAGCAACCGGCCGAGCTCGGCGAACTGCTGGCCGGGGTTGGTCTCACCCGGGGCCTCCGGCTGCCCCGGGGTCACCGCGGTCGGCCGGGTGCCCCGCTGCTCCAGGTCGTTGACCCGCGAGATGAGGTCGTTGAGCTTCTTCTCCAGCTCGGCCAGCCGCTTCTCCAGGTCCTGGTTGCCCGGCTGCGTCGGACCCTCCTCGGGCCCCGGCTGCTCGGCCGGCGGCAGCGGGTTGCCCTCCGGGGGAGCAGGCTTGCCCTCGGGGGGCAGCGGGAAGCTGACCGGCGGGGTCTCCTCACCCGGACCGGGCTTGCCCGGCACGTTCCCCGGCGGGCACGACGGGTTGTCACCCGGGTCCGCGGGCCCCGCATCCCCGGGACCCGGCAGGATCGGCGGCGTCCCACCCGGACCCGGGTCACCGGGAATCTCGTTGCCCGGACCGGGGAAGCCGGGCGGCTCGTCCTCGGGACCGGGCTGGATCGGCGGCGTCCCACCCGGACCCGGGTCACCGGGAATCTCGTTGCCCGGACCGGGGAAGCCGGGCAGTTCATCGCCGGGGCCCGGCTGGACCGGAGGCTTGCCGGGCCGGCCGGGTTTACCCGGCTTCTCTGGCTTCCCGGGCTGCTCCGGGCCCTGATCCCCCGGACCCGGCCGGTTCGGCGGCTTCTCCCCGGGGCCGGGCTGCTGGCCCGGACCGGGGGTCCCAGGGTTGGGCGCGCCCTTGCGGTACAGCTGCTTGATCCCGTTGACCTCGTCCTGGCTCGGCTTGTTCGGCACCTCGCCGCCGCACGGCCGCAGCACGGGCTGCATCAGGCTGCACCCCTGGCTGTGCCCCAGGCCGAGCGCGTGGCCCATCTCGTGGGCGATCAGCCCGATCCGGTTCTGGGCGTCGGCCCGTGCGGTGAAGTCGCCGTTGAGCTCGACGAAGGGCTGGCCGCCGCAACCGCCGAGGCCGATGGTGCCGGTGCCACCGTTGCCGAACGACCGCTTCGTGATCTTGATCGCTCCCCGGGACTTGCCGGGGAGGAGGTGGACGTTGGCACCGGAGCTGCTCCAGAACTTGGCCGCCTGCTCGATGTCGGCGGCCAGCCTCGGGTCCCCGGTCTGGTCGTCGTAGTGGATGATGGCGTTGCCCTGGGCGTCATTGCCCTGGACCGGTGCCTTGCATCCCAGGTGCGTGAACTCCTCGCTCGCGGGCCGGCCGGTGTCCCCGGCCACCGGCACGTCCTGGGTTCCGCCCGCGGTGGTCCGGAACGCCTCGGCCTGCGCCGGGCCCTCGGCGAGCGCGGTGCCCTCGGCGAGCATGCTCACCGCGGTGGGCGCGATCAGTGCGGTGGCCAGCAGGGCTCCCGCGCGGCGCGACCCGGATGTGGTTGTCCGGTCCTTGGCGTGGTTTCCCCGCGAGCCGCGTTTGCGATGGCGCCCGCTCTCGCGGTGCCGACCGGACGACGGTGCTGCCATGTGGTTGAGACCTCCTGATACGCCAACTGGTGCACGCGGCCGAGCCCGTGTCGGGGAACTCCGGCGACGGGGCCCGGAGCGCCGTTGCCCGCCCCGGAACCCCGTCGCCTGCGCGGACCTCCCGCCCGTCGAGGAACCACCACGCCGTGCGGACGCCCGGACCCTCGCTCCATCGCCGGGCGTGCCATGCCCCTCGCCCACGGGACCCGCCCGCGCGCTCGGTTCCTGGCCGGACGGCGCGCGGTGCAGGGTTACCGCGCGCTCGACGACGAGCAACTGCCCCGCAAAACGCGGTGGCGAACCCGTCGTGACTCGGTCCGCGGCCACCGTAAGGAGCGACCCAGGAATAAGGGAAATATTTCCTTCCTATTGCCTTCGCGGTAAGCCACAGTTGGAAACTATGGCGGTGAGGATCTGTGGTCAACCGTGTTCGGTGTGTTGTTTTCGGGTGATCCGGTAGCTGGTGTTCGTGCCGATAGGGGAACGCTGAGTATTGTTTCCGGCGCGTTCGGTGAACTTTATTGGGGTCTCCCGGCTGGGCCGGCCGGGCTGGCGAACTACCCCTGGTGGGGTAATTGGTGACCCGGGTCCGGGCGCGCGGTCATGTCGTTGTCCCAGCTGTCATCCCCGATCCTGCTACGGTGCTGAACATCCTGGTCAGAGCGGTCGAAGTGGGGCGGGGGAGGTTCTGGGAGACGGTTGGGTCGGGGGCGCCGGCGGTGTGACCAGGGCGGCGGGGCTCGGCACCCGCAACTACGCCGAATGGCCTACGTCATCGTCCCGCCCGAACCGGGGACCGGTTGAGATAAATCCGGAAGAGATAGTATCGTGATCACAGCTTGACCCACGTTGGTCGGGCTTTTCGTGATGTCCGTGGTGTCGTTCCCGGTTGGCTGCTCCAATGGGAGGAACAACGCGCTTCACCGTCGTTGGTCTGTTTGGCGGCGCGGTTGTCGGCTCCATTGGCGCGGCCTGTCCGCCGCACCGGCACCGCATCCCCTGCGAAAGAAATCAGGACCACGGAGACCATGTCGTACAGGACCAAACTTCCCGGCGGTGCGCCGTGGCGTGGTGCCACCGCGTTCCGCCCGATATCCCGGGCGCTGGTGCTCACCGCCGGAGCCGCGCTCCTGCTGGCGTCGCCGGCCGCCGCCGAGCCGCCGAAGCCGAACCCCGGGCAGCTGGAGGCCGCCGTGCGCGCGGCGATGCTGGCGCAGAACGGAGCCCAGGCCAAGAAGGACTACAAGACCGACTCGCTGCCCGAGCCCGTGGTGGAGACGCAACGCACGGCCGGGTCGGACTGGGCCTTCGGCACCGCCACCCTCCCCGCCCCGACCACCACCCCGGAGGCGCCGCGGACCGCCCTGTTCGTCGCCAAGCGCACCGACGGCCGCTGGCGGACCGAGCTGCAGGGCGGCTCCGGGTTCGCCGAGCTGGCCAAGCAGGCGCCGGACTCGGTGGTGGACGGCGAGGAGAAGAACCTCTTCGCCAAGGTCGTGCGGGCCGAGCAGACCGACTACGCGCGGGCGGAGGCGACCCAGGAGGGCTCGGGCAAGCCCCCGGAGGGCAAGCCCGGCGGCGCCGCGGGCGAGGCTGACGGACCACGCGGCGGGCTGGACACCGGGCTCGGCCTGCCCTGGTCGAAGGGCATGGCATGGCGGCTCGGCGGTGTGCACGGCAACACCGGTAGCAGCCTCCCGATGAACTCGATCGACTTCTTCGGGGGCGACGGTCAGGTGCGGGCCGCCGCGGGTGGGCGGCTCTACAAGAGCTGCCAGCGCGGCGACAGCGCGTTGGTGAGTGTGGTGCACGACAACGGCTACACCACCACCTACTACCACATGACCAACCTGACCAACCTGGCCAACGGCTCGCGCATCCAGGAGGGCACCTACCTGGGCCGTACCGGAACCCGCCTCCCGTGCGGTGGTTCGGCCAACGGTAACCACGTCCACTTCTCGGTGAAGCGTGGTAACCGCGAGGTCCCGGTGGCCGGCAAGACCCTGGGCGGCTGGACCTTCTTCCAGGGCGGGGGCCAGTACCAGGGTGGTGCCGAGCGGGGGAACCAGCGGGTTGCCGCCTTCCGCGGCAACATCACGAACTTCGGCTCCAGCGGCGGTAACACGCCGCCGCCCGACGCGGGCAAGCCGCCGACGGACAACAACAGGCCGAAGCCGCCGGACAACAAGCCCAAGCCACCGGACAACAAGCCGGGGAACAAGGTGGCCAAGGGCACGGTCGACTCCGGTCGCTACGCCGGCATCAACCTGCGCAGCGGGCCGGGCACCAACTACGAGGTGCGCACTCGCGTCCGGACCGGGCAGACGCTGAACATTGCCTGTACCGCCCGCGGCGAGAGCATCCAGGGCCTGTGGGGCAGGACCAACCTCTGGAACAAGCTCGACAACGGTATGTGGATCAGCGACGGGTTCCTCAACACCGGAAGCAACGACCCGGTCGCACCAGCCTGTGACGCGGGCGACAAGCCGAAGCCGGCCAAGGACGATGCGCCGAAGCCGCCGGCGGACAAGGCGGTGAAGGGCACGGTCGACTCGGGCCCGCACGCGGGGGTCAACGTCCGTGGGGGACCGGGTACCCGCTTCGCCGTGCGTACTCGGCTGAGGACAGGCCAGACCGTGAACATCGTCTGCGCCGCCCGTGGCGAGAACATTCCCGGTGTCAAGGGGATGACCGACCGCTGGAACAAGCTCGACGACGGTACGTGGATCAGCGCCGGGTTCGTCAACGTCGGGAACAACGGGGCTGTCCCGGCCTGCCGTTGACCCGGTGGCCAAGGAAAGGTGCCGGCGCTCCTCGGTGGAGCGCCGGCATCGATCCGTTGTGGCCCAACCCGACACTCGGCGGCTCGTAGGCGCGGGCCGCCAGTCCAGAAGAGACACGAAACACCAGTCCCGTATCGGAGGGAGTACACACGTGAGAAAGCGACTGTTGCTGCTGGGGATCGTTGTCGCCGTCGCCCTGCTCGGCGTGGCGGCGTGGGTGGTCTCGCGGACCGAGCCCACGTCGACGTCGGTCGCACAGGTGGATCGAGGAGACTCCAAGGCGGTCGCCGATGCGTTCCTCAAGCTCTACGCCAGACACGATCCGGCCGCGTGCGAGCTGGCGACCCCCACCCTCCGCCAGCAACTCGACCAGGACGGGCGGTGCGGCGGCGAGCCTTCCGGCGAGACACCGGAGGTGAGCTCCTTCTTCGCGAAGGACTGCACCAACCAGGCCGGGTTCCATGCCGAGGTCCGGCCCGCCGGACAGCTGGAGCGACCCTTCGCGAACGTCGACATGCAACGTGTGGGCGACGGCTGGCAGGTCGACTCCTACCTGTCCGTCGACGACCGCGGGCTCTTGCCGCCCTATGACTGCGCACCAACCCCGACCAACGTGGGCGGCTGAGATGCTCAGCACACCGGCGGGTCCGAAGTGCCGGGGGACGACCGGCCGTAGGAGGTGACGACACAGGCCGCGGACGTCCACTGGGACGGACGAGTCACCGCATCCTCGGTGATCCGCTCGGCAATATCGTTCCCTACGAGAGCCGTGGCGGCCACCAAGGCGGTCGCCCTACACCACGTCAGTACCCCGGGACGCCACCCTGTCTTTCTGGCCGGTACACCGGCCGAGCGCGAGTTGGGCCACGAAGCGGTCGTTTGGCAGACCCGTGACAGTGTCGTTCTTCTCTCTTCTGTTTTCAGGTCTGGCGTGGCCGTGGTGGCCCAACAGCATGCACCGTCGTTGCTTGGCCCGGGCCCTCTCCGTCGCACACAGGCCGCCGGACGACTCACCGCTTTCGCTCTCTGGCTCGTTCTAGCTCGTCGCGACGACCGTTGCTATGCTCCCGCGGCGCGGAGGCCTGTGCCTTCCGGCGTGTTTTCCGGTGGTTTTCCAACACGCAGCGTGCAGGGGTGGCGACTGTGGTGCAAAAGGTTCTTGTCCAGCTCGTCGACGATCTGGACGGGTCGAGCAGCGACGACATCACCACGGTGGAGTTTGCCCTCGACGGGGTGAGCTACGAGATGGACCTCACCGCCGCCAATGCCGACCGGCTCCGGGAGACGCTCGCCCCCTTCGTCATCGCTGCCCGGCGCGCAAGCGGGCGCACCAAGCCCGCGGCGGCCGCGTCCGGTCGTGTCACTCGCAAAGGTGGCCAACGGCGGAAGCGGAAGCGAGGCGAGGAGGACGCGCCGGCCCCGGTCGCGACCACTCCCGCTCCGGAACCGGAGCATGCTCCGGCGCCCGCGGACACCGTTCCCGCTCGGGAGCGGGAGCACCCTCCCGTGCCAGCGGAGCCGGTGACCGCCACCGCGCCCGAGGAGCAGGCCGAGACGTCGAAGGCGCCACTGGCGCCGCTGTTTTCCGGCTGACGACTGTCGGCACGAACCCGGTGGTGGGCGCTGTATTTCAGCCGCGCTCGCCAAGATTCGGCGCAGACGCGAGGACTACACCACCCAGCTCGGAGTGCGGCTCGCCCGGACCCACGGTGTGGTGGTGTTCGAGCAGCTCAACACCAAGGCGCTCACGGCGAGCGCGGCCGGCACGGTCGAGGAACCCGGCCGCAACGTCCGCCAGAAAGCCGGCCTGAACAGGGCCATCCTCGACAAGGGCTGGTATCGGCTCGAGCAGGCCGTCCGCAACACGGCTCGCGTGACAGGAACGCGGGTCGTGTTCGTCAACCCCGCATACACGTCCCAAAAATGCCACCGGTGCCGGGTGGTGGATCGGAAGTCCCGCGAGAGCCAAGCGGTCTTCCGGTGTACCGCCTGCGGACACACCGACCACGCTGACGTGAACGCGGCCAAGAACATCCTCACCGCTGGGCGGGCGGAGCTGGGCCACGAGACCCGTGAGCACCAGTTGGGGCGGACAAACAGCCGCAAGGGTGGCCGGAAGGCTGAACGCCAACCAACAGCACCACAACCCACCACACCAGGTGAGCTCGTGGCGGCTGGAATCCCCCGGCTTTGGCCGTGGGGAGGGCGTCAAGCAGGTAGTCGAGCAGGTGGCTGCGATGGAACGCGCTGTACCGCCACTTGACGAAGACCTGGTCACCGATGGTGGGTGCGATCGCCTCTGCGAGGGCGCAGTCGTCGGGGCTCGTGGTCATGCCGGGGCCCCAGAAGTCGCGCAGCAGGCCGCGCCGTTCGTCGGTCATGCCGCCGGGCTGCGCGCTGTAGCTCACCGGGATCCCCAGTCTGGTGCAATGACGGCGGAGCCGCGAGACGTTGCCCATCAGGTCGGCTACCGGTGACCGTCCGGCGGGGAAAGCACGGAGAAAGTAGTTCTGCATGTCGTGGATGAGCAGCATGGCCCGGCGTGGGTCGAGAGTCCACGTCACGGTGTTGGCAGGCAGTTCCTCGGGACGCGGCATCACGTAGGGCTGGATGTCAGGGATTGCCACGGTGGATTCCCTTTCAGATACCTGGCGTGATCGATGGTGGCTGGCTCCGCGGTGGCCGGCGGGACGGTCCTGCCCGCCGGCCACCGGTTTCGCAGTTCGCGTGAACCCGGACTCCCGGACGAGGTGAACCTGGCCTTGTCCGTACCGGCTACACCGGCTGGTCCGTCAGATTCGTGATCAGCTTGCGGACCTTGCCGGAGACGACCGGAGTGACCCCGTGGATGAGCTGCGCGCCGTAGACCACGGCGACACCGACACCGGCCGTGGTCGTCCACCGGGTCCGTGGCGTGTGCGAGATCCAGCCCGCCGACTCGTCGCCGTCCTCGACCGACTCGTGCGTGGCGATGCGGGTGAAACGCATGCGGGGGTCGTAGCCGTTGCCACCGGTTGGACCGGGGTTCCAGGGCAGCTCGCTGGAGGTGGTCTCGACGTAGAAGTCCCCGCCCCGCGCGGCGTCCGCGATGACCACGCTCATCCGGGCGATGCGGTGGGGGTAGGCCATCGGGTCGGGGCCGATACCGTCGAGGTGGGAGGGGACGGCCTGCCCGGGGGACAGTTCCACGTACTCCCACGCCGCGGCGCCGCTGACCGAGGGCACCACGCGCTGGACGGCGGGAAGGTTGCGGCGCAGGGCGTTCCCCATGATGTCCTGAACGTTCTCCGGCAGCCGGACGACCTCGGCCGACCTGCTCGGCCGCCAGCCCGTCGCGTCGAGGAACTTGTCGACCGCGTGGTTGAGCCGGTTCACCTCGGTCGGGCTCAGGAAGTCCTCGATGGTGTGGACCGCCAAGGTTTCGGTCAGGTGAATCATGTTTCCCCTCCATGAGTTCCGTCGCGCCGGCGGGACGTCGTTGTCGTTGCCACCGCGCGTGCCGGGGAGTGATGGGGGATCAAGCTAGCGATGTGCCTGGTTTCGCTCGTCCGCACTTCAGGTGATTCCGGCCGAGCACGGTGCTCACCTCGAGCGAGGAGAGTGGGAGAACGTTGGTCACGCAAGCCGACGCTGGGCCCCGTGACAGGTACCGCGGGGTATTTCCCTTGCCGCGACTGCGATTGACGGGTGCTCACCGGCAGCCACCTGGCCGCACGCACGAGGTGGGTAACGTCCGTTTCCGCGCCCCCTCGTACGGTCCCGTCGGTGAGTCTTCACCCAACCGGGACGCCCGTATGACCGAAGCACCCGGGGCAATCGGGTCGCGCTTCGTTGCTGGCTTGGGCCAGCCGCCGTAGCACACTGGATCAGCCGGCGGGCCCGAGCTCGTGGGAGACCACGGAAGGTGGGTCGGCACACCACGCCGACTCGTCCCCGCAGCCCTGGGACAGGCGCGCCAGCCATATGACTGTCCCCGTTGTCACATGGCCCCACGCGGCAGGTCCGTACGGAGTGCGGAGAACGAACCCGAGATCCTGTCGTAGGAGTGAATCCGCAACCGGTTGGCCTCAGCGGTCACCAGGTCCGGCCGCGTCGTCCGACCGTTCCTCGACCGGTGCCAGCCGTTCGATGCGGCGTGCCTCGTCGACCATGGCCAACAGCGCATCCAGGGTGTGGTCAGAAAGGCCGTCGGCCCGCAACGCGATGGAGCGCACCTTCCGGTTCCGTAGGGCAACGGTGAGGTTCGCCTCCGCGTCGGCCCGGGAGCGGACCCCGTCGTCCAGCAGGTACTCGGCCGGTACGTCGAAGAACGCGGCCAGCGTGCCGAGGGTCTCCTGGGTGAGGTTGCGCTTCCGTCCGGTCGCGAGCTCCCACAGATAGGTGGCCGACATCGGCTTGCCGGTGTGCTCGCGAATCTCGGTGGCGAGCTTGGCAAAGCCCGGACGGGTCCGGTGGTCCGGGTACCGCGTCTCGATCATCCGGGTGATCTTCGCCGCCAACCCGCACCCGGTGTGCTGCCCGCCCCGTTCCGGGTCCATGCCGCCGCATCCTTCGTGATCGAGCCCTGGGCCGGCCGCCCGGGCTGCCCGTCGCATCCGCTGGAGCGGACACGCGGGGCACGGCTCATTATCGATCAGGCCATGTCCGTTGCCAAATATCTCACTGCTGGAACGTACGGTTGTCCTCCTTATCCGCTGAAGCGGATGATGCCCGCGCGGAGCTCCGGGTCTCGGCATGATGCCCGTCTCGTTACTGATCCGATGTTGCGCGGTTGCCGGTGGAATCCGCTATAGTGGGTCTCGGCGTCGTACTCCCGGTGACCCCCAGGCTGGTTGAGGACGACGCCCTTTCTTTTGGTTTCGTGGCCCGGCTCGCACAATGGTGTGCGAGCCGGCGATAGGCGGCCCGGCTCGTCCGGACCACTCCTCGGCCTGGTATCCACCGCGTATCGCCGGAGTACGGCCGTGCGAGGCTTTCGCGGCGGAACTGTCCGTTTCCTTCCGTGTTCCACGGTGTGGGAGGTGCTCCCGACATCCCCAATAACCCCCACAGGAGCCGGGACCACGCACCGTCTTATTCGGTGTCGTACGGACCAGGGGCACCGCAGAAGCGGGCGTTGTCGTCCCCGCGTGGGGGATCTGCGGAAAACCACCGACCGATCACTGTGCGCGGAGCGTGCTGTGGAGCAGCCGTCCCAGCAGGCCGATCGCGAACACCGCCAGACCCGACACCACGGAGGTCCAGGGCAGCGTGACGGCGAGCGTCACACAGCCAACGAGGCCCAGGACGGGCAACCACCGGGGGACGCGCCGCTCCTGCGCCGGCAGGGTGTACGCGGAGGCGTTGGTGATGGCGTAGTAGACCAGGACCGCGAAGGAGGAGAACCCGATCGCGCCACGGATGTCGAGGGTGAGCACCAGCGCACACACGACGACCGCGAGCACGATCTCGGCGCGGTGCGGGACGTGGTGGCGCGGGTGTACGGCCGCCAGCCAGCCGGGAAGGTCGTGGCGGCGCGCCATGGCCAGCGTGGTGCGGCCGATGCCGGTGATCAACGCCAGGAGCGCGCCGAGGCTGGCCACGGCGGCGCCCAGGCGCGCGGCCGGGGTGAGCCAGGACAGCTCGCCCCGGACGGCGGCGTCGGCCAGCGGCGCGCGCGATCCCGCCAGTGCGGTGGGCCCGAGGGTGAGCAGCAGACCCAGACCCACGACCGCGTAGATGACCAGCGCGCACACCAGGGCGATCGGGATGGCGCGCGGGATGGTGCGCTCGGGCTCGCGGACCTCCTCGCCCATGGTGGCGATGCGGGCGTAGCCGGCGAAGGCGAAGAACAGCAGCCCGGCCGCCTGCAGGACACCCGGGATCCCGCCCGCGGTCCAGCCGGCCACCTCGCCGACGTGGGTGGGGGAGACCTCACCACCGCCGTAGACGGCGACCAGCACGGCGGCCAGCGCCGCCAGGGTCAGTGCGAGCAGGATCCGGGCCAGCCGGGCGGTCTTGGTCACCCCGAAGTAGTTGACGACGGTGAACACGACCACGGCCGCGACCGCCAGCGGCTTGGCGTGATCGGGGGCGAGGTAGGCGGCGAAGGTCAGTGCCATCGCCGCGCACGAGGCGGTCTTGCCGACCACGAAGCCCCAGCCGGCGGTGAACCCCCACCAGTGCCCGAGCCGTTCCCGACCGTAGACGTAGGTCCCGCCGGACTCGGGATAACGGGCGGCCAGCACCGCGGAGCTCTGCGCGTTGAAATAGGCCACGACGCCGGCGATGACCAGCCCGAGGAGCAGGCCGGCTCCCGCCGCCACGGCGGCGGGAGCGAAGGCGGCGAACACACCGGCCCCGATCATCGAGCCGAGCCCGATGACCACCGCGTCCACCGTGCCCAGCCGACGCGCCAGGTTCAACCTCGAGCCGGCCGTGGGTTGCTCGTTCACGCGGTGCCCTTCCGCTGGACGGTCGTGGACCGGCGGTGCCGGGGCAGGACCTCGTCGGCCAGTTCGGCCACCACGGCCCGGAGCTGGAGCAAGGCGTCCCGGCCGGCCGGGGTGGCCTGGTAGACCCGCCGGACCCGGCCCTCGACGACGTGTTCGGTGGAGGCCAGCAGCCCGGCGGCCGCCATCCGGTGCAACAGCGGATACAGGGTCCCCGGCGAGATCGGGTAGCCGTGGCGGGCCAGCTCCTCGGCCAGCCACGCCCCGTACACCTCCTGCTCGGTGGCGTGGTGCAGCACGTGCACCGGCACCGCGCCACGGAGCAGCTCCCGAACGAGGTCCATATCGGCAGACGATATCGCGATCCGACACCAAGGACCAGGGTCTGCGCCCGGCGTCGACCACGTCATCGGTCGGTGGCAATGCTCCGGCGCGTCAGCACGGCATCCAGCGACCACCGCCCGGGACCCGTGGCCAGCAGGAACGCCAGACCCAGCAGCATCGCCCAGTCGGTACGCGCCTCGTGGGCCATGTCCCACCAACCGTGTGCCTTCGGCTTGTCCCCGGAGCCGCCCCACAGGATCGGCACCTTGGTCAGCGCCAGCGCCAACACCATGTCCACCAGCAGTGGCAGTGCCGCGAGCCGGGTGAGCAACCCGAGCAGCAGCAACGCCCCGCAGGCGGTCTCGGCGACCGCGGCCAGCGGGCCGAAGAACTCCGGCACCGGAATCCCGATCCTGGCGAACCGGCCCTCGGCCAGCCTGGCGGGAAACAGGAACTTCTGGACGCCCTCGGAGAGGAAGACCGCCCCGATGGCCAGCCGCACCAGGACCAACGACCGTGGCCCGTCAGCGCCCAGAAGGGTCTGCGGTCGGTTCACGGCGCAGCACACCTCGCTCCCGGTGTTGGTTTGTGGTCGCATGGCCGTTCCTCCGATGCCGGCACCGTGAAGTACTTCGGGGTCATGAGCATCGGGTACCGATTGCACACCTGGTTGTTCGACTGGTTGTTCGACATCGGGACCCGTCGGAACGAGCAGCCGGAGTCGCCGGAAACGTCCTATCCGACCGGGAGGAGGACCACAAGTGCGCAGGCGGTCAGTACCAGTAGCGCCACCGAGATCAGCAGCAGGCGTTGCCGTCTCCTGCCCTCCTTACCGTCCTGTCCTCCTTCCCGGCACGCATCCTGGGAAGGAGGGGACTGTCCGTTGGGCCCTTCGACGACGTCGGCGACGATGACTGTCACGTTGTCGGTGCCGCCCTCGTCGAGAGCGCGTTCGATCAGACCGTCGGCGCATTCGGCCAGATCCGCCACGGCCAGCAACTCGGCGAGGACCTCGTCCGGGAGCAGGTCGGTCAGGCCGTCCGAGCACAGCAGGTAACGCTCACCGGCCCGCGCCGGCAGCTCCGACAGCGTTGGCTCGAGGTCGGGTTGCCCGACCATGGCCCGCAGCACCAGGGACCGGTGCGGGTGGGTCCTGGCCTCCTCCGGGGTGATGTGCCCCTCGTCGACGAGCGACTGGACGACGCTGTCGTCCCGGGTGACCTGCTGCAGCGTCCCGTCCCCGAGCGCGTAGATCCGGGAGTCGCCCACGTTGACCACGCCGAAGCCGGTTCCGGTGAACACCATCGCGGTGAGGGTGGTCCCCATCCCCTGCAGGTCCGGCTCGGTCCGCATCAGGTCGGCGATGGCGGCGTTGCCGGCCAGCACCGCATCCCGGAGTTGGTCGAGCAGATCCGGGCCGGGGTCGGCCTCGTCCAGCTTGGCCAGCTCGGTGATGACGGCCCGGCTGGCCACCTCGCCCGCGATGTGGCCACCCATGCCATCGGCGACGGCCAGCAGGCGCGGGCTGGCGAAGACGGAGTCCTCGTTGACCGACCTGGTCAACCCCCGGTCGCTGCGCGCCACATAGTGCAGGGTCAGTGCCATCCGCAGCTCCTTACTCCGACGTCACGTGCGGTGCCGTGCGGCCGGCGGGGTAGGACTCGGGCCAGGGGCTCGCCCCTTCTCCCTAGCACGACGCGACGATGGTGCGAGGTGGATCAACAAGGTTCATCGGGCCGACTTGGGCCCTTCGGAGTAGCTCACTGGTCACCGTCGCCGCCCGACAGGCATACCGGGACGCTCCGTGTGCTGGCTCGGTCCCCCAACACGTCCCACCCCACCGGGCCAGGCGTGCCCCGATGGCCACGGTGTGCGGGATTGCTTCCAGCGTTGGTCGTCCAGGCCGAAGAAGGCCCAGCTATGGCAGGAGTCGGGCCACAGAACTGGTGAGCATGCAGCGAAAACCTCGTAAGTCGGGGTCGGCGGCAATGCTCCAGCGCGCCATGAGGTTGTCCTGCATCATCGCCTCCAGCCGTGCCTTGGCCACCTCGTGCACGCGTTGGTGGTAGGCAGCGAGATCGTAGTGCCGCTCGTGTTCGGGTGTGTCGGAACCACCGTCATCGGTGCGAAAAACGTCGAAGTCGAAGTCGACCTCGAACGGCACGAGAAGAAGATGACGCTCCCGGCCCGGCGGTAGCGGCGGGTAAGTGACTGGTTCGTCCGGGTGCACCCGCAGAATACTCGCGAGATTTTCCCTACCCGGCAAGGGCGGCACGAAAAACAGGGCGATGTTGCGCCGCGCGGGAGCCATACTCCACCCGTGCGGGTGAGCATTGTCGAGCCGGATCGGATGGGAGAGAGCCAGCTTCCGGATGGACGGTTGCTGGCCTGGGCGGAGTGGGGGCCGCCGGATGGCATCCCGGTCCTGCTGTGTCCCGGTGCGGCGACCAGCCGACGGATGGGCTTTGGCGCCGGGGTTGTTGCGCCCCTCGGGGTGCGCCTGGTGTCGGTCGACCGCCCGGGCCTCGGCGCCTCCGACCCGCTGCCCGGGCGCACGCTGTGGGACTGGGCAGCGGACACCCGTGCCCTGGCCGAGGTCCGTGGGCTGGCGGGTGTGGGGGTGGTCGGCTACTCCCAGGGCGCCCCCTTCGCGTTGGCCTGCGCCGCAGACGGTCCGGCGTCGGCGGCAGCGGTCGTCTCCGGCTGCGACGAGCTTGCGGCACCCGGGTTCGCTCGCTCCCTCCTGCCAGAGGTGCGGGACATGGTGACCCACGCGGCGAGGGACCCCGCTGCGGCCGAAGCCGACTTCGCCGCCTTCGGCAACGCGGAGACGCTGTGGCGGCTGATCACCGGCACGAGTTCGGAGGTGGACCGGGCGATTTACCGCCAGCCCGCGTTCGAGCGCGCGTTTCGGCGCGCGATGGCCGAAGCGTTCATCCAAGGTCCGGCGGGATATGGGCGGGATACCTTGCTCTCCATGACGCGATGGCCGTTCGATCCGGCCGACATCACGGTCCCGGTCGACCTCTGGTACGGGCAGCAGGACACCTCTCCCACCCACTCGCCCGACCTGGGTGCGACGTTGGCGGGACGCCTTCGTACCGCTCGGCACCACGTGGTTCCCGATGCCGGTGGCGCGCTGCTGTGGACACACGCGCGACAGATTCTTCGCTCGTTGCTCGAGTTGTTGCAGGACTGAGGAAGCTGCCGAAGCTGCACTCCGCGACGCAACCCGGTTGCCCGACCGGAGAACAGCGGACGCACGGGTCGAACTACTCCACCGCCTGCTGGCGATTCTGTTCCGGGGTGCCCGGCCTTCCAAGGTGGACGAGAATGAGCCCGACCGCGGCAATGAGGAAGTTCTGGAAGGCGGGCTGCAGCCCGTTCCACTTCTCGGACTGCCACATCTGGAACCACTCGCCGCCGATCGTGACGAATCCGCCGCCGAACAACGTCGCCTGCATCAGCCAGCCAGCACTCGACAACCGGCGGGCCAGCTCGGCTCCACGGCCCATGGCAAACGCACGCATCCAACTGACGAAGGCGGCGGTGAGGACGACGGCGGTGATCGCCTCCCAGGTGATGATCGCGAGGTAGACCACGGTGACCACGGTCTGGTCGGTCACCGCACGCCACATCGTGTTCGGTGACTGGAAGGTCGTGTCCATGGCGAACACGTGCTCGACGAAGGCTCGGTTGGTCCCGAAGTCGGTGATGTTGCCGAGAACCACGAGTGCCATGTAGAGAGCGCTTGTCGCGGTGAGCACCGAGAGCACTGCCCGCAAGCTACCGAACCAGGCGAGAACGCGCATGTCCGGGACATTACCCCAGCTCGTCCGCTGTCCCGCCGGTGAGTGAAGCGTTCCCACAACGGCGGCGGGTTACCCGATCCCGGGGGGTCGCGGAACCGTGGTGGCGCAGTGTGTTCGCCGTACTACTCCTCGTGTCGCTCGGTTCGGCGGGTCCGCTTCACGGCGGAGCGCCGCCGCTTGGCAGCGAGTCGCCGTTCCCCGGCTGCCCGGCTCGGCCGGGTGGGCCGGCGGACCGGGGACGGCGGGGTCAGGGCGGCCCGCAGGATGCGAGCAAGTTTCTGCCGCGCGGCCTGCCGGTTCATCAGCTGGCTGCGGTGCTCGCTCGCGCTCACCGTCAGCACCCCGTCCACCAACCGGCCGGCCAGCCGCCGCACCAGCTGGGCGCGTGCGCGATCGGTGAGGACCGTGGAACTCGGAATGTCGAAGGACAGTTCGACCCGGCTGTCGGTGGTGTTGACCGACTGCCCGCCGGGCCCCGACGAGCGGGAGAACCGCTCGCGCAACTCGGCCCGCGGGATCACCAGTCCCGAAGTCACCGCCAGGTCGCTGTCCATATCTCCACCGTAGACCGCGGCCCCCATTCGCTGCAGCTGCGTTTCCCGCGTTGGCCGTGTCGAGAAACGCGCGCTGTCGGTCGCGTGTGGGGAACGGAGTTACCCCGTACCTCCCGGAGATGAACTGGAGCCGTCTCGGAACGTGCTCCAGAAAGGGCGCCAGGCTGCCTCCGCCCCGAGTGGAGACAGCCTGGCGGGCTTGGGAAGCGGTCAGCTGGTGACCGACTTGGGGTGGACCACGGTGAGGGACCGGACGGCCGGTTGGACTGTGGGTTGGACTGCCGGTTGCTCGACAAGATCGGGCCGGGCGCCGCCGTGGCCGGGCTGGTGGAGGAACATCACCAACGACGCGGAGAGAAAGGCCAGGCATCCGGCGAGGGTGTAGGCGCCGTCATAGCCCCACCTGCCGACTACCCACGCCGCGACGCCACCGCCGCCGATCGCTCCGACCAGTTTCGCGCTGTAAACCAGGCCGTAGTTCGACGCGTTGTGGTTCTCCCCGAAGTAGTCCGGGACCAGGCTGGCGAACAGCGGGTAGAACGCTCCGCCGCCAAAACCGTTCAGGAAGGCGAAGAACATGAACAGCCACAGGTTGTGGTTGTTGCCGGAGTAGAGCACGCCGAACTGCGCGACGCCGGCGATCACCAACACGATCGCCAGTGTCTCCCGTCGTCCGATCACGTCGGAGACCCAGCCCACCACGGCGCGGCCGGTGCCGTTGACGATCGAGAGAACCCCGGCCGAGGAAGCGGCGACGAACGGGCCGAAGTGGCTCTCCTTCGCGAAGGGAACCTGGAAGTTGATGCCGAACAGGGACACCCCGCCGATGATCACCATTGCCAGCCACATCACGGGCAACATGCCCGTGCGGATCGCCTCCAGCGGCGTGTACTGGCGGACCGCCGGTGGGTTCTTCGCCAGGTTCCGGGCACCCTGCCGGTCCTGGGCCCACCGGAGGGGGTCGATGTGCGCCGGCCACCAGTTGCTCGGCGGGTCCCGGAAGAACATCCCGCACACCGCCACGACGACCAACATGTAGATACCGACCAGATCCAGCACCAGGGAGTAGTTGTCAATGCTGAACCAGTGGCTGAACAGGTAGATGAAGGGCAGTGCCCCGTAGGCGAATCCTCCGTTGACGAAGCCGGTGCGGGCACCACGCCGCTCCGGGTACCACTTGCCGACCATGTTGATGCACGTGGCGTAGACGAGGCCCGCACCGGTACCCCCGAGGACCGAGAACCCGATGAAGGCGACCACGAGGTTTCCACTGTGCGCGAGCGTGATGAACCCGAGACCGCTGAACAGGGCACCGAGCAGCATTGCCAGGCGCGCGGAGACGATGCCCTTCTCCCGCAGCCGACCGGCCGGGAAGGCGACCCCCGCCTGGAACACCGCCCAGATGCTGGCCAGCCAGAAGACTTCGCCCAATGACCAGCCGTACTTTTTCTCCAGCGTCGACTCGGCCGCCCCCCAGCCGTACTCGAAAACGCTGACCGCGATCATGGAGACCCAGGGAAGCCAGACCATCCAGGACCGCGAACGCCCCATGATGTCGTGCGGTGTCTCGCCTACCCGATAAACTCGTCCATTGTTGTCCGTCACTTCCCTGTAGCTCGTCGAGGCAACGCTCATCGGACTGACCCTTTCGGGGCGTGCTGACTTACCCCCGCTGTAGCAGAGGTTCGATATGCGGAGGATGAGCGGGCAACGCTGCACCGCGCCGGAGTTCTCTGTCTCGTGGAAGGAAATACGGCGTTCGACGGCGGCGCGGCAGGGCGTCGGCGACGTTGACGACGCCCTGCCGCCGGGGACCGGCCGAGGGGTGGGCCGGGGTCTGTGGACGCGCACCGTGGGTGTTGTCCACCCGACGGCTACGGTGTTGCGTTGGATCGGGAATCTGTTGCGATGTCGGGGACTACTGGTTTAGATGACACCCTCGGTGCGAAGCGCCTGGAGCCGTTCCCTGGAGTAACCGAGTTCACCGAGGATCTCGTCGGTGTGCTCGCCGAGCAGCGGCGACCGCATCACGTCCACCGGCGAGTCCGACAGCTTCAGGGGGCACCCCACTGTCTTGTAGCTGCCGCGCTCAGGATGCTCGACGGCAACCACGGTGCCGAGCTCGGCGAGGGTCTCGTCCTCGATGAGCTCCTTGGTGGACAACACCGGGCCACACGGGATGTCGTGCGCGTTGAGCTTCTCCAGGACATCCCACTTGGTGTGGTTGAGGGTCCACTCCTCGACGAGGGCAAACACCTTGTCCAGCTTGGACAACCGCGCCTCCGGGGTGTTCCAGTCCGGGTCGTCGGCCAGCTCGGGGTGGCCGATGAGCTCGGTCAGCGGCTGCCAGCCCACCGGCTGGATGATGACGTAGATGTAGTCGTTGGGACCGCCGGGGGCGCAGCGCACCGCCCAGCCCGGGTGCCCGCCCCCGGAGGCGTTGCCGGAGCGGGGGACCTCGTCGTCGAACCGCTCGTTGGGGTACTCCCGCAGCGGCCCGTGTGCCAGGCGTTGCTGGTCGCGCAGCTTCACCCGGCACAGGTTGAGCACGGCGTCCTGCATGGCCACCTGCACGCGCTGGCCCTGCCCGGTGTGGGTGCGCTGGTACAGCGCGGCCAGGATGCCGGCGACCAGATGGATCCCGGTTCCGGAGTCACCGACCTGGGCGCCGGTGGCCAGCGGCGGCCCCTCCGGGAAGCCGGTGGTGCTCATCGAGCCGCCCATGGCCTGGGCGATGACCTCGTACGCCTTGAAGTCGGCGTACCGGCCGGATCCGAAGCCCTTGATGGAGGCGTAGACCAGTCGGGGGTTGGCCTGGCGCAGCTGCTCCCAGCCGAAACCGAGCCGTTCCATCACACCGGGGCCGAAGTTCTCCACCAGCACGTCGGACTTTGCCACCAGCTCGGTGAGCACCCGCTTGCCGGCGTCGTGCTTGACGTTGAGGGTGAGGCTCCGCTTGTTGCCGTTGAGCATCGTGAAGTAGAGACTGTCCGCCTCCGGCAGGTCGCGGAGCTGGAGCCGGGTGACGTCACCCCGCCCGGGAAGCTCGATCTTGATCACGTCCGCCCCGAGCCAGGCGAGGATCTGGGTGGCCGACGGGCCGGACTGGACATGCGTCATGTCGAGGACGCGGACGCCCTCAAGTGCCTTTCCCACAGCGAACCTCCTGCCCGTGTCCCACGGGCCACGTTGCGAGCATGGAGAGAGGGGGATCTACGACCGCGATCGTCCGATCGGCTGCGGCAGAAGCAGTGGACGGATGCGGCCTACTTGTACATGGTCTGGTTCATCGTCCCCGGGGCGTAGGCGTCCGGGTCGATCCAGACGTTGACCAGCGACGGCTTGCCGGACTCTCTGGCGCGGCGCAGGGCCGGACCGATGTCCGCCGGGTCGCGTACCTCCTCGCCGTAACCCCCGAGCATCCGTGCGAACTCGTCGTAGCGGACGTCGCCGAGGGTGTTGCCGACCCGCTCCCGTTCGACCCCGTACTTCTGGGCCTGGCCGTAACGGATCTGGTTCATCGAGGAGTTGTTCCCCACGATGCCGACGAAGGGCAGGCCGAACCGGACCAGGGTCTCGAAGTCCCAGCCGGTGAGGCTGAACGCGCCATCGCCGAAGAGGGCGACCACTTCCTTGTCCGGACACGCGTTCTTGGCCGCGAGCACGAACGGGATCCCGACACCGAGCGTGCCCAGCGGACCCGGATCCATCCAGTGGCCGGGCGACTTGGGCTGCACGACCTGACCGGAGAAGGTGACGATGTCCCCGCCGTCCCCGATGTAGATCGAGTCCTCGGTGAGGAACTGGTTGATCTCGTGCACCAGCCGGTACGGGTGGATCGGGTTGGCGTCGGACTGCAACTTCGGCAGTCGGTCCGCGTACGCCTTGTCCTCGACGGCACGGAGCTCGTCGAGCCATCCCTTCCGCTCGGCCGCGCCGTTGTCCACCCACCCGGATGCGGCCGCGGTGACCGCGGACAGCACCAGCGAGGCATCCCCGACGATGCCGAGGTCCACGTCGCGGTTCCGGCCAACCGTGCGGTAGTCCAGGTCGATCTGGACCACCGTGGCCTTGTTGGACAGCCGCCGCCCGTAGCCGAGGCGGAAGTCGAACGGGGTGCCGACGACGATGATCAGGTCGGCGCTGGAGAAGGCATAGCGGCGGGACAGCTGGAAGTGGTGCGGGTCGCCCGGGGACAGCGTGCCCCGCCCGGCGCCGTTCATGTACGCCGGCACGTTGAGCGTGCGCACGAGTTCCCTGGCCGCGTCCGTGGCGCGCGTGCTCCAGGTCTGGCTGCCCAGCAGGATCACCGGCCGCCGCGAGTGGACCACCAGGTCCGCCAGCCGCTCGACCGCCGCCGGGTCGCCGGCGTTGCGGGTCGAGGCCCGGTAGTGTCCGGCACCGGGGACCCGGGCCGCGCCCTCGGCGACCTTGGCGTCCAGCACGTCCCGCGGAATCTCCAGGAAGGACGGACCGGGAGCCCCGTGGAAGCACTCGCGGAACGCCATCGACACCATGTCCGCGATCCGCTCGGTGGTCGGCACCGTCGCCGCGAACTTGGTGATCGGTGTCATCATCTCCACGTGCGGGAGGTCCTGCAGGGAGCCCATCTTGTGCTGGCCCAACGCACCCTGGCCGCCGATCAACAGCATCGGGCTCTCTGCGCGGAAGGCGTTGGCCACACCTGTGACCGCGTCGGTGGTGCCCGGCCCGGCGGTCACCACGGCGCAGCCGGGGCGACCGGTGATGCGGGCGTAGGCATCGGCCGCGTGCGCGGCGACCTGTTCGTGCCGCACGTCGATGATGTCGATGCCCTCGTCGACGCAGCCGTCGTAGATGTCGATGATGTGCCCGCCGCACAAGGTGAAGATGGTGTCGATGCCCTCTGCCTTGAGTGCTTTGGCAACCAGGTGACCGCCGGAAACGAACTCCGTGCGGATATCGGTTGCCTCGGCGGTGCTCCTGGGCTCGTCAGCTGCATGGGGCGCTGTTGACGCCATTGATCGCTCGCTCCTCGCTCACGCCGCGTGTGTGGCGTGGTGGTCGATCCATGCCGTGTGTGCCGTCCGCGAGTATCCCGCACCCGTGAGGGGCAACGGGGAATCGCCAACGACGGTTCAAAACTCTCGGACAGTGATTCACGTCATGTATGGGGTGCCGGCTTTGCGCGGCTCACCGGCATCCGTGCTACCTGGTGCTTTCCGTCTGGTGACGAGAAAGACAGTGACCCAGGTCCTTTCCTGACAATGGAATGTCCCGCTTCGGGCAGTCGGGTGCCAATCGGGATGAAGAAGGCGTTCGATCTCGGCGGAACGTCACGGATGTCCTTTTGCTTCATCTGGTCATGACTATTCGTTAACTCGGGCGATGTTTGACCTTCGCCTATGGGCGGACGACACTCGGCCGGGATCCGAGACGGGCCCGGTTCGTAATTGCGGCTCGTACCTGTTTGGTGTGGAAGGGCAGGAATCATGCCTGGACCCCGGACGAGGACCGCCAGCCCCCGGCGCTGGTTCGGCCTCGCCCTGATGTCGTTGAGCCTGCTGGTCATCGGTCTCGACGCGACGATCCTGGCGGTGGCGTTGCCCACGCTCACCACGGATCTGAACGCCTCCACCCGCGAGCTGCAGTGGATCGTCGACGCCTACAGCCTCACCTTCGCCTCGTTCCTGCTCCCCGCGGGACTGCTGGGCGACCGTTACGGCCGGCGGGCCGTCCTGTTGCTCGGCTTCGTCATCTTCGGCGCCGCCTCCGGTTGGGCGGCGTTCTCCTCCGACGCGCAGGGCCTGATCGCGGCGCGGGCGTTGATGGGTGTGGGTGCGGCCATCATCACCCCGCTCACGCTCGCGATGGTGCCGGTGATGTTCCCCCGCGAGGAACGCGGCAAGGCGCACGCCACCTGGTCGGTCGTCTCCGGCATCGGCCTTCCGCTCGGGCCGATCCTGGGCGGTTGGTTCCTCGAGCACTTCTGGTGGGGCTCGGTCTTCCTGATCAACATCCCGATCCTGGCGATCGCCCTGATCGGCACCCCGTTCCTGGTGCCGGAGTCGCGCGCCGCCGAGGCGCCCCGGGTGGACCTGCTCGGCACCCTGCTGTCCACGGCGGGCCTGGTGTTGCTGGTCTACGGGATCATCGAGGGCCCGCACCTGGGCTGGGTCGACGTCGAGACCACCGGCACGATCGTGCTGGGCCTGGTCCTGCTGATGGTGTTCGTGTGGTGGCAGGCCCGCACCGACCACCCGCTGCTCGACCTCGGCCTGTTCCGCAGCCGACGGTTCACCTGGCCCACCATGGCGCTGGCCCTGGTGTTCCTCTCGTTGATGGGCATGCTCTTCGTGCTGACGCCCTACCTGCAGACCGTGCTCGGCGCCAGCCCGTTCGGCACCGGCATCCGGTTGCTCCCGCTCGTGGCCGGGCTGCTGCTCGGCGCCGCTCCCAGCGACTGGCTGGTCAAGCGGTTCGGGGCCAAGCTCGTCATCGCGACGGGGCTCTTCGTGCTGTCGGCCGCGTTGTTGGGCTACACCAGGCTCACCGTCGGGGACAGCTACCAGTTCACCGGGACGCTCCTGGTCGCCGTGGGGCTGGGTATGGGCATGACGCTGCCCTCCTCGATCAACCACCTGATGGAGGCGTTGTCCGCGCACAAGACCGGGGTCGGTACCGCGGTCAACAACGCCTTCCGGCAGGTCGGCGCCGCGCTTGGTGTCGCACTCCTGGGCACGATCATCAACACCACTTACTCGGACAAGATGGATTCCGCGGCGGCGCTGCTCCCGCCGCCGCTGCGGTCGGTGGTGAAGGACTCGATCGGAGCGGCGCACGAGGCCGCCGCCCGCCTCGGCCCGGCCGGTGACCGGCTGGTGGCCGCGGCCAACGACGCCTACGTGCGGGCAGCCGCGAACGCGGCCCTGGTCGCGGCGATCGTGTGTGCGGTCGGGTTCGTCGTGATCCTGCTTTTCCTGCCGTGGAAGCCCGATGCCGTGCACGCACCGGCCGAGGCACAGCAGGAGCAGGCCGGCCAATCGGACGACACCGCGGTCGAAAGCTCATCGTCGCTGCCCTGACACCGAGGCCGCCGTCGGTTTTCGTTGCCAGCCCGCAGGCCCCGCCGAGGCCCTCGTGGTCCTTGGCGGGGCCTGTTGACAGGTGGCGCCCCGGAATTCGCGGGGGTTGCGTTCGGGACGACTCAGGTCGCAGTCAACTGCTCGGCCCCTGTCAGGACCAAGCTTGATCGGGCCGGTCCGTAGGGCGTTGCTGACGCTCTTCGCCCGCGTGGCTGCCACGTCGGGATCGCATTCCTGGCGAGCCCTGAAGGGCCGAGGTTCCTGTGAGAAGTCGGCGGAACTCACGCGGTCGTGGTGGGCATGGCGGACGTGTCACTCGTTGGCGTGAGCTTTGTCGCACCGTCCCCGGGGTCCGGACGTGCTGGACCTATTTACCTGATCTGTTTTGTGTTTTTCTTTCTCGGGGCTCCCGCTTACTGTTTCATTACTCGAGAGTAGCTTATTTATTGCGCAGACTTCTCCGGAATTGGTGAATCGGGTCACCGGGGCGGTCTTGTTGACGGATCTCTGACTTTGCCTCCCCGGTCGGGGCGCATAACATGCGGGTGTCAACGCAAGCCGGTGGGATTGAGGAGACCTGTCCATGGCGGCGAGGAACCAAAAACTCGACGTACCGTCGGGCGGTGGTCTCTTTGGGGCGAATGCCTCCGTTGTGGGTCGGGACGTCCGTTTTTTGTCTCCCCCGGTTGAACTTCAGCGGTCGAATTCCCGCACCGATCCCCGACTTTCGTGAAACGGGCGCGGGAGGAACGAGGTAGCGATGGCACTGGACCAGACGTCCGCCCCGGTCGGGGCGTTGGCCGGGTGGACGCTCACGGACTGGCTGGCACGGTGGTCCGTCGAGCGGGCGGACCGGCCTGCGTTCAGTTACGTCGACTTCGGCTCGGACCCCGAGGGCACCACGGACACCCTCACCTGGAGCGAGCTGAACCGGCGGGTGCGGGCGCTCGCGGTGCGACTGCGGGAGTCCGGTGCCCGCCGCGAGTCCCGGGCCGCGATCCTCGCCCCGCAGGGCACCGGCTACGTGGTCGCCTTCCTGGGCTGCTTTGCGGCCGGCACCATCGGCGTGCCGCTGCTCCCGCCGGACGCCCCCGGCCAGTCCGACCGCCTGCTGGCGGTCTTGGGCGACTGCGATGCGGAATTCGTGCTCACCACCCGCGACATCCTGCCGGCCGTTCAGGCGTTCCTGGACCGACACCCCGCGCCCCGGCCCAAGGAGCTGATCGCGGTCGACGAGCTCGACCTCGACGCCGCCGACCGGTACACGCGCCCCGTCGTGACCGGTGACGACGTGGCGTACCTGCAGTACACCTCCGGCTCGACCCGGGTGCCCTCCGGCGCGCTGATCAGCCACGCCAATATCGTGGCCAATGTCGAGCAGGCGCTGGAGGCGCACAACGCGCACGCCGACGCGGTGGGCGTGAACTGGCTGCCGCTCTTCCACGACATGGGGCTGGTGGCGACCGTCGGTGTGCCCCTGCTGCTAGGCAACGAGTCCGTCTTCATGGCGCCGTTCGCCTTCGTCCAACGCCCCATCCGCTGGCTGCGGCTGCTCTCGCGTCACTCGCCGTGCTACGGCGCCGCCCCCAACTTCGCCTACGACCACTGCGTCCGCGTCTCCACGCAGGACCGGGAAACGCTGGACCTCGGCGGGGTGCACTGGCTGCTCAACGGCGGCGAGCCGGTCAAGCCGGGCACCATGGAGCGGTTCGCCGAGATCTTTGCCCCGCACGGGCTGAACCCGCGCGCGCTGCGACCCTCGTTCGGGCTGGCCGAGGCCACGGTGATGGTATCCACCACGCGGGCCCCGCACGTGGTCGCCTTCGACGCCCGGCTGCTGGGCGCCGGACAGGTGCGCCCGGTCGCCCCGGACTCCCCACGAGCACGCCGGCTGGTCTCGGTGGGGCAGCCCGCCGGGCAACATGTCCGCATCGTCGACCCGGACCGCCTGACCGAGCTGCCGGCCGACCGCGTCGGCGAGATCTGGGCACACGGCCCGAACATCGCCGGCGGCTACTGGGGTGACGAGCAACGCAGCCTCGCCACCTTCCACGCCCGGCTCACCGACCCCTCGCCCGGTACCCCCGAGGGCCGCTGGCTGCGCACCGGTGACCTCGGCTTCGTCCACGACGGGCACCTCTACGTCACCGGCCGGATCAAGGACCTGATCATCGTCGACGGCGAGAACCACTATCCCCAGGACATCGAGACCACCGTGGAAGGAGTCCACCCCGCCGTCCGGCGAGACCGGGTGGCTGCCTTCGGGATCGCCGACGGCGAGGAGGAACGGGTGGTCGTGGTGGCCGAGGTGGTCCGCCGGGAAGTGCCCGGCGAGGCCGACCGCGCAGAGCTGGCCCGCCGGGTCCGGCGGGCCGTCGTCGCCGCCCACAACGTCCGCCTGCACGACCTCGTCCTGGTCCGGCCTGGCGGGATCCCCCGCACCAGCAGCGGAAAGATCCAGCGCTCCGCCTGTCGCGCCCGGTACGAGGCCGGTGAGCTCCCCCTGCTCCCACCCACCGGCGAGGGACGGACCGAGCCCCCCGGCTGAGGACGACGGGCCGGCCCCGACCTGGCTCACCGCACCGCACTCCGTCCCCATCCCAAGGAGCCTCCACTCCTTTCCCCGTCCCCCGAGGAGTCCCCCGTGTCCCACCAGCCGACCGACCCCGAGATCCGCCGCTGGCTGGTCGACCGCGTCGCCGAGTACTGCGACCTGGACCCCGCCGAGGTCGACACCGACCGGCCCTGGGACGAGCTGGGCCTGCTCTCCCGCGACGCCGTCGCGTTGTCCGGCAACCTCGAGGAGTTCCTGGGCCGGTCGCTGAGCCCCACCCTGGCCTGGCAACACCCCACCATCGCGCGGCTCGCACACGCCCTGGCCACCCCCGGCTCCGTGGCTCCCGCCGAACCCCCCGCTCCCACCGTGCCCAGCCCGACCGCGGGCGAATCGTCGGACGCCCCGATCGCCGTCATCGGCCTCGGCTGCCGGCTCCCCGGCGGTGTCGAGGGACCGCGGCAGTTCTGGGAGTTCCTGCTCGACGGCGGGGACGGGATCAGTGCGGTGTCCCCGCAGCGGTGGGAGCAGTTCACCGACGGCAGCGCCGAGTCCGAGGCGATACTGGAGCGCACCACCCGCTGGGGTGGGTTCCTCGACGATGTCGCCGCTTTCGACGCCGAGCACTTCAACATCTCTCCCCGCGAGGCCGAGACCATGGATCCCCAACAGCGGATGCTGCTGGAGGTCGCCGTCGAGGCGTTGCAGCACGCCGGTGTTGCGCCGGAGCGGATCCGGGGCACGAACGGCGGCGTCTTCGTCGGGGTCTGCTCGAACGACTACGGCTATCTCACCACCGCTGGGCTGGCCAAGATCCACGCCTGGACCGGGACGGGCGCGGCGACCTCGGTGACCGCCGGGCGGCTGTCGTACCTGCTGGACCTGCGGGGGCCCAGCCTCGCCGTGGACACCGCGTGCTCCTCCTCGCTGGTGGCGATCCACCTGGCGTGCGCGAGCCTGCGGTCGGGGGAGACCGGGATCGCGCTGGCCGCCGGGGCGAACCTGCTGCTGTCACCGGCGGTCACGGTCAACTTCGACCGGGCCGGCGCGATGGCCGGCGACGGCCACTGCAAGACCTTCGACGCGGACGCCGACGGCTACGTGCGCGCCGAGGGCTGCGGTGTCGTCGTGCTCAAGCGGCTGCCGGACGCGCTGCGCGACGGCGACCGAGTGCTCGCGGTGATCCGCGGCTCGGCGGTCCACTCCGACGGACACTCCAACGGCCTGATGGCGCCCAACCCCGAGGCGCAGGAAGGGTTGCTGCGCAGCGCCTGCGCCCTCGCGGGTGTGGACCCCCTCGACGTCGACTACGTCGAGGCGCACGGCACCGGCACCCTGCTCGGCGACCCGATCGAGGCGAACGCGCTCGGCCGGGTGCTGGCGTCCGGCCGCTCCGCCGAGCAGCCACTGTTGTTGGGGTCGGTGAAGACCAACGTCGGCCACTTGGAGGCCGCGGCCGGTGTCGCGGGAGTGATCAAGACCGTGCTGTCCCTGTGGCACCGGAAGATTCCCGCCAACCTGCACTACCGCGAGCCCAACCCGCGGATCGCGTTCGACGACCTGCCGATGCAGGTCGTCACCGAGACGAGCCCGTGGCCGACGGCGGAGCGACCGGCCCGCGCGGGCGTCTCCTCCTTTGGTTTCAACGGGACCATCGCCCACGTCGTTCTCGAGGAGGCGCCCGCCTCCCCGGGCGAGCAGCAGGATATCCCCGCTGAGCCAGCGATCGGCCACTACCTGCTCTCCACGCACTCCACCGAGCGGCTGCCCGCGGCTGCCGAGTCGCTGGCTGACTGGCTGTCCGGTGCCGGCGCCGAGACCCCACTGGCCGACGTGGGCGCGACCCTGGCGCGGCGCGGCGGCGGCCCGGCACGCGCCGTGGTCGTGGCCCGGTCCCGTTCCGAGCTGGTGGACGGGCTGCGGTCGGTGGCCACCGGCGAGGAAGGCCCCGGGGTGGTCGTGGGCGAGGCGATGGCGGCCAAGCCGGTGTGGGTGTTCTCCGGCCAGGGCTCGCAGTGGGCCGGCATGGGACGGCAGCTGCTGGCCGCCGAGCCCGCCTTCGCCGAAGCCGTGGCCGAACTGGAGCCCTTGTTCCTGGCCGAGGCCGGGTTCTCGCTGCGCGAGGTCGTCGAGTCAGGGCAGGAGGCCACCGGGATCGACCGCGTGCAGCCGGTGTTGTTCGGGCTGCAGGTGGCGCTGGCCCGACTCTGGCAGAGCTACGGCGTGATGCCGGCCGGCGTGATCGGCCACTCCATGGGTGAAGTCGCCGCGGCCGTGGTAGCGGGCGCCCTGTCCGCCGAGGACGGCGTGACGGTGATCGCCCGACGCTCGCGGCTGCTGCGGTCGATCGCCGGTGGTGGCGCGATGGCCGTGCTCGAGCTGCCCGCCGAGGAGGCCACCAGGCTGGCCGCGGACTTCCCCGGCGTGGAGCTGGCCGTCCACTCCTCACCCAACCAGGCTGTCGTCGCTGGGGACACCGAGCAGGTGGAGCGGCTGGTCGTCCTCGTCGGGCAGCAGGAGCGGCTGGCCCGCCTGGTCAAGGTCGACGTGGCCTCGCACTCGCCGCAGGTCGACCCGCTCCTGGCGGACCTGGCCACGCAACTGGCCGAAGTACGCGGCACCGCACCCGAGATCCGCTTCTACTCCACTGTGGAGGAGGACACCGCCGCCGTTCCCTCCTTGGACAACGCGTACTGGGTCAACAACCTCCGCCGCCCGGTGCGGCTGGCGCAGGCGGTCGCGACCGCGGCCGCGGACGGACACGTGGTCTTCACCGAAGTCTCCCCGCACCCGGTACTGATCTACGCGGTGAAGGAAACCCTGGCGGCCGAGGGTATCGAGCGCGCCGTGGTCACCCCGACCCTGCGCCGGGACACCGACGAGACCGCGATCTTCCACGCCCAGCTGGCCACCCTGCACGCCGCCGGCCACCCGCTGGCGGTGAACCGCATCTTCCCCGGCGGACACGTGACCGACCTTCCCACCACGCCGTGGCAGCGGTCGCGTTACTGGGTCCAGCCGACCAGGACCCGCCGGCCCTCCGGCAGCCACCCCCTGCTGGGCAGCGGCAGCCCGATGCCGGGTACCGATGCGCACGTCTGGCGCGCCGATGTCGGCACGGAGCTGCTGCCGTGGCTGGCCGACCACCGTGTGGACGAGATGGTGGTGCTGCCGGCGGCCGCGTACGTCGAGATCGCGTTGGCCGCCGCCACGCAGGCGTACGAGGTCCCGGTGTCCCGGGTCCGGCTCACCGATGTCGAGCTGCACCAGGTCCTGCCCCTGGCCGGGTCCACCCCGATCGTCACCAGGCTCACCGGTACGGGCACCGTGCGGGGGGAACAGACCGCGGTCGTGGAGGTCCACACCCAGGGGCCCAAGGGCGACTGGGTCCGCCACGCCAGCACGCGGCTGGCGATCACCGAGGAGCAGGCGGAACCCGCGCCCCCGGCACCGGTTCCGCACCCGAACGGCAACGCCGAACCCGTCGAGCCCGACGACCTGTACGCGCGGCTGCGTGCGGCGGGCCAGCAGCACGGCGCCGCTTTCCAAACCGTGACCGGTATCAAGCGGCTCCCGGAGGGCACGGTCGTCGGCACTCTCCAGTTGCCCGAGGCAGCCGCCACCGGCGCGTACGGTGTGCACGCGCACCCAGTCCTGCTGGACGGCGCACTCCAGCTGCTCGGCGTCGCCTTTGCTGCGCAGTCGCCTGCCGAGGCAGGGGAAGGCGGCACCGCGGAGGCGGACGAAATCGTGCTGCCCAAGGGATTCGGCGCTGTGCACGTATATGGCGACCTGCGGCGCGCCGTGTCGGCTGCCGCCGTGCTGCGGCCGACCGAGGAGGAGCCGGACCGGTTGACGGGCAGCGTGCGACTCGCCGACGACACCGGCGACGTCCTCCTGGAGATCGCCGATGTCCAGATCGTCCGCCTGACCAGCAACCCGGCCCGGCGGGAGCTCGACTCCTGGCTGTTCGAGCCCACTTTCGAGCCCACGCCGCTGCCGGAGACTCCGACGGCGGAAGGGTCCTGGCTCGTCATCGATGAGGAACGCCCCGCGGGCGAGGAAATCGATCCCGTCCTGGCCACCCTCGGCGCGAGCGGCCACGCCACCGGCGTGCTCGCCGACAACGACGACGCGGTGGCCAGTGCCGTCGCCCAGGCCGTCCGGTGCGGCACACCGCCCACCGCGGTCGTCGTCCTGTGCCCGCCCCGGGCCAGGGATGCCCAGCTCGCCGAGGACCGCGCGCTGACCACCGCCGAGCACCGCGTGTTGCGGATCGCCCGCGTGGCCCAGGCGATCCTGCGGACCGGCGTGCGTGACCTGCCCCGGCTGTACGTGGTGACCCGCGGTGCCCAGGCCGTGCAGCCCGACGAGACCATCACCCTGGCGCAGTCGGCGCTGCGCGGTGTGGTCCGCGTCCTCACCTACGAGCACTCGGAACTACGGCCCACCCTGATCGACCTGGACCCGGATCCGGGGCAGGCGGAGGCGAACGCGGCCGCGCTCGTCGCCGAGCTGACCACCGCTGCCGAGGACGACGAGATCGCGATCCGGGGAGGCACCCGGCTGTCGGCCCGGCTCGTCCCGGCACCGGTGGACCAGCGCGCCGGCCACACCGGCACGCCCCGTCGGGTCGACGTGGCCGAGACCGCGGTCGAGCTGGTCGCGCAGCGGCCCGGGGTGCTGGACACCCTCCGGCTGGCCGTGCGGGACCACGTCGCACCGGAGCCCGGGCAGGTGACAGCGCGGGTGCACGCGGCCGGCCTGAACTTCAGTGACGTGCTCAAGGCGCACGGCATCTACCCCAGCCACCCCGATGCGGGGCCGCCGCGGCTCGGCGGCGAGTTCGCCGGCGTGGTGACCGCGATCGGGGACGGCGTCACCACGGTTGCCGTGGGTGACCGGGTACTGGGCTTTGCCCCGGGCAGCCTCGGCTCCTTCGCGACCACGTCGGTCGAGCTGGTCGCCCGGATCCCGGACGGCCTGGAGACCGCCGCGGCGGCCACCCTCCCCATCGCCTACGGCACCGCCTGGTACGCGTTGCGGCACCTCGCTCGGTTGCAGCCCGGGGAGCGCGTGCTGATCCACGCCGCCACCGGCGGCGTCGGCCTCGCCGCCCTGGCCATCGCCCGGCTCGTCGGCGCAGAGGTCTACGCGACCGCGGGTTCGGAGGCCAAGCGTGCCCATCTCCGGGACGCCGGGGTGGAACACGTCTACGACTCCCGCAGCCTGGACTTCGCCGACGAGATCCTGGTCGACACCGGCGGCGCCGGCATCGACGTCGTGCTGAACACGTTGTCCGGCGAGGCACTGCGGCGCAGCATCGCCCTGGTCGCACCCGGCGGGCGCTTGGTGGAGCTGGGAAAGAAGGACACCTACGGCGACACCCAGATCGGCCTGGGGCTGCTGGCCCAGGGCGTCACCTTCGCCACGGTCGACCTCGACCTGCTGCTCCGGCTGCGCCCCGCAGTCGGCGCCCTGTTGCTGTCCGAGGTCCTGGCCGAGGTGACCGCCGGCCGGCTCACCCCGGTACCGCACCAGGAGTTCCCGCTGACCGACGCCGAGGACGCCTTCCGGCTGATGGCGCGGGCCGGGCACATCGGCAAGATCGTGCTCACCGTGCCCGAACACGGGCGGGTGCCCGCGGTCGCCGAACCTGCCCCGGCGGTCCGGCCGGACGGCGGCTACATCCTGGTCGGCGGCCTCGGCGGTCTCGGCCAGGTCGTGGCCGACTGGCTGGCCGAGCAGGGCGCGGGTCTGGTCGTCCTCAACGGACGGTCCGAACCCGACGCCGCGAACCGCGGGCGAATCGAGGCGCTGCGGGCGAAGGGCATGCGGGTCGAGGTCGTCACCGGCGACATCGCCCGCCCCGGCACCGCACGCCGGCTGGTGGCCGCGGTGGAGGACGCGGGCTATCGGCTGCGCGGTGTCGTCCACGGCGCCGCCGTGCTGGACGACGAGACCGCGCTGCGGATGACACCCCGGGCCGTGCGCCGGGTCTTCGCCCCCAAGGTCGCCGGCGGGTGGTGGCTGCACCAGGCGTGCCTGGACCGCGACCTGGACTTCTTCGTCGTGTTCTCCTCGGCCGCCTCGTTGATCGGCTCGCCCGGACAGACCGCCTACGCCGCGGCCAACGCCTGGCTGGACGGTCTGGTCGCGCATCGCCGCGCGGCGGGCCTGCCCGCGCTGGGCGTCAACTGGGGACCCTGGGGCGAGGTCGGCGCGGCCACCCACATGGCGGGCCGCGGGTTCCAGGTGATCAGCCCGGAGCTGGGCGTGCGGGCGCTGGAGGCGCTGATCGCCTCCGGCAGGACACGGGCCGGCGTGCTCCCGCTGGACGCCCGCCGCTGGTTCCAGATGTTCCCGGCGGTGGCCGGATCCTCCTTCTTCGTCCGGCTGTCCGATGCCGCCTCCTCCGACCAGCAGTCCACCGGCACCGTGCGCGCCGAGCTGGCCGCGGTGCCCCCGGGTCCGGAACGGGTGGCGCGGGTGGAGTCCTACCTGAGCAAGGAGATCCGCCTGGTGTTGCGGCTCGGCTCGGCCGAGATCGACCGCGAGGCCCCGATCGCCTCGCTCGGCTTCGACTCGCTGATGGCCCTGGAGCTGCGCAACCGGCTCGAGGTCGGCCTCGGCGCCAGGCTGCCGGCCACCCTCGCCTGGTCCTACCCGACCATCGCGGCACTGGCCGCCGAACTGGTCACCCGGCTCGGGCTCGGCGCCGAGGAGCCGGCCGAACCCGATGGCGGCGGCGGTGCGCGTGATGAGCCGGAACAGCTGTCCGGCACCGACGCCGACGTCCTCGCCCAGCTGTTGGACACCGCCGAAGAACTGTGGTCCGGTACGCCGCACGACGCCGAGGAACGTCAGCCGGCCCACCGTGCCGCCGGAGGGGGAAGCCGATGACGGACCTCGGTGCGCTGGTCGCCAAGCTCTCGCCGCAGGCACGCGAGGCGCTCGCCCGCCACCTCGCCGAGGCCGGGACCCCGGTGCCGGCCGCGCGTACGGCCGAGCCGATCGCGGTCGTGGGGATCGGCTGCCGGCTCCCGGGCGGGGTGCACGACCCCCGGCAACTGTGGGACCTGCTGGTGTCCGGGCGGGACGCGGTGCGCGAGGTGCCCGCCGACCGCTGGGACGTCGACAGCTACTACGACCCCGACCCGGCCACGCCCGGCCGGACCAACTCCCGGTGGGGCGGGTTCCTCGACGAGGTGTCCGGTTTCGACGCGGAGTACTTCGGGGTCACCCCGCGGGAAGCCGAGTCGATGGATCCGCAGCAGCGGTTGCTGCTGGAGGTGACGGTCGAGTCGCTGGAGAACGCGGGGATCCCGCCGGAGTCGTTGCGCGGCAGCCGGACCGGTGTGTTCGTCGGGCTGTCGTCCATGGACTACCTGATCCTCGGCGTCGAACAGCACGCGTCCGCGAACGCCTACACCGCCACCGGGAACCCGCACAGCATCGCCGTCGGCCGGCTGTCCTACTTCCTGGACGCCCGCGGGCCGAGCGTGGCCGTCGACACCGCGTGCTCCTCTTCCCTGGTCGCGATCCACCTGGCCAGCCAGAGCCTGCGTACCGGCGAGAGCGAGGTCGCGATCGCCGGGGGTGTCCAGCTGATGCTCACCCCGCACCTGACGATCGCCCTGGGCAAGTGGGCCGCGTTGTCCTCGGAAGGCCGCTGCAAGTCCTTCGACGCCAGCGCCGACGGCTTCGTACGCGGTGAGGGATGCGGTGTCGTCATCCTGAAGCGGTTGTCGGACGCGGTCCGCGACGGTGACCGGATCGTCGCCGTGGTGCGTGGTTCCGCGGTCAACTCCGACGGCCGTTCCCAAGGACTCACCGCACCGAGTGCCGCCGCGCAGCGGGACGTGCTCAAGGCTGCGCTGTCGCAGGCGGGCGTCGAGGCGGGCTCGGTAGGGCTCATCGAGACGCACGGAACCGGGACCGTGCTGGGCGACCCGATCGAGTTCGACGCGTTGTCCCAGGTGTACGGAACGGGCGCGGGTCGCTGCGCACTGGGCTCGTTGAAGACGAACCTGGGACACCTGGAGGCCGCGGCCGGCGTGGCCGGGTTCGTCAAGGCGGCCCTGGCACTGCGGGCCGGGAGCGTGCCACCGAACCTGCACTTCCGCCGCTGGAACCCGAACATCGACCCGTCGGACACGCGGTTCTTCGTTCCCACCGAAGCCTGCGAGTGGCCTGTTCCGGACGGTCGGCGGTTGGCCGCCGTCTCGTCGTTCGGCTTGGGCGGGACCAACGCGCACGTGGTGCTGGAACAGGCTCCCGCGACAGCCGCCGAACCCTCCGATACCGCGGAGGAGGACGGTCGACCGACCGTCTTCGTCCTGCGGGCGAGGACCGAGGAGCGTGTCCGTGCCGCTGCCGGTCGGTTCGCCGAATGGCTGCGTGATGCGGGCAGTGCGGCACGGTTGTCGGATATCGCGTTCACCCTCGCCCGTCGGCACGCTCAGGGACGTTTCGCCGGTGCGGTGGTGGCACGGTCGCACTCCGCACTCGCCGACGGCCTTGCGAACATCGCCGCTGGAAGCACGGATGGGGTTCTGCTGACGGAGACGTCCCGCGGTACGGGTGGGCAGCCGGTGTGGTTGTTCTCCGGCCGTGGTGCACCATGGCCGGGAGCGGGTCAGCGGTTGCTGGCCGAGGAGCCGGCGTTTGCCAACGCGGTGCACGAGCTAGACCAGATCTTCGTTGCCTGCGTGGGCTTCTCGCTGCGGGAGGCACTCACCACCGGTGAGAACCTCGCGAACAGCGACCGGACGCGACTGGTGCTGTTTGGTCTGCAGCTGGCCTTGGCGCGGCTGTGGCAGCACTACGGGGTGCGACCGGCAGCGGTGATCGGGCACGGAACCGGAAACGTGGCCGCCGCCGTCGTGGCCGGGGCACTCCGGGTCGAGAACGGCCTCGCGGTGCTGGCGCGCCTTTCCTTGCCGTATAAGGAAGAGCCGGGCGGCATTCCCGCGACCGCTCCGGAGATCCCTTTCCACTCCATGCTGTCCGACGATCCCCGAGCCGTTCCCAGCTTCGACGGCACGAACTGGGCCGACGAGGAACTCGGCTCGGAAGCCCTGGCCCGGTTCGTGGCCGCGGCGGCATCGGAGGGGCACCGGACCTTCGTCGAGGTGTCCGTGCACCCGGTCCTGGCCGACGCGGTACAGGAAATCCTGTCCGACGAGGGGGCCACCGACGCCACGGTGATCGCCACCCTACGCCGGGACAGCGACGACACCCGCGAGTTCCGCACCCGGTTGACGGCTGCGGCGCTGGCCGGCTGCCCGGTGGAGCTGGACCAGCTGGTTCCGAACGGGCAGTTGGTCGACCTGCCGCCAACGCCCTGGCAGCGGAGCACGTTCTGGTTCCAGGGCAACGAGAACGGAACTCCCGTCGATGTGCACCCGATGCTTGGTGTGCACGTGACCCTGCCCGAGCCGGCGGGCAACGGGCCCGCACCGCGCCCCGGACGGCACGCTTGGCAGGCCGACGTCGGAACCGACGCCGTGCCCTGGCTCATGGACCACCGCATCTACGGCCGGGCGGTGCTGGCGCAGTCGGTCTACATGGAGGTCGCGCTCGCCGCCGCCGTCGAGGCCTACGGCGAGCCGCCCGCGCGCATCCGGCTGAATGACCTGGAACTGCACCAGCTCCTCACCCTGGACGAACACACCACGCTCGTCACCACCCTGGTGCCGGGCGAGGAGGGCGATGCCCGGGTCGAGATGTCCTCGCGCCTGCCTGACGGATCCTGGGCGCTGCACGCGACGGTCCGGGTCGAGTGCTCGTACGCCCCCTACCACCCGGGCCAGCCTCCGGTGCCACCACACCGGGCCCAGGGTGAGGGCGAGCCGATCCAGGCGAACCAGTTCTACGCGGACCTGTGGTCGGTCGGACACCACCACGGCCCGGCCTTCGAAGGCGTCACCGAGGTGCTCACGATGGGTGAGGGCAGGGTCGTCGCCTCGGTCGCGCTGCCCACCGAGCTGCCACCGAACCCGCACTTCCACGCCCACCCGGTGCTCGTCGACACCTCCTGCCAGGTCCTCGCGGCACTCAACGCCGCCTGCCACGTCGGGGACTCCGGCCACCGGTACCTGCTCAAGAGTTTCGGATCCATCCGATTCACCGGGACGCCCCGGGGCCGGGGCTACGTCCACGTCGAGATGCGGGAACGGTCCACAGCGGACGGTGGCGGATTCGTGGGCGAGATGTGGCTGACCGACGAGGACGGTGCGGTCCTCGTCGAGATGACCGGTGTCGACGTGCAGCGTTTCGCGGCACCGCACGCGCCGTTGCGGGAGAAGGTTCTCGAGTCGGTCTGGCGGCCGACCCCCTTGCCCGCCCCGGATGAGGCCACCACGGACGCAACCCAGGAGACGCCCGCCACGGTCGCCGGACCGGCAAGCTGGCTGCTGCTCGGCGCGGGGCGGGCCGCAACGGGTTCGCTCGCCGAGGTCACCGACGCGATACAGGAGCGGCTGACCGCCGCCGGGCACCGGGTGGTGCGCGCGGACTACCGCGACGAGCCCGGTATCCGCGGCGCGCTCGCCGAGACCGGCGCCGACCGGGAACGACCTCCGGCGGGAATCGTCCTGGTCGCCGACGACATCCCAGCTACCACCGAGGACCCCTCGCGGGGACTGGCCACCGCCGAGGCACTGGTCCTCGGCCTCGCCAGCGCGGTGCGGGCCGTGGTCAGCGGCTGGCACGGTCGCCCGCCGCGGTTGTGGCTGGTGAGCCGCGGTGCGGCGGCGGTCAGCGCCGGTGCGTCCGTCGACCCCACGGTCGGTGCGCTCCGCGGGCTGATCCGGGTGCTGTCCTACGAGCACCCCGACCTGCACGCCAGCCAGATCGACCTGGATCCCGCCGAGGACACCGGGCACCAGCTCACGGCCCTGCTCACCGAGCTGCACGGCGCGGGCTCCGACGACGAGGTGGCCTGGCGCGGCGGCGTCCGCTACGCGGCACGGCTCGCCAAGGCCGTCCTGGACGACGAGGCACGGGACGGGGCGGACCGGCCCGACCCCGCCAGCACCCCCGTCGTCCGCCCCGGCGCCGGTTACCTCATCACCGGTGGCCTCGGGGGCCTCGGCCTGGTCGTGGCCAGGTGGCTGGTCGAGGGTGGCGCGTCCCGTATCGTCCTCAATGGACGGTCCGAGCCGGGTGCGGACGCCGAGAAGGCGATCGCCGCGATGCTGGCGGCCGGCGCCGACGTCGAGGTGGTCCTGGGCGACATCAGCGACACCGGCGACGGTACGACCACCGGCACCGCGCGGCGGCTGGTCGCCGCGGCCACCGCCGGCAACGTGCCGCTGGCCGGGGTCGTGCACGCCGCGGCCGTGCTCGACGACGCGATGATCCTCGGTCTCGACCGGGCGAGCACGCATCGGGTCTGGTCGCCGAAGGCGTACGGGGCGTGGGCCCTGCACGAGGCCACCGCAGGACACGACCTGGACTTCTTCGTCCTGTTCTCCTCGGCCGCGTCCCTACTCGGCTCGCCGGGGCAGGCCGCCTACGCCACCGCCAACGCGTGGCTGGACAGCTTCGTGACCTGGCGGCGCTCCCGGGGACTTCCGGCCACGGCGGTGAACTGGGGACCGTGGGCCGAGGTCGGGCTGGCCGTCGGAGGGGAAGCGGAGGCGGGCCGGAGCCGGCCCACCGCCGTGCAGATCGGTGCGATGGAACCGATCCTGCCCGCGAACGGCATCGAGGCCCTGGAAGAGCTGCTGGTCCGGGACCGCGTGCTGACCGCGGTGGCGTTGCTGCGGCCCGACCGCATCATCGCCACCTTTCCCCAGATCTTCGACCTGCCGTTCTTCTCCGAGATCGTGGACGGCTACGGCGTCAACGAGATCGGCGACGACTGGCCGGGCCCGCGGGCGCTCCGCGAGGCCGAGCCGGCCGCGGCCCGGCAGCTGCTCTCCGACCGGCTGCGTGGCCGGGTCGCGGCCGCCATGGGACTGAGCGTGGACCGGCTCGACTTGGCCACGCCGCTCACCGAGTTCGGTCTCGACTCGCTCACGGCCGTCAACATCCGCAACTCCGTGTCCCGTGACTTCGGTACCGACCTGCCGGTCGCCCTCGTGCTCCAGGGCGCCACCCTTCCCGACCTCGAACGCGAGCTGTGCGAGCAGCTCGGCGTCGCCGAGAAGGGGCCGGACCGGGCCGACGCGGAGACGCCGGAGACCGTCGCGGTGAGCCGGGCCCGGCAACGCGCCGCCGCCCGTGCCCGGCGCAGTGCTGGGAGGAACCAGTGATGACCAACGACACCAACGCCGCGGTCCCCGACGGCATCGCCGTGATCGGCCTGGCCGGCCGGTTCCCGGGCGCCCGCGACGTGACCCAGTTCTGGGACAACCTCGTGGCCGGCCGGGAGTCGCTGGTCACCCTCACCGACGACGAGCTGCTCGCCGAGGGCGTGCTGGCCGACGTGCTGGCCGACCCGACCTACGTGAAGCGGGCCGCACCGGTCGACGGGCTCGCCGAGTTCGACCACGAGTTCTTCGGTTTCAGCCCGCAGGCCGCCCGGATCACCGACCCGCAGCAGCGGCTGTTCCTGCAGACCGTCTGGCACGCGCTGGAGGACGCCGGCCACGACCCCGGGCGCGCCGCCGAGGCGGTCGGGGTGTTCGCCACCAGCTCGACCGGCGGCTACCTGATCCACAACCTGCTCGGCCACCAGGACATGGCGCTGGCGTCGTGCGGGGTGAGCATGGCGATGCTCGACCTGTCGTTCGGCAACGACAAGGACTACATCGCCACCCGCGTCTCGCACGCGCTCGACCTGCGCGGCCCCAGCATCGCCGTGCAGACCGCCTGCTCCGGCTCGCTGCTGGCGGTGCACCTGGCGGTGCAGAGCCTGTTGTCGGGAGAGTGCGACATCGCGGTGGCCGGCGGGGTGGCGCTCCGCGTCCCGCACCGCGTCGGTTACTTCGCCGAGCCCGGGTCGATCGTGTCCCCGGACGGGCACTGCCGGGCCTTCGACATCCGCGCCAACGGCACCGTGTTCGGCAACGGCGTCGGCGCGGTGGTGCTCAAGCCGTTGGCGGCCGCCCTGGAGGACGGCGACCCGGTGCGGGCGGTCATCCTCGGCTCGGCCGCGAACAACGACGGCTCCCGCAAGATGGGCTTCACCGCGCCCAGCGTGACGATGCAGGCCGCGGTGGTCGCCGAGGCCATGGCCGTCGCGGGCGTGGAGCCGGACACCGTCGGCTACGTGGAGGCCCACGGCACCGGTACCCCGCTCGGTGACCCGGTCGAGGTCGCCGCCCTGCACCAGGCGTTCGGGCCGGGTCGCAACCGTGCGGACCGGTGCCGGCTGGGCTCGGTCAAGACCAACATCGGCCACCTGGAGGCCGCCTCCGGCATCGCCGGCCTGATCAAGGCCGTCCTCGCCGTGCAGCACCGCATGCTGCCGCCCACCCTGCACTTCACGGCTGCCAACCCGGAGTTGAAACTCGACCGCACCGCCTTCACCGTGCAGGACGAGCTGAGCAAGTGGGAGTCCGACGACGTGCGCCGCGCCGGGGTCAGTTCCCTCGGCGTCGGCGGCACCAACGTGCACGTGGTGCTGGAGGAACCACCCGCCCTCGAACCGCGCCCGGCCACGGACGGCCCGCGGGTGCTGCTGCTGTCCGCCCGCACCACCGGAGCATTGCAGCGGATGCGGCAGGACCTGGCGGACCGGCTCACCGCCGCCCCCGGCACCGACCTCGCCGACGCGGCCTTCACCCTGGCCGAGGGTCGCGCCCGCCACGCGGTCCGGCTCGCGGTTGTCGCGCGGGACACCACCGACGCCGCCGAATCCCTGGTCAACCCGGCGAATTCGGTCGGCAGCGTGGTGGAGGGCGCCGCCGAGCAGGTGGCGTTTTTGTTCCCCGGCCAGGGCGCCCAACACCTCGACATGGCGGCCGGGCTCTACCGCGACCACGAGGTGTTCCGCGCCCGGCTGGACGAGCTCTCCGATCGGTTCGCCGAGCACATCGACCAGGACCTGCGGAAGGTGCTCTTCGACGGCGACGAGGACACACTACGCCGCACCGACATCGCACAGCCCGCGCTCTTCGCGGTCTGCTACGCCCTGGCCGATCTCCTGGCGCACCACGGAATCCATCCCACGGCCGTCGCCGGCCACAGCATTGGGGAGTACGTGGCCGCGACCCTGGCGGGCATCTTCACCCTCGACGACGCCATCCCGGTGGTGGCCACCCGTGGCCGGCTCATGCAGCGCTCACAACCCGGCGGGATGCTGTCGGTGAGCCTGCCCGAGAACGAGGTCGTTCCGCTGATCTCGGACGGCCCGCTCTCGGTGGCCGCGGTCAACGAGCCCATGAGCACCGTGGTCGCCGGTGACCTCACGGCACTGCAACGCCTCGAAACCGAGCTGACCGCGCATGGCGTCGGCACCCGTCGCGTGCGCACCGCGCACGGCTTCCACTCCGTCCTCATGGAACCGGCGGTGCCGGAGTTCGAGCAGGTGCTGGCCGGGGTGGGGCCCAAGGCGCCGACGCTTCCGCTGACCTCGAACGTCACCGGTGCCTGGATGACTTCCGCAGAGGCGGGCGACCCGACCCGCTGGGCGGGCCAGATCCGGGCCACCGTCCGGTTCTCCGACAACGTGGCGGCCCTATTGTCCGCGCCGAACCGGGTGTTGGTCGAGGTGGGGCCGGGCCGCACGCTGACCTCGGCCGCCCGGCGCCACCCCCGGTGGCGGGACACCCACCGGGTCGCCCGGCTCATGCGGCACCAAGCCGAAACCCGCGAGGACACCGACGTGTTCCTGCAGGGGCTGGGCCAGCTCTGGGCGGCCGGCGTGGACGTGGACTGGAAGCGGACCCGCGCCCAGCGTCCGCGACGTCGGGTGAGCCTGCCCGGCTACTCCTTCGAACCCAACCGGCACTGGGTCGACCCGGCTCCGCGTTTCCCCTTGCCCGCCGGTGCCGGCGGGGGAGTGGCCAGGTTGGTCAACAGCACGGTTGGCACCGATGTCGCGACAGCGGACGAGGCCGAGGACAGCTTCGCCAACGACACCGAGCGGGCGCTCGGCGCGATCGTGCGCGACCTGCTCGGGATCGCGGTCGGCCCGCACGACAACTTCTTCGACCTGGGTGGTGACTCGGTGGTCGCGGTGCACTTCGCCACCCGCGCCGCCCGGCTCGGGCTCCGGTTCAACCCGCGCGTGCTGTTCGAGTACCAGACCATCGCCGACCTGGCGGCAATGGTCGGGCCGCTTCCCGAACAGCCCGAGCAGCAGGAACTGTCCGTGGCGGTCTCGGTCGCCGACGACGCCGTCGCCCCCGCGTTGACCCCGAGCCAGTGGCGGTTCCTGCGCAGCGGGCTGCGCCCGGCGACGGCCTGGCGGGTACCGGTCCTGCTCCGGCTCGCTCCCGGCATCGACCCCGAGCAGGTGCGCCAGGCACTCACCGCCGTGGTCGCCCAGCACGAGGCGCTGCGACTTCGGGTCGTGACCCAGGGCGGATTGCCCGAGGTGACCGTGGATCCCGTTCCCGACACCGTGGAACTCCCGGTCCGAGAACACGATCCGCGTAGCGCGGAAGAGATCCTGCAAGAACTCGTGCGGGAATGGGGCACCGAGGACGCGACCGGCGCCGAGGACGATGTGCCGACGGGACCAGCATTCCGCGCCGTCTACTTCGCTTCCGCGGATGGGGGCCCGGCACTGCTGGCGCTGGGCACGCACCAACTCGCGATCGACGAGGCCGGGCAGGAAATCCTGTTCGGTGACCTCATCACCGCGTTGGAGCAGGTCCGCGGTGGCGCACCCGTCCAGCTGCCGCCAACCACCACCCCGTGGAGGGTGTGGACGGCACAACTGTCGGCGCTGGCAACCCATCCCGCGATCCAGGCGGAACGCGCCACCTGGCTCGCGCCGGAGCTGGCGGAGGACGGGCTGTGCTTCCCGTTCACCCCGGCGGAGACGCCCGCGAGTCCGCAGGACTACGCGCGCATCAGCTCCGCACTGTCCACCGAGGACACCGAAACCCTGTTGGGGCAGGAAGGTGAGCAGTGCACCCGAATGGAGCGGACCCTGCTGGCGGCCCTCGGCCGCACGCTGGCCGACCGTGCCGGACGTCGCCGCACACTCGTCGGGCTGACCGGACAGGGCCGCCTCGTTCCCATGGCGGGCGTGAACCTCACCCACACCGTCGGCTCGTGCACCACCCTCTACCCACTCGTGGCAGCGGGCGGCAGTTCGGCAGACGCTCTGGAACACGCGCGGGAACAGTTGCGCGCGGTGCCCCGGCAGGGACTGGGATACGGCCTGCTCCGCGAGCTGTACGCACCCACCTCGGCGGTGCTTGCCGGTCGGCCCGAACCGGAGTTCGTGCTGTCCTACCTGGGTGAGATCCCGGCCGTCCCCGAGGGCCTGGCCGCCGCACCGTGTGACGTGACGCATCCGGTCCGCCTCACACCTCCCGGCTTGGGCCACGCCATCGAGCTGCGTTGCTACGTCCACAATGGAGCATTGCACCTCGACTGGTGGTACGACACCCGGCGCGTCCCGAGCGAGCTGGTGGAGGGGCTGGTCGCCACGATGCCGGTGATCCTGTCCGAGCTGGCCGTTGCCGACCGCCGTGAATCCGACCGCCCCACGTCGAACGGGGCCGACCCCGCCCGCAACGACAGGCCGCTGGTCGAGCTCTCCGACGACCAGTTCGCCGACCTGCTGGCCGAACTGGGTCCCGCCGAGCCGGGCCCCACCCCGCCCGACGTGAGGAGGTCCCACTGATGCCCGTGGCCATCGAGGACGTCTACCCGCTGTCCCCCATGCAGGAGGGGATGCTCTTCCACACCCTGGCCGAACCCGGTTCCGGTGTCTACGTGGAGCAGATGAGCGTGGCCCTGCGCGGTGCGCTGGACCCGGTCGCGCTCCGCGCCGCGTGGCAGGGCGTCGTCGACCGGCACCCGGCGCTGCGGACCGCCTTCGCCTGGCAGCGCTCGGACCAGCCGCTGCAGGTCGTGCAGGAGCGCGTCGAGATCCCCTTCGTCGAGCTGGACTGGAGCGACCTCGCCCCGCAGCAGCAGGCCGAAGGCGTGCACGACCTGCTCGCCGCCGAGCGGGCCAGCGGCTTCGACCTGCACCTGGCGCCCGCCATGCGGCTGCACCTGATCCGGCTGGCCGCCGACACCCACCGGCTGGTGTGGACCTACCACCACATCATCGTCGACGGCTGGTCGCTGCCGCTGATCCTGGCCGAGGTCGCACGCCGCTACGCCGCACACCACGACGGGACCCCGCTGGACCTCGGCCCGGCGCACCCCTACCGGGACTACATCGCCTGGCTACGCATGGTCGACCCGACCGACGACGAGGCGTTCTGGCGGGGGGAACTGGCCGGCTACGAACCCGCCACGCTGGACATCCTGCGCCGGTCCGAGCCGCACGGGCATGGTGCCCAGGAAACGGAGGAGGCGGAGGACGCCTGCGAGCTCGTCCTGGACGCCACCGAGACCGCGTCGCTGCGTGCGGCGCTGCGGACGCGCCGGATCACGCTGGGCACCGCCGCGCAGGCGGCCTGGGCGGTCCTGCTCTCGCGCTACACCGGTCGTCGGGACGTCGCCCTCGGCTCGGTGACCGCGGCCCGCCCGTTCGAGCTGAACGCGGTCGACGAGATCGTGGGCCTGTTCATGAACGCCCTCCCACTGCGCCTGGTTGTCGATCCGGCCATGACCGGCGGCGACTGGTTCGACCACGTCCAGGACGTCATCTCCGGCGTCCAGGGGCACGAGCACGTCTCCCCGCTGGCCGTGCAACGCTGGAGCGGCCTTCCGCACGGGAGCCAGTTGTTCGAGACCACCGTCGCCGTGGAGAACCTGGCCCCCGACAGCGCCATGTGGTCGCGCTTCGCCGACCTGTCCCTGTCGGACATGAAGGTGCACGGCCGGACGAGCTTTCCGGTCAGCGTGAAGGTGATCCCGGCCGAGATGCTGCGCCTGCGGCTGGACTACGACCCCGCGCGCCTGGCGGTGCCGGCGGCGCACCGCATGCTCGGACACCTGCGCCAGCTGCTGGTCGGACTGACCTTCAACCCGGCGCGCCCGATCGGCCAGGTGCCGATGCTGACCTCGGCCGAGCGAAAGCAGATCGCAACGTGGAACTCCCGCCGGACCCTGACGCCCACCGCCCGCACGTGCTACCGCGCCATCGAGGAGGTGGCGGCGCGGCAGCCCGACGCGGTCGCCCTGGTGAACCACGAGCGGACCCGCACCTATGCCGAGATGGACGCCGAGGCCAACCGGCTGGCCAACCTGCTGCGCCAACACGGCGTGGACAGGGACCAGATCGTCGGCCTGGCACTGGAACGCTCCATCGAGCTGATCGTCGGCATGCTCGCCAGCCACAAGGCCGGCGGCGCGTTCTGCGTGCTCGACCCCCGGTACCCGGCGGCGCGGCTCGCACTCGTCGTCGAGGACGCCGCCCCGACCGTCATCGTCACCACGAAGGCCCATGCCCCGGCACTGTCCGCCTCGCCCGACAACGACATTCCGGTCATCGTGCTTGACGATCCGGCGTCGGGGCTCGCCGGTCAGCCGTCCTCGCCGCCGGGCGTGGAGGCGGGACCGGACTGGCTCGCCTACCTCGTCTACACCTCGGGCTCCACCGGACGTCCCAAGGGCGTGCAGGTCGAACATGCCGGGCTGCGCAATGTCGTTGCCGGCAACGAGAAGTTGTGGGGCTACACACCCGAGGACCGCGTACTCCAGTTCTTCGCCAACACCTTCGACGCGTGCCTGTTGGAGATCTTCTGCACCTTGGTGTGCGGAGCGCAGCTCGTCCTCATTGACCGTGACCGGCTGCTCCCGGGACAACACCTGGTGGACGCTATCGAGGAACACGGGATCACCGCGGCGAAGTTCACGCCCTCCGCGTTGGCCGCACTCCCCGCCGACGCGACGCTGCCGGGACTGCACACCATCACGGTGGGTGGTGAGAAGTGCACTGCGGACCTGGTACGCCGCTTCGCCCCGGGGCGCAGGTTCGTCAACCAGTACGGCCCCACCGAGGCCAGCATCGTCACCACGGCGCGCCTGTGCGAGCCCGACGACACCGACCCGACCATCGGACACCCCCTGCCCAACTGCACCGTCCATGTCCTCGACCCCGACGGGCAGGAACTGCCCGTGGGTGTCGTCGGCGAACTGTGCCTGGGCGGGATCGGCGTGGCGCGGGGCTACGCCAACCGTCCCGAGCTGACCGCCGAGAGGTTCGTCCCGGACCCGGCCAACCCCGGCCAGCGGCTCTACCGCACCGGCGACCTCGTCCGCCGCACCGAGGACGGGGACTGCGAGATCCTCGGGCGCATCGACCACCAGATCAAGGTGCGGGGCTTCCGGATCGAGCCGGGCGAGATCGAGGCGGTGTTGCGGGAGCACCCGGCGGTGTTCCAGGCGCTGGTGACCGGGCACGGCGAGAGCAGCGAGCGACAGCTGGTGGCCTATCTCGTGCTGCACGACGACGCTCTCGCCGAAGCGGGGGACGAGCGGGTCGTCGACGAGCTGCGCGCAACGCTGGCCGCAACGCTGCCCGAACACATGGTGCCCAACACGTTCGTGGTCCTGCCGAGTTTCCCGCTCAACCCGCACGGCAAGATCGACCGCAAGGCCCTGCCGGCCCCCGGTGCGGCCCGCACCGAGCACGCACCGGCACTGGTCCGGCCGCGGGACTCCGTCGAGCTGCTCGTCGCCCGGATCTGGGCCGAGGTGCTCGGGCTGGCCACGGTCGGCGTGACCGAGAACTTCTTCCACATCGGCGGCCACTCGCTGCTGGCGATGCGGGTCACCTCCCGGTTGTCCCGCGAGTTCGGCCGGGACTTGGACCTGCGGGCGTTGTTCGAGCGGCCGACCGTCGAGCAGATGGCCGACCTGCTGCGCTCCGGCGGCGGTGACCGGCCCCGGACCCCGGTCGTTGCCCTGCGCGGCACGGGAAGCCAGGCACCGCTGTTCTGCGTCCACCCGGCCGTCGGCAACGTCATCGCCTACCAGCCGCTGGTCGGTGCACTCGGCGAGGACATCCCGTTCTACGGCCTGGAGGAGATCGCACCGGAACCGGGCGAGCAACTCACCGTCGAGAAGGTCGCGGCGCGGTACCTGGAGCTGGTGCGGGAAATTCAGCCGACCGGGCCGTACCACGTCGGCGGCTGGTCGTTCGGCGGGGTGGTGGCCTACGAGATGGCCCGCCAGCTCACCGCCGCCGGAGAGAGCGTGGCGATCGTGGCGTTGTTCGACACCGCCCTGCCGCTGCGCGAGATGCCCAGGATCACCGACCAGGAGCGCACGGCGCACTGGCTCATGCGGGTGGTGCACTACCTCTCGGCCACCTTCGGCCATCCGATCCAGCTCGCGGTGGACCAGGTGGCGGGACTGCCCGAGGCCGAGCAACTCGACGCGCTGGCGGAGGCATGCACCAAGGCCGGCCTCATCGCCTCCGACACAAACCGCACGATGCTGCGGGCCCTCTACTCCAACTACACCCGCAGCAGCGCGCTGGCCCGTCACTACACGCCGCAGCCCTACGACGGCCCGGTGGTGCTGTACCAGGGCGAGGAACCGATGCCGGACGAGGCCTCCGACCCCGAGCACAATCGCACCCACCCGACCTTCGGCTGGAGCGAGGTGTGCCCCAACCTGGAGGTGGTTCCCGTACCCGGAAACCACATGACGCTGATGAACCAGCCGAACGTGGAGATCGTCGTGCGCCACCTACGCCCCCGGTTGGTGGCGGGCCGGGCGGACAGCGATTGGTCCGACGCGGTGTCCCCGCGCACGCCGAACACACCGCACCACCTGTCCACATCCCGCTGAGCAGTAGCGGAAATCCATACGGCGACGGAGGAACGACAGTGACCCTGAGCATGAGGACCACCACCCGCCGGGCGGGCCGCTATGTGGCGTTCGACGAGCGCCCGTACGCCCTGTACCGGCTGTACTGCTTCCCGTTCGCCGGTGGCGCCGCGTCCTCCTACCTGAGCTGGCGGAAATTCGTGCCGGAGCACGTGGAGTTGCGCGTGGCGCAGCTGCCCGGACGGCAGGACCGGTGCGCGGAACCGTTGCGCACCGAGGTCGACGCACTCGTCCCGATGCTCGCCGACGAGTTCCTCGAGGAAGGCGACGAGCGGCCGTTCGGGTTCTTCGGCCACAGCATGGGCGCGCTGGTCGCGTTCGAGCTGGCGCGGGAGCTGCGGCGGCGCGGTCACGAGGTGCCGCGGGTGCTCGGCGTCTCCGCCAAGCCCGCGCCGCAGCTTCGCGCGGACCGCAAGACGCTGCACACGCTCCCCGACGACGCACTGACGCGGGAGCTCGTCGCGCTGGGTGGAATGCCGACGGAGATATGCTCCTCTCCCGAGCTGCTTTCCTTCGTGCTCCCGACGATCCGGGCCGATCTCGCGGTCTGCGAGACCTACCGCTACCGCCCCGAACCCCCGTTGCCCTGCAAGATCAAGGCATTCGGCGGACGCCAGGACCCGATGGTCACCGACGCCGAGCTGGCGGCCTGGCAGGAGCAGTCGTCCATGCCGACCGACATCATCACCCACCGTGGCGGTCACTTCTACCTCTCCGACGCCTTGTCCCCGGTCGTCGACGCCATCGTCACGGCGCTGTAGCCGAGCGGGGTGGGCGGGCCAGACCCCCGAACTGGCCAGCCCACCCGCGCCGAGCACAACCCGGGCCGAACCGCGTTCACCCGGATACCCTCCAGCAGGGCACCCGCTGCCTCGTCCCCCAGCGGTCCGCGTGCCACCGATACGGAGCCCGAGCTGGTGAGCTCCTGCCGCCCGGCCGGCCCGCCGTCCCGGCGGTCGCGGCCAGGCGGCTCCGTCGGGTGGGGAGCGGTCAGTCGGTGCTGGCGGGAACCTCGAAGCTGGTGAATGCTGTGTGCTTGGGCAGGGGATAGATCTCTCGGCCGGTGATGGTGTTGAGGATTGTCGCGTTGCGGTACGCGCCGATACCGAGGTCCGGCGCGGCGACACCGTGGCTGTGCAGATCGGCGTTGGCAACGAAGATCCGGCAACTCACCGACTCGTCCAGCTCGATCGAATGATTCGACCGGACCCGGTACCGCCCCCGCTCGTCCCGCCGGACAAGGAACTCGATCGGGGCGAGAAACGCCGGGTGCCGCTGCCGGTAGCCCGTCGCCGCCACCACGAGATCGGTCTCGTGCCGGAAGACACGCCCCGTATCCCGTTGCCGGCAGGTCAACACCGCCCGCCCCGAGGGGGCCACGTGGGAGGACTCGACAGCGACTCCGCAACGCAGCTCCACATCGGCACACCCGTGCTGAAGTTCACGTTGATACAGCAGGTCGTGGATCTGTTCCAGTGTCTCGCTGGAGATTCCTTTGTAGTGCTGCCACTGCGCGGCGACCAGTCGGTCCCGCACGCCCTGCGACAGGGTGTGGAAGTATCGGATATAGGCCGGCGTGGTCATCTCCAGCACCAGCTTGGTGTAGTCCAGCGGCGCAAAGGAGGCGGTGCGGGTCAGCCAGCGCACCGCCGGACCTCCCGCGAGGTTCCGCCGCAGCAGGTCGAGAACGACCTCCGCACCGGACTGCCCCGAGCCGACCACCGTCACCATCCCACCGGCGCCAACCGCCTCAAGCTCGGACAACCGATGCAGGTAATCTTCGGAATGGACCAGGCGTTCACCGGGAAGGCCGGCGAGCGCCTCCGGTACCGCCGGTTCGGTGCCGATTCCCAACACCAGGTCCCGGGCCAGCATCCGTACCCGGGCGCCGTCGCCGCGCACCGCGTGCACCGCGAAACGGCCATCGTCCCATCGAATGGCCTCCACCCGGTGGGAGAAGCGGACCGAAGGCAACCGTGATGCGGCCCAACGCAGGTAGTCCTCGTACTCGCGCCGCGTCGGATGGAACTGCTCGCGCACGTAGAACGGGTACATGCGGTCGACGTCCCGCAGATACGCCAGGAACGACAGCGGGTGCGTGGGGTCGACGAGGGTCACCAGGTCGGCGAGAAAACTGACCTGCAACGTGGCGTCGTCGAACATCAGGCCGGGATGCCAACGCAGCTTCGGCCTGGCCTCCAGCACCACGACCTCCAGATCATCCACTGTGGATGACAACGCGGCCAGGCCGAGGTTGAACGGACCACAGCCCACGGCAACCACATCGTGCTCGGTCTGCAGGCCGGCGGCCTGCGGGTCGGACCGGGGATCGGCAGTCACGGCAGGTCCTCCTCGCAGCGGGGACGGATCATCAATGCGGCGGTCTTGTCCGGCAGCGTGATCTCGCCGACCGTCCGGAACCCTGCGGCGGTGAACGCGCGCAGGGACGGCACGTTGCGCACATCCGGCTCGGCCACGATCCGCCGGCATTCAAGATCGGCACGCAGAAGGCCCTCGGCCAGCACACGAAGCAGCGACCGTCCCAGCCCGCGTCCGGTCCGGCTTGGCTCACCGATCGCTAGGTGCACGCCCAGGTCGTGCGGTTGGTGCGCGTAGTACGGGGCAATCCGGTCCCGCACTACGCGGTAGATCTCCATATAGGCAAGCGGGACGCCGTGATGAAATGCCAAACAAGGCAGCGAATGGTCTCCGCTGAGCTGGCACGACAACTCCGACCGCCACCGCCCGATCGGCCACGCCTGCTCCCAGTACGCGACGATGTGCGGGTGCTGCATCCAACGATGGACGAGTTCCAGGTCGGATCCGTTGGCGGCGCAACGTCGAACCGACCACGGGTGCTCGACCACCGGCAAGGGCGGGCCCGGCGGCACGTTCCCGGCGTCCTCGGTTTGCTCGCCGTCCACCGTCGTCACCGTTCCGCCGCCCGGAGCGGGTTCGCCGCCTCGAGGTAGACGGACTGGGCATCGAGCGGGGCCAGCACCTCATCGATACCGTGCAGCCGTGTCAGCATGTTTCCCTTGCAGGGCAGGTCTTCCGCGGTCACCCAGCGCCGCACGAGACGATCTCCGTCGGGCCCGGCCGTGGCGAGCACAGGGAGCGCGGCACGCAGCCGGTCGACGAGAACCGCAAGCAACTCCTGCTCGCTGGCGAGCCCGTCCACCGCCAAGCAACCCACCACCGCGAGCGCCTGGTTCCGCAGCAGGTAGTAGCAAAGCCGTTCGTCGACGATCGCGTCATCGACTACTGCCAACGTCGAGGAGTCCTCGTTCAGGCAGGACAACACCCGGGAGAGGTGCGAGGCGGCCAGGTAGTAGCCCTGGTTGTCACGGAACGCCCCACCGAGCACCGAACCGTCCGGACCGAGGCGTACCAGGGTGTTCTGCTGGTGCCCCTCCAGGCCGATCCCGGTAGCCGCGTAGAGGTGCAGCATCGGTACCAGCACGCGGTCGGTGTAGTCGGCCATCCACCGCTCGGCCCCACCGCTGCCCAGCCCGGTCACCAACTGCCCCAGCCGGCTCCGGCCCAGGCCGGGCTGCGGGGCGACCAACCCGGCGAGGCAGCGCAGCTCGGCGATGCCCGGCGGCATCTCACGAACCGCGACGTCCAGGCCGGTCACCTCCGGTCCCTCGGCGCGGCCGGGCTCGTCCACGGCGAGCCAGGCCGGATCGCGCACGATGGAGAAGGACGGGCACGCCCGGAACGTGCGCTCGGCGTACCCGGCGTCGAGCAACCGGTGAATCTCCAAACCCCGCCGCAGCTCGGTACGGGTCGACTCGCGGCGCGAGTTGGTGATCCGCAGTCCCAGCGACAGCTTCAGCATCACCGCGGCGTCCGGTCGGTAGACCGTGCGCAGGCTGGAGGTCGGCCACCAACGCGGGCCGCGCTCTCCCAGCGGCTCCAGCAGACCGCGATCGACCAGTGCGGCGATCCGCGGCCGGTGCAGCAGATCGCGCGCCTGCCAGGGGTGGGCGGGGACCAGCACCCGCCCATCCGGCCGGCCGCCCGCGAGTTCGCCCAGCAACGCCACCGTGTCCCGGCCGGCCAATGCCGGTGACCCGGCGACCGCGCCGTGCGACACCACCGACTCGTCAGCGGCGAACCAGTGCAGCCGGAACTCGCCACGCATCTCGGGCGAGAACGCGGCATCATCGGCGGCCGAGATGCCGTCACGGCTCTTCGGCGCGGGATGGTGCAGGTGACCGAGCACCAATGCCTGCTCGGCGTCGAGAAAAGCGTCGACTTCGGACGGTGGTACCGGATTCTCCCTGCGGTGAGCCACGAAGGCCGCCACCCGGCGTATCGATTCGGCGGTCCGCTCCACCAGATCGGCCACCTCACCGCGGGGCACGCCCCCGGTCCTGGCCCCACCACGGGCCGCTGCCTCGGTGGCCACCAGCGCGACAGCGAGTACCGGGTCGGCGGTGTCACCAACCAGGCCGCCCCGCCCCTCCAGTCGCACCGACCCGAATCGGTGCCAGCCGGTGGGGGAGCGGTGCGTCACCTCCGTGACCAGGGCTGTTCCGGTCGCCGGGAGCTCCACCCGCAGCAGGCCCGTGCCCACCGGGGTGCCTGTCTCGCGCAGCCAACACCGCAGCAGAGCCTCCAGGTGCGCGTGCTCGGCCACACCCCGGGCGTCCGAGTCGTGCAGGGGATCGGTCGCGACGGCCTTCGCGGTGTTCATACGGCCCCTTCCTCGGTGAGCTGTGCCGCGTGCGCGCCGGCACGGTCGGCGGCCAGGACGTCCCCGAGCCCCCCGGTGTCCTCGTCGACGGGTGATGGGGTCGAGCAGGGTGAACCGAATGATTGTGTGGCAGCGAAAAACGGTCAACGACGTGCCTACATCGTTCGGCGGTTGCGCCAGCCCCCGCGTCATTGCCATCAAGGGCAACCGAATCCGGGACGGACCCCGTTCCCGGGTTTCGCGGCGCGGCTCAACCCTCCTGCTGGCGGCCGGGAAAGGTCTGGTTGGAGCACGGGAGATACCGAGCTTTGGCGGTACGACGACGATCGGTCACGATTCGGTCGCACTTGCGCGGGACCGGCGCCGGGCGTCCGCCGGTACGTCGGAAGGGCATGCGGTCAGCTCCCGGGGTCTGCACCAGAGGTACGGGGTCGCCGATAATTTAGGCAAGCCTTACCTAACTTTCAACCTGATGGCGTGGCTCCTGTCCTGTGACGCTCGCCATCGGCCAGCCCCGTGTCTCGTGTTTCTCGCACGGCCCGCCCCGCACTGCTCCATTCGAGGTGCGGACCGCAGGAGACGATCCATCCCCGGCGAATCGGGTCGGAGGTGGCCTCTACCGTGGGCGGGCACCACGGGAGCCAAGAGGGGGATCGATGGCGGCGTGGCACCGGGTACCGCCGGACATGTTCCGGTTCACCACCGGCGACCGGTCCCAGCTCTACTCCGCGATCCTGCACGCCTTCGGCGAGGCCAACGAACGGTTGGAGACCGCATTGGGAGTCGACGACGTCCGTGCCCGGGTGCGTGCCGCGCGCCCATGGCGTTGCGATCCCCGAGGAACGCGTCGCCGCCACCTTCCTGGCCGATCTCGCCGGCCGGACATGAATGTCAGAACCTGAACGTCAGAGCCCGGCGAACAGGTCGTGCTCGGGAATCGGTGCGCCGGTGGTGTCGTGGGTGCGGATGAACGCCTCGACGGAGAAGACGCGCGCGAACAGCTCGGCGGGGAGCTTCGCCACCATCGAGCTGCCCAGCTGGCTGGCGTGCGCGTGGAGCGCGGCCTGCTTCCGCTCGATCACGTGCTCGGCGTCGATGGTGGTGGTGATGCGCTGCTCGGTGCGTTCCCACGCCGCGACGAGTTCGGCGGTGGGGGAGGGCCGTTCGATCCCGACTCCGGCCAGCGCGCCACGAAGGAGCCGCGGGTAGCTGCTGCCGTGCGCCTTCAGGTACAGCTTGGCGGAAATGTTCGTGTCCTGGACGGCGAGTATGGCGGCGCGTGCGGCGTGCACGTGGTCCGGATGCTGGTAGGAGCCATCCGGGTCGTAGGTGACCACGACCTGGGGGCGGTGCCGCTCGATGAGGCCGGCGACCCGTGCCGCGACCGTTTCCAGTGGCACGTTGCAGAACACGTCGGGACGGTTCTTGTAGTCCCAGTCGAGCATCCCGGAGTCGTGGTAGCCGAGAAGTTCGAGGTCGGCAACGCCCAAATGTTCGCGGGCGGTACGAAGCTCGGCCAGTCGGATCGCCGCCACCCCGTGCGGGTCGTGGTCCGTTTCGGCCGGTTTCACGCCGCCGGGTCTATCGCCGAGTTCGCCATTCGTGCACGTGACCACGACGGTTCGCACGCCCTTGAGCGCGTAGTGGGCCAGGATCCCGCCGGTCGAGCTCGACTCGTCGTCGGGACGTGCATTGCACCGCCATCAACGTGAGCCCCGCTGCGGCGCGGCTCGTCATCGCTGGAGCTGTCTCCCCTGATCGTCTTCCCGGTCACGGTAACGGCCCGCGCCAACAAGGGGAAACCAGAGAGCGCGGTTCCCTTCCCAGGACACCAGGACGGATTCCCGTCGCCCTGCGGCGACATGTGCGGAATCCGGTCTACCCGAAATAGCTACCTTTGAGTAGGTTGTGGTCCTGCCGCCGCCGCTGACCCACCGCATGGGACCCGAGGGGACGCGATGGCCAGATTCCACACACCGAAACTTCGCCTGCTCCTGGCGGCCTGCGCCGCGGTCCTGCTCGCCGCGAGCAGTGGCGCGGCCGTCGCCGAACCGCCGGCACCGGGGGCGACCGGAGCCGACCGCGACGTCCTGCTCGTCGGCAACGCCGAGGGCGGCACCATCACGCTGCTCGACTCCCAGAACATGGCGAAGCTGGACGAGATCAACGCTATCCCCGACCTCCAGCAGCGCTTGGACCAGATGAACCCGGTGGAACGCATTGGCTACGAGGTCGTCCGGGGCCAGGCCGGCGGCGACCGGTTCGTGGACGACCTCGCCGTTTCACCTGACGGAAAAACCCTCTACGTCTCCCGCGGGAACCTCGCCGACACGGTCGCCATCGACCTGAAGACACGGCAGCAGCTCTGGCGCACCAAGATCGAAGGATTCCACTCCAACCACATGCAGTTGTCCCCGGACGGCACCCGACTGTTCGTCTCCGCGCTGACAGCACGGAAGGTCCAGGTCCTCAACGCGGCCGACGGCGCGGTGGTGGGGGAGTTCCCGACCGGCGACTGGCCGCACGGCAACGACTTCTCGCCCGACGGCCAGCGGCTCTACAACTCCAGCATCGGTGTCATTCCCGTCCCCGACTTCCTGGAGCCACTGAAGGGACAACGTCAGCTCACCATCGTCGACGCCAAGACGCTCGAGGTCATCCGGACAATTCCCTTCGAGCACGGCATCCGGCCCCTGGTGATGACACCGGACGAGAAGACCATCTACATGCAGCTCTCGTTCCTCAACGGCCTCGTCGAGGTTGACGTCCCCAGCGGAAAGATCGTGCGCAGGGTCGACCTCCCCCTCAGCGACGAGGCGAAGAAGATGAAGCGCGAGGACTACCCCCTCGATTCGGCGCACCATGGCCTGGCCATGTCCGGTGACGGCAGCAAGCTGTGCGCGGCGGGCACCATCTCCAACTACGTCGCGATCCTCAGCCGTCCGGCGCTGACGGTCGATCGAATCATTCCGGTCGGGCACGAACCGTACTGGGCGCTCACCAGCAAGGACGGCGCGCGCTGCTTCGTCTCCAACAGCCAGGACAGCACAATCTCGGTGATCTCCTATGACAAGGCGGAGGAGATCGCCCGCGTGCCGGTCGGCAAGTACCCCCAGCGCCTCCGGGAGGCCGCACTCCCCGAAGAGGTGATAGGTCACTGAGGTTCTCGGTCGCGTACCGGATGGCTTGTCAGAGCAGAGCGAAAAGGTGGTGAAGCCGACGCCGCATGTTCCTGCCCCGCCAGCGTGTGTTGGTCAGTGACGACCAAGCACCGCAGGCACACCACTGCTCGCTGCGGTTCAGATCGACGGTTCTCGGGCGGCAGAAGTGATGAGGGGGAGGGAGCGGTGTTCGCCACCACGGGCGGGCAATGAAGTGCCAGACGCCCGGCTGATCGGGGTCCTCAGACCAGCGGGCGTCAGTTCTGAGCCATCGGGGCGGGCGGAGGGGACTGAGTCGTACCACTGCGGACCTCCACGGTGCAGAGTTTCTGGATGCGGTCGGCTCCGGCGTCCGGTGCGGTGATGCGCCAAACGCGGACGATCCAGCGGCCGGGGCTGCCCCGCGCGTGCTCCTCGCAGAGTTCGCGGGCGTAGCCCTCGGCGGTTGCGGTGACGGTGGTGACGCCGGCCCGCCGGCCGACATAGAAGCCGTGGTCGCACACCCACTCGCTGTGGACGAGGCGCCGAACCCCGCGCACGACCTGGAAGTACTCGACGAGATGCCAGTAGTCCCGATCCGGGTCCACAAGCCACCTCCATCTAGGCTGAGCGCCTTGATCGACAACGTGACGTAGGCAACAGGATGCTGAGATTCTCAGTGTCTTGACAAGAGAAGACAGTGGAACTCTCAAGAGATCCACTCGTCCGAATGACGCGTGGGGCGAGGGCGCGAGCAGGAGGTGGACGGATGGAACAAGTCACCAGCCCGACCGTGGCCCGTAAGCAGCTCGCAGCGGAGTTGCGGGCTTGGCGGAAGCGGGCGGACCTGAAACTGGTGGAGGTAGCGGCACGCGTCCCGTGGACCTCGAAGGCCATGCTGTCGCGCATCGAAACCGGACAGCGGCCGGCGGATGTTCATGAAGTCCGCGACCTGCTCAATCTGTACGGCGTCGATGGTGAGGCACGGGACCGGCTACTCCATCTCAGCGAGTTGGCACGGGAGCGCGGGTGGTGGCAGCAGCCGGGTAACGCCCTTCCTTCCGACTTTCGAAACTATGTCGGATACGAGGCCGAAGCGTGTGAGATCCTTTGGTACGAGCCCCTTCTGCTTCCTGCCTTGCTCCAGACCGAGCCGTATGCGCGGGCGCTTATCGAGAACGGTGACGATGATGTTCGAGGAAGTGAGCTAGCGCGGCGCGTCCGAGCGCGTATGAAGCGGACGCGTCTGCTTACACAGGAAGACCCGATCAGCCTGCGGGTCGTCGTCGACGGGAGTGTCATCCGCCGGCCGATTGGGGGACCAGCTGTGCTACGGCACCAGCTGTCCCAGCTGCTCACGCTTGTCGATCGCCCGAATGTCACGTTCCAGGTGATCCCCTCGACGATCGGTGCTCATCCAGGCACGGCAGGGTGGTTCTGCGTGCTGAGGTTCGCCGACCCCGAGGCTGCGGACATGGCTTACACCGATGGCCGCGCCGGGAACCTCTACATGGTGGATCCGAAGGTCGTTCATGCATGTACCCTCGCGTTCGAGCGGCTGTCAACGATCGCTCTGAACCCGTCGGACTCGGTTGCGCTCGTGAAGGGCGTGATCGATGAGCTGCCCGAGGGGGCTCCATGACCTACGACTTCGCGCTATGGCGGAAGAGTAGCCGCAGCGGTACCTCGAGTGCCGGAGGCGGTTCGAACTGTGTTGAGGTGGCCTCCGCAGACTGGAGGAAGTCCAGCCGCAGCGGTACTTCGAACGGCGGTGGTGGCAGTCAGTGTGTCGAGGTCGCCTCGGCCCACACCGTCGTCGGCGTCCGTGACTCGAAGAACCCCACCGGCCCGGCACTGATCTTCGAATCCGCCACCTGGTCGGCGTTCGTCCGCCAGCTACAACGCGGCACGCTCGACGTCTGACACCTCCACCTACACACCGAAGCCCCGGAGATCCTCCGGGGCTTCGACGTACCTTCCACCTCTCACCGCAGGCTCGGCGGATCATTCAGCCGGAAGTGGTTAACCGCACTGACAAACTGATGTGTTTCGAACTGGCGGTTATTGACTGATGTGTCAATGACCGCTCCCGCGTCCGGGCGCATCGTGCTCGTGGTCGTTCTGCCGGGCCCCAGTGCTCGTGTGGCAGGAACACGACAGGACGAAACCGCAACGCTACCTCGCGGAGATCACTTCTTGACAATCCGTCGGGAGTCCGCCGAACGCCGTGCCGGGTGCGGCCGAATGGATGCTCACGGTGGGAACGGGCCTGTGCCAGGCTGACTTTGCTTGTCGCGGAAAACGTCCAGTTGGAGTGACCGTCCAATTGGCATAACTGGGGGCCGCATGGACGCGCTACGCCGGCCCGGACTGCTCTGGGCACCTCGGGTCATACCCGTCTCGCGGGCTGTCGTGTGGCTGTCGACAGTCGTCGTCGGTGCCCTGTTGCTGACCGTTGTCGGTAGTGGGCCGGTGAAGTTCGCGTCGCCAGATGTCGTCGAGCACCAGGCGCGACCTGCTCCCGAACAGCAATGGGGTTCCGCGGCGGGCTCGGAGCACCTGGTCGGGTCATCCGGCAATCGTATGAGACCCAAGACCTTGCGGAGCCAGTTTCCGCTGTGGACCGGCGAGCAACCACCCACTCCGGCAAACCATGCCGAAGTCGCGGATGCGCCAACGCGCGAGCCCACGTTCGACCCCGGGACAAGCGTTGAGCTTCCCGAGCGAAGAAGCTCGCACGAGCGCGTCTACCGCAACGAGGACGGCACCGAGACCACCGAGTTCGCCACCGCGCCCCTGAACTATCGGACCCGGGATGGAACCTGGGAACCGATCGACTCACGCCTGGTGCCCGCAGCCGACGGCTGGCGCAACGCAGCTGACGCCGTCGAGATTCGGCTAGCGGGCCAGGCGAAGGTGAAGGAACTGGTCCGGCTGGGTTTTGACGACTCCCGTGCGGCCGGCTTCGGTCTTGCGGGGGCGGCGGCGGTGGCGGGCAACGCTGACGGCGACACCGTCACCTATCCGGACGTGTTGGGCGGAGTCGACCTCAAGGTTCAAGCCCAGGGCGGGGGCGTCAAGGAGACGCTGGTCCTGCGCTCGCCGGACGTTCCGCACAGCTACGTGTTCCCGCTCTCGTTGTCCGGGCTCGAGGCGAAGATCGTCGGTGGACAGGTGGAGCTCGTCGACTCCAGCGGGCGGCAGCGGGCCGTCATCCCGTCCGGCTTCATGTGGGACGCGAAACCGGATGCCGAGGTCTCCAACGGGGTCAGTTATCGGATCGTGTCCCGTGACGGTGGCCCCGCGTTGGAGGTGCGCCTGGACTCGTCCTGGCTGCGGGACCCCGAACGGCGCTATCCCGTCATGGTCGACCCGAGCGTGGACTCAGCCGGTGCCGACAGCAGCATGGTCGTGCACGGCAACTCCTCCCGCTCGGGGAGCAGTGAGCTGCTTGTTGGCCGCAAGGGTGGTGCTGCGTCAGCGTCCTACCTGAAGTTCAACAAGCTGGTGGGCCGGCTGCGTCACCACACGATCTACGGCGCGCAGCTGCACCTGGTCAACTTCGACTCCGCGTCGTGCCGTGCGCGGCCGGTCACGGTACATCCGGTGACCCAGTCCTGGTCCGTTGGGTCGAACTACTCCTACCCCGGCCCCAGCGTGGGCCGCTCGCTGGCCAGCAAATCCTTCGCCTATGGTTACATCAGGACAGGTCAGTCGCGCTCGGCCTGCCCGGCCAAGGGAACCCTGTTCAACCTCGGAGTCTCTGGCCGCAAGGTGGTCCAGGGGTGGGTGGACGGTAAGCCGAACAACGGGCTGTCCCTGCGCGCCTCCGCCAGCGACTCGAACGCGTGGAAACGGATCGCCGGTTCCGGCACCGCGAACCCGCCGAAGCTGTTCGTCACCCACAGCCCGTACAACGCCAGCTACCGGATCCCCAACCCGGTCCCCGAGCCCCCGGTGCTGCAGAACCAGTCGGGCAAGGTGAAGGTCACCGTCACCAACCGAAGCGCGGAGAAGTGGACCCGGAGAAACTACTACCTCGCCTACCGGGTCTACGACGCCAAGACCGGACGTTCGGTGACCCAACAGCGTTCGGCGAGCCTGCCCGGCGATATCGACCGTAACGCGAAGGTCACCCTGACCGCCGAGATCAAACCGCTGCCACCGGGGAAGTACTTCGTGGACTTCACCATGGTGCGGTCCGGGGGAGTCGTCTTCACCGACCAGCAGGTGCCGCCGGCCCGCATCGTGCTCGAGGTCATCGACATTCCGCCCGTGGTGGAGAAGCTCCACCCACCGAACGGCTATCAGGCGCAGACGTTGACACCGCAGCTGTGGGCGCGTGCGATCGACATCGATGCACCTCCGGGAAGCCAGCTGAAGTACCGGTTCGAGGTCTGCAAGTCCGACGACAACGGCAAGCCGGTCAACTGCTTCCGCTCGGACTACCAAAACAGCCCCGCGTGGACGGTTCCGGCCGAGAAGTTGGTGTGGAGCAGGAACTACCTGTGGCGAGCCTTCGTCAAGGACGCCACCACCGAGGTTCCCTCGCCACAGAGCACCCTCGTCACCGCGGTCCCGCAGCCGGCGCTGACCTCGCGGATCGCAGGTGCGCCCTACGGCAGTGGTGACAAGGAGTTCGATCCCCAGGTAGGCAACTTCACCACGGTCGCGGTGGACGCTCCGGTCGTCACTGTGGGACCCGAACTGTCGGTGGTGCGGACGTACAACAGCCTCGACCCGCGGCGGGAGTCGTTGTTCGGCACCGGTTGGACGACCCGCTACGACATGCGGCTCGCTCCGGATGACGACGGCTCCGGCAACGTCGTGATCAGGTACCCGGACGGGCAGGAGGTTCGGTTTGGCAAGAACCCGGACGGCTCGTTCGCCCCGCCCCAGGGACGCACGGCGTCGCTGGGGCTGGAGGGGGCGAACTGGAAACTGCTCGACAAGTCCGGCATGGCCTACCACTTCGCGTCGTCCGGCCGGCTCACCAAGATCACTGATGCTGCCCTGCGGTCCCTCGTGCTCACCTACGGCACGGACGGGAAGCTCGCCAAGGCCACCGTCTCCAACAGCCAGACCAACAAGTCCGGGCGCTCGCTGCGGTTCGAGTGGTCGGGCGCACACGTGGCGAAGGTGACGACCGACCCGGTGGACGGGTCGCCGCTGAGCTGGACCTACCACTACGAAGGGGACCTGCTGACGAAGGTCTGCACCCCGGGCGGGGCGTGCACGACCTACACCTACGGCTCGGGCTCGCACTACCGCAGCGCGGTGCTGGACGACCGGCCCGAGTCCTACCACCGGCTGGGCGAGGCACAGGGCGACCACGGGGGCAGCGAGGTCGCCGTCAACCTCGGTAAGGACCGCGGCGAGTACAAGAACGTCGCGCTCGGCGCGCCCGGAGCCATCGCGGAGGCCGACGACACCGCTGCCTCCTTCAACGGGACCTCGTCCCTGGTCGACCTGCCGAAGGGCACGCTGAAGAAGAACCGGGACGCCAGCGTCGAACTGTGGTTCAAGAACAACATCACCGGCAGCGGCGGGCCGCTCATCGGCTACCAGGACAAGGCCCTCGACCAAACCTCGGGCAGCGGCATACCGATCCTCTACGTGGGTAACGACGGGAAACTGCGCGGGCAGTTCGCCAACGGTTCGATCGCCCCGATCACCTCCACAGCCCGGGTCAACGACGGCAAGTGGCACCACGCCGTCCTCACCGCCCGGGGCGACACCCAAACCCTCTACCTCGACGGCAAGGCCGTGGGGACGGTGCGCGGCAAGTACGCCGACCTGTCGGCGTTGACCTTCAACCAGGTCGGTGCCGCCTACGCCACCGGGTCGTGGCCGGCGTGGGGAAGTGGCCCGCGATGGTTCTACTCCGGCACCATTGACGAGGTCGCGGTCTACGCGCATCCGCTCGGACCGGGCGCGGTGGCGGCGCATCACCAGCAGGGCCTGCACAAGGCCGACCAACTCACCGAGGTCACCCTGCCCAGCGGCCGGACGGTGGCCCGGGTGGAGTACGACGTTCGGCTCGACCGGGTCAGGGAGTACACCGACCGCAACGGCGGGACCTGGAAGATCGGTGCGCCCATCGTGTACGGCGGGGACACCGACCTGCGGCGCTCGATCGAGGTCCGGGACCCGGCCGACCGGTTCCACCTGTACGAGTACGACGCCCTGGCCGGCCGCATGATCCGGTCCGCGGCGCCCACCGGCCTGGGCATGCGCGAGGAGGATCGGCCCGGCGAGCCGAGCCCCTCGCCGACGCCGACGACCACCCCCACCTGTACCGAGCCCGACCCCGGCGACCCGAAGTTCTGCACCACCGTCCCGGACTCCTCCAAGGGGCCGGTGTTCGACGGCCACTCGCTCGACGGAATGAGCGTTCGGACGTTCTCCTACGACGATCAGGGTTTCCAGAACCTCATCACGGACGAGAACGGCGCCTCGGTCCATCTGACCTATGACAAGCGCGGAAACGTGACCTCGCGCAAGACCTGCCGTACCAAGGAAAAGTGCTACACCGAGTACTACACCTACCCCGCCGAACCGGTCGATCCGTTCGATCCGCGCAGCGACATGCCGACCGAGCACCGGGACGGTAGGTCGGACGGCCCGAACGATAACCGGTTCCGCACCATCTACACATACAGCCGCACCGGAGAGCTGGCGACCCAGACCAACCCCGACGGTGGCATCGTTCGCCACACCTACAGCACCGGCTCGGAGCCGGCCGTCGATGGCGGGGCCACACCACCGGGGTTGGTCCTGCAAACCACGGATCCGCGCGGCGCCCAGACCAAGTACCGCTACTACCAGAACGGTGACCTGGCCCAGGTCACGGAACCTTCCGGCCTGGTCACCAAGTTCTCCTACGACGCACTCGGGCGGAAGACCAAGGAGACCGCCGTCTCCGACAGCTATCCCGACGGTGCGACCACCACCTACACCTACGACGGCCTGTCCCGTCTCACCAGCGTCACGAAGCCGGCAACCACCGACGCGGTCAACGGAACGAAGCACCAGGCCAAGAGCACCAACGGCTACGACGCGGACGGCAACGTGATCCGGGTCGAGGAGACTGACGCGCTCGCTGGCGGCGATGCCCGAGTGACGAGCTTCGAGTACGACGACCACGGTCGGGTCCAACGCCAGGTTGACGCCGAGGGCAATGAGACGAGCTTCGGCTACGACCGGTTCGGGAACAAGACCTCGATGATCGATGCGGAGGGAAACCGCTACGAGTACGGCTACACCGCCCGCAACAAGATTGCCGAGGTGAGGTTGTGGGACTTCAAGAGTGACGCGCCGGCGGAAGGTGATGAGCCCGAGTACCTCGTTCTTAACTCTTACGCCTACGACTTCGCCGGGCGGATGGTTCGGCATACCGACGCGATGGGTCGCCGCCTGGAGTACCGGTACTACGACGACGACAAGCTGCAGAGCGTCACGCTCAAGGACTTCCGCAACCTGGACGGCAGCAAACGGGACTACGTCGTCGAGTCGAACAGCTACGACGGTGCCGGAAACCTGATCAAACAGGTCGCTGGCAACGGCAGCGTGGTCACCGAGCACAGGATCGACCGAGCTGGTCGGGTGGAAAGCACCGTCGTCGACCCCGGTGGGCTGGCTCGTCGTACCGACTTCCGCTACGACCACAACGGCAACGTGCTGCGGGTCAGCCACTCCGGCAAGGCATCCAACGTGCCGTGGCCGGTGTCGACCAACGCCGAGACCGTCGACTACGTGTACGACGCTGCCGGCAACGTCACCAAGGAAACCGTTGTCGCGGGCGCGAGCAACCTGGTGACCTCGCGCACCTATGACCAGCGTGGTCTGCGAACGTCGACAACTGACCCCAGAGGAAACCTCGATGGTGCGGACAAGTCCGCGTTCACCACGACCTTCCGTTACGACGAACTCGGTAGGCAGGTGAGTGCTGTCGGTCCTACCGTGTCGGCGGAAAGCGGCGGGCAGGAACCCAAGACCGTCGAGCCGACGCGGCGGTTCGGGTACAACGCCTTCGATGAACAGGTCGCGGTCAAGGACGAGCTGGGCAACGTCAGCCGGGTGTCCTACGACAAGCTGAGCCGGCCCGTCACGAGCACGGCTCCCAGCTACAAACCACCGGGTACGAGTGATCCCATCACCCCCACGACCCGGACCCGGTACGACGGGCTGGGCAACGCCACGGAGGTCATCGACCCGCGCGGGAACACCACGCGCTACACCTACGACCGGCTCGGACGGATGATCGTCCGCGACGAGCCATCTGCCACGAACGATGAGCGGGCGGTGTGGCGCTACACCTACACGCACACGGGCGAGGTGCTCTCGGTCACCGATCCGACGGGGGCCCGGGCGGAAGCCACCTACGACGACCTCGACCGCAAGATCACCTCGACCCGGGTGGAGCGGCACCCGGTCGCCGACAACTACACGACCCGCTACGAGTACGACGACGCGGGCAACCTGACGGCCGCCATCACACCGAGCGGCGCCAAGACCACCTACACCTACGACGCCGTCGGTGAGCTGATCAAGAGCACGGACGCGGCCGGTACCCCGACTCACTACGGCTACGACTTCCGCGGCCGGCAGGTCCGCATCGCCGACGCGCTCGGCCGTACCTCCCGCCAGGACTTCGATCCGCTCGGCCGGATGACCAGCGAGTCGGACCTGAACCCGGCGGGGGAGACCCTGCGCACCCAGAAGTACGGCTACGACCACACGGGGAACCTCACCTCGTCCACCGACCCGTACGGCCGTCCCACCAAGTACGAGTACGACGCGGCGAACCAGCTCGTGCGGCAGACCGAGCCGGTGTCCGACAGCGAATCCATCACCACGTCGTTCGGCTACGACGCCGCGGGAAATCGCACCCGCTACACCGATGGCCGCGGGAACTCGACCCTCTACACCGTCAACAGCCTGGGGTTGGCCGAGTCCGTGATCGAGCCCGTCACGGCCAAACATCCGAAGGCGGAGGACCGCACGTGGACCGTCGCCTATGACGCGACGGCCAACCCGGTGAAGATGACCGCTCCCGGTGGCGTGAAGCGGTTACGCACCTTCGACGCCGCAGGTCGGATGACGTCCGAGAAAGGCGAGGGCGCAGAGAAACCCACTGCGGACCGCACTTTCGGCTACAACCTGCGCGGCGACCTCATCACCGTGAACGCGCCAAAGGACACCAACAAGTACGTGTACGACGACCGTGGGAACATCCTGTCGGCGGACGGCCCCTCGGGGAAGGCCGGATTCGAGTACAACGTCGACGGTCAGCTCACCGGCCGCACGGACGCTGCCGGCAAGGCCAGCTACGCCTATCGCAACGCACGGCTGGACACGGTGACCGACAGCCTCACCTCGACCGTGCAGCGGTTGGGATACGACGGCGCGGGCCAGCCGAAGACCATCGACTACGGCTCGGGGCGTGTGCGCACCTTCGGCTACGACGACATCGGGCGCATGGCGTCGGACAAGCTCGTGAACGCCACCGGTAACGCGGTGGCTTCCATCGAGTACGGCTACGACGAGAACGACCACCTGACGCGGAAGAACACTTTGGGAACCGCGGGAGCCGGGGAGAACACCTACGGCTACGACCAGGCGGGGCGGCTGACCTCGTGGACCGCCGAGGGGAAGACGACCGAGTACCACTGGGACGCCTCGGGCAACCGGGTACGGGCAGGGGACAAGGAAGCGAGCTTCGACGAGCGGAACCGACTGCGGTCCGACGGGGACTACACCTACGACTACACCCCGCGCGGAACCCTGGCGTCGCGGACGAGTTCCGGGCTCACTGAGCCGTTCTCCTTCGATGCGTTCGATCGGCTCATCGCCCAGGGTGGCACCGCCTACGAGTACGACGGGTTGGACCGGCTTGTGTCGCGTAACGGCACGGCGTTCAGTTACGCGGGCACCTCCGACGAAGTGGTGTCGGACGGAGTGGCGCGCTACGCGCGAGGACCGGCGGACGAACTGTTGGCCGTCGAACAGGACGGCACGCGGCGGCTGACGCTCTCCGACGAGCACGAGGACCTCGTCGCCGGCTTCGACCCTGCCGACACCGCCCTCGCCAGCCTGCCCGACTCCACCGCGTACGACCCCTTCGGCAAGGTCATCGCGAAGCAGGGGGAGCGACGGAACATCGGCTACCAGGGTGACTGGACGGACCAGGACAGCGGCCAGGTCAAGATGGGCGCGCGCTGGTACGACCCGGGAACCGGCCGGTTCAACTCCCGTGACGAGGTGGACTACGTCGCTGGCGAATCGATCCTGGCCAACCGGTACGTCTATGGCGCCGGGGCGCCGCTGGACTACACCGACCCGGATGGGCAGTGGCCGTCGTGCGGCTGGTGCAAGAAGGTCGTGAACAAGGCCGCCAGCGTGGTGAAGTCCAGTGCACGGGCGGTCTACAACGGGGTCCGCAAGGCGGCGAGCTGGGCCTGGTCCGGGGTGAAGAAGGTCGCCCGGAAGATCGCCAGTGCCGCGCGCTGGGTTTACCACAAGGCCAGGGCCGCCGTCCGCTGGGTCGGCAACAAGGTGCGCGCGGCCGCGCGGTGGGTCGGCAGCAAGGTGTCCGCGGCTGTGAACTGGGCCAAGAAGAGAGCGGCAGCGGCACGGAAGGCCGCCATCAGAGCCGCGAAGGCGGTGACCCGGAAGGCGAAACGAGCCGCGGCCTGGGTCGCCAAGCACAACCCGATACGAGTGATCAAGGCGGCGATCAAGCCGTTGTATGCCGGGATCAAGAAGGTGGTGTCGGCCGCGGCCCACCTGCCCGCGAGGGTCGTTGCCACAGTGCGTGACGTGGTCGCCGATGCCACGAAGGCCGTGAAGGTCATCTACAAGAAAGCGGTCGAAGCTGCCGGCACGGTCGTGGAGACGGTGTCCAAGGCGACACAAGCGGTGTCTGAGTTCGTGCAGACACACAAGGCGGCGATTGCGGGCTTCGTGGCCGGAGCAGTGGTCGGCGTCGGGTGCGGGGTCGCCATCGGGTGGACCGGGGTCGGTGCGGTGGCGTGTGGTGCCCTGGCCGGAGCGGTCGGATCGGTGGTGCACGACGTCGTCGAAGGTGGGCACAGCTTGCGGGAGATCGCGGGCAACGCCCTGTTGGGCGGGGTGCTCGGCGGCTTGACCGGTGGGCTGGGAGCCGTTGCCGGGCAGGCACTTCGGGCCGGTGTCGGTGCCCTCGGAGCTGGTTTCCGGTCCGCGGGGCAGAGTGCGTTGGGCGCGGCGCGTGCGGAAGCGGGGAACATCGTTCGCGGTCGGATGAGTGGAGGAGTGACCTCCCGGCTTGGTGGGTGCAACAGCTTCACCGCGAGCACGTCGGTGTTGATGGCCGATGGCACGCGGAAGGCGATCCAGGATGTGCGGGTCGGCGACATGGTGCTGGCCACGGATCCGACGACGGGGCGGACCGAGGCGAAGCCGGTCACAAACCTGATCACCGGGGAGGGCGACAAGACCATCGTCGAGGTCGTCGTCGATGTCGACGGGGACAAGGGCGACGCGACGGCGAAGATCGAGGCGACGGACCAGCACCCGTTCTGGGTGGACGACCAGGGCCGGTGGGTCGACGCGAAGGACCTGCGGCCCGGGAACCTGCTGCGGACCTCGGCCGGGACGTACGTGCAGGTCGTCCAGACCCGGACGCGCTCGGCATACGAGCGGGTCCACAACCTCACGGTCGATGGGGTCCACACCTACTACGTTGCGGCCGAAGCCCCCCAGGCCGCCGCCGCGGATACCCTTGTTCACAACTGCAGGAGCATCGATCCCTTCGAGGTGCGCTTCACACAGGACAGCGCGGGCAAGTTCTTTTCGAGCGGAAACTCGGTCTTCGAGCTGGCCCGGGACCTGAAGGCCGGAGCGGTAGAGGCCGCGAGTATTCCCCCGATCAGATTGGTACAGAATTCTGGCAAGCTTTTCTCGCTGGACAATCGCCGGTTGGCTGCTTTCCAGATGGCCGATGTTCCAGTACCATACCGAATGGCCACGCGGCGTGAAATTGCGCAGAAGTGGGACGATCATTTTACGACCGAGACCGATGGCATCGGAATCGCCATACGTCTCGGCGGTGGGAGAGAGGTGTGGTGGCGTGGAACTCGAGGATAGGGCCGGGAACGTACGTACCCGACAGGACCTCGCGGAGCTGCTCGGCCTGTTGGCCCAGGACTGTGCGCAACACGGTGATGAATGGGAGAACCCTACCCTCGAGCGCTACCTGGAAGCCATGGCGGCATGGGTCGCGAGCATGGCCAGCCTGTATCGAAACCGAGGCCAAGAGCCTCCCGAGTCTCCCTCGTGGGAACTGTGCGCCCGTATGTTGCTGGCAGCGCGAAACTACGAGTAGGGCCACTTTGTGTTCTGGTTGCGGGGTCGAGTGGGAGTTGTTCCAATGAAAAGACGTTTTCAAGGCCGCCTGTTGGTCGCCGTGGTCGCTGCGCCGGCGACAGTAGCTGGCAGTCTCCTTGCCGCAACGCCGGCTTCGGCAAAACAGGAGCCGGCGGTCAGTGGCTGTCCCGCGGCCAACTCGTATGCCCACCACATCCTCGCTCCGGGCCAGGTGAGTGGGGGCGGCTTCGCCTCGGGTGCCAGGTTCGGCGAAGCCGTGGCCATCGGTGACTTCAACAAGGACGGCTACGCCGACGTCGCCGTGGGCGCGCCGAACGACACCGTCAACGGCGCCGCGTCGGGTGCCGTATACGTCTACCTCGGTTCTGCCAACGGGCTTCAGCCCGGGGTCCGCCTCATCCAGCGCGACATCGGTGCCGGCGACGAGGCCGGTGACCGCTTCGGCGCCTCGCTGGCGGCCGGTGATTTCAACAAGGACGGCTACGCCGACCTGGCCGTCGGGATCCCCGGCGAAGCGGTCGGCTCCGAGGCGAAGGCGGGGGCCATCGCCGTCTTCCCGGGTTCGTCCTCCGGGCTGGCCAAGGGCAAGTGGTTCGGCCAGACGGTTGGCGGCGGCTCGGACGAGGCCGGCGACCGCTTTGGCACCGCGCTCGCTGCCGGCGACCTCAATGGCGACGGCTATGACGACCTCGCCATCGGCGTGCCCGGTGAGATCCCAGGCGACAAGAAGAAGCGCGGTGGCGGCGTCTACATCTACAAGGGCTCGTCCAGCGGCGTGGGCAAGGGCTGGTCGGCCATCCAGGAGGACGCGAACGGCACCACCGAGGACGGCGACCAGTTCGGCGCGGCCCTGGCCATCGGCAACGTGACCGGCAGCAGGCATGCCGACCTCGTCGTCGGTGCACCCGGTGAAGCCGTCGGCTCCAACCCCGCGAACGGCGGCGCCATCTACGTCGTGCCCGGCGCGTCCGGCGGCAAGTCCAAAGGTTTCCGTCGTTTCCAGAGCGACGCCAAGGGCGCCAACGAAGCCAACGACCGGTTCGGCGCCGCGGTCGCGGTAGGCAACTTCGACAAGGACGGCTACGCCGATGTCGCGGCCGGCGTCCCCGGTGAGGCACCGGGAAGCCTGCCCGCGGGCGGCTCACTTCTGATCTTCCCCGGCGCCTCCAAGGAACTCGCCGAGGGCTACTGGGTCCAGGAGCACTACACCGGCGAGACCCTTGAGGCGGGCGACCGGTTCGGTCACGCGCTGGCGGCCAGCGACGTGGACAAGGACGGCTACGCGGACCTGCTCGTTGGCACGCCCGGAAAGTCCTACGGCACGGTCAAGGGCGCCGGCGCCGTCTACCTGTTCCGTGGTGGCCCACGCGAGACGGACTCCACCCGGAGCCTGAGGCACGGCAGGCGTATCGCGCAGTTCGACGTGGGTGAGCGCAACGAGGGCGGCGACGCCTTCGGCTCGTCCCTCGCCATGGGCGACATCAACGGTGACGGCAAGATGGACGCTGCGGTCGGCTCCGTCGGCGAGGCAACCACAGGAAAGCCGCGGTCCGGCACGGCGACGGCCCTCACCAAGCTCGCCCGGCCCATCAGGTCCGACGTGGCGGTCGAGCAGTTCTCCCGCACCAGCGCAATGCAGGCATCCCCGTTGCCGGGTGCGGCGGCCGGCACGCTCGAATACGCCTACACCGACAACATCGGCCGGCTGCTGCACGGTCACCAGCCCGACCCGGACAACGTCAACTCCGTGCGGTGGACTGTGATCTCGGAGAACGAGGCGTTCACCGGCCAACCGGCCCTCACCGAGCAGGCCGACGGCAAGCTGCAGATCTTCGGGCACAACGCGACCGGACCCATGTGGACGCGGACGCAAGCGACGAAGAACCCACCGGAATGGGCTTCGTGGTCACCGGTCGAAGGTGCCATGGCCGCACACGCCACAACCGCACGCCAAGAAGACGGTGCCGTTGTCGCGTTCGCCAGCGACGCGGACGGCGTGCTGTGGGCGTTGCCACAGGGTGGCGCGAACGGTTCCTACACCTCCTGGCTCAGCCTCGGGTTGGCCGGCTTTGGCGGCACGCTGACGGCGGTCCCGGTCAGCGGCGGAATCCAGGTGTTCGGACTGGGCTCTGACGGCACGCTGCGGACCGTGCGGTACGCCGACCGAACGCTGTCGGACTGCACGGTGCTGAGTGACCCGGGACTGACCGGCATTCCCGCCGTAGTGGTGTATCCGGGCAGCAAGATCCAGGTCTTCGTCCGGGGTGGGGACGGCTCGATCCTGACCAAGAAGCAGGACGACACCGGGAGCTTCCCGCAGACATGGGACCGGGTCGGGACCTTCACCGCCGCGGGATCGCCCTCGGCACTCATCAGCCCGGCCTCGGGCAAGGTCGAGGTTGTTGCGCGCGGTACCGACGGCGGGATCTACAGCACCGGCGAGACCGTGCAGGGCTCCGGCGAGTGGCGCGACTGGTCCAAGATCACGTTCGACTTCGACAAGGCCGCCACGGACCCCACCGCGTTCGCCTACGCCAACGCGAACGGGCCCACGTGGGCATTCGTGTTCCGCAACAGTGACAACCAGAGCCGGCTCTACAACGTCACCAGCTCGTTCGGCGCGGCGATGACGATGACGCGCGGAGCGGCGCGGGAAGGAGAAGCGTTCACCGCGGTGACACTGCCAACGCCCGCGAACTGAGCGTCCGCTCCCGGGTCCGAAGCAGGGTCGGTGCCGGCAGGCGAGGGGCCTGCATCACAGCATCCTTTATGTGATCTTGGTGGGAAGGTAGCGTCGCCTAACTAACACCTGAATGGGTGTCGGTGGCGGTTGCCCGGTGTGATGGCGTCGCCACTGCGAGGTTGGAATGAGGTTCGTCGTGGCTGGTGACCTCGCCCCGGTGATCGCGGCCACAACACAATGGCTGGTCCGTGCCTACCCGGGCGTCGGCGGGAGCTTCAGCGCCACGCTCGTCAAGGTTCAGGCCCGGCAGGCCGTGACGGTGGCCGCGTGGCTGCGTTACCCCACCGCGCTCGACGCGGCGTTCCTGGACATGATGGGTCCGGGCGGCGCCGCGCGGCTGGACGGCGTCGTTGGTGGCGACGAGCCGGAGTCCGGCGAGGACACCTGGCGGAGCTGGGTCGACGAGGTCGTGGTCAGCTGGGCGGCCTGCCTGCTCGCCGACCCCGCCCTCGCGGCCACCGCGGTCGAGGCGCTGGCCGACACCGACCACGCCGGCGACCTGGAGCGGGACTTCCGTCGCCTGACCGAACCCGACCGGCGCGATCTGGAGGCGGCGGTGCTGCTCCGGCACCCCGACCTGCTGGCACCGATCGCGGATCTGCACCGCGCGGAGCTGCTCGCCTGCCTGAACTCCGACAGCGCCGACGCCGCCTGAGACCGGGAGCCCCTTGCGTCGAGCGGGTCGGCGCCAGCGCCAAGCGCGGTAACTGATGCTGCTGGTGACGCCGCCTGGTGCCGGAGATGCGTCGGGGGCGGACCGAGACCGCCCCCGACACATCCGGCCGGATCCGTCAGTCGTCCCGGTTCGACTGCCGCCAGTCGCGGACGGCGTCCCGGACCCGGTCGAACACCGCCATCGGCGGCCCGGCGAGCAGCTGTGCCATGGCCGACTCACCAACGCCCGGGTGCGGACGGGTCGGCGCGGTCGCCTCGGCGGCGCGGATCGCGCCCGCCATTCGGCGGCGCTGGTCGGCGGTGAGGTTCTGCCGCAGCTGCGGGAACTCCTGGTTCTCTTCGTGGGTGGCGTGGTCGATGACGTCCTTGGCCAGCGCCCGGAGCTTGCCGTCGAACTCGGGGTGGTCCACGCCGAGCTCGTACAGTTCGGCGAGCGCCTCCTTGGCCTCGTTCTCCTCGCGCAGCCGGTCGTCCACCACGGTCTCGCCGTTCTGGATGCGTCGGCGGGCGATCGGGTGGACGACCTCCTCCTCGGCGCTTTCGTGCACCGCGAGCAGCCGGACGAGGTCCTCGAAGAGCTCGCGTTTCCGGTCTCCCTGCGCGGTCGAAAGCTGGCTGAAAAGATTCTTGATCTCGTTGTGCTGCTCCAGAAGCAGCTCAACCACGTCCTGTTCTTGTGCGGTAGTCACGCGTCACCTCCCGTTGTCGGGCAGCGGGCTAGGCCATGGCTTCCCTCGAACGGCCGCACGCATGCATGTACCCGTGACCACCTCCGGGTGAAACGGGTGGAACCTTGGGTTCGTCGATCGCGCAGCGAGCATTTATTTTGGCGCTGTAGCTTCAGTGTCAATTAAAGCAACTCCGACCGACGAGGAGCCACGGCGCCACGTTCGGCCAGGACAGACACCCGCCCGTCCAGGCCGAGAGCCGCAACAGGGCAACTGGCCATAGGGTGCGAGGCCCTGTCGGCGCCCGCAGGGCGCCAAGCAAGTGGGCACCCGCACCAGCTGGGGGCCGCACGGACAGGAAACAACGAGCGGGGTTCATGCGGCCTGGCCTTGTGTCAGGCCATCGGGGCAAAGCCCTGCTTATCAATTCCGCAGGCTGGTCGATTCTGGTGATGAATAGATCCCTGGGCGGATCGGTCGCCTGCTGGCTCGGTACGTTCGCATGGTGGGGCGGGAGCCGTGGCGTCCGCTCATCCGGGCAGGTCCACACGAATGGGACGGACGGTTCATGCAGCGGACCCACGCGACCTCGGACACGAGGACGGCGTTCGCCGCACATCAGGTGTCGAAGCTGTTCTTCGGTGGTGACGGGCCACTGTGGGCGCTGCGCGACATGTCCTTGCACGTGGCGGGAGGCTCCTTCACCTGCATCGTGGGGCCGTCGGGCTGCGGCAAGTCGACGCTGCTGCGCATTCTTGCGGGCCTGGAGGAGGCCAGCAGCGGCGAGGTGGTGCGCCCCGAGGACGACGGCGCGCATCCCGCGACGGCGTTCGTGTTCCAGGATTCCGGCGTGCTCCCGTGGCTGACGGTGCTCGACAACGTTCTGTTCGGGCTGCCTCCCGGCAACCGCCGGGAACGGGTCGCGGTGGCACGCGAGTGGCTGGCACGCACCGGTCTGTCCGGCTTCGAGAGCGCCTACCCGCATCAACTATCCGGTGGTATGCGCCAGCGCGTCGCCATCTCCCGGGCTTTCGCGACCGGCTCGCCCTGCCTGCTGATGGATGAGCCGCTGGGCGCGCTGGACGCGCAGACCCGGATGCTGATGCAGGAGGAGCTGCTCGCGCTGTGTGAGGCCGAGCGCAAGACGGTCGTGTTCGTGACCCATTCCCTGGAGGAGGCGTTGTTGCTCGGCGACCGCGTCATCCTCGTGTCCGCCCGGCCGGGTCGCGTCCGCACCGAGGTCGAGGTGCCGTTCGATCGCCCGCGCAGCCCGGACGTGCAGCACCACGCGGAGTTCGTCGACCTGCGGTTCCATCTCTGGGACGTGCTGCGGGACGAGGTCGGGACGGAGCGGGCGGAAGCGTGAAACAGTACGTGGAGCGCACGGTCGACGCCCTGGGCGAGGAGGTCGTGCGGGCGGAGACCCGGCGCCGCCGCTGGCTGCGGCGGCGAGACGTGGTGCTGGCGGTGTTGACCCCGACCCTGGCCTTGCTGGCGTGGCAGTGGGCCGCGTCCGTCGATGTCATCGACGCGCGAACCTTCCCACCGCCAACCCGTACGTTGACCAAGGCCGTCGAGATGATCGGCTCCGGGGAACTGCCCAGGGATCTGCTCGCGACCGTGTTGCGGCTGCTCGGCGGCTACCTCCCGGCGGCGGCAGCGGGCATCCTGGTCGGACTGGCGATGGGAAGCTGGCGTGCGCTCGGCGCGGCACTCGGTCCGCTGTTCGCCGCGCTCTACGCGCTGCCGAAGATCGCGGTGTTGCCGCTGCTGCTCCTGGTGTTCGGGCTCGGCGACACACCGCGGATCCTCGCGGTCGCCATCACGGTCTTCTTCGTCACCCAGATCAACGCCCAGTCCGCGGTCCGCCAGATCGACCCGCGCACGATGGAGCTGGCCCGCGCCTACCGGGTGCGGGGCTGGCGACGGCTGTGCCTGGTCCTGGTCCCGGCCAGCCTGCCGCAGATGTTCACCGGGCTGCGGGTGGCCGTCGGGCTCGGCGTGGTGGTGACGATCGCGGTCGAGTTCGTGGCGGCTGATGAGGGGATCGGCTACCTGATCTGGAACTCCTGGCAGCTGTTCCAGCCGGAACGCATGTACGTCGGGCTGATGGCCGCAGCGCTGCTGGGGGCGACGCTGACCGGCGTCGTCTCGGCGTTCGGCTGGCTGGTGATGCCGTGGCGGCGCCAGCCGGCGACCGGCCGGCCCCGCCAGTCGAGGAACGGGGAGACCGCACTGTGACCTCCCGTAGCGCACAACCGGGACCCTCGCTCTCACGGGCCACGGTTCGGGCTCCACAGCCGGTGGCCGCCCGAGCGGCCTCGGACGATCCCGAACGAGCCCAAGAAGCACTTGCACCCAACACGAGTCCGATTACCCCGGGCCGAACGCCCGGCGCAACCACGGAGGTTCACCGGTGACAACGCACTCCCGGAGGCGGTTTCTCGGTGTCGTCGCCGTGTCGGCGGCGCTGGCGCTCACCGGCTGCTCCGACGGCGGCCAGCAGGCAGCATCGAACACCCCGGTGACGGTGGCGCACGTGCCGTCCACCCTGTTCGCCCCGCTGTACGTGGCCCAGGACAAGGGGTACTTCACGGACGAGGGGCTGTCGGTCGAACTGCGGAAGGTGAAGTCCGGCCAGGACGCGGTGGGTCCGGCCGCCGGCGGCAAGCTCGACGTCGTGGTGGCCGGGTTCTCCGCCGGGTTGTTCAGCGCCATCGCCAGCGGCCTGGACCTGAAGGTGGTCGGGTCCATGGGCGTGGCGCCCGGTGACCCGAAGGCCTCGCCCAGCGCGCTCGAAGTGTCGACCCGGCTCGGTGACATCTCCTCGCCCGCCGACCTGCGCGGCCGGAAGGTGGCGGTCGCCGGTGGCCCGGGCGCGGCGGGCGGCTTCCAGCTGGCCACCGTGCTGCGCCCGGCCGGGCTGTCGCTCACCGATGTCGAGGTGGTCAACCTCGGCAACCCGGACATGCAGGCCGCTCTGGCCAACGGCAGCGTGGACGCGGCCCTGGTGGCTGCCCCCTTCACCACCAAGATGGAGAAGGCGGGCGTGGCCAAACCGCTGGCCGTCCCACCCAAGGGCGCCTCCGCCACCGGTGTGATCTACGGCGGGGCGTTCGCGAAGAGCCAGGCCGCCCAGAAGTTCTTCAACGCTCTGGTACGGGCAAGTCGTGACCTGCAGGGCGAGGGGGCGCGATCCGAGGAGACCCTGCAGATCCTCGCGCGGGCAACGGGACAGGACGTCGCGGTGCTCAGGGACGTCCCCTCCTACACCTGGCAGCCCGACCTCGCCCCGCTCACCGACCAGCTCGCGAAGCAGGAGCAGGTCTACCGCGACGCGGACCTCATGAAGGACGCCAAGCCGCTCAGCACGGACTCCTACGTCGACACCGCCTTCGCGCGGAAAGCCGCCGGGAAGTGACCATCCCGGGGGTGAACCTCGGCGACCGACACCGGAACAACTCGGCCCAGCCAAGCCAGGTTGGTTGATCGGGCCGGTGCGTCACGTGTCCTCGCGAGGAATGCGGCCCACAACTCACCCCGACGCCGACTCACCGGCACGCCGGTCCAGCTCGGCACGTGCGAGCTGGCAGATCCCGGTCCAGCTCACGTCCTTGATCCGGTACGCCCAGGTCGGCTCGACACCCAGGTCCGAGTCGCCGGCTTCCAGCAGTTCGTCGGTGCGGTAGGAGGTCGTGCTGTCCGGCAGCTCGGCGAAGAACACCAGATCGTCCTGGGACAACTCGCCCGCGACCTGGCCGAGGATGTCCTTCAACCTGGGCCGCACCACACCGTCCAGCCAGGCGAACGGATCGAAAGCAGGATCCTCGGAAGCGGTGAAACGCTTGGTGGACTCGACAATGCGACGCAACGCCGCAGGATGAACGAGGCGAAGCACGAGCGTGATCGCCCTGGGAGAACGGTAACACGCACCGAGCAGAGCGCCGCGCACAGTTTCGGGCAACCGTTCCGCCGGCAACTCGTCGAGCGCCGCGGCGGCCGCATCCACCTTATGGGCGTCCACATGGGACAACACCGTGGTGAGCGCGTCAACCGCAGCATCATCGTGCTGTGCGTGCTTGGCCAGGAGTGCGGCGGCCTCCCGCGCAACCGGAAGGCTTGCGCGGGCCAGGACCAGCGAGAGCAGTTCGACGGCACGACCACCCGCACATTCGTCCAGCGTCCGAACCGCCGTGACCGCGACCTCGGTGTCCGGGTGGTCGCTTGCCTTGGCCAGCGCCTCGATTGCAGCCTGGCCGCGGGTCCGCCCCAGCGCCGACACCACGGCGAGCATGATCGCCTGCCGCTGTTCGGCGCCGATCCGACCGTCCCGGGCGTGCAGCAGCTCGGCGAGCAAACTGACCGCACCCGGGTCGCGCAGCTCCCCGAGCGCCTCGACCAGTGTGAGGATCACCTCGGACGAGCGGTGCAGGCCGTGGCTGTCGTAGCCCAGCCACGCTCCCTCGTCCTTGCGACCCAGCTCCCGGCGCAGTGCCGCGGTGAGCAGGGACAGCTTCTCCGGATGCGGAGCGCGCCGCAGCCCCTCGGCCGCGTACAGCCGGCGCTCGCACGTCGTGGAAACCCGGAACGCGTCGACGAGGACGCTCCAGGCGCGCTCGTCGTCGGCGAAGTCGCCGAGCAGGCTGAGCGCGGCCACCGCCCGTTCGTCCTGCGCCACCCGGGCCAGTTGGGCGACGGCCTGCAGCTCGTGCAGGGCCTTCACACAGCGGGCGTCGAAGTCGTCCCGCTCCTCGAAGATCCGCATCACCAGATCCGGCGCGAACGGGCCGCCGGCCTCCGCGGCGAGGTGCAGCGCGCTCTGGTACAGGCTGCGGACCCGCGGCTCGACCTCGGCGACGTCCTTCTCCGGCTCGTAGCTGACCTTCCCGCCGGCACGCAGCTCCTGCAGGTGGCGTTCCTCCCGCAGCTCGGCCATCCAGCGGTCCCACTCGGTCAGGACGCTGTCGAGCAACGTGGACAGGGCCGGCACCGCACGGGGATCGGCGAGCCTGCGCAGCGAGGCCGCGGCCGCCACCCGGACATCCAGGGAGGAGTCCTCCAGCGCGGCGATCAGCGGCTCGACCGCCCGCGCGTCGCCGATCGTGCCCAGGGCGGCCGCGGCGAGCTGGCGGACCCGCCGGTCGTGCGGATAGGCCAGCGCGGTGACCAGCCCCTCGACATCGCCGGCGCGTTCCATCTTGCTGACGCTCGGCGGCCACAGCCGCCCGAGGATCCCCATCGACCGCTCCCTTGCGTCGTGGGCCAACACGGCAGGCGGGACGTGTCCGCGCCTCGGTCGCAGCGGTGCGGTGTCCGTCCCCGCCTCGTCGGGTTCATGGTCGTGCGCCCGGCAGGGGATCAGAAAGCGCCGGAGGCGCGAGTCGTTCCCTCAGCTCGCGCATATCCCACGATCGGGGTGCTCAACCAGGCGAGCGGAGCAACGGGGACGGACCTGCGGGCGCCCCGGAAGCAGTCCGGATGACTGATGGCACGTATCCCGGGCTCACCGGGTCGGGGTAGTTCACCGGAGTAGCCAGGATTCCCCTTTTCCCCGGTGTACCAGCCTCGTGCGTCAGGGTCGCCGGGCGCAGGGCTTGGCATGATCGCACCGCGGTGCCGCCGAGCACACCGTGCGGAGCAGCAGCGCGGACGGAGACAATCGGTGCCCGACCGAGGGGGACTCATGAGCACACCGCGGGACGAGGTGGAACCCACACCACGGCTGGTCGAGCTGAGCGGAGGGATCTACGCCTACGTCCAGCCGGACGGAGGCTGGTACGTCAACAACGCCGGCCTGATCGTGGGCAGCCGCGGCGCGGTCAGCATCGACACCTGCGCCACCGAGCGCCGCACGCGCGCCTACCAGCACGCGATCGCCACCGTTACCGACCAGCCCGTGCGTACCGTGGTCAACACCCACCACCACGGCGACCACACCTACGGCAACTACCTGTTCCGCCAAGCCACGATCATTGCGCACGAGCGATGTCGGGACGCGGCCCTCGAACTCGGCCTGCCGGGAGACCACCCGTCCTGGACCACCGAGGTGGAGTGGGGAGACCTCGAGCTGGAGCCGCCCTTCCTCGGTTACCGCGACGGCGTCACGCTCCGCCTCGACGACCTGCGATGCGAGGTGCGCTACGTGGGTACGCCCGCGCACACCACCAACGACTCCATCGTCTGGATCCCCGACCGCGAAGTGCTGTTCGCGGGCGATCTGATCTTTCACGGCGGCACGCCGTTCCTGCTCCAGGGTTCCCTCAGCGGCGCGACCCGGGTCCTGGACGAGGTGCTCAAGCCACTGGGCGCCCGCGTCATCGTGCCCGGACACGGGGAGGTCTGCGGCCCCGAGGCCATCGACGAGACACTGGCCTACCTGCGCTTCCTGCGCCGGACCGCCGAGGAGGGCCGGCGGGCCCGGCTGACCCCGCTGGCGGCGGCCCGGCAGGCCGACCTGGGACCGTTCGCCGCCCTGCGCGAGCCCGAGCGCCTCGCCGCCAACCTCCACCGGGCCTACGCCGAGCTGGACGGGGCGGAGCCGGGAGCGCCGATCGATCTTCCGGCCGCGATCCTGGACATGGTCACCTACCACGGCGGGTTGCTGCCCTCCCGCGCCTGACGGTGTCGCCCGACCGGGGCCGGCCAGGTCCGCCCGGGTCGACCCGCTCGCGCTAGCGGCGGCCCGCCGAGTGGGCGAACGCGCGCACGGCCTCGTCCACCGCCGCGCGGCGCGCCAACCGCACCGCGTCGGCCAGCGGCCGGAGCGCCTCCCTCCGCCCCCGCATGGCAGAGGCGGACACCGCTGCGCCGTCCCCGTCACCGAGGGCGGCGGCCACGATCGCCTCGAGCTCACCGGCGCGCGACAAGACCCGAACCGCGCGCGCCGGGGCGCCTTCCGGCCATCGCATGCGCGGCTGATTCCGCAGCGCGGCCTCGATCTCGCCACGCACCCCCGGCCGGTCCCGGCCAACATCCAGGGCCGCCAGTGTGGCGGCTGCGGTCCGCATCGCCTCGGCCATGCGGTGCTCGGCCTCCCCGAGCGGCACATGCTCCGGCGGGGGCGGGAACGGCGGCAGGGCGAAGACCGTCCAGCGCAGCACCCCGTCCGCGACCGCCTCCGGCACCACGGCCACGCCCGCGTCGGGCAGCACCGCGGCTTCGCCGGCGCGCAGTGCCGCAGCGGTCAGCTCGTGAACCCCGCCCAGACCGCGCACGTCACCGGCGACCGGCAGCACGAGGTGCCCCACGCCGGCCCCGGCCCGCCGTAGTGCGGCGAGGAGCAGAGCGGGGGAGACGGGGCGGTCACCGGCCACCGGAAGGTCCAGCTGGCCAGCGGTGGCGTCGTCAGCCACCACCTCGTGGGCCTCGGCCCACGGGTTCAGGGCGTCGAGCGCGTCGTCGGCCGCGGCCGCACCGTGCAGCCACGCCGACGTCCACACCACCAGGGTTGCGCTGGGACAGGGCACGTCGCCCGAGGTTACGTGGCGGGCTGTCGCCTGTCCGCACCTCGTGGCAACTCACACGTCAGGGGTGCCCCCGCGAACTCCGCCGGGAAGTCGCTTACCTCGATGAGCTCTCCAGCGTCAGCTCCGCCCAGACGGTCTTGCCCTCCGGCGTGGAGGTCACACCCCATCGGCTCGACAGATGGTCGACGATGATCAGACCCCGACCTCCGGTGCTGCGTGGATCCGGGTCGCGCAGCACCGGCTGGGCGCTGGACCGGTCCGCCACCTCGATGCGGAGCCTGCCTACTCGGTCGTCGACCACCAGCCGCAGCTCGCGGGCACGCACGGTGTGCGCGTAGGCGTTGGAGACGAGCTCGGTGGCCACGAGCTGGGCGTCGTCACGCACCTCCGCGGACGTCGGTGGGAGCTGCTCCCGCAACCACTGCCGGACTCGGTACAGCGGCGGGCCGGTGCCGTCGAGGGCAAGCCGTAACGCCCGCGCGCCGTTTCGCACATCCCCGGACGCACCCGTGTCGGTCACGATGGCTACCTCCACTGGCCTCGACCAACCCCGGCTGCGCGTGCGTCCGGAGCGCCTGCGATCCCTTGCCGCGCCCCGGATTCAACGGTTGGAACCGGGGAACGCGTGCTGCCACCGAACGGGGACAGCGGAGCACACCTGTTGCGCAGCGTTCCACAGCAGTTGTGCGCATGCGCCGAACCGGGCTCTTCGCTATCCGGTCCTACACCATTCCCACCCCCAACGGCGGACCCTCCGGCCCGGTCGATAGAAAACGGAAACCGAGGCGGCGCAAGCCCGGTCCTCCGACGCGGTGGCACGCTTGGGCGACCTGCCGGGCGGGACTGGATGGCGTACGGTCGGTGCCACGGCGTGCTTCACGGGCACCCCGGCGCTGCTCGGCCCGCCACACCGGCCGCCGAGGGCGCGGCACGGGTTGGCCCGGCGAGTGGGTCACCAACCCGACGGCCAGGGAGGCGAGCGACCGAGTGGGCGAGGACACCAACCGGACGACCCCCGGGGTGGCACATGGCCGGGTCACGGGCACCGAGGCGATGATCGTCCTCCGGGGCGAGGTCGACCTGGGTAGTGCCCCGCAACTGGACAACGAGGTTGCCCGGGCGTTCGACGCCGGCGCACGGCGTATCGTCGTCGACTTCGCCGCCGTGACGTTCTTCGACTCCGCGTGCCTGAGCGCGTTGGTCCGAGCCAAGGAAGCGGCGCAGGCACGCGGCGGCGACGTGGTGCTACGCAACGTCGACCGTTACGCCAGGCGCATCCTGGACATCACCGGCTTGAGCGAGATGTTCGTGGTAGACGGCGGGCAGCCGGCGAAGTGATCCCGGCCGCGGTCGGAACTACACACCGACCACGGCGCTCACCCGCCAACGCCGTACGTGCCGGGACCCGCTGGGACGCGCTACGCCGGCTTCTCCCGTAGTGACCCCACCACGCCCGCGGCGGCTCCGAACTCGCGTAGTCCGCACAGCAACGCGCGCTGTCCTTCGGGCGTCATCCGGCCGAGCACCGTGCCCAGGTCGACGCGGCGGGCTTCTTCCAACTCCGCCAGCAGCCGACGCGCCTCGGGCGTGAGCCGGAGCAACACCTCGCGCCGGTCGGCGGTTCCGGAGTGCCGGGTGATGAGCCCGGCGGCCTGCAGGCGGTCGCACAACCGGCTGGTGGAGGAGGCGATCGCACCGATCTCCTCGCCCAGCCTGCGCAGGTTGATCACGCCGTGCCGGGCGATGGTGAGCAACGCGCGCAGCTGGGGTGCCGACACCCGGGGGTGCACCTGCTCCGCGGCCCGTCCCCATACCAGCAACAGTGGTTCGAGGGCCGCCTCGACCGAGGCCACGACGTCAGCCGGATGACGGTCGCGATGCCGCACCAACGCGCTACCTCGCTCACCGTGTCGCCCTGGTCCGATGCGATGTTCGTCCATGCTGACGTCGATGGCCGGCGTGAGGCAAGGGCTCTGCGCGTCACAACGGGGCACCACGCTGGGCCAACCGGGCGACAATCCCCGCGTGGGTGGGGTTGTCGTGGCTGGTAGCCGGGCCTCAGCGCCCGGCTGTCGATGCACTCGTCATCCCGGACTCCGGTTTGCCCGGTGCCGGGGTGTCAGCCGCCGGCGGCCGAAGTACGCCGAGGTCGATCCGGGCCATGAACGTGGAAACCGTGGCAGGCCAACGCGTCCCCGCAACGCCACGGCCGACAGGGCCATGTTCGGATCCGTTCCCCACCACCACTACCTCAGCCGGATCCGGCCCACACCGTCCCACAACGCCACGACCAGTGCTCCCGCGCCCGGGCGAGCCGCGCCGTCGCCACCATCCCAGGTGAACCGGTCATGCCACCACCTCCGCACACGACGAATCCGCCGGGAACCGGGGCAACGGCAAGCCACAGATGGCTTACCCCGCCGAGGCATCGCGCAACGAGGAGTGTGACCCAAACCGCACGGTCAGCCTGCTCGGGATGGAGGAGTGGCCGGCTGTCCAAAGGTGGGCAACCGGCGGCACACCAACAGGCACACGTCGTCGGCGTGGCGCTCCTCACCCAGCATGGTGTGCAACAGCGTCCGAGCCGCATCGGCCGCGTTCTGGCCGGCCACCGCGGACAGCGTGCCCGCTAGCGTGTCCAGGCGGCTGTCGATGTCGCAACCCCGGCGCTCGACGAGCCCGTCGGTGTAGAGCAGGACATTCCCGCCCGGTGGCATGACGTCCACCTGCTCGGCGAACGGCCGGTCGATGGGAAGGCCGAGCATCGGGGCGGTGGCGCCCTCCAGGACGCGGATCCGCCCCGAGGAGTCGGACAACATCGGCGGGAGGTGACCGGCCAGGGCACACCGCAGCTCCCCACCGGGCGCCAGCTCCACGACGGCCGCCGTGGCGAACAGCCGGGTGGGTGCCTGCCGGGTGAGCTGGTGCATCAGCTCCAACGTGCGTGCCGGACCGTGGCCCTCCAGGGCGTAGGCGCGCAACGCGTTTTGTAGCTGCCCCATGAGGATCGCCGCGTCCAACCCGTGGCCGGTGACATCACCGACGGCCAGCACCACGGTGCCGTCCCGGCGGACGAGGACGTCGTACCAGTCACCGCCGATGTTGATGCCGCGGCTGGCGGGCCGGTACTCCGCCTCGAACTCCAGCCCGGCCACGGCGGGCGGCTCCGGCAGCATCGCCCGCTGCAGGGTCTCGGCCAGCTCCCGCTCCCGCTGGTACTCGCGCGCGTTGCGCACCGTGATCGCCACCCGACCGGCCAGGTGCCGGGCGAGCACCTTCTCCTCCGGCCGGAACGGGCTTCTCCGCCGGGCCAGCTCCAACACACCCCACCGCTGGCTGCCGACGTCCAGCGGGGTCAGCAGCTGCCGGGAGTGATTCGCCAACCGCGTTCCACCGCCCCGCAACACCTCCCGCACCTCGTCGGCAGTGGACGCGGTGCCCTCGCGCGGGATGCGTCGTGGCCGGCCGCCCTCGTCCACCATCCACACTGCGGCGTCATCGGCAAAGCCGTTGTCCCGCAACAACTCCACCAGGATGCGCGTCATCTGCCCGAGGTGCAGCGAGGTGGCGGAGCGCCGGGTGACCTCGTCGAGGAAGGCCAGCTGCCACCGTTGTCGCTCCAGCTCGGCATGCAACGCCAGCAACCCGGTGTTGGTCTGCTGCAGCTCCCGCTGGTACCGCTCCAGCGACTCCTCGTACTCGGCGAGCAGGTCCAGCAGCGGCCGCAGCACCAGGTCGTCCGCCGGGCCGGACAACACCGGCCGCTCGGCCGTCCCACCCGGCCACTCCTCCAGGCGCACCCGCAGCCGGCCGCCACGTGCTCCCAGGTCGCGCAACCGCTGGGCGGCCTCGCTGAGCAACTCCGCCCGTGGTCGTACCTGTAGCGGCAGGTCGGCGACGATCCGGGTCAGGGCGTCGTGCGCCAGGACCGCGTCCTGCTCCCCGGACACGGTGAAGTCGTAGGACGTCATTGCCCACCTCGCGAGCAGATGGCCGCCACAGGGTCGTCCCCGAGGCTGGGCTGCCACCGTACCCACGCACCGGTGACGGCCGGATCATGTCTGGTCGGCCTGTCCCGTCCCGGCAACGACCACCGCGCGGGTCGGTTGCCAGGCACCGGAACCGAGCCCGCCGATACGGCGTCGGTTCGTCCCGGAGCTGGCAGAAGACCGCCGGTCTCCCGCGGGGCGCTGTGGTGTCGGCGGTGGGCAGCTGCCGGCAGTGCGGCATTCGGGCCCGGTGACGGCGCGCTCAAGGGGCGTGCCCGGTATCGGACGTGCAGCTGACGACGACGGTGGTGCCGTGCCCCGGCGTGGAGTCGATGGTGAACTCGTCGACGAGCCGCCGGGCCCCGCCCAACCCCAGCCCCGGCCCGGAACTTGTGGTGAACCCGTCGACGAGTGCCTGGTCGACGTCGGAGATTCCCGGCCCGGAGTCGACGAAGGTCAGCCGCACCGTCGGGGTGTCGGCCACCAGCTCGACGTGTACCTGCCCGCCCCCGCCGTGGACGAGGGTGTTGCGGGCCAGCTCCTCGGCCGCGGTTACCAGCTTGGTCTGCTCGACAAGGGAAAAGCCGGCGGTGACCGCGGCCCGGCGGGTCGCCTGCCGCACCCGGACGATATCCAGCTCCGTGCGGATCGACATGGTCGCGCTCATGCCCGCTCCCCGGCATCGGTGCCGGACGTCGCGGAAACTCTGCCTCCCCTCGACCCGGTCGGCCCGCAGGGCAGGAATCGCTTCGGCTCAACCGGAACGCGAATCGGCCCGACGTCGCCGAGGAGGAGAACGGGAAGGTCCACGAGGCCACCTCTGGAGTCCGGGATCGGGCTGGGGCTGCCGAAACAGGCTCGGTCGGCACGGGGCCGACGGGGATGGTGCGGGCGCGGGCAGACACGTCAGGGCGGGAGCGCGTCCAGGCTGTCCGCGACGACCCGGTTCCGATCCTCGTGGCCGACAGCGACGACCGGTGCCACCCGTCCGAGCGAAACCGTGGTGCGGTGGTCGAGCGAGAGGCCAGCGGTACGGGCACCCACGTCGGCGGGGAAGGTCATGGTGGGAACCGCTCTCGTCCGGTCGAACCTCGTCACGCCTCGACTCCGTCCGGCGTTCACGCTACCTGACCCTTGTCCGAAGGCAAAGACATGCGGTACCGGACGGCAGGGGCACCACACCCCCGTTGGTGGACGCCGGCCATTCCCGCAACGGCGTGTTTCCCCGGGAACCCACGAGGAAAGGCGGCGCGACGGACCACGAATCGGACCGCACCTCCGAAGTCCCTTGTGGACGGACACGCCGCCCGCCCGCCAGTGCCCCTCGTGTACTGTCGCCCATCCACGTCACGGGAAACGTCGGCCGGCGACCTAGTTCAACGCCTCCTCGATGCTCGGCCGGACATCCAACTCGGCGGCCAGGCCGGTCACCGTCAGCGGATGCAACACCGGCCGTGTGTTCACCACCAGCCGGAACCCGACCCCGCGGTCCGCGGCCCGTCGGCCCACCTCGTACAGCAGCGACAGCCCCGCGGAGCTGAGGAAGGTCACCTCGGTGAGGTCCAGGACCAGCAACGTCCCGGCGTTCTCCAGCTGCTCGACCAGCTCCCGCTGCAGCGGGGGAGCGCTGACCAGGTCCACCTCGCCGCGCACCGACACCACGATCGCGGTCGGCCACCGCAGCACCGAGACCTCGATGAGGTCCTCGATGTCCTGCAGCTCGTCGGAGACCGTGAGTTCGACGCAGGGCTGGGGTGGCCCGGCCGCGCCCGGCCGGCGCGGGGCCGGCACCGGCTCGCCGGAGGGGGTCGCGATCTCGTCCGGACGCTGGGACATCTGTCGCTCCTTCGGTGGCGGGTCACCCCCGTTCGTCCGCACCGGCGTGACGCAGCGTCGTCGCACGCCGGCGGGGACGTCGGAGTGGTGGCGGGCGGCCGCTCCGCGATGTCGCCGCTAACAGGCTCGGGTGAAGGGCATCATCGGGCGATGTGGGCCGCCAGCGGAAGGCCCGGTGGGCCGAATCGGCCACGATATGGGCAAGTCCGTCCGAACCGCCCAACGGGTGAGCTGTCGGCAGTACCGAGCGTGACAGCGCGGCGATGCCCGTCCCACCCCCGCGCCGGGCTGAACGTGCCTGTTCACCCGGCAGGAGCCGGCACGCCCCTCATCCGAACGGGGTCGTGCCCGTTACCTCGCACGCCCGCGGGGACGGGGCCGTCCGGCGCACGGGTTCCCTGCCGCGCCCGTCCCCTCACCCGGGGCCGGTGTCGGACCGGTGGTCGGCGTCGAGGTGGTGGGCAATGAGCCGCAACAGCTGGTCGGTGTCGACCGGCTTGCTGACGTAGTCGGTCGCCCCGGAGGCCAGGCTCTTCTCCCGGTCGCCCTTCATCGCCTTCGCGGTCACCGCGATGATCGGCAGGTCCGTGTACTCCGACATCTCCCGGATCGCCGCGGTGGTCGCGTTACCGTCCAGCTCGGGCATCATCACGTCCATCAACACCAGCGCGATATCCGGATGCTGTTCCAGCGCCCGCACCCCGGCGAGCCCGTTGTCGGCGTAGACCACCTCCAGCCCGTGCATCTCCAGCACGCTGGTCAACGCGAAAACGTTACGCAGGTCGTCGTCGACGATCAGGATCTTGTCGCCGTGGAAGCGGGCGGGCGGATCGGCGGGCCCCGGTGCCGACGATCCCTCGGCCGCCGAATCCCCCGCCGGGGAAACGGAAACCAGCTCGCCTGACGGCTGGGGCTGCACCGCTTCCACCGCCTCCGGGGGCGGGAGGGCGACCCGCTCGGTCATCCGGTCCGGTGTCGGCACCCACCCGGTGGCGGCCGGGCCGATCGGCAGGTAGAGCGTGAAGACGCTGCCGGCGCCCGGCTGGCTGCGTACCCGCAGCTCCCCACCGAGCAGGTGGGTGAGCTCCCGGCTGATGGACAGGCCCAACCCGGTACCCCCGTACTTGCGGCTGGTCGTCCCGTCGGCCTGCTGGAACGCCTGGAAGATCACCGAAAGCTTCTCCGGTGCGATCCCGATCCCGGTGTCGCGCACGGCAAAGGCGATCCGCCCCGGCTCCCGACGCAACGCCGCGTGCGTCACCTCCGCCGGCTCCGCCGGCCGGATGTGCAGCTCCACGGCGCCCTCGTGCGTGAACTTCACCGCGTTGGACAGCAGGTTCCGCAGGATCTGCTGCAGCCGGTGCTTGTCGGTGCGCAACACCTCCGGTGTCCCCGGCGCCACCACGACTTGGAAGTCCAGCCCTTTCTCGCTGGTCAACGGCCGCCACAGGGACCGCACGTAGTCCACGAGCTCGGCGACCCGCACCGTGGCCGGGCGCAGCTCCACGCGCCCGGCCTCCACCTTGGCCAGATCCAGGATGTCGTTGATGAGCTGCAGCAGGTCGCTGCCCGCGGAGTGGATGGTGCGCGCGTAGTCGACCTGCTTCGGCGTGAGGTTGCCCTCCAGGTTGTCGGTCAGCAGCTTGGCCAGGATCAGCGCGCTGTTCAACGGCGTGCGCAGCTCGTGCGACATGTTCGCCATGAACTCCGACTTGTAGCGGGAGGCCGAGGACAGCTCGCGGGCCCGCTGCTCCAGCTCCCGCCGGGCCTGCTCGATCTCCCGGTTCTTGATCTCGATGTCGCGGTTCTGCCGGGCCAGCAACGCCGCCTTCTCGGCCAGCTCGGTGTTGGAGCGCTGCAGCTCCTCCCGCTGTGCCCGTAGCTCCGCGGTCAGCCGCTGCGACTCGCCCAGCAACGCCTCGGTACGCGAGTTGGCCAGGATCGTGTTGACGTTGACCCCGATCGTCTCCTTCAACTGCTCCAGCAAGTCCTGGTGCACCGCGGTGAACTCGCTCACCGACCCCAGCTCGAGGACCCCGAGCGGGCGTCCCTCGAACAGCACCGGTAGCACGATCAGGTTCACCGGTGAGGTCGAGCCCAGCCCCGAGGTGATCCGCACGTAGTCCGGGGGTACCCGGCGTACCACGATCGTGCGTTTGTCCAGAGCCGACTGCCCGACCAGCGACTCGCCGAGGGTGAACCGGTTCGGGGTATCCCCGGAGAAGCCGTAGCTGGCCAGTCGCTCCAGCACCACCGGCCCGTCGCCGTCGGAGCGAGCCAGGAAGAAGGCCCCGTACTGGGCGGAGACCAGCGGCACCAGCTCGGTCATGATCAACGACGCCATGGCCCCGAGATCCCGGTGCCCCTGCATCAGGCTGGAGATCCGGGCCAGGTTGGTCTTGAGCCAGTCCTGCTCCCGGTTGGCCCGGGTGGTCTCCTTGAGGTTGGCGATCATCTGGTTGATGTTGTCCTTGAGCTCGGCGACCTCGCCCGAGGCGTCCACGGTGATCTTGCGGGTCAGGTCGCCGGCGGTCACCGCGGTGGCCACGGCCGCGATGGCGCGCACCTGCGTGGTGAGGTTGCCGGCCAGCCGGTTCACGCTCTCGGTCAGCCGTTGCCAGGTACCCGACACCCCGGCCACCTCGGCCTGACCGCCCAGCTTGCCCTCGGTGCCGACCTCGCGGGCGACCCGGGTGACCTCGGAGGCGAACGCCGACAGTTGGTCGACCATCGTGTTGATGGTGGTCTTGAGTTCCAGGAACTCCCCGCGGGCCGCCACGTCGATCTTCTTCGACAGGTCCCCCTGGGCGACCGCGGTGGTCACCTGCGCGATGTTGCGGACCTGGTTGGTGAGGTTGGTGGCCATGGAGTTGACGTTGTCGGTGAGGTCCTTCCACGTGCCGGCCACCCCGGGTACCCGTGCCTGTCCGCCGAGGATCCCCTCGGTGCCGACCTCGCGGGCGACCCGGGTCACCTCGTCGGCGAACGCCCGCAACGTGTCGACCATCCCGTTGATCGTCTCCGCGAGCGCGGCGATCTCCCCCTTGGCCTCCACCGTGATCTTCTTGCTCAACCCGCCCCCGGCGACCGCCGTTGCCACGGCCGCGATGTTGCGGACCTGGTTGGTGAGGTTGGTGGCCATGGAGTTGACGTTGTCGGTGAGGTCCTTCCACGTGCCCGCCACGCCGGGTACCCGTGCCTGTCCGCCGAGCTTGCCCTCGGTGCCCACATCCCGTGCGACGCGGGTGACTTCGTCGGCGAAGGCGGAGAGTTGGTCGACCATCGTGTTGATGGTGTTCTTCAGCTCCAGAATCTCCCCGCGGGCGTCGACGTCGATTTTCTGGGAGAGGTCGCCGCGGGCGACCGCCGTGGTCACCTGGGCGATGCTGCGCACCTGTGCGGTGAGGTTGTTGGCCATGAAGTTCACCGAGTCGGTGAGGTCGCGCCAGGTTCCGGCCACGCCGGGTACCCGTGCCTGTCCGCCGAGCTTGCCCCCGCTGCCGACCTCCCGTGCGACGCGGGTGACTTCGTCGGCGAAGGCGGAGAGTTGGTCGACCATCGTGTTGATGGTGTCCTTGAGTTCGAGGATTTCGCCGCGGGCGTCGACGTCGATTTTCTGGGAGAGGTCGCCGCGGGCGACGGCGGTGGCGACCTGGGCGATGTTGCGCACCTGGCTGGTCAGGTTGCCCGCCATGGAGTTGACGTTCTCCGTCAGGTCGCGCCAGGTTCCGGCCACGCCGGGTACCCGTGCCTGTCCGCCGAGCTTGCCCTCGGTGCCGACCTCGCGGGCGACCCGGGTCACCTCGTCGGCGAACGCCCGCAACGTGTCCACCATGGTGTTGAGGGTGTTCTTCAGTTCGAGGATTTCGCCGCGGGCGTCGACGTCGATTTTCTGGGAGAGGTCGCCGCGGGCGACGGCGGTGGCGACCTGGGCGATGTTGCGCACCTGTGCGGTGAGGTTGCGCGCCATGAGGTTCACCGAGTCCGTGAGGTCCCGCCAGGTTCCCGCCGCACCCGCCACCTCGGCCTGACCACCGAGCCGACCGTCGCTGCCGACCTCCCGCGCCATCCGGGTCACCTCGGAGGCGAAGGCGGAGAGCTGGTCGACCATCGTGTTGATGGTGTTCTTCAACTCCAGCATCTCGCCCGACACCCGCACGGTGACCTTGCGGCCCAGATCGCCCGTGGCCACCGCCGTGGCCACCTGCGAGATGTCCCGCACCTGCGCGGTCAGGTTGGCGGTCATGAAGTTCACCGAGTCGGTGAGGTCCCGCCAGATTCCGGCCACCCCCGGTACCCGGGCCTGCCCACCCAGCCGGCCTTCGGTGCCGATTTCCTGTGCCACCCGGGTGACTTCGGCCGCGAACAACGCCAGCTGTTCGAGTAACCCGTTGACGGTGCGGCCGAGCCGGGCGAATTCGCCGCGCAACGGCTCGGCGCCGATCCGGGTGGACATCCGCTGCGACAGGTCGCCTTCGGCCACCGCCACCAGCACCCGGCTCAGCTCGGTCGTCGGCAACGTCAGGTCCTCGACCAGCCCGTTGACCGCGGCCCCGGCCACCGCCCAGTCCCCGCACGCCCCGGCGGTCGTCATCCGCCCGTCCAGCCGGCCCTGGCGGCCCACCGTCTCCCGCACCCGCACCAACTCGCCCACCAGGCGCTGGTTGCGGTCGGCCAGCTCGTTGAACGCGGTGGCCACCGCGGCGCCCAGGCCGTCGCCGGTGACCGCGAGGCGGCGCCGGAAGTTGCCGTCCCGCAAGTCGTGCAGGGCGGCGTACAACCGTTCCAGCACCGCTTCCTCGGCCCCCGACGGACCATCCGGCGCAGAGGTACGGACCGGTGATGTGACGACGTGCCGCGGCTGCTCGGTCACGGCTGCCTCCAAAACGGGTGGCGATCGCGCGACGCAAGGGTCCCATGGGAACAAGCGATGCTCGACCACGCGGAGCTTCCACCGTGGCGAAACCGGTGGATCCCCGCTCACAGCGCCGTGACCGATCGCTTCGCTACCCTGACCATGCCGCGCCGCGGCCCGGGCGGGAGCTGGTCCCGCACGGACTTCGCTCGTCGACCGCCCGGGCGGACGGTCGACGCAGCCGGTCGACCGGCACCGACGACGACTGGCATCGCCGCAGGAGGTGCGCGCGATGGGTGAGCGACCGCAGGAGCGCCCGCACCGGCCCGGTGCCGGGAGACCGTGCCGGTGAGCGAGGGCGCTCACCCCGGGTACCCCGCCGCGCCCGGCGCCGAGCCGGATCCCCTGCCGCTCCGGGGAGTTCTGGAACACCTGGCGGTGCCCGTCGTCCTCGCCGACGGCCGGGCCGTGCGCCTGATGAACCACGCGGCCCGTCGGGTTCTTCCCGGGCTCGCGATCGGCGACGACCCCGCCGAGGCCGGGTTGCCCTGGAGCGGATCATCCGCCGGCAACGGTGCCTTTCGCCTGGAGCGAGGTGGACTCCGGCTGTCCGGCACCAGCCGCCCGGTCGGATCCGGTTGGCGCGTGTGGGAACTGGGGCAGACCGGCGACCAGCCGCCCGCGCCCGCCGGGGAACAACACCGACTCCGGTTCGCCGTCGAGACCTCCCGTCGGCTGCGCGGCGTGGTGGACGAGGAACACGTGGCACGTTCCCTCGTCGGGCTGGCCACCGAACACGTGGCGGACCACGCCGTCGTGCTGCTGCCGTCCTCGCGGGGACGGATGCGGTGGTGGTGCGGTGCCGCGCGGACTATGACCACCGGATTCATCCGGGTCCGCACCATCGCGGCGTTGACACGACTGCTCACCGGTGCCGAGAGCATCAATGAAGTACCCATGTCGTTACGGGCCTCGCTCCCATGGCCGGAGTTGGGGGAGAACGACGTCGACTCCACGCTTCTCGCCGGGATCGGTGCGGAGGACCCGGGATGGCTGCTCGTGGCGCGACGCCACCGCCACACCGACCACGAGCTGGTCATGCTTCGCGACCTCCAGGCACAGGCCAGGGCGGCGCTGGTGGCCGCCCGGCGGGTACGGGAGCAGGAGGTCGCCCTTCTCGCGTTGGAGAACGAGCTCCTGCCCGTCCCACCACCGGAGGTGCCGGGCGTGTGCTGGGGCGTGGACTATCGGCCGGCGCGCGGCCCGCTCCGTGTCGGCGGCGACTTCTTCGACGTGCACCCCCGCCCCGAGGGTGCCGTGCTCTTCCTCGGCGACGTCTCCGGCAACGGTGCGGAGGCCGCCGCGCTCACCGGGTGCATCCGCTCCACCCTCGCCGCACTGCTGCTGGTCGAGCACCGGCCCGCCAGGCTGTTACGGCTGCTCAACGAGGTCCTGCTGACCCGGGCGGGCAGCCGGTTCGCCACGCTGGTCGTGGGCTTGGTCCGGCTGGACGGCACGGCCGGGCTGACCCTCACGCTCGGCTCCGGGGGCCACCCGCCGCCGCTGGTCCTGCGCCGGGACGGCACGGTCGAGGACGTCCCCCTGCCCGGCAGCCTGGTCGGCATCCTCCCGGAGGCACACCTCGGCGAGGTCGACGTGGTGCTGGCCCCGGGCGAGCTGTGCCTGCTCTACAGCGACGGGGTCACCGAGGCACGCAGCGGGCCGGGCGGACGGGAACTGTTCGGTCTGGACCGGCTGCGGGACGCGGTGGCCGCCGGCGTGAACCGGGGCGCCGCCGAGCTGGTGGCCGGGGTGCGTGCGGCGGTGGACGGCTGGCTCGGCGGGCGGGACCACGACGACATCGCGATGCTCGCCGTCCAGGCCAGCCCGTCGGGCACCCGGTCCAAGCCCGCCACGGGCTGAGCCGACAAAACCCTGACCCATAGGGGTTTTCCCGCGACCTTTCCGACATTCCTCGCGCCCGGCCGGTGGCCGAGGAAACCGGACCGGCCGGCGTGGCGGGGCCGAGAAACGGAACCGCACCGGTTAGCGTCCGCCGTCGTGCGATCGGTGGAGTACGGACGCGATGTGCTGGCCTCGGGCACCGGGCGGTCCCGTCGCCGGGTGCCCGAGGTCGTCGCCGAACCCGGGCTCGTGGTGGAGGATTCGGCCAGTGGGTTCTGCGGCGCGGTCCTGCGGGTGGACAAGGGCATGCCCAACGACGCCGTGGTGCTGGAGGACCGGCACGGAAAACAACGCCACTTCCCCCTCCGGCCGGCCGCCTTCCTGCTGGAAGGCACGCCGGTCACCCTCGTCGGGCCCCCGGCGACCACCGCCCCGGCCACCCCGCGTCGCTCGGCCTCCGGCTCCCGCCGGGTCACCGACCTGCGCGCCCGCACCGCCCGCGCCAGCCGGATCTGGGTGGAGGGAACGCACGACGCCGAACTCGTGGAACGGGTGTGGGGACACGACCTGCGCGTGGAGGGCGTCGTGGTCGAGCCGCTGGGCGGCATCGATGATCTTCACACCCGCGTCGCCGCGTTCGGCCCCGGGCCGCGGTGCCGCCTCGGTGTCCTGGCCGACCACCTCGTGCCCGGGAGCAAGGAGAGCCGCATCGTCGACGCGGTCGACGACGAGCACGTTCTGGTCACCGGTCACCCCTACGTCGACATCTGGCAGGCCGTGCGGCCCGCCGCGTTGCGCATCCCCGCATGGCCGGAGGTGCCGCGGGGGGTCCCCTGGAAGGAAGGGGTGTGCCGGGCCCTGGGGTGGGGTGAGCCCGCCGACGGGTGGCGGCGGGTCCTGGCCGCGGTGGACAGCTTCCGCGACCTGGAGACACCGCTGGTCGGCGCCGTGGAGCGGCTGATCGACTTCGTCACGGCGACCGGTTGACCGGCACCCGTCACGACGCCCCGCCGAGGTCAAGATCACGAATTGTGCCAAGCCGGGGACGCGCTGTCGCGCGATCTGACAGGATGAGGCCATGGCCGCTCTGGTGTGGCTGATCATCGGCATCCTGCTGATCGTCGGCGAGGTCCTGTCCGGGGACCTGTTCCTGCTGATGCTGGGCGTGGGCGCGTTGGCCGCCGCCGGCTCGGCGGCGCTGGGTGCGCACGTGGTGGTCAGCGCCGTCGTGTTCGGGGTGACCTCGCTGGGGTTGATCGTGCTGGCCCGACCGGCGCTCAAGCGCCGGATGGCCCGGCAGGTCGAGGGCACCCGCACCAACGTCGACGCGCTGGTGGGGAGCAAGGCCGTCGTGGTGGCCACGGTCAGCCCGGACGGCGGTCAGGTCAAGATCGGGGGCGACGTCTGGTCGGCCCGGACCTCCGACCCGACGGAGGTCCTGGAACCCGGTCGGGAAGTCACGGTCGTGGAAATCTCCGGGGCCACCGCGGTCGTCTGGGGTGGCCTCTAACGGGAGGTGCGTGTGGTCGCACTCATTGTTGTCGCAGTCATCGTCCTGCTGGTCCTGGTGACCACGGCGAAGTCGGTGCTGGTGATCCCGCAGGCACAGACCGCGGTGGTCGAACGGCTGGGCCGGTTCCGCACCGTGGCCCAGCCCGGGCTCAACTTCCTGGTGCCCTTCTTCGACCGGGTACGGGCCCGCATCGACATGCGCGAACAGGTGGTGTCGTTCCCGCCGCAGCCGGTGATCACCCGGGACAACCTCACCGTCTCCATCGACACGGTCGTCTACTTCCAGGTCACCGACGCCCAGCGGGCCGTCTACGAGGTGTCCAACTACATCGTCGGTGTCGAGCAGACCACCACCACCAACCTGCGTGACCTGGTGGGCGGGATGAGCCTGGAGGATGCGCTGACCTCCCGCGAGCTGATCAACAGCAGGCTGCGCGGGGTGCTCGACGACGCCACCGGTGGCTGGGGCATCCGGGTGTCCCGGGTGGAACTGAAGGCGATCGACCCGCCGCCGTCCATCCAGGACTCGATGGAGAAGCAGATGCGGGCCGACCGGGAGAAGCGCGCGATGATCCTCACCGCCGAGGGCCAGCGCGAGTCGGCCATCAAGAGCGCCGAGGGCCAGAAGCAGGCGCAGATCCTGTCCGCCGAGGGCGCCAAGCAGGCCGCCATCCTGTCCGCCGAGGGCGAGCGGCAGTCCAGCATCCTGCGCGCCCAGGGTGAGCGGGCCGCCCGCTACCTGCAGGCCCAGGGCCAGGCCAAGGCGATCGAGAAGGTCTTCGCCGCGGTCAAGGCCGGCCGGCCCACCCCGGAGTTGCTGGCCTACACCTACCTGCAGACCCTGCCGCAGATGGCGCAGGGCGACGCCAACAAGGTGTGGATGATCCCCAGCGACTTCAGCAAGGCGCTGGAAGGCTTCGCCACCATGCTCGGCAGCAAGGGTGAGGACGGCGTGTTCCGCTACGAGCCGCCCACCGAGGAGCTTCCTGAGACGCGTCCCGAGGCCGACGACGAGTCGATCGCGAGCTGGTTCGAGACCGCCTCGGACCCGGCGGTGCGGCAGGCGGTCAAGGAGGCGGAGGAGGTGGCGAGCAGGGAGGTGCCCAGCCCGCTGGCCCCGCCCGCGGTCGAGCCGCCCCGCTCCAGCATCACCCCGTCCGCCGAGAGTGCGACCGAGCTGTCCGACCAGCCGCCGCAGCACTGATTCCCTACGGGGCACCGGGTTCGTAAAGCCGGGGCTGCGGCGACGACCCCAGCCGCCGACGGCCACCGGAGACGACAGCGTCGGGTCCCGCGCGACGATATGGAGCCGTCGCGCGGGACCCGACTGCTGTGTTGGGCGTGGGGCTCAGCCGAGCGCCTTGACCACCTGGAGAGCGATCTCGCTGCTCGACTCAGGATTCTGGCCGGTGTAGAGGTTCCCGTCCATAACGACCTTGCTGCCGAACGCCGGGCCAGGTTCGAGGACGGCACCGCGCGCCCTGGCCATGGTCTCCAGCAACCACGGCGCGCCGGCCGCGGTGTTGTAGGCATGCTCCTCCTCGTCGGTGAAGACGGCCATGCGTCGGCCCGCGAACAACCAGCGACCGCCGGACAGGTTCGCCGACAACAGGCCACCAGCGCCGTGGCACAGCGCGGCAACGAGCTTGCCCTCGGCTTCGGTGGCCAGGAGCAGCCGGCCGAGATCCGGGTCGTGCGCCAGGTCCTCGAGGGGACTGTGGCCGCCCGGGATGAACACGGCGTCGTAGTCGGCGATGCGGACGTCGGCCAGGCGCAGCGGAGCACGCAGCTCACGATCGATCTGCCGAAGGTAGGCGGTGTAGTCCCGGGCGTTGTCCTCCCCGCCGGCGTACCGGGCGGTGAGACTCTGGTGATCGAAGGTCGGCGCAACCCCGTCCGGGGTGGCGATGTCCACTCGGTGACCGGCTTCCAGAAAGGTCCGGTGCGGCACCACGAACTCCACACTCCAGGTACCACTGGGGCGCTTGGTGCCGTCGTTCTGCGTCCAGTCGGCCGCGCCGGACAGGACCATGAGGATCGTTGCCATGGTGTTCCGTTCTGTCTTGCGACGCGACGATTACTCCGCGGCCGCGAGGTAGTCGTGGATGGGTTCCCCGTAGGGCAGGGTCATGTCGAAGGTCCCGTAGAAACCGCCGAGGATCCGCGTGGGCGCGAAGGCGTGCAGGGGATCGACCTCCGAGCGGGAGTCCATGGTGAGTGAGGCACGCCCGGCCCACAGGTCGGGTGCGCCGCTCGCGGTGGTGTGCGGGATGAACTGCGGCTCGGTTCGGGTCAACTCGCACACGCTCGGCGGGGCGCCGGCACGGCTGTTGGGGATCTTGCGCAGGAGCAGGACCGGAAAGTTGTCCAGCTCGCCGGGATCGGCGGGCCGGTCGACGGTGGTGGACAGGGTCATGATGCGCCGGCCGGTCGGCCGTTCCGTCGTGGTGATCATCTGGTTCTGCTCGAAGCTGACCCGGATGTCGGCCAGTTCCTTGGGGAAGCCCCAGACCTCCCGGCCGGCGGCCATGGCGGCGTCGCTGGTCACCCAGATCAGCGGGTTGTACACGTAGGGCTGGCCCTGGAACTGGACGCGGACGAACAGGAAGGACTCCCGGTAGGGGCCGTAGGTGGTGAAGGGGAACTCCGCGCCCCAGGCGGTGATGCGGACCGGGTCGTCCAGCGGGGTGACGCCGTCGGGCAGGTAGGCGGCGACCTTGGCGGTGTCGGCCTCGTATGAGGCGAGCATGATCCGCGAGCCCCGGTAGTAGTGGGTGGGCTTCTCGTACAACGGCCCCGCGGTGGGAACGGAGAATCCCTGGTTGACGACGTCCATGACGGGCTCCTGCGTCTTCGGTTCGGTGATCTGTCTGATGTGGACGGTTCTGGGTGGTCGGCTCGTGGGCCGAGCCGTCACCATTGCTTCTGACGATGGGAGGTCAGGTGGTGGCGTGCAGTACGGCGAGCCGCCTTTCCACCTGTTCCGTGGTCGCCAGGCCGGTGACGACCGGCACCACCCGCTCACCGAGTACGGCGAGCAGGGTCGGATACAGCGACGTCTCGGTCATCGCAACTGCCTCCCAGGAGTGGGACGGGGCGCCCGCGGCGCGACCACACTCGATCCGACGTTATCTGACTCGTCAGATATTTCCGGAGTGGCCGAGGTCACCTGATCCCGGTCGGCCCGGGCGGTGGGGAGGCTGGGACGCCGGTGCGTCAGTGCAGGTAGGGAAGGCGTTCCCGGAGGGCCGCGCCCAGCCGGTCCAGCGACTCGAACATGCGGGTGAGCTCCTCGGCCGGCAACGGCTCGCCGAGCAGCTCCCGGAGATGGGCGGCATGCACCGCGGCGGCCCGCCGGAGCACGTCGGCGCCGTGATCGGTCATCTCCACGATCTGCACCCGCCGGTCGATCGGCGAGGTCCGGCGATGCACCAGGTCGCGCTCCGCCATGCGGTTGACGAGCCGGGTCGCGCCGCCGCTGGTCACCACGAGCAGGCGACCCAGCTCGCCGACCGGCAGCCGCCGGTCGGGCGCCTCGGCCAGCCGGAGCAGGACCTCGAACATCGTGTGGCTGATGCCGAACTCGCGCTCCAGCGAGGTCGCGACGAGCCGCTCCAGCCGAGCCGTCACCTCCAGGATCACGCCGAAGCCGCGGACCAGGGGATCACCGAGCAGTGCCGCGAGATCCGTCGCATCGTCCTCGGCCCCGGCCACGGCGCTCCTCCGGCATCGTCCACCCACGTCCGCGCCCACCGTAGCCGAGGCGGCGCAACCACCCCGGTCTCGTGTCAACCGTGCGTCGGCTCCGCCGCGGAGAGGGAGAAACCCCAGGGAAGTTCCAGCCGGTGCCGGGCCAACAGGGCCGAGTCGGCCAGGATGTCGCGGGTGGGCCCGTCGGCCACCACGATTCCGCCGTCGACCAGGACGGCGCGGGGGCACAGCTGCAGGGCGTAGGGCAGGTCGTGGGTGACCATGAGCATCGTGTGGCCCAGCTCGCCGAGGACCTCGGCCAGCTCGCGGCGGGCCACGGGCTCGAGGTTGGCCGAGGGTTCGTCGAGCACGAGGATGTCTGGCTCGCACGCGAGGACGCAGGCCAACCCCACGCGTCGACGTTGGCCGCCGGACAGGTGCAGGGGGGAACGGTCGACGTGCTCGGTCATGCCCACGGCGGCCAGTGCCTGACGCACCCGCTGCCGCAACGCCTCGCCCCGGAGCCCGAAGTTCGCCGGGCCGAATCCCACGTCCTCGGACACGGTCGGCATGAAGAGCTGGTCGTCGGGATCCTGGAACAGCAGGCCCACTCGTCGCCGGATCTCGCGTAGGTTCGGCCTGCACACCGGCAACCCGCTGACGTGTACGGTGCCGCCGCCACCGCTGAGGACGCCGTTGAGGTGCAGCGCCAGCGTGGTCTTGCCCGCACCGTTCGGGCCGAGTAGGGCCACCCGTTCCCCAGGCTCGATCCGCAGGTCCACGCCGAACAACGCCTGCCGGCCATCCGGGTAGGCGTAGGTGAGTTGTTCCACCAACAGCGCGGGCGGAGCCGGCGTACCCGCGTCCACAGTGGTCTGGGTTGGTTCGGTCAACTGGTCCACAACGCCACTCCCCACACCAGCGCTGTCACGGCCACCGGCGACAAGCCGGCGCACCAGCTTCGCGGTGATGTCCGACGATCATCGGCATCGGGCAGTGCCCCGGTCCATCCCCGTGACAGCATTGCCAGGTGTACCCGTTCTCCGCGTTCGTAGGCGCGCACGAACAGTGTGCCGAGCCCGCGGGCGGTGGCCCCGACCTGCCACAGGAATCGCGGATTGTGGCCGCGGGCCAGGCGCGCCAATCGCATGCGTCGTTCCTCGGCGACGATCACCTCGGCGTAGCGCAGCATCAATGTTGCGATGGTGGTCAGCACCGCCGGGGCGTGGAGCCGGCGCAGACCCACCAACAGCTCGGTGGGGGAGGTGGTTGCGGCCAACGTCAGCGAGGTGAGCACGCCGAGCGTGCCTTTGGCCAGGATTGCCCAGCCGGCGAGGGCTCCCTCCACCGAAACCGGGACACCCAGCACCTCCACACGCGGGCCGACCCCCACGAACGGCATCAGCACGGCGAGCACGACGAACGGCAGCTCGATCAAGGCGCGCTTGGCGAACCAACGCACCGGAACCCCGGCGACCCGCCACAGCACCAGCAACACCAACAGGTAGCCGCCGAACGCCCAGAACACCTGGCGGGGCGTGGCCACCACGCAGATCACCAGCAGCAGCGCGGCAACGATCTTGACCTGCGGCGGCAGCCGGTGTCCTGGCGAGTTTCCCGGCCAGTGCAGCGGATGTCGGTGCCCGCCACCCATTCAGTCAGTCCGCGGGGTCTCGTCCGGTGTGGAGCGTCGACGCAACAGCCAGAACAGGCCACCCGACACCGCCAGCACGACCACGACACCGAGCACACCGGCCACACCGGTGAGACGGCTGTCTCCCCTCACGGTGTAGTCGGCCAGCGGGCTGCCGGCGAGCGCGTGGTCCTGTGCATGTTGGGCGATGCATTCACCCTCGACCTGTTCGCCCCGCTCGGTCTCGGTGACCGTGCAGCCCTGGCGGGTCACCGCGTCCAGTCCGTCCGGCTCGCTGGACGCGAACGCGGAGACCACACCGGCCAACAGCACCGCGACCAGACCGAAAATCAGGAAGAAGGCTCGGTTGCGACGACGGGTGTCGTGTTGTTGGGTGCTCACGCGCCACTCTCCTCCGGTCGGGCCACGGGCGAGGGACGAAGCTGCAGCGGGCGGTCCGCACCGCGCAACACGTGGACCAGGTCGGGGCGTACCGCGGCCACGGCGGTCACGGTCAACGCCGTGATCACGCCCTCACCGACCCCGATGAGAATGTGCACCCCCAGAATGGCTGTGGCGACACCCACAAGCGAGACCCCGCCCTGGCCGCCGATGCCGTATTCCACGACGAAGCCCGACGCGGCCGCCACGGTGTTCACCAGTGCGGCAAGGAAGGCCATCACGGCCAGCCCGGCACGACCGCGAACCGCGAACCGCCGCAACCCCAGGGCGACGAGATAGCCGGCCACCGTCCCGATCAACGCCATGTTCGTGACGTTCGCGCCCAGCGCCGTCAAGCCGCCGTCGGCGAACATCAACGCCTGGATCACCAGCACGATCGTCAGGCACAACGCGCCGACGGCCGGCCCGACCAGCAACGCGGCGAGTGCCCCGCCGAGCAAGTGGCCGCTGACCCCGGGCAGGACCGGGAAGTTCAGCATCTGGGCGGCGAACACGAACGCGGCGACCAGCCCGGCCATCGGGGCGGTACGGTCGTCGAGGTCCCGGCGGGCGCGCAGCACCGCCAGCGTCAGGCCGGCCGCGGCCACCAGGCCGAACAACGCCGACGTGGCGGGATCGAGCAGGCCGTCGCTCATGTGCATGGCCATCGGGGTTGTCACGAGCGCCTCCAGCGATCGGACCAGCGGCGACGGGCCGCCGGGCTACTCCCGGGCGTGGCCGGCGGCCCAGGTGACAGAAACCTAGTTGCCGATAGCCTGCTATGGCGAGACCTGTGCATTAACGACTTGTTGGCCGGCTGACGGTGGTGTAGCTGCTCCGGCGGGTGGGCGAAGCGCTCCCGTGGGGCCGGGCGACAAGGCGCCGGAAACGTCGGGCGGATTCCTGTCCGAGGCCCGGGTCTCGTGCCGGGAGCGGGGCGGGGGCCCGTCGCATGATCCGTGTCGCAGCTGGCTGACCCGAGACGCGACGGGCGAGAGACTGGCGCGTGACGGCCGAACCAGCAGCCCCGAGACGTGGAGTCACCGAATGATCCAGCACACCGCTCTGCGCTATGGCCCAGAGGCACGAAACCGACTCGTCGAGGCGACCACGCCCACCATCGAGGGCGCCTACGCCGCCCTGGAATCGTTCTACTATGCCTTCAACCAGCGCGACGGTGACGTACTTCGCGAGGTGTGGGCACAGCATCCACTGGCCCAACTCAACAACCCACTGGGAGGCATCCTGCGTGGCGGTGACAAGGTCGCCGAGTTGTACGAGAAGGTCTTCCACGGTTCCGCCCGGGTCGAGGTGACCTTCGGCGACATCGTCGAGTACTCGGACGAGCGGCACGCCGTCTTCGCCGGTCGGGAGACTGGCAGCTACACCGGGGCCGACGGCGACACCATCGCCCTGGAGATCCGCACCACGCGGTACTTCCGGTACGACGAGGGTCGCTGGCGGCAGTACCACCACCATGGCAGCATCGATGCCCCCGACGCGCTGGGCGCCTACCAACGTGCGGTAACCGGCTGACCCCTCGGGTCATGCTGCAAACGGGTCCTGCGGTGGTCGGACCCGGTCGCCCTCGACCACGCGGCCGACATCCTCGCCTCGGCCGTGTGGCAGCTCACACGTTGAGCGGGTCTGCGTAGGGCACTCGGGGGTGACACGGCCGGCGCAGCGGTCCTGGTCCGTTCGGTCCCAGCTTGTCCCGGACTCTCGGCGCCGCGCCGAAAGTGCGCTTTCATGCTTCACCGTGGGTGGCGGCGTGGGCAGTGACACCGAGGACGTTGCGCTGGTCCGCAAGACCCTGGCGGAGACGCTCGCGGTCGCGGACTCCGAACCGGACGGCGCCCGGCTGGACCGGGTAGCCGCCGCGGTCGACCTGCTGGGGCGGTGGGTCGCCGAGGACGGTGCCGCGGCGGTCCTGCCGCTGGCGCAGGACGTGGTCGAGACGGTGGTCGCCGCGTTGTCGCGGTTCCCGAACGACCCACGGCTCCGCGAGCTCGCCGAGACGGCCCTGGCCGTGCACGCGGCCGCGGCCCGGGCGAGCCGGGCCGACCCGACAGAGCTGGCCGACTGGCTGCTGCGGTTGCAGTTGGAGCATCCGGAGGGTCCCGAGGTCGCGCTGGCCGACTACGACGGGGCGCTCGGTGCCACCGGGCTGGCCGCCTATCGGCAGCGTGCCGAAGAACTGTGCCGCGGCCTGCCGACGGTGCCGTTCGGGCAACCGCCCCGACTGGATCGGCACCGGTGGGCGGTGCTGCGCGTGCTGGAGGAGTTGGCCGAGCACACCGGGGACGTGGATCTGCAGGTCGACGTGCTCGCCAAGGACCTCTCCACGGGCTGGCAGTACCTGCGGATCGCCACCCTCCTGCAGGAGGCCGGTCGCTCCGCGGAGGTGCTGCGCTGGGTCGAGCGCGGGCTGGGCGCCACCCGCGGGCGCGGGGCGGCCGGCCGCCTGGTCGATCTCGCCCTGGACGAGTGCATGCACCGCGGCTGGCTGGACCGCGCCCTGGAGTTGCTGCGCGCGGCGTTCCAGCAACGGCCCGGCCTGGACACCTTCCTGCGGCTGCGCGCGGTCGCCGAACCCCTGCGGCGGTGGCCGGCCGAGCGCGAGGGCCTGCTGGGCTCGTTGCGGATCACCACCAACGGCTCCCGCCCCGACCTGGAACGCAGCTCGGCCTGGGTGCGCATCCTGCTCTGGGAGGGGGACCTCGACGGCGCCTGCCGCGTCGCCCGCACCTTCGGCTGCGACGACCAGACCTGGGCGGCGCTGGTCGATGGCCGCCCGGACGGTCAACCCGACCAGGCACTCGCGGTCTACCGGCGGCTCGTGGAGCGACACCTGGCCCGCCCCCGGCAGGAGGTCGAGGAGGTGCCCGAGCTGCTGGACGAGCTGCGGGTGCTGGCCAAGGGCAACGGGCAGCCCGACGACTTCACGCACTACCTCGACGAGGTACGCACCCGGCACGCCGCCGACCGCGACCTGCTCGATGCCTTGAGCCGCCGTGGGACGTATGCCCGACCCGGAACCTGGCAAGCCTGAGGAAGTGTCGCGTTCCAGGGTGGATCGATGCTGGGCCGCAGGGGTTTGGTGCGCTCAACTCACACTTGCGTTCCACGTGCCGGCGAGCGCCTCGGTGGTGAACCCCGGGCCGAAGGCAACGATGAGGCCGGGAGCGTCGTGCCGGGGAGCGTCGTCGTGGTGCCGGCGCAGGACGTCGAAGATGCTGACGCTGGACGTGTTGCCGATGTCGGCCATGCTCGCCCGGCTGGGGGCCAGGGTTCCGGGTGCCAGTCCCAGCCCGGTCTCGACGCCGTCCATGATCTGCGGCCCGCCGGTGTGCGAGACGCAGAACTCCAGCTGATCGGGTGACCATCCCTGTTCGGCGATCAGCGCGTGCAGTTGCGGGACGACCCGGCTGACGGTGCGGCGTACCCGGGGATCGGTGCGGAAGTGGAAGCCGATCTCCGTTGTGGTGCCGGCGATGACGGACTGCGAATCGGGGAGAAGATGCTGTCGGCAGCCGCGGATATGGAAGCCGACGTGTTCGGGGCGGGCCCGCCGGACGATCGCGGCGGCCGCGCCGTCACCGAAGATGCCGTTGGAGATGAAGTCGCTCAGCGAGTGCTGATCGACCTGGAAACACAGGGAACTGAGCTCGACCGCCACCACCAGCACCGTGGCCTCCGGATATGCCTGCAGGAAGTGGAAGGCATCGGCGAGCGCGGTGGCCCCGGCGGCACAGCCGAGTTGCTGGATGGGGGTGCGGCGCATGGTGGGCCGGCAACCCAGCTCCTGCGCGATCGAGGCGTCCGGACCGGGCAGCATGTAGCCGGTGCAGGAGACGAACACGAGATAGTCGACGTCGGCGGCCGTGGTCCGGGCGATCAGCAGTGCCGCCTCGGCCGCCTCGGTGCCGAGTCGCACCACCTCACGGGCGTAGCGGGCGTTGCGGACGCCGAAGGAGTGTCCGACCAGCATCTCTTCCAGGTCGACGACCAGATGCCGATGCTGGACGGTTGTGTTGTGCATCAGCTCCAGGCCGCGCTCCAGTTGCGGTGCCTCCGCGTGGTGCCTGCGCACGGCCTCGATGACTTCATCCTGCTTCACCACGTACTCGGGCAACGCGAGGGAGGGGCGGGCGATTGAGGCAATAGTCCTTTGCTCACGACGTCCCGTGGCACCGGGCATGACACCTGTCCTTTCGACGCGTTGTGCTACTGGCGCTGGGTTGCCTACGAACGGCCGTCGCGGGACAGCTCATGATGGAACCCGGGGACGCCACCAACGGACCTGGCGTGCGCCAACCTGTGTAGCCGGTTCCGGATGTCCAGCACTGTTGCCTGAATTCTGGGAAAAAGTGTTTCCTGGCAAGGCTGCCGCGGCAGCGCCGGCGGGCCGCCGCACTCGGCCTTGGTCGGGGGCGCTTCGTGCCACCCTTGCGGCACATTGATGCTTTCCTTGACACACAACGTATCTGGTACCGCGCGCTCCACGAACGGCTGCCCCTGCACGTGCTTCGCAAGTGTTCTCCCCAGGCGCGTCAACAACGGCGAAGGTTGAGGATCGCGAGTCTCTGCGCGAGGAGTCTTACGGCAGCACCACATTCTCCGCCACCCCTCGGTGCGAGAACACCGAACCGGCGGAGCATCGTGTTACCCACGGTTTGTGGACACCGCTTCCCGGCTGAGATGAAGGGCACAGCCTGCGACAGTGGTGTGAGTGAAAAGTAAGTTCTTACGAACTGAGGAAGGAATTACCTGTCTTCTGGCGGGTCGACCGTTGCGAAGATAATATTCCCGGTTTTTTCGCGGTCGGGGAGGTCCGTCGAGGGGGCCGACCGCGGGCCCGGGCGCGCACCGAGACCGGAGCTGGTCGCCTCCGGTCACGGGCCGCCGGCACCGGTGGAAGCACCGCCAGTCGTGGTGGCGTGGAAAGCTGGGGGCGAACCTGCCCGCGCGGTCGGGTCGCCCCTCGGTCGCAAGCCGGCGACCACCTGCCCCCCGTGCGGCGGCGCCCGGCCGAGGGAAACCGTGCCAGCGGGCCGGTTTCCTCGGGCATGCTCGGCGCGGAAACCATGATCGGCACGCCGGTCGTGGCACCCGGGTGGGGGATGCCCGCGAGACGACAGGGGAGCGGCATGCGCGTGATCGTGGTGGGGGCCGGGATCGTGGGGGCCAGCGCCGCCTACCGGCTCGCCCGGCAGGGGGTAGACGTTCTCGTCGTGGACCGGGCCGACGTCGGCCAGGCCACCGCGGCGGGCGCCGGCGTCATCTTCCCCTGGCCGGTCGGACCGGTCCCGCCGGCCCATGCGGCGTTGCACTGGGCCGCGGCCGACCACTACCCGAGGTTGCTCACGGACCTGGCCGAGGACGGCATCACCGACGCCGGCTACACCCGGGTCGGCGGGATGACGGTCGCCGAGGACACCACCCTGCTGCGCGGCATGCGGGACGAGCTGGTGGCCCTGCGCGGGCGCGGCGCCACCGGGCTCGGCGAGATCGACCTGCTGGCACCGGCCGAGGCCCGGGACCGCTTCCCCGTGCTGGGCCCCGACCTCGCCGCGGTGGCGGTGGCTGGAATCGGCCGGCTGGACGGCCGGACGTTGCGCGACGCCCTGTTGACCGCCGCCGCCCGCCACGGTGCGCGGCGCCGGGTCGGCGCCGCGCGGCTCGCCCGTGCCGGCGACCGGGTCACCGGCGTCGAGATGGCGGGGGAGGTGCTCGGCGCGCACGCGGTCGTGCTCGCCGCCGGCGCCTGGACCGCGGAGCTGTGCCGGCCGCTCGGCCGGGACCTCCCGGTCTACCCGCAGCGCGGCCAGCTCGCCCACCTGCTGCTACCCGGTGCCGAGACCGAACGGTGGCCGGTGGTGCGCACCCTCGGCGAGCACTACCTGCTCGCGTTCCCCGGCTCCCGGCTGGTGGTCGGCGCGACCCGGGAGAAGGTGGGCTTCGACCACCGGGCCACGGCCGGTGGCGTGCACGCCGTCCTCGACAACGCGCTCGCCACCGCTCCCGGGCTGGCCGAGGCCACCCTGGCCGAGATGCGGGTGGGCTTCCGCCCCGCCAGCCGGGACGGGCTGCCCCTGCTGGGGCCGCTGTCCGGGCTGGGCGGACTCGTCGTGGCCACCGGGCTGGGTGCCGGCGGACTCACCCTCGGCCCGATCACCGGCGAGGTGGCCGCGGACCTGGCACTGGGTCGCGAACCCGGCTGCGACCTGACCCCGTTGCGGCCGGACCGCAACACCCACCAGGTGGTGCCCACGGCTTGACCGCCGGCCCCTGGGGAGCCGGCGGTCAGCACCGTCAGACGCTGAGCCGCTGCACCCGCTGGTGGGTGTGCGACTCAATATCCATGGCCGCCGCGTGCAACAGTTGGTGGGACAGGTCGGACAGGGCGCGCGCGCTCGCCAGCTCATCGCCGATGGACGGTACGTTCTCGTCGCTGGGATTGCACCGCGCCGTGCCCTGGCCGACCAGGGCCTCGGAGTCCTTGCCGAGCAGCCGGGCCTCCGCCTTGGTCAGCCGGTCCACCTCGGTGATCTCGATCTGGACGTTCCACATCTTGGCGGGCATTGGGACCTCCTCGGATCGGGCTTGCCGGGCCGGCGCCGGATCACCGGGCCGGGCTGATCAGGCCGTACCGGCCGTCGTAGCGGCGGTACACCACGTGTCCCCGCCCACTGGCCGCGTCGACGAAGAACACGAACCGCGCCCCGGTGGCCGCCAGTCGCTCCACCGCCTCGGCCGTGGTCAGCCGGGGCGCGCTGGCCCCCACGACCGGGAACGGGGCGGGTACGTCACGGTCTGGCCGGATCCGGATCAGCCGCGGTAGGCCGGCCGGGTCCCGGAACACCACCGCGTCGCGGTCGGTGGTGGCGTCCCGGAAGAGGAAGAAGTCGTAGTCCAGCAGCTCCATGTCGAAGGCGGCCTCCTCCGGGGCCAGCCGCTCCGGCGCGTAGGTCTTGTGCCGCACCACCCGGGGCTCCTCCGCCGGCAGCTCCGGGTTGCGTGCCGACGCGAGCGGCTCGGCCGGCCGGATCCGGCCGATCCGGGCGATCCGGGCGAGGTTGCTCAGCCGCTCCCGGAGCCGCTCGTGCACCAGGTCGACGGCCTCGGTGAAGGTGGGTGCGGCCGCCTGGGCCCGGACCCCGGTGCCGGCGACGTCGAGGTTGACCTGGGCGAGGGCCGGTTCGGCGGGATCGGCCGACCGGCTGAGCCGGACCCGGGCGTAGGGCACCGGGCCGGGACAGTCCCGGCTGAGTGCGAGCACCCGCTCCCTGGCGTACTCCGCCGCCCGGGACGACACGTGACCGCCGGTCTGGACCCGGACCCTGGGCATCACCGACGCGGCTGACCCGGTCATGGCGACCTCCCGCTATACCCGAAGTCGCCGGGGCACCACCCGGCCGAGCGCGGGGACCTGCCGCTGGGTGGGAGGCCGGACCACCATCACCCGTTCCGGTCCCCGCCTCCTCGTTGGGCTGCAGCACCCAGTCTGCGCCGGACGGGTCGGGCATGCCAGCCCGGCCGCCCGGTCGTGCGCCCCCGGCGTTGCCCCGCCCCTCAGCCGTTGCCGTTGCCCGACACCAGGCGGTGCACCACCCGGGCCATCCCGGCCCGCACCTCCTCGGCCGTGGGCACGATCGTCTCGGTGGGCACCAGGTCCTCCGGCTCCGGCTCGGTCAGCTCCCCGTTCGGCCCGGTGGTCTCGGCCTCGGCCGCCGCGCGCAGCTCGGCGATGTCGGCGAGCACGTCGTCGGGGGCCAGCGCCGGTAGCAGTGGCTCGACGTCGGCCAGCACGTCCTCGGAGTCCACGGCGACCGCCTCGGCCAGCGCGATGGCGTGCGCCCGCTCGTACGGCCCGCAGATGAACGGGTCCCAACTGTCGTCCCAGGAGCGGAACGTGACGACCCAGGGCACGTCCTGCAGCGGGGAGCCGGGCTCCGGCTCGTAGATGATCACGCCGCCCACTGATTACCCCTCCTCGCTCGCACCCCTCGCCTCCGACGGTAATCCCGGTCCGCGAGCGGCACCGGCCGAGCCGGGCGCACGCCGTGCCCGTCGCTTCACCAGCGCGTTCACCCCCAACCATCGACACACCCGGCACCGGATGGCCCACCTGTGTTTCTCGCCTGGCGGCGGGGGGTGACACGGGGTAGACACCCCATCGCCTAGCCTCAGCCCTTCGTAGCCGGACCGTGACCTTGGCGAGGAGGGCCCGCCGGTGCATCCCCCCGACGGCACGACCCTCACCAGGGCCAGCGACCGTGCCGGCGAGCCCACCCGGCCTGTCCTCTCCGGCCCGCGCCGGCTCACCGCCCTGCTGCCCTGGCGGCTACCCCAGCTCCCACTGGCCGTGCGTGCCGTCGCGGTGGTCGCGGTGGTCTTCCTCTGCGGACTCCTGCTCTCTCGGCCGACCGACCCCGGCAACGGACCGGTCGACCCGTCGGTGGCCGGCGCCGCCCGGGTGGCCGCGGCGCTGGCGCACCCGAGTGTGGACCGCGACCCGGTGGCCGATCTGCCCGCCGACTTCGCCCAGCAGTTCGGCTACGAGCCGATCATGGTCCGGTTCCCGGACGGCAGGCTGCGCGCGTTGCATCCGCGCGGTGACTGCTCGGCGCCCGGCGGCGCCACCGCCTACGACTTCGATGCCGGCTGCAAGGCCCACGACTTCGGCTACGACGTACTGCGGTATGCCGAGCGCAAGGGCCACCCACTGGGCCCGGAGGCGCGGCGCGGGATCGACGACCAGCTCGCGGCCGACATGCACGCCCGCTGCGCCACCCAGCGCGGGCACGACGTGGTGGCCTGCCACGCGCTCGCCAACACCTACTCGGCTGGCCTGACGTTCAACTCCTGGCGGCAGCGGTACGGCCCACCCAGCTACGAGCCGGTGGCCTCCTGGACGGCCGGCCTGGCCGTCATCGCCTGCCTGATGCTGGCGCGCCGCCCGGGCCGGTTCCGCGCGCCCCGGCCCGCGCCCGCCACCCCGGCCGTCGGCCACGGCACGAACCGGGTGGAGCACTTCCTACCGCTGGCCAGCATCCTGCTCGCGCTGGTCGGGATGCCGCTGGTCGTCGCCCTCGGCTGGGGCGGGGAGGGGCTGGCACCGCAGCCGGGCCTGTGGATCACCATCTGGGTGCTGCAGGTGCTGCCGTTGTTCTTCTTCGCCGGTGGCCGCGCCAACCTCGCGGTGTGGCGGGCGGTGCGCGAGCGCGGTGGCGGGTACGTCGAGTTCCTCTGCGAGCGGGTGGGCCGGCTGTTGCGGCCGGTGGTCGCCTTCGTGCTCGCCTGGCTGATGCTGCCGCTGGGGCTGGGCATGCTCGACGCCGGCGCCCGGCTGGACGGGCTCGGCTGGCTGGTGGCGCGACCACTGTGGTACCTGGGCGTCTACCTCCTGGTCGCCGCGGCGAGCCCGGTCGCGGCGTGGCTGCACGACCGGTTCGCCTGGGCGGTGCCCACGATGCTGGCCGCTCTCGCCCTGAGCCTCGACCTGGTCCGGCAGGCCACCGACAACGCGCTGATCGGCTACCCCAACGTGCTGGTCGTGGGCCTACTGGTGCAACAACTGGGGTTCTGTCACGCGGACGGGCGGCTGGCCGGGCTGAACCGACGCACGCTGGCCCTGGTGGCGTGCTCCGGGCTCGCCGCCCTGGCCGTGCTCGTCGCCACCGGCGCCTACCCCCGCACCCTCGGTGGTGAGTCGGGATCACCGTCGGGGCTCAACCCACTGGCGGTCTGCGGCCTGGCGCTCGCGGCGTGGCAGATCCCCTTCGTGTTGCTGTGGCGTGGCCGCGCGGCCCGGTGGCTGGCGCGGCGTCGGCCGCTGCGGCTGCTGGGCCGGCTGGGCGCGACACCGGTGACGTTGTTCCTCTGGCACATCGCGCTGGTGCTGGTGGCCGTCCGGCTGCTCGCCGTGCTGGGCGTGGAGGTGCCCTGGCCGGTACCGGGAGCCGGATGGCTGGCCGCGTTGCTGGCCCTGGTCGCCGTGCTGGTGTTCGTGTTCCGCCGGCTGGAGCACACCGAGCTGCCGGTCCGGGCCGGGTCCCGCGTGGAGTCCGCGCACGGGCGGCTCGCCGCCGCGCTCGGCGTGGGGTTCGCGGCGCTGGGCCTGCTCGGCTTCGTGGCCACCGGATTCGCCGCCGGCCCGCAGGCCCGCACCGTGTGGTTTCTCGACGTCGACCCCATGCAGAACCTGCTCCACCTGCTGCTGGGCGTCTACCTGGTGCGGGCGGCCCGGGCCGGGATCACCGGGCGGCCGCTGCCCTGGCTGCTCGGCGCGCTGGCGAGCCTGCCCCCGCTCCTGCTGCCGAACCCGGCCGTGGTCACCCAGCTGCTGCACGGGGGGATGCTCGCCCTCGCCGGCCTGATGCTGCTCGTCCCGCGCCGGCACGTGGCTGTCCTGCTCGCACACCGCTGATCCGTCCGCGCCGCCGGCGTCGCCGAGGTCGGATTCTTGCCGGGAACCGCAAGATCTCGCGCGTATCTGGCAGCCCGGGGCGATCTCTTTTTCACGGGTGGGTTCACCCCCGCGAGGGGGTGTACGGGAGGTGGGTCCGGGGCCACGACCAGCGGTTGGCGCATCCGCGGGATCGCCGCCACACCGCTGTTGCGGCCGACGCATTGGGGGAGACCGGCCCACCTCCTGCCCACCCCACGCATGGGCGCTGCCAGGACTCGCCCCGGGGGTGTGGGGCATCGGTCGGCATCGGCTGGGGGTGGTGCCGACCGATGCCTCAGCTGACGGGCGGAGATTCCTCACGCGCTGTCTCCGAGCTGACGGCCGGGGAGCAGCGTCGGGAGAGCGCCCGATCGGGATTGACGGCTCACCGCCGGTGGGCCGACCGATCAGGGCGAGCGCCCCGGGATGGGCCGGCGCGACGACCGTAGGGAAGGCCAGCAGCGATCTCGACCGGCGACCCGGCCGCATGTTGTCCGGCGCCAAGCCACATCGCCGCCCGCCTCCTCGCGGCCGGGCCACGCCACCGGTTCCCGGCCCAAAACCCGATCAGACCGGGCGGGGCTGAGGGATGAACAGGGTGCCCGGGGTCTGTGCGACGAGCATGTCCACGACGTCGACCAGGCGTCCCCGTCGGGCGAACGCACGACGTTGCCGGGCCGACCCGGATCCGCGCGCCAGCAGCGACTGGAGCACCTCCTCGACCAGGGCCATGTCGTCGCCTTCGACCAGGGCCGGGCGAACCCGCCGCAGCAGATGGTCGAGCGCGACCTCCACCGGCACGGTGCGCCCGGTGACCGGGTCGAAGCAGTCGCCCTCCAACCCGTCGTGGGCCGCGCGCCACAACGCCGCCCGCAGGTCGGACTGCCGCAGCACCGGGCCGGGCCGGCCGGCGCGTACGTCCAGCATGGCCATCGCCACCAGCCCGCGGGTCAGCGCCGCGAGCAACGCGGCCTCGTCGGCCGTGGGCGCCACGTCGCAGACCCGGATCTCGATGGTCGGCTGGTGGTCGGAGAGCCGGATGTCCCAGTAGATCATCCCGCGGTCCATCGCCGCCCCGGTCTCCAGCAGGGTGCGCACGGTGGCCTCGTAGTCCGCGGTCGAGTCGAAGCGGGGCGGGGGACCGGCGGTGGGCCAACGGGCCCAGATCATGGACCGCCAACTGGCGTGCCTGGTGTCGCGCTGGTGCCAGAACGGTGAGTTGGTGCTCAGCGCGAGCAGCAGCGGTAGCCAGGGCCGGAGATGGTTGCTGACCTGCACGGCCGAGTCCGGGTCGGGCATGCCGACGTGTACGTGGCAACCGCAGATGGAGTGCGTGTCCACCAGCCCACCGAACTTCTGCGCCATCCGCAGGTAACGCTCGGCCGAGGTCAGTGGTGGGGGAGTGGCCTCACCGAGCAGGGCGGTGCCGGCGGCCACCAGCCGCAGGTCCTGCTGCTCGGCGGTGTGCGCGAGGCTGGCGCGCAACCGCTGCAGGTGGTCGCGCAGCTCGCCGGCGCGCAGGCAGACCGGACTGGTCGTCTCCACCTGGTAGAGCGTGATCTCCCGCTGCAGCACCGGCGAGATTCCCGTGCCCGCCGCCAGCACGGCTGTCGCCGCCGGTGCCACCCGCCGGGTCGCCGCGTCGACCAGGAGGAACTCCTCCTCCACACCGACGGTGAGGCGCTCGGCCACTTCCCCCGGGTCGCGGGGGATCGCCTCGGCCGAGACGGGCGGCGGGGTGAGCCCGGCCGCCCGTGGCGTGCCGGTACCGCCGGGTTCGACGTGGTTCATCGCGAGCGCCTCCCTGACAGCAGTCCGCCCGGTTCGCGGGACGGAACGCCCAGTGCGCGCGGTATTCGAGTGGAAGCTATCGGTAGTCGTAGGGCTGTCGCGTGGTGCATTGGGTGGAAACACCTGCGGTTCCGGGCGGGGAGCCGAGATGCCGACCACCTCCTATGGTTACCTCTTCCGGAGCAGTGTGAAGGCCCCCGGACAGATGACGCTTCCCCGACTTCCTGGCGGGCCGCCGGTCGGCTCCCCCACCGGGGACGCGATGCTTTCTGCTGTGGTCACGGTAGTTTCAGTGCCAACCAAAATGCCATGCGCACCGTGACCGACCTTCGCCTGACCGTTATCGGCCACGTCAGCGACGGGCCGGTAATCGAACGATTGGCCCGATAACCGGCTGCGCGCACTTCTACCCCAGCATGGGTAGGAAGTCGCGTTCCTTCTCGTGAGTACGGCACGCTGCTTTCGCCCGCAGCATCCCCATGTTCCGCGCAGGCAGCTCAACCGCGTGATCTCGCCGGGGATCGCGCCGCGTGCGCGTGAACAGCTCGAATATCCCGGAATACCAGGACTTCTTCGCTGATCATCCACAGTGGACGGCGAGCGAGTCCGTGATCGGCAACGCGGTCAGGGCCCCCTGAGTTTTTCCTGAGAGCTTGAACCGCGCTGTCCTCCGCCGCGTATCGAGGGTCGTAGTCGGCGCCCAGCAGAAGGGGAAAGTAGTGGGTCGACAGACACGATGGATCGCGGCGGTCGGCGCCATCGGTACCGCTGCCGTCTTGGTGTGGTGGACCACCACGGCGAATGGGGCGCAGCCGGAGGCGGCGACGCCGGCCGCACAGGTGCAGCAGCAGGGCGTGGTGTCCGAGCCGGAGACCACCACGCCCGAGGCCCCGGAGGCGCCGGATGTGTCCGAGGGCTACGCCCCGCCGCCGGGCTCGGTCCCCTCCGAGCAGCCGCCCGCCGGCAACCAGACTCCCGCCAAGCCGAACCCGCCGGCCGACTCGGGTGCGGGTGCCCCGAAGGGGGTTACCACCAGCGCGCTGAAGAAGGTCAAGCTGTCCGCCATGGGCGAGGCCGTGGCCGACAGCGAGGGCTTCCTGCTCTACCGCTTCGACAAGGACACCGCCAAGCCGCCGAAGTCCAACTGTGCGGGCGAGTGCGCCAAGAAGTGGCCGCCGGTGCTTGCCCAGGGCAAGCCGACCCTGGAGGGCGTCGACCCGAGCCTGGTTGGCACCGTCAAGCGCTCCGACGGCACCGAGCAGGTCACGCTCGCCGGGTGGCCGCTGTACCGCTTCGCCGGTGACCCCAAGCCCGGCGCCTGGAAGGGCCAGGGCCTGCAGGGCGTCTGGTTCGTCGTGGCCCCCGACGGCAAGCGCAACGTCAGCTGCCTGCCCAAGGGTGTCACCCCGCCCCAGTCCTGACGTTGCCCCCTGCCATAACAAATTCCCCAAAGTCCATAGTGGACGACACACTCCCTCGCGTCGTCCGTCCCTGGGCGAGCGCCCGGTGCATCCCCCGTCGCGCCGGGCGCTCGCGTATGTCCGGGCACCGCTGCGTTCGCTGCGGCGCATTCAACCTGTCTCCACGCTTCCACCCCCTGGGTGACCTCACCGCCCGACAACCGACATCGACGTCCCCGACCGCGTGCGTGCACGCGGCGGCACGCGCGGGGAGAGTGGGAGACTGGACGGCGACTGTTAGTCAGCGTTAACTTGGTTGCTGGCTTCGCCGCACAGGTTCGCCGTGGGGTGGCGATGAGGAGGTTGGGATGCGGGCACCGCAGCGGGTCGCCGGTACCGGGCTGCCGGGACTGGTGACCATCTGGGAGGTCGGCGCGCGGGACGGGCTGCAGAACGAGGCCACGACCGTGCCGGTCGAGGTCAAGCTGGAGTTCCTCGACCGACTCGCGGGTGCGGGCCTGCGCGTGCTGGAGGCGACCAGCTTCGTGCACCCACGGTGGGTACCGCAGCTCGCCGACGCCGACGAGCTGTTGACTCGGCTGGGCCGCCGGCCCGGCGTGCGCTACCCGGTGCTCGTGCCCAACGAGCGGGGGCTGGACCGGGCGTTGTCCACGGGCGTGGAGCACATCGCCATCTTCGCCGCGGCCACCGAGACCTTCGCGCGCCGCAATCTCAACCGATCCCTGGACGAGCAGTTCACGATGTTCGAACCGGTCGTCACGCGGGCCCGCGCCGAAGGGCTGGCGGTGCGCGGCTACGTCTCGATGTGTTTCGGTGACCCCTGGGAGGGCAACGTGCCCCTCGACCAGGTGGTGTCGGTGGGACGCCGGTTGCTGGACATGGGCTGCCAGCAGCTGTCCCTCGGCGACACGATCGGCGTGGGTACCCCGGGGCACGTCCGGTCGCTGCTGTCCTCCTTCACCACCGCTGGTGTGAACGTCGACACTCTCGCGGTCCACTTCCACGACACCTACGGCCAGGCGTTGTCGAACACCCTCGCCGCCCTCGAGTCCGGCGTGACCACAGTGGACTCGAGCGCGGGAGGACTGGGCGGGTGTCCCTACGCCAGGTCCGCCACGGGCAACCTCGCCACCGAGGACCTGGTGTGGATGCTCGACGGCCTCGGCATCGAGCACGGAGTCGACCTCGAGGCGTTGGTGGCGACCAGCACCTGGATGGCGGGGCAGTTGGGGCGTCCCAGCCCGTCCCGGGTCGTCCGCGCCCTGTCCGGTACCGAGTCGGGCTGACTTTCCGTACCGGGACAACGTTCAGGCCAGCTCGCTCTCGGCCTCGGCCACTGCGGCGAACTCCTCCTCGGGTGCGTTGGCGACCAGGCGGTGCCGGCTGTAGAACCAGAAGAAGGCGATCGCGGCGAGGAAGATCAGTGCCGTGATGGCGGCCGCCTTCATGTCGACCAGGAACGTGGCGACCACGGCCATGATGGCCAGCACCAGTGCGATGCCGGTGGTGACCACCCCGCCGGGGGTGCGGTACGGCCGCGGCAGGTCCGGCTCCCGCACGCGGAGCACGATGTGCGACGTCATCATCAGGACGTAGGAGACGGTCGCGCCGAAGACCGCGATGTCCACCAGCATCGCGCCGTCACGGGTGACGGCGGCGAGGACGAACCCGATGGTGGCTGGCACGAGCAGGGCGGTGAACGGAGTCTTGCGTCGTCCGGTCAGCGACAGCCAGCGTGGCAGGTAGCCCGCCCGCGACAGCGCGAAAAGCTGCCGGGAGTAGGCGTAGATGAGCGAGAAGAAGCTCGCGACGAGCCCGGCCAGACCGACGTAGTTGATGAATTCCGACAACGCGGTGTTGCCACCAAATGCTGCCCGGACCGCGTGCGGCAAGGGGTTGTCGGATTCGGCGATCGCCGACGAGCCTGCTCCGCCCGGGGCGACCACCAGGATGAAGGCGGCGAACACCAGCAACACCAGCATCGCCCCGATGATGCCCTTCGGCATATCCTCGCTCGGGTCGCGCGCCTCCTCCGCGGCCAGTGGAACGCCCTCCACGGCAAGGAAGAACCAGATCCCGTACACCAGGGCGGCCAGTGCGCCCGCGATCCCGAACGGGAGGAAGGCGCTGGCACCGAAGGCATCCGTGGGCGCGATGTCGAAGAGCTTTCCGGTGTCGAAGTGGAAGATCATGCCGGCGACGAACGCCACCAACGCCACCACCGCGACGGCGGTGATGACGAACATCAGGCGCAGTGCCTCACCGACGCCGTAGAGATGCACCCCCACGAAGATGGCATAGCAGGCCAGGTAGATGGGCCAGGCGTTGGTCAGCCCGAACAGGCCGAGTGCCTCCACGTAGCCGCCGATGAACACGGCGATGGCGGCGGGTGCGATGGCGTACTCGATGAGGATGGCCGTGCCCGTGGCGAACCCACCGAGCGGGCCGAGTGCGCGGCGCGCGAAGCCGTAGCCGGCACCGGCCACCGGCATCGCCGCGGCCAGCTCGGCCAGGCCGAACACCATGCAGGTGTACATCGTGCCCATCAGCAGCGTGGCCAGGAGCAGGCCGCCCCAGCCGCCGTGGGCGAGCCCGAAGTTCCAGCCCGCGAAATCCCCGGAGATCACGTAGGAGACACCGAGCCCCGCCAGCAGCACCCAGCCGGCCGCGCCGCGGCGGAGCTGGCGGCGGTGGAGGTAGGCCGCATCGACCCGCTCGTAGTCGGCACCGGCCAGATGTCGTTTCCCGTCACGCACAGCGCGCCCCTCCATCGGTTGTCGGTGCGCGGCGCGGCCGTCCGCCCGCCGCGGCTGGGCCGGTCGCAATGGGTCAGGGGCTGACCTTTCAACCGGATGGGCGAAGAGAGTCGCGGTACGCCGGGTTGCTGTCAAGGCGCGGCGGGAAACTTTCCGATTGCCGGTCGGAGGTGTTGACACCGGCTGACGCGGGGTGCTTGCATCCGAACCTCCAAAAGGTCTGGTTCAAGTGCCATTGCGGCGCGGGGCTCGGGCACCGCGGGCGCGGCCGGTGAGACGAGGAGGCACGGGGTGGGACGGACCGAGGGCATGCTGACCGTCGAGGAGTTGCGGGCCGCGGTCGGGGCCGGTGCGATCGACACCGTCCTGCTCGCCATGACCGACATGCAGGGCCGGCTCCAGGGCAAGCGCCTGTCGGCGCGCTACTTCCTGGAGGAGGTTCTGCACCACGGGGCGGAGGCGTGCAACTACCTGCTCGCCGTGGACGTGGACATGGCCACGGTGGACGGCTACGCGATGTCGTCGTGGGACCGCGGCTACGGCGACTTCGTGCTGCGTCCCGACCTCGCCACGTTGCGTGCGGTTCCCTGGCACGAGGGCACCGTGCTGGTGCTGGCCGACCTGGCCTGGGAGGGCGGCGACCCGGTGGTGGCCTCGCCGCGGCAGGTGCTGCGTCGGCAGCTGGACCGGCTCGCCGAGCGCGGCTGGACCGCCTTCGCCGGGACCGAGTTGGAGTTCCTGGTTTTCCGGGACACCTACGAGGAGGCGTGGCGGCGAGGATACGCCGATCTCACCCCGGCCAACCAGTACAACGTCGACTACTCGATGCTGGGAACGGCGCGGGTCGAGCCACTGCTGCGCCGGGTCCGCAACGCGATGGCCGGCGCCGGGATGTACGTGGAGTCGGCCAAGGGGGAGTGCAACCTCGGCCAGCACGAGATCGCCTTCCGTTACGCCGACGCGCTGACCACGTGCGACAACCACGTCATCTACAAGACCGGCGCCAAGGAGATCGCCGCGCAGGACGGCATGAGCCTGACGTTCATGGCCAAGTACGACGAGCGCGAGGGGAACTCCTGCCACATCCACCTGAGCCTGCGGGGTGCGGACGGGACTCCGGTCATGGCCGGACCGGGCGAGCACGGTTTCTCCCCGGTGATGTCGCACTTCCTGTCCGGCCTGATCGCCTGCCTGCCCGAGCTGACGCTGCTGTTCGCCCCGAACATCAACTCCTACAAGCGGTTCGTGCCGGGCAGCTTCGCACCGACGGCGGTCGCCTGGGGGCGGGACAACCGCACCTGCGCGCTGCGGGTCGTCGGGCACGATGCCTCGCTGCGGGTGGAGAACCGGGTACCCGGCGGGGACGTGAACCCCTATCTCGCGATCGCCGCGATGATCGCCGCCGGGCTGCACGGGATCGAACGTGAGCTTCCCCTGGAGCCGGCGTTCGAGGGCAACGCCTACGCCTCGGACAAGCCGCGTGTCCCCCTCACCCTGCCGGCGGTGGCCCGGCTGTTCGGGGAGAGCAAGGTGGCGCGTGCCGCCTTCGGCGACGAGGTGGTGGAGCACTACCTCAACGCCGCACGGGTGGAGGTTGAGGCGTTTTCCGCCGCGGTGACCGACTGGGAGCGCAAGCGTGGTTTCGAACGACTGTGACAACGGCGTGCCCCGAGCGGTTGTTGGGGTCACCACGTACTCGGAGGAGGCCGGTTGGGGAGTGTGGCGACGTCGCGCCGACCTGCTTCCACGTTCCTATGTGGACACCGTTCTGGCATCCGGCGGGGTTCCGGTGCTGTTGCCTCCGTTGCCTTCGGGCGCAAGGGAAGCCCTTCGCGCGGTCGACGCGCTGGTGATTGCCGGTGGGGCCGATGTCGATCCTGCGTCCTACCGGGCCGAGCCGCACCCGAAGACCACCGGGGTCCGTCCGGAGCGGGACGCGTGGGAGCTGGAGCTGCTGCGGGAGGCGCTGGCGCAGGACCTGCCGGTGCTCGGGGTGTGCCGGGGCATGCAGGTGCTCAACGTCGCCTACGGCGGAACGCTGACCCAACACCTGCCCGATGACGTCGGACATCTCGAGCACCTGCCGGCTCGTGCCCTGTTCGGTACCACCGAGGTCCGGGTGACCGAGGGAAGCCGGGTGGCCGGCATGGTGGGGGACCGGTGCACGGTCTCCTGCTACCACCACCAAGCCGTCCGCGACCTCGGTACGGGCCTGACCGCGGTCGCGTGGGCGGCCGACGGCACGGTCGAAGCCGTCGAGGACGGTAATCGTGAGTTCGTCATCGGGGTGCAGTGGCATCCCGAGCAGGACATCGACGCTCGGCTGTTCGCCGGGCTGGTTCAAGCGGCTCGCAAGCGGGCGCGCGTGAGGGAGAGCTGGTGACCCAGACGCACGACGTGATCAACCCGGCAACCGGCGAGGTGCTGCGCACCGTGCCGTTGACGTCGGCCGAACAAACCGACCGGGCGATCGCCGCGGCACGGGAAGCGTTTCCGCCCTGGCGAGCCGTGGCGCCCGGGGACCGGGCCAGGCTGCTACGCCGCTTCGCGGACCTGGTCGACCAGCACCGGGAGGAGCTGGCCGAGCTGGAGGTGCGCAACTCCGGGCACACCATCGGCAACGCCCGCTGGGAAGCAGGCAACGTCCGGGACGTCCTGCACTACTACGCCGCCGCGCCGGAACGGCTGTGCGGCCGCCAGATCCCGGTCCCCGACGGCGTGAACATCACCTTCGCCGAGCCGCTCGGCGTGGTCGGCGTGATCGTGCCGTGGAACTTCCCCATGCCCATCGCGGCCTGGGGGTTCGCCCCCGCGCTGGCGGCGGGGAACACCGTCGTGCTCAAGCCGGCGGAGCTGACGCCGCTCACCGCGCTGCGGCTGGGCGAACTCGCCCGGGAGGCCGGCATTCCCGAGCATGTCCTCCAGGTCCTGCCGGGACGCGGCTCGGTGGTGGGGAACCGGTTCATCGAGCATCCGGACGTACGCAAGATCTGTTTCACCGGCTCCACGGAGGTGGGCAGGCAGATCATGGCCGCTGCCGCGCGGCAGGTGAAGCGGGTGACGCTGGAGCTGGGCGGCAAGAGCGCCAACATCGTCTTCGCCGACGCCGACCTGGAACGCGCCGCCGCCACCGCACCCTACGGGGTCTTCGACAACGCCGGGCAGGACTGCTGCGCGCGCTCGCGGATCCTGGTGCAACGTAGCGTCTACGATCGGTTCCTGGAGCTCTTGGAGCCCGCCGTCAAGGGTGTACGCGTCGAGGATCCCGCACGGGAGGAATCCGAGATGGGTCCGCTCATCTCGGCGGCGCAACGAGATCGCGTCGCGTCCTACGTGGACGGCGATCGGGTGGCGTTCCGCGGTAGCTGCCCGGACGGGCCCGGGTTCTGGTACCCGCCAACGGTGTTGCTCGCCGAGAACGGGACCGAGCGCAGCTGGCGCGAGGAGATCTTCGGCCCCGTGGTGTCGGTGCTGCCGTTCGACGACGAGGCCGACGCGGTCCGGCTGGCCAACGACACCGAGTACGGGCTGTCCGGCTCGATCTGGACCCGCGACGTGGGTCGCGCGCTGCGCGTCTCCCGGGCCGTGGAGGCCGGCAACCTCTCGGTCAACTCGCACGCGTCGGTGCGGTACTGGACCCCCTTCGGCGGGTTCAAGCAGTCCGGGCTGGGGCGCGAGCTGGGACCGGACGCGCTGACGGCGTTCACCGAGACCAAGAACGTGTTCATCGCGACGTCAGGAGGCGACCATGAGTGAGCGGCAACTCCCCGCCCATGGTGGGGGAACTCGTGGGAGCCAACCTGATGCGGGTGACCTGAAGGACATGGGAGTGGGTGTGCAGCGTCTGCAGGGAAAGGTCGCCGTGGTCACCGGTGCCGGTAGCGGCATCGGGCTGGCCAGTGCCAAGCGGCTGGCGGCCGAGGGCGCGCGCGTGGTGTGCGCCGACATCGACGAGACCGCGGGCAAGGCGGCGGCCGCCGAGGTCGACGGCCTGTTCGTACGCGTGGACGTCACCGACGAGGCCGACGTCCAGGCGATGTTCGCCACCGCGCACGGTGAGTACGGATCGGTGGACATCGCGTTCAACAACGCCGGCATCTCACCGCCCGACGACGACTCCATCCTCACCACCGGCATCGACGCCTGGCGCCGGGTGCAGGAAGTCAACCTCACCTCGGTCTACCTGTGCTGCAAGTACGCCATCCCCTACATGCAGCGGCAGGGCAGGGGCTCGATCATCAACACCGCCTCCTTCGTGGCGGTGATGGGGGCTGCCACCTCCCAGATCTCCTACACCGCCTCCAAGGGCGGTGTGCTGGCGATGAGCCGCGAGCTGGGTGTGCAGTTCGCCAGGGAGGGCATCCGGGTCAATGCGCTGTGCCCCGGGCCGGTGAGCACCCCGCTGCTGCGGGAGCTGTTCGCCAAGGACCCGGAGCGTGCAGCGCGGCGGCTGGTGCACGTGCCGATGGGCCGGTTCGCCGAGCCGTCCGAGATCGCCGCCGCGGTCGCCTTCCTCGCCAGCGACGACGCCTCCTTCATCACCGCCTCCACCTTCCTGGTCGACGGCGGCATCTCCGGTGCCTACGTCACTCCGCTGTAGCTGTTCGGTCCTGGCGCGGCGTCGCGGCGGTTGATCGGCCGCCGCGGTTGGTCGACCGGGGTTCGGCCCAGCCGGACCGTGCGGTGCCGGGACCCTGTCGCCAGGTTTGGGGACCGGGCACCGGCGCCGCAACCCGCCGGGCTGTCGGCGTCGGCCAGTAGGTGCCGCGGTCGACCAGGGTCGCAACCTTCTCGGCCCGGGGCTTCTCGACCAGCGTCGGGCCGGCGAGCAGGTGCTCGCCGGACCGACGCCAACGTCCCGGATCCGTCCAGAGTCGGAGGTGGGGGGTGGTCAGCCAACGTGATCGCACCCCGTCGAGCTGGTTCCTCCCTCGGCACCGGCGCGCGTGCTCAGCGGCGCACCTCGTCGAGCCGGACGGAACGGTTCTCCTGCCTGGACCGCTCGCACGCCTCGGCGATGTAGAAGGCTTCCAGCGCGTCGAACACCGTGCAGGGACTTTGCCCACGACCGGCCACGAGGTCGACAAATGCGCTGAGCTCGGCGGCGAACGCCGGCCGGAACCGGTCCATGAACAGCGGGTAGGCCGGCCCACCGGGCCACCGCACACCTGGCTCCACCGAACGCAGCGGGAGGCGGTCGTCCAGCCCGACCGCGACGCTGTCCTGCGACCCCAGTACCTCCAACCGCACGTCGTAGCCGGCGGCGTTGTACCGGGTCGCGGACACCAACGCCAAGGTGTCGTCGTCCAGAACGAGCATCGCCGCGAGGGTGTCGACATCGCCGCTGGCGCGGAAGAAGTCCGCGCCACGGTTGGTGCCCCGCGCGAAGACCTCAACCACCTCCCGACCGGTGACCCAGCGGATGATGTCGAAGTCGTGCACGCTGCAGTCACGGAAGAAACCGCCGGACGCGGCCACGTACTCGGGCGTCGGCGGGCCAGGGTCCAGCGTGCACGCCCGCACCGTGTGGACCCAACCGAGCTTGCCCGCCGCCACGGCATCCCGGGCAGCGGTGTAGCCGGCATCGAAGCGTCGCTGGAAGCCCACCTGCACCGGCACCTCGGTCCCGCCGACCCGATCGATGACCGCCAGCGTGCCCTGCACATCAGGCGCGACCGGCTTCTCGCAGAACACCGGGATCCCCGCGTCGACTCCCCGTTCCAGCAGCTCGGGATGGGCATCGGTGGCGGCGGCGATAACGAGCCCGTCGAGACCGGCCGAGAACAGATCGTCGGGTCGATCGAGGACCACCACACCGGTCTCGCCGAGCTGGGCCGCCACCAGGTGTGCCCGCACGGCATCGGTATCGGCCAGCACCAGGGTCCCGATCGCCGGCAGCGTGCGCAGGGTCTGGGCGTGGAAGGCACCAATCCGCCCCACACCAGCGAGTCCGATCCGCATGGGTAGGTTCTCCATCCTCGTGTCCACACCCTCGTTGGAGCGCTCTAACTTTTAGAGCGCTCCAAATCCTGTGGTACGAGACACAGTAGGGTCAAGGGTCCTGGCGAAGTCCTGGCCACCTGACCGATCCAGTGGGAACGCGTCGTCGCTGCCACGCCTCGCAGTGATGGCCTATCCGGTGACTCAGGAAGAGGCCCGGCATATCGCAAACCGAACCCGTCAACAACGTCGCCCAGCGCGAGTGCGCTTCGGGCGGCCGCGTCCTGATCGTGAGCGCCAGTCGTCCGTGCCCGGGGTGGGAACCCAGGCCCGCACCCTCGTTGGCGGCTCGGATGTGGCATGTCTCGGACGGCGCTGTCGCTGGACTCCCGATACCGGACGATATCGGACCCGACGCTGGACTGGCCACCAAAGTGGCCGGGCGAGATGTTGGAAAATTGCTGTCATCGGAAAACCTCCGGCAACCCGTCATATTGTGCACGTTGTGCTTGGCACATGGATGCGCACGGGCCGGCGGCTGATTCGTTGGACGTAACGGGAAGCGTGATCCGGTAGGTGGAACTCAGTCGGGTGATTGTGTCCTGGCGGTCGGAGTTTTTCCGACATAACAGTCTTGCGAGATGCGAGCCCAGTGCCATGGCCGGTCGGCGCCCCAGTGCCCGCTGTGGCTGTACGACAACAGGGCAGGTATCGACTCTTCACTGGATCGTCACCCGGTGGCAAACACGTCCTGCCTCGCAGTGACCGAAACTGGCCGATGACTGGAAGTGATTTTCTCAATATCAACACTTCCGCGTGCGTAGGGGTCGGTAAAACTCCACGTCAGCTAGAAACGAAACAGCAGTCAGCCAAGAGGGAAACAACAACGGTGTGCGAGGCGTTGCCGAATGGAGGCATTTCGTATGGCAAGGTCAACAACTCGTGGGCAGGCCAGGAGGTGGGGACTGGTCACGTCGGTGGCTACGGCCCTGGCGGGCGCGGTGCTCGCGACACCCGGCACCGCAGCGGCGGCCGAACCGGCACCGGGCCCCGCACCGGTGACCTGCTCCTCGGCCGGTTGGGTGGGCGCGTGGGCCGCCGTTCCCGGCGGCCCCCAACGCTTCGTCCAGGAAGACACCAACGGGCCCTCGATCAACGTCGATGGCTACCCCCTGACGTTGCCTCGGGCGATCGCCAACGAATCACTGCGCATGATCACCACGCCGGAAACCTCGGGTACCGCGGTGCGCGTGCACCTGAGCAACCGCTACGGCACGGACCCGATCACGTTCGCCAACGTCCACGTCGGCCGGCAGCAGTCCGGTTCCAGCCTGGTCCCCGGCTCGAACAAGCCGTTGACGTTCTCCGGCGCCGACAAGGTCACCGTCCCGCCCGGGCAGGACGTGGTCAGCGACCCGGTGGCGATCACCGTCGCTCCCTTCGACAAGCTCGCTGTCAGCTTCCACGTTCCGCAGGTCTTTCACTCGGCCCCGACCTATCACTGGGACGGGAACCACACCTCGTACCTGTCGCCACCGCTGAGCGGCGACCACGCCGCGGAGGAGAACGGCAACGCCTTCGGCGACCGGACGAGCTCGATCTACTACGTCGACGCCGTCGACGTCTACGCCCCCGCCGGCACCTCCGCGGTGGCGGTCCTGGGTGACTCCTTCACCAACAGCGTCGCCACCACCGCGGACGCCGACCGGCGCTGGCCGGACTTCCTCACCCGCCGGCTCCAGGCCACCCCGGGTGGCTCCCGGCTGTCGGTGGTCGACTCCGCGATCAGCTTCAACTTCGCCAGCCCGGGGATCCGGCCGGGCATTCTCGGTCCCAACCTGGTCGGCATCGGCGGGCCTTCGGGGGTGGAGCGGTTCCGGGCCGACGTGGCCAGCGTTCCGGGGGTCCGGGCGGTGGTCGTCGTGCTCGGCATGAACGACCTGGCGTTCTTCGCCTCCGCTGACGAGGTGATCGACGCCTACCGGCAGATCGTCGACCAGGCGCACCGGGCCGGGCTGAAGGCCATCGGAGGCACGCTCACCCCCACCGCCGGCGCGGAGGGCGTGGCCTTCACCTACGGGCTCCCCGGAGCGCAGGCCAACCGGAAGCAGGTCAACGACTTCGTCCGGAACAGCGGGCTGTTCGACGGTGTGGTCGACTTCGCCGCCGCAGTGTCCGACCCGAACCAGCCGGACCACTGGGCACCGGGACTGTCCCCGGACAACGTGCACCCCAACGACCAAGGTGCCGAACGCGAGGCCAACGCGATCGACGTGGCCCAACTCCAGGACCTCGCCGGCTGCCACTGAACATCTGTCGAGCGGTGGCCGGGTAGGGCGGGAGCGTCCTACCCAGCCACCGCACGCTCATCTCCCTGCCGATCGGGCAGCTCGTCGGGCAGGGGCAGCCAGCTGGCGCCCGAGGGGGCGGCCACACCCACGTCGCACCTACTCGGGGTGCAACCCCGGCGCCGGTCTGCGTATGCTGCGGGCCACAACCGAACATCGCGCCGTTCGAGTCCGGGCGGGAGAGACCTCCGTGGCCGTGCGCGGCGGGCGGGGGCGCCGAAGGAGCAACACTCCCGGGAAACTCTCAGGCACCAACTACCGTTCGGACGAGGCGACCTCTGGAAAGCAGGCGGCACCCCGTGCCGCCTCACCCACGGTGCAAGCCGCGACCCGTCGCGGCGAAGCTCTCAGGTCCACGACAGAGCAGGGAGGCCCACCCAGGCACGCCGGCAGACCACCGGCACGACCGAGGGAGCCTCGATGCAACCCCAGGACCCACCCAAGCAGACCCCGCTCCACGCGGTGCACGTCGCGCTCGGCGCGAACATGACCGACTTCGCGGGCTTCTCCATGCCCCTGCGCTACACCAGCGAGCTGGCCGAGCACCACGCGGTGCGGCAGGGCGCCGGGCTGTTCGACCTCTCGCACATGGGCGAGATCGTCCTCACCGGCCCGCAAGCCGCCGCGGCCCTCGACTACGCGCTGGTCGGCAACATCGGCAAGCTCGGCCACCACCGCGCCCGCTACACCATGATCTGCGCGCCCGACGGCGGCGTGCTGGACGACCTCATCGTTTACCGCACCGGCGAGCAGGAGTACCTCGTTGTCGCCAACGCGGCGAACACCGACGTTGTCGCTGCGGAGCTGTCCGCGCGTGCCAGCGGCTTCGACACCGAGGTCACCGACGCCAGCGCCGACCACGCGCTCCTCGCCGTGCAGGGACCGGCCGCGGCCGGCCTGCTGGCCACGCTGACCGACGCCGATCTGGACAACCTGAAGTACTACGCCTGCCTGCCCGCCCGGGTGGCCGGCCACGAGGTGCTGCTCGCCCGCACCGGCTACACCGGCGAGGACGGCTTCGAGCTGTTCTGTGCCCCCGCCGCCGCCGAGTCGCTGTGGCAGGCGCTGCGCGCGGCCGGCGGTCCCCAGGTCCCGCTGCCGGCCGGGCTGGCCAGCCGGGACAGCCTCCGCCTGGAAGCCGGCATGCCGCTGTACGGCCACGAGCTCACCCGGGCGCGCACCCCGTTCGAGGCCGGCCTGGGCCGGGTGGTCAAGTTCGACAAGGGCGACTTCGTCGGCCGGGGCGCCCTGCTGGCCCGCAAGGAGGCCGGCCCCACCGAGACGCTGGTGGGCTTGGTGGCGCGCGGCCGCCGCGCGCCCCGCGCCGGCTACCCCGTGGTCGACCCCGCGAGCGGCACCCCGATCGGGACCGTGACCAGTGGTGCGCCCTCACCTACGCTGGGCCAGCCGGTTGCCATGGCCTACGTGCCGGTCGACCGGAGTGCGCCGGTTACCGAGCTGGCCGTCGACGTCCGCGGCCGCCAGGAGCCCGTCGACGTCGTCGAGCTGCCGTTCTACCGCCGCGGCGCCTGACCCGCCGCACTTCCCCAACACACCGGTGCCCGTCACACGGCGGCACCGGTCCCCGTCGACTTCCTGACTTCCCCGTGCCTGGAGGAACCATGAACTTCCCCGCCGACCTGCGTTACAGCCAGGACCACGAGTGGTGCACCGAGCCGGCGGACGGCGTGACCACCGTGGGCGTCACCGGATACGCCGCCGAGTCCCTCGGTGACGTGGTGTTCGTCCAGCTCCCCGAGGTGGGGACCACGGTCGCCGCCGGCGAGGTGTGCGGCGAGATCGAGTCCACCAAGTCGGTCAGCGACCTCTACGCGCCGGTCACCGGCGAGGTCGTCGAGGTCAACCAGGCGGTCGTGGACGATCCCGCACTGGTCAACGCCGAGCCCCACGGCCGGGGCTGGCTCTTCCGGGTCCGGGTGGAGGCACTGCCCGCCGAACTGCTCGACGCCGCGGGTTACGGTGCCCTGGTCGGCGCCGAGGCATGAGCACCGCCGACGATCACGACGAGGAGCAACGCATGGACCTGATGCACGCCCCGCTGACCGAGCTGGACCCGGAGGTCGCCGCGGCGGTGGGCGCCGAGCTGCGCCGTCAGCAGGGCACCCTGGAGATGATCGCCTCGGAGAACTTCGCGCCGGTCGCGGTGCTCCAGGCGCAGGGCTCGGTGCTGACCAACAAGTACGCCGAGGGTTACCCGGGGCGGCGGTACTACGGCGGTTGCGAGCACGTCGACGTGGTCGAGCGGTTGGCCATCGAGCGGATCACGGCGCTGTTCGGTGCCGAGGCCGCCAACGTGCAGCCGCACTCCGGCGCGCAGGCCAACGCCGCGGCGATGTTCGCGCTGCTCGACCCGGGTGACACCATCCTGGGCCTGGACCTCGCGCACGGTGGGCACCTCACCCACGGCATGCGGATCAACTTCTCCGGCAAGCTCTACAACGTGGTCGCCTACCACGTCTCGGAGGCCGACTACCGGGTGGACATGGCCGAGGTGGAGCGGCTGGCCAAGGAACACCGGCCGAAGCTGATCGTGGCCGGTTGGTCGGCCTACCCGCGACAGCTCGACTTCGCCGAGTTCCGGCGGATCGCCGACGAGGTGGGCGCCTACCTGATGGTCGACATGGCGCACTTCGCCGGCCTGGTGGCCGCGGGGCTGCACCCGAACCCGGTGCCGCACGCGCACGTGGTCACCACGACCACGCACAAGACCCTCGGTGGCCCGCGGGGCGGGGTGATCCTGACCACCAAGGAGCTGGCCAAGAAGATCAACTCCGCGGTGTTCCCCGGGCAGCAGGGTGGCCCGCTGGAGCACGTCATCGCCGCCAAGGCGGTGGCCTTCAAGGTCGCGGCGAGCGAGGAGTTCGCCGACCGCCAGCGTCGCACGCTGGAGGGGGCGCGGATCCTGGCCGACCGGCTCCGCCGCGAGGACTGCGCCGCCGCCGGCGTGCGGGTGCTCACCGGCGGTACCGACGTGCACCTGGTCCTGGTCGACCTGCGTGACTCCGAGCTGGACGGCAAGCAGGCCGAGGACCTGCTGCACTCGGTGGGGATCACGGTCAACCGCAACGCCGTGCCGTTCGACCCGCGGCCGCCGATGGTCACCTCGGGCCTGCGCATCGGCACGCCGGCGCTGGCCACCCGCGGTTTCGGGGCTGAGGACTTCGCCGAGGTCGCTGACGTGATCGCGACCGCGCTGCAGCCGGGGGCGGACGTGCCCGCCCTGCGCGACCGGGTCACCGCGCTGGCCGCCAAGTACCCGCTCTACCCCGACCTGGGTCGCTAGCAGTACCGCCTGGACGCGGCGGCCCGCACCTTGTCCAGTGTGCGGGCCGCCGCGTTCGCGCGTTTCGGGCTGTCGCCTGGCTGCCATGGCTTTCCGGCGCGGGTTGCCACCTACGCGTGCCCTCCCCAGCCAGGAAACCCGGTGCGGTGCTCGGCTTTTCGGGTTTCCGGACTGCGGTTGGTTATTGTGAATTTCCTCCGTTGTGTCTGTATTGCCGCGGAGTTTCTCTCCGGGGCATGTCCCCTGTGTGGTATCGCGTCTCACCGCCGCCTGATCCGTGCTGCTGGGCGAGCAGCCTGGCGGCTTCGTGCCGGGGAGCCCTCCGGCCGTGGAGCGCTCGTCGGGTTCCGTCGATGTTCTAATCTGACCACGGTCAGACCATTGGCGGTTCGGGGAGGCGGGCGGTGCGGGAGCGGGAGGCCAGTGCCGGGTCGGTGCCCGCCGGCGCCGAACATCCGATGTTCCGGCCACTGCGCACCGGTAACGCCTTCGAGGAGACCGTCGAGCGGCTGCTGCAGGCGATCCGGCTCGGCGTGGTGGGGCCGGGGGAGAAGCTGCCGGCCGAGCGGGAACTGGCGGCACGGCTCAACGTCAGCCGGGTGACGCTGCGGGAGGCGATCCGCGCGTTGCAGCAGGCCGGGTTCGTCCAGTCCCGCCGCGGCCGCTACGGCGGCACCTTCGTGGTCGACGAACCGCCCACCGCCATCCGCCACGACGTGCGGGGCGTGGCCCGGCGGTGGGACGCGGCCCGCCTCGCCGACGTCTTCACGTTCCGCCACGTCCTGGAGACCGGCGCAGCTGAGGCCGCCGCCGCCCGCGAGCTCACCGCGGCCGAGCGGGAGCACCTGACCGCCAAGCTGGCCGAGGCGGGCCGGGCCGACCTCGCCGACTTCCGGCGCCGCGACTCCCGCCTGCACCTGGCGATCGCCGAAGTGACCGGGTCCAGCGCACTGGTGTCGGCCGTGGCCGACGTGCGCATGCGGCTCAACGAGCTCCTGGACGCGATTCCCCTGTTGGAACGCAACATCGAGCACTCCCGCGAGCAGCACGAGCAGGTCGTGGCCGCGATTTTGGCCGGCAACCCCAGCGCCGCCCGGGAAGCCATGGCCGAACACCTCGCCGGCACGGCCTCGCTGCTGCGTGGCTTCCTCGGCTGAGCACCACTGGCGTCCCCGCGGCCGTGACGCCCCTCGCTTTCGGCCCGACGTTGTCACGCCGAGCGGGCGGGCGACCGTCGTTCCGGTGCCATGAGCGGCCGGTGCCGCACGTTCGCCCGAGACGAGGGGCCAGGTTGCTGCTCGATCCGGCGCGGTTGTCCGAGTACGAGATCTACAAGCTCATGATCGGAAGCATCGTTCCTCGGTGGTTAGACGGTGAAGCGACGGAACAATCGGTAGAGCAGCTCCATGCCCTGGCGGAGGGCGTCAACACGGACCCGTTCGTTGGTGCCGTGCATCGAAACCATGGCGGCGTTGTCGACAACGTACGGGTAGATGCCGTACACCGGAACGCCCTGCTTCCGCCAGGGACCGCCGCTGGTGCCCGCCTCGAACATCGCGGGAACGGCGGGAACACGGGGCAGGACCTCACCCGCAGCGGCCCGCCAGGCGCGGAAGACGTCGGTGTCGGTGGTGGACGGCTGGGACGCCCAACGTTCGTTCCAACCGGCCAGGATCTCGTCCTGGGTCTGCCCGGGCTGGCCCACCAGGGTGAGCTCGATTCCCCCGTCGGCGATGGCGGTGCGAATCCCGTCGATCACCGCGGCCGGGCGCTGGCCCTGCGGGGTGAAGCGAATCTGGAGCTGTACTGAGGCCCGGGAGGGGATGACGTTGGACCGGTACCCGCCCTCCTGGACGACGTAGGCGACGGTCGCGCGGAGCAGCGCGTTGTGCAGCCAGGGGTAGGGGCTCCTGTCGACGACGAGGCGCGCGGCGCGCTCGACCTGCCGTGGGTTCCGGGCGTGCAGCAGCAGCCGGATCCCGTGGGCGAAGCTTTCGTCGGTGGTGGCCTCGGCCAAGGCCTCGAAGTACCGGCGGTTGATGTCGGTGAGCACGACGTCCGGCTGGTGGTCGGCCAAGCGGGCCACGGCCCGGTTGAGCCGGACGATCGCGGAGTCGGGAATGGGCTTGGACGAGTGTGTGGCCGTGCCTCGTGCGGTCAGCCGGACCAGGCCGAACACCCGGTCCTGGGTGGTGACGGACAGCATCATCGGGGTCCGGCCGTCCCGCTGCGCCAGCTGCCATCCGCCCTCGGTGAGTACCGCACCCACCCGTAACAGCTCCGGCTCCTGCTGCAGCAACCAATAGGTGCTGTGCGGTCCACCCTCCTCGTCGCAGTCGGACAGGAAGATCACGTCCCGGTCGAACCGGGCACCCTCTCGGACCAGGCGCAATAACGCACTCATATAGGCGGCGTTCGCGCCCTTCATGTCAACCGCACCGCGTCCCCACAGCTCGCCGTCGACCACCTCACCGCCGAACGGGTCCCGCTGCCAGTCCTCCCGCTCCACCGTCACGACGTCGGAGTGGCAGAGCAACAACAGGGGCGGGCGTGCACCCGTGCCCTGGATGCGCGCGACGAGGTGCACGTTGTCGGGCTTGGGCGTGGGCACGATGCGCGTGTTGACGCCGTGGGCCTCCCAGATGGCGCGTAGGGCGCGCGCGTGCGGCAACGTCACCCCGCCCTCACCGTTGTGGGACGTGTCGAACCGGATCATGGTGCGGGCCAGCGACACCACGTCGATGTCGTGCACGTCGTGCTCGGGCGCGGGTGGCGACGGCGCCGCGGTAGCTGCCGGGGGAGTGGCCATGGGCAGCGCGAGACCGGCGGTGACCCCGGTTGTGCGGAGGAACCCACGTCGGCTGAGATGCGCACCCATCGACCTCGCGTCCCCTCACTAGCCGAACACCCGACAGGTTCCGATCGTGGCCGATGGCGGCGGGCTTGTGGGTGGGTGGGAAAGAAGTTGGCCGAAAGTGTTCGCTGAACCCGAACGACTCGGTCGCAACGAGTGACAATTTTACGCGATTCTTATACCAAAAGGCGACGAAGGTCACTCCAACTTGCCCCTTCCGGTGACCCATCGTTAGCGTCGCTCGACGAAAGTCACGGTTCGGTTAACAGTGGGACACGGTATCGATCATCCCCCGGGTCCATACCAGCCCGACCCCGACGGGTGTCCCAGACCGAACTCCCCGAACAATTGAAAGGTCTGAGCAGTGGCTCGACACCGTGCGAGCGGTGGTGAGCAACCCTCTCCGGCACTTCAGCAGGCGCTGAGCAGCATCACCCCGAATGCCAGAGGCGCGCGCCACCGAGCACCGTCCCCCACCGTCATCCGTACCCGGGTCATCACCGCGGCCCTGGCCGCCGGCACCTTCGTCACGGGCGCGGCGAACCTGGAGACGGTCAAGTCCGCCGCGAACGAGATCTCCCCGCTGGGCAAGACCACCGACCTGGCGATGACCAGCACCGGCATCCAGCCCCGGAGCGGGCATCCCGAGACCCTCCCGGTGGCCGACATCGCCGAGCCGGCCGGCGCGGCCGCGAAGCTGGGCCGGGCCGCCCAGCAGCAGCTCGAACAGGCCGCCAAGGCCGCCTCCGACCAGGCCGCCGCGGCCCGCGCCGCGGCCGAGCAGGCCGCCCGCGAGGCTGCCGAACGCGACGCCCGGGAGGCCGCCGAACGCGAGCGGGTCGCCGCGCTGCGCGCCCAGTTCGTCAAGCCCGCCGAGGGCGTCTTCACCTCCGGGTTCGGCGCCCGCTGGGGCACCAGTCACCAGGGTGTGGACATCGCCAACGCCATCGGCACCCCGATCCGCTCGGTGGCCGACGGCGTCGTGGTGGAGTCCGGCCCCGCCAGCGGCTTCGGCCTGTGGGTCCGCATCCGCCACAACGACGGCACGGTCACCGTCTACGGACACATCAACGAATCGCTGGTGCAGGCCGGCCAGCGCGTCACCGCCGGCCAGCAGATCGCGACCATGGGCAACCGCGGCCAGTCCACCGGTCCACACCTGCACTTCGAGGTGTGGCTGAACGGTAGCCAGAAGATCGACCCGCGCCCCTGGCTCGCCGAGCGTGGCATCCAGGTCTGACCGACCGCCGGCGCCCACACGCCACCGGATGGGCCCTTGTCGTCACGTGACGGCAAGGGCCCATCCGCGTGGTCCCGCCTATCGCCCGAACGAATGAACGCGTGACCGCGGGCTACGCTCGGAACTGTGTCCCCTGACCAGGCCAGAGCCACGTCACTGCACGTGGTCGGCGACGTCCACGGCCACCTCGAACCGCTGGTCGCCGCGCTGACCACCGCCGGGTTGGTGGACGCCGCCGGCGACTGGGCCGGCGCGGACGCCGGGCTGTGGTTCCTCGGGGACTTCACCGACCGGGGCCCGGATGGCATCGGCGTCATCGATCTCGTCATGCGCCTGGCCCGGCAGGCCGACGAAGCCGGCGGCCACGTCGGCGCGGTGCTCGGCAACCACGAGCTGCTGTTGCTCGGCGCGCACCACTTCCCGGACGAGCCGGTGTCCCCCAACCCCCGCACCTACCGGGAGCTGTGGCAGCTCAACGGCGGCCGGACCGAGGACCTCACCCGGCTGCGCGACGAGCACGTCGCATGGCTGTCCGGCCTGCCCGCCGCGGCGGTGGTGGCCGACCACCTGCTGGTGCACTCCGACACCACCGCCTACCTCGAGCTGGGCTCCTCCGTGACCGAGGTCAACCGGACCGTGGCCCGGGTGATTGCTGAGCCGCGACCGGAGGAGTGGACCGACTGTATGCGGCTGCTGTTCCGGCGCGGCGAGTTCCTGGACCCCACCCTCGGGCCCAAGGCGGCCGAGGTGGTGCTCCGGACGCTGGGCGGGCGACGGATCGTGCACGGGCACAGCCCCATCCCGGTGATCCGCGGCATCGACCCCTGGGAGGTCGAGGGCCCCTACGTCTACGCCGACGGCCGCGTCGTGGACGTCGACGCCGGCCTGTTCTTCGGCGGACCCTGCCTGGTTGTTCCGTTGCCGTTGCCCGAGTCGGGCGATGAGGAGCCGGCGTAGCCACCTCAATGATCACCCATCGTCACCAAACTGTGGCGACCGGGGCCCGCTCTCGGCATGCCCCGGACGGCGCCATCGTCGATCCTGGGAGCATGGTCGAGGTACCCACAGGCGGTGCAGCAGAAGTGTTCCCGGTCGCGGTTGCTCTCCGCGCAATGCCCACAGCATGGGCAGGTGGGGGAACTGTTGCGGAGGCCCACAGCTATCACTCGTCGACCGGCACTTTCAGCCTTGTGCGCAAGGAGCCTGAGGAACACCCCCCAACCCGTGTCGAGGGTGCTGCGGTTCAGCCCGGTCTTCGCCGCTGCTCCGTTGGGGAGAAACACACCCGGCTGGTCGGGATCAGGTTTGGCTTGCGGTTTGCGCACCATGCCGGTGATATTCATCCGTTCGTGAGCGATGACATCAGCTGCGCGCACCACGTGGAGCGCAGTCTTGTGCGCGTGGTCGAGGCGTGGTCGGCAAATCTTGGCGTGTAGGCGGGCGACTTTGCGGCGGCAGCCCGATGCTGACGGGAGCGCTTGGTGCGGTGTCGTTGTGGGAACGTAGACAAGGCATGTTGCACCTGCTCCAACGCCTCGGCCAACCGCTTCAGGACACCTTGGGTTGGGGATGTGCTCTCCGGTGTGGGTGGTGGCGAAATGGGTGATACCCATGTCGAGCGCCACCACGCGGCCCGTCGCGGGCAACGGTTCGACCGGCACGTCGTCGCAGGAGAGCACTACGAACCAGCGCGAGCCCTCACACTTGACGCTGACCGTCCTCACACGACCCAGGATGGCCCGGTGCTCGTGTGCCCGTACATGCCCGATACCCTGGAGATGGAGACGGGTGGCGGGGGGTGTGGGGCTGCGAGTCCGAGCGACAGCCGTCCCCGCCCTGAGATCACTCCACGGTGTCGAACCAGCCAACTCCCTTGAACCGCGGATAACCGGGTTGCTGGCCGTTTTTGATGCGGCGGAAGAACGCAGCGAATGCCTTGTTCAACCGGCGCAGGGTGGCCTGCTGGGAGGAGAACGAGCACCGCCCCTGCCCCTCTGGGTCGGCACGGCCGATGTCGCGGAGTTGAGCGGACTGCTCGACATACTGGATCGACACGCCCGCCATACGGTAGCCATCCCCCTGCTCAGTCAGCGCGGCGTTGTAAAGCTACCGGTGATCCTCGAGACACGTCACCAGGGCAACATACTGCTTAGCTGTGGGGCGCAACAAAAACTTGAAGGACTGGCGCATCCTCACCCACCCGCCTTCAGGGTGCGGCACCACTGGGTGGCGACCACATGCAAGCCCAAGTCGTACACGCCACTGGAGAACCGGCGGACGCTCGCGCCATCACACGATCCTTCTACGAGTTCCTTGTGTCGATCCGATTCCCGGGAGACCCGTCCACTCACCTGCTTGGTGCCACGCCGGCTGACGCCGGCCCTGGCCAACGGGTCTCCGAATTCATCCCCCTGCCCCAAGGCAGGGCTCCCCATTGGAGGTTTGTGATGGATCTCGTCGCACTCGTCGGACGCATCCTCTTCGTCCTGATCTTCTTCGGGTCCGCCTACGGCCACTTCACCAACACCGACTACATGGCCGGCTACGCCCAGGCGAAGAAACTCCCGGCACCGCGGCTGGCCGTGCTCGGCAGCGGGGTGTGGATGGTGGTGGGCGGGCTGCTGGTCCTGCTCGGCCTGTGGGGCGATTTCGGGGCGTTGATGTTGTTCCTGTTCCTCGCCCCGACCGCACTCGTCATGCACGCCTTCTGGCGGGAGACCGATCCCCGCGCACGTGCCAACGAGCAGATCCAGTTCATGAAAGACATCGCGCTTGCCGGCGGCGCCCTCCTCATCTTCGTGCTCTACCGCACCGACAAGGTTGGGCTGGCGATCACCGGGCCACTGTTCGGCTCCTTCTGAGCCACCGCCTACAACACTGGGAATCGGTGGGACACCGGCTCCTAGGTCCGTCCCCCGCTGCCGCCGCAACGCGGCCGTGGCCGGGGCAAGCGACGCTGTGTCCTGCGGGGAGCTCAGATGACGGCTGGGTCGCTTGTAGCGACTGAAGTATCGGCGCGGGCAAGAGTGCTTGCCCGGCAGCAGCATGTCCCACGACGTACAGCTGCCCGCGGGATCGTTCACTGTACCGCTGGGAGGAGCGATGCTGGACGCGGCTGCCGGGCTACCTTCGATCACCTGAGGACATTGAGACTGGCACATCGACTTTCCGGCCTCGGCACGAGAGGGCGTTGCGCGGAAGGGCACTCGGCGGACCCATCCACTTGACCAGCGCGTGCCCGCTTCCCCTCGGGCCCGCTGGCCAACGGCATGGCCACCGTCAGGCCGACTGGCGACGTGCGGGCCTTCGCGCCGGAGTGAAGGTGAGCAGTCGCAACCCGGACCGCAGCTTGACCGTAACCCCGAACATACCGCGCTGGCCGTATCTGGGGTGGCTGAGGCACGTCGTGAAGTAGCGGTTGGACGGGGCGAGGTGAAACTGGTCCCACAGCACGCGCGCCTGGTGGCTGATCGCAAGAAGACGCGAGATGACCCGTTCGAGGTCCGGGTGGCCGGGATGGCGTGCGTAGTCGGTATGCAGCTGGCCGATCAGTGCGCAGCGTTCGCTGTTGATCTCGACGAAGCGTTGGGCGGCATCTTCGCTGAAGAGCCAGAGCGCGAAGTTGCGGTCTTCCTCGTTGTGATCGCTGAAGTTCGCGAACCATTCGGTGACCGCGGAGTTCCAGCACAGGAGCTGCCAGGAGAGGTCGGTGACCATGGTGGGCTTGGGCACCTGGCTGCGGACGAACTCGCGGAGCCCGGCGTCCACCGTGGCCCTGGGGGCTTCGTGTCGTGTGGGTTCGTGGCCGGACGCCAGGAGGTAGAGGCACGTACGTTCCGCCTCGTCCATCCGCAGAACACGCGAGATTGATTCCAGGATCTGGCTGTTGGGCGTGGTCAGTTCGCCACGCTCGAAAGCGGCGTACCAGCGGGTGCTCAACCCCGCCATGATCGCCACGTCTTCCTGCCGCAACCCAGTGTCCCGCCGTGACAGGCTGAGCGGCAGCCCGACCTGATCCCGCCGCAGGCGGGCACGACAGGCGCGCAGCAGCGCGTTCAACTCCCGGCGACGGGCATCTTCAGTCGTCTCCAGACTGGGAATCTCTTCGACGAGAAGCACGGTTCCTCCTGGTTGCTTCTGTTGTGGGAACTTCATTTGGCCGTGCGAAGGCGAGACCTCCTTTTAGGAATGAAGGCCACCGAAAAAGCGATAAACCGACGCTGCGGTGTCGGACAAGGCTAGGGCCAACCTGATGCCGATCTGACATGATCCATCCCGCACCTCACCCTGTCGAGCGAGATCAGCCGGAGTGCTCGATCAAGTGCTCTGACCGGGCACGTTCCCAGGTTGACTGCCTCCTGACCTCTTCGCTTGATCAATAATGCGAGACCCCACGAATGGGTAGTACATGATCCAGTTCCTGAAGTTGAAATTTCATCATGTTTCATTTGGTGGCGCGACTGGTTCAAGTTTTGACTAAGAGCGTGTCTCACTTGGTAGATCGTTGAGGTGGGGTAGATGATCTCCACTCGTGGACGAT
>NZ_BMMK01000004.1:248537-293849 GCF_014645795.1 Longimycelium tulufanense | reverse complement strand
CCTTCCCCGAAACCATCTCAGCCGTGATCGCCCTACACTTCTACTCCCTCGCTGAATAAGCCTCTTTGTGCGGGGAAGCCGATTGTGAAATCGGCAATGGCGAGTGCCAGCGGGACGATGCTTGCGAGCTTGTGGAGGTGTGACAGTGTCGGAATTCATTGAGCTAATGGTGTGCGAAGTCTGCATTCACCTTCTCGCTAATGGTGAGTATGTGGACGGCACGGACGCTGCCGATAAGGCTGGACAAGGCATGGCGAAGAGGTGGCAGGGGTATCACCTGATTCCGGGTAGCGATGACTTTGGTTATTGCATGAGTTCCTGCGAGGGGTGTGGAAGCTCCGAGCACGGGAACCGGTTTCGGGCATTCGCGGACAAGTTTTGATCTCTGATCTAGGCGTCACGGCTCACCCGTGGCGCTGAATGAGGGATCAGTACCAAACGGAGTTAGGCGGAGGGAATGAGAATGTATACCATGGGTACTCGCGTCATGGTCAACGCGATGCTCGAAAAGTTGATTGAGGGTGGCGAGTCCTACGATACGTCCCTCTCTCCTAGAGACATGGGCGCGCTCTTGGTCGCTCTGTCGACGGCCGTTGGATTCGTAGGATGGAATGATTTCGATCCTGAGTACCAGGATCGCGCGGAAGACCTCTTCTCGTCCATCGCCGAGACTCTAGGTGTTGAGGGGTTCTGACACGCAATGAGAAACGTCAGCACACCTGCCGCCTTTGCAGTCGAATGGGTCGCAGGTGAAAGCGAGAACCTGTATCAGCTTATCAATTCGCGCGGAACCACCTCGCTGTTCTTTGGTATCCAACGTAAGGATACCGGAGAGTGGAGGACGATGTCGGTGCTTGATCCATCCCGGTACATGGACAAGCCACCCAAGAGCTTTCACGAGTTTGAGAAGGTAGCGCGTTCCTATATTGAGGCTTGAACCGCCGCGATACGCCGTGAGGCACGGTCCAGATGCTGTGTCTTCTGCCCGCCATCTAGGGGCTTGAGTGTGGTTGCCATGGGCACGTCGTGCACGTGCCCATCCATCCCCGCTCAGCCAACAGAAAGGAATGGTGCAGTGAGCGACGAAGCGAAGATTAGCAAGCTCGTCCAAAAGCTGCCCAAGCTGCCAATCTCGTGGGAGATCGGACGCTATGGGTACGACTGGATGGACGCGGTCGAGGAGTCAGGTTCGGGCTGGTTCGTCGTGCCGCTGTGGGGCTCAAAGGGTTGGAATCTCGGCTCGTGGCCGCACGTGATCGTTCTTCACTACAACGGCGATGAAGTGTACGGGGTTGCGACGTACGTCGAAGGCGATTTAACCATTCGAGCATATGCGACACCGACGCAACGTGAGGTTGCAACGGACATGATTGCCCACTTCTATTGGCTCCATAACGACAGTGGTCCGGAAGATTTGCCGGAGCGATTCGGGGATGTTCCGGCGAAGTACTTCGGCCCGTACCTGGGCTGGTAAGGCCACACGAGATTGATCCTTGACCACTCCGCCCCTGTTTCTAGGCAGGGGCGGAGGAGTGGGGGAATCAAGCCGATTACTGGAAGGTATGGCGCCTTGTACGTGAAGCGTGTTGCGAGGGATGGGGAAATTATCAGTATCAGGCTTCCGCATTCGGAAGTGTGCATGCACCTGCGGGTGGCCGGGCAGGTTCGACGGGTACAGGTGTTGGACCGAACGGCGCAGATTCTGAATGAGGATGGTACGCCGTTCTCCAGTCCGATTCTGTTGAGTGAGTCGGGGATCTTTGTCAACTACGACTCGAACCCCCGTACCTACTACTTCTTCGTGGAGGCGTGAATAATGCCCCGTTACCGGGTCTTCGTGGTGCAAGAGGAGCTTTACGCGGTCGACGTTGAGATGCCCGACGAGCGTTCCGCGAGACATGAAGGGTTCGACTTGGTGATGGACGATAAGAACAGGCATTTTTTCGATGTGCTGAAGCAGTCCGTCATTCACGTGGAGTGCTTGGACAACTAGCCAATTAGCAACGGAGTCGTTGTTTCTTTTCGAGAGCCTTGAGCGTGGTTGCCGTGAGCAGGTCGTTGCACCTGCTCACCCATCCCAGCTCAACGCGGGAAAATAGGTAAGCCATTGGGAAAGGGTTCATGCTGTGACCTGTCGCGGACTTCTTCTCGGCGTGTATAAGCATCAAGGCGCATCGTACTCGAACGGCGGAGTTTCATCTCGGGTGGACTCCGTCACGCTGACCCACGTTATCTACCGTGACAACTGGGGAGAGTACGGCAAGCCCTACCCGCTGGATCGATACTCGCGTGTGTTTTCTCCGAGCGATGATGCTCCGGGGTCTTGGCTCGTTCGCTGGTCGTGTGGAAATCAGTTCCTGGTTCCGGTCCCGGACGTCTGGTGTCGAATCATGGATGAGCACGGCAACCATGCGGTCGACGCCAACGAGTACAAGCGGTGGTTCTCACAATTCATGTTCGGTGGTTGCTTCGTCTCGTCAAGCGACAGCCGGTTTAGCGAGCTAATTGGGGGAAGAGGTACCAGCGCTCTTCGTCTGCATGACCGTACGGAGAGATAAGGCCCTTCCGGAGCGGCCCGAGGGGCGCACCAACCCTCGATACTTCGATGAGAAAGGCATGATTCCGGTGCCCATGAATGAACGGATGCAAGCAAAGATCAAGGCGCTTCTTGCTCTGATCGAGCATCAGAGAACCAGCGAGGAGGAACGGGACGCCGCACGTCGTGCGCTGAAGCGGATCAACGACCAACGCGAGAAGCACGAAAAGGCTTGGCCGACTGGGCGTCTCTACAACCCGGGTGCGTGGAAGGGCAGCAAGTACGAGCAGGCCAGGAACCTGACGCTGACAGAGATCGCAAGGCTCATCCGGGCCGATCTAAAGCTGGCGCGGAAGATCGGGCAAAGTGTTGATGATCCTGCCGTGCTTGCCGTGCCGGATCCGATTGCCGACGCCCCGGAACAGATCAAGTACAGCGTGCGGACGCGGTACTACTCGGGTGGTGGATCTATCGACCTGGTGATCAAGAACGTTCCCGAGATTTGGGGTTGGACGGTCGAGCCCCATCCGCTCTACGGGGAACAAGAGCGTTGGAAGATTGCCACGGCAGCCATGGCAGCGCTGTACCACGAAGTTGAGACCATTTACCACGCATACAACTACGACAACTCGGACGCCATGACCGACTATTTCGAGCGCCACTACTGGGGTCATGTCGAGACCGAGCCACGGATTCACATTCCGCGCCGGTAAGGCGGATGGCACTCGCTCGTTGAGCTAGCGACGCTGCCCGGATGTCTATCCGGGCAGCGTCATAGTCCCAACGAAAGGAGAGCAATGGCTACCAAAGTTGTCCTGATCGACGACCTGAACCCTGAGTTGGAGGCCGACGAGACGGTGAGGTTTGGCCTGGACGGCCAGATGTATGAGATTGATCTGACGGAGGAGCACGCGGACGCGTTGCGGGCGGCGTTGGCGGAGTTCGTGACGGCGGCCCGCCGTCTCGGTGGCCGTAAGGTTTCGTCTGCACCGGATCGCGGCAATCAGCGGGAGGTTCGGGCGTGGGCTCGCTCGCGAGGTTTGAAGGTTTCGGATCGGGGACGTATCCCGCGGGACGTGATGCTGGCCTATGAGCGGGAAGCGTCAGCGCAGGTGGTTCCGCTCGGTCACGCACACGGCGGGGAAGGCGGCGGCCAGGCTGCGGGAAAGACCGTGCAGGAGTCGAAGATGAGAAGGGTTCAGCGGCAGCGGGGTGCGGCCAAGCGCCGGGTCGGTGAGCAGCGCCGTGGTCGACGGGTGTAGTTGGGTCGCCAGGTGTGGTCCGCTACGAGTTCTGGAAGGAAGGGAGAGGTATGGCACGGAAGATCAGGGTGGAACTTGTTGATGACCTCGATGGGTCTGAGGCGACCGAGACTGTGAGATTTGGTCTCGATGGTGTGGTGTACGAGATCGATCTGTCGGCCGTGAATGCGGAAAGGCTTCACGCGGTCTTGGCCGCGTTCATTCCCCATGCGCGACGGATGACGGGGAAGTTGGGGCGGCTTGCGCAGAGCGGGACGCGGCCCGCGGTGATGGATCACGAGCAGAAGCGGGTGATCCGTGAGTGGGCACGGAAGGAAGGCTTGAAGGTGTCGGACCGGGGTCGCATCTCGTCGGAGGTGATGGAGGCGTGGACGGCCGCCCGGCCTGGGCACCGGGTGCGGGAGTTGCCGAAGTCAGCGCCCGGACGAGCCACGGAAAACCGTCGTCCCACGCTTCGGGTTGTCGCCCCAGTGGAGAAGGAAGCCCCGGTGGGGTCGGAGGCGACCAGGAGCCACGTCCCGGTCGAGCCGAAGCGTCCGCGTCGCCGACCGGCCGCGGTGCCGGTCCCCGTGTTCTCTGCAGCGGAGCCCGCGCCGAAGCCGATGCGGAAGCCGCGATCGGCGAAGGCATGAGTTCGCCGCTAGAGGATGTGAGCCAGTCCTCAGCAGTGCGGTGTGTTGCGCGGGGTGAGGTTACGGTCTGGGGGCTTGGAGCTAGGCCAGTCCGTACGCCGGCTGGGGCCGGCTCTGGAAGTCAAGGAGCAGGATGCCAACCGCAATCATTGATGGTCGATGTCTGTCCTACGAGGACACCGGTGGGGACGGACCGGCGGTCATCCTCGGTCACGGGTTTCTTCTGGATGGCTCGGTGTTTGAGCACCAGATGGCGGCCCTGTCACCACAGTGGCGCGTGATCGCATGGGATGCCAGGGGGCACGGTGGAACACCGGATGCCGAGGTCCCGTACACCTACTGGGACCATGCCCGAGACGCGCTCGCGGTGATGGATCACCTCGGGATCGAGCAGGCCGTCGTCGGCGGTGTGTCACAAGGTGGGTTTACCGCATTGCGGACCGCGCTGCTGGCGCCTGAGCGTGTCCAAGGCTTGATCTTGTCGGACACCGAGGCGACCGCCTGTCACCCGGCCGATAAGGAGGGGTATGGGCAGATGTTCGCGGCGCTGCGCGAGCATGGCCCGATCGACGACCTGGTGGTTCAGTTGTCGCGTCAGATTCTCGGGGAGCACCCGGCTGCCGACGAGTGGCGCGAGCGGTGGCGGCACCGCTCGCTGCCCCTCGGGCAGGCTGCGAACTGCCTGTTGGAAAGGGATGACGTCAGCGGGAGGCTCGCCGAGATCACTTGTCCGGCTCTGCTGCTGTGGGGTAGTGAGGATCAGTCGCTGCCCCGGGACCGGATGGAGCTGCTGGCTGACCGGCTCCCCGGAGCGACGCCGGTCCACGTGATCAAGGGTGCGGCCCATACACCGATGCTGACGCACGCGGAGGCGGCCAACCGGGTGTTGGTGGACTTCCTCAGCGCGGTGCCGGTTCGCGTTACCCGTTGACCCGGAGCCCGACGTAGAGCTGGAGGGCCTGGGTGGGGTCCGGGGTGGGGTACACCTCCGCGCGCAAGGTCAGTACCTCACCCCGGTCCAGGTCCCGCACCAGCATGTGTCGCTGATGCCGCCCCATCGATACTTCCTGACGGTTCCACATGGTGACGAACTCCGGGCAGCGGGACAGCGTGTGCAAGGTTTCGTCAAACAGCGGGTTCCGACGCCTCGCCATGTGGGCGCGGAACCACGAGACCGTGAGCCGCGCCTCGGTTTCCCACTCCACCATGATCCGCCGTGCCTGGGGCTCCTGGAAGAACCAGAGGAGCACGTTGCCGATGTCCGGTGCGTCGATCCGCCGGTAGATGCGGCTGTACTCGGCGTTGGCGTAGATCACGTTCCAGCATTCGTCGACATATCCCGCCAGGTGCGGAAGGTGGCTGTCGACGAGTTCGGTGTCCACATCGGCCGGAGTCAGTCGGGTGGGCGATGGCGTGGGCTCGGGAAGCTGCGGGTAGATCGCGAGGTCTCGCAGGTGCGCTCTCTCCAGCGGGGTCGCCTGGAGTGCGTCCGCGAGTCGCTCCACAACTTCCGCCGCAGGATTCTGTGCGTGCCCCTGTTCCAGCTTGATGAGGTACCCGATGCTGATGGCCGCCGTTGAGGCGAGCTGGGTGCGGCTGAGTCTGGGGCGGGGTTTGGGCGGCTGTCCGAGAACTTCCTGGGCTTCTCCCGAGGTACGTAGATGCCGGAGGAAGTCACTAAAGGTCGGTCGTCGGACGGTGATCATAGCCACAAGTTTAGGCGCGGATTGCGGTTAGGTTCCGGCAGGGTTGTTGCTGTATGTGGCGGTCGAAATGGTCGAAAATCTTACTAGCTGGTGACATGTTGATCACTGTCCGCGATCACCTCCCCTCCCAGGGGTATCCCTACCAGGGATACCCCTGGGAATAGTAGTTGAAAGGTTCGGTCAATGCCCTCCAGAATGTTGCTCGTCGCAGCACTATGGCCACCGGGTGTGATTGGGGGGTGTGACTTCATGAGAGGGTTGGGCGGCTAGGAGAGGGGGCTGGGCCGCACGGGCGGCCGTGTGGCGCGTCCAGAGACTTGACGTCTGGGTGTGGCCTGGCTACCGTCCACCTCCTTGGTAGGAGGTATCGCGCATGGCTCGTAGAAACCGCTCAGGCTTGACTCCGGAAAAGGTCGCCGCCTGCATGCTTCGCGGCGACACACAGGCGAAGATCGCGCGTGATCATGGTGTAAGTCCGCAGTATGTCAGTCAACTCAAGCAACAGGTGGGCGATAGGCTGAAGACACCACGCGAAGAGGCCCTTGAACATTTCCCGTGGAGGCCGGTTCCTCGAAGGTTCAAGAACTCGCATCCACTCAGGATGTTGCGTGACCACTTTGAGTACATGGCGACCGGAGGTCGAGACTTCAGCGATCGGCGTCTTCGGGAGCTGGCCAGTTTCTACAACTACCTGGAGCGGGAAGACGTCGTCGTGGAGTACGACCCAGAAATCCCGCCGCACGAGGTGGACAGCGTGGGCGGGTTTGCCTACCGGCGCCGGCAAGGAAGCGATGGGGATCTCCTCATCAGGGTGAACGAGTACACAAACTTGACAGAAAGGGGACGAAGGCTCCTCAAGTTCCCGAAGATACGACCAGAAAGTTCAACAACGATGTCACGCTGAAGGCCCTTGCCCTTCAGCTTTCGAGAGGACCACCGCTCACGCATGAGACCGAGGTGCCAACTCGCCACACTCGCCTACGAACCCATGTTCTTGGAAGCTCACCTCTGGAGTGGTAATAACGGTTTCAGGGAGCTGGGTGTTTATGTTAGCCCTTTGGTGGACTCCGCTGATCCATGGCTTCTTCCGGTAGCCGAGTTCCTCAGAATGACCTGCTTTGAGGAGACGTCCAGGATCACCGTTCCAGACGAAGAAATGATGTTTGGTCAGGCCGAGAGAATCACGTACCGTATCTTTCCGGAGTGCCCGGGAGACGTGCTGCACAACTGCATGATAGAAAGGCAGCGGTGACCGATTATAGATCAGCGAGCCAGCTCGGTGAGTTTAAGCTGTGCCCGGAGAGGTATCGCCTGCATCGGATTGAACGTGTCTGGGAGAGGCCCGCTGCGTGGCTCCCGCAAGGGTTGGCCGTACACGAAGCTGCGGAGGCATGGGAGCGGTCGGGGCGAACGATGAGCCTTGACGAGGCACACGAGGTTTACAGGGAGAGCTACACGAAGCACACCAACCGCCTGTGCGAGGAAACGCCCCGCTGGGACTATTGGTTTTCCTCGGGGCCGTATCATGGGGAAGCCGATATCGAACGCCGGCACCGGCTCGGCTTGGAACAGGTCACCCGGTATGTCCACTACTACACCGTCACCGCACCCCAGGAAGTCGTGTGGACAACTCCGGCCGGGGACCCCGCGATCGAGCTGGGGTTTGAGATCAACCTCGATGGCGTTCCGGTGCGCGGCTACCTGGACCAGGTGACCACGTGTCCCGCGCGTCCCACCCCCTGGCCTCGCGACCTGAAGACCGGCAATCTGCCGGGCGATGCGTTCCAGCTCGCCGTCTACGCGATCGCGCTTCTCCTCAACTACGGCATCTCCGTGACGATCGGTGACTACTGGATGGGTCGCTCCGGCAAGCCCACCCTTCCCTACGCGCTCACCGAGTGGACGGTGGAGCGGGTTACCGAGGAGTTTCACCAGATGGACGCCGCAGTGCGGGCAGGCAGGTTTGAACCGAAGCCGGAGCCGGCGAAGTGCCGCTTCTGTCCCGTCCAGGCGTCGTGCGCGTACGCCGCAGCGTAGCTTTTCTTGTGCCCAGTTACTTGATGTATGGGAGTTTGGATGGTGGGGGAGATCGAGGTCTCAGGTTTGAGGATTCGGCTGAGGTCCGGGGCGTGGCCATGGACGGCGAGCCGTGGTTCGTCGCGGCGGACGTGGGTGCGGCGTTGGGGATCGCGGCAACCCACCGCGCACTCGCGCCTCCATGAGGAACCGGCTGATTGTGCTTGCCGGGGGACGGTAGAAGGCCCAGGGCTGCCTGGCTCCGACGGGTGTGGGGCCGAGTCATTGTCAAGCTCGCGAGCCTGTAGAAGGGATCACCGATTCACAGCCTGATTCAGAGCCAGTTGGTACGGGGCGCGGCAGGGGAACCCCTTCCGGTGGTGTGGACGTCGTTGGAGGAGAAGGGCATCCGGTTCCTGCGCGGTCAGCTCGTGCTCGTCGCCGCGGGGCCGGGAACCGGAAAGAGCATTATGGCGCTCAACCTGGCCCTGCGCGGCGGTGTCCCTGCGCTGGTGTTCAGTGCCGACTCGGACGCATGGGTGCAGCTCACCAGATCCATGGCGATCCTGTGTGACCGAACGATCGAGGAGGCGTCCCAAGCGATCCTGGAGGACCGCATTCCCGGTGAGGACCGCGAACGCCTGGCGCGGGCACCGATCCGGTTGGACTACGACGCCAGCCCCGACACCGATGACCTGGAGGAAGCAGTGGAGAGCTACGAGGAGGTGTACGGCGACTTCCCACACCTGATCATCGTCGACAACATCACCAACGTTCGCGGAGGGGCGGATGACGACGATCCGTTCAGTGGACTGGAGTCCATCCTCGACTACCTGCATTCCATGGCACGAGCGACGAACGCGTGCGTGGTGGCACTGCACCACGTCACCGGCCCCTACGTCGACAGCGACAAACCTATCCCACTCTCGGGAGTCAAGGGGCAGGTGACCCGTGTGCCCGAGCTTGTGCTCACGCTGCACGGCGCGCTGAACGTCTCGCCGGTCAAGAACCGTTCCGGAAAGGCAGATCCCTCGGGACTCACCTACGCCGAACTGGAGTTCGTAGGTGAGCGAGCACTCGTCCGCGATCCCTCGCCGACGGCCGGCAGCCCGTGGAGTGCACCGTGGGGCGGGTGAGACGATGTCGGGACTGCCGCGGCGGGAAACGCCCCGCTCCCTACCCCGGCCCCCGTTGCGCCACCCATCACCGTGCGGCACGGGCCGCCCGTCGTCGAGCCGCCCACAGCAGGCACATCCAGCGGACCTACGGCATCACACTGGACGAGTACGAGCGATTGTATGAAGCACAAGGAGGTGCTTGTGCCATCTGCCAACGCGCCAAGGGGACCGGTCGGCGACGCCTCGCGGTCGACCACAACCACCGAACCGGAGAGGTACGAGGACTCCTGTGCGGGCCGTGTAACCGGGGTGTGCTGGGCCATCTCCACGATGACCCGGACGCACTCCAACGCGCCATTGACTACTTGATCAACCCACCGTCTCGGCGCGTTCTCTCAGCCAAATAACTTGATGTATGGGATGTGGATGGTTTGGATGACACATCGGTGTCTTCTGCGCCCATCGCCGTCGTGATCCGCCACTGGTTTCCCGGTTGGGAGCTCCCGCCGGACCGACGCGAATGGAACTCCTGCCTTTGCCCGTTCCATGGTGAGACACGCGCGTCTGCGTCCATTAGCTATCGGCGGGGCGCGTTCCGGTGCCACGGCTGTGGAATGAAGGGCGATGTGCCAACACTGATCCAACGATACGAGGAGGTGAGTTTTGCAGAAGCTGTGCGACGCGCAGCGGAAATCGCTGGTGGAAGCGACGACGTGCTACCACGCCAGTCTCGTAGGAAGTCCAGCAGAAGAGTATTTGGCCAAGGAGCGCGGACTGGCGATGGAGGAGGTCGGCCGGTTTCGCCTCGGTTTCGTGGCTGACCCGCTTCCCGGGCACGAGCGGTACCGGGGGTGGCTGGCGATTCCTTACCTGCGCTGGTCCCCGACCTCGGGGTGGACCGTGGTGGCGATGCGGTTCCGCTGCATCGAGAATCACGACCACAAGGAACACAGGCACAGCAAGTACATGTCCCTGCCCGGGATGACGACCCGCCTGTTCAACACCCCTGCGGTACTTCAGACACACGACGAGATCGGCGTTGCTGAAGGTGAGATCGATACTGTCACCGCCTCCGTCACGGGCGTCCCCACGGTCGGGGTTTCCGGTGCGGATGCTTGGCTTCGGCGGTTCCGTCGGATCTTTCTCGGCTATCGGCGGGTGTGGGTTTTCGCAGACGGCGACGTGGCGGGACGCAAGTTCGCCGAGCGCGTGTGCGGTGACCTGCCCAACGCACAACCTGTGACCTTTGCCGACAACGAGGACGTGAACTCGGTGTTCGCCGCGCACGGCAAAGCTGGCCTGTTGGAAAGGATGGGAATTTGACTTTCGAGACCGGTGAGCGAGTGCTCATCATCGCCGGGGAGGGCATCGGCGGCATCGGAGTCGTCCAGGGCCATGAACTCGGGGTGTATCTCGTGGACGTGGGCGGTGTTCTCCACGGTAAGCGCGCGGACGAGCTGATCCGCATCCTGATCGTGGGCGAGACCGAAGACCCCGACGAGGAGCGGGACGACGAGGAGGAGCTGGACGGTCCACCGTTCGGCCTGACGACCGACCAGCTCAGCGGATTCGTCGAGCGTTTCATCGTCCATTGCGTGTCCCGCGTCCGTGGTGTCGGTCGTGACCAGTACGCCAGGGCCGGGTTCCAGCAGTTCGAGGGCCTGTCCCCGGTCGAGGTTCTGGGGATGCTCCAAGAGGAAATCATGGACATCGCCAACTACGCGGCGATGCTCTTCATCCTCACCGACCGGATGCGGGGTGCTCTCGGGGAGACGAGTGACTAACAGCAAGCGCATCGTCGTGATTAGTGACCTTCAGATTCCTTATGAGGACCGCCGCGCCGTCAAGGCCCTTCTCCGGTTCCTCAAGGAGTACCAGCCCGACGAGGTTGTGCAGATCGGTGACCTGATGGACTACCCGCAGCCAAGCCGGTGGTCGCGGGGGACCGCTGCCGAGTACGAGGGGAGTGTTTTCAAGGACTCGGAGTACGCCCGGAAGAACTTCCTCGCGCCCCTGCGTGACGTATTTTCGGGTCCAGTGGGGGTGATCGAGGGAAACCATGATCTCCGGCCGCGCACCTACCTGTCGAGGTATGCACCCGCGCTGGCTGGTGCCGGAGCCTTCGACATGGAGACCCTGCTGGACTTCGACGGGTTCGGGATTCAGCGCCTGCCTGACTTCTACGACCTCGCCCCCGGTTGGGTCGTAACCCACGGCCACCTCGGTGGAATCCGTCTGAGTCAGATTGCCGGTAACACCGCCCTGAACGCGGCGAAAAAGTTCGGCGCCAGCGTGATGATGGGCCACACCCATCGGCTCGGGATGGGCAGTCACACCACCGGGTACGGCGGAAAGGTCACCAAGACCGTGACCGGAGTCGAAGTCGGCAACCTCATGAACATGAAGGCGGCCGGATACCTCAAGGGCGGTACCGGGAACTGGCAGCAGGGCTTTGCCATCGCCCACATCAACGACAAGAAGGACGTGCGTGTCGACCTGGTGCCCGTCCGCTCCGGTCGATTCACCGTCGACGGCGACATCTACTCAGCCTGACAAAGCAAAGGAGACCAGACATGGGCACTGTTGACGCTGGCCTGATCTACGGGGACGTGCGCCGCGCAGCCCGGGACGTGGCCACCGCATGGCCCGGCGTGATCGAGGCCGACGACGCCGAACAGGAGATCTGGGCCAAGCTCATGGAATCCCGAGACTACGTTCGGCAAGTCACCGACATGGATCCGCCGGACCGGTACAACGCGCTGCGCCGCATCGGAACCCAGGTCGCAGCCCAGTACCGCGAGGATTACGCCCGCTTTTCCGGGCAGGTCCACTACGGGACCGAGGAGGTCAAGGCCCTCCTGGAGGGCGGCGCGCTCACCCGTGGGCACACCGACACCGCCACCGAGCGGCTGGACCTGGGAGAGGGGCTTGAACTGCTCCGCAAGCGGAACCAGGGCTATGCCGATGCCCTCGTGGAGGCGTATCTGCTGGGCACCTACCCGCTGGTGACAGGCGCCGGCCGGAAGCGACTCAGCCGGGCACGGCTCGCACTGACCCAGGCCATGAACAACGTCCACCGCAACCGACGCACGGCCTATCAGGACGGACCCGGCACCCGCGAGGTCCTGAGCAACGACACCGCCCGATATGTCACCTCCCGGCCGCGGTAATCGCTCTCTCCGCCCACATTCGCCGAAATCTCACGAAGGGACATCGATGTCTGTCGACCCGTTCGCTGACCCTGCGCCCACCACCGCGACCAACGAGAACACCACCGTCAAGCCACCGTGGGACGAAGCCGCGGTGCCCGCGTCCACCAACGGCGAGGTCTCAGTAACCCTGAAGGGCGGCAGCGGTTATGACGCGCCGTGGATCGTGATCAAGGCCCCGACGGTTCAGGCCGCACGGGAAGCCCTGGACGACGAGAACAGCCTAAAGGCACTGATCGACAAGACCGCGGCCGTCGGCGCGTACTTCTCGGCCAAGGGTGGCGGGACCCCACGACCGCCGAAGCCGGCCACCGGAAGCCAGCCCCAGGGCAAGCCCCCGTACCAGCAGCCCCCGGGCGGCGAACAGCGCTACTGCCGCCACGCGGCCGAGCTGGGGCCGATGGTGTGGCGCTCCGGCATCAGCAACGCCGGCAAGCCGTATGCCGGCTGGTACTGCCCCAGCCGAGACCGCAGCGACCAGTGCCGGCCGCAGTACCCCACCAAGTAAGCGAGCCCACCAGGGGGAGGGGCCTTCCTGGCCCCTCCCCTTCCCCTCGCCCCTGCACCGACCGGAGCACCGTGCACGAGAACACCAACACCACCGAACTGACGAGGAAGCTGGCCTTGGCCGAGATCGAGCGCGACTCCTGGCAAGCGATCGCCGCCGGCTACCAGCGGCAATGGCTCGCTGCCGAGAAGGAGCTGGACGAACTTCGCAACGCCCTGCGCGCCCTGGCCAGATGAGATCACCCTGGGGGAAACAGTTGCGGCAGATCACCTACCACGTCCAGGGCGAACCTGTCGTGATTAACCAGGCTGAGCGTCCGGACGACCTTGACGAATTTCGCCACTTCGTCCGGCGCAACCTCCGCCTACTGGCCTGCGACAGCGAAACCACTGGCCTGGACGTCTACGCACACGGGTTTAGAGTGCGCCTAGTCCAGCTCGGCACACCACGCGAAGCGTGGGTGATTCCCATCGAACTGGGGGAAACCTTCACCCAGGACGTGCGCCGAACGCTGATGCACGTCGAGAAGCTTGTGTTGCACAACGGATCCTACGATCTCCAGGTCTTCGACCGGTGCCTTGGGATCAAGCTCGAACACCTGTGGCCCAAGGTCATCGACACCAAGATCCTCGCCCACCTCGTGGACCCGCGGGGCCGTGACGAGGGCGGCACCGGTCACAGCCTGGAAGCGCTCACCGCGCACTACCTCGACGAGAGGGTTGCCGAGCACGTCAAGGGACTCACGACCCGCCTCGCCTCCCGCTACAAGACCACCAAACAACAGATATGGTCCACAGTGGATCTCGATGACGAGGAGTACAATCTCTACGCGGGGATGCACCCGATCCTCGCGGCACGACTCCTCACCACCCTTCAGCCACTGGTTCCCCGATCAGCGCACGGCCTCGTTCCCTTCGAACACCGCATCGCCGAGATCTGTAGCTACCTGGAGCGAACCGGGTTCCTGCTGGATGTGCCCTACACCGAGGGCCTGTCCACGCAGCTACGCGAGGACGAAGAACGATACACCGAGATCGCCCGCAAGCACGGATGCGACAACGTCAACTCGACAGACCAAGTCGCCGACGTCCTGGAGCACCGCAAAGTCCAGATCACCGGTCGAACACCCACCGGCCGACGCCAAGTCAACAAGGCCCTGCTTGACCAACTCGCCACGAACGGCGACAAGTTCGCCATCGCCGTGAAGGAAGCCAAGCGTGCCAGAAAATGGAGAACCACCTGGGTCGATACGTTCCTGAAGAACCGGGACGAGCACGACCGATGCCACGCCTCCATCAACGCACTCCGGGCACGCACCGCACGGATGAGCATCACCGGCATCCCCGCACAGACCCTGCCGGCCGGAGACTGGCTGATCCGCAGGTGCTTCGTCGCTGAGGAGGGCCACCGCATCACCAGCGTGGACTACCAAGCCCAAGAGCTACGCGTCCTTGCGGCACTCGCCGGAGACACCACCATGATCAGGGCCTTCCGGGAAGGCGCCGACCTACACCTGATCACCGCGCGAGCAGCGTTCGGCCCGCACGTCACCGCCGACAGCACCGAACGCAAGCACGCCAAGGTCGTCAACTTCGGAAGGGTCTACGGCGGCGGAGCACACACAGTGGCCCAGCAGACCGGGCTGAACCTGGAAACCGCAACGAGAGTCGTCAAGGCATTCGATGACCGCTACCCCGCGGTCGCCCGACTGTCCCGCCGACTCGCCCGCGAGGCCACACACAACGGGGCGATCACCACACCCTCCGGCCGCGTCCTCCCCGTGGACAAGGGACGACGGTATGCCGCCCTCAACTACTACATCCAGTCCGCCAGCCGGGACGTCACCTGCCGGGGCCTCCTCCGACTCCACCAAGCCGGCTACAGTCCCTTCGTACGGCTACCCATCCATGACGAGGTCGTGGTCTCACTCCCCGCCGAACACGCACACCGGGCAGCACAACACATCGCCGACCTCATGCGAGACCAAATAGGACCGGTCGTCATCGACACCGACGCCGAGGTAGGACAACGGTCCTGGGGATCGCTGTACGGAGCCGACTACTGAGACGACGGAGGCACGTTGACCACCACAACCCCCGTAGTCCTACGGGTCACCTCCCCGTGCGAACACGGGATCGAGCACCACCTGAAAGAACTGCCCCTCGGAGCAACCGCCTTCTCCGTACCCGAATGCCGGGACTCCCGCAGTGCCCCTCGGGTCCACCTCGTCACCGACGAACAGTACCCGAAAACCGTGAGAAGGCGCTGAAACAAGGTGGAGGAGGGGGCACCACCACTAAGGGACCCTCCTCCACCAGGGGATCGCTCTCTTCTGCATCCCCTGCACAATGCTTTCCCGTAATCACCACCGTAGCCTCCCCATCAAGATTCCCCGACACCGATAAATGGACTCTGGGATCGTGACTCGATGGACCACCCGGGATCACCCCGGTAAGATCAACAAGGTTCGTCGGCAGCGAGGAGGCACCTCATGACCTACCCCGGGTACCAGCAACAACCACAGCACCCCGCGCCCCAGCCGCGGGTGACGATCGTGAAGCGACGCAAGGACACCGCACACACCTTCCACATCATCATGACCATCCTGACCTGCGGCGTGTGGTTCGTGTTCATCTACGCGCCACTGCTGGTCGTCAGATCGATTTTCAAGAAGAAAGAAAAGCACATCCACTACTGATGCAGCGTGCAAAGATGTAGCCTCCTGTTGAGGCTTTAGGTTGTAAAGTAGGAGGTCTCCGTGAATTCGAACTTGCGGGGACCCCCTTATTTCTCTGGGTAGAAATCTTCTATTGGGGCGAGTCGTTCGAGCGCGCTGTCCGCGATGTTGTCCGCCATGGTTCACTCGTCCTGGTCGAGCCGGTAGCGTGCGGGGTCATGGCCTCGGAGGAGACGTGCAGTGAGCTGACCCGATGGACGATCCATGGTGAGCGGGTGGTGGATGAGACGCGCCGGCTGCGGTTGAGCATCGCGTCCGTGGAGCTGCCGGATGGTGTGCAGTTCGAGCAGTACGTGTTGCGGATGCCGAAGGCGGCCATGGTGGTCGTGGTTGATGATGCTGACCGGGCGCTGATGATGTGGCGGCACCGGTTCATCCTTGACCGTTGGGTGTGGGAGCTGCCCGGCGGCTATGTGGACCCCAACGAGGACCCTGCGGTGACGGCGGCGCGTGAGGTCGAGGAGGAGACCGGCTGGCGGCCTCGCAACGTGGAGTTTCTAACCAGCTTCCAGCCCATGGTGGGTAGTGCGGATGCGGAGAATCTGCTCTACGTCGCTCGTGGCGCGGACTATGTCGGGGAGCCGGAGGACATCAACGAGGCTGAGCGGGTGGAGTGGGTCCCGCTGGACTCTGTGCGGGATCGGATCGCCAAGGGTGAGATCGTTGGCGCTGCGTCCCAGATCGGGCTGTTGCACGTGTTGGCCTTCCGGGGCTGGTGACGTCAGGCTGGTACGGGGATGCCCGACCGTTTCATCAAGGCATACAGCGTGATCACCGCCGGCTCACTTCGGTACGGTGCTAGTCGTTGTCCGACGTCGGCGAGGTATGCCAAGGTTCGGACGGAGCTAATCATGGGAGTCATCGCCACGGCCTCAGCGCCGGTGGCGCAGGCTTCCTCGATACGTCGTTGGTCAGCGAGGATCGATGCCAATAGGGCGGTGTTGAACAATTTGCCCCGGTCGTAGCCCTCGCTCATCTCCAGGGAGCGGCGCGCGTAGCGTTCGGCCTCAACGGGACGGCCCAGTTCTCGGAAGGTGTGCGCAAACTTTGCGGCCAGGTAGGCATCATCGAAGTATTTCAGCCAGTCGGGACGCTGTTCATGGTCGGCCTTGGCAAAGGCACGCTCGGCATCTGCGAGAGCGGCCAGGCAGCCCGGGGTGTCGCCGAGTTGGGCTAGGCCGTGTGCTTCCATCACCGCGGTCTCGGCTTGGAGAGCAGTCAAACCGGTGCGGGCTGCGTTGGCACGGGCGGCGCGGGCTTGGTCCACGGCAATGGTAGGCGTGCGGTGGAATGTGGCGTGGTGGCTCATCCCGGCGAGCATTTCGGCGGCTAGGGCCTTGTCACCGGCCTCCTGACACAGCCACAACGCTTGGTGAAGGTGCCGGTGACCGGAGTCAGTGTCGCCGATGTCGTAGGCGATCCACCCGGCGAGTTGGTTCAGCTCGGCCACGGCCGTGAACAGGTCTTGACGCACGCCTTCTCGGAGGCGACTCTCGCCCAGCAGCGGCGCGATCTCGTGAGTCAGATAGCTGTGCACGGCGGATCGTGCGTGGCCACCCCCATGGCGATTATCGATTTCCCGGAAGGTGCTGATCATCTTCCGAACTATGGCCATGTTCGCGGCCTTCGTCTCTGGAGGCGTACCTGCCGCTGAGGAAGGGTTAAACCAGCCAAACGCCGAGGTTCCCAACGCGAGCGCCACCGCTTGGCCGAACTGTCGCCGACGCACCTCGTCACCCTCTCCGTCGTACGTGGCCTCGGTGGGCGAAGCGTGCGTCCCCGAGTGCTGGCCCGAGGTGTTTGGGTCGGTGAACAGCGCGGCCAGCTCAGCTCGGCTCAGCCCGAGCAAACGTGCCAGCAGAGGCCATCGGTATGGCTGGGGTTGGTGTTCCCCGGCCTCCCACCTCGCTACTGTCGACGGCGCGACGCTTAGCCTGAGCGCCAACTCTTCCTGGGTGTAGCCCGCGCTTCTGCGGGCCTTGGCCAGAGCCGCCCGCTTCGCCATGGCAGCCATCCTCCCCACGCGCACCACGAGGCGGTCAACCTTAGCGGAACGTGATCACTGCTGGTCAGGGCCGACAGTGCCTAGTTCGTGCGGAGAAACCGCGGGATTCCCGCTCTGGTTCGGCGCCGCCGCATGTCGCTTTGATCACAGGGAGGCGCCGGCCCGGTCCCCCGGGGCCGGCACCCCTTTCCGGGACGGGAACGCTGCGCTCCTGCTTCTCCCCGACATTCACCGCCGGGGCGCAGACTCGCTGGTCCCTCCGCGCGCCAGCCCCGGCCGTATCGCTTGCCGGCCGGGGATGGCGCGTCCCCCAGCCCGCCAATCCTCGGGACTAGCCATGACTTCAGCATTGATCATCACCTGCGTCATCGTTTTCGGGCTCATCCTGCTGGTCTGGTGGGAGAGCCGCGGCGATGAGGACGGCGAACCGCCCCGGCAGCTCGTCCACGTCACCTCCAGCCCCCCGCCTGGCTACGACCCCGACGCCACCGATTTGATCCCTCGGGTCGATTTCACCCGCCCGTACGTCGGTGGTGGCCAATGACGTCCAACGACCTGGTGCCGTGTTGTTGGACCCCGCACGACGGCAAGCGGCACGCCTATCGCGGCGATCTTCGCGACGAGGGGGTAACCGTGATGTCGTTGTGTTGTCGGGTGATTGTGGTTCGCCACTATGCGATCAACGCCGAAGAGCGGTGTTGGCCGGAATGCGAGACCTGCGCACAACGCGCCCGTGAGCTCGCCGCAGAGCACCAGATGCGTGGGCTGATCGGACCGATCGAGGTGTCACTACCCGCTTACGGGTCATGTCACTAGTACAGGTTCGGTCCTACGAGGGGTGCCCACGCACACGCTCCTGCCAACGCTAAGTTCGCCGCCGACCAGTAGTTGATCACGTGGAAGGACATGGCCCGGTGGCTGAAGGAACCAACATCATCCTGTTCAATTCCGACGAGCACGTGCTGATGTACCTGCGAGACGACAAGCCTGAGATCCCCTATCCGGGGATGTGGTCCCTACTGGGTGGGATGGTCGAGGCGGGGGAGACCCCGCAGGAGTGCATTCTCCGTGAACTCTACGAGGAGATTGGGCTACGTCTGGACCCGAATCGGGTCCGGCACTTCCGTACCCGCCAGCTCGACGGTGAGCTGACCGAGCACACGTTCGTGGCCACGGTCGACCTTGACCTCACCCGCGTGACCCTGACCGAGGGGCAGGCCCTGCGCTGGTTCAGCGCCGATGACATCCAGCGGACCACGTTGGCCTATGGGGACAACGCGCTTCTCGACGACTTTTTCACCGCGCTGCGCGCAGAAAGGCAGGCAAACCCCAGTGACTTCTCCCCACGATGAGACCGTGCTCGTGACCGGTGCGGGCGGCTATGTCGGTGCGCTGCTCGTGCCGCAACTGCTGCGCCTGGGGTACCGCGTCATCGCGCTGGACACGTTCTACTTCGGCACCAAGGTGCTCTTCCCAGTTGCGGCGCATCCACGATTACAGCTCGTCCGCGGCGACGTCCGCACGATTGACCCGGCCCTGCTCGACGGCGTGGAGGCGGTCATCTCCCTGGCCGCGATCAGCAATGACCCCTCCGGGGCGCTCAGCGCACGCTGGACGTTCGAGGTGAACACCCACGCCACCCTCCGTCTCGCCGAAGCCGCCCGGACATCTGGGGTACGGCGGTTCCTGCACGCCTCTTCGTGCAGCGTCTACGGCTGCGGCGGTGACAACATCGTCTCGGAAACCTCACCGGTCGCGCCGCTAAGCGTATACGCCCAAAGCAAGGTCACCGCGGAACAGGAACTCGCCCAGCTCGACACCGAGACGTTCCGCACCGTCTCGCTACGCAAAGCGACCCTATATGGGGCCTCCCCCCGGATGCGCCTGGACTTGGTGGTCAACACGATGACCGCCGCCGCATTGCTGCACGGGCGGATCACCGTGGATGGCGACGGCACACAGTGGCGGCCCCTACTGCACGTGCGCGATGCGGTCCGCGCGTATCTGGCGTGCCTGGCCATCCCTGATGCTGAGCTGCCCCGTGCCGCGGTATTCAACGTCCTCGGCCGCAATACCACCATCGGGGACCTGGCCTGCCGGATCAGCGACGCCGTAGGCAGTTGCCCCATCCACCATGCGGGCAGCACTGCCGACCCGCGCAGCTACCGCGTCAACGGCGACCGCTTCGAGAAGGTCACCGGCTTTGTCGCCGAGTATTCCCTCACCCACGGAGTCCGTGACGTCCACGCCGCCCTCGCCGGCCTCCGTGCCGAGGCCCTGAACCATCCCTGGTATTCGACCGTGGCCACTCTCAAGGCGCTGCTGCACCGCCCCGCTGCTGCGGGGGGTGAACCCGTGCGCCGCCACCCCCTGCCGTTCGCGCTGCCCTCCCTCGGCACCGAGGAGGAGCACGAAGTCCTCGACACCCTGAGATCGGCCTGGTTGACCACGGGTCCCAAGGTGAAACGGTTCGAGCAGCGGTGCGCCGACTATCTCGGTGTCCGCCATGCCATAGCGCTGAACTCCTGCACCGGGGCGCTCCACGTGGCGCTGGCCGCCGCCGGCATCGGCCCGGGAGATGAGGTGATCACCAGTCCGATCACCTGGCCCGCGACCACCAACGTCATCCACCATCTCGGTGCCACACCGGTATTCGCCGACGTTGAACCCGACACGCTCAACCTCGACCCGCAGCAGGTGGAACGCGCCGTCACCCCGAAGACGAAGGCGATCGTGCCGGTCCACATGGCCGGACAACCGTGTGACATGGACGCCTTGGGCGACATCGCCCACCACCACGGCCTCGTGGTGATCGAGGACGCGGCCCACGCTCTGGGCGCCCACTACAAAGGCACCCCTGTGGGTCGGCTCAGCACGGCGACCGCTTTCAGCTTCTACCCGACGAAAAACATTACCGCCATCGAAGGCGGCCTCTTGGCCACCGAAGACGATAGTCTCGCCGAACACGCCCGCATCCTGAGCTCGCACGGCATCACCCGGGATGCCTGGCGCCGGTACTCCACCACCGGCTCACCGCACTGGCAGCTGATCGAACCGGGCTACAAGTACAACATGACCGACGTGCAAGCCTCGGTCGGTCTGCACCAGCTTCCGCGCCTGGAAGGGTTTATCGCCATCCGGGAGCGATACGCCGCCTTCTACGACGAACACCTCGCCGGGATACCGGCCCTGATGCCGCTCGCGCGCCGGGCCTACGCGCGCCACGCCCATCACCTCTACATCGTCCAGCTCGACCTGCGCAGGCTGCCCCTCACCCGAGACGAGTTCATCCAGGCCCTACGCGCCGAGGGCATTGCCACGGGCATCCACTTCCCCTCCCTCCATCTCCAGCCCTACTACCAGCAGCAACACGAAATCCCGGAGGACGCACTGCCGGTAGCGCGAGACATCTCCTCCCGAATCGTCTCCCTCCCGCTCTACCCAACAATGGCCGCCGACGACCTCCACGACGTCGTCACCGCCATCAAGAAAGTTATTACCGCCTACGCGGCGTGAAGCCGCCACTGTCCTACCTCGACGTTATCCGCCTCACGCAGCAACCACGTCACCATCGACGTCCAACACCTCCACGCCCAAAAATAATCGTGACCAAGGAGAATTCCCGTGAGCAGCATGGAAGAAGCCCTTCAGAACCTCATGGCCGCCAAGGACAACGTTCCCCAAGGAATTGCGCAACATGGCTTACAGATCCTGGAACAGATCAGCGGCCAGTTAGCCCAGGCCGGCGTCACCGACAACCTCGCCGGCCTACTGGAACACACCCGCGGCGGGTTCGAGACCGCCCTCCAAGGCTGCGCCCAACTCGCCCAACAACTCGACGAACGTATCGCCCACCTCCAAGCCGCCATGGGCGGCGGTGGATTTCGCTAGCAGTCAGACACCGCAAAGACCACGGGAGCAGTCGGCGAGTCCACTGCCGCACCACGACCGATTCCCTGACCACCGCATTGGACTCGATGAGGCCCGGCGGCTCTGGGACAGCGACCTTCCACCCCGAGTCACCTCGGGCACGGGTGCCAAGACCCACAGCCGGTGGATTACACCCGACGGCGCCACCCGCTCCATGGTGAGTGGCCGCGACGCGGACGCAAACCACGCTGCCAAGCTGCTAGCCGACCGCGGCATGAAGCGAACACCGATGGCGGTAGATCATGTCGAAACCAAAGTCGCCGCACGCATGGCCCGCGACGGCATCAGAGAGGCCACAATCGTCATCAACAACAAGACCTGCGAGAGCCGAGGCCCCTGGGGATACGGTTGCAAAGACCTGCTACCCCTGATCCTTCCCGCCGGCTACCGGCTAACCGTGTGGGACTACGACGAACACGGCAATCCGCGCCGCATCACCTACACCGGAGGAGCCACACCGCCATGACCCTCGAAGCGTTCGACCAGCAAGGCACCATCCCCGTCACCACCCAGGCCGAACTCACCGAGGTCATCGATCGACTGATCGCAAGAACCGCCGACGTCGAGATCGGCCTGTCCCTGGGCTTCGCCCCGTCCACCGAGAATGATGGGCGCCACCAGGTCGTCATCGGCGTTGGCAAGAACGGCCACGGGTTCCTCCAGTACGTCGATGACGCGGGAATCTTCTGGACCCGCGCCGAACAGCCCCGCCACGGCACAACCGCCTACTACTTCCCCGGCCATCCATTCTCCGCACCCAGTGAGGTTGAGGTACCCCTGGAGACGGTGCGAGCCGGGGTGCAGGAATACCTGGATACAGGACAACGTCCCTCGTGCGCGGCCTGGTGCCCCGACCCAGGTGTGGAATGGAACATGGTCCTTCTTCCGTAGCCGCTGTTGGCATCGGCCGCTGTCTATCGGATAGGACCAGTGAAAATCGGACTCCCCCGTTCACGCCCAGCATGGCTTCAACTGGGGGCGAAGACATGCTGAAACCAGCCTGGCAGTGGCTCTCTGGGGCTGAGATGCCTACTCGGAGGGTTCACGGGGTCGGGGAGGAGACAGGAACCCCTCAGACGTATCCGTTCGTCTGAGGGGTTCCCTGGTCGGAGCGGCATCAGGTCAGGTCAGCCAAGCCGGGAGCAGCCGAGCCCAAGTAGTGGGCTGACCAGGCAAAATCCCCAAGAGGCTGGCTGTTGCTAAAGCTGAACTTGCGCGTACGCCATCGGCACCATCGCCGCAGCCGCCTTCGCCGCCGTGCTCTACGCCGTGGTCACGGGGGACGGAATCGTCTCCGCACTAACGTCGCTCGTCGAACGCGCCCTGTCGGTGAGCTTCTGATGCCGCCGGCCAGCCGGGCCGCAGCAACTGGCCAACGAGCGCGTCGACTGCGAGGCGACAAGGGCGCCGTCACCGTGGAGGCTGCTCTCGGGGTCTGCGCAGTCGTCATCGTGCTCGCCCTCGCTCTTGCCGGGGTCGCCGCGGTCCTCTCTCAACTGAGATGCACCGACGCGGCCCGCGAAGCAGCCCGGCTGGCCGCGCGCGGCGAAGCGGACCGCGCCCCGGAGGCCGTCCAGCAAATCGCTCCCAAGGGAGCCCACCTCGCCCTGCACACCGAGGGCGACACGGTTCGCGTCGAAGTCACCGACCAGCCCAGCCCACTCCTGCCCGGCCTGACCATCCGCGCCGAGGCATACGCAGTACTGGAACCCGGAACCCCACAGGGAGGCACGGAATGACGGACAACGACCGCGGCACCGCGACCGTCCTCGCGGCCACGGCGGTGCTCGCGCTACTGCTCATCACGGCTCTCGTCATCCAGCTCGCCATCGCTGTCACGACTAGACGCCGGGCCGAAAGCGCGGCCGACCTCGCCGCTCTGGCCGCGGCGGCCCATGCCCTCTCCGGACCCGAGCACGCCTGTGCCCACGCCCGCTGGATCACGGACCGCATGCGCACCAACCTGGCCAGCTGCCGGCTCGAGCAATGGGACGCCCTGGTCGAGGTCACCGCCAAGCCGAACGGTCCACTCGCCAACTTCGCCGCGGTCCACGCCCGCTCGCGTGCGGGCCCCACCGATCCCTGACCTCAAACGCGCCCGCGCGCCGCCACAAGGGCCAGCGCCCGAACAACGAAAGGAGGTGATCTGACTCGGGCGCACCGGTCACGCAACCCATCCACCCCAGGATGCGGCGTGACTGCCGCAAAGGTCGTCTCCACGAGGAGACGGGGAATGGCGGCAAAAACTGGGGATAAGTGTGTGGGGGTCCAGTGGGGAACGGGGACGCCGCCACAAACCATGACGCCAACCGGCCCACCAGGGCCAGAAAGGAGTTGCCACAAACGGAAACAACAACGGTAGCCCGGTGGCAGGCTGTCAAGTATGCCAGCCTGCCACCCGGGCGGCCCAAGCATGCCCACACCTCATCCTGTGCCCGACCGTAGCCGAGCAGGGGGAGAGAGAAGCGACGCCACCACCCACAAAGGCCGAGTCTTTCAACAAACGCGCCGCACACGCGCTGACTCAACCGCTCCACTGCCCAACTCGGCCCCAGCAGCCCCAGCCCCGCCCCAGCGCCCCTGAACCAGCAGTTCCAGCCAGGCCGGGTCCTACCAAGCGACCCTGTCGCTCGCACCGCAGCCTCCGGCGACCTCGACCGGCACGAGTGGACCAAGGTCGAACGCCCAGCTACCGCCAGGCCGCACCACTTACCCAAGCCTCGACCAACATCCGGCCCGTCACCAAGCGCGCCCCCCGCGCCTCAGCTCCCGCAACCCGACAGACAACACGGCCACCCGGCCCGACAACCCGCACCAGCGACGAGCGGTCGTCCACCAGCGCCGAACGGCCACCGGACCGGGCGGTGCGCTCAGTCACAACAGGCCCGACCGCATGGGACCGTTCGGTCGCCCGATCCCGGGAAGCCTCGTTCACCGTTCCGTAGCGACCGGTTGTCGACTCGGCATCACTCACCACCCGCCCGGTGCCGTTGATTGGGTGACGGCACGGAACCGTGCCTGCCGAGCAGAGGAGGCGACTGGAGATGGATTGGTCGGATAGTTGGCGCGGGGCGTTCCGCATCGAGCTGCGTGCCGAGGCCATCGGGTTGGCCTGGCGCGGTTGGCCGGTGCTGCCCGGTACCTATCCGGCGGGAGCCCGCTGGGCGGGCCGAAACGGGGCTCAGAACGAAGGGCCGGTTCCGGTGTACCAGGACTGGGCCAGGCGTGTCGGCATGGAGCCCGACCAGGTGGCGAGCTGCTGGAATGGCCGGCAGTACACGTTGTTGGTCGCCACCGGCCACGTGGTCGATGCGGTCGAAGTGGGCAGCGAGCTCGGCCGGCGCGCCGCGGCAGCCCTGCGCGCTGCGGGCGTTCCCGTGCCCATCGCGGCGACGCCGACCGGACAGTGGCTCTTCCTGATGGAACCCGGCCTCGGACTGGGTGCGGAGTTGTCGAGCTACGAGGGCATCACCCTGCACAGCAAGGGAAGCTGGATTCCCCTGCCGCCGTCGCCTTTCCAGCACGGCGTGGTGCACTGGCGGGTCAAGCCGCAGGTGTGCAACTGGGAGCTGCCGCACCCGCACATCGTGCGGGACGCGTTGCTCGCGGCCGTGCACGACGAGGCGATCCAGGGCGCCGCCGCGCGCGGGGCGAGCCCGCAGGGGGTCAGGCTCCAGCCGGTGTGATGGCGCGGAGCACCACATCCAGGACCGCCACCGCGCCCGTCTTGTCCAGCGGCTCGTTTCCGTTGCCGCATTTGGGTGACTGGACACAGGACGGGCACCCAGCCGGGCACTCGCAGAACGAGATGGCCTCCCGTGTCGCGGTGAGCCAGGGGGTAATCGCGGCGAAGCCGCGGTCGGCGAAGCCGGCGCCACCGGGATGACCGTCGTGCACGAACACCGTCGCCTCCCCGGTGTCGGTGTGTGCGGCAGTGGAGACACCACCGATGTCCCAGCGGTCACAGGTGGCGAAGAGCGGTAGTAGGCCGATCGCCGCGTGCTCGGCGGCATGCAGCGCGCCGGGGATGTGCGCCGGCTTGAGGCCGGCGCCCCCTGGCGCGCTGTCATGTAGCAGTGGGCCACTGACCGTGTACCAGACCGCGCGGGTGTGCAGGGTCTGCGGCGGAAGGTCCAAGGGCACGTGGTCGAGGATCTCGCCCGACGGGAGGCGACGCAGGTAGCCGACCACCTGGGTGGTCACCTCGACCTCGCCGAGGCACACCGAGACCCCGGGGTAGCGGCGTTCCTCGAGGGTTCGGACGACACGGATGTCGACGACGTCGCGTGCCGAGGTCGTCCATTCCGGATCCTCGGCGTGCACCAGCGCGAGCCCGGTGTCCAGGTCGAGGTCGTCCACCACGTAGGAGGCACCCTGGTGCAGGTAGACGGCTCCGGGATGGACGGTCGCGCACGCCGACGACGGGTCCACCGTGCCGAGCATGCGCCCGGTGTCCGCCTCAACGACCGCGACCTGCTCGCCGCCGGACCCGCGAATGTCGACGCTTGCGTGCGGCCGATCCCGCGCGACCCAATACCAACCGGTCCGACGCCGACGCACAACGCCGTCCGCAGCCAGCTCCTCCAACGTCTCGGCGGCGGCTGACCCACCGAGCTCGTCAATGTCCTCATCGGTGACCGGAAGTTCCGCTGCCGCACACGCGAGCTGTGGCGTGAGCACATAAGGGTTGCCCGGGTCGAGGACCGTGGCTTCGACAGGGCGCTCCAGCACCGCGGCGGGATGGTGTACGAGGTAGGTGTCCAGCGGGTCGTCCCTCGCGACGAAGACGACCAGCGCGCCGTCGCCGGCACGACCCGCCCGGCCCGCCTGCTGCCAGAAGGAAGCCAAGGTGCCCGGGTAGCCGGCGATCACCACCGCGTCCAAACCGGCGATGTCCACGCCCAGCTCCAGCGCGTTGGTCGTCGCCACCCCGAGGAGCGCGCCGTCGTCCAGCGAGGACTCCAGCGCTCGCCGTTCCTCGGGCAGGTAGCCGGCCCGATACGCGGCCACCCGCCCCGCCAGCTCGTCATCCACTTCGGAGAGCTGCCGACGCGCCCCCAAGGCGGTGAACTCGGCCCCGCGCCGGGACCGGACGAACGCCAAGGTCCGTGCCCCCTCCACCACGAGGTCGGCCAGGATCCGGGCGGCCTCCGCGCCCGCCGAACGCCGGACCGGTGCCCCGTTCTCCCCGGAGAGCTCATCCAGCAACGGGGGCTCCCACAGCGCGACGGTCCGGGCGCCGCGCGGCGACCCGTCGTCGACCACGGCCTGGCACTCCACCCCCGCGAGCACGCTGGCCGAACGCTCGGGCGCCGCCACCGTCGCCGACGCCAGGACGAAGACGGGATCGGCCCCGTACCGCCGGGCCACCCGCCGCAGCCGGCGGAGCAGCAGCGCCACATGCGAGCCGAACACCCCGCGGTAGGCGTGGCACTCGTCGACGACGACATACCGGAGCCGGCGGAAGAACCCTGCCCACCGTCCGTGAGAGGGCAGGATCCCGCGGTGCAGCATGTCGGGGTTGGTGAAGATCCACCGCGCGTGGGCCCGCGCCCAGTCCCGCTCCGCCGGAGGGGTGTCACCGTCGAAGGGGGCCGGCCGTACCCCGGGCACACCGAAACCAGCCGCCGCCCGCAACTGGTCGGCGCCGAGAGCCTTGGTCGGCGCCAGGTACAGGGCGGTGGCCTTGTTGTCGGCGAGAAGATCCGCCAGCACCGGGAGCTGGTACGCTAGCGACTTGCCGGAGGCCGTCCCGGTCGCGACGACCACGTGCCGGCCCTCCCGGGCGAGATTGGCAGCGGCGACCTGATGCACCCACGGACGGTCCACACCGCACACCCGCAACGCGGAGATCAGCTCGGAGGGCGTCCACTCCGGCCAGTCGACGGTGCGCGGAATCCGCTGCGGAAGTTCCGCCACGTGGGTGACAGGTGACTCGCCGGCCGGGATGCCGGCCAGCACCCGGTCCAGTAGCACGCGCCCGCGGTCCTTCCCGCCCACGCGGAAAGCGTGGCATAGCACACCGACATCCCCGACCGCCGGCCGAGGGTTCTCCGCGAAGGTGAACCGCGCAATGTAAACGACCGCCCGGGTGATCTCTCAATCGTGACCAACCGTCGGATCCGATCCAGCCGGACCATTGCGGACTCCCCGATGCGGAACGCGATCACGTGCTTCCGCTCAGGTGATTCTGGATCGATACAAAGGCGCATTCTTGGTCCGTACGGGAGCGGCGAGGGTCACACAGTGAACTGAGCCACTGGCACTGTGAATAGACTGCCGCCTCGTGACGCCGCCCACACGGGCGGCGTGCTTCTTCCCCGGCGTCGGAGCCGGCGCGCCGCCAGAGCGGCTCCGGGCGCCACAGTGCAGTCGTCACCAGGAGGACGGATGTCCCGGCTGATCCTCGCGGAGGGCCTCGAGCTCTCCGGTGGTGATCGCGGCATGGTCGCCGTGGTCGCCGTGGTCGCGCTGGCTGCCCTCGCCGTCGGCTACGTCCTGCTGCGGGAGGTGCTGGCCGCGGGCCAGGGCACTTCCAAGATGCAGGACATCGCCAAGGCGGTGCAGGAGGGCGCGGCGGCCTACCTCAATCGCCAGTTCCGCACACTCGTCGCCTTCGTGGTGCTGGTGTTCCTGCTGCTGTTCCTGTTGCCCGCCGACGACATCGGCGAACGGATCGGCCGCTCGTTGTTCTTCGTCGTCGGTGCCGTGTTCTCCGCGTCGATCGGCTATCTGGGCATGTGGTTGTCCACTCGGGCCAACGTGCGCGTCGCGGCGGCCGCGAACGAGACGGACGGCCGCGGCCGGGAGCGGGCGATGAAGATCGCCTTCCGCACCGGCGGCGTCGTCGGCATGACCACGGTCGGCCTCGGCCTGTTCGGCGCCGCCCTGGTGGTGCTGGTGTACGCCGGGCAGGCACCGAAGGTGCTCGAAGGCTTCGGTTTCGGTGCCGCGTTGCTCGCGATGTTCATGCGTGTCGGCGGCGGCATCTTCACCAAGGCCGCCGACGTGGGCGCCGACCTGGTCGGCAAGGTCGAGCAGAACATCCCCGAGGACGACCCGCGCAACGCCGCCACGATCGCGGACAACGTCGGCGACAACGTCGGCGACTGCGCGGGCATGGCGGCCGACCTGTTCGAGTCCTACGCCGTGACCCTGGTGGCGGCCCTGATCCTCGGCACCGCCGCGTTCGGCGTGCAGGGGCTGTTGTTCCCACTCATCGTGCCGGCGATCGGCGTGATCACCGCCGTCATCGGCGTCTACATCACCAACGCCAGGCCCGGCGAGAACGGGCTGGTGGCGATCAACCGCTCCTTCTACATCTCCGCGATCATCTCCGCGGTGCTGTCCACGATCGCCGCCTTCACCTACCTGCCCGGCACCTTCTCCGCGCTCACCAACGGGCAGGACGTGGAGGGCAACCCCGCCCTCATCGCCGCGGTCGCAGTGATCATCGGCATCGTGCTCGCCGGCATCATCCTGTGGCTGACCGGCTACTTCACCGGAACCGAGCACCGTCCGGTCCGCGACGTCGGCAAGAGCTCGCTGACCGGCGCGGCCACCGTGATCCTCGGCGGCATCTCGGTCGGCTTCGAGTCGGCGGTGTACACGGCGATCGTGATCGGCGGCGCCGTCTACGCGGCGTTCCTGCTCTCCGGTTCGGTGACGGTCGCGTTGTTCGCCGTCGCCCTCGCCGGTACCGGCCTACTGACCACCGTGGGCGTGATCGTCGCGATGGACACCTTCGGTCCGGTCAGCGACAACGCGCAGGGCATCGCCGAGATGTCCGGTGACGTGCACGGTGAGGGCGCCCGGACTCTCACCGAGCTCGACGCGGTCGGCAACACCACCAAGGCGATCACCAAGGGCATCGCCATCGCGACCGCGGTCCTCGCCGCGACCGCCCTGTTCGGCTCCTACACCGACGCGATCGGTGCCGCGCTACGGAAGGCCGGCGAAACGCTCAGCTTGGTCGACTTCCGTGTGTTCAGCCCGAACATCCTGGTCGGTGTGGTGATCGGTGCGGGTGTGGTGTTCTTCTTCTCCGGGCTGGCCGTCAACGCGGTCTCCCGGGCAGCGGGCGCGGTGGTGTTCGAGGTGCGGCGCCAGTTCCGGGACAACCCCGGGATCATGGACGGCACCACGCGGCCCGAGTACGGCAAGGTCGTAGACATCTGCACGAAGGACTCGTTGCGGGAGCTGGCCACCCCGGGTCTGCTGGCCGTGCTGGCACCCATCGCGGTGGGTTTCGGCCTGGGCGTCGGCCCGCTGGCCGGCTACCTGGCCGGAGCGATCGCCGCGGGCTCGCTCATGGCGATCTTCCTGGCGAACTCGGGTGGCGCCTGGGACAACGCCAAGAAGCTCGTCGAGGACGGGCACCACGGCGGCAAGGGCTCCGAGGCCCACGCGGCCACGGTCATCGGCGACACGGTCGGCGACCCGTTCAAGGACACCGCCGGCCCGGCCATCAACCCGCTGATCAAGGTGATGAACCTGGTGTCGGTGCTGATCGCGCCCGCGATTGTCACGCTCTCGGTGGGTGCCGACGCCTCCACCGGCCTGCGCATGACCATCGCGCTGCTGGCGGTCGCGATCATCGTCGCGGCGGTCGTGGTGGCGAAGCGGCGGAGCACGGCGATCGCCGAGTCATCCCCGGCCGAGGAGCCCGACGACGCCAGGGTCTGAGCCGCGAAGCCCCTCGAGCCGCATGGCCGGGGAGCCGGGCAACGGTCCTGTTGGCTGGTCCGTCCCGTCGCCGTGAGGGACCCTGTTGGCTCATCCGTCCCACCGGAGTCATCCGGTGGGACGGATGGCTGTCAGATGGGGTGTTCGGGCGGCGGGACGGGTTGCTGCGAAGTGTGAGGAGCGGGCGCGGGCCGACCTGGCCGGCAGCCCTCACTGGAAAACGGTAAGAGGGCGCGCTGAGCGGTTGGCCCGGTGCGACCGGCCTCGAACCCGTCGGCAGGGTGAACGCCGGCCGCCGGATCGCACGGGTGCGCTGCGGCAGGGGTAGGTTCGCGGTCGTTTCCGGCAGTGACAAGGGGGCCTCATGCGACGAGGGCTGATCTCCACCCTGTGCTTGGTGGCGTTCCCGTTGGCGGCGTGCACGGCGAACCAGGGACCGTCGGACATGACGTCGCCAGCGGACCGACCGAGTCCTACGGCGGACGCCCGTGTGCAATGGGTGGACAGGTACTGCGGCACCACGCTGTCGCTCACCGAGCTGGTATCGCGGCCCCTACAGACGTCCGGCCAGGACAACGCCGAGACCAAGGCCGCGCTCAGCCAGTACCTGGGCGATGCCTCGAGCGGCCTGGACAGGGCCATCACGGACATGCGGGAGTTGCAGCAGGCCCCGCCGGAGAAGGCGGCGGGCGACGCGGCCAAGCGGACCGAGGAGACGCTCACCAAGATCAAGCAGGGCATGGATGACGCCAAGGCCAAGGTCGACCAAGCCGACCCGGCGAACGCCGAGCAGTTCGCCGAGGCGATCCAGGCCGCCGGTGCCGAGTACACCAAGCAGCTCGGGCAGTTCCGGGATCCGACCGAGGAGCTCCGGGTCAACCGGGAGCTGGAGCGGGCCTCGCAGCAGGCGCCGAAGTGCCGGGAGCTGTCCGCCAAGCGCACCGCGACCCCCACCAGCCCGACGACCCCGTCACCCACGGGCTGACGCGCGACCTCAGCCGCGGTGGGGCACCCGCCCCGGCCTGGTGAGGAGGAGCGCCATCTGGCGGAGCACGGCGTGCGAACACCGAATTCGTCGGAACGTCGCCCTACGCTCGCCCCGTGGGGCAGCAGTTGTCCTTCTTTTCCGCCGAGGCACGCGAGCCTCGGCTTGCCGACCTGGCCGGGTTGCTGTGTGGCCCCGGACAGGCCGTGAGCTTCGGAAAGGGCAGTGCCGCGCGGGTGTCGGCGGTGGTTGACGAGCCGTGGCGGGCACACGCTCTCCTGGCGGCCTGCGCCGAGCGTGACGTGGCGGCGGAGATCGCCGTGTCGGACGAGGGGCGGCCGCTGGTCCGGAGCGCGTTCCGCGCCGACCTCGCGTCCCTGGCCGCCCAATGGCTGCGGGGCGCGGTCAAGGCGGTGCCCACCGGGTTCGCGCCGGACGGCGCCATCCTCCGGCTCTGGGCGCTGACCGCCGGAAGCGGGGTTGACGGCGGCTACCTGCTCGGCCTGGACCCGCACGCCCCGGACACCCACGAACCGCTGGCCACGGCACTGGCCAGGGCCGGGCTACCGGCGACCCGTCTCGGGCCCCGGGGCGGCGGCCCCGGCCTGCGCATCGCCGGTCGACGCAGGCTCAGCCGTTTGGCGGAGCTGTTGGGACCGCCTCCGACCGCGGTACCGGTCCCGCACTGGCCGGCCGGGTAGCAGGAGCTGGCTCGCGCCACGGGTCGTCGTGCCCGGATGAGGCGGGCACGACCCCGGCGACCGGCCCGATGGAGCGCCACTGGTCCGGACCAGCGGGCGGGGGTTCGGGTGCCCGTGGCCTGGAAGCGGGCAGCGCGCGTCGCCCCGGGGCCGGTTCGGGTGCCGGTCGGGGTGAGGTCGGGTGGTAGTCGGGTGGGGTGACAGGGTCCCCGGGTACACCAGAAGGGGTGGCGCGGAACACTCGCGCCACCCCACCGGGTGGTTGACAAGGGCTCCAACCTGCCGCTTGGCCGTGGCTGTGCGAGCCTTCTCCGTCACCCGGCGCAGCGAGTTGGGCCTCCTCCGGTGCACACTGGCGGGCCGGGACATAGGCGACAGCAGAGAGCAGGGCAGCGTGGCAGGGTCGGCACGGACAAGGAGAAGCGGCGGGAACGGGGCGTCCACCGGTCGCCGGCTGGTGATCGTGGAGTCGCCGGCCAAGGCCCGCAAGATCGCCTCCTACCTGGGCAGGGACTTCGTGGTGGAGTCCTCGCGCGGGCACATCCGGGACCTGCCCCGGGGCGCGGCCGACGTGCCGGCCAAGTACAAGGGCCAGTCGTGGGCGCGGCTGGGTGTGGACGTCGACCACGACTTCGAGCCGCTCTACGTGGTCTCCCCGGACAAGAAGGCCACCGTCACCGAGCTCAAGGCAGCCCTCAAGGGCGTCGACGAGCTGTACCTGGCCACGGATGGCGACCGCGAGGGCGAGGCCATCGCCTGGCACCTGATGGAGACCCTCAAGCCCAAGGTGCCGGTGCACCGGATGGTCTTCTACGAGATCACCGAGCCCGCCATCCGGGAGGCCGCGGCCAACCCGCGTGGCCTGGACCAGCACCTGGTCGACGCCCAGGAGACCCGGCGCATCCTGGACCGGCTCTACGGCTACGAGGTCAGCCCCGTGCTGTGGAAGAAGGTCATGCCCAAGCTGTCGGCCGGCCGGGTGCAGTCGGTGGCCACCCGCATCGTGGTGGAGCGGGAACGGGAGCGGATCCGCTTCGTCCCGGCCAGCTACTGGGACATCGCCGCCGTGCTGGACGCCGGGGCGGACGCCACTCCCCGTACCTTCAACGCCCGGCTGGTCGCCGTCGACGGCGCCCGCGTGGCCACCGGCCGCGACTTCGGCCCGGACGGCCGGCTGCTGCCCAAGTCCGCCGACGTCCGCATGCTGGACGAGGCCGAGGCGCGCCGGCTGGCCGAGGGGCTGGCCGACGTCCGGCTCAGCGTCACCAGCGTCGAGGAGAAGCCCTACACCCGGCGGCCCTACGCGCCGTTCATGACCTCCACGCTCCAGCAGGAGGCCGGTAGCAAGCTGCGATTCTCCGCCGAACGCACGATGCGCACCGCGCAGCGGCTGTACGAGAACGGCTACATCACCTACATGCGGACCGACTCGACGACGCTGTCCGACACGGCGATCGCGGCGGCCCAATCCCAGGCCCGCGAGCTCTACGGCGACGCCTACGTCTCGCCCAAGCCCAGGCAGTACACCCGCAAGGTCAAGAACGCCCAGGAGGCGCACGAGGCGATCCGCCCGGCCGGCGAGAACTTCCGCACCCCCGGGCAGGTCGCCGGCGAGCTGGACGTCGACGAGCTCAAGCTCTACGAGCTGATCTGGCAGCGCACCATCGCCTCGCAGATGGCCGACGCCAAGGGCACCACGCTCAGCGTGCGGATCACCGGGGTCTCCGCGACCGGCGAGGAGTGCACGTTCGCCGCCTCCGGCCGCACCATCACGTTCGCCGGCTTCCTCAAGGCGTACGTGGAGGCGGTGGACGCCGAGGCCGGCGGTGAGGCCGACGACGCCGAGACCCGCTTGCCGCGGCTGGCCCGCGACCAGGCGGTGACCGCCGCCGAGCTGGACCCGGACGGGCACACCACCAACCCGCCGCCCCGCTACACCGAGCCCAGCCTGGTCAAGGCCCTGGAGGAGCTGGGCATCGGCCGGCCCTCCACCTACGCCTCGATCATCAGCACCATCCAGGAGCGCGGCTACGTCTGGAAGAGGGGCTCCGCCCTGGTGCCCTCCTGGGTGGCCTTCGCCGTGGTCGGGCTGATGGAGCGGCACTTCGGGCGGCTGGTGGACTACGACTTCACCGCGGCGCTGGAGGACGAGCTGGACGCGATCGCGGCCGGCCGGCAGGAGCGCACCACGTGGCTGTCCGGGTTCTACTTCGGTGGTGACGTGGGTCCGACCGGCTCGGTGGGCCGCTCCGGCGGGCTGAAGAAGCTGGTCGGTTCCGGCGTGGAGGAGATCGACGCCCGCGAGGTGAACTCGATCCCGCTGTTCACCGACGACGCCGGCCGCACGGTGATGGTGCGGGTCGGCCGCTACGGGCCCTACCTGGAGCGCGAGGTCGACGGTCAGTCCCAGCGCGCCAACCTGCCCGACGACCTTCCGCCGGACGAGCTCAGCCCGGAGATCGCCGAGAAGCTGTTCGCCACCCCGCAGGAGGGGCGTTCCCTGGGGACCGACCCGGCCACCGGGCACGAGATCGTCGCCAAGGAGGGCCGGTTCGGCCCGTACGTGACCGAGATCCTGCCCGAGGGTGTCAAGGAGAAGCCGCGCACCGGCAGCCTGTTCAGGTCCATGTCCCTGGACACGGTGACCCTGGATGACGCGCTGCGCCTGCTCTCGCTGCCCCGGCTGGTCGGTGTCGACCCGGAGAGCGGGGAGGAGATCACCGCACAGAACGGCCGTTACGGCCCGTACCTGAAGAAGGGCTCCGACTCCCGCTCGCTGGGCACCGAGGAGGAGATCTTCAACATCACCCTCGAGGAGGCGTTGAAGATCTACGCCGAGCCGAAGAAGCGGGGCCGGCGCACGGCCGCGGCCACCCCGCCGCTGAAGGAGTTCGGCGCCGACCCGGTGTCGGGCAAGCCGATCGTGGTGAAGGAAGGCCGGTTCGGTCCCTACGTGACCGACGGCGAGACCAACGCGTCCCTGCGCAAGGGGGACGACGTCGAGGCGATCACCATGGACCGTGCCGTCGAGCTGCTCGCCGAGAAGCGGGCCAAGGGGCCGACGAAGAAGAAGCCTACCCGTCGCAAGGCGACGACCAAGTCCTGATCACGCCCGAGGAGCCCGAGTTCCGCACCGCGTGTTTGGGAAAGAGGTTGGAGGAGGGTCAGCTGTGGGTGGGCAGGCGGCGCGAGCTGCCGTGGGCGAAGGCTCACCCCGGCTGAGCCTTCCTTGCGCATCCGACGCACACCCGCAGGGGTGGGTGAAAGGTCCCGCATGGGCGGGCGTAACTGACCGCGAGGGGCTCCCCCTGCGTGCCACCGCACGACGTCCATGCCGTCCGCGGCCGGTGCCGCACCTCCGGAGGCTGTCGAGACATTCGGCCGGGGCTGTCGGCATCCTGGCGCATTGTCACCGAAAGCGCGCCGCGACGCCGTGACCGGGCCTACGCTGGGACGGTGAGTTCGGACGCGCTGTTCGGCCCGGACGGCACGCAGCCACCACCGCCCCCGCGGTCGTTCCCGGATCCGCTCCTCGGGCTGCCCGGCGGGCCCGAACCGGGGCCCTCACCCCGGGGCGAGGTCCCGCTGCCGGTCGCGCCCCCGGCCCCCGCACCCGCTGCCGACCGGCGCCAGCAACAGACGGTGCGGCGGGCGATCGAGGCGGCGCTGAACGAGGCACCCCCGTTCCGCCCACCGGCCCGTCGCGGCCAGTACCAGCGGTCCGCGCCACGCACGCCCACCCCACCGGCAATCCCCACCACCGGAGAGCGGCCGAGAAAGAGCGGCGTGGGCAGCTGGCTGTTCCTGCTCCTGATCCTCGCGGTGATCCTCTACAACCTCGTTCAGGGCTGGCTGCAAGGCGTCTCGGACATCTTCCGGTAGCGGGCGCAACCGCCGTTGGTGGAATTTGTGCCGAGGCGCGCTGATTTAGTGGGAAATCGTGACCTGACGGTGTGCGCGGTGTGATGATTTCCGATCAAGTGGCCGTGGCCGGCCGATATCGTCCCTGCTCGGATGCTGGGTACGGCCCGACATACCCCCATTGACGGACCGGCGGCCCTCGATCCGGCGTCCCCCCAGCTACGCTGACCCCAGCGAGCGCCGGGTCGTGTGTCGGAACGGGGGTGAGCGACATCCGGGCAGGGGAGGATGCGACAGCGACGGTCGGTTCCACGGGGCCGGCCGAATCGCGTGCATCCACTGCGCATCGGATGCGCAGTGTTCTGGCCATTCCGGCATTTCGTCGACTGTGGTTCGTCAGCGCCCTGTGCAGCATTGGTGACTGGCTGTCGTTCCTGGCACTGTCGGCGTTGATCACCAAGCTCACCGACGTCTATCTGGTCCAGAGCTACGCGCTCAGCGCCGTGGTGGTCACCCAGCTGCTGCCCGCGATGCTCTTCGGCCCGCTGGGCGGGGTGCTGGCCGACCGGTTCGACCGGCGCAAGATCATGGTCGTCGCCGACCTCGCGCGGTGTGGGCTGTTCCTGTCGATCGCGCTCGTCGGCGAGCTGTGGTGGGTGCTGGTCGCCAACTTCATGATCGGCGTGTGCGCGTTGTTCTGGATCCCGGCCAAGGACTCCTCGATCCCGAACCTGCTGCGGCGCCGCGACCAGGTGGAGACGGCCAACCAGCTCAACGTGGTCATGACCTACGGCGGCGCGGTGATCGCCGCCGCGGGCCTGTTCTCCGCGGTCTCGGCCGTCGGCCCCACCCTGAACCTGCGCTCCGAGCTGGGCATCGCCAACATCATCGTCGTCATCAACGGCCTGCTGTTCCTGACCTCGGCGATCGTGGTCGCCACCCGGATCAGGGAGATCTCCGGGCACGGCGACCCGGCCCGCCGGCGCGCCAGCCAGGCCTCGACCGGCCAGCCAGGCGTGTTCGGCATGCTGCGTGACGGCCTGCGCTTCGTGCGCGCCACGCCACTGGTCCGTGGCCTGGTGATCGGCCTGGCCGGCGCGGTCGCGGCCGGTGGCGCGATCATCTCCTGCGCCAAGCTCTACTCGTCCAGCCTGTCCGGCGGCGACACCGCCTACGGCATGCTGATCGTCTCGGTCTTCCTGGGGCTCGCGCTGGGCATGGCCACCATGCCGCGGCTCGCCCGCCGGCTGCCGCACAACCGGCTGTTCGGCATCACCATCGTGGTCGCCGCCCTGGCGCTGATCGTGGTCGCGCTGGCACCGCACCTGTGGGTGGCGCTGGCCGCGGTCGCCCTCCTCGGGTTCTGTGCCGGCACCGCGTTCCTCACCTCGTTCACGATCATCGGCTCGCAGGTCGAGGACGCGGTGCGGGGCCGCACCAACGCCCTGGTCCAGCTGCTCATCAAGGTCATCCTGCTCGGCTCCACCGCGGTGGTGCCGCTGGTGGTCGGGCTGGTCCGGCCGCGTACGGTCACGATCTTCGGGGAGCCGATGCAGATCGACGGCACCCGGCCGGTGCTGCTGGCCGCGGGCGTGGTGGCCGCCGTGGTCGGCGTGGTCGCCTACCGGCAGATGGACGACCGGCGCAGCGAGCCCATCCTGTCCGACCTGCTCGCGGCCATCCGGGGCGGCGACCGGCTGCGCCGTGGTGGGGGTGGGATGCTCATCGCGATCGAGGGCGACACCGTCGACGACACCGCCACCCAGGCCGCCCGGCTCGCCGAATGGCTGCGCGTCGGCGGCCGGGACGTCGTGCTCGCCGGGGACCCCGCACTGGACGAAAGCCGCCTGCGGGGCGTCCTGGACGGCGCCTCGCTGTCGGGGGCGCGGGCCCATGCCCTGGTGGCTGCCGCCGTACGGGCGGACGTCGTGGAGCGGCGGGTGCGCCCGGCACTGGCATCCGGCGCCTTAGTGGTGATGGAGCGTTACGTGGACAGCCCGCTGGCGCACCTGGGTGCCTCCGGCGGGCTGGAGCCGGCCGACCTGGAGAGCCTGGCCGACTGGGCCACCGGCCAGCTCCGCCCGGACGTCACCGTGCTGCTCGACCGGGACCCGGCCAGTCTCGGTACGCCTCCCGACTCCGGCGGGTTCGGCAGTATGGAGCACCATTGGCGCGTGCAGCGCATCCTCACCGAGATGGCCGCGTCGGATCCTGATCGCTACGTGGTCGTGGACGCGGACGGCACCGAGGACGAGGTGGCCGAGCGGGTGCGGGCGGCCGTCCTCCCGGTGCTCGCGCAGCGTTGGCTGGCCGTGCCCGGGGGCTCGACCCCGCTGGCCGGGGCGGAGGCACCGTGACTCCGGCCGTGACCACGGGCGTCTGGGCGGACGTGGTCGGGCAGCCCGAGGCCGTGCGGGTGCTGTTGGAGGCGGCCCGGGCCGCACTGCACTTCACCAGCGGTCGGTCGGCCGCGCCCGGCGCGATGACCCACGCGTGGCTGTTCACCGGCCCGCCCGGCTCCGGGCGCTCGGTGGCCGCCCGCTCCTTCGCCGCGGCCCTGCAGTGCACCGGGGACGCGGAGGAACCGGGTTGCGGCGAATGCTCGGCCTGCCGGACGGCGGTCGCCGGCACACACGCCGACGTGCGCGTGGTCGTGCCCGAGGGACTGTCCATTTCGGTCAGCGAGATGCGGTCGCTGGTGCAGGTCGCCGCGCGACGCCCGACCACCGGGCGCTGGCAGGTCGTGCTGATCGAGGACGCCGACCGGCTGACCGAAGGCGCCGCCAACGCCCTGCTGAAGGCGGTGGAGGAACCGCCGGCCCGCACCGTGTTCCTGCTGTGCGCACCCTCCGACCACCCCGACGACGTGTCGGTGACGATCCGCTCCCGGTGCCGCGTGCTGTCGCTGGGCACCCCCTCGCCGGCCGCGATCGCCGACGTCCTGCACCGCCGGGACGGCTTGGACCCGCAGACCGCCGAGTGGGCCGCGTCGGTGTGCGGCGGGCACGTCGGCCGGGCGCGCCGGCTGGCCACCGATGATGAGGCCCGCCGTCGGCGGGAGTCCGTGCTGCGCATCCCGCTCGGCCTGCGTCGCTTCGCCGACGTGTTCCCCGCGTCCGACGACCTGGTCAGGTCCGCCGAGTCGGAGGCCAAGACGGTGAGCGGGACACTCGACGAGGCCGAACGGGAGGCGTTGCAGACCGCCATGGGTGCCGGCGGGACCGGCAAGGGCACCGCGTCCGCAACCCGGGGAGCCAAGGGCGCGCTGAAGGATTTGGAGCGGCGACAGAAGTCCAGGGCCACCCGGACCCAGCGGGACGCCCTCGACCGCGCTCTGGTCGACCTCGCCGGGTTCTACCGGGACGTGCTGCTGGCCGCGTTCGGCGCCGACGCGCCACTGGCCCACCCGGACAAGGCCGAGGACGTGCGGGCGGCGGCGGGCCAGTGGACCCCCGAGTCCGCGCTGCGCCGGCTGGAGGCGGTCCTGGCCTGCCGCGAAGCGCTCGACATGAACGTCAAGCCTCGCATCGCGGTGGAAGCTCTCGTCACCGCCCTGCACACCGGACGCTGAACGCGGCCGCGGCAGCATCTCCCGATGCCGCGCGGGCAGCGCCCCGCGGAGACCTCGAGGCCGCTGCCCGACAAACAGCCGGTGACCGACTGAGTGGTGCCGCCGGCGGTGCTGCTGATGACCCCGCAACCGTCAACGACCTCGACGACCCACCACGCCCTTCGTGCCATTGCGGACGGTCTCCGTGGCATCACCGCGCCAGCCAACCGCCGTCGACCACCAGGACGTGCCCGCTGACGTAGTCGGAGGCACGGGAACTCAGGAAGATCGCCGCGCCGACGAGGTCGTCCGGCCTGCCCCAGCGGCCCGCCGGGATGCGGGACCGGATGGCGGCCTCCCGATCCCCGTCGGCCCTGATCGGGGCGGTGCTCCGGGTGGCGATGTGCCCCGGCGCAATCGCGTTCACCTGCACGCCGTGCGGTCCCCACTCGTTCGCCAGCGACCTGGTCAACCCGGCCACCGCGCTCTTGCTGGCGGTACAGGCGGGCAGCATGATCCCGCCCTGGAAGCTCAGCAGCGAGGCGATGTTGATGATTTTTCCGTTGCTGGGCAACGGATGGTCGTTGACACCCGAGTGCCGGCGGACCAGCATCTGCCGGCCGACCAGCTGGCAGAGCAGGAAAACCGACTCCAGGTTCACCGTCAGTACGCGCCGCCAGTCGCCCAGCTCGACCTCGGTGGCGTGCTCGCGGTGCACGATCCCGGCGTTGTTGACCAGGACGTCGATCTGCCGCTCGGCCAACAGCCGGGACAACTCCGGCTCCACCTTGTCCGGCCGGGCCAGGTCCGCCACGACGAGGTCGACCTTGCGGCCGGTGGCAGCCACCTCGGCGGCGACGCCGTCCACGTCCTGGGTACGGCTCAACAACACCAGGTCCGCGCCCGCCTTGGCCAGCCCGATGGCGAGTGCCCGGCCGATGCCGGTACGCGCCCCCGTCACCAGTGCGGTGCGTCCCGTGAGGGAGAACAGCTCGGTGCTCATCACGCCGCCCCGCTCTCGCGGCCGAGGATCCGCCCGTGGACGCCCGGTCGGCCGCGTCGTCCGGGAACGCCCGCACAGCGCCGGAAAACGTGCGCTGGATCACAGCGAAGCACATCGGGGTGACGCTCTGTCGCCGCTGATCCGGTGATCGCCGTAACGAGTCAGTCAACCGTCGGTTCCGGCTTCACTCCTCCTGCGTCGTGTGGGGGATGGCAGGGCGGAAACCAGGATGGCGCCGGTAAGGAGAAGCCCGGCACCCAGCCAGAGGAGCGGGATCGCGTCGTAGGCGGCGTTGGTGTGGGCGAGCGGCGGGGTAGGGGCGGCCTGTGGCGGAACCGGTTGGGGTGCGGCGGGTTGCTCCGGGGCCCCGCACGTCACGCCCCCGCGTGGGGCGAGGGCGCGTGCCACCTGTTCGCCGATGGCGACTTGGGCCAGCGCTGGGGGCAGGTCGGGCAGGTTCAGGGCGTTGGTCGGGACAAGCTGGACGTCGAGCAGGCGGGCGACGGCACCGACACTCGCCCCGGTCCGTTTCTCGCTCAGCTGGCCGATGTGGAGCCGAAGAACCGCGATGTCGATCCGTCCCAGTGCGGAGGGGACTGGTGATCCGTCCGGCAGGAGCGCACCGATCACCGGGCGCTGGAGAGGTTCGTCGTCGGTGAAGATCGGAACGCCCACGGGGACGTCCAGTTTCGGGTTGGCCGCATCGAGGACGGCGAGTTCCTGGCCCGTCTGGACAACGCGCACCACCGGCGCGGCGTAGTGGAGTGTGGAGGTGTTCTCCTCACCGGTGGAGGTCGCCGTGAGCGTGGGCTGGCTGACGACCTCTGCCCGGATCTCCTGGGGTGTTCCGGGCAGCAGTCGGACGCTGGAAACCTCAACCGTGGAGGTCGCGCGCACCGCCTTTCCCGGCAGGCCCTCGACATCGACGAGACGAACCGTCGAACGCACGCCGAGCGTGCCGGGTGCGTGAACCAGGGAGCCAGAGCCATCCGCTTTCCCTTGCCCGGACAGCAGACCCCCGAGTTGGTGGAGTGGAGCGGAGAGCGCCTGGACGCCGTCGATCAGGGCTTTCGTGGCCTCGGGCGGCATCGACGGGGCGCTTTCCGGGAGTAAGCCGGCAAGGTCGGGATTGGCCGGTAGCGACGGGATGACGTTGACCGCGGAGAGACTGGCCAGCGACGTTCTGGCGTCGGCGATCGGGTCGACACACGCGCCGAGGAACTGGTCCCACCGGGCGTGGACGCTGCCTTCTCCGACGCCGGCCCGGGCCAGCGCGTCCGCCGGGGGCTCCGGAAGCTGATGGCCGCGCGTGAGTGGCTTGTCGTTGTCCGGGAGGGCGGTTTGGGTGAGCGAGCCGGGTGGGCGGGGAGCGCGGCCACGGACGGCGAATCCGAGCGGCGCGGACTCGGCGATCGCGGACTCGTAGGTCAGGTGGGCCTCGGAGTTCGCCTGGGCCGTGGCGAGGCCGAGGCCCACCTCGCCCGCGGACTGGCGGGGAAGGTGCTCGCTTTGGCCGGGTAACGACGTCTTCGTCTCCACCGAGCGGGGAAGCAGGCGGACGAGGGCCAGGCCGCTGCCGGCGTCGGCAACGACCGGGCGGGAGTAGGGCGGGCGGGGCGCGCTGTCCGGCGGGGCGCCGGGGTCGACCGGAAACGGAATCGGGGTGGTCGGAGGGGTGGCGGCGGCCGGGGGCGCGGACAGTGCGGTCAGGAGCGCGGCGGTGGGGAGGGCGACGGTGAGCGGTAATCGTCGGTGCATCGGCTCGGCCTCCTTTGGGCGACGTGCGGCCCTGCCAAGAAGCGTCTTGAGGCTGCGGGACCGCCCGCGAGCGGGGCGGGCGGCGCGCGAGTGGTGGCCGGGGGAAGCCACGGTCGTTCGGTCGCTTCCCCCGGCCCGGACCCTCCCCACACTCCCTGAGACGCGCGTCACGTCTGACCCAACGACGGGTGCCGGTAGTGGTGACGCCCCACGTGCCCGCTACACTGGTGCCGCCTCGCCGCCTTAGCTCAGTCGGCCAGAGCGACGCACTCGTAATGCGTAGGTCGTGGGTTCGATTCCCACAGGCGGCTCCGGAGAAGGACCGCAGGTCACCTTGCGTGACCTGCGGTTTTCGTTTTGCGAGCGGTCAACGATCTGCAGATGAGTCCCGCGCTTGGCGGGCTGTGAGCCCGAAGTGAGCCCATCGGTTCCTGATACGGCGTCCGGGGGACGAGCTTCGCTGCTGCTTCGGCCGCTTCCCGCGTCGTCTGCGGGAGCGATACGTCTGAGCCGATCGTGATCAAGTGCACGAACACGGTGCGGATCAGAGGGATCGATCGCGAAGCAGGTCGGATTCCCTTGCGGCAAAGGGAGAATCGGTTCACGGAGGTCGACGCCGGCGGGTACGGAACGTGCCGCCGGCCGTGTTCGGGATCCGCGTGGCAGCCAGGCCGGCACGGAGTCAGCTGGCTGCCCAGCCGGACCAGTGGTGCACGCGGATGTGCAGGACCGGTCCATCCGGCGGCTCCTGCTGGTACTGCTCGTACTTCTCGCACAGCAACAACAGGCCGTCCTCGGCATCGGGCCAGTCACCGGCGATCTCGGCGACACCGTCGGCGCGCACCCACCACAGCTTGCTCCAGTCGTCCTCGTAGTGGTCGACCAGAAGTGACACAGCGGGATTCGCGGCGATGTTCTCCACCCGGCGCAACTCCCTGCTCCGCTTGGGCTTGGCATCAACCGCCGTCCAGATGTCGTCCCCGGCGACCGCGAACACGACGGGCACCAGGTGGGGCGCTCCGTCCGGGCCCATGGTCGCCAGCCGTGCCACCCGCGCGGCGCCGAACCTGCCGCGGGCCTCCACCGGATGCAGCCGCACGACCCCACCGTAGTCCCGTCACCCGATCGGCCGCTTCCCGCCGGTCAACCCCGCGGCGATGCTGGCTGGCGTGGCTGAGCTCCTCGCCGTGCCGCACGATCTCCTGCCCGGGCTGGCCGGGCAGGCCGATCCGGCACGCGTGAAGCGGCTCACCGACCTGCTGCGCCCGGACGAACGGATCCGGGCCGTCGCAACGGGCCGTTCCACCGCCCAGGGCGAGCTGCTGCTCGCCGCGACCAACCGGCGCGTCCTCGCCCTGGCCACCGAAGATTTGGTCGACATCCCCCTCGCCGAGGTCGCCTACGTCGCCACCTCGGGCGACTCCCGGGCCGGCGCCGCGCTGGTCGTGCACGGCCCGCGGGACTCGCTGCGCGTAGCGGCCATCCCGTTCCGCATGGCGCAGGGCTTCGCGGCCGCGGTGCGCATGGGCATCGCCTCGGCGTGACCCACCGGCCCGACGAACCGGCCAACCGGAGGGACCGACCCAAGTACCGGCACGGACCCCCGTTGGGCGGAACAACCCGGCCGCCGATCGGTCTTCACCCGTTCGGATTATGGCGATCTGGCGTGTGACTCAAGACACTGTCCCGCCATGCATCCCGACCTGGAGCAGCGGCTGACGCTGATGCCCCGACGCCTCCGCAACCGACATAGCGACGACGTCCGGATCCTGGAGACCATGCTCGCCCCCGGCGAGCGCGTCCGCGCCCTGACCGCCGGCCCCCTGGTCGGCCGCGGACGCGTGCTCTTCGCCGTGACCGACCGGCGCATCCTGCTGGCCGGCTCCGGCTGGTCCGAGTCGCTGCCCTACTGGCAGCTCGCCGGCGTCACCGCCGGTCGCGGCTTCCCGCTGAGCACCACCCTGGTCATCCACACCGCCGGCCGGGTGCTGGAGCTGCGCTCGCCCCGGCAGGCCGTCGCGGAGTTGGTCGCCGCCGTCCGCTACGCCTCCGGCGTGCCCGAGATCTGATATCAGCGCCTACCACCAACACGGGTCGGGCAGTATCCGAGCCGTGTCGAACACCCGCGCGCACGTGTACGTCACCCGCCGGCTCACCCCGGCCGCCATGACGCGGTTGTCCGAACTGGACGCCCCGGTCGTGGTCCACCCCGACCCGGAACGCCCACCCACCCGCCGGGAGCTGCTCGAGTCGGTGCGGGGCGCGGTGGCGTTGGTCCCGCTGTTGACCGAGCGGGTCGATGCCGAACTCCTGGACGCCGCCGGTGAGCAGCTGCGCGTCGTGGCGAACGTGGCGGTCGGCTACGACAACGTCGACCTGGCCGAGACGGCCCGCCGCGGCATTGCCGTCACCAACACCCCCGGCGTGCTGGACGAGGCCACCGCCGACCTGGCGTTCGGCCTCCTGCTCGCGGCGGCTCGCCGGATCGTGGAAGCTGACCGGTTCCTCCGCACCGGGCGCCCGTGGGCCTGGGCGCCCACGATGTTCACCGGCCTCGACGTTTCCGCCGGCGCCACGCTCGGGATCGTCGGGCTCGGCCGAATCGGCATGGCCGTGGCGCGCCGCGCGCACGCCTTCCGCATGCGCATCCTCGCGACCGGACGTAGGGCGAGCAGTCCGGAGGCGGCTGACCTGGGCGTCGTTGCGGCCACCCTCGACGAGGTGCTGGAACGCAGCGACGTCATCAGCCTGCACTGTCCACTCACGCCGCAGACCCACCACCTGGTCGGCCCGGCCGAGCTGGCGCGCATGAAGTCCACCGCGCTGCTGGTGAACACCGCCCGCGGGCCGGTCGTGGACGAGGCGGCGCTGGTGGACGCCCTGCGGTCCGGGTCGATCGCGGGCGCCGCGCTCGACGTCTTCGAAGACGAACCACAGCTGCACCCGGGACTGCGAGAACTGGACAACGTGGTGATCGTGCCGCACATCGGCAGCGCGGGCGCCGCGACGCGGGACGCAATGGGCCTGCTCGCCGTCGACAACGTCGCGGCGGTGCTCGCCGGCCGGCCACCGCTGACCCCGGTCGAGCCCTGACCGGCCGCCGTGGGGGG
>NZ_BMMK01000004.1:0-248515 GCF_014645795.1 Longimycelium tulufanense | reverse complement strand
CCCCCCCCCCCACGACCGGCGGTCACTTGTTCGGCTTGAGGGTCCAGACCACCGTCATCTCGCCCGTCACCACGCCGTCGGCGTTGCTGATGGTGACCTTGACCGGGAACTCCGGCCGCTCCCCGGCGTCCAGCTCGGCGACGACCTCCTCGACGGTGCGGCCGAGCACCGCCTCGGCAGTCAACCGGCCCAGCGCGAGCTTGCGGTAGTGGATCTCGGCGCGGGCGACCAGCGGGGTGGCCCGGCCCAGGTGCTCGCCGAACTCGGCCATGGCCACGGCGCCGGAGGCGGTCTCACCGGCGCCGAACATCATCGCGGCGTGCGGGCCACCGACGTGGTTGCGGGACTCCTCGTGGTCGGGCAGGGCCACGACGACGCGGCCGGGCTCGGCGACGAGGAACTCGATACCCACGGTCCGCACCCACGGCACCGCCTGCGCCATCAGGGCGCCGAGCTGCTTGTGGTCCATCTCCATGCCGCGGATGTTACTGACCGGTAGGTCCAATGGCGAGGACGCGCCCGTCCAGCCCTTGATCGTGAATTTTGTTCGCGTTCATCGTGTTGTGGTCGTCGCGTGGGCCACGGTTCCGGGCCGCTCGATAGACAGCCGCCGCACCCGAACACCCCACCTGGAGGCTGGCTCATGCAGCAGCGGCGGATCGAGCGACGGAAGGTTCTGGCCGGAGCGGTGGCGATGGCGGCGTTGGGCGCGCTGCCCCGCACCGCCTGGGCCGGGCCGGCGGTGCAGAAGTTCCCGATGCCCACCGGACGCGACCTGACGGTGCTCGTCACCGGGGATGCCGGCACCGGCGCCGAGGGCCAGTGGGCGGTCATGAAGGCGGCCAAGGAGATCTGCGCGAGAGAAGGCGTCTCGCTCGCGGTCGGCCTCGGCGACAACATCTACGAGGACGGCCCCGAGAGCCCGGACGACGACGAGTTCGACACCAAGTTCGAGCAACCCAACGACGGCGTCGACGTGCCGTGGCTGATGGTGCTCGGCAACCACGACTGCAGCGGCTTCATCCCCGGCAGCGGTGGACAACCCTCGCGCGGCGACCACGAGGTCGTCTATCACTCTCACTCGCGTCGTTGGTGGATGCCAGCCCGCTACTACTCGGTGCCGCTGCCACAGAAGGCGGCGAAGCCGGCCGTCGAGTTCTTCGCCCTGGACACGACACCCATCGCTTCCTATGTCATGCAAACGGATCCGTACTACTACTGGAACGGCCCCTTCATGCGTCAGCAGAAGGAATGGCTCAACCGCGCGCTAACCGAGTCGACGGCGACCTGGAAGGTCGTGCTCGCCCACCATCCCTTCCGCAACAACGGAAAGCACGGTAACGCGGGGGAGTACGACGGGATCACGGCGGGCGACTACGCGAGTGGCAAGCGACTTGCCGAGATGTACGAGGAGATCGTGGTGGGACGGGCCGACTTCATCCTCGCCGGTCATGACCACACCCTGCAGCTCCTCAACACCGCCCCGGACCTGAAGGGCACGGAGCAGGTCGTCTGCGGCGCGGCGGCAAAGCACGGGGACGGCAGCAGCAAGGTCACGAACAAGGCTTTCTGGCAAAACTTCTCCAGCCTGGGATTCATGACCATGAAGATTCGTGATCAGCAGGTCGTGCTCGACACCTACACGGTCGACCAGGCCACGGCAACGCCGAACCACGCCTACCGCAGGGTCCGCCAGCGCTGAGCCGGTCGAAGGCGGCAGGTCCCGCCAGGAAACGGCCTCCGGGCGGCCGTCGCGGTGGGATGCGGTCATGGGGCCCGAGCAAGAGGTTGCCGCAAGCGGGGGACGGCACCAGTGCTGCTGCCATCCCCCGCCTGTGGGCCCGACGGCCGAGATGACCAGATCGACCGGCGCCGCTCCGCTGTTCCGGCGGTTCATGATCGAAAAGTTCGGGTGTACCCGATGGGGCCCTGGCACCCGATCCCCTAGGATCAGGGACGCAGTCGCGACTGGCGTTTGGGTGGAAGTGACCACCGGGGAGCGATCGACGGGCCGGCACCGCGCGCCTGGGTGCTTCCGTCCAGACGATGACGCTCCGGGAGGACCCATGCACCAGCCGGCCGTTCCACACCTCGCCGACTCCGACCCCGAACTGGCCCAGCTCGTCGAGTCCGAAGCCGAACGCCAGTTCCACAAGATCCGCCTGATCCCGTCGGAGAACTACGTCTCCACCGCCGTGCTCGAGGCCACCGGCACCGTCCTGACGAACAAGTACTCCGAGGGCTATCCCGGCCGTCGGTACTACGAGGGCCAACAGCTCATCGACCCGATCGAGCGGTTGGCCGTCGACCGGGCCAAGACGTTGTTCGGGGTGGATCACGCCAATGTCCAGCCCTACTCGGGATCGCCCGCGAACCTCGCGATCTACCTGGCCTTCTGCCAGCCCGGCGACACCGTGATGGGCATGGCGTTGCCGATGGGCGGGCACCTCACCCACGGCTGGAACGTGTCGGCGACGGGGAAGTGGTTCCGTGCGGTGCAGTACGGGGTGCGCAAGGACACCGGCCGTGTCGACATGGACGAGGTACGCGACCTGGCCCGGGCAGAGCGTCCGAAGCTGATTTTCTGTGGTGGCACGGCAATTCCCCGCACCATCGACTTTCCAGCCTTCGCCGAGATCGCCCGTGAGATCGGGGCGGTCCTGGTCGCCGACATCGCGCACATCGCCGGCCTGATCGCCGGCGGCGCGCATCCCTCGCCCGTCGGCCACGCGCAGGTCATCTCCACCACCACGCACAAGACCCTGCGCGGGCCGCGCGGCGCGATGCTGATGTCCGACGCCGAACACGCGAAGGCGGTGGACAAGGCCGTGTTCCCCGGCCTGCAGGGCGGTCCGCACAACCACACGACCGCGGCCATCGCGGTCACCCTGAAGGAAGCGAACACCGAGCAGTTCCGCACCTACGCGCACAACATCGTGGCCAACGCCCGCGCTTTGGCCGAGGCGCTCGTGGAACGCGGCTACGACCTGGTGTCCGGCGGGACCGACAACCACCTGATTCTCGTTGACCTGACGAACAAGGGAATCGGTGGCAAGCCGGCCGCACGGGCACTGGACCGCGCCGGCATCGAGCTGAACTACAACACGGTGCCGTTCGACCCGCGCAAGCCCTTCGACCCGTCCGGGATCCGGCTCGGCACCCCGGCGATCACCACGCGCGGGCTCGGTGTGGAGCAGATGCCGCAGATCGCGGAGTGGATCGACCGCGCCGTCCGTGCCGCCGACGAGGGCGACGGCGACGCGCTCGACCGGATCGCGGCCGAGGTGCGCGAGCTGCTGGTCAACTACCCCATGCCCGGCTGGGCCTGACGGCGTCACCCAGGTGCGGCCCGTAGTAGGGCACCAGTCGCCCTCGAGCCGATGGAGGGAAAGGTCCGCGCCGCTTCGTATCGCCTCTGTGCTCTAGACAGCCCCCGCCCGCCCTGGGTCTGCGCAGCCCATGGCAAGCCTACTGAGCTGCGGAAATGCAAAGCAAGAACAAGATCGCGGGCTGTGGACAACTTCGGGGCCTGTGGATGAGGGCGGAGGGATACGTGATTTGCGTGCTTCCGGAGCTTTGTCACGTTGGGTGATCGCACTCGGGCAATGCGGGGGACTTCCGGGGGCGACACGGCCGAAAAATCCAGTGGCTCTCGATCGGGTGGCCGTGGAAGTCTGTGACGCGGCGTAAGCGCCGATGGGGGTTCACTGCACTGTCCGGGCGAGGTAGCTCACAGTTGTTCAAGTTGCGTCGACCAACTAAATGCTTGCATGCTTGTATCAGCCAAGTAATTGGGTGCTGCACGCAATGGGAGTGTTCATGAGTCAGGCGAACGCGGCGGTCAGTCCGCCCACCGAGCCCGAGCTGGCCGTCGCCGACGCGATCGGCATGGAGCTGGTCCGGCTCATGCGGCTCATGGCCTGCGCGCACGCGCAGATCGCCAAGGCCAACCCCGACGGGCTGGAGAAGGCGGGCTACATCCTGCTCTCCACGTTGATCGAGTCCGGCCCGCTGCGGCTGGGGGAGCTCGCCGAGAAGGTGTACGTGGACGCCTCCACCGCCAGCCGCCAGGTCGCCGACCTGGTCAAGGCCGGGCTGGTGGAGCGACAGGCCGACCCGGCCGACGGCCGCGCCAGCCTGCTGGCCCTCACCGCCGCCGGTCGCGAGCTGCTGGAGCACAGCCGCCACCGCCGCAGCGAGCACATCGCCCGGATGGTCGCGACCTGGCCGGCAGCGGACCGCCTGGAGCTGGCCCGACTCCTCGCCCGCTTCACCGGCGCCTACGAGGAGTACCTACCGAGCCTGATCACCGAGCTGATGGAAGACATCCGCTCCGGAGGGGAGAACTGATGGGGGAGACCGCAGCGTCGACCGACCGCTCGGAGGGCGGTGAGAACGGCCTCACACACCGGCAGATCGTGACCATCCTGTCCGGGCTCATGCTCGGCATGCTGCTGGCCGCGCTCGACCAGACGATCGTCAGCGCCGCGATGCGCACCATCGCCGACCAGCTGCACGGCCAGACCGAACAGGCGTGGGCCACCACCGCCTACCTGATCACGGCGACGATCTCCACCCCGCTCTACGGCAAGCTCTCCGACATCTACGGGCGCAAGCCGTTCTATCTCGCCTCGATCTCGATCTTCCTGATCGGCTCGCTGCTGTGCGGGGTGGCCGGCTCGATGTACGAGCTCGCCGGGGCGCGCGCCGTGCAGGGCCTGGGTGCCGGTGGCCTGATGTCGCTGGCGTTCGCGATCATGGGCGACCTGATCCCGCCCCGCGAGCGCGGCCGCTACCAGGGCTACTTCATGGCCGTGTTCGGCTCCGCCAGCGTGCTCGGCCCGGTCGTCGGCGGCTTCTTCGCCGGCATGGACACGGTCCTGGGCTTCGCCGGCTGGCGCTGGGTCTTCCTGATCAACCTGCCGATCGGGATCATCGCGTTGTTCGTGGTCAGCAGGGTCCTCAACGTGCCGCACCAGCGGGTCGACCACCGGGTGGACTACCTGGGCGCGGCCACCCTCACCCTGGGCATGGTTCCGCTGCTGATCCTGGCCGAGCAGGGCCGGGAGTGGGGTTGGCTGTCAAACCGCTCGCTGACGATGGCCGCGATCGGCGTGGTGGGCCTGGTCCTGTTCGTCTGGGCGGAGCGCCGGATGGGCGACGAGGCGGTGCTGCCGCCGCGCCTGTTCCGCAACGGCGTGTTCCGGCTGGGCAACCTGCTCAACTTCATCGTCGGCATCGGCATGTTCGGCGGGCTGCTCTCGCTGCCGCTCTACCTGCAGATCGTCAAGGGCGCGACGCCGACCGAGTCCGGTCTGCTCATGGTCCCGCTCACCATCGGCATCATGCTGTCCACGGGCATCAGCGGCGTCATGATCTCCCGGACCGGCCGGTACCGGATCTTCCCGATCCTGGGCACCGGCGGCATGCTAGTCGCGCTGCTCATGTTCAGCCGGATCGGCGTCGACACCCCCGTGTGGCAAACCGGCCTGGTCATGGTGCTGATGGGGGCCGGCCTCGGCCTGTGCATGCAGACCCTGATCATGGCGATCCAGAACGCCGTCGACCCGCGCGACATGGGCGTGGCCACCTCCTCGGCCACGTTCTTCCGGCAGACCGGCGGCACCGTGGGCGTGGCGTTGTTCATGTCGATCCTGTTCGGCGTGGTCGGCGACCGGATCACCGCGGCCTTCCGCGACGCGATCCCCACCCAGGCGTTCCAGCAGGCGTTGCACGACCCGACCGTTCTGGCCAACCCGGCGAACAAGCCGGTGCTGGACATGCTCCAGGGTGGTGACGGCGGTGGCCCGTCCCTGGACGACACCTCGTTCCTGTTGCACCTCGACGAACGGCTCGCCCGGCCGTTCCTGGAGGGCTTCTCCAGCGCGATGGACACCGTGTTCCTCACCGGTGCGGTGGTGATGGTCGTTGGGTTCGCGCTGGTCTGGTTCCTCAAGGAGGTGCCGCTGGCCACCAAGTCCGCTGTGCAGCGGGTCGCCGAGGAGAACAGCAGGGCGGCGGCGCCGGTCGCCGGTGAGTGAGCCGTCACGCACCAAACACCAACGAGGGGCGCGCCCGCCGGGCGCGCCCCTCGTCGCGAGCCGGACGCCTCAGTGCTCGGGGCCGGCCGCCTTCAGTCGATCGTATGAGCGCTTGATCTCGGCCTCGGCCTCGGTCCGGCCGACCCAGGTCGCGCCCTCCACGCTCTTGCCCGGCTCCAGGTCCTTGTAGACCTCGAAGAAGTGCTGAATCTCCAGCTTGTGGAACTCCGGGAGGTGGTGGATGTCGCGCAGGTGCTCGGTCCGCGGGTCCTCGGCCGGCACGCAGAGGACCTTGTCGTCCCCGCCCTTCTCGTCGGTCATGCGGAACATGCCGATCGCCCGGCACCGGATTAGACAGCCCGGGAACGTCGGCTCCTGCACCAGGACCAGCGCGTCCAGCGGGTCGCCGTCCTCACCGAGCGTGTTCTCCACGAACCCGTAGTCGGCCGGGTACTGGGTCGCGGTGAACAGGGTCCGGTCGAGACGGATGCGCCCCGTCTCGTGGTCCATCTCGTACTTGTTCCGCTCCCCCTTGGGGATCTCGATCGTGACGTCGAACTCCACCGGATTCCCTCGCTATCAGCAGTTGGCGCGCGGCCGACCCCGGTCACGGCCTGCCACGTCGTCACTAGTGTGGACTAAGCGTGCCGGTGGGCCCGTACCCGAGCGGCCTGGACCGTGCCCCACGTCACGCCGATACGGCGAGTAACCCGACTGTCTGAGGAGGACCGTGTTGTCCCGACCGGATGACCCGCGCGAGCAGGATGCCCCAGCCGAGCGCACGCCGCCCGGCGAGGGCACCGCGCCGGAGGGTCGCGACCGGGACCGGGCGGACTCCACGCCGGACGTAGCCGGGGACACCACGGAGAACACCGGCGGCGACACGGGCGAGGACGCGGGCGAGCCGGCATGGCCCGGCCCGGACACCCATGCCTCGCCGGAGCAGCCGGACGAGTCGGGCGCTTCCGAACAGGATGAGCGCTCCGCCGACCAGGAGTCGGGCAAGACCAGCTCCGGCAACGGTGACAGCGCTGACAGTAGTGACAACGCTGACAGCAGTGACAACGCTGAGCCGCAAGCCCGCGCCGAGAACTGCGGTACCACCGACGCCGATGGCGAGGACGCTGGTAGCTCCGAGGAAGCCGCGGAGGCGGAAAAGGCTGGCGTGCAGGCGCAACGCGCTGGCGAGGGGACCGTGCGCATCCAGGGCCCGGCCCCTGCGTGGCCGCCAGCCGACCAGCCGCACGCGGCCGACACCGCGGCCGGCGAGGAAGCCGAGCCTGCCGAACCGCAGGTGACGGAGCCGGAGGAACCGGCCGACGAGGAACCGGTCGTCGACCGGGAACACGGCGTCGACGCGGAGCAGTCGGCCGATGAGCCCGAATGGCCGACAGCACCCTCGGCGCCGGACGACACGGTCGAGCCGGTCACGTCGGGAGAGGATCGGAGCCACCCGGAACCGGATCTCGAGCAACCGCCGGTGGCCGAGGAGCAGGCCGCCCCTGGAGAAGAGGACCAAGGCGAGTCCGAGGAGCCACGGTGGCCCGAGCGGGCGGACACCGCGCCGGCACCACAGGGCGAACCGGACCAGCCGCAGTGGCCCACGGCGGAAGAGCCCTCCGCAGAGCCGTCCGGAGAGACGACCGCGCAAGCCCCTGCGACGACGCGGGAGGAGACGACCGAGCGGCCCGCTCCCGTGACGTCGGGGGCTGGGGAGCCCGCGGCGGCGCCGGCGCTGCTTCCGTGGCCACCACCTCCGGAGCAGCACGAAGAGGCGCAGCACGAAGAGCCGGCGGCCGAACCGGACCAGCCCGCCGCCGAGCGCACGCAGCCGGCTCGCCCGGAAGCCGATGTCCCGCCCACCGAGCAGGCACAACCCGAGCAACCGCAGTCGACCACACACGTCGAACAGGCGTCGACTGAGCGTCCGGGGCCAGCCGAAGGACAGCCGCGTGCGGCCGAGCCTGGGGAGGGCCAGCCGCAGCCGAGTGAGACCACACAGCCCGACACGGCCCTGCCCCGCCCGGGGCAGGCGTGGTCGGACCGGTGGCGACCGGGTCAACCGTGGGAAGGCCCACCGCAGACCTGGGAAAGCCAGTCCCAGAGCGGTTATCCGCAGGTAGAGCAGGCGCCGACGGACCAGCGGCGGCAGGGGCAACCTCGAGCGGACGAGCCGCGGGCCGATCGTCCCGAGACAGGTCCCACGCAGCCGCCCCATCCGGAAGTAGCGGAGCCCTCGGCAGGCGAGGCCCGGCCGGAACAGCCGGACGTCGCGCAACCGAAGCCGGCAGCCCCGCACCCGGGGCAGGCACCCACGGATCAGCCATGGCCGGGCCAGCCGCACCCGGAGCAGCCCGGCCCCACCCGTCCACGACCGGTCTCTCCCCAGGTGGATCAGGCCCCTGGCCAGCCGCCGGCGGCGTCGGCCGGGCAGGTTCCGGCGGACCAGCCGCGTGCGGACCACCCCCGGGCGGACCAGCCACACCTGGCCGGACCCGAGGTGGCGCCGCCACAGCCACCTCGACCCGAGGATGCGCAACCGCGGCCGGGGCAAGCAGCGGCCGGGCAGCCGCGTCCGGCTTCGCCGCCCGCCGGGCGGGCGCCGTCAGAACCACGACGGCCAGAAGCTGGTGCGGAGTACCGCGCTGCCCAGCCCGAGGTGGGTTGGCCGCGGCCGGAGCAGCCAGCCGCCCCCCCGGCGCAGGCTCCCGCGGACCAGGCGCAACCCGATCCGCGCCAGCCGGGCCAGCCACGCCCCGCTCCGCCGCAGCCACCCCGGTGGGAGAGCGGGCCCCAGCCGCCTCGTCCGGAGGCTGCGCAGCCCGCCCCGGCTCCGCAGGTAGGGCAGGCACCGTCGGAGCAGCAGCCCGACCAGCCCGTGGCAGGCCAGCCACCGCCGGCACGCCCGGACGCGGCCCCGCCGCGACCGGTTTCTCCGCAGGCGGGGCAGGCCCCACCGAGCCAGGCGCAACCGGACCAGGCCGGCCAGCCACGTCAAGACCAGCCCCAGGCCGGACCGCCGCATGCGACTCAGGCCCGCCCGCCGCATCCGCCCGCCGCTGCGGGCCAGCCCCCCGCGCGCCCGCCTCAGGCTGGGCCGCCGCACCGGGGCCAGCAGGCGTGGCCGGGCGCGCAGCGGCCCGGGCAGTCACCGCACCAGCCGGCCCCGCCGGTCGGGCCGCCGCACGCCGACGCCCAGGCCACGATGCGGATGACCCGCCCCGCCCCACCGCAACCGCAGCAACCACCACATCCGCAGGGCCAGTTCCCATCGCCCACCCCGCCACAGGTGCAGCAGGGACCGGCGCCGGCGGACCAGGCCATGGCGCCGGCGCCCACCGCATCCACGCCCGGCGAGCAGGTCGAAGCGACCCGCGCGGCCGACGCGACCGAGCCCGAGGCAGGCCAGGAACCGCAGCCCGCCCTGCGCCGCAGGCGGCGCCGGATCCTGATCGGCTCGGCCGTCGCGGTGGTGGCGGTTGTCGGCGTGACCGGCGGGCTGTACGGCACCCCGCTGGCGAGCAAGCTCGGCCTGGCCGGTCCCACCACCCAGGCACCGTCCCCGCCGCAGAGCCCGCAGGCCGCACTGCGCCCGGTGGGGGCCGACGGGCCCGCTCCCACCCCGCAGGGCGTGGCGGCCGCGCTCCAGCAGGTGCTGGCCAACCCCGCCCTGGGCACCCTCACCGGCCGGATCGTCGACCCCGCCACCGGCCAGGTGCTGTGGGAACGCGACGCGGGCAGGCCCATGACACCCGCGTCGTCCAACAAGATCATCACAGCCGCGGCCGCGCTGCTCGCGCTCGACCCGAACTCCCGGCTCACGACGAAGGTGGTCGAAGGGCCCGAGCCGGGCACGATCGTGCTCGTGGGTGGCGGTGACCCGACCCTCAGCCTGCAACCGGACGGGAAGGAGTCCGTCTACCCGGGCGCGGCGAAGCTGCAGGACCTGGTCAACAAGGTCAAGGCCGCCGGTGTCCCGGTTCGCAAGGTGCTCGTCGACACCAGCCGGTACACCGCCGACAACTGGCTCTCCAGCTGGGAGAAGTCCGACATCGTCGGCGGCGACATCACCTATGTCGCGCCGGTGATGCTCGACGGCGGTCGCGAGGACGCGACCAACCCCGAGTCCCGGCGCACCGACCGGCCGGCCGTCTCCGCGGGCCGGCACCTCGCCCAGGCGCTCGATGCCGACCTCAACTCGGTCGCGGCCGGCAAGGCCCCGGCCAACTCCAAGGTGATCGCCGAGGTCCGGTCACCGAGCATCCAGCAGCTCGTCGACAACGCGTTGCTCATCTCCGACAACGTGCTCGCCGAGACCCTGGCCCGCGAGGTGGCCAGGGCCAAGGGCAAGGAGCCATCCTTCTCCGGCGCCCGGCAGGCGGTGCAGGAGGTGTTGAGCCAGAACGGTTTCGACCTCACCGGCTGGACCATGGCCGACGGCAGCGGGCTGTCCACCGAGAACAAGGTTCCGGCCAGGCTGCTGTCCGACATCCTCGCGGTCGCGGCCGCACCCGACGGTTCGGCCCGAGCCGACCAGCGCACACCCAAGCTGCGCCCCCTGCTCACCGGGCTGCCGGTGGCCGGCGGCAGCGGCACCCTCGCCGGTCGCTACCAGAACGGCAACAGCGCACAGGGCAAGGGCTGGGTCCGCGCCAAGACCGGCACCCTCACCAAGGTCAACAGCCTCAGCGGAATCGTCCTGGACGCGGACAACCGGCTGCTCGCCTTCTCGCTGCTATCCAACGGCTCCGACATGGAACCGGGGCGCGCCGCGCTCGACGCCGTCGCGGCCACGCTGCGCGAGTGCGGCTGCCAACGCTGACGCACGCAGGGTCCCCGGAGACACCAGAGGCCATGCCGTCCCAGGGTCCCGCCGGAGGAGCTGCCGGGCGCGCGGCGCGAGCACCCCACGCCGGTTCCGGCTGACAAGAAGGGATCTGACGTACGTCGCGCCGCATCCCCGCGACGGGTAGCTTCCATGGTGTGAACGCGGGGTCGGCTGCCCGAGCACTCCCCCCGGTCGACGGGCACGCCCCAGTCGACTGGGGTATCGCCGCGTCGACCGCGCAGCGGCTGATCCGACCCGGGCCCACGGTGCCCAGGCAGGAGGCGGACGGCGCGGTCCGGCAGCTGCGCGAGATGTCCGTCGTCGCCGAGGGCCACGTCCGCGAGCTCACCGGCCTCGGCGCCGATCTTCCACTGCTGCCCGGAGACGTCGTCGACCGCCCCGGCTGGGTGCAGGCCGCGGCCGCCGGCCTGTCCGCCCTGACCGGAACCGCCGGGGCCGACGGACGCCGCGGCGTACTCGCCGGCACCGCCGGCGTCCAGGCCGGTGTCGTCCTCGCCTACCTCGGCAGCCGCGTGCTGGGCCAGTACGACCCCTTCGGCGGTGCGAACGGCACCGGCCGGCTGCTCCTGGTCGCGCCCAACGTGGTGGGCGCCCAGCGCGTCCTGGACGTGTCGCCCGACGATTTCCGGATGTGGGTCTGCCTGCACGAAGCCACCCACCGGCTGCAGTTCACCGCCGTGCCGTGGCTGCGCGACCACTTCGCCGCGGAGGTCCGGACCCTGCTGGCGACCATGGACGAGTCCACCGCCAACCTGCTCAGCCGGCTGCCCGCGGCCCTGCGCACCGCCCGGCGGCGCGAGCGCAACGGCACCCCGGTGGCACTGGTCGAACTGCTGCAGGCCCCCGAACAACGCGCGGTCCTGGACCGCCTGATCGCGCTGTCCACCCTCCTGGAGGGCCACGCCGACCACGTCATGGACGCCGTCGGCCCTTCGGTGGTCCCCAGCGTCACCACCATCCGCGCCCGCTTCACCGCGCGGCGCCGCGGCGGCAACCTCGCCGACCGCATCCTGCGTGCCCTTCTCGGCGTCGACGCGAAGGTCCGCCAGTACGCCCACGGCGCGGCGTTCACCCGCCACGTCGTGGACACCGTGGGCATGGCGGGCTTCAACGCCGTGTGGACCGACCCGGACCACCTGCCGACCCGGGACGAGATCGCCGATCCCGCGGCCTGGGTGCGCCGGGTGCACGGTTAGGGCCGTGGCCGGACCGCACCCCGCCGTCGCGGCCGTCCGCACGGCCCTGAGCCGGTTGCTCGACGAGGCCGAACCCGCCGGCCACCTGACCACCGGCGCGGTGGCCGTGGCCTGCTCCGGAGGCGCGGACTCCCTCGCGCTCGCGGCCGCCGCGACACACGTCGCACGCCACCGCCGGCTCACCGTGCACGGGCTGGTCGTCGACCACCGCCTGCAACCCGGCTCCGCGGAGGTCGCCGCGCGCACCGCCACCCAACTCCGGGCACTCGGCTTCGACTCGGTGCGGGTGATCGAGGTCGAGGTCACCGGACCCGGAGGCATCGAGGCCGCCGCCCGTCGCGCCCGCTACGCCGCCCTGGACGGCGCCCGCCCACCAGGCGCCCTGGTCCTGCTCGGGCACACCCTCGACGACCAGGCCGAGACCGTCCTCCTGGGCCTGGGCCGCGGCTCCGGTCCGCGCTCAGTGGCCGGCATGCGCCCACTCGACCCACCGTGGGCGCGGCCCCTGCTGGGCCTGCGCCGCGAGACGACCACCGCGGCCTGCGCCGCCCTCGGGCTGCGGCCCTGGGTCGATCCGCACAACGCCGACCCGCGCTTCACCCGGGTCCGGCTCCGCACCGAGGTACTGCCGTTGCTGGAGGAGGTCCTGCGGGGCGGGGTCGCCGAGGCACTCGCCCGCACCGCGGCCCAACTCCGCGAGGACTGCGACGCACTCGACCGGCTCGCCACGGACCTGACCGAGCGGGTGCGGGTGGACGAGGAGTTGGACGCGGCCGCCCTCGGCGCCGCGCCGGCCGCTCTCCGGCGCCGGGTCCTCCGCCGCTGGCTGGGTTTCCGCGGGGTGAGTGGGTTGACAGACCATCACCTGCGCAGGATCGACGCATTGATGGGAAGCTGGCGTGGTCAGGGGGGCGTGGCGCTACCCGGCGGCTTGGTGGTGCGGCGTACGCATGGCAGGCTGCAGGTGGACCGTCCGCAGCATCGTGGCTGAGCCAGGCGGGGCCGCCTGGAGCGCCAGACCAGGAGAGAGGGGAAGCCCCGCCGTGTACGAGGGCGACATCGCCTCCGTGCTCATCAGCGAGCAGCAGATCAGGGACAAGGTCGACGAGCTCGCCCAGCAGGTGGCCGCCGACTACCCGGCCGGCGAACGCAGCTCGGACCTGCTGCTGGTGGGCGTCCTCAAGGGCGCCGTGATGTTCATGACCGACTTCGCCAGGGCGCTGCCGCTGCCCACCCAGCTGGAGTTCATGGCGGTCAGCTCCTACGGCTCGGCCACCTCCTCCTCGGGCGTGGTGCGCATCCTCAAGGACCTCGACCGCGACATCGCCGGCCGCGACGTACTGATCGTCGAGGACATCATCGACTCCGGGCTCACCCTGTCCTGGCTGTTGAAGAACCTCGCCTCCCGCCGGCCCGCCTCGCTGGAGGTGTGCACGCTGCTGCGCAAGCCGGACGCAGTGCGGGTCGACGTGCCGGTGAAGTACGTGGGCTTCGACATCCCGAACGACTTCGTCGTCGGCTACGGCCTGGACTACGCCGAGCGGTACCGCGACCTGCCCTACATCGGCACCCTGGATCCCAGGGTCTACTCCTGATCCGGTGGTAGCGGGCGGCATGCGCTGGCCCGCGCCCCGCGCCCTGAGGGCAGTGCCGCTCACCGAGCGATCAGACAGGCTGGGAGCGTCGGTGTTTCCGTACATCATCGGCGACTGGTTGATCTTGGTTCGACGTTGGGTCAGTGGCAGCGCCCTGATGGTGGGCGGCGGTGCGTCGAGCACCCGCTGCGGTCGGCGCCACGGCGAGTCAGATCGCGAGCGGGGACGGCCGGCGTCGCTACTCGGCAGATGTCCGCCACCGTCGGCCGCCGCGAACCCGCCCGGTCCGATCACGCCGCCGGCAGAGGCCGACGGGCGCTTCGTCCGTAGCGCTGACCGCGCTCGGGAGGAAGCCGCCGGGCTGGGCGCGGATCTGCGGCGCGGTCGGCGACCCCGGCCCTGCTGTCGAACTGATCGAGGCGAACCTCGGCCGAGGTGAGGTCTTGACAGGCCGCCCGGTCACCGGGTGAAAGTAGGACTGGCGAGGCTCGGTGTCACTCGGTCGGCGATGAGGCTCATCACCCCGCCGCGGCACGGGTCAGTGATCCAAATCACCCAGCTGTCCGCGTGAGTGCTCACACCCGGTGGTGGAACGGTGACCCACCGCCGGACGAACCCACGCCACCGCTCACTCCGGGAACACTGGCACCATCACACCCGTTGCGGTGAGGGAACGGGTCCGTACCCGCTCCCGCGCCGGAAGCCGCTGGAGCGGTCAACGGACCGCGTCCCGGGCGGTACGCTGGTCGAATCGGAGAGCCACCGCCCGTGAAGGGGGCGGAGCCCCGTCGCCCGACATGCAAGTCAGGGAGGGTCGAGGCCGCCAGTCGGCCGCAGTTGGATGGACCGCAAGCGCCTGCTCCGCAACCCGCTGATCTGGATTCTCGCGGTGTTGCTCCTCTACATGTCGTTCAGCTACCTGTTCGACGACACCCGCGGCTACAAGCAGGTGTCGACGTCGACGGCACTCACGCAGCTGGTGGACGGCAATGTCAAGGAGGCGACCCTCGAGGACAAGGAGCAGCGGCTCCGGCTCACCCTGAACAAACCGGTCGACGGCAGCGACCTGCTCATCACCCAGTACCCGGCCGGCGCCACCGACCAGGTCTTCCAGTCCCTGAACAACGCCAAGAACATGGACAAGGGCTGGAACACCAAGGTCACCCAGGAATCCCTGATCTTCCAGATCCTGATCTACCTGATCCCGCTCGGCCTGCTCCTGCTGCTGCTCATGTGGATGATGAACAACGTCCAGGGCGGCGGGAACCGGGTACTCAACTTCGGCAAGTCCAAGGCGAAACAGCTCACCAAGGACATGCCCAAGACCACCTTCACCGACGTCGCCGGTGCCGAGGAGGCGGTCGAGGAGCTCTACGAGATCAAGGACTTCCTGTCCAACCCGGGCCGTTACCAGGCACTGGGCGCCAAGATCCCCAAGGGCGTGCTGCTGTACGGCCCGCCCGGCACCGGTAAGACGCTGCTGGCGCGCGCGGTGGCCGGCGAGGCCGGCGTGCCCTTCTACTCGATCTCCGGCTCCGACTTCGTCGAGATGTTCGTCGGTGTCGGTGCCTCCCGGGTGCGCGACCTGTTCGAGCAGGCCAAGCAGAACGCGCCCTGCATCGTCTTCGTCGACGAGATCGACGCCGTGGGCCGGCACCGCGGCGCCGGCCTCGGCGGCGGCCACGACGAGCGCGAGCAGACGCTGAACCAGCTGCTCGTGGAGATGGACGGCTTCGACTCCCGTGGCGGCATCATCCTCATCGCCGCCACCAACCGGCCCGACATCCTCGACCCGGCGCTGCTGCGTCCCGGTCGCTTCGACCGGCAGATCCCGGTGGCCGCCCCCGACCTGCGCGGCCGCAAGGCGATCCTGCAGGTGCACAGCAAGGGCAAGCCGCTGGGCGGCGACGTCGACCTGGACTCGCTGGCCAAGCGCACCGTCGGCATGTCCGGCGCCGACCTGGCCAACGTCATCAACGAGGCCGCGCTGCTGACCGCCCGGCAGAACGGGCAGCTCATCACCGCCGCCGCGCTGGAGGAGTCGGTCGACCGCGTGATCGGCGGCCCGGCCCGCAAGAGCCGGGTGATCTCCGAGCACGAGAAGAAGATCACCGCCTACCACGAGGCCGGCCACGCGCTGGCCGCCTGGGCGATGCCCGACGTAGAGCCGGTCTACAAGGTCACGATCCTGCCCCGCGGCCGCACCGGCGGGCACGCGCTCGTCGTCCCCGAGGACGACAAGCAGCTGATGACCCGCTCGGAGATGATCGCGCGGTTGGTGTTCGCCCTCGGCGGGCGCGCCGCCGAGGAGCTGGTCTTCCACGAGCCGACCACCGGCGCGTCCTCCGACATCGAGCAGGCCACCAAGATCGCCCGCGCGATGGTGACCGAGTACGGCATGAGCGCCCGGCTGGGTGCGGTGAAGTACGGCGAGCAGGAGGGCGAGCCGTTCCTCGGCCGCGCCATGGCGCACGCGCCGAACTACTCGCTGGAGGTCGCCCACGAGATCGACGAGGAGGTGCGCAAGCTCATCGAGGCCGCGCACACCGAGGCGTGGGAGATCCTCAACACCTACCGGACCCAGCTCGACGCGCTCACCTTCGAGCTGATCGAGAAGGAGACCCTGCAGCGCAGGGACCTCGAGCGCCTGTTCTCCGACGTGGAGAAGCGGCCGCGGATCACGTTGTTCAACGACTTCGGTGGTCGCACGCCGTCGGACCAGCCGCCCATCAAGACACCGGCCGAGCTGGCCGCCGAGCGCGGCGAGCCGTGGCCGCCGGTGCTCGAGGAGGAGCCGGAGCCGAGCCCGGTCGGCGCGCCCCCGGGTGGCCACGAGCTGCCCTCGCCGCAGGCCAGCGCACCCGCGCCCGCCCCGGCGGGGCCCAACGGCACCAACCCGCACCTGCCGTCCCCGGCGGGCGCACCGGCACCGTCGCCGGACGGGCCCTACGGCGGCGACGGGAACCAGCCCGCGCCGTATCCCCCGGGCAACCAGCCGGCGCCCCACCCCGGTGGAGGCCAGCCGGCGCCGTACCCGACCGGGAACCAGCCGAGCCCGCCCGGCCCGCCCTACTACGGTGCGCCGCCCGGGTGGACGCCGGCGACCTCCCCGTCGGGCGGCGGTGAGTGGCCGCCGAAGTCGTGGAACGAGGGATGGAACCCGGTGCCCTCCGGGCAGGACCAGCAGCGGGGCGAGCAGCCGCAGCAGCAACAGCAGCGGCCGAACCCGCAGCCGGAGGCCGACCCCACCCGACGCATCGACACCGAGTCGTGGGACGGTGGCCGCTGAGCCCGGCTGTCCGTACCTGCGGAGGCAGCATTGAGCAACACCATGGCGAACGGTCCTGCCGGCGGCGCTCACCAGCGCCGCCGGCAGGCGTTTGACCAGGCGCGTGCCGAGGCCGCGGTGCGGGAACTGCTGCTGGCCTGCGGCGAGGACCCCGACCGCGAGGGCCTGCGCGACACCCCGGCCCGGGTCGCGCGCGCCTACCGCGAACTGTTCGCCGGTCTCTACACCGACCCCGACACCGTTCTCAACCGGACTTTCGACGAAAGCCACGAAGAATTGGTGTTGGTCACCGAAATTCCGATGTATTCGACCTGCGTGCCCAGCGAGCAGACGGTGAACGTCGTCGGCGGTGCCAAGCAGGCCCGGGAGGTTGTGGTCGGTGACCGGCTCTGGACCCTCGTCGAGGGCCGGGTCGAGGAGACCGAGGTGGTTCGGATCAGCTCTCGCGAGACTCGTGAGCTGGTCGAGGTGACCACGGAACACGGGAGTTTCGTCGTCACGCCGGACCACCCGTTGGCCACCCCCGAAGGGTGGATGGAGGCCAAGGACGTCGAGGACACCTTCATCGAATGGACACACCCGAGGAAGCTCTGTCGTGACCGGTGGCGACCGCGGTCCACCGGCTACTACTACGGGTACTTCATCGGAGCGATGTGCTCCTACGGCACGGTGGGGGACCGCTACATCTCGTTGGTGGTGAACGACCACCTCTTCGCGAAGAAGTTCGCTGAATCCGTCTGGCAGGCGTTCGGAGCCGACGCACAGATCGAGTACGTGGAGCACTCCTCCGGCTATACGAAGCGATCGACTCCGGACTACCGGGTTCGGGTCGTGTCCTCGTACCTGGCGGACCTGATGCGGCAATACGTGGGTGGCGACGCCCACCACACGCGGCAGCGCTTCCCCCGCGTCGTGCTCAACAACATCGCCATCTTCACGGGCTTCCTGGATGGCTACGTCGACGGGGACGGGTGCCGTTCCAGGACTGCGGACGGCAGCACTCTGGTCAGCGCCAATGTTCCTTTCCTCGAGGAGCTGGCCCAGATCGTGGGCACCCGGTTCTCGCCGCGGACCGACACCGCATCACACCTCTACGTCGCCGACAGTTGGTTCCGTCGGCACGGGTTCCCGCAGGAGTCGCACCGTACAGACCTGATCGAGTCCGAATGGGTACGTGTGCGGTCTGTATGCCCAATCGAGGCGGTGGGTGCAGAACCCTGTACGGTTTACAGTTTTAAATGTGAGCCGCATCCAACATTTCTAATTGCTGGACATCTGACGCACAATTGTGAACATCATTTGTTGCCATTTCATGGTGTTGCGCATATTGGGTATATTCCGAATGAGCACGGTCGGGTGACCGGGCTTTCCAAACTGGCCAGGCTGGTGGACCTCTATGCCAAGCGGCCGCAGGTGCAGGAGCGGCTGACCTCGCAGATCGCCGACGCCCTGGTCCGCAAGCTCGACCCGCGCGGTGTCATCGTCGTCGTGGAGGCCGAGCATCTGTGCATGGGAATGCGCGGCGTCCGCAAGGCCGGCTCCCGCACGGTCACCTCCGCGGTCCGCGGCTTGATGCGTTCCTCCCCGACGACCCGCGCGGAAGCTCTCGAACTGATCAGGCGGCGGTGATAAGTGCATCCGTTGTTGCCCCGGCCGGGCCGTTGCGTGGTGATGGGGGTCGTGAACGTCACCCCCGACTCGTTCTCGGATGGCGGTCGCTACCTGGTGCGTGAGGACGCCGTGCGGCACGGCGCGGAGATGCACCGCCGCGGCGCCGATCTCGTCGATGTCGGCGGGGAGTCCACCCGGCCGGGCGCGGAGCGGGTCGCGGCCCAGGTGGAGATCTCCCGGGTGGCGCCGGTGATCCGCGAGTTGGTGACCGAGGGCGTGCCGGTCAGCGTAGACACGATGCGTGCCGAGGTCGCCGAGGCCGCGCTGGCCGCGGGTGCGACCGTGGTCAACGACGTCTCGGGTGGCCTGGCCGACGAGCGGATGGCGCGCGTGGTGGCCGAGGCCGGCGTGCCGTGGATCCTCATGCACTGGCGCGGGCACAGCCGGGAGATGGACCAGCTCGCCCGCTACACCGACGTCGTCACCGAGGTGCGCGACGAGCTGCGCGCCCGGGTGGACACGGCGCTGGCGTCCGGGGTCGCGCCCGAGGCGATCGTGCTGGACCCGGGGCTCGGCTTCGCCAAGACCGCCGAGCACAACTGGCGGCTCCTGCATCGGCTCGACGTGTTCGCGGGGATGGGTTTCCCGGTGCTGGTCGGTGCTTCTCGTAAGCGGTTCCTCGGCTCGCTGCTGGCCGGTAGCGACGGAAAGCCGCGCCCGCCGGACGGCCGGGAGATCGCGACGGCGGCGGTGTCGGCGCTCGCCGCGGCGGCCGGAGCCTGGGGTGTGCGGGTGCACGACGTGGGTGCGTCGCTGGACGCGGTGGCCGTGGCGCACGCGTGGGGAGGGCGGCTGACGACATGACCGACCGGATCACGCTCACCGGGCTGCGGGTGCGCGGGCACCACGGGGTGTTCGAGCACGAGAGGCGGGACGGCCAGGACTTCGTCGTCGACATCGTGGTCTGGATCGACCTGGACAAGGCGGCGGCCACCGACGACCTCACGCAGACGCTGCACTACGGAGAGCTGGCCGAGCGTGCCGCCGCGATCGTGGGCGGGGAGCCGTGCGACCTTCTCGAGACGGTCGCCGGCCGGGTGGCCGAGGAGGTGATGACCGACGGCCGGGTGCACGCCGTCGAGGTCACCATCCACAAGCCGTCGGCCCCGATCCCGCTCGACTTCGCCGACGTCGCGGTCACGATCCGCAAGTCGCGGCGCGGGGGGCGCGGTCGCGGCGCCGCGGCCCGGGACTGACGTCACAGGGCGCCCGGCCGACCCGATCAGCTTGCCGGTGCAACTATTGGGGTATGTCCCGTGCGGTGCTGTCCCTCGGCTCGAACCTCGGTGACCGGCTCGGCTACCTCCAGCTCGCCGTCGACGGGCTGGGCGACACCGTGGTGGCGATCTCCGCGGTCTACGAGACGGCGCCCTGGGGCGTCACGGACCAGGACGACTTCCTCAACGCGGTGGTCATCGTCTTCGACGACGCCGTTGACGCATGGGGATGGCTGGAGCGGGCCCAGGAACTGGAACGGGCCGCGGAGCGTCGGCGCACCATCAGGTGGGGGCCGCGCACGCTCGATGTGGATGTCGTGACGGTTGACGGTGTCACCTCGGATCACCCCGACCTGCTGCTGCCGCATCCGGGCACACCGAACCGCGCGACCGTGCTGGTGCCGTGGCACGACATCGAGCCGGACGCCGTTCTACCCGGCCACGGGCCGATCGCGGAGTTGCTGGAGAAGGTCAGCACCGAGGGCGTGCATCGCCGCGACGACCTCGCGCTTCGCGTGCGCTGAACGCGGCGGGTGCCCGGCGGTACTGATGTGGGCGTCACCGGGTTCCTCCCAGCGGAAATTCTGTTTACGAAAGGACTGGCGAACCAGCCCTGCCGACTCGAGTTGGGCTCCGCCTGGCCCGGCGGTGCAGCCCAGGCGCCCATCCGTACGGGGCGTTGTTCGCCGCCGAGCCGCCGACCCTGGGGTCGCCCGTCCGGCATCACTTCCTGATCTCGACCGGTGACACAACGGCACGGCGGCGCAGCGTGCCCCGCCACGTCGGCGAGGATGAGGAACATGGTTGGGGATCGGCGAGATTTTCCAGGAAGGCGGGCGGGGCAGGTCCGCGGACGGGGGCGCGTGTGAGGTTCACCAGGGTGCGGGACCTCGTGGGGGTCGCGCTGGTGGCGGGCATGGTGGTGCACCTGCTGGTACGCCAGTCCTACGGCTCGCTGCCGGCGTTGCCGGCGCTCGCCGGGTTCACCTTGCTCGTGCTCGCCGTTGTCGAGACCGTCCTCGGTTTTGCGTTGCGCGCCCGGATCCACCGGAAGCCGGGGACGCGGCCGGTGCAACCGCTCACGGCCGCCCGCGCGGTGGCGCTGGCGAAGGCGTCGTCCCTGCTGGGCGCGATCATGACCGGGGTCTGGGTCGGTGTGCTCGGCTACGTGCTCCCACAACGGGACGAGCTCGCGGCCGCGGCGAGCGACACCACCGCCGCGATCATCGGTGGGGTGTCGGCATTGTTGCTGGTCGGCGCGGCTTTGTGGCTGGAGTACTGCTGCCGCACACCGGATGGCGGCGCCGAGTCCGAGTCCCCGAACGGACGCGACTAGGTCTCGAACCGATAACCCCCAGGTACGGTAGGGGCCATGAGCGGCCCCGGCTCGACGACCCCTGAGCACAGCGGCCGTGGCGCCGGTTTGGTGTGGCTGGTCGTGTTGGTACTGGCTGTGGGCGCCACGGCCGTTCTAGTCCTGAGTGACGACGCGCGCCTGCTGCGGCTGGGTCTGGTCGCGGCGTTGTGGTCCGGACTGGTCGCCGCGTTCATCGCCGCACGGTATCGCCGTGAGGTGACCGAGCGGGTGGAGAACGAGGCCGAGCTGCGTGAGGTGTACGAGCTCGAGCTGGAACGCGAGGTCGCCGCTCGCCGCGAGTACGAGCTGGAGATCGAGTCCGAGACCCGACGCAAGGTCGAGGAGGAGGCACGCGAGGACCTCGCCGCGCTGCGGGCCGAGCTGCGCACGTTGCGGGAGAACCTGGAGGCCCTGCTCGGCGGCGAGGTGCTGGTGGAGCGGGTCGCGCTGCGCGCGGAGTCGACCCGGATGCGCTCGCTGTCGGACCAGTCCAGGGTGCTCACGGTCGGCGACGACCGGATCGTGCCGGCCAGCGAGCGACGGGGGCTGACGGCCGGCAAGGGCGTGACCGCGGAGGTGAGCCCGGAGGAGGTCACCCAGCTGCTGGTGCCCAACGGCCGGCACCCGCGCCGGACCGAGCCGGTCAAGCGGCCCGAGCCCAAGCGCCCGGAACAGCGCGGCGCCGAGCCGAAGCGGCCGGAACAGGAGCGGCAGCGACAGCAGGTGCGCCGGGAGCCGGTGCGGGCGGCACAGACCACCGCGATGCGGCGGGAGCCACCCAAGCCCGCGGGACCGCCACGCCCGCCGCATGGTCCGGCACCGCAGGGCCCGGCATCGCCGGTACCCAAGCCGCAGGCCAAGGCAAAGCCCGAACAGCGGACCCAGGTGCTGCGGCCGGAACCGGCGCGCACCGAGGTGATCCGGGCCGAGCGGTCCGGCCCGGCGGAGCAGCCGCGGCAGGATGCGCCGCGTCGCGACGCCCCGCGGCGGGAGCCGGTGAGCGTCCGGCCCGGGGGCCCGAACCGGGGCGAGCCCCCGCGCCCGGGGGAGCGTCCGCAGCCCGGGCCACCGCGCGGATCGGCGCAGCGGCGCGAGCCGGGCGAGGCGAACCCGGAGATGCCCCCGGAGAGCGGGCACGGGCCCGAGCCGGGGCGTGCGGCGGTTCGCCGGCCGATGGCCGAGCCGCGGACCGAGATGGTGCCCCAGCCCGGGGAGCCGGCCCGGCCGGCGGGTAGTGAGCAGCCGCACCGCAACACCGCGAACGAGGCCCGGACCCAGTTGCCCGGTCCCGGTGGCGGACGCCGACACCTGCGGGACGACGAGGACGGGAACTGGTCGTCGGGGCCGGACTGGGAGGACCAGGCGGAGCCGGCCGAGCCGGAGGAGGGCTCGGGAGCGCACGCCTCGGGCCTGTCGGTTGCCGAGCTGCTGGCAGCGCACGGGGGTGGCGGCGACTCACCGCGCCGCCGTCGACGCCGCGACGACTGAGAGCGGATCATTCCTTCGTTCGCCCGAACTCCGCTTAGTACGCCGGGTGCTCCCAGCGCGACAGCGGGGAACGTGGTGCGTCTTCGGCGGAACGGTTGCGGTACCGGGGCGTAGGAAGGATGCGATCCGTCCGCTACCTGAGCGGTCGCCGGGCACCGTGATCTTCGGGTGGAGCTGGGTTCGTCTGTGCGGGGAACAACGCGCCGATCGCCCGCGAGCGCTTCTTCATGTCCGGCGGAGCGCCGCTGTTCGGTTCTGGCAGCCGCCGATCGGGGGCTCAGCCGCGCGGATGGCTTGGGGGACGCTCGGACGACAACATCGGTGTGAGCGAAGGATGCCGATGGCAACGATGGGTTGGCAAATCGCCAACCATCCCGCTGGTTGTGCCGATCAGGAACCTGCCGTGCCCTGGGCGGATGCCAAGGCAGGCAACGTACCCGGGACGCGTGGCAGGACCCCGGAAACCGCGGAGCGACAGTCACCGGAGGCAGGACTCGCGGCCCATTCACCAGGAACGCAACAAGAGCACAATATGTGTAAGCAGATCGTGCTCCTTCTCTGCGCGCTGGGAAATCCACCCATCTCTCGAATGATCAAACTGAGGCGCTGAGCCCAGCGCATCCTGAGGCATCTGGGACCCCACTCCGGGCGCTGCCCACAGGGGCCGGGATCCGACCGTCGTTATGTTGCCCTGCTTCCTACTTGTCGATGTCGCCGACCACGAGGGCGAACGAGCCCAGGACCGCCGGCAGGTCGGCCACCGCCGTGCCCGGAAGCAACCGCGCGAGAGCCTGCACGTTGTTGAACGACGCGGTTCGCAACTTGAGCCGCCATGGCGTCTTCTCCCCACGCGACGACAGGTGCACCCCGGCGATGCCCAGCGGTGCCTCGGTCCAGGTGTAAACCGAGCCCTCCGGGGCCTTGACCGACTTGGGCAGGCGCACGTTGACGGGCCCGGACGGCAGGCGCCGCAGGCACTCCCGACTCAGTCGCACCGACTGCTCGACCTCACCGAGCAGGCACTGCACCCGAGCCAGCGCGTCGCCCTCCGCCCGGAGCACCGGGCGCACGTCCAGCTCGGCATAGGCCGGCGTCGGGTCGTCCCGGCGCAGGTCGAGGTCCACTCCACTGGCCCGGGCGGCGGGCCCGGTCACGCCGAGCGTGATGGCATCGTCCGCACCCAGCACCCCGACGCCCCGGTGCCGGCGCCGGAACCCCTCATCATCCACTGTGGACTTCCGGATCACCGGCAGCAGAGACTCCACAGTGGACAACGCGTGGGTCGCACGTTCCGTCCAGCCGGCGGGGACGTCCTCCCGCAGCCCCCCGATCCGGCTGAACATGAAGTGGATCCGTCCGCCGGATGCCTCCTCCATGACCTCCTGCACCACCTCGCGACCCCGCTGTGCCGCCGTGGTGCCGGCGGTTGGCTCGCCGACCAGGGCGCGCGTGAGCGGCGCGAGGAAGACCAGGTGCGCGAGCATGCGGTTCAGCTCGCACAGCAGGGCACGCAGCCACACCGCGCGCGGCGGCACCTCCATGCCGGTCATCCGCTCGACCGCGGTGGCGACGGCGACCTCGTTGCAGAACGCGGCCAGCCAGTCGTGCCGGTTCGCCAGCGCGAGCACCTGCCGGTAGTCGCGCACCTCGAACAGCTTCTCCGCCCCGCGGTGCAGGTGACCGACGAGGGGTTCGGCCGCGGCGATCACCGGCGCCTCGGCCGGCCCCTCCAACGTGAGGCGCAGCCGGTAGGCACCGTGTGCCGACGGATGCAGCGGGCCGAGGTCGATCACCCGGTCCACGCCGAGGTGCTCCGCCCCCGCGCCGACGCCAACGGTCTCCTGCCTGGTCACGGCAGCCATGCTCGCATGCGTCCCGCCGGGTGCCGGCAACCGTCCGCCCGTTTCAGGGACACCACGGGGGTAGGTCGGGCAGCAGCTCGGTGGCCGGGGTGCCCGCGGTGGTCTGCAGCAGCCAGCCGAACCGGCCGAGCCCACTGGGGTCCCGGAGCTCGGTGACGCGGCCGGCACGCGACGCGGCGGTGAGCCAGGTCGCCGGATCCGTCGTGGCCCACAGCGGCGCCGGCGCATCACCGGCAAGGCCGAGCGCACCCAACGCATCCCGCTGGCTCGCCAGCACCGTGCTGGTTGCACCGGCGTGCTCACCGGCAGCAGCGCAGGCGTCGAGCGCGACATGCGCGGTGATGTCGCAACTCCCATCCGGTACGGGGGAGACCGACCGCCCCTCGCGGAAGGCAGCAAGGGTGCCGGCGCGGTAGCGGCGCCCCGCACGATCCGTGCGAAGGTGCCCGTAGTCGATGGCGAGGGCGGCACCGGCGCGGACGCGGCGCACCGCGTCCGCCCACGCGGTGTCGCGTGGCTCGCCGATCTCCGCCCGGTCCCCTTCACGCCGCACCGGCCACCACTCGTGGAGCCAGCGCGACTCCGTTGGCTCGCCGAGGGTTTCGGTGCCAGTCACGTCCACCAGGACCCGCCTGACCTGGCCACTGTGGACGGACGCGACGGGGCAGGGAACGGCATCGAGCCACTCGTGCCCCACGAGCAGTCCGGCCACCTCGGCCGGCAGCCCCGCCCGCCATTCCACCCCGTCCCGGGGCCGCGGTGCGACCAGCTCGACCGCGGTCACCCGCAGCCGGCGGCGTAGTACCGGGCCCGCCAGCTCGGCAACGGCAGCGGCCAATTCTGCGCCCCCGGCCCCGAGATCGACGAAGTCGAGCCTGGCCGGCCGCCCCAGACCGGCGTCGACGCGGTCGAGCAGCACCAGTAGCGCCTCGGCCAGCTCCGGGCCCACCAACGGCGCGGTGCGGAAGTGCGTGGCCGGCCGCTCGCCGCGCCGGAAGAAGCCGCCCGCGCCGTAGAGCGCCTCGTCCCACGCGTCCCGCCAATCCCGCACGACCTCACGGTATGTCGCCGCTGGTGCCCCGTTCGGCGCACATCGGGCGTGAGGCGTGTTTCACGTTGCGGCTGCCCCCGTATGGTGCGGCCCGTGATCGACGCAGCGCCACCCAAGCAGGCCCCGCGCCGTACCCGCCGCCGGAACGTCGTGGTCCTGCCCGTCACCGGCCTGATCATCCTCGGGCTGTGCGGGCTGATCCTGCTCGGCGTGGCCGCCAATCGCGTCGGCCCGGTGGGCGTTCTGGTCGGGGCCGCGGCCGCGTTGCTTCCGGTGTGTCCGGTGGTCGGGGCCTTTCTGTGGATCGACCGCTGGGAACCCGAGCCGCCCAAGCTCATGCTCACCGCGTTCCTCTGGGGTGCCTGCGTGGCGACGATCACCTCGCTGCTACTCAACGACAGCGCCGAGATCCTGGCGGAGACCCTGCTGGGCACCGGTGGGGGAGACACGGTGAAGGCAGTCATCGCCGCGCCACTCGTGGAGGAGGCCACCAAAGGCGCGTTCCTCATCGCCGTGATGTGGCGATGGCGCAACGAGTTCGACGGCTTGGTCGACGGCGTCGTCTACGCCGGCCTGACCGCGGCCGGCTTCGCCTTCACCGAGAACATCTTCTACTTCGGCCGCGCCTTCGCCGAAGGCGGTTTCGGCGGGGTCAGCGAGGGTGTGGTCGCCGTCTTCATCCTGCGTGGAGTTCTCGCCCCGTTCGCCCACCCGCTGTTCACCGTCATGACCGGGCTCGGAGTGGGACGGGCGGCGTTGAGCAACAACGGCGCCACCAGGTGGCTCGCGCCACTGGGCGGCTACCTGCTCGCCGTCACCCTGCACGCCCTGTGGAACGGATCGGCGACGCTGGGCAGCGGTGCCGTCTTCATCAACTTCTACTTCCTGGTCATGGTCCCGATTTTCGGGAGCACCGTGGCGTTGTTGATGTGGCAGCGCCGACGCGAGCAGCGAATCCTCGCCGACCAGCTGCCCAAGTTCGAGGCCGAGGGCTGGATCCCGGCCAGCGAGGTCGAGCCACTGGGCAGCCTGCAGGGCCGCCGCGGCTGGCGGCAGGCGGTGCGCCGGCGTGGCGGGAAGGCAGCGGGCCAGGCGCTGGGCAGCTATCAGGCAACTGTCACCGAACTGGCGTTCCTCCGGCACCGCATGGAACGTGGTACCGCGGGCATGGATGCCGCCGAGCTGCAGGAGGAGTTGCTGGTCGAGCTGCGGGCCACGCGGGGCAGGACCGTCACGCTCACCCGCGAACCGGATGGCGGTGCAGCGCCATCCACCAGCGGGTGAAGCTCATCACCCGAAGCCACCACGCCCGCAACGCGCCGGTTACCCTCGCGCCGCCGTCCGGTACCCGCGAGCGGAGCGGGACTGGAACGCATGGAGGAGTTGAGGATGACCGGGCAACGGCCGGCCCGCCTGGCGGTGGGCGTCGTTTCCGCGGGGCGAGTCGGTGCTGTGCTCGGCGCCGCCCTGGCCCGCGCCGGCCATGTCGTGGTCGCCTCCTCCGGGGTTTCCCGCGACTCGCTGCGCCGGGCCGAGGAACTGTTGCCCGACGTCCCGCTGCTGCCACCCGACGAGGTCGTCGCCCGCGCCGATCTGGTGCTGCTGGCCATCCCCGATGACGTGCTGCCCGGCACCGTGCGCGGGCTGGTGGCCGCGGGCGCGGTGCGCGCGGGGCAGATCGTGGCGCACACCTCCGGCGCGCACGGCGTCGACGTGCTCGCCCCCGCGGCCGAGGTCGGCGCGCTGCCGCTGGCGTTGCATCCCGTGATGACGTTCACCGGCCGCTCCGAGGACCTGGACCGGCTCGCCGCCTGCTGCTTCGGAGTCACCGCGCGCCCCGGTGACGAGGCGGCGTGGAACGTCGCCGAGGCGCTGGTGGTCGAGATGGGTGCCGAACCCGTGCGGGTGCCCGAGCGCTCCCGCCCGCTCTACCACGCGGCCCTCGCGCACGGTGCCAACCACCTGGTCACGCTGGTGACCGAGGCCGCCGACCTGCTACGCGGCGCCGGCGTGGCCGACGCGGAGCAGCTGCTGGGCCCGCTGCTCTCCGCCGCGCTGGACAACGCCCTGCGGCACGGGGACCGCGCGCTGACCGGCCCCGTCGCCCGCGGCGACGTCGGCACCCTGCGCAAGCACCTGGACGTGCTGGGTTCCACCGCACCCGACGTGGTGCCCGCCTACCGGGCGTTGGCGCGACGCACGGTCGAGCGGGCCGTGGTCGCCGGTGTGCTGCGTGCCGACGCCGCCCACGAGATCCGGGCGGCACTGGAAGACGAGCAGGAGTAGGACGTCGAGATGGCGGAAAGAGGCCGGTCCGGCACCGGGTTCACCCCGGGTGAGCTGACGGTGCACAGCGACCCCGCGGAGCTGGCGAAGATCACCCGGGCGTTGCGCGGCGTCGGCCGCAAGATCGCGTTCGTGCCCACCATGGGCGCGCTGCACGACGGCCACTGTGAGCTGATCCGGCGCGCCCGCCGCATCCCGAACACCGTCGTGGTGGTCTCGATCTTCGTCAACCCGTTGCAGTTCGGGCCGAACGAGGACTTCGACCGCTACCCGCGCATGCTCGAGGCGGACGTGGCGGCGTGCCGCAAGGAGGGCGCCGAGCTGGTGTTCGCGCCGCCGGTGGACGCCCTCTACCCGGAGGGCGCCACCACGACCGTCCACGCCGGCCCACTCGGGGACGAGCTGGAGGGTGCGTTCCGGCCGGGTTTCTTCACCGGCGTGCTCACCGTGGTGGGCAAGCTGTTCCACATCGTCCGCCCGGACTTCGCCTTCTTCGGCGAGAAGGACTACCAGCAGCTCGTCCTGGTCCGCCGAATGGTGCGCGACCTGCACATGGACCTCGAGGTCGTCGGCGTGCCCACCGTCCGCGAGGACGACGGCCTGGCCATGTCCTCGCGCAACGCCTACCTCTCCGCACCGGAGCGTCGCCGGGCCCTGGTGCTCTCGGCGGCGCTCTCGGCCGCCCAACACAAGGCCGCGGCCGGTGCCGACGCCGCGCTCACCGCGGCACGCGAGGTGCTGGCCACCGAGCCCGACGTGCACGTGGACTACCTGGAGCTGCGCGACCGTGACCTCGGGCCGGCCCCGGAGTCCGGGGAGGCCCGCCTGCTCGTCGCCGCCCGCGTGGGCGACACGCGCCTGATCGACAACGCCTCGGTACTGCTCGGTTCGGGCGCGGGCGCCGGGGCGGAGGAGGCAACCGAGGCCGCGGGACCAGCGGGAGACCCCACGGTGCTCCACCAGGTGCCGGACTCCGGACGGTAGAGGGAGGGCCTGATGTTCCGCACCATGCTCAAGTCCAAGATCCACCGGGCCACGGTGACCCAGGCCGAGCTGCACTACGTCGGCTCGCTCACCGTCGACGAGGACCTGATGGACGCCGCCGACCTGCTGCCCGGCGAGCAGGTGGCCATCGTCGACGTCACCAACGGTGCCCGGCTGGAGACCTACGTGATCCCCGGCGAGCGGGGCAGCGGGGTCCTCGGGATCAACGGCGCCGCGGCGCACCTGGTACACCCCGGCGACCTGGTGATCGTCATCAGCTACGGCGTGATGGACGAGCTGGAGGCCCGCTCCTACCGGCCCCGGGTCGTCTTCGTGGACGCCGACAACAGGGTCGTCGAGCGCGGCGCCGACGCCGGACACGCCCCGGAGGGCTCCGGGCTGGTCAGCGGCGGCACCGGCGGCACGCCCACGGCGGCCGACGAGGAGGCGCCACCGGCCGAGACCGTGGACGCCGCCCGGCTGGACGCGCTGCTCCAGCAGGAGAGCTGACCGCGGGAAGAGCCTGAGCCGCACGGCCGACCGGCCGTGCCGGACCATGTTGACGAGTGAGGGGTTTCGCCGGTGCTGCTCGCCATCGACGTCGGCAACACCAACATCGTGCTCGGCCTGTACTCCGGGCGCGGCGACGACGCGGTCCTGGTCCGGGACTGGCGCATGCGCACCGACCCCCGGATGACCGCCGACGAGCTGGCGCTCACCGTGCGCGGCCTGCTCGGCCCGCACGCCGACGAGGTGACGGGTATCGCGGCGCTGTCGACCGTGCCGGCGGTGTTGCGTGAGCTGCGGGTCATGCTCGGCCGCTACTACGCGACCGTGCCGCGGGTCATCGTCGAGCCCGGGGTGCGCACCGGCGTCCCGCTGCTGGTGGACAACCCCAAGGAGGTCGGCGGCGACCGGGTGATCAACACGCTGGCGGCGCACCACCTCTACAGCACGAACTGCGTGGTCGTGGACTTCGGTACCTCCACGAACATCGACGTGATCTCGGCCAGGGGCGAGTTCCTGGGTGGGGTGTTCGCGCCCGGCATCGAGATCTCGGTCGACGCGCTGGCCTCGCGCGCGGCACAGCTGCGCAAGGTCGAACTGGTGCGCCCGAAGTCGGTGATCGGCAAGAACACGGTGGAATGCCTGCAGTCCGGCATCGTCTACGGCTTCGCCGGGCAGGTGGACGGCCTGGTGCGGCGCATCGTGGAGGAACTGCGCGGCAGCCACGAAGGGCCCACCACCGTGATCGCCACCGGTGGCCTGGCACCACTCGTGGTCGCCGAGTCCGCGACCATCCAGCATCACGTGCCCGACCTGACGTTGCTCGGCCTGCGCCTGGTCTTCGAACGCAACATCCGCTGATCACGCGGGCGGGTGAGGGAGCGCTTCCCCCGCAGGCTCCTGCCCTCCCTGTGCAGGCGGTGACGTCGGTGACCGCATTTTGTCGAGCCTCGCGGCGCACCGACCTCCCCGCGGCAGGACGTTGGGCGCTCGTTGTGACGGGAGGCACGCGCCGCAGGAGAGGGCACATGCCGTCACCGGCGGGATCGTGCTTGTCGTCAGTGGGCTCGTATGCGCCTCTGCATGGAAGGAGCTCGAACCTGCCGGCATCGTGCCGTCACGAGCGTGGAGTCAGCGCACGGAATCCGTGCTGTCTCACGCGCCCAACGCGCTTCTGCCACGGCCGACCGGCACACCTCGGTCGTCCCAGCGCCTGCCCACCCGAACGGGATGCCGTCGAGCCCGCATCTCGCGGGGGCGCCGATGTCACCGGCGAACCATGCGCACCGCGTGCGTGACGAGCGGGAAGTCGAACTCCCCGCCGGCCGTCTCCGGCCGTGACCGGAGGTAGCTCCGAATGCGTTCGAAAAGCGTGGCGCGGTCCTCCGGGTCACGGATCAGGGCCAGCGAGTAGGTGCCGACCGTCCGCACGAGACTGTCGATCGTGCGGTGGTGCGAGTGCGGGAAATCCCTGGTCTCCGATGGCGCGAAGCTCTCGTGCACCGGCAGCCCGCGGGTGTGGTGCTTTTCATAGCTGGGGCCTATCTCCTGGATGCGGGACAGCGCGGCGACCCACTCGACCCGGTCGTCCTCGAGGTTCCAGATCGCCGTGAGCACGCCCCCGGGAGCAAGGACGCGGGCGATCTCCCGCAACGCGGGCTGAGCATCGAACCAGTGGAACGCCTGCGCCACCAGCACCGCGTCCACCGAGCCGTCCGGCAACGGGATCCTCTCGGCGGTGCCGTCCAGCGCGACCACACCCGACACCCGCCGGCCCAGTTCCGCACGCATCTGCGGGTGCGGCTCCACCGCCGTCACCTCGTCGGCCCGCCCCACCAGCGACGCCGTCAGCTTGCCCGTGCCCGCGGCGAGGTCGAGCACACGCAGCGGCCGGCGGTCCCGGACCGGCTCCAGGGCCCAGTCCACCGCCGCACCCGGGTAGTCGGGCCGGTGCTCGGCGTACTCGGCCGCCCGGCTGCCGAACGACAGCGAGCGCCGCGCCCGCAGCTCCTCCTCGGAGGTACCCCCGGACCCCTCGGAGGTACCCCCGGACGCGCCCGCCAACGGCTCCATGACCCGACGTTAGCGGACGACCGCCGTTCCGTACCCTTGGAAGCCGTGACTGAGCAGCCCCAGCAGAACCCCGTGACCAGCGGCGACGACCTCCCGGAGCAGATGCGGGTGCGTCGGCAGAAGCGGGAGCGCCTGCTGGCCACCGGCCACGATCCGTATCCGGTCGAGCTGCCGCGCACCCACACCCTGCGCGAGGTCCGCGACGCCCACCCCGACCTGCCATCGGACACCGCCACCGGCGACATCGTCGGCGTGGCCGGTCGCGTCATGTTCGTCCGCAACACCGGAAAGCTCTGCTTCGCCACCCTCCGCGACGGCGACGGCACCGAGCTGCAGGCCATGCTCAGCCTGGACAAGGTGGGCGCCGAGCGACTGGCCGACTGGAAGGCCGACGTCGATCTCGGCGACCACGTGTTCGTGCACGGCGAGGTCATCACCTCGCGCCGCGGCGAGCTCTCGGTCCTGGTCGACGAGTGGCGGATGGCGTCGAAGGCGCTACGCCCGCTGCCGGTCGCGCACAAGGAGCTCGCCGAGGAGACCCGGGTCCGCCAGCGCTACGTCGACCTGATCCTGCGCAAGCAGGCCAGGGACACCGTGCGCATGCGTGCCGGCGTGCTGCGCTCGCTGCGCGACTCCTTCCACCGCCGCGGATACGTCGAGGTCGAGACGCCGATGCTGCAGACGCTGCACGGCGGCGCCGCGGCTCGCCCGTTCACCACGCACTCCAACGCCTTCGACATCGACCTGTACCTGCGCATCGCGCCCGAGCTGTACCTGAAGCGGTGCGTGGTGGGCGGGATCGACCGGGTCTTCGAAATCAACCGCAACTTCCGCAACGAGGGCAGCGACTCCACGCACTCGCCGGAGTTCGCGATGCTGGAGTTCTACGAGGCGTACGGCAACTACGACTCGATGGCGGTGCTGACCCGGCAGCTCGTCCAGGAGGCGGCGGACACCGTCTTCGGCACCCAGGTCGTCACCTGGGCGGACGGCAGTGAGTACGACCTGTCCGGCGAGTGGACGACGCTGACCATGTACGGCTCCCTGTCGGAGGCACTGGGCGAGGAGATCACCCCGGAGACGCCCGCCGAGATCCTGCGCAAGCACGCGGACGGCCGCGGCCTGGAGGTGGATCCCAAGCTGGGCCACGGCAAGCTCGTGGAGGAGCTGTGGGAGCACCTGGTGGGCGCCCACCTGGTCGCGCCCACCTTCGTGCGCGACTTCCCGGTGGAGACCTCCCCGCTCACCCGCCAGCACCGCAGCCAGCCCGGGGTTGCCGAGAAATGGGACCTCTACGTGCGCGGGTTCGAGCTGGCCACCGGCTATTCCGAGCTGGTCGACCCGGTGGTGGAGCGGGAGCGGCTGCAGGCGCAGTCGCTGCTGGCCGCCGCCGGTGACGATGAGGCGATGCAGCTCGACGAGGACTTCCTGCGAGCACTCGAGTACGGAATGCCACCGAGCGGTGGTGTGGGAATGGGTATCGACCGGTTGCTGATGGCGCTGACGGGTCTGGGTATCCGGGAGACCATCCTGTTCCCGCTCGTCCGCCCGGAATGAGTGGTGCCGGGCTGTTGCATTATTCTCCCAGAGGCGCTACAACTTGCGCTGCATTGGCCAAGTCTTTGTAGGGCCACTGGCGGTCGGGTTTTCCGCTCCGCCCTTTCCAATCCAGGGAGGATGACCTATGGCGCAGAAGGTCACCGTTCAGCTCGTCGACGACATCGACGGCACGGAGGCTTCGGAGTCCGTGGAGTTCGCGCTGGACGGCGTGACGTACCAGATCGACCTCTCCGAGAAGAACGCGGCCAAGTTGCGGGACGCGCTCGGGGACTTCATTGACAGTGCCCGGCGTGCCGGTGGCCGTGCCAAGCGCGGGCGTGGTACCGGTCGCCCGGGCCGCCCCGCCCGTCCGGCCGCCGCCGACCGCGAGCAGAACCAGGCCATTCGGGAGTGGGCCCGCAAGCGTGGGATGAAGGTCTCCGACCGTGGCCGCATCCCGGCGGACGTGCTCGACGCCTACCACAACGAGAACTGAACGTCCGCGCACGTTCGGCCGTCGCGCGAGCCGGGCAAGTGGTGCAAATCTTATCGCTAGTTGTTGGCCGGAACGGCCAAATCTCCTGGTAGCGGGCATACCTCGACCAGATGTGCCGCTATCTCCGGCAGCCGATCCCGGTTCATCTCACAAGTGCTTCGGTGAACCGTTCACGTCGCCGAGACGTTCCGGGGTTTCTCGCTTCCCGTCGGCGACGCGGGTTTGATTCGGCCGCATGGGTGGTGCCCGGCGCGGCCATGCGAACGCGTTGGAGTTCCGACTCGACCCCCACTGGTGGGTAAACCTGTCCATCTTCACCGCGTACCGTGCTTTAACGAGCGAACCGGTCCGGGGTTACTCGATAGGGAGCCAAGTCACCCGGAGACGCGACGAGCAGCCACTTCTTCCCCTTGACCGAAGCGAGCGCAACTCGTGGCGGCGGGCTCGGGCTGTCGTTGTTACGGGGCCGCAATCTTTCTCGTCGGCGGACTGTCCTGAAACGATCACGCCATCGTCGCCGCGTGCCCGGGTGGTGACGTTCGCCACGGGGATGTCGGGGAGCGGGCGAGCCGCGGTGCCCGCCGGATCAGAATCTGTCCTGGTCCTGTCATGTCCTGGCAGGTCCGACGACCGACTTCGCCCGCTGCCGACGCAGCGGCCGACCAGCAGGAGTCCTCTCACCACGAGCACGACCGAGGGGCTGGATCGACAACCCGACGCGGTGAACTCTTCGCTTGAAGCGATCAACTGCGTCACCCTCGGCGGGCCTCTCGTCCGCATTGGTGGGCGACTCTGGTCCATTAGGCTTACCCGGCGCTGATTAGGTGCGCCTAACCTAAACCGAGGAGGCTGGTCGTGCGGGAGGGGAGAGTCCGGTGCGCGGGCACGTGATCGACCCGTCCCCCACCCCGCAGGGCGCAGCCGCCCCGGCGACCAATGTCACCCGGGCCGGCGACGTGCGGGCGATGGCGGCCCGCCGGCGACGCCGGCTCCTCGGCCTGGCGGCGGTGCTGGCCCTGCTCGTGGTCGCCTGTCTGCTGAGTGTGGCCGTCGGCGCCAAACAGATCCCGCTCGACAACGTCTGGCACGCCCTGTTCCAGCCCACCGGCACCGAGGACGACGTGGTCGTCCGCTCGCTCCGCCTCCCGCGCACGCTGCTCGGCCTGGTCGCCGGTATCGCACTCGGTGTCGCCGGCGCCCTGATGCAGGGCCACACCCGCAACCCGCTGGCCGATCCCGGCCTGCTCGGCGTCACCTACGGCGCCGCCTTCACCGTGGTGCTCGGCATCTACGCGCTCGGCGTCACCAGCCTCTACGGCTACGTCTGGTTCGGCTTCGTCGGCGCGTTGCTGGCCAGCGTCGGCGTGTTCCTGCTCGGCTCCGTGGGACGCGGCGGGCCCACCCCGGTCACGCTCGCCCTCGCCGGCGCCGCCATGAGCAACCTGCTCTACGCCCTCACCGCGGTCGTGGTGTTGCTGGACTCGCAGGCCCTGGACGTCTACCGGTTCTGGAAGGTCGGTGCGATCGCCGGGCGTGACCCCGACCTCGTGGTGCAGGTGCTGCCGTTCCTGGTCGTCGGCCTCGTCGTGGCCCTGGCGAACGCGCCCGGCATGAACGCCCTGGCGCTGGGCGAGGACGTGGCCCGGTCGCTGGGACACCGGGTGGGGCTCACCCGCGGCCTGGGTATCGCCGCGATCACACTGCTCACCGGGGCCACCGTGGCGGTGTGCGGACCGATCGGCTTCATCGGCCTCGTCGTGCCGCACGTGGCGCGCCTCGTCGTCGGCGCCGACTACCGGTGGATCCTGCCGTACTCCGGGCTGCTCGGCGCCACCCTGCTGCTGCTCGCCGACGTGGCCGGCCGGGTCGTGGCGCGACCCGGCGAACTCCAGGTGGGGATCATGCTCGCCGTTGTCGGTGTGCCGTTCTTCATCGTCATGGTGCGGCGCCGGAAGTTGGTGCGGTTGTGACCACCGAGCCGACCACGCAAACCCCGTCACCGTCCGTCGCGGAGCAGGTTCGCGTTCCCGGGCGGCCAGCCGTGCGGCTCGCGGGCGCCTCCTGGGTGCTCCGGCTGCGCATGCTGGCCGTCGCCGTGGTCGGTCTCGCCCTGCTGGTGCTGGTGATGGCCGTCAACATCGGCCGCGGCGACTTTCCGATCAGCGTCGGCGAGGTACTTCAGGTCCTTGCCGGCGGCGGTACCCGCGCGCAGCAGTTCATCGTGCTGGACCTCCGGCTGCCCCGATCCCTCACCGGCGTGCTCGTTGGTGCCGCGCTGGCGCTGGCGGGAGCGATCACCCAGTCGATCACCCGCAACCCGCTGGCGACTCCCGACATCGTCGGCATCACCGCGGGAGCGAGCGTCGCGGCTGTGAGCGTCATCGTCGTCGGCGGCTCCTACGGCGCGCTGAGCGGTCCGCTGGCCGACATCGGCGTACCGGTCGCCGGCTTGCTCGGGGCGTTCGGTACCGCTGTGGCCGTCACCCTGCTCGCCTGGAAACGGGGAATCGAGAGCTACCGCCTCGTCCTGGTCGGCATCGCCACGCACTGGTTGCTGCTCAGCGTGACCTTCTGGCTGCTCACCCTCGGCGACGTCACCGACGCCGGGCGAGCCATGATCTGGCTGACCGGAAGCCTCAGTGGCCGCGGGTGGGAACACGTCCAGCCGGTGGCCCTCGCGCTGCTGGTGCTGGTTCCCCCCGCGCTGATCGGGTCCCGGGTGCTCGGTGCCCTGCAGTTCGGCGACGACACCGCGCGCGGGATCGGGGTTCGGGTCACGCCGGCCCGGGCGTTGCTGCTCGTCTCCGCGGTCGGGCTGGCCGGGGTGGCCACCGCCGCGGCCGGGCCCGTGGTGTTCGTCGCGCTGGCGATCCCACAGATCGCGATGCGGTTGTGCCGGACCGCACAGCCACCACTGATCGTCTCGGCCGTGCTCGGCGCGTTGCTCACCGTGACGGCCGACCTGCTCGCCCGCACCGCGTTCGGTGGTGCCGAGTTGCCCGTGGGTGTCGTCACCGCCGTCCTCGGCGCCCCCTACCTCATGTACCTGTTGGCCCGGCGCTACCGGGAGGTCCGCGCATGACCGCTGTGTCCGCAGTCAACTCCGGTGGGATCGTGCGGTCCGGCTCGGACGAAGCGCGGCTGCGCGCCGAGGCGCTACGGCTGGCCTACGGCGAGAACGTGGTCGTCGACGGGCTGGACCTGGACGTCCTCGACGGCACCGTCACCGCGGTGATCGGGCCCAACGGCTGTGGCAAGTCCACCTTGCTGCGCGCGTTGGGCCGGCTGCTCGGCCCGCAGGGTGGCCAGGTGTTGCTGGACGGCAAGCGAATCGACCGCATGTCCACCAAGGAGGTGGCGCGGATCCTCGGTGTGCTGCCGCAGGCGCCGCAGGCGCCGGAGGGCCTGACCGTGGCTGACCTGGTGGCGCGAGGCCGGCATCCGCACCAGCGCTGGTACCGGCAGTGGTCGTCCGACGACGAGACCGCGGTGGCCGAGGCGTTGCGCAAGACCGGGATGCTGGAGTTCGCCGAGCGCACGCTCGACCAGCTGTCCGGTGGGCAGCGGCAGCGGGCGTGGATCTCGATGGCCTTGGCGCAGGGCACCGACCTGCTGCTGCTCGACGAGCCGACGACGTACCTGGACCTGGCGCACCAGGTGGATGTGCTGGATCTGGTGCAGCAACTGCACGCCGAGTTGGGGCGGACCGTGGTGATGGTCTTGCACGACCTCAACCTGGCGGCCCGTTACGCCGACCGCCTGGTCGCGATGCGCGACGGCAAGATCGTCGCCGAAGGCGCCCCCGGCGACGTACTGACCGAGCAGCTGCTGCGCGACGTGTTCGACCTGGACGCCCGGGTCGTCCCCGACCCCGTGGCCGGCACCCCGCTCGTCGTCCCCATCGGTTCCCGCCACCGCACCTGATCCGCCTTGGGCGGCGTACATGTCGCCGTGGCCCCGCCCCGGAACCTCCATCCGCCCAGGTGTCCGTGAACTCCCTGTCCCGCCGGGGCTCTGTGAACGCGGCCGAAAACGGCCTCGCGCCTGACGGACACCGTGCCGGTGATCAGCGGGACAACTTCCCCTCCCAGCGATCTCGACCGAGCAGCTCTCAGTCGTTCAGGGCATGGACCGCTCGACCGTTCGGATCAATGATCGTGTGACTGCAGCCCGCAGGAAAGGCAGGGAGGTCGCGTATGCGCATTAGGACATTGGTCACCGCGGCGATCGTCGGCTCGGCTCTGGTGCTCACCGCGCCCATGGCCCACGCCGACCCACTACTCTTCCAGCATTTCTTCAAGGATGTCCCCATGGTGCCCGTCGACCTGGATAGCCTGATTCATAGCCTGGGCATCCTCAATGGCCTGGGCGGCGGGGGCGGCCTGCTCTGACGTACGGGTCGACGGCGTCGGGCGAATTCCCACGGCAGGTCCGGATATCCGCCAGCCGGGTGTCCGGACCTGCCATGCGGGACTCTGGGGCAACGACCGTGCCGGCCACCGCGAAAGTCACCCCTCCAGGGCCGCCGAGATTCGGGCCGCCGCGAAACATGCACGTTCAGTCGAAATTCTTGCGGTGCGGGGGCTTGGTATCCTCGCACTCAATGACTCCCTGCTCCACCCGGCGGTGCTGGGCGGAGGCTGCCAGATGCGAGTTCTCCTGCTGGAACCGGACTCGAGGCTGCGGCCAATCGAGCGACGGAGGTGGGGGAATCGCTGAAGTCGTTCCGCGCCGGCATCGAGCTAGCCATTGCCCGGCTACGTGAGCTGGCCGAACACAACGCGGTCGAGGTCTACCTCTATACGTCGCTGCCAACCTGGAGAGTAATCGGCCTGGATGACACGCTCTTCGTGTCGGCGTTCGGTGCGGAGCACGAAGAACACGAGTCAGGGTGTACCAGATCGCTCCCACGCCATACGGTGCCCTGCATCGAGGGTTCCGGCGGTTCGTCGATGGAGTGTGTGCTGCTGCGAAGCGTGTCGTTTGACGGAGGCGGCATGGCGATCGAGGCGGAGCTGAAGGCACGGGTGCGGGACGCGGCGGCGGTGCGGGACACGTTGGAGAAACGCGCGCCAGGTGAGCCGAGTGTCTATCGCGACACCTACTTCGACTGGCCGGATGGCTCGCTATCGGCCGACGACCGGGAACTTCGGGTTCGGGTGGTGGAGAACCAAGGTGGGACTCATGTGCTCCTCACCTACAAGACCGCGGCGGTGGATCGGGCGAGCGATTCCAAGCCGGAACACGAGACCGAGGTCGGCTCAGCCGAGGTCCTCCGTGAGGTCCTCGTTGGGCTCGGGCTTCGCGAGTTGATCGCCTTCGAGAAGCACTGCGTCAACCACGTGTTCCGGGCCGGCGGCCGCGAACTGCTCGCGACCCTGGTCCGTGTTCCGGAACTCGAGGAAACATTCCTCGAAGTCGAGACTCCGGTGTGCGAGGAGCACGAGCTTGCCGAAGCACTTGATGTCGTGCGCACCGTGTTGGCCGAACTGGGTATCACCGACGCTGACGTCACGACCGAGCGCTACACCGATGCAGTGCGTACCCGACGTGGGTGAGACATCGGGCACGGGTGAGAAACCAAACAGGGAGCCCCCGGCGCAGATGCGGCCTCATCCCTCCAGGGCGCGGCGGGCGCGTTCGGCGTCCCGGGTGCGCGGGCAGGTGACGCATGCCTCGGCCCCGGGCAGTGCGAAATGGAAACAGCAGCTCTGCCGACGCCGCGTCCACACGCTGCGCCCGTCCGGCCCGCTCACCTGGTACAGCCGGGAGCCCGAGGTCAGCGGCGTCGGATCGGGCGGCAGCAGCAGTGCGGCGTCGGCCACCCCGGCGCCCTCGTTGCCGAAGACCCGCCCGGCCTGCCACAACGCCGCGTCCAGCGCGTCGGTGGCCGCGGCCCACAGCATCCGCCGCCCGATCCGGGTGGTCGGGCCGAACACGGCCACGAACCGCGCCGCATGCCCTACGTACCGGGCCCGCAGCAGCTCCGCCAACGCGTGCTCGTCGGCCACCATCGTGCTGTCCGGGCTGTCCGCGGCCGGGTCGTCGGGTAGGCAGCTGAACCGCCCATCGAGCAGCGCGATCCCGTCGGGATGCGGCCGGTCCCCGGCCAGCCGGAACGCCAGGTCCTCCGGCCGCAACGAGGGCACCCGCCGCGCGGTGTGGAACAAGGTCGCCCCGAGCAGGGCGGGAACGCCCAGGTACCACGCCATGACGTAGCCGTCCGTGGTGCGCTCCGGCGCCCCCGCCAGCCCGTACGCGGTACGGAGCCAGTCGGCCAGCCGGGCCCGCCAGGTGTCCAACCGGGCCGGGTCGGCCAGCAGGTCGACGCATCGCTCCCAACCGCCCCGGCCCGCTGTGCCCTCCCCCGGAGCGCCCAGCCGCAGCTCCATGAACTGCGACAGCGGTTCCAGCCTGGAGAAGGTTGTCGCCAGCGGGTGCTCGGCGACGGAGGGGAGCGTCAGGGGACCCGGCGCAAGCGTCACCGTGCAACCCCCTGGGGTGCGGTCGCGATGCGTGCCACGACGTCCTCGCTTCCCGACTCGGGTGCCCCGGGTTTGGTCAGGCTTGCCTAACCTTACCGGAGTCGGTGTCCGTTCCGCCCGGTGAAGCCGGTCACCCGGCCGGTGCAACCTGGAACGCCTGGACCGGGCTGTTCGCGCTCAGCGGACAGCCCCCGCGACATGGAATCCCGCAGGCCGTCGCGGCGTTGGGCACGTCGTCAGGCAAGAAGCGCATGGACTGAGCAGCGAGCGGGAACTGAGCGCGACGGTCCCGGCGACTACAGTGGTCGTACGGTGCCGACACCCGGCCGGTGGCGTTGGAGAGCTGCTCTGAGGCGATTGGCGGGTCAAGGACCGCCGGCGCAGCAGTCAGGGAGTGCGAATGTTCGAGAGGTTCACCGACCGCGCGAGGCGGGTGGTTGTCCTGGCCCAGGAGGAGGCCAGGATGCTCAACCACAACTACATTGGCACCGAGCACATCCTCCTGGGCTTGATCCACGAGGGTGAGGGTGTCGCCGCGAAGGCGCTCGAGTCGCTGGGGATCGCGCTGGAGGGGGTGCGCCAGCAGGTCGAGGAGATCATCGGCCAGGGGCAGCAGGCCCCGAGCGGGCACATCCCGTTCACGCCGCGCGCGAAGAAGGTGCTGGAGCTGTCCCTGCGGGAGGCGCTGCAGCTCGGCCACAACTACATCGGCACCGAGCACATCCTGCTCGGCCTCATCCGCGAGGGCGAGGGCGTGGCGGCGCAGGTGCTGGTCAAGCTCGGCGCCGACCTCAACCGGGTGCGGCAGCAGGTGCTGCAGCTGCTGTCCGGTTACCAGGGCAAGGAGCCGGCCGAGACCGGTGGCCGGGGTGAGGGCACCCCGTCCTCGTCGCTGGTGCTGGACCAGTTCGGCCGCAACCTCACCGCCTCGGCCCGCGAGGGCAAGCTCGACCCGGTCATCGGCCGGGAGAAGGAAATCGAGCGGGTCATGCAGGTGCTGTCCCGCCGGACCAAGAACAACCCGGTTCTCATCGGCGAGCCCGGCGTGGGCAAGACCGCCGTGGTCGAGGGCCTGGGGCAGAAGATCGTCCGTGGCGAGGTCCCGGAGACGCTGAAGGACAAGCAGCTCTACACCCTGGACCTCGGCTCGCTGGTGGCCGGCTCCCGGTACCGCGGTGACTTCGAGGAGCGCCTGAAGAAGGTGCTCAAGGAGATCCGCACCCGGGGCGACATCATCCTGTTCATCGACGAGATCCACACCCTGGTCGGTGCGGGTGCGGCCGAGGGCGCGATCGACGCCGCCAGCATCCTCAAGCCGATGCTGGCCCGCGGCGAGCTGCAGACCATCGGTGCGACCACGCTGGACGAGTACCGCAAGCACGTGGAGAAGGACCCGGCCCTGGAGCGCCGGTTCCAGCCGATCCAGGTCGGTGAGCCCTCGCTGGAGCACACCATCGAGATCCTCAAGGGGCTGCGCGACCGCTACGAGGCGCACCACCGGGTCTCGATCACCGACTCCGCGCTGGTGGCCGCGGCCACCCTGGCCGACCGCTACATCAACGACCGGTTCCTGCCGGACAAGGCGATCGACCTCATCGACGAGGCCGGCGCGCGGATGCGCATCCGTCGCATGACCGCCCCGCCGGACCTGCGCGAGTTCGACGAGAAGATCGCCGATGTGCGCCGGGACAAGGAATCGGCGATCGACGCCCAGGACTTCGAGCGCGCCGCCAAGCTGCGCGACGCCGAGAAGCAGCTGCTGGGGCAGAAGGCCGAGCGCGAGAAGCAGTGGAAGTCCGGTGACCTGGACGTGGTGGCCGAGGTCGACGACGAGCAGATCGCCGAGGTGCTGGCCAACTGGACCGGCATCCCGGTCTTCAAGCTCACCGAGGAGGAGACCACCCGGCTGCTGCGCATGGAGGACGAGCTGCACAAGCGGATCATCGGCCAGGAGCCGGCGGTCAAGGCCGTCTCCCAGGCGATCCGCCGCACCCGTGCGGGCCTGAAGGACCCCAAGCGGCCGTCCGGCTCGTTCATCTTCGCCGGCCCCTCCGGCGTCGGGAAGACCGAGCTCTCCAAGGCGTTGGCGGAGTTCCTGTTCGGCGACGACGACGCGCTCATCCAGATCGACATGGGTGAGTTCCACGACCGCTACACCGCCTCGCGGCTGTTCGGCGCGCCTCCGGGCTACGTCGGCTACGAGGAGGGCGGCCAGCTGACCGAGAAGGTGCGGCGCAAGCCGTTCTCGGTGGTGCTCTTCGACGAGATCGAGAAGGCGCACCAGGAGGTGTACAACACGCTGCTGCAGGTGCTGGAGGACGGCCGGCTGACCGACGGCCAGGGCCGTACGGTGGACTTCAAGAACACCGTGATCATCTTCACCTCCAACCTGGGCACGCAGGACATCTCCAAGGCCGTCGGGTTCGGCTTCTCCGGTGGTGGCGCCGCGGGCGACAACTACGAGCGGATGAAGCAGAAGGTCAACGACGAGCTGAAGAAGCACTTCCGCCCGGAGTTCCTCAACCGGATCGACGACGTGATCGTCTTCCACCAGCTCACCGAGGAACAGATCATCGAGATGGTGGATCTGATGATCTCCCGGGTCGAGACCCAGCTCCGCAACAAGGACATGTCGCTGGAGCTGACCCCGATGGCCAAGAAGCTGCTGGCCCGGCGTGGGTTCGACCCGGTGCTGGGTGCCCGGCCGCTGCGTCGGACGATCCAGCGCGAGGTCGAGGACCAGCTGTCGGAGAAGATCCTGTTCGGCGAGCTGACCTCCGGCCAGATCATCGTCGCCGACGTGGAGGGCTGGACCGGCGAGGGCCCGGACGACCAGGCCCGGTTCACCTTCCGCGGCGAGCCGAAGCCGGCCGTGCGGGTGCCGGACGCCCCGCCGGTGAACCTCACCGCCGGTGGCGAGACCGAGCAGAAGTAATCGCCTAGCCGTCGAAGGGCGCCCACCCGAGGGTGGGCGCCCTTCGACCTGTCCGGGCCTCCCCGCGCGGGGTTGGTCTCGCCACCCGCAGCTCGTCGTAGGCCCGCTGCCGGTCGTGGACGGGGCTACCCTCGGTGAGCGTGACCGGGGAGGCCGACGCCGAGGAGCGGGACGAGGACCTGGCGCCGCCGCGCCGGCGACCGGGGGGTCGCCTTGTCGGCGGGCTCCTGTTCGTGTTGGTCGCCCTGTTCCTGGTGGCGGCCGCGGTGCGCCTGTTGGGGCTCGACGCAAATCGCTACACCGTGGCGCTCATCGCGCTGACGCCGTACGTCCTCGCGGTCGGCTTCGTGTTGGCCGTGTTCTCGCTCCTGGCCCGGCGATGGATCATCGGACTGCTGGCGCTGGTCCTGGTCGTGATCCTGGGTGCCGACGTCGCCGGCCGCGTGTTGCCGGACAGCCGGCCGTTCCAGCGCGGCCCGCAGGTCCGGGTGCTCAGCGCCAACCTGTCCGGCCACGGCAACGCCCGGGCCGTCGTCGACTGGGTGCGGCGCGGCCGGGTGGACGTGCTGAGCCTGCAGGGGCTGACCCCGGAGGCGGTGGCGGCGCTCGACGCGGCCGGGCTGCGCACCGAGCTGCCCTACCGGGAGTTCGAGCCCACCGCCGAAGGGACCGGCTCGGGCCTGGCCGCCAGGTTCCCGCTGCGCCGCCGGGCCCTGGCCGGACCGTCCCGGCACGAGCAGCCCTCGGCATGGGTGGACGTCCCCGGCAGCCGGGGCCTGGAGGTGGTGGTCGTGCACGCGGCGCGGCCGCTCAGCCCGGCCGGTCCCGACCAGTGGCGGCGCGAGCTGGCGGGGCTGCCCGCGGCGCCGGGGGAGGGCCCGCCCCGCATCCTGGCCGGCACCTTCAACGCCACCCTGGACCACGCCCCGCTGCGGGCGCTGGTCAACCAGGGCTACCGGGACGCCGCCGCCGAGGTGGGGCGCGGCCTGGTGCCCACCTGGCCGGCCGACCGGTTGGTGCCCCTGGTCGCCCTCGACCACGTCCTGGTGGACCGGCGGTGTGCGGTGGACGACCTCGTGGTCCTCGACGTGTCCGGCAGCGCCCACCGCGCCGTCCTGACCACGATCACGATGCCCGGCTGAGCCATTTCACCGGGCTGTCAAACCCCTTCCCACCACCTGTGGACAACCCATTTCCCCTGTGGACACCCATTTTGACCTGGTAAAACGCCCCGCTAGGCTGGCCGTGGGCTGCGCAGACCCGGGTGGGCGGGGGCGTAACCAGCGGCAGGCGCTAGCGAAGCAGCTCGTCGATCACGCTCAACGCGGTCAGCGCCGGCATCGGCAGTGAGACACCCCGGCCGTGCCGGACCTCCGGCTCGCGCGGGTTGATCCGGACCAGCGCCCCGTTGACGGCACTGGCCAGCTCGGCATAGCGCCGCACCGTCGGCAGCGCGGTCCCCGCGCCCAGCTCGACCACCACCAGCCCGGCGCTCCACCTGCGGCGCCAGGCGTTCACCTCGTCCAGCTGCTCCTGGCTGCGCGTGCCGACCCAGTCGCCGTCGCCGAACATCAGGATGTTCGGGCGCGCCAGCCCGCGGCACGCCGGGCAGGTCGGCAGCGGCGGCCGCGCCCGCATGGTGTCGGGATCGATCACCACCTCCACCTCCACCGGCCAGATCTCCGCCTGGCACGGCGAAACGCACTGCAGGTGATGGATCGACCCGTGACACTCGGCGACCAGCTCGGTGAACCCGGCGCGCTGGAACTGCCCGTCGACGTTGGAGGTGAACACCGCGACCCCGCCGGGCAGCCGCGCGCCCCAGCTCCGCAGTAGGTCGAACCCACGGTGCGGGACGGTCGACCGGTACAGCCCCAACCGGTGACCGTAGAAGCCCCACGCCAGTTCCGGGTCGGCCCGGAAGTGCACCGGGTCGGCCAGCTCCACGAACCGCAGCCCGAGCCGCTGGTAGGGCGGGTAGGCACGCCAGAAACCCTCGTCGCCGCGGAAGTCGGGCAGCCCGGAGTCCACGCCGATGCCCGCACCGGCACACACCAGCAACGCCTCGGCGCCGCCGATGAGTTCGGCGGCCCGGGCCAACTCCCGTTTCCTCAACGCACTCGAACTCCAAGCCGGGCCGGCCGCCCGCTCGGCAGCCGGCACACCAGCGGGCCCGTCCCGTGTGGGGCACGCCAGCATCCTCGCGGCCCGCATCAGCACCAACCCCGCCCTCGGCCAGACAAAGGCGCGGTGACCTGCCACGGGGAGTACCGGCCCGCTTCCGCGACCGCCTGTTGCGCAGGCGCCGATACTCAGCCCTTGTTCTCCGGGGTGACGCTTTGCACGATCTCGAACTCCAGCAGGCTGGCGCCGGTACCCACCGGCTTGGCGCGGTCCCCGCTGTGGGCCTCCTTCATCGTGGAGCTCATCCAGGACTCGAACGCCTCCTGGTTCTCCCACCGTGTGTAGACGAAGTACCGGTTCTCCCCGGCCACCGGGCGCAGCAACTCGAAGCCGAGGAAACCCGGGGCCTTCTCCACCATGCCCAGGCGGGCCGCGAACCGCTTCTCCAGCTCCGGGCCGGCACCCTCGGGCACCTCGATCGCGTTGATCTTGACAATCGCCATGTCCCGACGCTAGCGGCTTCCGGCGCACCACGACGAGGCCCGTGTGGCGTGTTACCGAACCGGGCGGTCTGCCGAACCCGCACACTTCCGACGGGACGAGAGAAACGCGGCAGCGACCGAGCCCGACGCGCCCGGATGCCGTGACGCGGGCTGCCCGGACATCCGCGCAGCCCGCGTCACGAGCTCATGGGCGGGCCGTCAGTCCCAGCTGCCCGAGTGGATGAACTTCCACGTCTTCGGCCCGACGATGCCGTCCACCTTGAGCTTCACGCCGGCCTGTCGGCTCCCGATCCGCTGGATCTGGCGGACGGCACGCTCGGTGGCGGGGCCGAAGACACCGTCCACCGTCACCGGGGCGTCCTTGACCACCCGCCACCGCTTGTTGATCAGACACTGCAGGTGACGGACGGCGGCACCACGGGAGCCCCGTCGGATGGTCTGATGCTGCTGGCCCCGCTCCGAACACCCGGCGACGAGCATCTTCGCGCTGGTGGCGGACGTCGCGGGTGCTGCGGCCACCGCCGGAGCAGCGGCGGTGAACAACGCGGCGGCAACCGCGGCCGAAACGGTGGCAACACGGAGAAGCTTCATATCCCCCTCGCAAATCGGTTCTCTCTCACGAACGGGGCAAAGCTAACGACCATCTGGGCCCGGCAACATCAGTTGAGCCGGATCATGATCAAGCTCACCCCCTGCCGGCATCGGTGCCCGGGGGCGCGGCCGCGTAGCCTGCCGCCCATGCGCGTCGAATTCGGCGGTGAGGGGCAGGGGATCCTGCTCTTGCACGGGCTGATGGGCCGGGCGACCACCTGGTGGCCCGTGACACGGTGGCTCACCGCCTACGGCCGTGTCGTGGGCCTCGACGCCCGCGGGCACGGTCGCAACCCCGCTCCCGCCGGCTCCTGCCGCACCGAGGACTTCGCCGCCGACGCCGCCAAGGCCGTCGAGGAGCTCGACCTCGCCCCCGCGGTCGTCATCGGCCACTCCATGGGCGGCCTGCACGGCCTCGCGCTGGCCGCCAGCCGGCCCGAGCTGGTGCGGGCGCTGGTCGTGGAGGACATGGCCGTCGACCAACGCGGACGGACGGTCGCCGACTGGCAACCCTGGTTCCGTTCCTGGCCCGTGCCGTTCCGCTCGCTGGCCCACGTGCGGTCCTTCTTCGGCGAGCAGAACCCGGTCGTGGGCAACTACTTCGTCGAATGCGTCGAGGAACGCACCGACGGCTACCACTTCCTGTGCGACCTCGACGAGGCAGCCGGGATCGCCGCGGAGTGGGGAGAACGCCCCTTCTGGTCCTTTGTGGACGATCTGCGCTGCCCACTTCTCCTGATTGAGGGGCAAAACGGCATCGTCCCCTCCGGTCAGATGGCCGAGATGGCACGACGCGCACCCGATGCCCGCCACATCGTCGTCCCCGGTGCAGGGCATCTCGTCCACGACGAGGAACCTGACATCTACCGCGGCGCGGTGTCAGCATTTCTTTCCGAAGTCCTGGCGCGATAGCAGGACATCCACCTCGCCGGTACGGGTGTCGGTCACGCCGATCTCGACCACCTCGGCACGGATCGGCTCGACCGGGTGTAACGCGGCGAAGCCAGTAACCAGCTGCTCGGCGGGAATGTCCTGTGCCAACGAGCAGTGCGGCACCCAGGCTCCCGGAAGGTAGTAGGCGGAGGGGTGCTTTACCTTGCTCGCCAAGGTATCGTGCACCGCGGAGTGCACCGCGATCAGCTCGGTGTCGACAACCGCCCCGAGGAAGAGCCCATTCTGCTCGGTGGGGAAGGTGCCCAGCGTGTAGAGCCAGAGTGCCGGGATGGACAGTAATGCCAGATCCCCGCGTAGGGCTGCCCTCGTTCGCGAGGGGATGGTCCCGGCCACGGCCAACGAGACGTGCGGGCGATGCCGCCGGTGCGTTCGTGTCGGCAGGCTGGAAACGCCGGACTCCTCGAGCCGCCGCCACAGCGCCCGCACCGCTTCGTCCGCCCGGTCGTCGAAGAACATCTCCAGCGCGTCGGCCACCGCCGCATTCTGTCGGTTCCCACCCCAACACGGGAGAGTGAAGCTGACCCGCACGGCCCCGAACCCCCGAACCGCGAACGCGAACCAGCCGTGCCAGCTCAGAAGTGGGACGGGAAGCTGAGGCATGAGGCCCGAAATCCGCCGCCACACCGCGTTATTGGTGCCGGGTTGGTCAACCTTCGCCCGGCAGCGCGAACCGGCCGTCGTCGGTCTGCTCGATCAACCCGTCCACGAGAAGCGAGTCAAGGCAGCGGTCGCGTTGTCCCGCGTCCGCCCACACCGCGTCGAGCGCAGGACGCTCGACCGGTCCTGACGAGCCGCGCAACACGTCCAACAACAATCCCCGCACCTGCCGGTCGGTGCCGGCGAACTTCTGCGTCGGACGGGTGGGTCCCTGGTAGGCCGGGCGACCCGCCCGGTGCCACGCGCAGCGATCCACCACCGGGCAGTCCGCACAGCGCGGGGAACGTGCCGTGCAGACCACCTGGCCCAGCTCCATCAACGCCGCCGAATAGCGGGCCGCACGGTTCTCCTCCGCCGGAAGAAGGGCCTGGACATCGGCCAGATCCCGGTTCGTGGCGGGCGGCCCGGCATCACCGGCGCCCTGCACGGCCCGGGCCACCACCCGTCGCACATTGGTGTCCACCACCGGGCATCGCCGCCCGTAGGCGAAGGCGGCCACGGCACGCGCGGTGTAGGCGCCGATCCCAGGGAGGGCAAGCAGGGTATCCACATCCGCGGGCACGACGTCGCCGTGCTTCTCGGCGATCGCCGTGGCGGCGGCGTGCAACCGCAGCGCGCGACGCGGGTAGCCGAGCTTGCCCCAGGCCCGCACCACCTCGGCCTGGCTGGCGGCGGCGAGCGCGGACGGGCGCGGCCACCGCGCCATCCACTCCCGCCACACCGGCTCCACCCGGGCCACCGGCGTCTGCTGCAGCATCACCTCGCTGGCCAGCACGCCCCACGGCGTGCACTCCGGCCGGCGCCAGGGCAGGTCACGGACATTGGCGTCGAACCAGGCCAGCAGCAGTTCGGGATCGAGGGCGAGCACCTCGGGCGCTCGACCCTGCGCGCAGGTCTCGGTCGTCATGGCGAGATCGATCCTGCCACTCGCGGCCAAACACCGGTTGCCGTGGCCGGACACCAGGGCCACCGGGCCCTGCAACACCAGGGACCCGGCCGGTGCCCTCAGCCCATGGGCAGCCGGTTACGCGACCTCGCTCAGCGCACCGGTCTCGACGTCGTAGACGTACCCGCGGATCTGGTCGGTGTGCAGCAGGTACGGGCTGCGCCGCGCCCGCTCCACCGACTGCCGCACGCTGTCGGTGACCTCGCGGAACGCCTCCACGGCCCAGGTCGGCCGCAGCCCGGTCTCCCGCTCCAACTCGTCCCTGAACTCGTCCTCGGTGAGCGTGGCCATGCCGCACCGGGTGTGCTGGATGACCATGACCTCGCGGGTCTGCAGCCGGCGTTGGCTGATCGACAGCGACCGGATCACGTCATCGGTCACGATGCCGCCCGCGTTGCGCAGCACGTGTACCTCGCCAAGCTTCAGGCCGAGCACCTCCATCGGGTCGATCCGGGTGTCCATGCAGGTCACCACGGTGACGTGCAGGCCGGGAACCGCGCCCTGCACGCTCGGGGCAGAACGCTCGGCAACCTGCTGGTGCCGCTGGAGCAGATCGTCGACGGCGGGCACCGCCACCTCCTTACACACACGGGGGATGGATGGCCGCAACGCGGCGCGGCAGCGGATGACAGCGATCACCACTCGTGGCGACGTCTCTCACCCGGTCGACGTCATGGAACCTGGCCGCCGGTCATCGTGCAAGGTCAACCGGACAAACACCACGTTACGTAGATCATGTCTGCGTCCGTGCGTGGGCAGGAACTGACCTGACAGGGTGATCGTGAGGTCCACCACTCCGCCGTGCCACCGGGCTACCGTCGGCCCATGTTGGATCCGATCGGCCCACACCCGCCGTCGGTCTACTGGCGCCGGCGCGCCGCAGCGCTCGGCGGCGTGGTGGTGGTCCTCGTGCTCGCCGTGTGGGCGGTGGGCGCCGCGCTCGGTGGCGACGACCCGGTCGAGGACGACACCGGGGAGCGCGTGCTCGGCTCGGCCTCCCTGCTCTCCCGGCTGGAGCAGCCAGTGCCGTCCAGCTCGCCCTCGGCGAGCGCCTCCGCGGCCAGCTCGGGCGAGACGACCAGCCCGGCCAACTCCGGCAGCGCGTCCGCGGCGGACTCGCCCACGCCGGAGAAACCGTCCCCCACGCCCGGACCACCCGGGCCGTGCCCGGACGAGGCCATCAAGCTCACCTCGTGGGCGGACCGGCCGCAGTACCGGATCGGGGAGAAGCCGGCGCTCACCTTCCGGGTGGAAAACGTCGGGCCGGTGCCCTGCTACCGCGACGTCAGCGAACTCACCCAGGAACTGGTGGTGTTCAGCGCTGACGACGCCACCCGGTACTTCTCCTCCAACGACTGCTACCCCGGCCTGGCCGAGGAGCCGAAGCTGTTGAAACCCGGCGAGAACCGCACCAGCACGATCCGGTGGGTCGGCAACACCTCCAAGCCCGGCTGCCCGGTCAAGCGCGAACAGGTCCCGGCCGGGGAGTACGTGGTGCACGCCAAGCTCGGCCACCTGACCGGCCCGCCGGCCGGCTTCCGGTTCGTCCGCTAGCTGCCCAGCATCCCGTCGGGGTGCGACGCGCCGGAGGAACCGCCGAAGCCGGTGTGGTGGCCGGTGATGGCCGCATGGATGTCGGATGTGCCCGGCCCGACAGGCTGGCACGGCGTTCGCTCACGCTGGCCGTAGCCAGGCGCGGCGTCCCGGCAGTGGAAAAAAAGTTCGGCCTCGTCATTGGTTTGGGACGGGCCGGGCCCGGCTCAGCCGTAGCGGTCGACGATCGAGGTTTCCGCCATCCGGGACAGTCCCTCCCGGACCACCCGTGCCCGCGCGTCCCCGACACCGTCCACCAGCTGAAGGTCGTCCGCGGTCGCCGCCAGCAACGCCTGCAGCGAGCCGAAGTGCTCCACCAGGCGGTTCTGCACCTGGCCGGGCAGCCGCGGCACCCTGGCCAGCAGGCGGTAACCCCGCGGGCTCACTTGGTCATCCAACGACTCCGGCGTGCCGGGGTATCCGAACGCCTTCGCCACCGACGCCACGTCCAGCAGCTCCGTGCCGTCCAGCGCGTCCAGCGCCGCCACCACCGCGGCGACCGCATCCGGGCCGGGCGGCACCGGAAGATAGTCCTGCACCAGCAGCTCGCGGTCCTCCTCCAGACCGCCCACCAGCTCGTCCAGCTGCAGCTCGATCAACCGGCCGTCCGCGCCCAGCTCTATCACGTGCGCGTCGATCTCCGCCGAGATCCGACGCACCATCTCCAGCCGCTGCGCGACCGTCATCGCGTCCTTCACCGTGACGAAGTCCTCGATCTCCAGCGCGGACAGCGCCTGCGTCACCTCGTCCAGCCGCGCCTTGTACCGCTCCAGCGTCGCCAGTGCCTGGTTCGCCCGGGACAGGATCGTCGCCGAGTCGGTCAACACGTGCCGCCGCCCGTCCACGTAGACGCTGACGATGCTCATCGACTGGCTCACCGAGATCACCGGGTGCCCGGTCTGGATCGCCGACCGCTCCGCGGTCCGGTGCCGGGTGCCCGACTCCTCGGTCGGGATCGTCGGATCCGGCACCAGCTGTACGTTGGCCCGCAGGATCCGACTCGCGTCCGTGGACAACACCACCGCGCCGTCCATCTTCGACAGCTCGCGTAACCGGGTCGCGCTGAACTCGACATCGAGCCGGAAACCCCCGTCACAGATGGATTCCACCGCGCTGTCGTGCCCGAGCACGATCAGCCCACCCGTGCGGCCACGCAGGATCCGTTCCAACCCGTCGCGGAGCGCGGTGCCCGGTGCCAGCCTGCCCAGCGTTGTCCGCAGCAGCTCCGACTGCCCCGGCTCGTTCACCGATCGACCCTCCTCCTCGCTCCCACGCATGCGGAAGTCTACGAAGTCCATTCCGCCGAACAGGGGTTCGCCGCAGGTAGGCGTCTGCCACCCCGACGAGTGAGCAACAGCCGTCACGCCGCCGAAGTTCCGCCACCCGGGACCACTCGGCGGAGCAGGAAACCGCCGAACACGCAGGCCGAAACCGGACAGGGTCGGGGACGGAAGCCCCCGGATTTCCGAGCCCCGGCCGGACGATCTTGTCGATGCGGCGCCGGGGAAGCGTTGTGACCAGAAGAAAGAACCACAGCCCGAGCTGGCAAATGGTGCAGAGCGGACAAACGCACCGCCCGGGCAATACTTGGCTGCCGCGGACGCCCGAGCGTTTCACCACGCGCACAACCATCCCGACCAGCGAGCGCTGTACGCCCCCGGCGAATCCGCTGTCCCGCCGCGGTCTGGGCACCAGAGTCCCGTCAGCCCTGCCGTTCGGCGTTGTCCCGCAGGAAACGCAGCGCCGCTCCGATGTCCGGCACGACCACCGCACGCAGCTCCGGCGGCAACGGACCGGAGTCCGGCGGCACCAGCGCCCGGGTGTAGCCCAGGCGCAACGCCTCGGCCAACCGCCGGCCCGCACCCGTCACCCGCCGCACCTCACCGGCCAGCCCCACCTCACCCAGAGCCACCACATCCGGTGGCAGCGGCACGTCCCGTGCGGCGGAGGCCACCGCCAACGCCAATGCCAGGTCCGCAGCCGGCTCCGCCACCCGCATCCCGCCGACCGTCGCGGCGAACACGTCCGCGTCACCGAGCCGCATCCGACCCCGCCGCTCCAGCACCGCCAGCACCATCGCCACCCGCGAGGAGTCCAGCCCACTGACGGCGCGCCGCGGCGTCGCCAGCCCCGAGCCGGCCACCAGCGACTGCACCTCGGCCAGCAACGGCCGCTTGCCCTCCACGACCACGGTCACCGCGGTGCCCGCCACCCCGGTCTCGCGGCGGGTGAGGAACAGCCCGGACGGGTCCGGCACCCCCTCGATCCCGTCGTCCCGCAGCTCGAAGCAGCCGACCTCGTCCGCCGGACCGAACCGGTTCTTCACCCCACGCACCATCCGCAACGTGGAGTGCCGGTCGCCCTCGAACTGCAGCACCACGTCCACCAGGTGCTCCAGCACCCGCGGGCCGGCCACGGCACCGTCCTTGGTCACGTGCCCCACCAGCACCACCGGCAGGCCACGCTCCTTGGCCAGCGCCACGAGCGCGGTCGTCACCGCCCGCACCTGGGTCACGCCACCCGGCGTGCCCTCCGCCTCGGGCGACTGCATCGTCTGCACCGAGTCCACGACGAGCAGGCCCGGCCGCACCGCGTCGACGTGCCCGAGTACATTGCCGAGATCGCTTTCCGCGGCCAGGTACAGCGAGTCGTGCACCGCACCGGTCCGCTCGGCGCGCAACCGCACCTGCCCGGCCGACTCCTCACCGGTGACGTACAGGACGGGGGAGTGCCCGCCGGCCGCCCAGCAGTGCGCGACCTCCAACAACAGCGTGGACTTGCCGACCCCGGGCTCACCGGCCAGCAGCACTACCACGCCCGGAACCAGCCCGCCGCCGAGCACCCGGTCCAGTTCGGCCACGCCGGTACCGCGCGCCCGGGCCGTCTCCACGTCCACCTGCGCGATCGGGCGTGCCGGGGTGGCCGGGGCACCCGCGGCGACCTTCGCCAGCGCGGGTCGGGCGGGCGCCTGCCGCTCCTGGACGCTGCCCCAGGACTGGCACTCCGGGCACCGGCCGACCCACTTGGTCACCTCGTGACCGCACTCGGTGCAGCGGTAGCCTGGGCGGGCGGCGCGAACGTTCTTCGGGGGCACGAGCCAGACCGTAGGCGCCGGCGGTGACAGGACGGCGCAGGCCGGCCGGCCACGCTGCGACGTCACCCGCGCGGCGAGGCGCCCCGGCGGCGAGCAAGGGACCCCTGATCTGGGCAGAGACGGTGAACGCGGCCCTCAGGAAAACCGAGGGCCGCGTTGACGATGATGCTGGAGCGGGTGTCCGTTGTGGTCAGTGACCGCCGCCACCCGAGGACTCGCCACCGTGACCTGCGTCACGGGTCCGCGGTGCGGTAGGGGCGGCGATCGGCACGTCCATCGTGATCTCGCCGGCGTTCTGGAACAGGAACGTCAGCCTGAGCGTCTGGCCCGAGCGCAGGCCGTACTTCAGGCCGGTGATGGTGATCTCGACCCTGCCGGGCTCGCTCACCCTGTTGCCGGCGGCCGGGCTCGGCGACGGCGCGCCCGGGGACGGCGAGGGGGAGCCGGCCGGCTGGCCGGGACGCGCGGCGTCGTCCGGGTCGGTCAGCGGGGTGCGCAGCGCGAAGTGGCCGGGCAGCTCGGTGCTGCCCTCGATTCGCACGCCGGAGGCGTCCGGGCTGCTCACCGAGACCAGCTTGTCCGGATTGTCGCCGGTGTTGACGATCGTGACGATCAGCGGCGCGTCCGCGCCCTGCGGGTAGAAGTCCCCGTCCTTGGGGTAGGCGAGCTGGGCGTCACGGACCGCGATGTCGCCCTGCGTCATGGCGGCACCGTTCACGGCCGCCACCTGGGTGTCGGTCTGCGTGATCTGGCCGGCACTGCAGCCGGCGAGGAGGAGCGCGGCACCCACACCCAGTGCGACGGCGCCCTGACGCATGCGCGCGGCCCTCGGCTGCACAAGCTCGCGGCTCACCTTCGGGTCCCTCCTGGCGAAAAGGCTGACGTCGGCCGTTGGCGCACGGCCAATCGGGAAGCCTAGCCGGGGGTGGCGCAGCCGGCGCATCGGGTGCGCCGCCGGTGCCGAATGAATGTCCACAAAGGACGGTCAACACGGTCCCGAAGCGGCGGCCATGGCACGCGAACGGGTCGTTTGTCAACCCCCCTTTCCCCTGCTGACCTGCGGTTACGCATCGTTAGCCAGTCGAACGGGGATTGCTCGTCATGCTAGGATGTAAGGCAGCGAAAGGGGCAGAGGACACATGGTTTTCAAGGTCGGAGAGACCGTCGTCTACCCGCACCACGGTGCCGCTCTCATCGAAGCAATCGAGACCCGCGTGATCAAGGGCGAGGAGAAGAAGTACCTCGTCCTCAAGGTCGCCCAGGGTGACCTCACGGTCCGAGTTCCCGCCGACAACGCCGAGGTCGTCGGTGTGCGGGACGTGGTGGGCCAGGAGGGTTTGAACCGGGTCTTCGAGGTCCTGCGTGCTCCACACACGGAGGAGCCGACCAACTGGTCCCGGCGGTACAAGGCCAACCTGGAGAAGCTCGCCTCCGGCGACGTCAACAAGGTGGCCGAGGTGGTGCGTGACCTGTGGCGGCGGGAGAAGGACCGCGGCCTGTCCGCCGGTGAGAAGCGCATGCTGGCCAAGGCCCGGCAGATCCTGGTGAGCGAGCTCGCGCTGGCCGAGGGCACCGACGAGGAGAAGGCCGAGACCCTCCTCGACGAGGTGCTCGCCACCGCGTCCTGACTTCTCGAGCGTCCCCACGGGGGCGCTCGAGTCGGTTGGAGCTGCTGTTGCGGGCGTGGGCGGGTGGGACCACCACCCGGGCACGCCCGTGCGCGTCACGAATGCCGGAACGGGTCCCCACTGTGAGCGTCGTCGCACTCGTCCCCGCCGCCGGCCGTGGTGAACGGCTCGGTGCCGCGGCACCCAAGGCCCTGGTCCCGGTGCACGGGGAGCCCCTGCTCGTGCACGCGGTCCGCGGCCTGCTCGCCGCCGGGAGCGTGCGACACGTGGTGGTCGCCGCCCCGCCCGACCACCTCGACGCGGTGGCCGCCCTGCTGACCCCGCTGGGCGCGGCCGTGCACGTGGTCGCGGGCGGCCCGGATCGCACCGAGTCGGTACGCCGTGCCCTCGAGGCGGCCCTCTCCTTCGCCCCCGACGCCCACGTCGCCCTGGTGCACGACGCCGCCCGCGCGTTCACCCCCGCCTCGGTCGTGCGCTCCGTCGTGGACGCCGTGCTGGCCGGCGCGCCCGCGGTAATCCCGGTGCTCCCGGTGACGGACACGATCAAGCGGGTCGATGCGGCCGGCCACGTGGTCGGCACCCCGGACCGCTCGCGGCTGCGCGCGGTGCAGACCCCGCAGGGCTTCACCGTCGACCTCCTGCGGCGGGCGCACGCGGCCGCCGAGGGGGCGGCCACCGATGATGCCGGCCTGGTCGAGCGGCTCGGCCAGACCGTGGCCACGGTGCCCGGCCACCCCCTGGCCATGAAGATCACCACCCCGTTCGACCTCGCGGTGGCCGAGGCGGTGCTCGCCGCGGCCGGGACCGGCCAGGAGGAGACATGACCGAGGCGCTCGTTCCCCGCGTCGGGGTGGGCACCGACGTGCACCCGGTCCAGGCCGGTCGGGACTGCTGGATGGCAGGCCTGCGCTGGCCGGACGCCGACGGCTGCGCCGGCCACTCCGACGGCGACGTCGCGGCGCACGCGCTGTGCGACGCGGTGCTCTCCGCCGCCGGGCTCGGCGATCTCGGCGCGGTGTTCGGCACCGGTGACCCGCGGTGGTCCGGTGCGCACGGCGTGGACCTGCTCGCCGAGGTGCGCCGGCGGGTCGAGGCGGCCGGTTTCCGGCTGGGCAACGCCGCGGTGCAGGTGATCGGGAACGCCCCGAAGATCGGCACGCGACGGGCCGAGGCCCAGCAGGCGCTCTCGGCCGCTCTCGGCGGCCCGGTCTCGGTCTCCGGCACCACCACCGACGGCCTCGGCCTGACCGGCCGCGGGGAGGGCGTGGCCGCGGTGGCCACCGCCCTGCTCCTCCCGGTCGGCTGAATCCGTGGGATCCGCCCGCCTGGCGCCCTGCCGGTGTCGGGACCCGTCCGTAGGCTGCCGGCATGTCGACCGTTCTCCCCGACGCCGCGCGAGACCTGGCCGACGGCCCCAACTACGCGGTGCTGACGATGTTGAACGCCGACGGCTCACCGCAGAGCAGCCAGGTCTGGGTCGGACGGGACGGCGACGAGCTGCTGATCGGCACCATCGCGGGGCGGCACAAGGGACGCAACGTGCGTCGCGATCCCCGGACCACGGTCTGCATCGTCGACTCCCAGCTGCGCTACCGGTACGCCGAGGTGCGGGGCAGGGCCGAGGTGACCGCGGACGGTGCCGCGGAACTGGTGCGGAAGCTGGCGGTGAAGTACCCCGAGGACGCCTACGAGATCGACGACTCGGTGCCCTGGCTGGTCATCCGGATCACGCCCGACAAGGTCAACGTGGTGGAGTGAGGCGGTGGCCGGCTGCGTGTTCTGCGGGATCGTGTCCGGCGCGGAGCCGGCCTGGGTGGTGTGGCGGGACGAGCGACACGTCGCCTTCCTCGACCGCAGCCCCCTCGACGAGGGCCACGTCCTCGTCGTGCCCCGCAGGCACGCGGTCACGCTGCTCGACCTCGACCCGGCCGAGGCCGGCGCCCTGGGCGAGGCAAGCCACCGCACCGCGTACCTGCTGCGCGACCGGCTCCACCCGCACGGCCTGAAGATCCAGCAGTGCAACGGCCGTGCGGCCGGCCAGGTGGTCATGCACCTCCACGTGCATCTCATCCCGAGATGGGCGGCGCGCCGCTCACCCATGGGGCGGCGCTGGACCGGGCGCCGGGTGTCGGACCAGGTGCTGGCCGAGGTGCACGCCCGCATCATCGGGGCGCGGGCACCGGACCCCGGGATCTGTGGTCTGGACCACTTGGTGGAGGGGCGGCGGCCCGGCGCCGGTTAGCGTGACCGGGTGACGATCCGCGCCGTGCTGTTCGACTTCTCCGGCACGCTCTACCGCCTCGAGAAGGACGGCCCGTGGCTCGCCGACCTGGTCGACGGCGAGGACCTCGTCGGCGAGCACGAGGTGGAGCTGGTCCGCCGGCTCACCGCACCGGTCGGCCCGCTGGACGGCCTGCCCGACCACCTGCAGGACGCGTGGGCGCGCCGCGATCTCGACCCCGCCGTGCACCGCGAGGTCCACCTGGCGATGTTCGACCGGGTCGGACTGCCGGCCCACACCGCCGAAGCGTTCTACGCGCGGCTGGTCGACCCGGGCAACTGGCGGCCCTACCCGGATGCGGTCCAGGCGCTGCGCACGGTGCGCGACGCGGGCATCCGCAGCGGCATTATCAGCAACATTCCTTGGGACATCCGGACGGCGCTGAAGCGGGACGACGCACTGGAACTGGTCGACGACCTCGCCCTGTCCTATGTGGAGGGACGGATCAAGCCCGACCCCGAGCTGTTCCGCCTTGCCTGCCGTCGCCTGGGCGTCGCGCCGGAGGAGGCGTTGATGATCGGCGACAGCGTCACGGCTGACGGCGGCGCCGCCGAGGTCGGTTCTCGGGTCGCGTTCGTGGAGCCGCTGCCCACCGCCCAGCGGCCGACCGCGCTACTCGACGCCCTCGCCGCGCACGGCGTGCGCTGACCACCCCTGGTTGGAGTGCCCGGCTCCGGGCTTCGCTGCGCGCCTTGTCGCTGCGTGGCGATGCTCGCTTCGCCCGTCGCCTCGCGGTGTTGACACGGGGGACGTTCGCGGAGTAAGCGCCGCCCCGTACCATCAAGAGAGTGAGCCTGCGCCTATACGACACCGCGACCAGGAGCCTGCGGGACTTCGTTCCCCTGCGTAGCGGAACGGTGTCGATCTACCTGTGTGGCGCCACCGTCCAAGGTGTGCCCCACATCGGTCACGTGCGCAGTGCCCTGAACTTCGACGTGTTGCGCCGTTGGCTGGCTCACCAAGGCAACGAGGTCATCTTCGTCCGTAACGTCACCGACATCGACGACAAGATCCTGACCAAGGCGGCCGCCGCGGGCCGCCCCTGGTGGGAGTGGGCCGCCGAGCACGAGCGCGCGTTCCTCAACGCTTACGAGGCGCTGGGCTGCCTTCCGTCCTCGATCGAACCGCGTGCCACCGGGCACGTCACGCAGATGATCGACCTGATGCGGCGGCTGGTCGACCGCGGCCACGCCTACGCCGCCGACGGCAACGTCTACTTCTCGGTCGGAAGCTTCCCCGAGTACGGGGTGCTGTCCCGGCAACGGATGGACGAGGTCCAGCAGGGCGAGACGGCCGCCACCGGCAAGCGGGACCCGCGCGACTTCACGCTGTGGAAGGCCGCCAAGCCCGGTGAGCCGTCCTGGCCGACCCCGTGGGGACCCGGCCGGCCGGGCTGGCACCTGGAGTGCTCGGCCATGGCCACCACCTATCTGGGTGCCGAGTTCGACATCCATGGCGGCGGGCTCGACCTCGTCTTTCCACACCACGAGAACGAGCAGGCGCAGTCGCGCGCCGCCGGCGACCCCTTCGCCCGGTACTGGGTGCACAACGCCTGGGTGACCATGAGCGGCGAGAAGATGTCCAAGTCGCTGGGCAACGTGGTGTCGATCCCGGCGATGCTGCGGCGGGTGCGCGCACCCGAGCTACGCTACTACCTTGTATCGGCGCACTACCGCTCGACGATCGAGTACTCCGAACCCGCGCTGCAGGAGGCGGTGGCCGCCTACCGCAGGGTCGAGTCGTTCCTGCGCCGGGTGGTGGAGCGGGTCGGTGTTCCCGAGCCGGGTCCGCTGTGCGCGGACTTCGCCACCGCGATGGACGACGACCTGGGGACCCCGGGCGCACTGGCCGCCGTGCACAACACCGTGCGCGAGGGCAACACCGCGCTCGACTCCGGCAACCGCTCGGCCGCATTGTCCGCGGCCGGCTCGGTGCGGTCCATGATGGACGTGCTCGGGCTGGACCCGCTGTCCGACCGGTGGGCCGAGAAGTCCACTGTGGACGAGGGACCGAGGCGGGCGCTCACCGCGCTCGTGGAGGAGCTGCTGGCGGAGCGCCAGCGCGCCCGCAAGGCGCGTGACTTCGCCGCCGCGGACGCGATCCGCGACCGCCTGCTCACCGTGGGCGTTGCCGTCGAGGACACCCCCGACGGCCCGATGTGGACACTCAAGGACTCCTGATGGCCGGTAACTCCAAGCGCAAGGGCGCGATCCGCAAGGCCGGGACCAAGAAGGGCGCGGTTGTCGGGTCCGGCGGGCAGCGCCGCCGCGGCCTGCGCGGCAAGGGCCCGACGCCGCCGGCCGAGATGCGGCCCGGCCACCCCGCGTACCGACGGGCCGCCGCCGCGGCCCGGCAGGCCGAGCAGCGGGACAAGAAGCGCCGCGCCGAGGAGAGTGCGCCCGAGCACGTGGCCGGCCGCAACCCGGTCGTGGAATGCCTGCGGGCGCAGGTGCCCTCGACCGCGCTGTACGTGGCGCTGGGCATCGACGTGGACGACCGGGTGACCGAGGCGATCCGGATGGCTGCCGACCGGGGCGTGTCGGTGCTGGAGGTGTCGCGCCAGGAACTGGACCGGATCACCGACGGCGCCATCCACCAGGGCTTGGCCCTGCAGGTGCCGCCGTTCTCCTACGCCCACCCGGACGACCTGCTGATGGCCGCCGACGGCTCCGGCGAGCCGCCGCTGCTCGTGGCGCTCGACGGGGTGACCGACCCGCGCAACCTGGGCGCCGTCATCCGCTCCGCGGCCGCCTTTGGCGCGCACGGCGTCGTGGTGCCGCAGCGGCGCAGTGCGGGCATGACCGCGGTGGCCTGGCGGACCAGCGCGGGCACCGCGGCCAAGCTGCCGATCGCGCGCGCCACCAACCTCACCCGCACACTGAAGGACTGGGCGTCGAAGGGCCTGATGCTCGTCGGCCTGGACGCCGACGGCACGGCAACCGTCGACGAGCTGGACCTGGCGACCGGCCCGCTGGTGGTCGTCGTCGGCTCGGAGGGACGCGGCCTGTCCCGGCTGGTGCGCGAGACCTGCGACCAGACCGTCTCCATCCCGATGGCGGCCGGCATCGAGTCCCTCAACGCCTCTGTCGCGGCCGGCGTCGTCCTCGCCGAAGTGGCCCGCCGTCGCCGCCGGGCCAGCCGAGTCTGATCCGCTTCGCGGGGCGGGCGGTGTGACAGAACCTGCCACACCGCCCGCCATCCCGCCCCGAAGACGCACCGGGCCCCGCCCCGCTCCGGGCAGTTTCGATCAAGCTTTCGGATCTTCGATGCGGCGCCTGCGCAGTCAGCTCGCATGGGGCCGATCTTGAGATGCTGTGGTTCCCGACCGTCCGTTACGGCGCGACGGGGAAACGTCCCACCAGGGATCCGCGGCGCGCTCTCCGGCCTCGCGTTCCAGCACTTCCTCTTCCAGGCGCCCGTCTGGTGCAGGGCCGGGACATGGAAGAACCAGTTCTGTCGCAACAACGCCAGCTGCCTACTGATGGAACTGCCACATTCATGAGCACAAGTGGCAGAAGTTCAGGCTGACGGTCAAACGACAGCTCTGGGGCGCCTGATAACCCGACTCGTCAACGGTTGCGGCGCGCAGGCAGCGAGCTTCTCCGCCCTGGCCGGGCTCTCTCCGCCGCGGCCGCGGTCATCACCCTGATAATCAAGAAGTAGCCACGCCACGTCCCGAGTGCGTGCCGGCGTCGCCGGCCTGGCCGCCTGTGCACTCGCCTGCGGCCCCACCGCCGGCCTGCTCCTCAGCGACGAAAGGAACTCCTCGGCAACAGCGTGTAGACGACCCGGAACGTCTCGGCCGGCAGCCCGCTGACCTGCGCCGCCCGCCAAGCCTCACCCAGCTGCTGCGACAGCACGCCCCGACCGGTGTCCTTCTCGAGAGCGCAACACTCCTTCACCGCGACCTCCCTGAAGTCCGCGACACCAGAAACCTAGCTCCGAATCACCGCCCCAGGGAGCGAACAGAAAGATGTGGGCTGTGAATCCGGTTACAGCCCCAAAAGGACCTGCCTCCCCAGCGCCCGGCACCGCCAACCCGAGTCCCAGCAAGCAAAGCCAAATTCCCACCCACCACCAAAGTGACCAGGCTGCTTCCCAGTTACCGTGCACGTAGCGCCACGGCGCACCCACCGGTGACCACCATGTTCCGGACCCTGCTGCCCAAGTGCGACGGGAAGCTCTCCGGGGCTGTGCGCGAAGCGCCACAGCCCACCCACAACCCCCGCCGCGGGCGAAGCCCGCGCCCGGAGGCCGGCGTCGCCGGCGAAGCCGCGGCGCCGGATCGGGGGTCCGGGGGCGTGCCCCNNAATGCGAAAGAGGCCCGTCTTGCACCGCAAGACGAGCCTCTCCCACCTCTGTAGCCCCGACGGGATTTGAACCCGCGCTACCGCCTTGAGAGGGCGGCGTCCTAGGCCGCTAGACGACGGGGCCGCAACGAGGGAAACCCTAGCACGGGGTGACGCGCTACTCCCAGTCGGATGAGTGTGAGCTACGTGGCCGGGCGAGTGGCCCCCGGTTACGCGGCTTCGGGGCGCTTCGCGTAGCTGTCGACGTACTCCTGGTCGGACAGTTCGAGGATCGCGTACATCACCTGGTCGGTGATCGACCGGAGCATGGGGAGGTTGCTGCCGAGCCCGTCGTAGCGGCTGAAGTCCAGCGGCTTGCCAAAGCGGATGGTGACGGGGCGGATGCGGGGAAGCTTCTTGCCGACGGGCTGGAGCTCGTCGGTGCCGATCAGGCCGACCGGCACCACGGGCGCGCCGGAGCTGAGGGCGAGTCGGGCGACGCCGACGTGGCCGCGGTGCAGGTGTCCGTCGCGGGAGCGGGTGCCTTCGGGGTGGATGCCGAAGGCGCATCCCTCGCGCAGGAGTTCCAGGGCGGTGTCCAGCGAGTCACGGGCGGCGCGGCCGTTGCCCCGCTCGACGGGGACCGCGCCGATGGTGGTGAACCACCACCGCTTGATCCGGCCCTTGAGCCCACGCTCGGTGAAGTACTCGGCCTTGGCCAGGAAGGTGACACGTCGCGGCATCACGAGGGGGATGACGAAGCTGTCGATGACCGCCAGGTGGTTCGCGGCGAGGATGACCGGACCTTTGGCCGGCACGTTCTCCAGGCCCTCGACCCGGGGCCGGTACAGCCCGCGGACGATCGCGCCGAGCACGAACTTCAGCAACCGGTAGAACACCCAGCCTCCCTCTCGTCGTCCCCACTGGAGCCTAACCGCCGCCTGTTACCCACGCGGGTGTGCTTTGTTACAGCCAGCTGGTGGTTCCGCAAGACGACGCGGGGCCGCGACCCACGACGCAGGTCCGTTCCCGGTTTGATTGCCCCGCAGCGGAGAACACCAAACCACCGAAATCAAACCCCCGGTACCCCCTCAAGCCGCTTCATCCTGCTACAGCAACGCTGGCACCGCTCACCGTACGATCCAGTCAATCCAAGGGCGGGCTCGCCGGTGCGCATCCGGGTCCGTGATAGCACGTCGCAGGAGCCACGCGACGCCGACGAGGGCACGCGCGCGAACCATCAGATCAAGCAGCGGACCCCTCCCGTCGAGTCCGTAGCCGCGGAGTACGGCGCCGACGTCGTTGAGCCCCCGCTCGCCCCATCCGGTCACCAACGTCTTGGTAATCAGACACGCCACGTCCCATTCGACGGGCCCGCGGAAGGAGTCCTCGAAGTCGGTCCACCGTGGCCCGTCCGCCGTCGGCAAGACGTTCCCTGCGTGCGCATCACCATGCAGAGCCTGGAACGGGGGTGCGATCTTTCGCAGTCGCTCCACGATCTCCGCGTGCTCCTCCCGCAGGGCGCTGAGCTCGTGCCGGTGCGGGTCGACCTGACCAAGCCAGGTGCCCGCCTCGGTGATGAGGCCGAGTTCCGGCAGGTCTCCGCGGTAGTCCGCCAGCGCCACATGGAGCTCCCGGAGCGAGCGGCCCAGAGCACGTGGATCGGGCTCGCTCACCCGATGATCAACAAATCCGGCGAAGACCATCCGGAACCCGTGGCGCGTGTGCGGGCCCGGAGGCAGCAGGTCGACGGGCGGAACCGCGTGCCGGCCACGCAGGTGCGCGAGGAGCGCGACCTCTCGACGCAGCCAGTCCTCGGCGCCGTTCGGGCGTGCTGCCGCGGTCCTCGTCGCCACCCGCGCGACCACCGGATACGGGCGCAGGTGGATAACCAGGTTCGACCTCTCGGCCAGCACCACCGGCTCGGTGACAGCCAGACCGTGGTCGGCCGCCACCGCCAGGGCGGCAGTGATCTCCGGACGCACGTCCCCATTCTCCGCTGGGCCAGGTACCGGACCGGGCGAGTTCTCAGAGCGCTCGTGGACAGCGCCAGGCCCGCCCACTTGGTCACTTGATCTCGGCGGTCTACCGCCCACCTCGCGCAGCACGGTCCAGGCCAGGGGCCACCCGCGTACTTCCTCAGACGCGGAGGCGGCGGAGCCGGGACCGGCCGGCCAACCGGCAGGCCAGGTAGATCGAGAACGAGATCGCGGTGACGAACGTGCTGACGGGCGCACCCGGCGCCAGCGAGAGCACGATCCCACCGACGGCGGCGACCTCGGCGAAGATCACCGCGAGCAGGATGGTCAGCGCCGGGTTCGAGGTGACCCGCACCGCGGCCGCCCCCGGGGTGACCATCAGTGCCATGACCAGCAACGCGCCGACGGTCTGCACCCCGAGCGCGGTCGCGACACCCAGCAACACGGCGAACAGCGGCGACAGCACCCGCACCGGCACACCCCGTGCGACCGCCACATCCTGATCGACGCTCGCGAACAGCAGCGGCCGGTAGATCATCGCCATCACCACCAGCACGGCGACGGCAGAGCCGGCCAGTAACGTCAGGTCGGTCGAGTCGATCGCGACCACCTGCCCGACCAGCAGGCTCAACCCGTTGCGTGCCCGCCCCGGGTACAGCCACAGGAAGAACACGCCGAGGCCCAGACCGAACGCCAGCACCGCGCCGATCACCGAGTCACGGTCCCCGTCGCGCAGGCCGAGCAGCCCGAGCAGCAACGCGGCGACGATCGCACCCGCCAGCGCCCCGGCTCCCACACTCGCGCCGAGCAGCAACGCGGCAGCCGCGCCGGTGAACGCCAGCTCGGCGGTGCCGTGCACCGCGAACGACATCCGGCGCGCGACCACCAGCGGCGCGAGCACACCGGAGACCACCCCGAGCACTGCCGCGGCCAGCAGCGCGTGCTGGACGAAGTCGTGCCCCAGCAGGTAGCCGGTCTTGGTGAAGTCGAACAGCCCGGTCATGCGCGCTCCCAGGACTCGCCGGGCCCACGCGCGCCCGCGTCAGCGGTGAATCGCGGAGAAGGAGTGGTCACGGCTGTCCCTCCACGTGGTGGTGCACGCCGTTGTTGACCGCCTCCGCGCCGGCCACCACGATCCGGTCACCGACCCGCACCACCTCCACCGGCGTGCCGTAGAGCTCCGTCAACGTCGCCGAGGTCATGACCTCCTCCGGCCGTCCGACCCGAAACTTGCCGTTGACCAGGTAGAGCACCCGATCCACGAGGGGCAGCACGGGGTTGATCTCGTGCGTCACGAAGAGCACCGCCGCTTCCCGCCCGCGGGCGTGCCGGGCGATCAGTTCGCTGACCATCCGCTGGTGGGCGAGGTCGAGCGACAGCAACGGCTCGTCACACAGCAGCACGTCCGGGTCACTCACCAGGGCTTGGGCCACCCGCAGCCGCTGCTGTTCACCGCCCGACAGCAGGCCGACAGGACGGTCGGAGTACCCGGCGGCGCCCACCGCCGCCAACGCGGCGTCCACCCGCTGTCGGCGCTCCCGCCGCCCGCGTAGCCCGAGACCCCAGTGGTGGCCGTCCCAGCCCAGCCCCACCAAATCCCGGCCCCGGACGGCGACCGTCACGTCGACGGCCCGCTGCTGGGGCACGTAACCGATCCGCCGGCTTCCGCGCTGTACCGGCTCCCCACCGATCTCCGCGGAACCGGCGCTGAGCGGCTGCAGCCCGAGCAGCACCCGCATCAGGCTGGTCTTGCCGGAGCCGTTGGGCCCGAGCACGGCGAGGAACTCGCCGGGGGCAACGTCGAGATCCAAGCCGTCCCACAACACCCGCTCGCCATAGGCCAGTCGCGCGGAACGAAGCCGGACCCTCGGTTCGGCCGATTGCGCCGCGACGTGGCGTTCCTGTTGGAGTGCCTGACTCATCGCTGCCTCAACGCCGCAGCAAGGTCGTCCACCTGTCCCGACATCCACGACAGGTAATCCTTGCCCGCGGGCAGGGTCTCGGTCATCCGCACGACGGGGATCTTCGCCGCCTCCGCCTTCGCCCTGACCTGCTGGGTCACCACCGACTCGGTCTGCGGGTTGTAGATCAGCACACGGGGCTCGCCGCTGGCGACAAGCCGCTCCACCTCGGCGATGGCGGCCGCTGGCGGGTCGTTCTCCTCCTCCACCGCCCGGACGAACACCTGCGGCGTAACGTCATCGAGCTTGGCCTGCCGCACCAAATAGAAGGCGATCGGCTCGGTGACCAGTATCTTGGTGCCGCCATAGCTTCCGGCGAGGTCCTCGATCTTGGCGTCGAGCTTGCGCAGCTCACCGACAAGCCGCTCGGCATTGCGCCGGAACTCGTCCTTCCTGTCGGCCTTGATCTCGCCGAGCCGGCCGGCGACCTGCTCCGCCACGTGCCCCACGGCGTGCACGTCGTACCACACGTGCTCGTTCACACCGTGATCATGGTCGTGCTCGGCCTCGTGCGCCGCGGCCTCCTGCCGTTCCTTGTGCTCGTCGCCGTGTTCGTCCCGGTGCCCGTGCCCATCGGGTGTGTCGCTGGGGGCGGCGCTCGGCGCGGCAGCAACGGTCTGCGTGATGTCGGCGGCCTTGACGGCTTCCACCGTGCGCCGGTCACCTCCGGCGGAGGAGGACAGGATCTTGTCGACGAACGGGTCGTAGCCGCCGCCGTTGTAGACCACGAGCTGGGCGTCGCTGACCTCGGCGGCGTCGGACGGGGTGCTCTCGTAGGAGTGCGGGTCGACCTCGGGGCTGTCGAGGATGGACCTCACCTCGACCGCGTCACCGCCCACCGCCCGAACCACGCTGCCCCAGACGTTGGTGGAGGCGACGACGCGCACCCTGTCGCCGTCGGTGGTGGGGCCGGAGCCGCAGGCACCGAGCACGAGGGCGGTGGCGGCCGCGCCGGCGAGCAGGCCGCCGGACCGTGCGAAGCGGACGGACATCGAGGCAACTCCTCGTGGAGACGGGCGTCAGCCAGTAATGGAAACGGTTGTCGACTTCAGCTTAGCAACCCCGATCGGGTGATCGCCTGTCCCCAGAAAAAGGCACGGCCCCCGCCGGTCGGGCGAGGGCCGTGCCGCGTCGTCGTCCGTCAGCCGGACAACCGCTCCCCGGTCTCGGGATGGAAGACGTGCACCTCGTCCAGGTCCCGGACCGCGACCCGGACCCGCTGCCCGAAGGCCGGCGGGGTGCGGCCGTCGACCCGGACGATGAACCGCTCCGGCCGGTCACCGACCCGGGCACTGCCGTAGACGTAGGCGTCCGCGCCCAGCTCCTCGACCAACTCGACGGTCAGTTCGAACGCCCTGCCCACGGCGTCCCCCTCGTCCGCGCCGACCAGCCGCAGCGACTCCGGGCGAACACCAAAGGTGATCTCGGTGAGCCGTTCGGCCGCGACCGCGTCCAGGACCTCCCGCGGCAGCGGCACGACGACGCCGTCGAGCTGGGCGCCCTCCCCGGTGAGCGGCACGGTCTTGAGGTTCATGGCGGGGGAGCCGATGAAGCCCGCGACGAAGGCGTTGGCCGGCCGCTCGTAGAGCTCGCGCGGCGAGGCGCACTGCTGCAGCACACCGTCCTTGAGCACGGCGACCCGGTGCCCCATGGTCATCGCCTCGACCTGGTCGTGGGTCACGTAGATGGTGGTCGTGCCGAGCCGCTGCTGCAGGGCGGCGATGTTCGCGCGGGTCTCCACCCGCAGCTTCGCGTCGAGGTTGGACAACGGCTCGTCCATCAGGAACACGCTGGGCTCGCGCACGATCGCCCGGCCCATCGCCACCCGCTGCCGCTGCCCGCCGGAGAGCGCCTTCGGCTTGCGGTCCAGGAACTTCTCCAGGTCGAGCATCCGGGCGGCCTCGCCCACCTTCTCCTTGATCCTGGTCCTGGGCACGCCGCGCAGCTTCAACGCGAAGCCCATGTTCTCCGCCACCGTCATGTGCGGGTAGAGGGCGTAGGACTGGAACACCATGGCGATGTCCCGGCCCTTCGGCGGGACGTTGGTGACGTCGCGGCCGCCGATCGAGATCGTGCCCTCGTCGACGTCCTCCAGCCCGGCCAGCATGCGCAGCGCGGTCGACTTGCCCGAGCCGGAGGGGCCCACCAGCACCAGGAACTCCCCGTCGGCGACCGCCAGCTCCAGGTTGTCCACGGCCCGGACCGGCGGGTTACCGGGGAACACCCGGGAAGCGTTGACGTAGGCGACCTCGGCCATGTCACGTCCCTTCGCGATGTGGTGCAGCTCCAACGGCGGCTGTAGGGGCACGGTAGCCGGGAAAGGGGGTCCCGTCAGCCCTTCGAGGGACACAAATTGGTGTAGACCAAACGGTGGGTCAGCCCTTCACCGCGCCCGCCGACAGGCCACCGACCAGGAACCGCTGCACCAGGTAGAAGACGGCCACCGCGGGCAGCGCGACCAGGATCGACGCTGCCGACAGGTGGCCCCACTCGGTGCGGTTCTGCTGGATGAACACCTGCAGCCCGACGGCGAGTGTCTTGGACTCGTCCGCTGCCGACAGGAACGCCGACGCGAACGCCACCTCACCCCAGGCCGTGACGAAGGCGTAGAAGGCGGTCACCGCCAGGCCCGGCTTGGCAAGCGGGAGCACCAGGCGCCAGAAGACGCCGAACGGTGACAGGCCGTCCATCCGGCCCGCCTCGTCGATGTCCGTCGGCACCGTGTCGAAGTACCCCTTGAGCATGTAGGTGCAGAAGGGGACGGTCGTGGAGCAGTACACGAGCACCAGACCGAGCGCCCTGCCCTGCAGGCCCAGGCCCAGTAGGAGGTTGTACAACGGCACGATCAACACCGCGAACGGGAACATCTGTATCGCCAGGAAACCGAGCAGCAGGCTCCGGCGTCCCGGGAAGCGGAAGCGGCTCAACGCATAGCCTGTGCTGGCCGCGACGAAGACCGCGAGAGCCGTGGTGAGCCCGGCGATGAGCACCGAGTTGCCGAACCAGCCGAGGAAGTCGCCCTTCGCTCCGGAAAGCACGTTGAGATAATTGTCTATATTGGACTCATCGAGCAGCTTCGGTTGCGGGCTGATGGCTTTGGTGTCCGGCTTGAACGATGTGACGAGTACCCAGAAGATCGGGAACACCGAGACGAACGACGCCGAGATCAATGCTCCGTGTAGTCCGATGCTGGCCAGTAACGAGCGTTCTCCCCGACGTAGCGCCAGTTTTGCCAGAGCCGCGCCGCCTCTCGTGGCGGACACTGCCGCCGCGTTGGCAGTTATCACCACACCTCCCCCTGCCGGCGCATTGCCCGGCGGTAGAACATCACGAACACCAGCAGCAGTGAGAGGATCAACACCCCGTAGGTGGAGGCCACGGCGTAGTCCCTTGTGGCACCGGAGAAGAAGCGCTCGAACGCGTAGGTCACGAGAATCCGGGTGTGCGGGTTCTGGCCGGCCGTCAGGTAGATGACGTGGAACAGGTTGAAGGTCCAGATGACGCCCAGCAGGATCACCGTGCTCGACACCGAGCGCAGTCCGGGCAACGTCACGTTCCGGAACCGTTGCCACGGGCTGGCGCCGTCCATCTCCGCGGCCTCGTAGAGCTCGTGCGGGATCGACTGCAGGCCACCGAGCAGTGTCACCATCATGAACGGCACACCCAGCCAGATGTTGATGACCATCACCGAGAACAAGGCGAGGTCCGACTGCCCGAGCCAGACCGGAGTGGGCAGGCCGAGTGTGGCCAGTCCCTGGTTCAAGATCCCATACTGGGAGTTGAACAGGTATCGCCACGCGAACACGCTGATGAACGGCGGAACCGCCCACGGCAGGATCAGCAGCACCCGGTACAGCCCCCGCATCCGCACGGGTCGGTTGATCAGTAGCGCGAGCCCCAGCCCGACCACGTAGTGGAAGAAGACACAGCCGAAGGTCCAGATCAGGGTGCGAACGAGAGTGGACCAGAACGCTCCGTAGGACTCGCTACCCGACAGCACGTGCAGGTAATTCTGCAACCCTACGAACTCGTAGCTCGCTGGCCGGTCGAGCACCGGGTTCGCGATGTTCGCCTCGTTGATGTTGGTGAGCGTGAAGTAAATACCCTGTGCCAGCGGAAACAACACCAGCACGCCGACCACGATCACGACCGGCAGCACCATCGCGTAGGCATACCAGTGCCTGACCAGGAACGCTCGCATCCGGATCCCTCCCGTCCGCGGGCCTGGGCCGGGATACGGGTTGCCCGGCCCAGCCCTGGCGGCGTCAGCCCTGCGCGTACCCGGTGATGATCTGTTCCTTGTAGATCCTCGCGACCTCGTCCAACGCGGTCCTGGCATCCTTCTTGCCCGACAGGACGTCCGAGTAGGCGATGTTGAGCGGGTCGAAGAGCTGGCCACCCTCGGGGATCCAGGGCCGCGCGTGTGCCCGCTCGAGGACCGGGGCGAAAGCGGCGACCACCGGCTGTGCCTTGACCTCGGGATGCTCCAGCGCCGACTTCCGGGTCGGCAGCAGGCCAAGCTCCTTGGCGACGGTCACCTGAGACTCACTGCTGCTCATGCACCGGATGAACTGCTGCGCGGCGTCCTTGGCCCCGGTGCCCTGCCGGATCACGTAGTTGTGGCCCCCCACGGGGGAACTGCTCTTCCCCTCGGCGGGGCCGGGAACCAGGGCGATGCCAAGGTTGTCCGGGTCGTCCTTGAAAGCGTCTCCCCTGAGGTAGTCCGCGACGGCCCACGGCCCGTTGATCACCATCGCGGTCTCACCCGAGGTGAAGGCCGCCTGCATGTTTGCGTAGGAGTTGGTGCGGTCCAGAGCGGTGTTCGCCGCCCCGGCGTCCAACAACTCCTTGGCCGTCCGCACACCTTGTACAGCCTGCTCGGCGTTGACCGTGATCTTCTTGTTCTGGGTGTCGAGCAGATCGCCACCCTCGCCGTAGAGGAACGGCAGCGCGTAGTAGCCGTCATTGTTGAGGAACAACGCCTTGGTACCGCCCAGCTTCGGCGCGATGTCCTTGACCTCGTCCCAGGTCTTCGGCGGCTCCACCCCGGAATCCGCGAGCGTCTTCTTGTTGTAGAACAGCGCGAGCGCGTCGGTCACCTGAGGGATGCCGTAGGTCTTGCCCTCGTACCTCGTCGAGCTGAGCGGAACTTCCAGATAATCCGCGGTGTCGTGGGCCAGGTTCGTCTGCGAGAGGTCCATGATCAGGCCGTTCTTCGCCAACTCGGCCACCCAGGCGACCTCCGCGCGGAACACGTCCGGCCCCTGACCGCCCTGGGCCGCGTTCTTGTAGTTGTTGCGTGCCTGGTCGAACGCGACCTGCTCCACCTGCACCCGGTAGCCGCCCTCGGTGGCGCACTGCTCGGCGAGCCGCTTGAACACCGGGTGCTCGTTGGGGCCGCTGGTGTCCCAGAAGACGACTGTGCCGGGGTCGGCATTGCCGCCCGAGGAACCACCGCAGGCGGTGAGGAACATCGCGCCGGCCAGGCCGGCGGCCAGAACTGTGGCGAGGGCTGTCCGTCGCACCGTCGTTCCCTCCTGCGCTCGCCGCTGAGCACACACCCCGCGGTCTGCAATCTTTTGCAACCCGCTTGGCGGGGATTTCATACCCAGGAGTGTGAGTTGGTCAAGACCCAAAGCGATAACCGGCACGTAACGCACGGTGCCGTGGGAGCCATTCCGACACGAGCCGCCATATCGTTGCAAATCCTTGCGGGCGCCTGGCAGGCTTCCGAGGGACGAAGGTGGGACGAACCGTCCCGCGTCGGGGAGGAGGAGCCGCGTGGCCGGACTGGCCGAGATCGCGAGGGCCGCCGGGGTGAGCGTCTCGACGGTGAGCCGTGTGCTCAACAGAAGGGCGGGCGTCAACGAGGAAACCCGGCAAAGGGTGCTCGCCGTGCTCGCCGAGATGCCGTACACCCCGAGGGGATTGGGCGCCCTGCGACGCACCGGGGTGATCGGGCTGCTCGTACCCGAGCTGTCCAACCCCGTGTTTCCCGCCTTCGCCGAGGCGCTGGAGACCAGGGCCTCCCGCCTGGGATACGCGTCGCTGCTGTGCAACACGCGCTCGGCGAGCATGCGCGAGGAGGAGTACGTGCGCATGCTGCTCGCCCGCGGCGTCGAAGGCATGGTCTTCGTGTCCCCGGAGATCGCGAACACCGGCGGCGAGGACCCCGGCTACTACCGCAAGCTGCTCGCCGAGGGCGTGCGGATGGTGTTCCTCAACGGGGGAGCGCCCGCACTCGACGTGCCCGACGTGGCCGTGGACGAGCAACTCGCCGGCTACCTGGCGACCCGCCACCTCGTCGAGCTCGGCCACACCCGGATCGGGTTCGTCTCCGGGCCCGGCCGGTCCCTACCCTCCCGGCTCAAGCGCGCCGGCTGGGCCGCCGGGCTGGAGGAGGCCGGCATCGTGCCCGACCCGACCCTGGTCGCGCACGCCCCGTTCGGCGCGGAGGGCGGCGCCGAAGCCGCAGCCCGGCTGCTCGAGGGCCCCGGGACACGTCCGACCGCCGTCATCTGCTCGTCGGACCACATGGCGCTCGGCGTGCTGCGCGAAGCGCACCGACGGGGGACCAAGGTGCCGGGGGAGCTGTCCGTGGTCGGGTTCGACGGCATCCCGATGGCTTCCTACTGCGCACCCGCGTTGACCACACTCGCCCAGCCCATCGACGAGATGGCCCGGGCGGCGCTGGACGAACTGCTCCAGCGCCTGGACCCGGACGGGCACGAGGGGCCGGGCGGCAGCTACAGCCGGGTCTTCCGCCCCCGGCTCGTGGTGCGCGAGTCGTCCGGACCAGCACCATCACGTGTGTGAGGGGGTGCGGGGAAGGTCCTGGCCAGGCTCGGGACGACCGGTCGATCGTGACCCTCGGCCGCGCCACCGCGCGCCGCTCCATCCGCCCGCAGCTGATGCTGCGCCATCCGGACGCTATCCCAACACGTTCTGCAGGGCGTTCTACCCATCCGGCTACCTGTCCCAGCTCCCTATCACGCGCGTGAGCGCGCGTACGCGCGTCCTCCGCGCAAACGGTATGCGCAAATTGGTCTGTACCATAGCGACGAATTGCTCACCCCGGTGACCAGCCGAAATGACCGGGAAGCGGGAGGAAAATCACCTGGTCTTCACCAACTGGTTCTGAAACGTTACGGTCCCTACATGGCGCGGTCTACGAACGCGAGGCGCCCCGCCACCCTGGCATCGCTGGCCGCGGAGCTGGGCGTCTCCAGGACAACGGTGTCCAACGCGTACAACCGCCCCGACCAGCTCTCTCCGGAGCTGCGACGTCGGGTGCTGGAAACCGCACGCCGGCTTGGCTACCCCGGGCCGGACCCGGTGGCGCGGTCGCTGCGGACGCGCAAGGCGGGTGCGGTGGGCCTCCTGCTCACCGAGAACCTGTCCTACGCCTTCCGCGACCCGGCGGCAGTCGGCTTCCTGGAGGGGCTCGCACTGGCCTGCGAGGATGCCGGGCAGGGGCTTCTCCTCGTACCGGCAAGCCCGGAACGGGAGGACGTCGCCGCGGTGCACCGGGCCGGCGTCGACGGGTTCGTCGTGTACTCCGTGCCCGACGATGACCCGCACCTCGCTGCCGTGCTGGAGCGTCCGGTACCCACGGTGGTGTGCGACCAGCCCGAGCTGGAGACCGTGGACCGGGTGGGCATCGACGACCGGTCCGCCATCACCGGCCTCGCCCGGCACCTCATCGAGCTGGGCCACCACCGGATCGGCGTGGTGTGCATGCGCCTCGGACGCGACCGCAACGACGACTTCGTGACCCTCGAACGCCAACGCTCCGCACACTTCCACGTGCAACGCACCCGGCTGGCGGCGCTGGCCGACGCCTTCGCCGGCGTCGGCGTCGACTGGGCGACGGTCCCGGTCGTCGAGCGCTTCGACCACACCACCGCCTCCGGCGAGTCCGCCGCCGCCCAGGTGCTGGACCGGGATCCGGAGATCACCGCGTTGATCTGCACCTCCGACATCCTCGCGCTGGGCGCCCTGACCGAGGCGGGCCGCCGCGGCCTTCGGGTCCCCCAGGACCTCACCGTCACCGGCTTCGACGGAATCCCGGAGGCGGACCGCGCCGGCCTGACCACGGTCCGCCAGCCGGTCCTGGAGAAGGGCCGCGCCGCCGGCCGACTCCTGCTGGACAACGCCGAGCACGGCCGGCCACGCAAGGTCACCCTCGACACCGAGCTGATCGCCGGCCGAACCTCCGGTGCACCCCGGGCGGCGGCCCAGATCTGGTACGGCCCCTGACCCACGCTCGAACATGAGCGGTCCGCCCCCGTGTGGGGCGGGCCGCTCATCGTCACGACCGAGGCGCCAGGTGTCCCCAAAGGACACATCTACTGTCACCTGACGTCACACACGACCGAAGATTTGTGCGCCCACCACCAGAACCGGTCACTCTCCTCGATCTTTGCGCTCTTTGCCCGTAGATTCGCAGCCATGACCAAGCAAATCGAATTCACCGACCACATCCACTACAACGGTGGCCTCTGCACGGTCCAAGTGCGAGGCCGCGGCGAGTCGGCCGACAACCGGCTCGATGTCGAGATCTTCTCGGCCGACACCGAAGGCCAGCTGACCGGAGAAGGACACCTTTCACTACCGGTCGGAGCCCTGGTTCCGGCCGCACAACTCCTGCCCCAGGCCCTCACCGGAATAGCACAACTCCACGGCATCAATGTGGGCAAGCTCCCCCGAACCGCACGCGGCAGGCCGGGAAACTCCTTTCAGCCCTGGACCTCAGAGTTGGACGAACGACTCCGCACGGCCTGGATGTCCGGCGATGAACTCCTCTCCGCCTACGAGCTCACCGGCCGCCTAGCAACCGAATTCGACCGCTCCCGCAACGCAATTCGCTCCCGCCTCGCCCGCCTCGGCTGCGACCCCGACATCCCCGGCCGCGAGCTCACCGTCGCAACTGCCCCCACCACGAACGCAATCAACCTCGACAACCACCCCGGATAAGGCACACCAAAGCGCGGAGCCGAAAACGGGTCCGTCAATCAACGGACACTCCCCGGCGTGGAAGCCGAGCTGGTCGCGGCGGTGGGAGACAGCGGCGTGAAACCCTGCGCCGAGGCGTCAGTTGGCGGTGAAGAGGCTCTTCAGCAGTACCCGTGGGCTCGCCAGATGGGTCGGGGCCGGACCAAGCGGAAACACGGTCGAAGGCGCGGTACACGCTGCGCAGATTCTGGTCGAGCGTGACCGGTCGAGGACGGTAGCCGCCGCCCATACAGTGGACCGCGTCGGCGATCTGACCGCCGTGGCCGCTCGGGTTCTGGCGGCGTCGGGTCAGCCTTGCGGAGTCGATCCTCGCTTTCTCCCGCATCCCAGGACAAGCGCCGAGCTGTTGCCTGCCACATGAGGCAACAAGCCCTGCCTGAGCCAAAAATCGTTGTGCTGGGCGCGAATCTTGGATAGGGACAGAAGCGCGTACCCGACGTCCCATGGACAAACGCGGTCGCAGGCCCGGTGACGTGTGTTGAGTTCTGCCTCTGAGGTCCACATCGAGTACTGCGCTGGCTGGCTCGCACCAGGACAACGGGCGGGCCCGACCCGCGACGACGAAGATCGCGATCCGAGCCCGCCCAGGAAAACCAGGGACCGTGCACCGGTCAGGAGACGGAGCTGGCCTCCAAGAGCTGCGCACAGCGGATGAGGCCCAGGTGGGAGTACGCCTGCGGGTGGTTGCCCAACGACCGCTCGGCGATCGGGTCGTACTCCTCGGGCAGCAGGCCGGTCGGCCCGGCCGCGTCGACGAGCTGCTCGAACAGCTCCTCGGCCTCGGTGCGCCGGCCACTGAGCAGGTACGCCTCGATCATCCACGCCGCGCACAGGTGGAACCCACCCTCGTCGCCCGGCAGGCCATCGTCGCGTCGGTACCGGTAAACGGTGGACCCACTCCGCAACTCCGACTCGATCGCCGTCACTGTGGTCTGGAACCGGTCATCGGTCGGGTCGATCAGCCCCGTCAGCCCGACGTGCAGCGACGCCGCGTCCAGGTCGGTGCCGTCGTAGGCCGTGGTGAACGCCTGGACCCCGTCGTTCCAGCCGTTCTTGAGCACGTCCGCGGCGATGGTATCGCGCAGCGCCGGCCAGCTCGGGTCGATCTCCCGGCCGTAGGTCTCGGCCAGCCGCACCGCCCGATCCAGGGTCACCCAGCACATGACCTTGGAGTAGACGTGGTGTCGCGGCGCGTGCCGCTCCTCCCAGATGCCATGGTCCGGCTCGTGCCAGCGCCTGGCCACCGCCTCCGCCATGGCCAGCACCAGGCCCCAGTCGTCGTCGGTGAGCTTGCCGCGCGTGTCGGTCACCCGGACCACCAGCTCGACCACCGGGCCGAACACGTCCAGCTGCACCTGCTGGTTCGCCAGGTTGCCCACCCGCACCGGCCGCGAGCCCGCATACCCGGGCAGCGTGTCGATGACCGCCTCCGGGCCCAGGTTGTTGCCGTGGATCGTGTACAGCGGGTGCAGCCGCTCCGGCCCCGGCAGCGTTGCCAGCACCCGGTGCACCCAGTCCAGAAACGCCTCGGCCTCGGCCGTCGAACCCAGCGACACCAACGTTTGCGCCGTCAACGCTGCGTCCCGCAGCCAGCAGTACCGGTAGTCCCAGTTACGGACGCCACCGATCTCCTCCGGCAGCGACGTGGTCGCCGCCGCCAGGATCGCGCCGGTGTCGCCGTGGCACAGCCCGCGCAGCGTCAACGCCGACCGCGCCACCAGGTCCCGCTCGATCGACGGCAGCCTGAGCTGACGCAGCCACTCCGACCAGTAGGCGCCCGAGCGCCGCCGGCGCTCCTCCTCCGGCACCCGCGCCGGCGACAGTTCATCGGTGCCGCACCGCAACTCGAGCACGATCGGCTTGTCCTGCGCCGGATGAACGACCGCCCGCGCGCTCTCGTGCATGCCGTCCGAGCTGACCTGCCACTCCACGCCCGGCGAGTGCAGCACCATCGGCTCGGAGGTACCCACCACGCGCAGCCCGTCCGGCTCGCTGATCAACCGCACCGGCACCTGGCCGAACTCCGGCCGCGGCGCGAACTCCACCACCGCCGGCGCGCTCCCGGAGATCACCCGGATCAGATCGGTGCGGTGCGGCGCCGCGTAATGGTCCAGGTAGTCCGTCACCAACAGCCGCGACCAACGGGTCTCCACGGTCATGGTGCCCGGTACGTAGCGCTGCCCCAGCGGCAGCCCGTTCCGATCCGGCTTCACCCAGAAGTAGCCGGCGCCCACGCCACCGAGCAGATCGGCGAACACCGCCGCCGAGTCCGGCTCCGGGTGGCACATCCAGGTGATCTTCGCGTCCGGGGTGACCAGCGCGACCGAGCGCTCGTTGGCCAGCAGGCTCATCCGCTCGATCGGCACCGCCTGCTCGCCGTACAGCCAGGTGCGCCGTTCCTCCAGCAGGAACGCCAGCACGCACGCCACCTCGGTGGTGCTGTCGATGCGGAAGGCGGCCAGCGTGTCCCCGGGCCCGACCTTGATTCCCATGTCCGGGCCGTGTAGCCGGGCGAACGCCTTCTCGTCGGTGACGTCGTCACCGAGGAACAACGCCGCGGTCGCGCCCACCTGGTGCCGCAGCACATCCAGGGCCTGGCCCTTGTCGGTCTGCACCACGGCCAGCTCGATGACGGCCTTGCCCTCGGTCACCTGCACGCCGTCCCACAGGCACGGGCCGGAGCGGATCGCGTCCAGCACCTGCTCGCCCACCTCGGGCGCGGCCCGCCGCACGTGCACCGCCAGGCTCGCCGGCTTCTCCTCCAGCAGCACGCCCTCGGCGCCGGTGATGATGCGCTCCAGCTCCGCGCGCAGCCGCCGGTGCAGGCCCCGGGCGGCCGGGTCCAGCGCGTGCACGAAGCCCACGTCGAACTCCGAGCCGTGGCTCCCGACGAGATGGACCTCCGCCGGCAGCCGGGACAGGGTCGCCAGGTCGCGCAGGGCACGGCCGGAAATGACCGCGGCCGTCGTCGACGGCAGGCCGGCCAGCGACCGCAGCGCGTTCACCGACTCCGGCAGCGGGCGGGCCCGCTCGGGGTCTTCCACGATGGGCGCCAGCGTCCCGTCGTAGTCGCAGGCGACGAGCAGCCGTGGCGTTCGCGCCAACTGGACGATCGCGCGGCGCAGCTCGGCAGGGAGGGCCTCGGCGGTCAACGCCTCTCTCCTCACGGGCGTCGGGGCTGTTGTGCAGGGGTTGTGGTGCCTAGTCTCGCTCAGACTCAGTGTGCGGCTGCGCGCCCAGTGCCTCGAGGAACGACCGTGCCCAGCGATCGACGTCGTGGGTGAGAACCTGGCGGCGCAGCGCGCGCATCCTACGGCGGCCCTCGGCCGGGTCCACGGTGAGGGCGGAGTACAGCGCGTTCTTCACGCCGTCCAGGTCGTGCGGATTGACCAGGAAGGCGCTGGTCAGCTCGGCGGCCGCGCCGGCGAACTCGCTGAGCACGAGCGCGCCGCCCAGGTCGTAGCGGCAGGCCACGTACTCCTTGCAGACCAGGTTCATACCATCCCGGACCGGGGTCACGACCATGACGTCGGCCGCCGAGTACATGGCGACCAGCTCCTCCTTGTCCACGGACGTGTGCAGGTAGTGCACCGCCGGGCGACCGACGCGGGAGAACTCCCCGTTGATCCGCCCGACCTCGCGCTCGATGTCCTCCCGCATCTGCCGGTAGTGCTCGACCCGCTCCCGGCTGGGCGTGGCCAGCTGGATCATGACCACCTCGCCGGCCTCGACCCGCCCCTCGTCGAGCAACTCGTGCAGCGCGTGCAGCCGGACGTCGATGCCCTTGGTGTAGTCCAGCCGGTCGATACCCAGCAGGATCTTCTTCGGGTTGCCCAGCTCGGTCCGGATCTCCCGGGCCCGCTGCTGGATGTCCCGACGGCGGGCCAGCGCGTCCAGGCCCGCCGAGTCGATCGAGATGGGGAAGGCGCCCACCCGCACGACCCGGTCGCCGAAGGGCACCACGCCGGGCTTGGTGCGCACCCCGACCGCGGCCCGGCTGGGCTCCAGCCCCGCCAGCCGGCGGCTCAGCCACAGGAAGTTGTGCGCCCCTCCCGGCCGGTGGAACCCGACCAGGTCGGCGCCGAGCAGGCCGCGAATGATCTCGGTCCGCCACGGCAGCTGCATGAACAGTTCGACCGGGGGAAACGGGATGTGCAGGAAGAACCCGATCCGCAGGTCCGGGCGGCGCTCCCGCAGCATCGCCGGCACCAGCTGCAGCTGGTAGTCCTGCACCCAGACGGTGGCCCCGGGACCGGCCACCTCGGCGGCGGCCTCGGCGAACCGTCGGTTCACCCGCACGTAGGCGTCCCACCACCGTCGCTCGAACACCGGCGGTGCGACCACGTCGTGGTACAGCGGCCACAGCGTCCCGTTCGAGAAGCCCTCGTAGTAGTCCCGCATCTCCTCGGTGCTCAGTCGCACCGGGTGCAGCCGCAGTCCCTCCTCGGCGAACGGGTCCACGTCGATGTCGGCCACCCCGGGCCAGCCCACCCAGGCACCCTGCCGGGCGCGCAGGAACGGTTCGAGGGCACTGACCAGACCACCCGGGCTACGTCGCCACCGCTGCGAGCCGTCCTCCAGGCGCTCCAGGTCGACGGGTAGGCGGTTCGCCACCACGACGAAGTCCGCCCGTCCCACGCCTGCACCGTTGGTCACGTGCCTCGCCCCTCCTGTCGCCGACGCGGGTGTGCCACACCGCCGGCGGCTCGCCCGGCCGGCGTCACCGCCCGTCCACGCCGCCCGTCCCGCGGACGCCGGATCGCGACCCGGCCGGGGCGTTGGCCCAGCGCACGGCGCGGTCACAAGATCCGCGGAACCTGGCACCGAGGTTATCGGGGCGGGCCGGCGCTTGCGTGCCCGCGTCGCTCCCATCACACCCGATCGGCCCTGTCAGTGCCCGCTCCGCCACCGGACGTGGGAGCGCCGGCGTCACTCCAGCCGACGGTCGGCCGGACGCAGCGGCCCCGCCATCCGGGGCCCGGCCAGCCGGCGCTCCAGTCGACCCAGCCCGGTGCGGACCGGCTGCGCCAGGTACTCGCCGAGCACGACACCCGCGGCGAGCGCCATGGCGACACCGGCCGCGAGCACCAGCGTGGACAGCCCGACGCCGATGTCGTTCTGCACGGTGAGCTGGAACAACCCGCGGTAGGTGGGCAGACCGGGCAGCAGCGGCGTAATGCCCGAGACCGCGACCACCAGCGGGGGCACCCGCAGCCGGCGAGAGATCACCCCGCCGACGAAGCCGATCAAAATGGCCGCGGCCGCGGACGCCACCAGCGTCTCGAAGCCGAACAACGTGAGCACGACGTGACTGGTCAGCCCGGTGGCGCCGGCCGCGGCGGCAATGAGTAGCGCACGCAACGTCGCGTAGCTCGCCAGCGCGAAGCAGGCCGAGGTGGTGGCGCCGGCCGCCGCCATCAGCGGCAGGTCGGAGGGCATCGGGGGCAGCGGGTCACTGGCGGAGTTGGCCGAGATCGGCACCCCGAGCCACACCGCGGTGCGCAGCGCCAACGCCACCCCGGTAACCAGCCCCACCGACATCATGGCCAGTTCGGTGGCGCGACCCGCCGCGGTGACGTTGAACCCGGTGATGGCGTCCTGCACCACGCTGACCAGGGACAGGCCGGCCAGCACCACCACGATGCTGGCGGCGATCGCCAGCGACGGGCGTATCCCGGTCGGGAGCAGGCCGGTGGCGTACAGCGCGGACATGACGCCGGTGCCCAGCGCACCGCCGACGGCGTACTGGAAGAACAACGGCAGTGCGCGCCGGTGGAGCACCCGGTTCACCCGGTCGATTAGCGCGGTGACCCCGGCGGCCAACAGCGAGAGCACCAGCCCTCCGCCCAGCAGCAGCGACACCGCGGCCGCCATCCCGGCCAGGGCGGCCGTGGACACCCAGCGTGGGTAGGGGTGCGGGGCGGTGGTGATGCTGTCCAGTTCGGCGTAGGCGTCGGAGGCGCTGATGTCGCCGTTGGTGATTCGCCGCACGAGGTCCTCGACCGCGGCGAGGCGGGTGTAGTCGTGGTTGCGGAACCGGACCACCCGCAACGTGGCCACCGGCGCCGCGTCGGTTCCCCGGTGGCAGCACACGGTGATCGACGTGAAGATCACATCGACCTCGCATCGCGGCAGGCCGTAGGCGTTGGTGACCGCCAGCATCGTGGCCGTGACGTCGGCCGCGCCCGCGCCGCTGGACATCTGCACCTCGCCGATGCGCAGGGCCAGATCGAGCACGAGATGCACGGTGGCGTCGTCGGGCAGCTCCGGCCCGTACACCCGTCCGTTGCCCGTTGTGCGTACCTCGGTTGGCAGGGCGACACGCGCCCGATGAGAGCCCTCACGCCACCAGAACACGTTCCGGGCGCGTTGTCCCAACCGCACGAACGACACCTCCCCACGGCCTACTCGAATTGCTGTCTCGGTTGCTGTCCCCGCGTGGCATCGGCGCACTTGGCCGCGCCGTTGCAAGTCGCTCGGCGTGGTCTCCGACACATCACACGAAAGAGTTGTAATGGCACGGTTGGTAGTCGAATCGGTTCCGTGGTGTGACCGGCCCCGGCCGCGCGCGGCGGCGCTTACGATGTGCGCGGCGACGGGACGACGTCGCCGCGCCGGCGTAGCTCAACTGGCAGAGCACTCGCCTTGTAAGCGAGCGGTTGAGGGTTCGAGTCCCTCCGTCGGCTCTGGCCGGTGTGACCAGCGGAAACACCGTGCTGGTCACACCGTACCCCCGGGGTGCGCCCGCTGGCACGTCGCGCTGGGGACACCTCGCTCCTGGACGGAACCGCCAACGGGGCGGGGCTGTCCGCCGTGCGGACCTCGGCCCCCTCGGTGCGCGCGTCATGGGGCACGGGTGGCGGGAACACCGGGTGAGCAACGTTCTTGCGGCTTCCGGCATGAGGATGTGTCTCCACCCGCCATCCGGGGGAGGGATCGGTCACCCCCTGCAGACCCCGTGTGATCGACGATCGAACCTCCAGCGCCGTGACCGGCGTCAAGGCAACCGTGCCGCGTCCCAGCCGTCCTCTCCATGGATGCCCTGAGCAGGGTGTCTGCCCCCGGCGGGGTACTGTGTGAACGCCGCCTGACCGGGCTGAGGCCCACGACACGCCGGCGGCGTGGTAGGCGGATCTGACCGAGTCGTGGGGAATCCGAATCGATGGTCATGCTGGTCCTGTTGGCGATCTGGGTGCCTGGTCTCCTGCTCGGTCTCACGCTCCGGCTGCGCGGCTGGACCCTGGCCGCCGCCGCGCCCGTCCTGACCTTCGGCGCCGTGGCGACCGGCACCGCGGTGCTGGGCAGGCTCGGGTTTAGCTGGAGCTGGTGGTCCTTCGGCGGCTGGGTCCTCGGCGTCGCCGTCGTACTCGGCCTCACGTCCTGGCTGATGGCGCGCCGGGCGGGAACCGCGGCCGCGCGCAAGAGCACGGACGGCGGGCCCGCCGAGACCACAGCCGGCGTGGAGCCTGGCCGCACGGACAGTCGTTCCCCGCGCGACCACGTCGTGGTCGCCGTGGGCGTCCTCGCCGGGCTCGTCGTGGGCGCGGTCACGTTCCTCCGCGGCATCGGCGGCCTGGGCACGATCAACCAGGACTGGGACGCGCCGTTCCACGCCAACGCGATCCGGTGGATCGCCGAGCACGGCGACCCGCTGCCGTCGGCCCTGGCGCCCATTGCCAACGAGGCGTCGAACGGGAGCTACTTCTACCCGAACACCTACCACGCGTTGCTGGCGCTGGTGTTCGACCCGAACGGCGGCAGCATGCCGGAGGTCCTCAACCTCGGAGCGCTGGCCATGGTCCTCGCCTGGCCACTCGGCGTGGCCGCGGTGGGGATGGCGTGGCGGATGCCCGCGCTCGGCGTCGCCGCCGCGGCCGCGGTCTCCACCTGGTTCAGCACCTTCCCGTACGACCAGCTCTGGCGCGGGCCGCTCTGGCCTTACGTCGCGGGTGTCGCGTTGATCCCCGCCACCCTGGCCCTCGCGCGGCACGTGATCGTGCCGCGCGGGCTCGCCGGCCCGGTCGGCCTGGGGCTGGCCGGGGCCGGCCTGGTGGGGCTGCACCCGAGCGTGGCCTTCGTCCTGGCGGCCTACGCCGTCATGCTGCTGCTGGCGCTGCTTCTACGCTTCGAGCCGGTCCGGTGGCGGGTGGCCCGCCTCCCCCTGGCGGCCACGGTGGTCGTGACCGGGCTGCTGGCGGTGCTGGTCATGATTCCCGCCCTGTCGGCAAAGGCCGGTGTGACCGCCGCCCGCTGGCCGCTGATCGCCACCCCGGTGGAGGGCTTCGGCCAGGCGATCCTGTTCTCGCCCAACGCCCCGAACCCGCAGTGGTGGCTCGGCATCCCCGCTTTGGTGGGTATCGGCCTGTTGATCGCGCATCGCCGGCTGCTCTGGGTCGTCGGCGCCTACCTGATCTTCGCGATCGCCTACGCGGGCTGCGCCTCGCTCGAGTCGCAATGGGTGTTCACCATCACCGGCCCGTTCTACAACGACGCGTGGCGGTTCGGTGCCCTGCTGCCGCTCGCGGGTGCCTTGGCCATCGGCGAGCTCGTGAACACCCTCTCCGGGGCCGTCCGTGACAAGCTGACCGCCCGTTTCCGACAGCCTTGGTTGCCCGTCACCGCGACACTCACCGCTGGCGCGGTGATGATCGCGATGCTCGGCGTCCTCGGCCACGGCGCATACCTGCACCGCAATACCGAACGGCTTGCCTGGAAGAACAACGACGCGTCGGGGCCGGACGGTGACAATTCCGGCGCCACCGTCACCAAGGGGGAGCGCGAAGCCTTCCAGTGGCTCAAGGAGCATGCGGGCGACTCCCCCGTGATGAACGACCACAGCGATGGTTCGGTGTGGATGTACGCCCTGGCCGGGGTCAAGCCCGTGGACTGGAGTTTCTACGGGAGCCCGGCCGACAGCGACTCGGGAATGCTCAACCAGCACTTCAACGAGCTGGACACCAACCCGGACATCCGCCGGAAGGTCGACGAACTCGGCGTGCGTTACGTGATGGTCGGACGCGGGTTCGTGCGCGGCAACCAGTCCGTACGGGCGCCCGGAATGGTCGCCCTGGACAGCGTCCCGGGACTGCGCGAGGTCTACACGAACCCGGATGCCACCATCTACCAGGTCACTGACGCGCCGGAGCCCGTGTCCACGCCGCAGCTGTCCAACTCTCGGCGCTGACCGTCGCCCCGACATTGGGAAGGCTCCCGGGCTGCCGCGGTGACAGCCCGAGCCGGAGTGGTCCTGACGGACGAGATCCGTGCCGTTGACGACGCCGGCCAGCAGGTGACCGGGGCCATACCCAGCCACAGCCGCTGGCCGAACCATGCAGAAGCCGACCGTCTGCCGGCTGTGAACCCCGCGTAGCGCAAGTAATCCGGGACACAGCTCGACCGCGAACCGGCTCAGACATCGTGTCTCACGTTTGTGGCTGTACCAACCTCGGCGGCCCGTTACCAACTGCACCAACCAAACATGGGGCCGGCCCTGCAGGGCCGGCCCCATGTCGTCGTTCCGGAAGTCGGTTGCTCAGCAGAACCCGAGCTGCGCCAACGTCTCCACGATCGTCTCGCTCGGGTGGTAACGGTCCAGAGTGGACGGATGGCGCAGTGCCTCGGGGTCGTCGAGGAACTTCTTCAGGCCCTCGGTGCGCATCCCCGTCAGCACGATGTTCTGGCCCAGGCCCTGGTGCCGCTCCGTCCGTTCGCGGTGGATCGCACAGGGCACGCCGAGGTACGCGCACTCCTCCTGCAGACCACCCGAATCGGTGACCACGAACGCGGCGCGTGCCAACACCGGCAGGAACTCCAGGTAACGGAGCTTGGGGCGCAGCAGGAACCGCTCGTCGTCGAACAGGTGATACAGGTCGAGCTGTTCCAGGCGCTCGCGCTCCGGCGGGCCGACCAGATAGACCAACGGCGTGTGGGCGCTGGCGTCCCGCAGCAGCTCCAGCACCTCGCGGTAGCGCTCCGGCCGGCGCAGCAGCTCGAACCGGTGCAGGGTCACCAGACCGAACCGCTCGGGCAGGTCGAAGGCGACCTTCTCGTTCCCCTTGGCGAACCGCAGGGCGTCGATCACCGTGTTCGCGCCGGTGTCCACCACGACCCCGCGTGCCCTGCGCAGGTTCCGCACCTCGCGGGAGGTCGGGGCGAAGTGGATGTCCACCATGTGCGCGGCCACCCGGCGGTTCGCCTCCTCCGGCAGCGGGCTCAACAGACTGCCGCTGCGGGTGCCGGCCTCGACATGGGCGACCCGGGCACCGAGAAGACGGCCGAGGAATGCGCCGTACGGCGTGGTGAAGGTGTCGCCATGCACGATCACCAGGCCCGGCCGGCCGTCATCGGTGAGCGCCCTGCGGAGCTCCGCGCGCCGCGCGTAGGCGGTCCGGGCCACCGTCATGGCCCAGCGGGGCACCTGGGCTGGCCGCTCCACGTGCGTGGCGACCTCCCGGGGCACCAGCCACTCGTCCGGCTCCGGCAGCCGCAGGTCCTCCAGCACCTCCGGCACGTCGTGCACGTGCTGGGCGGTGAACCAGAGCAGCGCCTTGGTCCCCCGGTTCATCAGTGCGTGGTAGACGGGCGCGATCTTGATGAGCTCGGCCGTGGTGCCGGCGACGAAGGAGATCACTCGAAGACCCTTAGTCTCGGTACAGACGTAGCAGCAGGATACTGGCAGGCGTGATGAGCCCGAGCAACTCACCCAGCGAGCAGGAAAGGCCCAGCTCAGCGGGCCTGCCCAGGCTCACCGTCGTGATCCCGGTCTACAACGAGGAGAGCTGGATCACCCGCTCCGTCCAGGCGGTGCTGTCCGCGCTCACCAACGCGGAGTGGCCGGCCCAGGTGATCGTCGTCGACGACGGCAGCACCGACGCCACGCCGCAGCGCCTGGCCGAACTCGCCGAGCAGCACGGAATCACCGTGGTGCGGCAGGAGAACCAGGGCCGGTTCCGGGCCCGCCAGGCCGGTGTCGCCAGGGCCACCGGGGAGCAGGTGTTGTTGGTGGACAGCCGGGTCATCGTCGATCCCGGAGCGCTGAAGTTCCTCCGGGGCCAGCTCACGGAGCATCCGGAACGCGTGGTGTGGGGTGGCCACGTCAACGTGGACACCGACGGTAACCTCTACGCCGGTTTCTGGTCGGGCCTAGTGGCGTTCGGCTGGCGGCGGTACTTCACCAACCCCCGACTTGTTTCCTTTGATATCACCGAGTTTGACGCATTCCCCAAGGGAACGGGGTTCTTCTGCGCACCGCGTGCCATGTTGATCAACGCAGGTGAGTCGTTCTCGTCGCTCTTCTCCGATGCCCGGTTGGCCAGCGACGACACCCGCATGTTGCGCTGGATCGCCGAACGTGAGCGCATTCACCTCTGCCCGGAGTTCTCCGCGACCTACCACGGACGGGACTCCCTGTCGAAGTTCGTCCGGCATTCGTTCTTCCGTGGCACCACATTCGTCGACAGCTACCTCGACTCTCCGGGGCCGGTACGGCGCATGTTGATCTGGGCCATCGTTGCCGGACTGGCCGGGCTTGGTCTGCTGCGGCGACGGCCCAGGACCTTCGCCGTGCTCGCCGTCACGACCTCCGCCGGCCTCGGAGCCGCCGTGCGACGGTGCGGTGGCAGTTCGGGGGAGGCACGCTCGGTGGCCGGTCTGTTCCCGTTGTTTGCGGTCTGTTTCGGCACTGGGGTACTCCGCGGACTCGGTAAGGCCCTGCGGAAACGGCTGGCGCGATGAAGGCGGAGGCTAGCGTGTCCGGTACCGAGATGCCCGCTGTCGGCCGCTCGGTCGGGACGGTAGGTATCGCCTTGCTCGTGGCGGTCGGGCTCGGCTATGTCGTGCTGATCGCTGTGGGCCGGCTTCTCTCTCCGGCGGACTACGCGATCTTCATGACTTTCTGGGGTGTCGTGTTTGGCGTCGGCGCGACGCTGGCCCCTCTGGAGCAGGAGACCTCGAGACAGGCCGCGCTCGCCGCGGTGCACGGACAGCGGGCTGGCGCGACCGTCCTTCGCACGGTCGCCGTTGGTGCCGCGGCCGCGGCCGTGTTCGGGCTATTGATCCTCGTGCCCGCAATGAATGAAAGGCTGTTCAGCGGGTACGGCGCTCTGGCGGTGGTCGCGGGGGTCGCCGGCGTGGCGTTCGCTCCCCAGTACGGGGTGCGGGGCCTGCTGATGGGCCAGCACCGAGTCCGCTTTTACGGGGGCCTGATCGTGGCGGAGGCCGGGCTACGGTTGGTCCTGCTCGGCGCGGTGGTCCTCGCGGTCGTAACGGGGTTGGTGCCCGTGGTGGGGGTGGTGCCGGCCGCGATCACGGTAGCTGTGGGGTCGTTCGCCTGGCTGTTGTTTGTCCGGCCGGCCACTACGGCGGTGGACCGCCACATCCCCGGTGAGCGCTGGAGCGGTGTGACACAGCGCGTGGTGGTCCTGATGGCGAGCGCCGGCCTGACCGCCACGGTGATCACCGGCTATCCGGCGATGGTCCGGCTGCTGGCGGGAGGCGACCTGACCCCGCTCGGGGCGCTGTTCGCCGCGCTGATGATCCTGCGGTTTCCGTTGCTCCTGATGTCGCCGCTCCAGGCGATGGCCGTGCCGTTGGTAGTACGACTGTCGCATTCGGATGATGGCCGGCACCGCCTGCGCGTGTTGTTGGCCCAGGGAATCGTCGGCTCGATCCTGATCGCCGCCGTGGGAGCTGTCCTGGGTGCCTTGGTAGGTCCGTGGGGCGTCCGTTTCCTGCTCGGTCCGCGGTACCACGTGGACGCGTGGGCCGCCGGCGGCCTGTTGGCCTCCTCGGTCCTGCTAACAGCGATCCAGTTGCTTTGTGCCGTGCTGATCGCCCGGACACAGGTGCACCGCGTGCTGCTCACCTGGGCGGTCATTGCGGCCACCAGCGCCGTAGTGCTGGTCGCGTGGCCGGCCACCCCGCTGGTTCGGGCGGTCCTGGGCCTGGTGCTTGCGCCGGCCCTGGGGCTTGGGGTCGCGGTCGCTTGCGTGCTGCGGCACGACGCAGGCCCGTCCCGACTACCGCACGGTAGCGACGAGGCTCCGGAGGGCGGCCGCTAGAGTGGATGTCGTGTCCACAGCTGCCGTCGACACCCGTCGGGTGCTCATCGTTCTCCCGGCGCTCAACGAGGAGCAGAACGTCGAGCAGGTCGTCACGGAGGTCCGTGAACACCTGCCCACTGCGGACGTCCTCGTGGTCGACGACGGCTCGACGGACGCCACCACCGACCGTGCGCGGGCCGGCGGGGCGCGGGTCGCCCGGCTCGCTGTGAACCTTGGTGTGGGTGGCGCCATGCGGACCGGGTTCCGGTACGCGCTGCGCCGTGGCTACGACGTCGTGGTCCAGGTCGACGCGGACGGGCAGCACGACCCGCGCAACGTGGCCGAGCTGCTGGAGCAGCTCGAGGACGCCGACCTGGTGATCGGCGCCCGGTTCGCCGGGCGCGGGTCGTACGTGGCCAAGGGGCCGCGACGGTGGGCGATGTGGGTGCTGGCCTTCGCGTTGTCGAGGCTGGCCCACACCAGGCTCACCGACGTCACCTCAGGCTTCCGCGCGGCCGGCCCCCGGGCAGTTCGGCTGTTCGCCCAGCATTACCCGGCCGAGTACCTGGGTGACACGGTGGAGTCGCTGGTCATTGCCATGCGGGCTGGGTTCACGGTGCGCCAGGTGCCGGTCGAGATGCGGGTCCGCAATGGGGGTACGCCGAGCCAGACCCCTGTCCGCGCCGCCGTGTACCTTTTCCGGGCGGGCTTGGCGCTGCTGCTCGCGCTGGTCCGGCGGAGGCCGTCGCTGTCGGCGTCGGACTCGGTCTAGGACCGGTCCAGGCCCACCCAACCACAGGAGGTCGTCGTGCCTGGTTGGCGCCTGCTGAGTGTCATTGTCGCGATTGCGGTGCTGGTCATCGTCGTGGAGATGATGCGGCGCCGGAAGCTGCGGGAAAAGTACGCCGGGGCGTGGCTGCTCGTCGGCCTCGGCGTCGTCATCTTCGGTGTCTTCCCGGGCGTGGCCGAGGCGCTGGCGCGGGCGACCGGCATCCTCACCGCGGCCAATCTGGTCTTCCTGTTGTCGGGCTTGGTCCTGTTGGTGGTGTCGCTGCAGCTCAGCAGCGAGATCGGCCACCTTGAGGAGGAGGTCCGCACCTCGGTGGAGGAGATCGCGTTGCTCCGCTGCGAGCTGGACGAGACCCGCCGTCGGCTCGAGGAACAGATCGGCGAGATCGCGGCGCGTACCAACGGGCCCCACGCGCCGAACGAGACGCCGGCGGGCCTGGAGAACGGCGTCACCCCGGCGCGGAGGTGACCGTCAGGCCGGCAGGTGGGCCATTCCGGAGTCCGGCTGAGCACTGGGCGGGTGTGGTTGTCGCGTGCTTGCCGGTGCTGGGCACAGCAGGTCGCTACGTCGAGGCTGTCATGGGCCCTCACCGCGTTGGTGGATGCCAGGCCGAACCTTTCGGAGAACCGCGCGGACAGCGGTACGGCTGCAGTGGGTTGGTCGGTGGTCCCAGGGCCCTCCGCCGAGGGCGTTGCCCGGGGCGCGTGGGCGGGGTGGACGCAGCGAGCGAGGTGGGCCGCCGCTCCGTAACCGTGCCGGCCTGGGCCTCGTACGGCGTGGGGCCCCGGGGCTCTCGCCTGATCGAGTGTCGTCGGGGCGATCGAAAAAACGTCGGCCAACCGATGCTTTGATCTTGTTTTCCGCGATGAATTAGTCCAATTGGTTGACAAGGAGAGCGATAAGCCCTGTTGATGATGGGCTGGGTCGTTTCCCGTCCCTTTTCTCGGCTACCACTCATGGGTGAGTGACAGACCGACCGGTCGGTGTGACCTCACTCACCTGTCATGGTGATGGTGCTGGTCAGGGTCGTGTCGCGTGGCCCTCCTGGACGATTCAGAACGAAACTCGTCCGTAAACTCTTGTGCCCTTGCCCGGCTTGGGTGAAGCTCGTCACGCCGACCGGCGGAGCGCGTCCCTTCGAAGGAAGGTACGTGCGGGGCCACCCGCCGCGATCAACACACGTTGCGCGGAACGAGGAGGATTGCATGGGTGAGTCGAACGCCCGCGGCAGAACTCGGTGGGGTCGGTTCCTGGCCGCCGCTGCCGCCGGTGGGCTCGGTGTCGGCGTGCTGCTGTTCGGGATCCAACAGGGTGCTCTCGCGGCGAACATCTCGGTCGCCGGCACCACGTTCAAGGCCTCGGCGAGCAAGCTCAGTGGCACTGGCTTCGTGCAGTACGCCTCCGTCGACCACGGCAGCGAGGGGCAGGCGCACACCGTCGCGGTCAACGCGATGCGCAAGGCCACGGCGGACGACTTCTGCCAGACCAGTGTGGTGGACCTTCCCGTCGTCGGTACCCAGACGATCAAGATGACCGCGGCAGGCAAGGGTGCCGCCCAGATGGACAACTTCGTGCTGGACCTGGTCGACCTCAACGGTGAGACCTTCACCGTGGGCAACCTGGAGGTCGGTGTCGACGCCGGGCAGCTCGCAAAGGGTCCGGAGGGTGCCAAGGGCACCCCCGGCGGCATCGGTCTGCAGGGCGACACCGTCGAGGTCACCGCCGCCAAGCAGGTGGCCTGGAAGCTGACCGCGGGCACGCTGCGGGTCAAGGGCCTGCAGCTGAAGGTGATCCCCGGCAAGAGCGAGTGCTTCTGATGACCGTGCACAACCCCAGGTGGCCCGCTCCGAAGACGGGGCGGGCCGCGGGGCACTCGCGGCTGGGCGGCGCCCGGTCCCGGGTGGGCACGGCGTGGGCCAGGTTCCGGGACTGGCGGCAGGGCCGCCCGTTCTGGGCCGGCCTGCTCGTCGCCCTGGGTGCCCTTGCGCTGCTCTACCTGCCGTTCGGCACCATCAAGCTGGGTGAGCTGATCATCTCGATCAGCACCGTCGGCGGGGTCTCCTCGCTGCTGATCGGGTTCGTCATGCTGGCCGCGGCGGTGTCGCTGTGGGTGCGCCCGCAGTACCGGCTGGTCGCCGGGATCTCCACGATCCTGCTGTCGCTGGCCGCCGTGGTCACCGCGAACCTCGGCGGCTTCCTGATCGCCACGGTGCTCGGCATCGTCGGCGGGGCGTTGGCCCTCGCCTGGACCGACAAGCCCGCTGCCCAGCGGCCGCGGCGCAGGGTCCCGGCGGCGCCGACCGTCGTCCTGGAGGAGGCGCGGACCACCCCGCTGGAGCGGGTGCCCGGGCCGACCACCGAGGAGGAGATCACCGAGACGATCGTCCGGGCCGGCGAGGAGCAGGCGGCTCCGCAGCGGGAGGCCACCGAGGCCGAGCCCCCCGACGAGGTCCCCGGTGGTACCGCCGGCGGGCAGGGCCAGACCATCTCCCACGGTGGTCTCCGGGGCCGGGACGAGGATGGCGGCGGGGCACCGGGCGACCGGCGCCCGACCGGGCGACTGCGGATGCCACCCGGCCTGACGCTGCTCGGCGTCATCGCCTCCGCGGGCGCGTTGGTCGTGGCCACCGGAGTCACGCCGGCGCACGCCCAGTCGGACGACTGGTGGTGGCCGTGGCCGAAGCCGACGCAGACGACCGACGCCGGCACACCGTCGACGCGGCCAACCCCGACACCGAGCGGGACGCCGGGGAAGCCGTCCCCGTCGGGATCGGAGTCCGGTGCGCCGACGTCCGGTGCGCCGACGGAGTCCACCGAACCCTCGTCCCCGACGACCCCGACGCCGGCCCCGCCACCCGAGGGCGGGGAGAAGATGCAGCCCTTCGGCAACGCGTTCACCCTGCAGACCCCCAAGCTGGAGCTGAAGCAGCTTCGCTTCATCGGGCCGAAGACGGTGACGGTCCAGGGGAAGCCGGTGAAGGTCATCGAGTTCCAGGCCGCCGGCATCAACATTCATGACATGGTCATGACATCGGACTACGGCAACGGGAAGCAGCTGGTGATCCGGGCCGGCAAGGGAACGGTCACCACGATCGGTCCCGGTCCGGTCACGCTGTACACGGAGCGGCTGGTCGGCACGCTCGCGGCGGTCGGTCCCATCCCGCTGCCGCCGCAGATCGGCCCGTTGCCCCTGCGGATGGACATCAGTGGGGACAACCCCGGAATCGCCCCGCTGTTGGGGCTGCTTCCCCTCGACCTGACGTTCAGCAACGTGGACAACCGGAACACCCTGTTGTCGGGCGGAACCATCCACGTTCCCAAGCCGCACCTCAGTGTGGAGTGACGGTGGTTGTCGGCGGGGTTGCGGTGAAGCCGTCTTCCCGCGAGTCGACCATCAGGGCAAGTCGAGCCATCCGAAGCTGACGGGGGCCGCTACGACCGCATGAGGTATCGCGAGTGCGGTCGTAGCGGCCTCGACCTTTCGGTGATTTTCCCTGGTTACTCGGGAGAATCTCGGCGACGCCCGTCCACATGAGACGCGACGTTCGATCGTCTTCGTGCCTTCGACTTCGGAGTCATGCACTTCGACTGGGCCACATACTGAGGTCCTCCGTTGGGCACGGCGGAGTGGAAGTTTGGTCGCATGCTGCGCTGGAACCTGTGGCCCTACCCTCACGAGCTAGCCATCTCCACGACAGCCGAGTACAGGATGCACCCGGTTCCCTTCGGTGAATGGGGATCACGCGGGTATCAATGTCCTCTTTGGACTTCTCCTGCGCCGGATGCGATCTTCTACGTCGGAATCTTCGACCCGCGCCGTTCCGACCTGCTGACTCTGTCGGAGGAGACTGTCGGCGCACTCGTTTCTGTGGTGCAACAAGGGAAGCACTGTACATCGCGGTCTCGTCGTACTCGCCGGCCAGGACACGGTAGGCGGCCGAGATGTTGTGCCAGGCCGGGATCACGCTTTTGATCCACCAGCCCTCGTGCTCGATGTTGAACCGTTGGATCGAGGAGGAGCTGCTGGACACGCTCGCCGGGCTCGGCGCCGGCTGTATCGCGTTCTCCCCGCTCGGCCAGGAGCTGCTACCGACAAGTACCTCGACGGCTTGGCCGCGGGCTCCCGGGGGAGCCGGAACGGCTCGCTGCGGCGGGAGTACCTGAGCGCGGAGAACGTCGCGCGAGCGCGGGCGCTGAACGTGGTGGCGGGACGCGGCGGGCAGAAGCTGGCGCAGCTGACCTTGTCCTGGGCGTTGCGTGACCCGCGGGTCACCTCCGTGCTCATCGGTGCCAGCTCCGTCGCCCAGCTCGAGGAGAACCTGGCCGCCCTCGACGGCCCACCGCTGACCGACGACGTGCTGATCGAGATCGACAAGCACGCGGTCGACGGCGGTATCGACCTCTGGGCACGCTCGCGCGCGGCCGGCTGACGAGCGAAACCCATCCGGAAACCTCCGGCCTACCGGGCACTTTCACCGCCGGGCCACTCACTCGGGAGCGGTGCGCAGGCGGGCAGCCGCAGGCCGCCGAATCCCGTGATGGCGCCTCGTCAACGCGGCGGGCAGCGGTGCCGGCCCTTGCCCGGCAAGGTGCTGCACCGTGCGGAGGTGGCGCGCCGGAGCGCGACTCGAAGGAGGACGCCGCTCGGCGGCCGAGCCGGCAGACCTGCCTACCTCGACGCAGGGGGAACCGCCCCCCCGGTACCTCCACCCGACGCCGCGCCACCAACCCCGTCGCGCGCCCGGCCACTTCTCGAGCTGGGCGAGCAGACCCCGAGCCGGCTGTCAAGTGATTTTCCGGGCGTTGGGGACAACGGATCCTTCCTGTGGACACCCGTTTTGACCTGCGCAATTCGCCCCCTACGCTGGACGCGGGGCGTCAGCCCCCGGAGAGGGCGGGGGCCGTGTTGGTCAAGGGAAGCTGGGAATTCTTCCGTAGGCGCGGAAAATCGCGCGAGTGGTGAGATTTCGGTCACATCAAGGCGGGTCGCGGGCGGGTCGCGTGGTCGATTGTGGATCACATAGGCCCGGCACGCTCGTGAAGTGCGGAAAGAAACGGCCCCGCCCCTGGGTCGGGCTTACGCGTGCGCGTTGTGCTGCCCGAGTAGGGACAGCCGCATCCCGGTCAGGATGAGCCGCAGCCCGTGCTCGAAGCGCTCCTCCGCGCTGTCCGGGTCGAAGGTGTAGCGGCTCGCCTCGGCGGCCAGCGGATAGCGGTCGGGGTTGTGGTGCTCCTGTAGCCGCTCCTGGCTGTACTGCTCGTTCAGCTCGCCCGGTCGCGGGGCCACCGCCTGTTCCTCGATGGTGTGGCCGATGACGAAGTTGTAGACGGTCCACCCCCCGCCCACCGCGTCCTGCACCGAGAACCCGGCGTCGATGAGCACACGCAGCCAGATCTCCTCGGCCTCGACCAGGCGTGGATCGGCGACGTAGGTTCCGGCGCACATCCGGGCGCCGTCCCGGTAGGAGAGCAGGGTGCGGCGCAGCTTGCGGGCGAAGTCGGCCATCCACTCCACCCACGTCTCGCCCGGCCGCTGTGGCCGGACCTGGTGGTAGAGGTCGCCCAGCACGACGGTGGCCATCTCGTCCAGCAGCTCCTGCTTGTTCTTGACGTGCCAGTACAGGGCCGGGGCGCGCACCCCGAGTTCGTCGGCGATGAGGCGCAGCGTGAGGCCCTCCAGGCCGACCTGGTCGACCAGCTTCAACGCCGCCCGCACGATCGCCTCGCGCCGTAGCCGCATCCTGTCCGCCCCTCCGCTCGTCCGCCGGAAACGCCTTGACAGCTTAACGCCGTTCAGGGCAGGCTGAACACTGTTAAATTTAACGTCGTTAAGGAGGGGGACGAGTGGACACACGGGTCGTCGTGGTGGGCGCGGGCCCGACCGGCCTGATGCTGGCGGGCGAGCTGGCGCTGGGGGGTGTTGACGTGGTCGTGCTCGACCGGCTGACCACGCCGAACGACAACGCGCGGGCGCTGGGGATGCACGCCAGGACCATGGAGGTGCTCGACCAGCGGGGCCTGCTGGAGCGGTTGCGACCTGCCGTCGTGGGGTCGTGGGGGCACTTCGGCGCGCTCTCGCTGGACTTCGGCCGGCTGGACGGCGCGCACCCGGGACAGATGTTCATGCCACAGAACCGGACGGAGCGGATGCTCGCCGAGTGGGTGCGCGAGCTCGGGGTGGAGATCCGGCGCGGCCACGAGTTGCGGGACCTGGCGCAGGACGACGAGGGCGTGACCGCACAGGTCGACGGTCCCGACGGCGGTTATGAGCTACGCGCCGCCTACCTCGTCGGCTGTGACGGTGGACGCAGCACAGTACGTAAGGTGGTGGGCTTCGACTTCCCGGGCACGGACGCCACCACGGAGTTCCTGCTCGCCGACGTCACCGGTATCGACCTGGGCCTCCAGACCTTCACCCGGAACGAGCGCGGGCTGTACGCGGTGATCCCGCTGGGCGACGGTGTCTACCGGATCCTGCCCTACGAGTTCGGCACGCCACCCCGTCGCCGCACCGCGCCACCCACGTTTGCCGAGGTGGCCGCGGTGCACTACCGCGTCACCGGGCAGGACATCGGTGCGGCACGGCCGCTGTGGGTGAGTGCGTTCGGCGATGCGACGCGCCAGGTCACCGAGTACCGGCGCGGCCGGGTCCTGCTCGCCGGCGACGCGGCACACGTCCACTTCCCGGCGGGCGGGCAGGGACTCAACCTCGGCGTGCAGGACGCGGTGAACCTGGGTTGGAAGCTCGCCGCGGAACTCAGCGGCTGGGCTTCGCCGGGGTTGCTCGACACCTACCACGCCGAGCGGAATCCGGTGGGCGCGCGCGTGCTCCTCAACACCCGCGCCCAGGGAGTCGTGATGTACCACGGGACGCAGGTCGAACCGCTGCGGGCAATGCTGCGCGAGCTGTTCGACATACCCGAGGTGAACGACCACCTGATCCGGATGATCAGTGCTGTCGAGATCCGCTACGACGTCGGTGTGGACGGTCACCCGCTGGTCGGGCGCAGGATCCCGCACGTGGAACTGTCCACTTCGGACGGGAAGACGAGCACGACCGCGTTGCTGAACCCGGCGCGCGGGGTCCTGCTGGACCTCGCCGACGACGCCGAACTACGCGCGACGGCCGCGAACTGGGCGGGCCGTGTTGACATCGTGACCGCCATCGCGCCCAATGGTGACCTGGACCGCACGGCGGCTGTCCTGTTGCGCCCGGACGGTTACGTCGCCTGGGCGGCGCCCGGAGCAGGCGGGTTGGCGCCAGCACTGCGTCGTTGGTTCGGAATGTCCGGTTCGTCCCGTCGCGAGAGACCTTCCGGATGAGCGCGACGCGGCAGGAGGCCCAGCCGGCACCGCCGGCTGGGTTCCGCGCGCGTGCATGACTAGCAACATCGCCGCGCAGACTTCCACCGTTACGTGGGCCTTCTCACAGGGGTTTTTGCGAACGTGCTGGTAGTGCCTCTGTCGTCGTACGCGGGGGGTGGCGTTCCAAGCTATTCCTGTTACGTTCGCATGACATGACCGGAGAGCGACCGGACCGCGCAATTGGTGGCGGAACGGCGACACCCAGCGTCCTCATCGAACAGCCCGGCACCACCGACGGTGCCGAGATGTGGCGAATCGCCCGCGATTCGCAGACGCTGGACCTCAACCCGTCCTACGCCTATCTGTTGTGGTGCCGCGATTTTTCCGTGACCTCGGCGGTGGCGCGGGTGGACGGGACCGTCGCCGGGTTCGTCACCGGCTATCTTCGACCGGACGCACCCGACACGCTCGTCGTCTGGCAGATCGCGGTGGACGCCCAGCAACGGGGCCACGGCCTGGCCGGGCGCCTGCTGCGGCACCTGCTCGCCCGCCTTGCCGAGCGCGGGGTCCGGTTCCTCGAGACCACCATCACCGCCGACAACACCGCCTCGATTGCCCTGTTCAGTGCGTTGGCGCGGGACCTGGGTACGACCATCGAGCGCCGCGAACTGTTCGACGCGGCGATGTTCCCGGACGGGCACGCCGCGGAGGACCTGTACCGGATCGGGCCGATCCCGAGTTGACCCGCCGCCGCCCGCCCCTGACGGACGGAGCTTGCAAGTGAACATCTTCGAAACACTGGAATCCGAGGTCCGCTCCTACTGCAGGAGCTGGCCGGCGGTATTCGAGACCGCGACCGGAAGCTGGTTGCGTGACGAGCACGGAAAGGAGTACCTCGACTTCTTCGCGGGTGCGGGCTCACTCAACTACGGGCACAACAACCCGGCGTTGAAAGAGCAATTGCTCGACTACCTGCGTTCCGATGGCGTCACCCACTCACTCGACATGAGCACGGTGGCGAAAAAACGTTTCCTGGAAGCGTTCCACGAGCTGGTGCTGAAACCGCGGGGACTGGACTACAAGATCATGTTCCCCGGCCCCACGGGCACCAACTCGGTGGAGGCCGCGCTGAAACTGGCCCGTAAGGTCACCGGCCGGCAGCTGGTGCTCAGCTTCACCAACGGATTCCACGGCATGACGCTGGGCGCGCTGTCGGTGACCGGTAACTCGATGAAGCGTGGCGGCGCCGGGCTGCCGCTGGGCAACGCGATGCCGATGCCCTACGACGGTTACCTGGACGGCCAGCTGCCGGACTTCCTGTGGCTGGACCGGCTGCTCAGCGACAGCGGCAGCGGGCTCGACCACCCGGCCGCGGTGATCGTGGAGACGGTGCAGGGCGAGGGCGGCATCAACGCCGCGCGCGCCGAGTGGCTGCGTGGCCTGGCCGACCTGTGCCAGCGGCACGAGATGCTGCTGATCGTCGACGACGTGCAGATGGGCTGCGGCCGCACCGGTCCGTTCTTCAGCTTCGAGGTCGCCGGGATCACCCCGGACATCGTCTGCCTGTCCAAGTCCATCGGCGGCTACGGCATGCCGCTGGCGTTGACGTTGTTCCGCCCGGAGATGGACCTGTGGTCCCCGGGCGAACACAACGGCACCTTCCGCGGCAACAACCCGGCCTTCGTCACCGCCACCGCCGCGCTGGAGACCTACTGGACCGACGACAAGCTGGAGAAGAGCACCCTCGCCAAGGGCGAGCACGTCGAGCGTGTGCTCAGCGAGATCACCGAGGCGTACCCGGACACCGGCATGCGCGTCAAGGGACGCGGCCTGGCCCGTGGGCTGTCCTTCGAGCAGTCGGAGCTGGCCGACCAGGTGTGCCGGGAGGCGTTCGACCGCGGTCTGATCATGGAGACTTCCGGCCCGGAGAGCGAGGTCGTCAAGGTGATGCCGCCGCTGACGATCAGCGACGAGGAGCTGGAACGCGGGTTGGCCCTGTTGGCCGACTCCGTGCGCGTCGTCGCCGCCTGACCGCACCGAAGATCCTTTCCCTGGAGACAACGTGATCGTTCGTTCGTTGGCCGACATCGAGGGCACGCACCGCGACGTGCGGACGCCCAACTGGCGTAGCCGCCGCATCGTCCTCGCCAAGGAGAAGGTCGGCTTCTCCATGCACGACACCGTGCTCTACGCGGGAACCGAGAACGCCATGTGGTACGCCAACCACATCGAGGCCGTCTACTGCGTCGAGGGTGAGGGGGAACTGGTCAACCAGGAGACCGGCGAGTCGCACTGGATCTCGCCCGGCACCCTCTACCTGCTGGACGGCCACGAGCGGCACGTGCTGCGCCCAAAGACTGATATGCGCACCGTTTGTGTGTTCAATCCTCCGGTCACTGGGCGTGAGGTGCACGATGAGAACGGCGTCTACCCCCTGGTGAAGGAGGACGACGACCCGCAGCCCGTCGGCTGACGAGCACATCCGCTCCACCGCAACGGAAACTCTTTGCCGCCAAGGAGTGAGCGCATGACCACCGTCGAGATGAGCACGACTGGCACGGTGCGTCCGGACGACCAGTACCCGACCCGGGTCAACGGTCATCCCGCGATGCTGCGCCGACCGGACCCCGTGGTGTGGCCCGGCCCGGACGGCACGCCCGTGCCCGGCCCCATCGACAACGACATTCTGACCAGCTACGACGCCAAGGGCTTCCTGACCATCCCGGGGCTGTTGTCCGCGGAGGAGGTCCAGGAGTTCCGCGCCGAGCTGAACCGGCTCGTCGAGGACCCGGAGGTGGTCAACGACGAGCGCACCATCGTGGAGAAGGGCTCCAGGCGGGTCCGCTCCATCTTCGAGGTACACAAGATCAGCCCGAAGATCGCCGCGCTGGCGCGCGACGAGCGGGTGCTGGACCGGGCGCGGCAGCTCCTCGGCTCCGAGGTCTACATCCACCAGAGCCGGATCAACTACATGCCGGGCTTTCGGGGCAAGGGCTTCTACTGGCACTCCGACTTCGAGACCTGGCACGCTGAGGACGGGATGCCGGCGATGCGCGCGGTGAGCATCTCCATCGCGCTCACCGACAACTACCCGTACAACGGCGGGCTGATGATCATGCCAGGCTCGCACCGCACCTTCGTCTCCTGTGTCGGTGAGACCCCCGCCGACCACTACCGGGAGTCGTTGAAGGAGCAGGAGATCGGCACGCCGGACGAGGACAGCCTGAGCGTGCTCGCCGCCCGCTACGGCATCGAGCAGTTCACCGGTCCGGCCGGCTCGGCGTTGATGTTCGACTCCAACTGCATGCACGGGTCGGGCAGCAACATCACGCCGTTCCCGCGGTCGAACATCTTCATCGTGTTCAACAGCGTGGAGAACGCACTCGTGTCACCGTTCTCCGCACCGTCCCCCCGGCCGCCGTTCATTGCCGCCCGGGAGGTTGAACCGGTACGGCGGTGACGGCCGGGGCCGCGCGGGGACGGGCCGCACGTCGAAGCGCTCGGGGTTGCGACCTGTCCGGGTGACCAGCGGGAACGTGCCGGGCGAGGTGCCGTTGCGGTGGCGAACGGACCGGGGACCTGTCGGCTGCTGCGGCAGCGTCCGTTCCACACCGCACCGGAACGTCGGGCACCGCCCGTTGGACCCAGCCGGGCCTGCTGGCGAAGGCGACGGGTTCTGTCACGGTGAGACCCACCCACCTCGGGCCGGGTCTCACCGTGACGTACGGCGGATCGGGTCACGTTTCTCGGTGTTCTCCCGGACGGAAGCGTTCCGTCCTCGCGCGGTTTCCCTTACTCCACAAGCTTTCTTACGTCGCGACCGACGTGACGCTCAGGGGACGTCGGTGGTGGCGGAGGTGAACCGGTAGTGGTCCGCCTCGAAATCCGTGCCGGTGCACGCCGCCCCGAGGTCCTTGCCGAGCTGTGCGACGACCTCGGCCAGCTCCAGCCGGTTCAACCAGGATCGTGGCAGCACGTCCGTGCCGTGCGTGGCGCCCAGCAGGTTCCCGGTGATCGCCGCGGTTGTGTCGCTGGCGCCCGAGTGGTTGGCGGCCAGCCGCAGCGCCTCGCGGAACCTGGCCGGCTGGTAACGCACCAGTGCCGCATAGACCGCGATCGCCAACGCCTCCGGCGCGCGCCAGCCCTCGCCGAGCCTTCGCACGGACTCCGCCGACGGAGCCGTCCCCTCGGTGTGGTCCGCCCGCTCGGCCCGCAGATCGGCCACGGCCAGCCGGCGCGCCCCGGCCAGCGCCAGCCCGGTTTCCTCGTCATCGGCGAGGACCCGCCCGGTCGCCTGGTCCACCGCTTCCCATAACGGGCGGCCCTGCACCGCGACCAGGTGCACGATCAACGCCAACGCCCCACCCGGCGCCCATCCGCCCGGGCTCCCGTGCGTCAGCGCCGCCGTCTCGCAGCCGTGCCGGTACGCCATCTCGGCGTGCGGGGAGAAACCCAGCGGCGCGGTGTGTGCCAGACCGCCACAGCCCTCGGAGTCGTTGCACGGTCGTTCGATCGACGCCATCTCCTGGCGTTGCAACGCGCGCAGGCAGGTGAGACCCGGCTGCCGGGAGGCGTAAACCCGGGGATCGGCCAGCAGGCCGCCGGCGCCCTCGGCCGGCTCGACCCGTTGTTGCGACACCAGCCATCGCCGGCACGCCAACCAGATGAAGGTCATCGGCCAGGTGAAGCCGTTCTCTTCCACCAGGCCGTGCAGGAAGCCCTCGGCGGTGAACAGGGTGAGCTGCGTGTCCTCGGTCACCAACGCCGGAACCGGTGGCTCGGTGATCCCGCCCGGACCGTAGCGGCGGTCGATGTCGGTCCGGTGCAAGAACTCCACCGGCGCGCCAAGGGCATCGCCGAGCGCGCCGCCGAGCAGGCAGCCGGCCGCGCGGTCCATCAGCACCGTGGGATCAACGTGCACGGCGGACAAGGCTACGGGCGTGATCACCTCCAAGCCGAGTGTGGCGCGGACGACCCGGCGCGGCCGGAAGCCGTGTACGGTGCTCGACGACTCGCGTCGCGAGGCGACATTCGGGGGCTGGTTGTGGTCGAGGACAGGGGGACGACCAGCGGCCCGGACGGGCTGGAGCTGCGCCTGCTCGGGCCGGTCGAGGTGCTCGTGGACGGCCGGCCGGCCGCGTTGGGCGGGCCGGGCGTCCGCGCGTTGCTCGGTCTTCTCCTGTTGGCGACCAACCGGGTCGTGCCGGTGGACCGCGTCATCGACGTGCTGTGGGGTGACAGTCCGCCAACCTCGGCGCGCACGATCGTGCACAACTACGTCCACCGGCTCCGCAGGCTGCTCTCCTCCTTCGACCCGGGCAACCGGGCCCGCATCGACACCCAGGGCGGCGGTTACGTGCTGGTCGTGGACTCCCACCGCGTGGACCTGCACCGTGCCCGCGAGTTGATGGCCGCGGCGAGCGGCGCCCCGCTCGCCCGCCGCGCCGAGCTGCTGCGCGCCGCGCTCGGCCTGTGGCGCGGCCCCGTCCTCGTCGACCTCCCGCCGCAGGTGCGCGCCCGGATCGGCCTCGACGTCGTGGAGGAAGTGTGGTTGGGCGCGGTGGAGGACCGCATCCAGGCCGATCTCGACCTGGGCGAGCACGCGTCCCTGGCCACCGAGCTCCGCCCGCTCGTCGCCGAACACCCCTACCGCGAGCGCCTCGTCGGCCAACTCATGCTCGCCCTGCACCGGTCCGGCCGGCGCGCCGACGCTCTGGTGGTCTACCAGGAACTTCGCCGTCGGGTCGTCGAAGCCCAGGGCATCGACCCCGGGCCCGAGCTGCTCGACCTCTACCAGCGGATGCTGCGCGACGACCCCACCCTGCGCGTTGCCGATCCGGACGCGGTCCGGGGCTCCGACGGTGTGCTGCCCCGACCGGCCCCGGTACCCGCCCAGCTGCCGCTGGCGCCCGGCGGCTTCACCGGCCGCGCCGACGAGCTGACCGCCCTCGACAACCTCCTCGCCGACCGGGGCCGGGCCGGCGCCCCGGCGCTGGGCGTGCTCACCGGCACCGCCGGGGCCGGCAAGACCGCGCTCGCGCTGGCCTGGGCACACGCCGTGGCCCACGAGTTCCCCGACGGCCGCCTGTTCGCCTCGCTGCGCGGCTTCGATCCGGTCAACCCACCCCGTGGACCCGGCGACGTGCTGGCCCGCCTGCTGTCCGCGCTCGGCGTGCCCGCCGCCGGCCAGCCCGTCGACGTGGACGAGCGCGCCGCCCTCTACCGCTCGCTGCTGGCCGACCGGCGGGTGCTGGTCCTGCTCGACGACGCCAGCGACACCGAGCAGGTCCGCCCGTTACTGGCCGGTGGCGGGGAATCGCTGGTGTTGGTGACCAGCCGGCGTCGGCTGGACGGCTTGGTCGTGCGGCACGCCGCCCGGGTGCTCGTGGTGGGGGAGCTGCCGCCGGACACGGCCGTCGAGCTGGTCGACGTCGCCGCTGGCGCGCCCCGCTCCCGCGCCGAACCGGACGCCGTGCGTGAGCTGGTCGAGCTGTGCGGCCGCCTGCCCCTGGCGTTGCGGATCGCCGCCGCGCGCCTGGCCAGCCACCCCGGCCGACCGGCGGCCGAGCTGGTCGCGGAGCTGGCTGACGAGCGGCGCCGGCTGACCGGGCTGGACGTGCCCGACGGTGGGGTGGGCGTCCGGGGCGCCTTCGACGTCTCCTACCGCAACCTGACCGCCGAACAGGCCGCCACGTTCCGGCTGCTGGGCCTGCACCCCGGACCGGCCGCCACCGTCACCGCGGTGGCGGCGATGGCCGGATCCGACGTCGGCACGGTGCGCAGCAACCTGCGGGCACTGGCCGCGGCGCACCTGGTGACCGAGCCCGAGCCGGACCGGTTCGGCGCGCACGACCTCCTCCGGCTGCACGCCCGCGACCTCGCCCGCCATGAGCTGACCGTGGGGAAGCGGGCCACCGCGCTCCGCCGGATGATCGACTACCAGCTCGCCGCGTGCGACCGGATGCGCCGCCTCATTCGCCCGGTGCGCGACGATCTCGACTTCACCGGGTGCGTCCCGGCCGAACTGCTGCCCACCCCCACCGATCCACAGCAGGCGGTGGCGTGGTTCGACACCGAGTGGCCGAATCTGCTGGCGCTGTCCCGCTTTCTGGACGAGGGCGCCTACCTCGCCGACGTCTGGCAGCTGGCCCGCCTGCTGCTCAACGTGTTACCGATCCGATCCGGCTGGGAGGACTGGACGACGTTGTTCCAACGCGGGCTGCGCGCGGCCCGGCAGCTCGGCGACCGCTCGGCCGAAGGCATGATGCTCGTCGGCCTCGGTGTCGCCCACGACTACTTCGGACAGTCCGAAGGCGCGTTGGAGCACTACACGCGAGCCCACGACATCGCGGTGGAGCTGGACGACCCGCGCGGCGCCGCGGTCGCGGCGGCCAACCTCGGCTCCGCGTTGCTCAGCCTCGGCCGCAACGCGGAGGCGAAAGAGCGCATCACGTCGGCGATCGCCTTCTTCCGTGGTCTGAAAGATCTGCACGCCGAAGCGAACCAGCTGCAGAACCTGGCGCTGTGCGAACAGCGGATGGGACGCGGTGCCACCGCCGTCGGCCACCTCCGGCGGTCGTTGGAGCTGTACCAACAGACCCAGGACGACGACGCGGTGGGCCGGGCACTGGCCAACCTCGCCGAGGTGTTGCTCGCACTGGGCCGGGTGGATGAAGCCGAGGAGCACTATCGGCGCGCACTGCGCCTCGCACTCGACTATCGGATGCTGGTGTCCGAAGCATTCGCACGACTCGGGTTGGGCGATGTGCACCACGCCCGCCGAGAGTTCGAGCAGTGCCGTACCGAGTGGGATAAGGCGCGGGAGCTGTTCGAGCGCTGTGGTTCCGCTCACGCCAAGGAAGCGCGCGACAGGTTGGTCCGGCTGGGACTCGACGACCCCGACGACACCCCGGAACCAGCCGGGACGTGCGGCGTTTAGCGAACGTTTAGCCCGGGCTCCGACATTGCTGACATAGTGGCCTGGTCGCCGGTTGCGGGCCACCGGAACCGGCGACGACGGGTGGCTCGACGGGGGAGTCGGAGGGGGAACCGCCGGGGGATCGACGGGGACCAAAGAGCAGCCGCCCAGTCCCTCCGGCCGGCATCCACCTCGGATGCCGGCCGGTCCGGCGTTTCCCGCGGGGTCAGGCGACCGGGGTCAGCGTGGGGCGCTTCGGCCCCACGTTGTCGCCCGAGGACTCGCCGCGCAGCCGGCGACCGATCCACGGCACGAAGTGCTCCCTGGCCCAACGCAGGTCCTCACGCCGGGACGCCATCCAGTCCGGCGTCGGCCGGGGCGGCCACGGCGCGTCCCACCGATCCTCGACCGGAACCCCGAGAACCTCGCAGGCACGCAACGCAACCCGACGGTGACCCTCCGGCGACAGGTGCAGCCGGTCGTCGCTCCAGGCCCGCGGATCCTGCAGGATCGTCATCGACCACAGATCCAGCACGCGGCAACCATGGCGGGACGCGATGGCCCACAGGTGCGTGTTGTAGGTGGCGACCTTGCCCCGCAGGTGCCTCATCACCGCGATCTGCTTGGTGTCGAAACCGGTGCACATCAACACGTCCGCGCCGCTGCCCCGTAACTGGACCACGGCCGCCTCGAAGGTCTCGGCGAGCGCGTCCGGATCGCTGCCCGGGCGCAGGATGTCGTTCCCACCGGCGCAGAACGTGACCAGGTCCGGCTGCAGGCGCACCGCCTCCGGCACCTGGTCCTCGACGATCTGGTGCAGCACCTTGCCGCGCACCGCGAGGTTCGCATAGCCCAGGCCCGGCTCCAGCTCACCCAGCCGCTCCGCCAACCGGTCGGCCCAGCCCCGGTAGCCATCCCCGGTCGGGGCCGGATCATCCAGGCCCTCGGTGAAGCTGTCCCCAAGCGCGACATAGGCGTTCCACTGGTGCACGGCTTCCTCCCTCCAGACGCGTCCCAGCCGAACAGCATGACAATTCACGGTCGACCTACGCCACCGTCACCTACGCTGACGTAAGTTCCTGCTGAACACCAGCCGTTTTCCGGCGAACCGGACATTGCGCGAAGTTGATCTGCTGATGATCGCGGGCAGTCCACGCTACCTGGTCGGATGCTGGTCCGGCACGGTTCGGAGGCGTGTTGCCATCTGCCGGTGCAGCCGCATACCGTTGCCCGTACCGGAATCGCGGGAAGTCGATGTGAGACGCTGCCGGAGAAAGGCGGTGCAATGCGATTCAAAGACGCTGATCTCATCGTCGGCCGGCCCAAGGCTCCCAACCACCGCGCCAACCCCGCCCACAACGACTCTGACCTGGTGTGATCTGCGTCCTGTCACGTTTCGCGAACCTCGCTCGAGGCCGCTCCGTCGAACGTGTTCGACTGCTAACGTCTGACGCCGCTGGGCTGTCTGTGCTGCCTCGAGGGGGATGTCATGCCGATGCCCATGGACATGGTGCCATCCAGGAGTCGATGCAGAGCATGCGTGGCCTGACCGCCGCCGCCTCCTCCTCCGGCGGCTTCGCCGTCGACTCCGCCACCGGCCAGAAGATGAAGGACGCGCTGACCCGCATCCAGGACAGCGTCGACAGGATGCTTGGCCAGATGAAGGTCGTCCAGCGACGAACCCCACTGGGGAGTAGTCCGATCGCGCAGGCGGTGGCGGAGAAGAACGAGCTGGCCGCCGGTGGAGACAACGAGTCGGCCGAGTACGTGCTGCGTAAGTACAAGGAAGTACTCGCGCAAGCGGTCGAAGCGGTCGAGAAGAGCGTGAGCAACTACGACAACGCCGAGTTGGGCAACGTGTCCGCCGTGAATCAGACGTGCCAGGTATGAGGTCAGTGTCGATGAGGTGCAGAGCCGGCCGAGTGTTCTTCATGGGACTTCTGCCCGCGACGGCCATGTCGATGGTGGCAGCTTGTTCGGGCACCAACGGCGGGACACCCCGGGCTGCGGACACGACAACGACCACGCCCACCACAGGCAAGTCGAGCCAGCCCGGCTCATCGGCTTCCTCTGACCTCGGGAAGGCCGATCCCTGCGGGCTGATCAGCGCAGCTGAGGCAACCGAGCTGGGTTGCCGGTCAGGGGGCAGTCGTCGAACCTCGGTACCAGGGGTTGCCAGTGGCAGGCATCCGGGAGCTTCTACCTGCGGATAGACATCGACGACCAGCGCGATGTCAACGATCTGAAGACGAAGCCGGACGAGAAGGTCACAAGAGTTCCCGTCGGGCCAACACCAAGGTCGCCGGGTTGAGGAGGCGGCTGACGGCGGTGGGTGCGAGGTCAACATTGCGATCTCGTCCTCGTCCTCCGTCTCGGTGTCTTCCCGCGCACGAAACGACACACAGAAGGCATGCGGGATCGCGACGAAGGTCGCGGAGACGATCGAGCCCAAGCTTCCGTGAGTAGGGGGTTCGCGGGATGACCGGTGGTAGCGGGACCAGCGGCACCTACGGGAACCAGAGTTACCAGCCGCACAAGATGGACTACGGTGCCCGGCCGGAAGATCACCAGAGTGACAACTGGCTCGGCCGCACCGTGGACTAGGTGTCGGGCCGGGACATCGAGCAGGGCCGGGAAGAGCTGGAGCGGCAGCAACGGCAACTGTCCGAATCCGTGGACAGCCGCCGGTCACCGGTGGCCGCTCCGTGCGCGAACTACATGGGTGTCGACCATCCCAAGTTGAAGGAGTGGGTGGAGAGTGGCAACAACCCTGGTGAGGCGCACGGGATTGCCGAGGCTTGGGTCAACCTGGGCAACGTGACGGTCGAGGCGTCGCAGGCGCTCGTCGGTGCCGCGAACTCGACGGAAGCGGACTGGTGCGGCCCGGCCGCGAACGCGGCACGCGCGACGCTCACCAAGCTCGGCGGGTGGAGTGGCGAGACCGGTGGTGGCCTGCAACTGATGGGCACCTCGGTCGGGCAGCAGGCGCTCGCGGCCGAGGAAGCCAATCGGAACATGCCCGAGCCGGTCGAGTTCAACGTGCAGCAGGAGTGCAGGAAGCTGATCGTCACTGCTGCGACGAACCCCTTCGCGCTCCCCGGTGCCATCGACCAGTTCGAGCAGAAGTACCAGGAGAAGCAGGAACGGCACGAGCGGGCCGCCCAGGTCATGCAGACGATGGACATGGCTTTTCGGGACGCTGACCGTTCCGTGCCGGCGTTCACACCACCTCCGCCGCTGGCTGGCAGTGGTGAAGGTGATGACTTCGGTGACACCGGGCGTACTCCGCCCGGAGGCGGTGGCGGCACCCAGCTTCCGCCGATGCCCGGTACCGGCGGTGGTGTCGGTGGTGTCGGTGGTGGAAGCGGCGGTGGGTCGAGCAGCGTTGTCACCCCCCAGCTGACCCCGCCGCCGGGCGGTGGGACAACTCCACCGGGGACACCGCCACAGTTCACTCCACCCAACCCCGGTCTTCCGCCGGGAACTGGGCCGAGCCCAACGCCTTATCCGCCGTACAACAACCCCGCCTTCCGCTGTGCCTCCAGTGGGTTTCCCACCGGGCGGTGGTGGGCCGAGCGGCCAGCGGCCCGGTGACGGCCGCGGGCCCGGCGGAGGCGGGCGTTTCCCCGGCGGGCCGGGCAGCGGCACGGGGCGCGCCGGTGGTTTCCCGGGTGGGGGCGGCCGCGGTGGTTTCGGTCCTTCCGGTGGGTCCGGTGGCGCGGGCGGCAACCTCGGTGCTGGCGGCCGCAGCGGTGTCGGTGGCCTCGGTCCGATGGGTGGTGTCGACCCGGACGGGCCGAGTGCCGCTCGTGGTGGCGCCGGCCGGCCCGGTGCGACGGGCATGGGCCCCATGGGGATGGGTACCCGGCCGCGGTGGCGGTGAGGAGGACAAGGAGCACTTTCGTCCGTCCTATCTGGTGGAGACCGACGATGTGTTCAGTGGTGGGGAGATGGTGGCGCCGCCGGTCATCGGCGAGACCCCGCCGCCCCGGTAGCCGCCGATGCAGGGCTCGGTGTCGTTGTCGCGTGCCGCGATCGACATGCTGTGGGAGCGGATCGGCCTCGGCACGCGGCCTTACCCGTTCGAGATCCCGCACCACGGCGAGACCATGGACGATCGGGAGCGCATCCGGAACGCCGTCTTCTCGGACCTGGAAGGGCGTGGGCTCGTCCACCGTGGACGGCCCGAGCCGGAGTTGGTTGACGCCTTGACGACGCTGGTGCGGTCCGATGTCGCGATCGCTGTCATCGGGCTGTTGGACGTCGAGCACGAGCGGTTCCTGCTGGCGCGGGCGGCCGCCCGTGGCCAGTTCGCCGTTCTCGGTGTGCTCGACGACCGGATGCTGCACATCGACTTCATCCGGCACACCGCGTTGCCGATGTCGGTCATCCGGTTGCTTCCACCGAACCCGGCCGGCCCCGGCCGTTCGGTCACGTTGGCCAGGCCCGTGGTGCGGAGCCGGGAACCGGACGACGACGCGGGTTTCCACCTGGAGACCGCGGCTTCCTGGACAGGCGGGCAGGCCAGGGCCGCCGAGGTGATCCTGGAACGGCCACGGCTGCGGCTCGGCCAGTTCGCGGTGAGCGCCATGGACCAGCTCAACCGGTGGCATCGGCTGCCGAGCCCGAGCTGGTTCGACACCGACGAGGGACGGTACCTGGCGCAGACCCGGCGTGCCGGCGATGGCCAGGAGTGGGTGACGTACGCGCCGGCGGACAACAACAGGTTGGCGTTCCGCCTCGGCGAGATGCTCAATGAGTTGACCCAGCGGTGAGGCTGCCGTGGCTTCCCGCGATGCGGAAGCCGCGGCAGCCCCGCGCCGCTCAGCGTGGGTCGTCCATCCGCTCCGCGATGCCGCCCAGGAGTGCTCGTCCGGCCGACCTCAGCCGCTGCTCAGCGGCTGGCTCGGCGCCGATCGCGTCCAATCCGTAGAGGGCAGCCCCGACCACCGGGGGAACGTCCACGACACGCACCTCACAGCGCGGTGCGGCCGTGGTGCACAGTTGCCTGACGCGCTCCCAGAGCAGTGGCCCCGCGCCGACGGCAACCCCGCCCCCCAACACCACCGGAACCGCCTCGGTGAGCAGGTCGAGGCGGCGCAGGCTGACCGTGGCGAGCAACGCCACCTCCTCGGCGAGCCGCTCGACGAGCCGGAGCGCCACCTCGTCGCTGCCCTCGGCCACCTGGAACAGAATCGGGGTGAGGGCACCCAGGTGGTCCGGCGGAACCTCCCCGAAGTGCAGGCGTTCCACGAGCTCGGGTGCCGAAGCCGCCCGGAAGTGGTCCAGGACGGCCGGGAGAAGGGCGGTGTCCGGTCCCCTGCCGTCAGCGGCCCGCATCGCCCACCAGATCATCTCGGTGGCGAGGAACTCGCCGGCACCCCAGTCTCCGGAAATCCGTCCTACCGAGGGAAACCGGGAGATCTGTCCGTCCGGAGCCACCCCCACGCAGTTGATTCCGGCACCACACACCACGGCCACCCCGACACCGTCCGGTGTTCCGGCCCGAAGCACGGCGAACGTGTCGTTTCCGACCACAGTGGAGTGCGACCAACCCTGCTCGGCAACGGCCCGCTGCAGCATCTCCTCCTCACGGGGCAGGTCCGCTCCGGCGAGGTAGGCGGCCGTGTGCCGGGCGAGTGGTTTTCCCGGTGGGAGCCGGGCATCCCTGGCGGTACGCCGAACCATGTCGTCGAAGGCACGCATGCTGGCTTCCAGCCCAACGGCCTGCGGGGAGGCGCCGGGGCCCCGGAGACTCGCCAGGATCGTGCCATCGGCGTCGACAAGGAGTACGTCCGTTTTGCTGTTGCCGCCGTCGATCGCCAGCACGGCGGCAACCGGTTCGGTCATGCCTTCGCCCACGGCAGGAAATCGGCGTTTCGCGCCAGCAACTCGTCGGTAAGTCGCTCGGCGAGATCGTGTTGTCCCACGAGCGGGTGGGCCAGCAGGGCGTCCGTCACCCGCTCGCGGCCACCGAGCGTGGCCGCCTCCAGCGCCAGGAACTCGTAGGCGGTCACGTGCGCCACCAAACCGGACATAACGGGCGGTAGGGGGCGGACCGTGGCGGGCACGGCGCCGCCGGTGTCCACCGTGGACGGCACCTCGATCACCGCGTCCTCGGGGAGAAAGGGCAGCGTGCGGCCGTTGCGTACGTTCACGGCCTGGATGCCGCCGCCACCGTTCACCAGCGAGCTCACCAGCTCGACCGCGGCGTCCGAGTAGTGGGCACCACCGCGCTGGGAGAGCAACTCGGGTTTGCTCGACATGCCCGGATCGGAGTAGATCGCCATCAGCTGACGCTCGACATCGGACACTGTGTCGGCGCGCGGCGGCGAGGTTCGTTGCTCCGCCACAACCTCGTCGTGCGCGTAGAAGTACCGCAGGTAGTACGAGGGAACCGCGCCGAGCCGCCGCAACAACGCGCCCGGCAACCCCACCCGTGCCCCCAGCTCGTCGGCACGTTCGGTGAGCAACGCGGGAAGCACGTCGGCAACGGCGTTCGGACCCTTGATGAGCACGCCGCGTTCCCAGCTCAGGTGGTTGAGGCCGACGTGTTCGGGAAAGACGTTCTCCGGCGCGACCCCCAGCAGCTCGGCGAACCAGCGCCGGAACCCGATCGCCACGTTGCACAACCCAACCGCCTGGTGTCCCGCGCTGAGCAGGGCGCGGGTCACGATCCCCACCGGGTTGGTGAAGTTGACCAACCACACGTTGTCGCCGGCCACCCGACGCACCCGGTCGGCGATGTCGAGCACCACCGGCACCGTGCGCAACGCCTTGGCCAACCCACCCGCACCGGTGGTTTCCTGGCCGACGCAGCCGCAAGCCAGCGGGAACGTCTCATCGGCCCGGCGGGCGTCCTGTCCACCCACCCTGAGCTGCAACAGGACGGCGGTCGCCTCCGCCGCACCATGCTCGAGGTCCGTGGTGGTGCGCACCACGGCGGGATGGTCGGCCGCGGCGAGCATCCGCTGGCAGAACGGCCCCACCACGGCCAGCCGTGACTCGTCCGGATCTACCAGGACGATCTCGGAGACCGCGACCTCGCCCGCGTGCCGCGCGATGCCGTCGACCAGTTCGGGGGTGTACGTGGAACCGCCTCCGACGACGGTGAGCTTCATGCCTATCCCTTGACTCCGGTGAACGTGATCCCTTTGACGAACGTCTTCTGGGCGACCAGGAACAACACCAGCGCCGGCAGCATGACCAGCACGGTAGCCGCCATGGTGAGATTCCACTCGACCCGGTGCATCCCGCGGAACGAGGCCAGTGCCACCGACAGCGTCCAGCTCTCCGGGCGTTCGGCGGTGTAGAGCAACGGTCCGAAGTAGTCGTTCCAGGTGTAGAGGAAGCTGAACAGGGCGGCGGCCGCGATGCCCGGCCGTGCCATCGGCACGATGACCCGCAGCAGCACGCCGGCCTCGGAACAGCCGTCGGCCCGGGCGGCGTCTACGTAGTCCCGCGGGATGGTCAAGAAGAACTGGCGAAGCAGGAAGATGCTGAAGAAATCACCCAACAGGTAGGGGATGACCAGCGGCCACACCGTCCCGGTGAGGTCCAGTCGCGCCCAGAGCAGGTACAGCGGCACGGCGACGACCTGCGGCGGCAGCATCATCGCCGCCACCACGGCGAGGAAGGCCAGGTTGCGCCCGCGCCAGCGCAACCTGGCCAGGGCATAGGCCGCGGGGACGCTGGACACCAGCATCCCGGCGGTCGCCACCCCCGAGTACAGAAGTGAGTTGCCGAGATAGGTCAGTAGCGGGGCCTTCTCGAAGACTGTCACGAAGTTGGCCCACTGCCATTGTCGCGGCCAAAGCTCAGCAGTCAACGCCTGGCGGTCAGACATCACCGCTGTGAGGCACACGAACACGAGCGGTAGCAAGAACATCAGGCCCAGGGCAAGCGCGATGCTGTGTATCGCAACCCATTCGAGGAACCCGGTGGAGCCACGAGCACGCCGGTACGCAGCCGCCGGCCGTCGCCTTGGCAGTACGGCCGTCATCGTGCCTCCCCCAAGCCCGACGTGTTCCGCATCTGTCGAATAAGGACGGCCGTACCCGCGAAGGACACCAGGAACAGCAGCACGCACATCGCCGCGGCGTAGCCCATGTTGAACTGACGGAAACCTTGCTGGTAGAGCCAGATCGGGAAGGTCATCGTGGCGTTGCCCGGGTAGCCGAGGGTCTTGCTGTTGCCCACCACGTCGGCGGAGCCGGCGGCGACCGCGGACGCCACCATCGCCTGGGTGAAGAACTGCAGGGCGAGGATCACCGAGTTCACCACACCGAACAACAGCACGGGCGAGATCGAGGGCAACGTCACGTGCCAGAACCGACGTAACGGACCGGCGCCGTCCAGCGCGGCCGCCTCGTGCAGTTCCACCGGCACATCGAGCAACGCCGCCAGCATGATGATCATCAGCTCGCCCGAAACCCACAGCATCAGCAGGGTCAGCGACGGTTTCGCCCACGTCGGGTCGGTGAACCACCCCGGTGGGGAGTCCACACCGAGCCAACGCAGTGCGGTGTTCACCGGGCCGGTACCGGGGTTGAACAGGAACACGAAGGCCAGCGTCGCCGCGACGGGTGGTGCCAGTGACGGCAGGTAGAACAACGTTCGGAAGAAGCCCACCCCGGTGCGCACCCGGACGAGTACCGATGCCGTCCCCAGAGCGAACACCACCCGCAGCAGGGTCAGCACCAGTGCCAGCCACAGCGTGTTGAGTGCGGCGGTGCGCCCTACCGGATCGTTGACGAACAGGTGGACGTAGTTCCGTAATCCGACCCACACCGGAGGATTGAGGCCATCGGCCCGGGTAAACGAGAAGAAGATCGTTGCGAGCAGCGGGTAACCGAAGAACACGAGGAAGCCGATGATGGCAGGGGCGACGAAGGCCAGCACCGTCAACCGGTTCCGCAGCCTCCTTCGCCCCGGCCCGGTCCCGGCTCCGACCCGGCGGGCGGCGGCGGGGCGCTCCAGGGTGGCGGTCATCGGGCCGACCTCAGTTGCCGCTCAGCTCGTTGTGCGCGTTGATCTGTTCGTCGAGCTTGCGGAGTCCCTCGTCCAGGTCCGATACCTCGCCGCTGAGGTATCGGGTCGCGAAATCCTCGGTGAACTTCACGTAAGCTCCACCGTTCGGGCTGGCCGGGGAGGAGACCAGCCGCGGGTGGGCGAAGATCTCCAGAAAAGTCCGGAAGTTCTCGTCCACCGACAGCTTCGGGCTGGTCAACGCCGACTTCGTGGTGGGAACGTTCTTGATCGAGTTGGCCAGTTCCACCAACGCATCGGTGTCCGTGGTGAGGTAGGAGACCAGCTCCCAGGCCGCTCCCGGATTCTTTGCCCCTCGTGGGATACCGATGATGGTTCCGGTGGTGTACCCGGTGCCGTAGCGGTCGGGCTGGTCGTCGGCAACGGGGAACGGCGCGGTGCCGTAAGGCAGGTCCGGGGTGAACTCGTCGATGAACGCGGTGCGGTACTCGCCGTCGATCATCATCGCGACCTTGCCCTGCTGGAAGGCGTTGTCCGCCGAGTACTGCTGACCGGCCGAGGCCAGGAACTGGCTGAGTCGCTGCCTGCCGTAGAAGTCGACCAGCTCCTTGTGCCAGGTGAAGAACTCCCGCCACGCCGGGTCGGCGGACAGCCCCGAGGTGCCGTCCGCCCGCTGCCAGTGCGCACCCCAGTGCGGGGCGAGCATCTGTGGTCGGTGGTTGTAGAACTTGAGGTCCGGGACGAACCCGGCGACCCTGATGGATCCGTCCGGGTTGAACTCGGTGAGCCGCTCCGCCATCTCCCTCAGCTCGGAGAGGGTTTTCGGCGGACCGCTGATGCCCGCCCGGTCGAACAGTTCCTTGTTGTAGTAGAGCCCGTAGACGTCGGCCAGCAACGGCATCGCGCACCGGACGCCCTTGTACTGCGTGTAGTCCCGGACCGCGTCCGGGATCTGGTCCAGGTCCACCGCGTCCCGCTCCAGGTAGGGGCCGAGGTCCTGCCACGCTCCCGAGGAGCAGAACTGACCGAGGAAGTCCGTGGCGAAGGAGATGGCGACATCCGGCGGGTTGCCGCCACGAATCGCCTGGGTGATCTTGTCGTCGTCCTGGCTGCCCTGGCTTTCGACGGTGAAGTTCGGATGCTTGGCGCGGAAGCCGTCGAGCACCTTGTTGAGCCCGTTCAGCTCCCGGTGGGCGAAGTTGCTCCAGACCGAGACCGTCACCTGCTCGTCGGGAGCCGGCGCGGGCGCCGGTTGCGTCGTAACACCACCACCGGTGGTGCAGGCCGTGCCGATCAGGCCAGTGACCAATGTGGCCATAAGTATGGATAAGTGTCGGGGACGGCAGGACGAGCCCATGGGTCCTCCCGGAACTAGCGACGGACGGACGGAACAGCGGTGTCGGTCAGGCCGAAGACCTGTTCGCGTGCGGCGGTGAGGGCACGGTGCAAGGCCCCGGTGCGGACCGGGTTTCCGGTGACCGTGGCGGGCGCCACCGGGGTGCGGGGCAGGCCGAGGCGACCGAGTTCCTCCTGCACCAGCTGGCACAGGTGTTGGCCACCGGCCTGGCCGGTGTCGCCGGCCAGCAGGACGAGATCGGGGTCCAGCAGGCTGGCCGCACCAGCCACCCCGGTGGCGATCCGGCGGGCGAGGTCGGAAAGGAAATCCCGGCCGGCCTTGCCAACGGATGGGGCACGGGTGACCGCGACCGCGGCCGAAGGTGCCGAAATGTTGTGCGCCAGGGCCAGTCGCAGCACTTCCGTTGCGCCGAGCAGGTCGCCGAAGCGGACACCCCGTCGGTCGACCCCGGTGCCGCGCTCGGCCCGGTCCGGCACCAACATCGCATCGATCTCGCCCGCTCCACCGTGGGCCCCGTGCAGCAAAGCCCGGTTCACCACGACCGCGGACCCGACGCCGGTGCCGAGCCACACCAGCACGAAGTCGGTCACCGCGCTGGCTCGGCCCGCGGTCATCTCGGCCACCGCGACCAGGTTGACGTCGTTGTCCACCACGACCTCGACGCCGAGCGCGGCCGTCAGCCGGCCCGATACGTCGAACCCGGCCCAGGCCGGCAGGTGCGGGGCGTACCGAAGGTGTCCGGTATGCGGATCGATCGCGCCTTGCGCGCCCACGACCACCCGTCGAAGGTCTGTCGGCCGTAAGTCGGCACCGGCCAGTGTGGACTCCAGAGCGGCAACGAACGCGCCGACCACGTCGGTGTCCGTGGGAGTCGTGGGGTGGTCGGGTTCCCGCTCGGCCGGGCTGGTCGGGTCGGGTCCTGGGCCGGGGGTGGCGGCCGGCATCGGGACGCGGCGCTGGGCGAGGATGTCGCCGGCGAGGTCGGCGATCACGATGTCCGCGGCGTCCGTGGTGAGGTCCACGGCGGCGACCCGGGCGAGTGCGCCGTTCACCCGCCACAACTGGGCGCGCGGGCCCCGGCTGCCACCGCGGAGGCCGCTGCGCACCACCGAACCCCCGCCTTCCAGGCGGGTCAGGAGTTGGGCGGTGGCGGGCTTGGACAGCCCGATGGCCGCCTCCAGGTCGGCCCTGGTGAGTGGCCCGCTGCGCAGCATGACCTCGAGGGCGGCGCGATCGTTGATCTCGCGCAGCAGGCGTGGGCTCCCGGCGCGCACCCCACCCCCCGGTCCCGCCCCGATCTGGGAACTTCCCAGACGGTTTTCGGGAAGCTAGTGATGCCGCTCGCCCGGGGTCAAGGGGCCGATCGAGCGAGCCGACCGGTGGCGGGATGCGATCGAGGTAACGCCGGGCGGCCGTGCCCGCAGGTCAGCGCATGGGGCAGGCTGGGGGCGTGGACCGACCGACCGACCCCCGGCAGGACCTGCTCGCCGGCTCGGGCCGTCCCGCGCGAGATCCGCACGCGGGGTCGAGCCAGCAGCCGCAGGACCTGCTTGCGGGGTCGAGCCCCGGGCAGCGAGATGCGCTCGCGGGATCCGCCCCCGGGCGCGGTGACGGGCGCGATGGTTCGCGCGATCACGATGGCGCCGCGCGCGGGGACTCGGGCGGACCGCCGCGTGATGGGCATCCGGAACAGGGCCGTGCACCCGGTGGTGAGCCGGCCGAGGCAGCTCCGGTGCCGGCCGGCCAGGAGTCGCTGGCCAGCCTGCTCGGGGGCCGCACCGCGGCCGTCGACGCCACGTTGCCTCCGGTCGCGTTCGTGCTCGGCTGGCTGCTCGCCGGCTCCTCGGTGCCGGTGGGCGCGGCCACCGCGCTCGTCGTGGGCGCCGGGGTCGCCGGGTGGCGGCTGTGGCGCGGTGACCGGCCACGAGCCGTGTTGCTGGGCCTGCTCGGCGTCGCGGTCGCCGCGGTGATCGCGTTGCGGACCGGCCGGGCCGCCGACTTCTTCCTGGTGCAGGTCGCGTCCAACGCGGCGAGCGCACTGGCGTGGATCACGAGCATCGTCATCCGCTGGCCGCTGCTGGGTGTGGTGGTCGGGACCGTGCTGGGACAGCGGGGGCGGTGGCGACGCGATCCGGATCTGCTCCGCGCCTACTCGCGGGCGAGCTGGGTGTGGGTGGCCCAGTACGTCCTGCGGCTCGTGGTGTTCGTACCCCTGTGGTGGGCGGACGCGGTCATCGCCCTCGGTGCCGCGCGGTTGGCGCTGAGCTGGCCGTTGGTCGCGGTCTGTCTCGGGGTGAGCTGGTGGGTGCTGCGGCGTGTCCTCCCCGCAGGCCATCCCGGCCTCCGCCACCCGCGCACCTGACGACTCGCTGTCGGCACGGGCACAAGGGCGGCAACAGAGCGCCCCACCGGGGCACGACGGGTCTTTCTGGCCCCAGGCTGGCCGTGGACCGGGTGTATACCGTTGGCCCTCCTGGCGAAGGGGTGCGCGGCTGCCGCTCAGTGGTCCAGCATTCGGCGTGTGCAGTCCACGTGTTCCCACAGCCCACCCTCACCGCGAGTAACGGGTGGCGCGGGTGGAGCACCCCGCGTCTGCAGTTCGAACGTGTCGTTACCTCACCCGGCCAAGCCGGGCCGCGCACGGCCCGTGCCCCTGGTCAGCCGATGCCGTTGGCACCTTCCAGCGGGACCGGAGGAACGACCACCTTCCCCTCTTCGCCGGCCTGGTCCTGTCGGTGCTTACCCGTATCCGGGCCCACGACCGGCTCAGGTGTCTGAGCAAGCGCGCGGAACCGGTCCGGCTCCGCCTCGATGAGTTCCCGGTAGCCAGGATTCCGAAATGCGAGTCGCCGGTAGCTCGCGCGGAGAAAGTCGCGCTGGAACACCGCGATCTCGCGCGGCACATCCACGTGCGCGGCGTAGAAGAGGTGACGCCGCACATCCGCGTCCAGCGGCCGGACAACACAGCCCTCCGGCGGGACGACGTGTGCCGGTACCAGCGAGACCGCCAGCTCGTTGCGTACGCCCTCCAGCAGGTGCAGCCCGGCGCCCAAGTAGCGGATGTCCGGCGTGAAACCGGCCGGGGCGCACATCCCCACCAGTTCCTCACGCGACTCCGAAGCCTCCACCCACGCCTCGCCGGCGAGCTGGTCCAGCCGCACCACCGCCTGCCCCGCCAGCGGGTGGCGGTCCGCGAGCAGCAACCAGACCGGCTCGTGCGCGATCGTCTCGATCTCGACGGCGAGCGGTACGGGCGGCTGGGCGAACAACCGCTCCGCGCCTTGAACAGCGTCATACCCACCGAGACCGACGTACGGCAACGCCGTCCCCGGGGTGCGCAGCTCGTACTCCGGCCGCAGATGGGGAAACCGCTCCTGGGTCGCGCTGACGACACAGGCGAGCTCGGGAATGGTTGTCGCCAACACCATCCGTTGCTCGCTCGTCCGCACATCGGCCACCGCGCGGTACCACATGTGGTTCAGCCGGTGCACGTACCGCAACAGTCGCCGGCCTGGCGCGGAAAGGACAACCCCGCGGGAGGAGCGGTACAGCAGCTGCACACCCAGCACCCGTTCCAGCCGGCGTACCCGGCTGCTCAACGAAGGCTGGCTCAGGCGCATCCGCTCCGCAGCCCTGGTGAAGCTCAGTTCCTCCGCCACGGCATGGAAAGCCTGGAGATCCTGCCAGTCCATGCCGACTCCGGTTCGGGCTCGTGCGGCCGCCGCCGGCCGTGTCGTGTCGGGTTGCGTCCCCTCCGGCACGACACGTCCCAACGCGGCGACCTTTCCCGGTCCGCGGCACCCGTCCATCAAGCCCCCTTCGCCCGCGTGCCCCAGCGAGCTACGGCGCCCCACGACACGAGGCGCATGATCACTCAAAGACGACATCCGAGCGTAGTCGGAAAACGATTGTTCCCGGCGTGTTGATCAATTATTCGTGTGCTGAGTAGTGCGGTTCCTACTACTCGTGGGTGATGTTTCTGTGCGCTGCCCAGCACTTATTTCTCCGCCTTATCGAACAAGAAATATCGAACGTCGACGTTATAGTCGCCGTCCATACCACATCGGGTGCCGGGGGTCGGCGGAAGGGTCTGTTCTTCGTGTCGGTCGGCGAGCTTTCCGCGCTCCTGGGGCTGGTTGTGCCGTGTCGCCCCACCCCGGGCGGTGGTTCCATACGGATTCTCTCTGGGGTTCCGGCCGGGTCGTGCATCTGGCGATAATCCCTGTTTGTGGTCCGTATCACTTTACGGCGGCCGTCGGCTTTGGGTAGGAATGTTCGAGACGGGGGCCAATTCTGATGTTCCCGTTCTTTCCGGAAGTCGACGCGGTTTTTCTTATCACCCGCGTGCGCCGGATACGTACGTCTGGCAACGAGGAGAGGAGATCGACATGAGCGCGCACGACCTGATGGAGGGCCTCACCTTCTACGTGGACGCCGAGGAGTTCGTGGCGGACGCCGGCTCGGTGCAGCAGGTGGCCAGCGGCAACCCGCTCACCACCAGCATCTGCTGCCCGTCGGTCCAGTGCGGCTGAGGCCGTGACCACGGTGTGGGGCCCGCTTTCCGGTCGGTTGCGGGCCCCACACCGCATCTTCAACCTTCCTCGACGCTCACGACCGACCAACGTTGCTGAGCGAGGCGCACCGGGCGGGAACGCCGTTTCCGCGCCGGAATTGCGTCCGACCCAACGTCGCTGGCCAGTAGAGGTACTTGATGGATCATGACGATTCGCGAACCCGCGCGCGGGCCCTCGAGGTGGTGGCGGCGGTTGCCGAGCGGCTGTCCGACCCCCGGCACGTCGCCGCGCACGCCACGCCGACGGCCGAGTACGCTGGTTCGCTGCTGGCCAACGGCCATGCCGGCGTCGCATTGCTCTTCATCGAGCTGGGTCGGTGGGAGCCGCGATGGAACGTTCCGGGGACCGCGCACCTGTTGGCGTCGGTCGCCGGGCTGAAGGGTGCCGCCAGCCGGGTCGGACTCTTCGGGGGTCTTGCGGGCCTGGGTTTCGCGTGCCGGCTGGTGGCCTCCGAGCAGGAGGGCTACCTGTCCGTCCGGCAACACGTGCGGTCCCCGGTGAACGCAACCGCGGTGCGGCTGGCTGCGGCGCTCCACGAGCGGTTCTCCCACGGAGAACCGAACCTCGGTGTCAACGACTACGACCTCTTCTACGGTCTGACCGGGCTCGGAACCTACCTCCTCGCCGAGGACAAGGCCGACGACGGTGGCCTGGTCGGCGTGATCGACGCCCTGTCCCTGCTGGCCGGTACCCGCGAGATTGCCGGGCACAGGGTCCCGTCAGCGTGGGTCGAACGCACCCCGCTCATCGGATACCCGCAGGGCTACCTCAACCTTGGGCTGGCGCACGGACTCGCGGGTGTGCTGGCGTTCCTCGCCTCGGCGTTGCTCGTCGGCGTGGAGTTTCCCCGGCAACGCGAGACCGTCGAACACCTCGCCACCTGGTTGCTCGCCCAGCGTCGACCCGATCGCCGGGGCCGGCTGTGCTGGCCCCGGATCCTGAGCTTCGGCGAGGTTACCGGCGTGGCGAACACGACGCCGCTGACCCAACTGGGCTGGTGCTACGGCAGTGTCGGAGTGGCCAACGCGCTGCGCCTCGCCGCACGGGCACTGCATCGTCCGGAGTGGATGCGGGACGCGATCACGACCATGCGGGATGGGTTCGACGTGGCCGGTGACCTCGACCACGTGCGGGACGCCGGCATCTGCCACGGCTGGGCCGGTCTGCTCTGCCTCGTGCTTCGCGCTCTAGACGATGTCACGGAGCCGCAGGCCCGCGATGCGTTGCAGGAGTTGTCGACCACACTCGCGGAACGTGTTCTCGGTCAGTTCGAGCCGGACAGTCGGTTCGGCTTCCGTGCGGTGCACGGCAACGAAATGTACGACGATCCCGGGTTCGCTCTCGGAGCCGCGGGCACGGCGCTGGCGTTGCATGCCTACGCCACCGGGCAGCCCCCACGGTCCGGTTGGGACTCCGCGTTGTTGCTCGTGCCACCTCCGGTAGACGGTTCGGCGGAATGACATCCCTGGTCGGTCCCGTTCGGGATGCTTGGCGGGGGAGGAGCTACGACAGCGGGCACGCGATTGTCGCCCAGGGCTGGTGAAGCGGTTCGGCACCACGACTGCCCTCACCGGGCTGGGCTGACGTTCGGCAGTTCGATCTCTGCTCCGCCCGACACCATGCCGGATGGCTGTATTTATATGTCGTGCACAACCCGGCGACCTACGTGACAGATGCTGTTCGTGAGTTCATGCTCGGACACTCCGTCGGGAGTTCGGCGTCTTGGACTGTCCTGTGGATCGTGGCGCTCGTCGCGGTCTTCGACCCGCTGGCGCTGCGCCATTATTCCGCGAGGGCCTGACAGCAGCACTACCATGTCCAAAGTTGACCTTGGTGTGCCAAGGAAACTCAGTTCTCGGTGGTGTGCTGGGGGACATTCCGAGAGGGGTTCGCTGGATCGATCCCCGCACGCACCATCGCCGTAGCAATGGCGACCTCACGTGTTGCGTCCTCGGGGTTCTGGGCGTGCGAGAGCAACCCTTCGGCGATGGCGGCGGCACGATGCTGACCGAAGCTGAGGCCGCCCATCCCCGGCCGTTCGTCCGCCGGCTCCCACGCGATCGCGATCCCGGGTGCCATCCGTTCGGCGAAGCAGGATGTCTCCGCACCCAGTCCGTCGACCTCGCCGAGGGCCGAGGTCACGTCGTGCACGATGTGCTGCTCGCCTGCGGGAAGATAGATGACCAAGCCATCCCGGCGCGGATACGAAACCGGACTGGACAGGACCTTGGCCTGATAGCGCACCTCGGACATCTCGAGTGCGCGAAGGGCGACCGCCCATGCCTCGACCGCAGTGTCTGGGTCCTTCAGGTGCACATATATACGGAGAATCGGACCGAGCCCGATCGAGCCACGGGATCCGCGGGCGAGGAAGAACCCTGGCGACAGGGTCGGGCGCGCCGCGCCGAGCTCGACATCCGCGAGTTGGCCGGCGTCGCGCGGGATATCACCCGCCAGGCGGTCCACCGGCACCCGCACACGAACCCCGTCGACCTCCACAACGGGCGTGCCACCATCGTCATCGGGCAAGGACACCAGGGGCGCGACGACCCGGGTCCGCGCATGCGGCATCGCGGCCAGAAACCGCTCTTCCAACTCCGGCTCTCGCGCCACCCGCGGCGGCGGACCGTCTTGAGTGGATTGGCCGGTGTGGAGAATCTCGTACAGTGCTTCGGAGAGCCGGCGCCGCAGCTCGCGAGGATGAGCCGCGACGACATCAACCTCACCGACCCGGGCCCTGTGGCCTGCCGAACCGACCTCCACCGCGGCCAAAGCCCCGACCAGCCTTGGTGGCAACATGGCGGTGGGCGTGCTCATGTGTCGTCTCCTAACCCGAGTACGGCACGGAAGCTCCCCGGGGCGAGTAGGACGTTGCGCCCGATCCCGGCCGCGGCCCGTTGCAACGCCGAAAGCCGGCCCTGGACCCCGCCACCGGCCAGCAGGCGGTCGAACATGTGCCATCCGGCGAACGCACAGGCGCGTTCGGCCAAGCCGGTGTCGAACCGGGGGCGGGCGGCCCGGTATCCGTTCCAGAAGGCCGAGATCAGTGGCCGGAACCGGGCCAGCCGCTGCACGCCGCGCGTGGCGATGGCCCCTGGGGACGGCTCCAGCTCGGCGTCGTCGCCCTCCTCCGGGTCGGGGATGCTGACGATGGCGTGCCACAACAGCTCACCCACGACGGAGCCAACGTCCCGTGCGGGGTCGGCGAGACGGAACTCCTCCCAGTCGAGGATGTGGAGTTCCTCCCCCACCGTGGCGATCTGGTCCAGGCGCAGGTCGCCGTGCACCGGGGTCGGGGCGGCATCGGCTTCCTGCCGGCGCAGTTCGGTCAGCGCCCGGGCCAGCTCCCTGTCACGTTGGAGAAGCCGCCACGCGGCCAGCTCCGCCATCGTGGCTCGCTGGAAGGCGCCCAACGGCAGTGCCTGGAGGAAGTCCAGGGGAGGCAGCGGGTGCGGGGAGCGGTCCAACCCGTCCCCGGGCTCGACAGGCAGGCCGTGCAGTGTGCCGATGGCGAGGCCCGCCTCGCGACACCACTGGGGACCGAGCGATTCCGCACGGAGCAACTCGTTGCCGCTCGTGGCGTCGAGCAGCTCGAAGACCAGCAGCCTGTTCGGTTCGTCGGAGCCCAGGCAACGGGGGCGGCGCAGGGACCGTGCGGGACGCCGGTCGACCCAACGCTCGAAGGTGAGCGCACGATGGAGACGCCCCAGCGACTCCTCGCGGTCCCCGCCGACCCGTTTCACGAAGACACCCCGACCACTGCGGGTCGTTCCCGCCCAGTTGTCGTTGCGACCGGGGAACGAGGTCACCGAGTCGGCCTCGAGCGGTCCCAGTTCCGCACCGGTCAGCAGGGCATTGACCGCGGGAACATCGGCGAGTGGCCGCGGCAGCACGCGGTGCGGCGACGAACCACCCGAGACTCGCATCAGACCTCCAGACACCGGGACGCGGTGGTAGCCGCGTCGCGACCCGTTCGGCACATGGCGCGGGACGCCGTACGGACCGAGTGATGACAGCACCGTTCGGCGTCCCGTGAGCCTTCCTACCTGCAGACTCCGAAAGAAGTGAAGTGAGTGGAACTACAGGACGGCCGTTATTGGGAAACGCTTTCCGGGTTGAGGAGCGGAAGGCGATCCATATAGTCCGAGCACCAGGCCGGAACAGTCGGCCGTCTCGCCGCCGGAACGGAAGTCACGGCACGAGAACCGCGTGCAGGGCCACCGGGTCGTCGGCGAGGTCCAGGGCGGCGAGCCAGGCGGCGCCCGCCGCACCATCGGTGGCCGTGCGGATGTCGTAGCGGCCGAGCTTGGCGCGGAGCGCGCTGCCCACCGGGTTCTCCCGCGCGGTGAGACCGCCGATGAGTACGACCGGGCTTGCGTCATCGGGCTCGCGCGTGGCGGTGACGAGATCGGCAAGGTGTGTCGCGGCGGTGTCCACAATCGTCCCGGCCGACTTATCCCCGGTCCGGGCCGCATCGGTCACGAGAGGTGCGTATTCGGCCAGCGCTACCGGCTTGGCCCCGTTCACCAGGCTGATCAACCGGTTCCGGGCCTCCCACGGATCCGACCAGTCGCCGAGTGCCGTGCTCAGGACCGAGTCCACCAAGGACGTCCACCGACCACGGTGTTCCACGGCGTGGAGCGTGTGCCGGACCGCCTCCCGGCCCAGCCAGAACGCCGACCCCTCGTCTCCGAGCAGCCAGCCGTGGCCACCCACGGTTCGGAAACGGCGGTGATCCACAATCCGGCATGCCACCGACCCGGTTCCGGCTACCAGAGCGGTTCCCGTCGGCTCCGAGGTACCGGCGGCGAATCCCGCCTCGACGTCGAGGGCGACCCGGAACGCGCACCGCAACCCGGATTCCCGCCACGCCAGCTCGAACATCGCACGTACCATGGGGTCGGTCAGCTTGCTCGCGCCCGCCATCGCCAGCACCCCGGCCGCCACCTCCGCCGGATTGGCGTCCCGCAACGCTTCCCGCAGCGTTCTGCCGACGTGCGCCGCGGCCTGCTCGGGCGGGTAGGCATTCGGGTTTCCCCCCGGCCCCTGTGCTGCCCCGAGCCGGCGACCGGCCAGGTCGGCCACCACCGCCCGGGTCGAGGTGCCGCCGACGTCCAGGCCCACCACGAGCGCGCTCATGCCGGGCAGTATTCCGTGCACGAGGGACGGGGCCGGCGCGCCCCTCGGTCGCGCCGGCCCCGTCGGCTCCCACGGTGTGGTCGAGCCGGGACCGCTCAGCCGGGCATCAGCCCTGGCGCGGTCCCCCGATCCTGGCCCCCGGGGCCCGAACCACCTGCGCCCGTTTGCCGCTGGCGTTGTGGTGGTGTAGCACCAGGAGCTTGTTCGCCCTGTCCGCCCGCAACGCCTCGGCGTCGCGGTTCACGACCAGGGCGGTGCCGGCCTTGGCCAGGTAGGACAGGGCGGCATCCCCGCCACCCTGCACCCACAGGCCCGGCTTCAGCGGGTCGAACGACATCGGCGTCGAGATCGCGTCGATGTTGCCGTCCTTGTCGCCGGGCGCCGTGTAGTAGCCGGTCACGCCGACGGTCCAGCTGATCCGCTTGCTGTCGGCGTTCGGATCGATGCCCAACGCCTTGAGCGAGACCGGCAACACGAGCACGTTCGTGTCGAACACGTTCGTGTCGACGTCACCGAAGAAGTTGTTGACCGGCCGCAGCTCGGCCGTGGCGAACCCGCCGTCCGGGAGCGGCTTGTTCAGGTCCACCGTCTTGGCCACCAACACGTCGGTGCCCGACGGCCGGGCCACGTAGGTCTCGAAGTCCGGCCTGCCGTCACCGTTGGTGTCGATGTCGACGAACGGGATCGTGTTGCCGCCGACGTTGTACCAGTTGCTCCAGGTGGCCAGACCGAACGCGAGCACCGACCGCTCCGGCCTGCCCTGCATCTTGGCCAGCGGAGCGGTCGAGGCGGCGCCCACGTAGCGCAGGTCAGCGCCCCTGGCGGTCTCGTTCACCGTGCAGCGGGTCGTGATCTTCCTGCTGCACTCGGGAAGCCGCGGCGAGATGCCCTGCAGCTCGAAGACGCTCAGCAACGAGCGGTACGCCCGGCTGTCCTCGCCCTGGTCCAGGCCGCGGCCCCGCACGTTGAGCACGGCCTGTTGCTCGCCGGGACGGAACCGCACCGCCTCGGCGGTGCTGATGTCGGCCACCGGCTTCGGCGCCGCGTAGACCGGAACCCGCAGCGGGGTGGTCGACCCGTTCTTCGGCGACAACGTGAGACGACCGGAAGCGTCGGACAGGAACTGGCGCGCCACGTTGAGCTGCACCGGCTCCATGGTCGGGTCCATCGTCTTGCGCAGCGCGGCCGGGTCGTCGATCTTCAACGTCACCTTGATCCGGGCGACGCCACGCGGGTTGAGGCGCACCGAGCTGGTCGAAACCTCGTAGCGCACACCGGGGATCTCGGTGGCGGCCTGGTAACCGACGCCGAACTCCACGGCCTGCACGCCCTTGTTGACCAGCTTCACGGTCTTGGTGATCGCGGTCGGGCCGCCCACCTCGACCGTGCCGAAGGAGACGCTGACCGCGCCCGGGTCGTCCTCCACCATGGCCAGTACCTGGTTGTCCAGCGCGGCCTTGGCGTCGACCCGGCCCGAACCGACCCGGTTCGGGCCGTACACCGTGCCGTTGGGACCGGTACGCAGGTCCGCGTTGGCGGTGTTCATCACCGCCGCCTTGACCTCCTCCGGTGACCAGTCGGGATGCGCCTGCCGCACCAGCGCGGCGACACCGGTGGTGTGCGGCGCCGCCATCGAGGTGCCGCTGATCACCAGGGTACGGTTTCCGCTGCCGGACAACGCGGAGGCGATCGTGTCACCCGGCGCGGACACGTCCGGCTTGGAGATCTTGTGGTGCACGCCGCGGGAGGTGAAGCTGCTGGGAGTGTCGGTCAGCTCCGGCGACCACGTCTGCAGGCTGGCGCGCAGGTCACCGGACAGGCGGATCTTCAGCGTTCCCGCGGACAGTGCCGGGCGGAGTTCCTTGGTGACGGTGGCGGTGAACTGGAACACCGGGATTTTCTTGTTACCCGCGATTCCGGCGTTGAAATTGTCCAAGGTGGACGACAGGATCACGCCGGTTGCGCCGGCGGCCTCGGCGTTGTTGGTCCGCACCGCCGAGCCGCACCGCCGGGTGGCGTCGTTGTCGTCCCACTCCAGCCAGGCGAGCCTGCCCGCCACCGCGGCCTTGTCCGCGTCGGAGAACGCCGAGCAGCCGTCCTTGTTGGACCCGTCGGTCAACCCCACCACCGGCAGCGTGGTGTTCAACGAGTCGTAACCGGCGAACTCGCTGCTGTACTGGCCGGGCTTGGTGCCCGCCACGTCGGCCGGGGCCGTCACCTCGGCACCGTCGCGCAGCACGTAGGCATCCCGGCTGCTGGCCACGGTCAACGCCTCCGGCGTGTTGCCGGGCGAGCCACCGGTGTCGTGCCGGTCCCCGTCATTGCCCGCGGAGATGACGGGGAGAACACCGTGCTGTACGAGCTTGCGCACGAACTTGCTCTCGGCGCTGTCCGGTGCGCCGTAGTTGCTGCCCAACGACAGGTTGACCACGTCGAGGCGGTCGCTGAAGTCCCCGTCGCCGTCCGGGTCGAGTGCCCAGTCCAGCGCCTGGCTGGTCAGGTTCGTCGAGCCGCGGCAACCGAAGACCTTGATCGAGTACAGCAACGCCCTGGGCGCCATGCCCGGGCCGATGCGCATCTCGTTGAGCTTGGCGTCGTCGAGCGTCCGGTAGTCGCCGGTGAAGGTCTTGCCCTCCGCGGTGACCCCGAAGCCGGCCGCGGTGCCGGCGACGTGCGTACCGTGCGTGCCGCAGGAAATGGGGTTCGGGTCCGGCGACGGCGTCTTGGGGCCGTTGCGGCCGGATGCGTCGTAGTCGTCGCCCGCGAGGTCAACGCCGCCGATGACCTTCGTCGTCGGGAAGAAGGAGGCTTCGACCTTCGTCCGGTCGATGGCGTCGTAGGCATCCTTGGTGCCCGGCCCGCCGAACATGGCGTGCGTGTAGTCGATGCCGTCGTCGATGATGCCGATGCGGACACCCTCACCAAGCTTTCCGGTGTCCTGCCAGACCTTGACGGTCCGGGTGAGCTGCGCGGCGCTGGAGTTGGTGCGTTCGGCCGGCAGGACCGGCCTGACCGCGCGGACCTCCGGCATCGACGCCAGCTCGCGCACCTTGTCGGCATCGGCCGTCACCACGACGCCCGGCACCGCGTTGCTGGTGCGGTGCGACTCGGTGGTGTTGGCGTCCTTGGCGCGCAGCTCGCGGACGACCTTCTCCGCGGCCTGCCGCGTCTCCTGCTTGGCCTGCTGGGCCGCCTGCTTGGCGCGCTCCTTGCCGGCGCCCTCCCGCTCCTTCTCGGCGAAGGCATCGACCGCCGGCTTCTTCTCCAACTCGACGAACGCGGTGACCGCGCCCTTGACCTCGGCCAGCTTCGGGGAGATCTTCCCCTCCACCGGCGCGGTCGGCAGCGGCGTCGCACCCGGCACCGACGGTGCTAACTCGGTGCCGTCCGGCGCGGTCGGCGCCGCGGTCGCCGTGACCGTGCCGGCGACCGCCGTCACCAGCAGTGCGCTCAGCACGGCAGCAGCCGAGCGCGCGGCCACGCGACCGGCCCCGCCGGGCACGCGTGATCTTGTCATGGGTTCCCTCGCTGACGGGTCGTGCTCCGACCAGGCGGGCGGTTCCCGCCACGGCGCCGTGCCCTCTACGACGCCGGTCCGACCTCGTCGCGCGGACGTTAAGCCGCCGTGAAGAGTGCGGGCACCCGACGATCGTCTCCTTCGTTCCCCACCATCGGCGGGTGGTGTGGGGCCGGGAACTGTGATGCCCGGAGCCGATCGGCTCATGGCGCCGCATTGCGGGAGAACCAGGCAACGGGGGCCGCTGCGGAGGAAAGGTCTGGACTCCCGCGGCTGCCGAGGGTATGCAGTTTCCTGGCTCGCTTGGCCGGCGCGCATTGCTGACAGTGCTGTCCTCGGACAAGGAGGAGCAACGTGCGCTTTCTGCGCCTCGGCGAGCCAGGTACCGAGTGTCCCGCCGTCCGGGCCGGCGACCAGCTGCTGTACGACCTGCGACCGCTGACCCGCGACCTGGACGGAGCTTTCCTTACTTCCGACGGTCTGGGCCGGGTCCGGGCGGCGTTGGCCGACGGTTCCCTGCCCCGGCTCGACGATCCGGGCGACGGCAGCGGCCTGCGGGTGGGGGCGCCGATCGCCCAGCCGGGCAAGGTCATCTGCCTCGGCGTGAACTACCACAGTTATGCCCGGGTTGCCGGCGCACCGGTGCCGACGGAACCCGTGGTGGTGCTGCGCGCGCCCGATGTGGTCGTCGGGCCGTATGACGAGGTGCTCCTGCCACGCGACTCGTCCCGCACCGACTGGGAGGTCGAGCTGGGAGTGGTCATCGGCCGGACGGCGCGATACCTGGCAGGGCCGGAGGAAGCGTTGGACCGCGTTGCCGGGTATGTGCTCTCGCACGATGTCACCGAGCGTGAGTTCCAACTGGAACGCGGGGGCGGGCAGTGGGGCAAGGGCAAGTCGTGTGAGACGTTCAACCCACTCGGGCCGTGGCTCGTGCCCGCGGGCGAGGTGCGCGACCCGCAGTCGGTGGCCTTGCGATTGTGGGTGAACGGTGAACTGCGCCAGGAGTCGACAACCGCCGAGATGGTGTTCGGTGTGGCCGAGATGGTGTGGCGACTGAGCTGGTACATGGTGTTGCGGCCGGGGGATCTCATCAACACGGGCACCCCCGCCGGCGTGGGGATGACGTCCCCCGAGCCGCAGCCGTACCTGCGCCCGGGCGACGTGGTCGAGCTGGAAGCGACCGGCCTCGGCCGCCAACGCCAACACATCGGCACCGCCTGACCGAAGCCACCTGAGTGGCCCAGGAGCGTCGCCTGGCCGTCGTCCACGTGTGATGCTCCGGGTGCGCGGCGGTCACCCGTGTGCCGTGGCTGTCCGGCCTGACTCAGCCAGCCGCGGAGTGGGGCGCCACCCACTCGGGCGCGTCACGTGGCAGGTATTGCTCCGTTCGGCGTAACCTAGGAATTGCCCGCCTCATCCCGCCCCCTCGGTGAGGCGGGCCTTCCCGTTTCCGGGCCACCCATCCGGACGACGACGCCGATCGGGAGAACGGACGGGGCGGACGGTCCGGGGACAAAGCAACGAAAAGCCGGTGGGGGGAGATGCCGTGGCGCGACGGCACCTCACCCCACCGGACGTCAGGTCCGGCCGCCCGCAGAGCCAACCGAGGCGAAGGTAGGAGATCGGTTGACACCCCGTATCCCCCGCTCATGATCGCAGGGCAGCCGGCGACGGGCCCTCAGCGGGTCCGCGTGATCTTGTTCAGCCCGCGCGGGTGGTCGGGATCGCCGCCCCGGGCCAGCGCGAGCCCGAGCGACAGCCGCTGCACCGGCAGGATCTCCAGCACCGGTGCCACCTCCTCGGCGCAGGCCGGCAGATCGATCCGCTGCGCCGCGGACACCTTGCCCGCCGCCGAGCCGACCGCGCAGATGTCCGCGCCCCGCTCGTGCACCACGTCCAGCACCTCGCGCAGGGCCGCGCCGCCGCGCCCCTCGCTGCACACCGCCAGTACCCCGGTCTGCTCGTCGACGGCGGCGACCGGGCCGTGCAGCAGGTCCGCCCCGCTGTAGGCGCGGGCCGACAGGTAGCTGGTCTCGGCGAGCTTCAGCGCCGCCTCCGCCGCGGTCGCCGAGGAGTAACCCCGGCCGGTGGTGACCATCCGCGACACGAAGCGATACCGCTGCACCGCCTCCTCGACCGCGTCCACCGAACTATCCAAAGTGGACCGCGCCAGCTCGGGCAGCGACGCCGCCCGTGCGCCCGACCCCCCGTGGATCGCGTCGATCAGCAGGTAGAGCGCGAGCAGCGAGGCGCTGTAGGTCTTGGTGGCCGCAACCGCCTGTTCCCGGCCGGCACCGATGTCGATGCTCAGCTCCGCGGCCCGCTCCAGCGGCGATCCCGGCGTGTTGGTGACGGCGACGGTCAGCGCACCGCGGCGGCGCGCGGACTCGGTGACCTCCAGCAGGTCGGGCGACCCGCCGCTCTGGCTCACCGAGACCAGCAGCACGTCGGTCAGGTCCGGTTCGGCGCCGTACAGCGTTGTCGTGGACGGGGAGACCAGGCCGGCCGGCAGCTCCAGCAGCACCTCGATGAGGTACTTGGCGTACAGCGCGGCGTGGTCGGAGGAGCCGCGGGCGGCGAGCAACGCGAACCGCGGCCGCCGGGCCGTCACCCGTTCGGCCACGGCCGCGATCTCCGGCCGCCGTGCGAGCAGTGCCGCGAAGACCTCGGGCTGCTCGGCGATCTCGGCGGTCATGTGCTGGCCGGGCGCCGCGGCCGGCTGCTGCTGGGTCATCAGATTCTCCTCGAGGAGACCCTCGCGTTCGGGTGGGAGAGAGAGAACGGGGCGACCGGGTCCGGGAAGGCCGGTGCGGGCGGGGACAACCGGGGCCTCTGGCTTCAGGAGGGCGCTGGTCGGACCGACCGCCGGGGCGGAATGCGAAGCCCGGGCGGCCGATCTGGGACCGCCGGTCCGCAACGCAGACCTGCGTCCCGGCCGGGACTGCCGGCCCGCGCTGCGGGGTGCGGCGGCACCCCTCGGCGTCTGCCGTGGGAGGTAGCTCAAGCCTGCCCTCCTCCAGCCCCGGTCCGGCCGGCAAGTAGTTCGGCTGCGGCGCGAAGCGAGGCACGCGAGCCGCCGTGCGTGTCGAGCCGGGCAACCCCGGGCACCTCGGGGCCCGGTACCCCGGTCTCGACCCAGATTAGGTCTAGACCAATTCTAGCCAGTCCGGCTACCAGGTCACCTGCCCCAGGGTGCCGGTGTGCGTCCCGCGTCACCACCACGACCGCACGCCCGTCGGCCGACTCGCCGAGCTGGCCCGGCTCGGGCAACGCGTCGACCGGGCACCGCAGGCACACCGTGCCCGGCAGCAGCTCGGCCAGATGCCCGCCCAGTCCCCACGGCACCTCGCCCACGGCGATCGACGGCGGCGTGACCACGTCGACCACCAGCGGCGGCCCGGCCAACGCCACCGTGCCACGCACCCGCAGCGCCCGCCGCGCGGCACGCCGCCCCAGCGCGGCCAGCAGACCCGGGTCGCCGGGGAGGGCCGTCGCCGGCTGGCCCAGCCCGGCCACCCGTCCGGCCGCCTCGACCAGGCGCTGCTCCGCCAGCTCGCCGGAGCGGACCGCGGCCACCAGGGCCTCGACCACGCCGGTGACGACCGACTCGTCGGCCAGCTGGCCACCCAGGCAGAGCCCGTCGGCGCCGGCGCGCAGTGCCCGCACGGCGGCCGCGGTCAGCCCGGCCATGTCCCCGAACTGGCCCGCGACCCCGCCCATCTCCAACGCATCGGTGATCACGGCACCCGAGAAGCCCAGCTCGCCCCGCAGCACCTCGCCGATCGCTCGCGGGCTCACCGTGGCCGGCTCCGGGCCCCACGCCGGTACCACCAGGTGCCCGGTCATCACCGAGCGAACCCCGGCCGCCACGGCTGCCCGGAACGGGACCAGTTCGACCGCGTCGAGCTGGGTGGGGGACCGTTGCAGGGTCGGCAACTCCACGTGCGAGTCGGCGGGGGCGGCGCCGTGCCCGGGGAAGTGCTTGGCGCACGCCGCGACTCCGGTGGACTGCAGGCCACCCACGAACGCCGCGACCTGCTCCGCCGCCGGCCCCGCCTCGGCGCCGAACGCGCGAACGCCGATGATCGGATCGTCCGGCGTCAGCGTGAGATCGGCGCACGGCGCGAGATCGAGGGTCACCCCGCACGCGGCGAGCCGAGTACCCAGCGCGGCGGCCACCTCCCGGGTCAGTGGCGGGTCACCGGCCGCGCCCAGTGCCAGGTTCCCGGGCAGCACCGAGCCCCGGGCGGCGTCCAGCCGCGTGACGTCGCCGCCCTCCTCGTCGATCCCGACCACGATCGCGGACCGCTCCACGCGCAGGGCGGCGGTCAGCGCCGCCACCTGGGCGTCGTCGACCACGTTGCGGCCGAACAACACCACGCCGCCCAGACCGTCGGCGATCCGCCGCCGCACCCAGTCCGGGGCGGTGGTGCCGACGAACCCGGGTAGCAGGACCCCGTGTGCGAGCGCGACCACGTCGCCGTCCGGTGTGGACATCTCCTCACCCCTTCACGGCGCCCGCGGTCACCCCGGCCACCATGTTGCGTTGCACGATCAGGAAGAACACGACGACGGGCAGGGTGAACAGGGTGGAGGCCGCCATGGTGCCGCCCCAGTCGGTGCCGAACGCCGACTGGAAGGTGGACAGCCACACCGGCAGCGTCCGCTTCGACTCGTCGGAGAAGAGGACCAGGGCGAAGACGAACTCGTTCCACGCCGTGATGAAGCCGAACACCGAGGTGGCGACCAGGCCCGGGCCCAACAGCGGCAGCGTCACGCGCCGGAAGGCACCCCACCGGCCGCAGCCGTCCACCATCGCCGCCTCCTCCAGGTCCACCGGGATCCCGTGCACGAATCCACGCAGGGTCCACAACGTGAACGGCAGGGTCGCGGCGAAGTAGACCAGGACCAGCCCCGGCAGAGTGTCCAGCAGGTTGGCGTCCCGCATCATCAGATACATCGGGATCAGCAGCGCCTCCAGCGGCGCCATCTGTGCCACCAGCACCAGCAGCAGGAAGCCCTTCCGGCCCCGGAACCGCAACCGGGCCAGCGGCACCGCGGCGAGCAGCCCGGCCAGCAACGAGAACAGCACCGCGGTCAGGGTGACGATCAGGCTCATCTGCAACGCGGCGAGGAAACCGGGCTTGCCCAGCGCGGTGGCGAAGTGTTGTGTGGTGATGCTGGTCGGTACCAGGTCGTAGTCGGTCGACTGGAGCTGGTTGGTGGGCTTCAGCGCCGAGCTCACCATCCAGTAGACCGGGAACGCGAAGAACGTGGCCGCCAGTACACCGACAACAGAAAAGAAGGTACGGCGCGCACGCGACGCCCTCACAGTTCCACCTCCTGCGCCCGCACCAGCATCCGCAGGTACTGCGCGGTCACCACGGACAACACCAGCACCATCAGCACGCTCACCGCCGCCGCCACGCCGAAGTGACCGGAGGCGATGCCCTTGAGGTACTGCAGGACCGGCAGCGTGGTGCTCTCCCCGTTCGGGCCACCCTGGCGGAACGCCCACACCTGCGTGAAGACCTTGAAGTCCCACAACAACTGCAGGAAGGTCATCATCAACACGATCGGCCGGAGCGTGGGCCAGGTGACCGAGCGGAACGTCTGCCACGCGCTCGCCCCGTCGATGCCCGCCGCCTCGTACAGGTCGCGCGGGATCCCCAACAGCCCGGCGTAGAGCGCGAACGCCACGAACGGGATGGCCTGCCAGCAGATCAGCAGCCCGATGACCGCAAGAGTCGAGGTGCCGGTGGCGAACCAGTTGTGCTCCCGGAAGGAGTCGAATCCGAGCAGCACCAGCGTCTTGTTGAGGATGCCGAAGCGCTGGTCGAACATCCACTGGAAGACAGTCGTGGCGGACACGATGGACATGGCCCATGCCAGCAACATCGCCACCTGCAGGATGATCCGCACGGTCCTGTCGAGCTGGCGCATCAGCAACGCCACCAGCAACCCACCGACCAGGGTGGCGGCCACGCAGGCGGCGGTGAACACCACCGTGCGCAAGGTGATCGTCCAGAACTGCGGATCGGACAACACCTCGGCGTAGTTGGCGGAGCCGACCCAGATCAGCTGGCCGCTGACCAGCTCACCCAGGCCGAGCTGGCGGAAGCTGGTCAGCACCACCAGCAACGCCGGCCACCCGACCAGGGACAGCAACGTCGCGATGGCCGGGGCCAGCAGGAGATAAGGAAGGAGACGCTCACCGAACGGGGCCCGGCGCCGGCGACCGCGGTCGGTGGCCCGTGGCGGTGCCGGCGGGGATCCCGCCGGCACCGTGGTGTCGACTGTGGTGGTCATTGCCGTAGCCTTCAACCGGCCAGCAGCTCGCCGATCCTGGCGTTGGCCTCCGCCGCGGCCTCGTCGACGGACTTCGCGCCGGTGAGCACGGCGGTCATCATGTCCTTCAACGGGTTCTGGCCCGCCTCCACGGCTGCCCAGTTCGGCGTCACCGGGGTGACCTTGCCGTTGCTCGCCGCCGCGGCCATCGGCCCGGCGATCGGGTCGGACCCCAACGCGCTCACGTCCCGGGACGCCCCGGGCACCGCCTTGGCCTCGGACCCGATCCTGTCCTGGTACTCGGGGCTGGCGAGCAACTTCAGGTAGTCCCTGGCCAGCTGCTGGTTCTTGCTGCCGGCCGGGATCGCCAGGTTGGACCCGCCGAGGAACACCGGTGCGGTACGGGCGTCGTCCTTGCCGGGGATCGGGAAGGCCGCGGTGACGTCGGCGAGCTTCTGGTCCGCCTTGATCGCGCTGGCCGCCTCCCACGGCAGGCCGATCATCATCGCCGTGTTGCCCTTGGCGAACAGCTCGTACTGCTGCGGGGTGGCCTCGTCGGCGTCCTTCGGAGCCTTGGTGCCCGACGCCTCGACGAGCTTGGCGTAGAACTCGACCCCGGCCTTGGCCTGCGGCGTGTCCAACGTGGCCGTGAACTTCCCACCGTCGGAGACCGCGATGTCACCGCCCTCGTCCCAGATGAACGACAACAGCACGTACCAGGACTGGCCGGGCAGGTACAGCGGATCGAAGTCGGGGTTGTCGGCGTTGGCCGCCTTGAGCTTGTCGATCGCGTCCAGCCACTCGGCACGCGTCTTCGGCGGCGCGGCGATACCCGCCCCGGCGAACATGTCCTTGCGGTAGATCACCGTGCGGTTGGCCGCGTAGAACGGCATCGCGTACGGCTTGCCGTCCCAGGAAGCCGATTCCTTCAACGCCTCCTGCCACTGGCCGCCGGCCAGGTCACCGAGGGAACCGCTGAGATCGGCCAGCGTTCCCTGTTCGGCGAACCGCGCGGTCTGGGTGTTGCCCAGCTCGATCACGTCCGGCGGGTTGTTTCCGGCCAGCGCCGTGGTGAGCTTGTCCTGGATGCCCTTCCACTGCTGCACCACGTAGTTGACCTGCACGCCGTCGTGCTGGGCCTCGAACTCCTTGTGCAGATCGTCGGTGAAGGACTTGGGCGCCGAGCCGTCCATGAGCCAGACGGTCAGCGTCTTGCCGTCCTGGTCGCCACCGGAGCCGCCACCGCCGCCGATCCCGCAGCCGCTCGTCGCGACCGCGAGCGCGGCGGCGCCCACGGCAAGTCTCTTCCAGCGCTCCACGTGTGCCGCCCTCCCGGTCTGGCGCCCCGGCCAGACCCCGGTACCGATGGTCGAACCCCGCGGGCCGGCGGTGCCGATGCCCGACCCACCGGGCCCAATGGTGTAGACCAATATGAGCAGCGTGTGTCCCGTCACACGGACTGTCAAGGGGGTTGCCGAGACCGTGATGAAGCGGGCGCATCGCTCCTGAGCGATCAGTGACGCCAGCTGGACGACAACGGCGGCAGGTCATGCCCCACGTGCCGGTGCTCCCGCCGCCCTGTCGAAGACCGGCCGGGTGCCTCGGCGGTGTGTCGCGCCGCGATCCACAACCACCGCACCCTGGCCGTGTGATCTCATCCCGGGCAGCGGGATTTGCGGGCATCCTGGAGGACCGGGGAGCACCGCGACAGTGGTGGGCGGGACGCGCCGCGCACGGCCGAGGACCGGGCGCGGGCGCCGAACAGGAGGAGGCCATGCTGGACACCACGCCGTCCGTGGACGAGGGCACCCGGGCACGCTCGCAGCGCGAGCCCAAGTACTGGGGGCTCAAGCGACACCTGCTCGACCTCCTCCGTTCGCTGCCGCCGGGTTCGCCCATCCCGACCGAACGCTCGCTGGCCGCCGAGTTCGACGTCTCCCGCACCACGGTCCGGCAGGCGCTGGCCGAGCTGACCGTCGAGGGCCGGCTGCTGCGCGTGCAGGGCAAGGGCACCTTCGCGGCCGAGCCGAAGGTGGCGCAACGGCTGCAGCTGTCCTCCTACACCGAGGACATGCGCGCCCACGGCCGGCAGCCGGCGTCCCGGTTGCTGGAGGCCACCGAGCAGCCGGCCGACCCGGAGCTGGCCCAGCTGCTCGGGGTGCGGCCCGGCGCCAAGATCCTCCGGCTGCGTCGGCTCCGGCTGGCCGACGGCGAGCCGATGGCCATCGAGACCACGCACCTGGCGCTGGGCCGGTTCCGCGGCCTGCGCCGCTACATCGGCGCCGGCAACTCGCTGTACCAGGTGTTGCGCGAGCGGTTCGGGGTCGAGCTGGGGCACGCCGAGGAGACCATCGAGACCGCGTTGGCCAGCCCGGAGGAGGCCGAGCTGCTCGGCGCCGACGTGGGCCTGCCCATGCTGTTGTTGTCCCGGCACTCCTTCGACACCGAGGGCGCACCGGTGGAGTGGGTCCGTTCCGTCTACCGTGGTGACCGCTACAAGTTCGTCGCCACCCTCAACCCACCCGCCCGCTGATCCTCGGGCCGCGTCCGGCCCGGACGTGATCAGGTGATCGTCGGCTTCCCCCATGGCGGGCGCCGATCAGGGCGGGGATGCTGCGAGCGTGGTGGAGACGGTAGAGGTGCGGCTGCGCACCGCCCGCGCCCGGGGAATCCTGGCCGCGACCATCCTCGGCTCCGGGATGGCGTTGATCGACGGCACGATCGTCAACGTCGCGCTGCCCTGGATCGGGCAGGAGCTGAACGCCTCGGTGTCCGGGCTGCAGTGGGTCCTGGACGGCTACCTGCTCACCCTGGCGGCGCTCATCCTCGTCGGCGGTGCCCTGGGGGACCGCTACGGCCGTCGGCGGATCTTCCAGATCGGGATCATCTGGTTCGGCGTCGCCTCGGCGCTCTGTGGCCTCGCCCCGACCCTGGAATGGCTGGTGGTGGCCCGCGTGCTGCAGGGGGTCGGCGGCGCGTTGCTCACCCCGGGCTCGCTGGCGATCCTGCAGTCGGTCTTCGTCCGGCAGGACCGGTCGACCGCGATCGGTTTGTGGTCCGGGCTGTCCGGGATCGCCACCGCCCTGGGCCCGCTGGCCGGCGGCCTGCTCGTGCAGGCGTGGTCGTGGCGCCTGGCGTTCCTGGTCAACCTCCCGGTAGCCGCGCTCACCTGGTGGCTGACCGTCCGGCACGTCCCGGAGACCCGCGATCTCGAGGCGGCCGGCCGTACCGACCTGACCAGCGCCGCACTGGGGGTGATCGGCCTGGGCGGGGTCACCGCGGCCCTGGTGGAGGCCCCCGCGCGCGGTGCGGGGGATGGCCTGGTCGTGGCGTCCGGTGGGATCGGCATCGTCGCGCTGGTGGCGTTCCTCCTGCGCCAACACCGGCCGAACCCGCTGGTGCCGCTGACGTTGTTCGGCAACCGCACGTTCGTGATCTCCAACTGGCTGACCTTGCTGGTCTACGCGGCTCTTGGCGGGATCATGGTGCTGCTGGTGATGCAGCTGCAGATGTCGCTGGGCTATCCGCCCATGCTGGCCGGCCTGGCCAGCCTGCCGATCACCGCGCTCATGCTGTTGCTGTCCGGCGGATCCGGCCGGCTCGCGCAGCGCGTCGGTCCCCGCGTCCAGCTCGTGGTCGGGCCGCTGCTGATCGCGACCGGACTGGTGATGTTGCGTGGGGTGGTGCCGGGAACCGGTTACCTGACGGCCGTGTTGCCCGGTCTGCTCGTGTTCGGGCTCGGACTGGCGACCGTGGTGGCGCCGGTGACCTCCACGGTGCTCGCCGCGGCCCCGGACCGGTTCGCCGGAGTGGCATCCGGGGTGAACAACGCGATCGCGCGCACCGGCACATTGCTGGCGATCGCGGTGCTCCCCGCCGTGGCGGGGCTGAGCGGTGACGACTACGCCAACCCCACGGCGATGACGGATGGGTGGCGGTTCGCGTTGATCGTGGCCGCGGTGCTGTGCGCGACGGCGGGAGTGCTCGCGGTGGCCGTGGACAACAACGTACTGCGGGCGGCGGCTGTCGAGCCGGAGTCGCGCGGCCACGAGGCGGCGCACCCGGGGGAGTGCCTCACCTGCGGCGTGGAAGGACCGCCGACCCACCTCAGCCCCCGTGGCATCCAACGCGAGCGGTGACCATGGGAATGCGGTGCGCGACGGGACAATCCGCCCCTCTGTCCACTATGGATATCAAGTGTGGTTTCCGTGAGATCCACAGGTAACTGTGGTCACGTGGACTGAACCCGCGGGAGCGATTAACGCGTCTTGCCCGTTGAGAGTGGGAAGGGAACCGGGCGGGGAGTCGCGACACGGAGCCATGGCTGAGGAGAAGCGGACCAAGACCGACGACGGGGACATAACGGGCAAGACTGGCAACGAGGAGGACGGTAAGGGCGGACTGCAAATCAAGACGACACAGGTGGTCGCGGGTGGCCTGGCCGCGCTGACCGCCGGCTGGCTGGGTGCCACGCTCGGCACCTACGGCACCGTCCTGGGCGCCGGCCTCGCCAGTGTCATCACCACCGTCGGGAGCGCGCTCTACCAGCACTCGCTGGAGCGCGCCCGGGACGCCGCCAAGGACGCGGCCAAGGCGGCCAAGGTCGTTGCCGCGAAGATCCCCCGTCGACCGGGGGAGCGCGCTAGCGTGGGGACGATCCCGGCACGACCGGGTTGGCCCGACCCGGAGGCGACGCAGATGGTCCGTTCACCCGGACCCGACGACGCCACCCAGGTCGTCCGGCCGGTGGGGGACCCCGACGCCACCCGTGTCGTGCGGCTGCCGGCCGATGCCGATGCCACCCAGGTCGTCCGCGTGCCCGGCACCGCCGGGCCGTCGAACGGGCCGAACGGAACGCCCGACACGGCTGCAGGTGTCGAGGAGCCGGGCACCGAGAGCTGGCGGGACTGGCTGAAGAAGCGCTGGGTCCGGGTGGCGGGTGTGAGCCTGCTCGGCTTCGCGCTGGGCATGGCCGCGGTGACCGGCGTCGAGTTGCTCCGTGGGGAGAGCCTGTCTGGTACCGAAGGCACCACGGTGACGGACCTGTGGCATCCCCAGCCCCCGGCTCCGAGGAACCACCAGCAGCCGGATCCCCAGGAGGTCCCGCCCAACCAGGACAACTCGGGGAACCAGCAGCAGGACTCGCCCAACGACGGGGTGCCCCCGCAGCCGCCGGCCAGCCGGAGCCAGCAGCCGTCGCAGGACAACACGCCGTCCAACACCCCCGAGCCGAGCAAGGGGGTCAAGCCTTCCCAGCCCAGCGATCCGTCCGGGAACCCGAAGCCGCCGACGAACAACCAGCCGGCACCGAACTACCCGGGCAACGGTGGTTCGGACTCCGGTTCCGGAACCGGCTCGGAGTCCGGCGGCACCAACGCCCGCTCCGGCCAGGGGGCCCAGCAGGGATCGGTGCTCGATCCGGAGCAGGGCGGCAGTCACCCCAACTGACCCCGAATCGTTCGCTGCGCCGTTCGGCCGCGCCCACCCGGGCGGCCGAACGGCGCAGTGCTGTGGGTCCGGGCAGGGGAAGCGGCCAGGGGTAATGAACCCTTGATTCATTACTTTCCGTCATAACTGGCCGAATACGGTGACCTCACGCAACCACCTCGCGGTGATTTGTGACACTCTTTGCCCCGATTGGCGGCTTTTCGTAATAGTCACCCCTCCATAACGTCCTCCATCAGGAGGACCTGTTCTCGATCGAGTGATGCGGGGCCGACGGGAGGTAAGCCATGTGCGCCGATCCCCCTGTCTCTCGTCGCGACCCCGCCCGCCGCGCACCCGGCGAGCCCAGGCCCTCCCCACCCGCGGGCGTCGTCCCTGCACGCAACTCCGCCGCCCGTGGGCACCCCTGCACCACATGAGCGAGGGAGACAACAGATGAAGCCGATGAACGCGGCTCGAATCGTCGGGGCGGCCATCGTGGTGGCCGGTACGGCTGCAGCGTTCACGGTGCCGGCCGCGGCGGCTCCCGCCACCGCCGGCACAGCCTCGCCCGAGATGCTCTCCGCCATGGAGCGCGACCTCGGGCTCACCGCCGACCAGGTGAAGGAGCGCCTGGCCAGCGAGCACGCGGCCAACGAGGCCGAGCAGAAGCTGCGCGGCTCGCTCGGCGGCAACTACGGCGGCGCCTACTACGACGCCGAGACCCGCAAGCTCATCGTCGGCGTCACCGACCTTGCGGTGGCCGACTCGGTGCGGGCCGCCGGTGCGGTGCCGAAGCTGGTCGACCGCTCCGAGTCCGCGCTCGACACCCTCAAGGCCGGCCTGGACGGCCGGGCGGGCAGCGCGCCCGAGTCGGTCCGCGGCTGGTACGTCGACCCGAAGAGCAACAGCGTCGTGGTGAACGTGGCACCGGGCGCGGTGGAGGCCGCCAAGTCCTTCGCCGGTACCAGCGGCGTCCGCTACGTCGAGACCGCCGAGGCGCCGCAGCCGCTGTACGACGTGCGCGGCGGCGACGCCTACTACATCGACAACCGGGCCCGCTGCTCGGTCGGCTTCTCGGTGACCCGGGGCTCCACGCCGGGCTTCGTGTCCGCCGGCCACTGTGGCCAGCGCGGCTCGCGCACGCTGGGCTACAACCGGGCCAGCCAGGGCACCTTCCAGGCGTCGATCTTCCCGAACCGGGACATGGCGTGGGTCGCGGTGAACAGCAACTGGACCCCGCGTCCGCTGGTCAACCGCTACAGCGGCAACGTGCAGGTCGCCGGCTCGCAGGAGGCGGCGGTCGGCGCCTCGATCTGCCGTTCCGGCTCCACGACCGGCTGGCACTGCGGCCGGGTGCAGGGCAAGAACGAGACCGTGCGCTACCCGCAGGGCGCGGTGTACGGCATGACCCGCACCAGCGTCTGCGCCGAGCCGGGTGACTCCGGCGGCTCGTTCATCAGCGGTAGCCAGGCCCAGGGCGTGACCTCCGGTGGTTCCGGCAACTGCCGTTCCGGCGGGACCACCTACTTCCAGCCCGTCAACCCGATCCTGAGCCAGTACGGGCTGCGACTGGTCACCAGCTGACGTTGGGCGTCCACCGGTGATCGCGGCGTGCGGCCGTCCCCTGCTGGCCGCACGACCGCATCGAGGTGCCCTCCGGGTCGGCGACCCGGAGGGCACCTCCTTCTACTTGGCATGCCTGGTTTTCGCGCTGCTCCGGCGGGCCTTTGTTGAGCCGGTTCGCTGTCCGGGTGAGCTGGTCGACGTGGTCGACCTGGTTGGCCGCCCGAAGTCGGCCAGTCCCGCCGACAGCAGGGCGAACTGCTCCTCGATCAGCCGGGGCTGGTCCGCGTGGACCTTGTCGACCGGCTCACCGTCGAACAGGCGCCGCAACGCCTCGCGGTAGATGACGCCGATCGTGGTCACGATCGTGCCCGCCACGGTGCGCATCGTCGGGTCGTGCGCGGGAACGCCGGCCTCCTCGGCAAGTGCCCCAGCCAGTTCCTCCGCGAGTTCCTGGCCCTGTTGCCGGAGGCGGTCGCCCAGTGCCGGGCTTTCCTTGACGACCTCCCAGAACGTGGGCAACCCCTCGAGGATGCCGCCCAGCGGGTGGCGCCGGCGCACGAGGTCGATCAGCAGGTCGCGCGCCGCCTCGACGACGGACCGGCCGGCGGGCCGACCTCGCACGGCACCCAGCAACAGGTCGCGCGTCTCCTGGTAACGGTCGAGATAGAGGTCTTCCTTGCGTGGAAAGTAATTGAAGACTGTCATCTTCGAGACCTCCGCGGCGGCGGCGATCTCCGCGACGGTCACCTGGTCGAACCCACGCTCGATGAACAGCTGCGTGGCCACGTCGGAGATGTGCTGTCGCGTCCGTTGCTTCTTGCGTTCCCGCAGGCCCTCCGCCATGACCGGACCTTACCGAGAAAAAGATTTGACCGGGTACACGTTCGACGGTGAGGATGGTGTCGATCTCCCTGGGGGTGAGGCATGGACTTCGACGTGGTGGTGGCCGGCGCCGGACCGGTCGGGCTGCTGCTGGCCTGTGAGCTGGCGGTGGGCGGTGCCTCGGTGGTGGTGCTGGAGCGGCGGCCGGACGTCGACCAGACGATGAAGGCCGGTGCGGTTGGCGGGCTCGCCGCGGAGGCGTTGGTACGCCTCGGCCTCGGGGAGCGCCTGGAGCGTGTGCAGTGGGACCGCGGCAGCGCGGTCATCGAGATGATGCGCGAGAGCGACCCGGAACTGGACGCCACCCTTCGCGCCGCCGACGCCGAAGGCCGACTGGACGAGGTGACGAGCGAGATCCACCCGTTCCGCAGGGTGCGCGGCCACTTCGGCGGGTTGTACATGACCCGCCCGCCGAGCCCGGCCGAGGAGGCGGAGCGGGCGTACCTGTTCGTCGCACAGCAGGAAATCGAGTACGCGCTGGCGGATCGAGCGCGCGAGCTCGGGGTGCCGGTGTGGCGAGAGCACCCGCTCGACGGTTTCCGGCAGGACGAGGACGGGGTCGCGGTCGAGGTCGGTGGGCTCGACGTGCCGTTGCGGGCGGGATATCTGGTGGGTTGTGACGGTGGGCGGAGCCTGGTGCGCAAGCTCGCCGGGTTCGACTTCCCCGGCACCGAACCGACAATCACCGGCCACCAGGCGATCGTGGACCTCGACGAGCCGGACAAGCTGCTTCCGATGGGCTGGCGGCGGACCGCGACCGGCGTGCTGGCGTACGGGCCCGTTGCTGGACGTGTCCTGACCGTGGAGTTCGACGGGCCGCCGGCGGACCGGGACGTGCCGATCACCGCGGAGGAGATCGAGGCCAGCCTGCGCCGGGTGAGTGGCACGGACGTCCGGGTCACCGCGGTGCGCAGCGCGACACGCTTCACTGATAACGCTCGTCGGGCGAGTACGTATCGGAAGGGCCGGGTGTTGTTGGCCGGGGACGCGGCCCACGTGCACCCACCGTTCGGCGGCCAGGGTTTGACGCTCGGACTGATGGACGCGGCGAACCTGGGTTGGAAGCTCGCGGCAACAGTTGCGGGCTGGGCGCCGGATGGTCTCCTCGACACGTACACCGCTGAGCGGAGGCTGGCGGCTGAGCGGGTGTTGCAGAACAACCGTGCTCAGGTCGCACTCATGCGGCCGGGACCGCAGACGACCGCACTCCGCGAGGTGTTCGCGGAGATGATGGAGCAGGACGAGGTCCTGCGGTTCCTGCAGAACATGTTGAGCGGGCGGGAGATCCGATACCCGGTGCCCGACGACGCGCATCCTTTTGTCGGCTGGCACATGAACGAGGGGAAGGTTGTGGTCGAGGGCCGCGAGCCGGCCTCCTTGGCGGAGCTGATGGGAAGCGGCCGCGGTGTGCTGCTCGACTTCGGTTACGGCGCCGACGTTGCGGGCTGGTCGGACCGGGTGGATGTCTTCCGCGTGGCAGAAGCGGATCGGACGGACCTTTCAGCCGTGCTGATTCGGCGCGACGGCTACGTGGCCTGGGCGGCAGACTGGGGAGAGCCGAACCCGGAAGGCTTGGCGAAAGCCCTCCACACCTGGTTCGGCGCCCCATTGTATTGGTAGTGGGGTGGTGAATATCGGAAGCGAAGAGCGGCACGCGCGTTTCCGCGCCGCACTGGCCGCGCGAGGATACGATCCCACGCCGGAGGAATGCGCAGAGCCTGCCAAGCAGGCCGCCGCGAAGTGGGCCAAGATCGAGCAGCAGGAGGCGGAGATCCTGGCGAGGTATCCGAAGGACGGAACATGATCCTGCGCTGATCCATCCTGCCAACAGCGTCAGGCGGTGAGGAGCTGCACCTTGCAGGGCAAGTTAGGCGCTGCGCAGAGCTTGGCATCTCCGGTGAGTAGCGGAAGGTCGAGCCTTGCAGCCAGGGCCACGTAAAGCGCGTCGTAGAAGGTGACTGTGTTCCGAAGCTCCCATGCACGTGTGGCGAGCCAACCGTTCTGTCCGTAGCGGTGTTCGACCAGGGTGGTGACTGCGCGAAGGCCCGTGATGGCTTCCTCGTCGGCGATCTCGCCGCGCCGCTCTTTGCGGCGTAGCACCTGACCAACCTCAGCATCGATGAGGTGCGGGGCGTGACAGGTAGCTTGTTCGACGACAGCGCGAACCGCGATGCCGACAGCACGCTTGTTGGTCACCGCTTCGATCAGCGCCGAGGCATCGACGACGTATTCGTCATTCACCCCGCAACTCCCGCAGGTCGGCGATCGTCTGTTCGGTGGTCGAACCGGGAGTCGGGTGACGCTCCAGGGTGTCGCGGATCGCCTGCATGATTTCGGACTTCGTGCGCCGACCTGCCTCGGTGATCAGGTACTGGCGCATGTAGGACTGCAGCGACTGACCGGCTGCTGCGGCGCGTCGCCGGAAGGTCTCGGCGACCTCCTCGGGGACATCCTTGATCTGTATCGTCGCCATGGCGCCATTCTAGCGTAGAAAAACCTTCATATTGGCGCTGCCCGGCTGGTATGGCCGGCTGAGGCTGCTCGGGTCAGTTCCGGAGCCGGCCGGAGAGACGTTCCGCTGCGGCCCGTGGGTCTTCGGCCTCCGTGATCGCGCGGACCACCACGACCCGCTGCGCTCCTGCTTCCATGACCTCTCCCAGGCGCCCCTCATCGATCCCGCCGATGGCGAACCAGGGGCGCCCGTGCCCCAGGTCGTGCTCCTGCCGAGCCGCGTACCGCACCAGCCCGAGCCCAGGGGCCGGGCGGCCCGGCTTCGTCGGGGTTGGCCAGCACGGGCCGACGCAGAAATAGTCAACACCGTGCTCGACCGCGGCGGCGTCAGCCTGCGCGCCGTCGTGCGTCGAGCGGCCGATCACCACCTCGTCGCCCAACACCCGCCGCGCCCAGTGCACCGGCAGGTCGTCCTGCCCCAGATGCAGCACGTCCGCACCCACCGCCAACGCGACGTCGGCCCGGTCGTTCGCCGCCAGCAACGCTCCGTGTCGGGCACATGCCTCCGCGACGACCTCCAAGGCCACCAGCTCGTGCTTGACCTCCAGCGGGACCTCGTCCCGCTTGTCCCGCAGCTGCACGATGTCGACGCCGCCGGCCAGCGCCGCATCCACGAACTCCGCCAGGTCCCACCGGTCCCGGCGCGCATCCGTACACAGGTACAGCCGCGCGTCGGCCAGCCGTTCCCTGATCTGTTCGCCACTCAAGCCAGGCACAGGCTCGACCCTAGGCCGTGGTGCGGCTACGGTGGGAGGTGGTCCGCACGGGAGCCTGGAGGAACCGGGCTGAGAGGGGGTCTGCCGACCCCGACCGTCGAACCTGATCCGGGTCATGCCGGCGCAGGGAGCGTGATGATGGTTTCTTCTGTCGGGGCGGGTGACGTCGCGGCCGGCGAGGCACCCCACCTTTCCACCGATCGGAACGGTCACCGCCCGCGCGTGCTCGTCGTGGGCGCCGGGGTCGTCGGCCTGTCCGTGGCCTGGCGCGCGGCCGCGGCCGGCCTCCCGGTCACCGTGGTCGACCCCGCACCGGCCCGAGCCGCCTCCCGGGTGGCGGGCGGCATGCTCGCCCCGGTCTGCGAGGCGTGGCCCGGCGAGGAGCCCGTTCTCGAGCTGGGGCTGGCGTCGTTGGCCCGCTGGCCCGATTTCGCCACCCAACTCGCTGTGGCCTCGGACACGGAGCTTCCCCTGTGCACCGCGGGTACCGTCGCCGTCGCCGTCGACCACGCCGATGCCCAGGTCCTGCGCGAGCTGGCCGACTACCTGGCGGGCCAGGGCGTGGCGGCCACCCCGATGACCGGACGCCAGCTGCGCCAGCTCGAACCATCCCTCGGCCCGAATGTCCGAAGTGGACTGTTCGCGCCGGGCGATCTCTCCGTGGACAACGAGATCCTCATGAACGCGCTCCACGCCGCCTGCGTGCGGTCCGGAGTGGACTTCCACGACGGAACCGTTTGTGAGGTCCGCCCGGGCGGAGCTCTGCTCGACGACGGATCCGCCCTGGACGCCGGTACCGTCGTGATCTGCGCGGGTGCATGGAGCGGCCAGCTTTATCCCGCCCTGCGCGGCCTGATCCGCCCGGTCAAGGGCGAGATACTGCGCATGCGGACCCGGCGCGGTGCCCTACCACCGCCCACCCGGACCGTGCGCGCGCTCGTCGAGGGGCGCCCGCTGTACGCGGTCCCGCGCCCCTGGGGCCTGGTCCTGGGCGCCACCCAGTACGAGGCCGGTTTCGACGCCGACGTCACCGTGGGCGGGGTTCGTGACCTGCTCCGGGACTCCGAGCTGGTCCTTCCCGGGCTGGCCGAGTACGCGCTCGAGGAGTGCTCGGTCGGGTTCCGTGCGGGCAGCCCGGACAACCTGCCGCTGATCGGCGAGCTGGAGCCCGGAGTACTGGTCGCGGCCGGACACCACCGCAACGGCCTGCTGCTCGCCCCGATCACCGCCGACGCCGTGCTCGCCCTCCTGCGCGGGCAGGCGCCGCCGGAGCCGGTGCGGCCCGCCGACCCGGCCCGGGCCACCGTGCCCGCCGGCTGAGACAACCCCGAAACCGCCCCGATCTCGTTCGTCCACTGTGGAGGAAAACTGATGAGGGTTGAGGTCAACGGCCAAAACCGCGAGTTCGCCGCCGGGGCGACCGTGGCGGACGTGCTCGCCGAGTTCGGCAGGCCCGGCACCGGTGTCGCCGTGGCCCTGGACGGCGCCGTCGTGCCCCGCGCCAGCTGGCCGCGCACCCCGCTGCGGGACGGTGCCCGCGTCGAGGTCCTCACCGCGGTGCAGGGAGGCTGACGTGAGCGAGACCCTGGACCGCACCGCGGTGACCGCCGACCCGCTGCTGATCGCCGGCCGGGAGCTCCGGTCCCGCCTGATCACGGGCACCGGCGGCGCCGGCAACCTGGTGGTGCTGGAACGTGCCCTGATCGCATCCGGAACCGAGCTGACCACGGTGGCACTCCGGCGGATGGACGCCGAGGGCGGCACCGGTGTGCTCGACCTGCTGCGGCGGCTGGGCATCGAGCCACTGCCCAACACCGCCGGCTGCCGTACCGCGGCCGAGGCCGTCCTCACCGCGCGCCTGGCCCGCGAGGCACTGCGGACGAACTGGATCAAGCTGGAGGTCGTCGCCGACGACCGCACCCTGCTGCCGGACCCGGTCGAGCTGCTGGACGCGGCCGAGCAGCTGGTGGCCGACGGTTTCGTCGTGCTTCCCTACACCAACGACGACCCGGTGCTGGCGCGCCGCCTGGAGGACGCCGGCTGTGCCGCGGTGATGCCCCTGGGCTCGCCCATCGGCACCGGCCTGGGAATCCGGAACCCGCACAACATCGAGATGATCGTGTCGGCGGCCGGGGTTCCGGTCGTGCTCGACGCCGGCATCGGCACCGCCTCGGACGCGGCGTTGGCGATGGAGCTCGGCTGCGACGCCGTGCTGCTGGCGACGGCGGTGACCAGGGCCCAGGACCCGGAGCGGATGGCCGCGGCGATGCGGGCCGCGGTCGAGGCCGGCCGGCTGGCCAGGCTCGCCGGCCGCATCCCCAGGCGGTACTGGGCCCAGGCATCCAGCCCGGAGTTGTGATCCTCCGGTCAGTTGCCGGAGCCACCATCGACGCGGATCTCCACACCGGTGAGGAAACCCGCGTCGCCGGAGGCCACATACGCGATGGTGCCGGCGAGCTGCTCGGGCGTGCCGAATCCCAGCGGCGGCGTGATCCGCTGGTAGAAGGAGGGGTCGACGTGGTCGGGGAACTGCACCGACCGCATCAGGGGGGTGTCCACGCCACCGGGGGAGACGACCACGACCCGAACACCCTGTCGCGTGTATTCATGGGCCAGGCTGATCGAGAACGCGAGTATCCCACCCTTGCTCGCGGCATAGGCGGTCATGAACGGGTGGGCGTGCGTCGCCGCCGCCGAGGCAACGTTGACCACAACGCCCCGACGCCTGACCAGGGCGGGCATCGCCTCGCGGCAGAACAGGAACGTGCCGAGCAGGTTGACCTGCAGGACGCGATGGAAGTCGGCCACCGTCTGCTCGGGCAGCGGAGCCATGTGCAGGATCCCCGCATTGTTCACCAGAACGTCGAGGCCGCCGAAGTGCCCGAGCGCGGCACGGACGGTCGTGCGTACCTGGTCCTCGTCGGACACGTCGGCCGTGTGCGGAACGATCTGCCCGGTGGCGGGAGACTCCGCCGCGAGCCGTTCGAGCCCCTCGGCGTTCCGGTCCACGGCAAGCACCCGCGCGCCCTCCTCGGCCAGCCGGAGCGCGGTCGCCCGGCCCATTCCGGAGGAGGAACCGGTCACCAGTGACGATTTGCCCTCGAAGCGCCGCAACATTGCACCCACCGTGTCGTTCGCGTGGCTGCCGCCACTAGCAACTGACCGACTGGCCAGCCTATGCGACCAAGCTACAGCGGCAACTCGAGTAGGGGCTGGGCAGCGCGCTCCGCACTTTCTGTCGGGGCTTGGTGGAGGCCCGTTAGCGCTCGTGCTGCCTCGTTCGGTCCTCCTTCGTGCGCTGGGTGGGGATGTCGAGGGTGAGCGGGATATGTGAGAGCTGTGCGACGTGGTGCGAGGTTCCCATGGCTATCCACCGCCATGCCGTTCCGACATTGTCGATCCGGCGTTGCGCGCAGTCGTTGATCTGGCTGTCGCCCCAGGAGAACTCGGGTCCCGCGTACTCTTCGCGGTCGGTGAGCTCGTCGGTCAGGTCGAGGAAGTGTTGTGCGGCCGCGCCTTTCGGCACGCGGCGGTCAGTGCCGCGCGGTAGCTGGCGGCGGAGGAACACCGCGCCGTCGGACACCGTGTAATAGAGGAATGGGTAGACGGTGACGGGATAGTTCGGTTCCCGCGCCGGCGGGATCGGGTGCACCACGCCGTAGTCGCCGTAACAAATGTCGCGGCCGATCCGCTCGTCCCGCACCGCCTGCCACACATCGAGTTCGGCGCGGTCGAGGCGCACGGTGTCGAATCCGTTGCGGGCCGGTGGAACCGAGCCCGACACCAGCGTCGTCGACCGGAGCCCGTGGTGGGACCCGAGCTGGTCCAGCGCGATGAGCGCGAGGTCGAGGTGCCGGGTGCGCCCGCTCGCCAGGTACCCGAGGTCCAGGATGAGGTCGACCGCACCGGCGGGCAGGCGCATCAGGTCCAGCGCACGGTCGACCCAGCGTCGCGCCGCATTGGCCCGCGCCGGATCGGAGATCTGCACCCGCAACGCGGCTCCGCAGCCCAGGTCTTCGTCGAGCAGCTTGACCGTACGCAGTGCCGCGACGCTGTCATCGGCGCGCAACACGGGAATCAGCGGCACCAGGTTCTCGGCGCAGTCGCCGTACTCCCGGATGGCGCGTTGCCGGATGTGTTGGGAGAGCATGTCGAGCGGGCCGCGCGGCCACTGGCTGAGCGGGCTCGAGGGATGCAGCAGCGAGCAGTCCACCATCAGCGGGCGGTCCTGCCGCGCCAGGGCCACGGCCGCCGCGACCAGCTTGGGCAGGAGCCGCCCGTCCGGGGTGACGGTGGGCAGGATCTCCACCAGCGGCTGCACGACGGCGACGTCCGCCCGTGACATCCGGGCGGCGGCCTCGAGCTCGCCCATCTTGCTCTTCAGCACGACCAGTGCCTGGAACCTGGGTCGCGCGGCTAAGCCATCCATCCCCGCCTCCCGTTGCTCACGCGGCCAACGGCCGCTCCGCGAGGTACGCCAAGTGATGTGAGGTCGCGAAGGCGACCGGTGTACTGGTCGTGCCGAGCTTCTCCCCGTTGCCGTTCGCGCTCGAGGCAAGCTGGTGATCCCCCCAGGAGAAGGTGGGGCCGAAATACTCTTCGGTGTCGGCCACCAGCTCCCGACTGATGAGTCGGAACGTGTGCGTCCGGCCGTCCTCACCGCAGGCGGTCGCCTCGTCGAGGTGATCCTCTATTGACTGCCGGAAGAACAGCCAGAACCCGTTGACCGCGTAGCGCAACGTGGAGTGGGTGAAGCGGCCGCCCGAGCGTTTGGGCGGGACCGGGTGGACGACGCCGAAGTCTCCGAACCGCAGGTCCTTTCGGGTCGAGCCGGTAGCGACACCCCGCCACAGCTCCTCCTCGTGCCGCACCTGCCGCAGCCGGCCGACGTGTCTGAGGGACTTCGGCACCGACCCCGCCACGACGCTGGTGGTTCGGTAGCCCTGCAGGCAGGGGTGGCTGCTCACGAGCGCTGTGACCTGCTCCGCACGTTGCCGCGCGGTCCGACGGTTCGGGAGGTAACCGACGTCGATGATGAGGTCGATCGCTTCGCGTTCGTGTCGCAGCGCGGCGATCGCGGCGGTGATCGCGGCGGTGATGTCCCCGGGTGGCGTGTGTTCGACGACATAGCGGAGGGCGGCTCCGCAGTCGCACTCGTCGGCGAGTGCGCCGAGCAGGTCGACATAGCTACGTGGGTCGGTGGCACGCACGACAGGGATGAACCGGCAGGAATCCGGGAGCATGCCCATCTTGTCCCGGAATGTCCGCATTGTCGCGGCGGGGTCGTCCAGGTCGGAGGCGTCGATCATCACGGGGCGGCCGCCAAGGGCATGAGCCGCCGCACAACCAGCCAGGTCGTCGATGTGGTCGCCGTCCACCGGCCTTCCCGGGTCCATCCGGAGCAACGGCTGCACCGCGTGGAACTGCTGCCGGAACCGGCCGGAGCGGAGCTGCCGCAGGGCCGTCAGCTCACCTTCCTTGGCGCGCAGGACCGCCAGCGCGCGGAAGCTTCCCGGCCCGGCTCGTTCCTCCCCCACGGCACCCACCCCCGGATGCGGGACGTGACAACGGTGTTCACGCTCCGCATCCGACGGTAAGCATTCGGGCTGGTCAGCGCGTCGGCCGGCCGGGTGTTCACTCCTCGGCCATCCGCGCGACCGCGCGCTGCACCGCGTTGGCCTCGGTGACCATCATCTGCGCGGCCAACGCGGCCTGCCACGGCTGGTTGTGCGGCACCACCTGCAGCTCGTCCGGCCCGGCCTGGCTCGGCGGGCCCAGCACGGCACGCACCCGCCGCACCGCGGGCACCGCCGGCCGCCGCAGCTCCTCGGGCAGCTCGGCCAGCTCCCGGAGCACCGCGCGCAACGTGTCCAACGCGTGCCCGGCCTCGCGGGCGGCCTCCCGCACCTCCTCGGGCTCCTCCTCGGCGCGGTCCACGAACGCCAGCAGGTCGTGCACCCGCCGCACCGCGATCGCGTGCAGCGACTTCACCTGCCTCGCCCCGCCGGGCTCCAGCAACGCCCACGTCAGCCCGCGCACCGACTCCACCGCGTTGTGCACCCGCTCCAACAGGCCGGCGCGCGGCCGCGGCAGGGTCAGGTAGCCCACGGCGAGCGCCAGCGTCGCGCCGATCGCGGCACTGGTCAGGAAGTTGATGACGATGTCGATCAGCGGACTGCGGTGGTCGACGCCACGCAGCACCACCACCAACGCGGTGAGCAGTGCGGTGAGCGCGGTGTGGTTGCGCTGCAGCACCGGGAACCCGACCACGCCGAGCACCACGAACGCCGCGACCAGGATCGGTCCCGGGGTGACCGCGCCGATCGCCGCGGCGAACCCGACCGCCACGAACGTCCACGCCGCCCGCTGCAGGGCCACCGAAACGCTGTCCCGTCGCGACGGCCGCAGCACGGCGAAGATCGTGATCACCAGGATCGAGGCCTGCGGATTGTGCTGCCACACCGCGATCGAGGCACCGACCAGCACCGCCACCGTCGATCGCAGGGCGTGCCGGAGCAGCGCCGACTGGGGGACCAGCAGCGCCCGCAACTCCTCGCCCAGGATGCGCCGGCGCGCGCCGCGCGGAGCCGTCTCGGTCGTGCCGGTGACCCGGGTCGTCAGCGAGTTGCGCACCCGACGCAGGCCCGTGGTCAGCGAGTCGAGCTGGCGCACGACGTCCGCCGGTGGCGAGGCGAGCCGCACCCACTCCAGCTGCTGCAGCAGCAGGTCCAGCATCGGTAGCGTGCGGGTCGAACGGGCCCGCACCGCCAGCGCGAGCTGGGAGATGACCCGGTCCGCCTCGACCAGGGCGATCCGCAGCCGCTCGCCCACCTGCGGAGGTGCCGTCAGTACCCGAGCGCCCAGCTCGGCCCGGGCCGTGCGGACGGCCGAGACCCCGGCCAGCGCCTCCCCGAGCCAGGGCTCGCCCCCGGCGGACCGCCAGACCTTGATGGCCTGCGGCAACGTGTGGGGGTCCTGGCTGGTCAACGCCTCGGACACGGCGGTACGCGTGTTCGCCGACGGGTCCCGCCCGCCGAACACGATCCGCAGCACCACCGCGAAGGCCACCCCGAGCGCCGCGGCCGCCAGCCGCACCAGGATGCTCAGGCCGGTGCCGATGCCGGTGGCGCTGGCCAGCACGGTCGCGGTGAGGAACGCGCCCACCGCCAGCTCCAGCCGCCAGCCCAGCAGCGGCGCGAACGCCGCACCCAGCACCGCGACGGTGGGCACCGCGATCGCGAGCGCGGGCAGCTCGTCCACCGCGGGCCCGGCGGCCAGCGCCAGCACGAGCAGCGGCCCGCACCAGCTCAACAGCTTCAGGTCCGCGCGCAGCGAGCCACCGACCCCGGCCATGAGGCCGAACATGGTGCCGAGGCCCGCGATGGCGGTGATCTCGGCGAGGCCGAACGCGGCGGCCGTTCCGGTGGCGACCGCGGTGACCGCCAGCACGATGAGCAGCCGTTGGCCGGGTGGGGCCGGTGGCCGACCACCGCCCCGGCCCGGCACGGCTCCGCGCGCGGCCGGCGAACCGGACCGACGCCCCTCAGCGGTGATCGACGATGCGCGACCCAAGAAGCCCACCTAACCAGGCATACCAACACCCACGTGAGTGAGGCGGCAAGTCTGCACGGTCGTCGGTCACACAGCGAAGCGCAACTTGATCACTACACCGTTTCGGGCGAGATACGCCAGAAAGATGACACCGGCCCCACCCCCGACCCGAGGGGGTAGGCATCGCTCACCGCTCGGACGATGTACCGCTTGCCGAACCGCACGGCCTCCACCAGGTCGGCGCCACGGGCCAGCGCGGCGGTGACCGCGGAGGCCAGCGTGTCGCCACCGCCGTGGGTATGTGGGGTGTCGAACCGCGGGCCGGGCAGTTCCACGACCCGCTCACCGTCGTGGAGGAGGTCGACGCAGTCCGGGTCGTCCACCAGATGCCCGGCCTTGACCAGCACCCACTGCGGCCCGAGCGCGCGCATCGCCCTGGCGGCGGCCACCAGCCCGGCCCGGTCCCGTGCGTCGACGCCGGTGAGCAGCCGGACCTCGTCCAGGTTCGGGGTCACCAGGGTGGCGCGCCGGAACAGCTCGCGCAGCGCATCGAGCGCATCCGCCCGCAGCAGGGGGTCGCCGTGCATCGACGCGGCGACCGGGTCGACCACGAACGGGATCCGCCCGTCACGCCCGATCCCCAGCCGGCCACACACCTCGTCCACGGCCCGAATGATCCCGGCCGAGGACAGCATCCCGGTCTTGACCGCGTTGACCCCGATGTCGGTGACCACCGACTCCACCTGGGCCGCCACCGTCTCCGGCGGGATCTCGTGCACCCCGGTCACACCGACCGAGTTCTGCACCGTGACCGCCGTGACCGCGGTCATGCCGTGCACGCCGCAGCCGAAGAACGTGCGCATGTCGGCCTGCAGGCCGGCCCCACCACCGGAGTCCGAACCAGCGATGGTCAGGGCCCGTGCCGGGGTGGTCCCCGGCACGGGCCGCAACGACCCGTCGAGCAACGAGCTCACCGGTCCACCACGGGCAGGTAGACCTGGTTGCCGCGCTCGGCGAACTCGGCCGACTTCTCCCGCATACCGGCCTCGATCGCCTCGACGCTGTCCAGGCCGTGTTCCTCGGCGTACCTGCGGACGTCCTGCGTGATCTTCATCGAGCAGAACTTCGGCCCGCACATGGAGCAGAAGTGCGCGGTCTTGGCCGGCTCCGCCGGCAACGTCTCGTCGTGGAACGCGCGGGCGGTGTCCGGGTCCAGCGACAGGTTGAACTGGTCCACCCAGCGGAACTCGAAGCGCGCCTTGGACAACGCGTCGTCCCACTCCTGCGCCCGCGGGTGCCCCTTGGCCAGGTCGGCGGAGTGCGCCGCGATCTTGTAGGTGATCACGCCGGTCTTCACGTCGTCCCGGTTCGGCAGGCCCAGGTGCTCCTTGGGCGTGACGTAGCAGAGCATCGCCGTGCCGTGCCAACCGATCTGGGCCGCGCCGATCGCCGAGGTGATGTGGTCGTAGGCCGGGGCGATGTCGGTCGCCAGCGGCCCGAGGGTGTAGAAGGGCGCCTCACCACACCATTCCTCCTCCAGCCGCACGTTCTCGGCGATCTTGTGCATCGGCACGTGGCCCGGCCCCTCGATCATCACCTGCACGTCGTGCTCGCGGGCGATGTGCGTAAGCTCGCCCAGGGTGCGCAACTCGGCGAACTGCGCCTCGTCGTTGGCGTCCGCGATCGAACCCGGCCGCAGGCCGTCGCCGAGCGAGAACGAGACGTCGTAGGTGCGCAGGATCTCGCAGAGTTCGGCGAAGTGGGTGTAGAGGAAGCTCTCCCTGTGGTGCGCCAGGCACCACGCGGCCATGATCGAGCCGCCGCGCGAGACGATGCCGGTGACCCGGCGCGCGGTCAGCGGGACGTAGCGGAGCAGCACGCCCGCGTGCACGGTCATGTAGTCGACGCCCTGCTCGCACTGCTCGATCACGGTGTCCCGGTAGACCTCCCAGGACAGCTCCGCCGGGTCGCCGTTGACCTTTTCCAGCGCCTGGTAGATCGGCACGGTGCCGATCGGGACCGGCGAGTTGCGCAGGATCCACTCCCGGGTCTCGTGGATCCGCTTGCCGGTGGACAGGTCCATCACGGTGTCGGCGCCCCAGCGGGTCGCCCACACCATCTTCTCCACCTCCTCCTCCACCGAAGACCACACGGCGGAGTTGCCGATGTTGGCGTTGACCTTCACCAGGAACCTCTTGCCGATGATCATCGGCTCGGCTTCCGGGTGCCTGCGGTTGGCCGGGATGATCGCGCGCCCGGAGGCGACCTCGTCGCGCACGAACTCCGGATCCACGCCCTCGCGCAGGGCGATGTAGGCCATCTCCTTGGTGATGATCCCGGCCTTGGCGTAGGCGAGCTGGGTCACCGCGCCGTTGACCGGCTCCCGCTCGGCGATCCACGACTCCCGCAACCTGGGGAGTCCACTGTGGATGTCGATGGTGGCCTCGGTGTCGGTATAGGGGCCAGAGGTGTCGTAGAGGTCGACGTGCTCGCCGTTGGTCAGCTCCACCCTGCGGAACGGGACCCGCAGCCCGTCGGGCGTCTCCCGGTAGTTCTTGTGCGAACCGGTGATCGGCCCGGTGGTGATGGTGGGGTGGACGGAACGGTCGGCAAGAGCCGTCATGATGCCTCCCTACGCCGGCATTACCCGGTCAGGTTCGAGCGGTCGGCGGCACCGGGTCGCATACGACACCAGCCGCCCTCTCAGCCCGCTACGGCGCGAGCTCCCGCGTGTCCAGTTGTCGGTTCGGGGAACGAGCCCCGCAGGGGAGGCTAGTGAGCCGGCCACCGGGAGTCCAGCTCCACCCGGATGCTGGACCTCCCGGCTCGCCTCCAGCCCGACCGGGTGCGAGGAGGTCAGTTCGTAGTGAGGATCAAGAACAACTTCGTGTTGATTTCGGAAACGTCGAACTTCGAGATCTCATGAACGACGGGCCCCAGCATGGCTTTCGGGGTGTGCTCGAGCCACGTGTACCACACCCAGCGATTCTGCCCAGGTAGCTCGATGGCAAGAGGCGTCGGGTGATCCATGACATCCATCGTGAGTACAAAGTCCTCACCGTGGAGGGTGTTGAACATGTCGCCCGAGTAGATCAACACGTGTCGCGAGTCGTCGCCGAGGACGGCTCGTATCTGCCCCTGCAGAGGGGTCACGCGGTGCCCCCCAGTGCCCGCTTCTTCGCTTCGGCGCGCCGCTTGTACTCCTCTACCGGGTCCGGCAGCCTGCCCTTGTTGGCGAGGCACCATTCGTTGTGCTCGGCCAACCGCTGCCGCAGGTTCTCGCGCTCGATGGCGTGCAGGATCCAGGCGTGAAGTGACATACCCGCCTGCTCGGCGCTCTGCTTGATCTCCGCGTGTTGCCCGTCCGGAAGCAGCAATGTGAGACGTTTCGTCATGACATCACATGATGACGGTGTTCGGTTATGGATGCCAGCGCCCCTGGTGGCCACTGTCGAAGATTGCCGGATCAGACGACCTCGGCGAGGTCGGCGGGGACGGCGATCACGTCCACCATCGCCCCGTTGCGGAACACCGTGACCGGCAACGGCAGGCCGATGGCCTCACCGAACAGCTGCCGCTGGATGCCCTGCGCGTCCGCGACCGGCTCCCGGCCGACGCTCAACACCAGGTCGCCGCGGTGCAGCCCGGCCCGGTCGGCCGGTCCGCCGGCCATCACCTCGACCAGCCTGACCCCGGTGTCCTGCCCCGTCCGCCGCGCCACGTCGGCGGGCAGCGGTGCCGGCATCCCCACCACACCCAGGTACGCCCGCCGGACCCGCCCTTCCGCGAGAAGCGTGCTGATGATCCGCCGCGTGGTGGCGTTGATCGGCACTGCGAGCCCGAGGCCGATCCCGGCCAACGCCGTGTTGATCCCCACCACGCTGCCGTTCGCATCCGCAAGCGCGCCACCGCTGTTGCCGGGGTTGAGCGCGGCGTCGGTCTGGATCACGTCCTCGATCACCCGTGCCGCCCGGCCCTGCCGCACCGGCAGCGCCCGCCCGAGCGCGCTGACCACCCCGGCCGTCACCGACCCGGCCAGCCCCACCGGGTTCCCCACCGCCACCACGAGCTGCCCGACCACGAGCCCGTCGGCATCACCGAACCGGGCCGCGGCCGGCGTCTCGTCCCGCGCACGCAGCACCGCCAGGTCCGACAGCGAGTCCGCCCCCACGACGTCGAACCGGCTTTCGCTCCCGTCGGCGAAGGTTGCCACGCCGGCCCCGGAACCGCCGACCACGTGCGCGTTGGTCAACAGGAAGCGGTCATCGGTGAACACCACCGCCGAACCGCTTCCGTGCCGCAACCGCACCGCGGCGACATGGGGCGTGACCGCGGAAGCGACCGCGCTCACAGTCCGCGAGTAGGCATCCAGGGCGGGCTCGGCGGGCCTTTCGGCGCCACCGGGCAGGATCGACTCGGTCATGGCGGTTCACCACCTCTCCCGTGTGGCAGGTTCAAGCCGGGGAGAGTGCGCGGTGTTCCGACGTTCGCCCTGGGCTGAAGCGGATCACCGGAGGGCCGGCGCCGTCCGCTCCCACCCGGCACGACGGAGATCGTCGGCGCGCGGGTGATTTCGGTCGCCAGCGGTGTCCGGAACCGATCAGTGCTCGCCGAACGGGTCGCCCTTGCTCGCCGGGTCCCAGCACAGCCCCGGTACGCCCCAGCCGTTGCGCTTGAGCATCCGCCTGGAGTCGCGCTTGTACCGGCCGATCAGCCGGTCCAGGAAGATGTACCCGTTGAGATGGTCGGTCTCGTGCTGGAGGCAACGCGCGAAGTAGCCGGTGCCCTCAACCTCGATCGGGTTGCCGTCCAGGTCGGCACCGGTGACCTTGGCCCAGCCCGCTCGACCGGTCGGGAACGGCTCGCCCGGAACCGACAGGCAGCCCTCCCAGTCGTGCTCCGGATCGGGCATCGTCTCCGGGATCTCCGAGGTCTGCAGTACCGGGTTGGCCACCACGCCGTGGTGCCGCTCACCCTTGTCGTCCGGGCAGTCGTACACGAACACCCGCAGGTCCACGCCGATCTGGTTGGCGGCCAGCCCGACCCCTTGGGCCGCGGCCATGGTCTCGAACATGTCGTCGACCAGCTTCCGCAGCTCGTCGTCGAACCGCTCGACGGGACGGGTCGGCTTGTGTAGCACGGGCTCGCCGACGATCACGATGGGGTGCACGGACATACCGGTCACCCTATGACGTGCGTCGACGGCGGATACGACCTGGGCCAGGCACGATCCTCGCCGCACGGGGTCTTCTGGAGCCGGCACGACGCGCCGGCCGATGCCGCGGCGTCGCGGCGGGTCCGCGTGGTGTAATGGTGTCCCGGGAATCACATATCTGTAGTTCCGGTGTGGCACGCAACCGCCGACTCGAGGCGAGGAGCCAGATGGACGCCGCAGAGTTCAGGGCTCGACCCTGCGAGCAGGTCCCTGAGCCGCCGGCCCGGTCGGGTGAGCCGGCCCGTGAGACCCGTGCCCGGTCCCGGGAGCGCGCCGGCGAGCGACGGGCGGCCCCGCACGACCCCGCCGACGGCCTGACCCGCCGGGAACACGAGATCCTCGCCTTCGAACGGCAGTGGTGGAAGTACTCCGGTGCCAAGGAACAGGCGATCCGCGAGTTGTTCGACATGTCCGCCACCCGCTACTACCAGGTGCTGAACAGCCTGATGGACAAGCCGGAGGCGATGCGCGCGGATCCCATGCTGGTCAAGCGGTTGCGCCGGCTGCGCTCGGCCCGGCAGAAGGCCCGGGTCGCGCGGCGGCTCGGCATGGACCCGCGGCAGTGGAACGGGGGATGAAACCACAGACATGAGCCCGATCGACCCCGCGAACCCCTCGCGTCCACTGCGGGTCGCCGGTCTCGCGCTGCTCGGGGTGGCCTCGGTCGCCGTGATCGTCGGCGTCGTGACGGTGACCGCAGGCGGGGACGGCAGCGCCAACGGTCCGCGCACGGTGGCCAGCTCGGCCAGCACCGCGACCGGCAGCCCGGCCGAGAGCCCCACCGCGGCCGGCCCGAGCAGCACGCCGGCTACCACCACCACCGCCGCCGCACCGACCACGACCCCGGCGCCGAGCGAGCCGGCCAAGCCGGACAAACCGAGCGGCCCGCCCGCAACCGGTCGACCGGACACCGCGAACCCGCCGGGTGGCAGGGAACCCGCCGACGACCAGCGCGCGACACCGCGTGCACCGCTGCGCGTCTACAACAACAGCACCATCAAACACCTCGCGGCCAGGGCGGCCGACGACTTCCGTGCCGCCGGATGGGAAGTCGTCGAGGTCGGTAACTACTCGAGCGGGATCATCCCGACCACGACCGTCTACTATCGGCCCGGGACCGACGAGAAGGCGGCCGCGGAGGCGTTGGGACGCCAGTTCGGGATGCGCGTGGAACCCAGGTTCGACGGCATCTCCGACGCCAGCCCGGGTCTCGTCGTGATCGTCACGAACGACTACGGGGGTCGGTAGGCGGCGTCGGGCCGGCGGGTGCCGCGCGGGCCGTCCCGTCCGCCCGTGGCACACCGCCCTCCCTTTTTCGTGTCACGTCGAATTTTGATCACATCGTTACGTCTTGAAAAATTTGTGACCCTGATTAATGGCGGGATTGGGTTGCTGTTTCTTTTTTGTCCGACTGTCCGTATTGTTCGCTCCTGGGTGGTTTCGCGGGACCGGCTTCGGCGCGGAAAGCAGGTTGTGACCGGCGGGGATATCCTTGTGGGGCGGCATATTCCGATGCCTGTGGCCGGCCTGGTTCCCGTACCGCGGGCCGGTGATCACAATTCACGCAGATGTCGGAGGTGGGTGTCCCGTGGCCTTGACTGAATCCCCGAAAAGACCGTTATTCTCGTGCGGTGGTTAGTAGTACCACCATTCCCTCCGATTTTGATCAGCAGGGTCGTCTCGGTCGCACCAGCGCGGTGAGCGGATCCAGGCCGTGGCGGGCCTTGATCGGCAACCCGTGGTGGGAGCGTCCCGCCCTGCTCGTCCTCGTGCTGGCCACGGCCCTGGGCTACGGCTGGGAGCTGGACCGGAACCAGCTGCTCAACTACTACTCGGCCGCGGTCAGGAGCATGTCGCAGAGCTGGACGACGTTCGTGTTCGGCGCCCAGGATCCGTCCGGGACCCTGACGCTGGACAAGCTGCCCGGTTCGTTCTGGCTCGAGGCGCTGTCGGTGCGTGCCTTCGGGTTCCACAACTGGTCGGTGCTGCTGCCACACGTGGCCGAGGCCGTGCTCGCGGTGATCGTCCTGCACCGGGTGACCCGCCGCTGGTGGGGCCCGGTCGCCGGCATCCTGGCGGCGGCCGCGCTGGCCGTCACGCCGATGGTGGGCGCGCTTGCCAAGGCCGAGATCGCCGACATGTTGCTGATGCTGCTCCTACTGCTGGCGGTGGCGGCGTGGCAGCGGTCCGTCGAGACGGGTCGGCTGCGTTGGCTCCTGCTCAGCGGTGTCTGGGTGGGGTTCGCCTTCCACGTCAAGATGGTCCAGGCGTGGGCGGTGCTGCCGGCGCTGGGTGTCGGCTACCTGGTGGCGGCGGGCCGGAACCCGGCGGTCCTCTGGCGCCGGGCCGGGCAGCTCCTGCTGGCCGGCGTCACCACCCTGGCGGTATCGAGCCTGTGGATCGTGCTGGTGCTGCTGACCCCCGCGTCGGCCCGCCCCTACGTGGACGGCTCCATGGACAACTCGCCGATCTCCATGGTCTTCGGGTACAACGCCCTGGGCCGGTTCGGGGTCGGTGACGATCTCGGGATGGGCGGGGGCCTGGGAGCACAGATCGGTTCGGGAACCGGGACGCACTGGCTGTACCTGTTGAGCGACCAGGTCGCGCCCCAGGTCGGCTGGCTGTACCCGCTGGCGCTGGCCGGCCTGCTGCTCGGGATCGCCTGGCCCGATCCGGCACCCCGGGCCGCGTGGGCCCGGGCCGGTTGCGTCATGTGGGGAGTGTGGCTGCTGGCCCACGTCGTCGCGTTCAGTCTGGGACACGTGGCGCACTCCTTCTACGTGGCCGCGCTGGCGCCACCGGTGGCGGCGCTGGCCGCGACGGCGCTGACGACGATGTGGTCGGCGTATCGGCAGGAGGGGTGGCGGAAGTGGTTGCTGCCGCTCATGATCGCGGTGTCGACGGTGTGGTCGGCCTATCTGGCGTCGCGTTTCCCGGGTTTCCTGCCGTGGCTGGCCCCCAGCGTCGTCGTCACGGGATCGCTCGCGGTTGTGGTGCTGGTGATCGGGAGGATCGTTTCGGCGCGGGCGAGCGAGCGCTCGCCCGGGGCGCGACCGTGGACGACGCACGTGCTCGCGGCGGGAGGTTTCCTCGGCGTCGTCACGGTTCTGTTGGCACCCTCCGCTTGGGCCGCGACGACGGTGGTACCCAATCCCGACGCGGTGTCGTTCGATCCGGCGGCGGGACCGCGCAAGATACCGGCGGCGGAGTTCGACAAGTCCGCCCGGCGAAACCAGAAGACGTTCGACTACCTGAGGTCCCGGCGACAGGGAGAGAAGTACCTGTTCGCGGCGAGTTCGATGATTGCCGCGTCCGCCACGGCCGCCGGAGAGTCCGTCCTACCCTTCGGTGGCTTCTCCGGTAGCCTGCCCGCACCGTCCGTCGACCACGTCGCCGACCTGGTGTCGCGGCGCGAACTGCGGTACGTCATCCTCGGGAACATCCTGTCCGGCAGGAAAAGACCCGAACCGCCCGTTGCGGGCTGGGTGCGCCTGAACTGCTCCCAGGTGGACCCGAAGGAGTACGGGGGCGGCGGCCGAACGGTCACACTGCCCCCGACGGACTCCGGGAGGCCGATCTCGTTCCGGTACGACCTGCAGCTCTACGACTGCCGTCCCGGCGGGTGAGTTCGTTCCGCCGGGCCCCGACCCGGTGACCGGGCCTAGGTCCGGCTGGCCGCGTACGCCTCCAACTCGGCCAGCTGGACCGGATCCAGGGAGGGACGCACCGCCCGCCGCGCGGTGGCCAGGTGGGCGGCATTGACCTCGGCCGCCGCCAACGACTCCCGCATCGCGGTGAGCGCGGCCTCGCGAACCACGGCGGCACAGTCGGCCGCCGAGTACCCGTCGAGTTCCGCGGCAACCGCGTCGAGGTCGACGTCCCTGGCCAGGGGAGTGTTCTTGGCGGCGGAACGCAGGATCTCGGCCCGGGCCGCCGTGTCCGGCGGCGGCACGTACACCATGCGCTCCAACCGGCCCGGCCGCAGCAGCGCCGGGTCCACCAGGTCGGGGCGGTTGGTGGCGGCGAGCACCACGACGTCGCGCAGCGGCTCCACACCGTCGAGCTCGGTGAGCAGGGCCGCCACGACCCGGTCGGCGACCCCGGAGTCACCGGACTGGCCGCGGCGCGGCGCCAGAGCGTCCACCTCGTCCAGGAAGACCAGCGCGGGCGCGGCATCCCGGGCGCGGCGGAACAGCTCCCGCACCGCGCGCTCGGACTCGCCGACCCACTTGTCCATCAGTTCCGCGCCCTTCACCGAGAGCACGTTAAGCCGACCGGTCCCGGCAAGGGCACGCACGAGGAACGTCTTGCCACAGCCCGGCGGACCGTACATGAGCACACCACGTGGCGGCTGGACGCCGAGCCGGGCGAAGGAGTCCGGGTACTGCAGCGGCCACAGCACGGCCTCGGTGAGCGCCTGCTTCACCTCGCCCATGTCGCCGACGTCGTCCAGGGTGAGGCCACCGACCTGCAGGTTGTCCGAAGTGGACATCGAGATGGGACGGACCACCTCCAGCGCGCCCAGCAGGTCCTCCTGCGCGATGCGTGGGTCGGCGGGCTCACCGGCCTGCTTGTGGCGCACGGCCGCGCGCACCGCGGCTTCCCTGCGAAGCGCGAGCAGGTCGGCGACCACGAAACCCGGGGTGCGCTCGGCCACCGCCGAAGGGTCCACTGTGGACTCCAGCGGTGCGTCCCGGAGCAACACCTGCAGCAGTGCGGTCCGGGTGCGCGTGTCCGGGGCCGCGACGGTCACCTCGCGTTCCACCAGGTCCGGGGCGCGCAGCCGGGGATCCACCGACTCCGGGTGCGCCGAGGTGGCGACCAACGCCAGCCCGGTCGTGGGAACCGCGGCGCGGAACGCGTCCAGCACGACCGTGGCCAGTGGGGGAGGAGCCGCCGACGGGAGGAGCGAGTCCACATCGGACACCAGCAGTACGCAGGGCTTCCCACGGGCGGCACGGGCCTTCGCATCGGCGACGGCGTCGTGCACGCGCTGCGAGGCCGTGCCGGCCTCCAGTGCGGCCACGGTGGGGGCTACCAACTCGACGACCTCCGCGCCGGCGGCGTGCGCCACCGAGCGCACCAGGGTGGCCTTGCCGACCCCGGGCGGGCCGGTCACCAGGACGCCCAGCCGCGCGGACGAGCCCAGCCGGGCGAGCAACTCGGGATGCTGGAAGGCGAGATCGAACCACTCGGTCAGCCGGCGGGCGGCGTCCTCCGCGCCCACCAGGTCCGCCACCGGCACCGGTGGTCGCTCAGGAGCGGCGGCCTGGGCGGGTTCCGCGGCCGGCTGCGGGGCGGCGGTCACGGCGCCGATCCGGTCGCCGGTCCGCGCGCCGCCCTGCCAGCGGACGACCGTGGCGGGCTGCACCGCCACCGGTCCCGCCGGATCGGTCTCGGCGACCGTGACCAGCTCGTTGGTCCAGGTCATGCCGATCGCCGCGGACAGCCGGCGGCGCGCGGTGGACACGTCGGCGCCCGGTGGCGGCGCGAGGTCCTGCGGCAGCAAGGACACCGCGTCGCCGGTGGTCAGCACCTTGCCGGTCAGCGCCAGCCGGAGCGTCTCGGGGGACACCGCGGTCATCGCGAGCCGGGAGCCGGAGACGGTGATCGACCGCGCCGCCACGACCCGAACCGGGGAGACCACGACCTGGGTCCCCTCGGGAAGGCCCAGGTTGGACAGGGTCACGTCGTCGACCAGGGCCACGCCGGTCGGCGTGCCCGGCGTCGCCGCGGCGGCCAGCGCGGCGGTCACCCGGCTCCCGGTGAGCCGGACGGCGTCCCACGCACGCAGCCCCAACGCATCCAGCACTTCGGGGTGCAGCCGGACCACCCCGCGCCGGGTGTCCAGGGCCGACGGCGACAGCCTCGTGGTGAGCGTGATCTCCGGTGCGGTCACGCCCGCAGCCTACGGAAACCACCCGGCAGCGCCGCCCACCGCGAAGTTATCCACACCCCCCAGATGTGCCCACAGCCGACGATCACGCCCTTGACCTGCGATTTTCCTGATCACTACGCTCGACTTGGGCTCGCGAGACCCAGGGAGGGCGGGGTGCGGCTGTAGGAGTACGCGCGCGATCCCGCTGGCGGAAGCGGCGGCCGGCCGGGGCCCTCCGGGGCAGCGGGAGTGCTGTCAGTCGACGAGGTCCTCGGGTCGGCGCTGCCGGCCCGGTCGTCCGTTGCGCCGGGAGAGTCGGGCCAGCCGGACCGTCCGCGGCGTGCCCGCGGCGCGCCGCAGCGGTGGTCGCAGTCCCAGCCGGCGGCGGCTGTGCGCGCGGCGGATCGCCCGGCGCTCCTTGGGCGGCACGTCCCACGCCTCGGGGTGCCTGGCCAGCCAGCGATAGCGGTACGCCGCATAGGGAATGTGCAGCAGGTAGAGCACCATCGCCGCGATCAGGGCCACGACCGGGTAGAGAATCACCGCGGCCGCCAGCACCCCCACACCCACCAGCAGCGGCGCCATCGCCCGCGGCGCGACCTTGATCGTCTTCAGGGACAGCGTCGGCACCCGGCTGATCAGCAGGCCCGCGCAGACCAGCATCCACACCATCACCGCCGGCTCGGACGACCACCAGCCGTCCCTGATCTCCAGGGTCAGCACGACCGGCAACAACACCAGCAGGGCCCCGGCCGGCGCCGGCACACCGACGAAGAACTCCTTGGTGAACGGCGGCTGGTCGGGGTCGTCCAGCAACGTGTTGAACCGGGCCAGCCGCAACGTCATGCACACCGCATAGATCAACGCGACGGCCCACCCGTACTTGGTGCCGTGCAGGCCCCACACGTACAGGGTCAGCGCGGGCGCCACCCCGAAGGCCACGTTGTCCGACAGCGAGTCCAGCTCCGCGCCGATCTTGCTGGTGGCGTCGAGCAGCCGCGCCAGCCGGCCGTCCAGGCCGTCCAGCAGGGCGGCGACGGCGGTCGCGGCGACCGCACCGGTGGGCTGCCCGCGCAGCGCGAACATCACGGCCGACAGGCCGGCGCACAGCGCGAGGATGGTGATGGCGTTGGGCAGCAGCCGCACGCCGGGCGTGCGTGCCATGGTCAGCCCTCCTGCGGCAGCTCGGCCAGCACGGTCTCGCCCCCGATCGTCCGCTGGCCGGCCTCCACCAGGACCCGGCTGCCGCGCGGCAGGTAGAGGTCGACCCGCGAACCGAACCTGATCAGGCCGTAGGTCGCCCCGGCGGTCACCTTGTCGCCCTCGGCCGCCTCGCAGACGATGCGCCGCGCGATCAGGCCGGCGATCTGCACCACCGCCAACGCGCGACCGTCGCCGTCACGCAGCAGCACACTGTTGCGCTCGTTGTCCTCGCTGGCCTTGTCCAGGTCCGCGGACAGGAACCGGCCCGGCCGGTAGGCGACCTTCTCCACGACGCCGTCGACCGGGGCACGCTGCACGTGCACGTCGAACACGGACAGGAAGACGCTGACCCGCACCATCGGGTCCGGACCCAGGCCAAGCTCCGCGGGCGGCGCGGCCTCGGCGACATGCGACACCGTGCCGTCGGCCGGAGAGACCGCGATGCCCGGCCGCATCGGGGTGACCCGGCGCGGTTCCCGGAAGAACCAGGCGCACCACGCGGTGAGAACGGCGGCGAGCGCGCCGAGCGGGCGCCAGCGGCGGCGCAGCAACAGGGTGAGGGCGGCCATGCCGAGCACGAACGGCCGGCCGGCCGGATGCAGGGGCGGCACCGAGCGGCGGGCCAGCTCCAACGAGTGGGCGAACGTGCCGGCGCGGGGGCCCTGCGCGGGGGCGTCGTGGTCCGAGGTCATCGTCCTGTAGGCCGTGGAAGGTGTGGTGTCCGCCGGTCACGAGGAGACCGGCGACGGCCACCCACGGTACGCCAACGCACAAAGCAGCCGGGACCGGTGTCAGCAACACCGGTCCCGGCCCGCCCCGCCTGGCGGGGCTGTCGAGCTGGGCCGGACATCGCTCCCCCGAACGGGTCCGTGCGTCCCCCGACGACGCACGGACCTTCTCGGCCCGCGACCCGCCCCGACCGGGTCGTTACGGACCGGCGTCAACAGACCAACTCGACGTTAACCAGTTTCCGTCATCGGCTCCTGGCAGGGAAGGGATGACGGAAACTCGTCGTCCTCACGTGGGAATGAGTGTAATACGTGTCACACCAACGCCGCGTGCCGGTCCGCTGACCTGCGGATCAAGCTCGCTAGCGGGTTCGCTGGCCGGTCAGCAGGCGGACGAACGCGAGCAACACCACGGCCCCGAGCACGGCGACTCCGAAACTGGACAGGTCCCAGTCGAACGTCTTCTCCCGGCCGGTCACCAGGGTGTAGATCAGCCCACCCAGCACGGCACCCACGACGCCGACCAGGATGCTGCCCAGGCAGCCCAGCGGCCGGCGGTACCGGCCACCCACCACGACGTTCGCCGCCCAGCCGGCCAGCGCGCCGAACAGGATCCACGACAGCAGGCCCATGCCGCCACGCTACCTGGCCGGCCGGCCCGCCCCGGCGGCCGAAAGCCGTCCGGGCCGGCCGGCTCGGGCCCGGGGGCCTCACCCCGGGGTGGGCTCGCGTCGCCGCTGCCGGACGTCCTCGACCTCCAGGCGGTCACCGAGCAGGCCCGCCAGGGCCTCGGCAGGCTCGCCACGCTGCACGGTGTCCTCGGTGCCGGTCAGCTCCAGCTCAGCGTCGCCGCGCAGCCGCAGCCAGAGGTCCCAGCCGCTGCGCCGCCGCACCAGCCGGCCCCACTCGACGTCGTACCCGCATATCCAGTGGGCACCGGGCCGTCGCCGCAGCTCGGTCAGTGCCTTTTTCGCCGCTTTCGTCGCGAGCTTGCCTCCCGTGCTGGGCAGCACGAGCAGGCCCACGTCGTAGACCAGCAGGTCGTGTGGCTCGCCGTCCCGGCGGACACCGCACGCGCTCGCCGCGAGCGTCGCCTTCGGCGGTTCGGCCGGCCGCGCCGCGAAGTCCAGTGGCACGCCCATCCGGGTCAGGTGCTGGTGCAGCCGCGGCACCAGGACCGGCCGGTGCACCGCCGGTGCCACCAGTCGCTCCAGGTCGACCGCCTGCCCACCCACCAGCCGCAGCCGGGCCGGCCCGTTCCAGTCCAGCTCGAAGGTGGCCCGCCGGGCCCGGCACAGCGCGGTGGCCGCCGCCCCCGCCACCAGCTCGACCAGCGTGGTCACCGACGCCTCCGGCACCTCGCGCGGCGCGAGCGCCGGGTCCAGTGCCGGTTTCACCAGCTCCGCGCCCAGGCCCCGGTGCAAGGCCAGCAACACGCCGGCGATCGTGGGCTGCGCCGGCCGGCCGTCCACCTGAGCCCCGCTGTCCAGCACCGCGCGGGCCAGCTCGGCGGCCCGTTGCTCGGCCCGCTGCACCGCCGCGACCCGCACCAGCTCGGGCCACGGCGCCCGCGGCCCGAGGTCGACCAACAGCGCATCCTCCAGCTCGGGGACGCTGCGCACCGGCTCACCCAGCAACATCCACGCGGGCCGGTCGTCCGGTTCCGCGCCCGGCTCGCCGGTGTCGGCCATGGCTGCCACCCGGTCCCGCAGCGGTGGGTGGTGATCGAAGCCGGAGATCGGACCGGCGTCCAGCACCTCCTGCTCGACCTGCTCCCAGCGGTGGCGCCGGGCCGGCGCGGACAGGAACGCACGGAACCCGAGCAGCACGTCAGGGGTGCGGCCGGCCAGCCGCGCGAGCGCGAGGTACTGCTTGCCGTACTCCGGCCAGGCCGCCGCCAGCACGCCCGGACGGACCAATCCCTGCTGGGCCGCCCGGCGGCCGGCGGCGGCCATGGCGGCCTGGTCCGCCGCGCACTCCCGCTCGGTCAGCACCGGCCCGGCCGCCCACACGAAAACGCGCACCCACCGGTCGAGCAGCCAGCCCAGCACCGGAGCGCCCCAGCGCGGCAAATCCCGGCGCAACTCACCGACGGTGTGCTCCAAAGCCTGCGCACCCCGGTAAACGGTTGCCGTCAGCCCACCGTTGCCGTGGTGGCCCAGCTCGTGGGCCACCAGCGCGCGCAGCTCGGCCACGGTCGTCCCACCCAGCAGCGGCAACCCGATCTCCAGGCACCGCCGGCCCCGGCGCAGGCCCAGGGGGCCGCCGTTGTCGACGACCCCGAGCGTCACCTCCGAGGCCACCCGCACCTCGTCCGGCGCATCGGCCCGGGCGGTCCTGGCCAGCTCCCCGACCACCCGCCACAGGGCCGGCTGCGCGCCCCGCTCCACGACGACGCCGCGCGACTGGACACGCACCGACAGCACGGATTGCGCACCGAGCCCGGTTGCGGTGCCGACCAGCAACGCCGCAGCGGCGAGCACCGCGCCGCTGAGCCCGACGGTGCCGTCCTTCATGGCGTAGACCGCGGCCACCGCGAGTGCGGCGGACAACCCGGCGGCCACCACGAACCAACCGACGAGCACCACGAGCGCGAGGACGGCGCGCCACGGGAAGCGCAACGCCTTCGACCTCCGGCTCGAGAAGAACTTTCGGGGATGTAGGGGAGTGGGGAGCGGCCCGTCATCGGCCAAACGGCAGTCTCGGCCCTGGCCGTGAGCGTCAGCAAGTCACCTGATCAGCCCAACAACCACACGGTGACCTCCGAACCCGCCGGCAGGTCGGTGGTGTTTTCCGGGACCTCCAGCAGGCAGTTGGCCCTGGCCAGCGCGGACAGCAGGTGCGAGCCGGGCCCGCCCACCGGTGCGACCGTCACGGTGTCCTCGGCCGCCTCGTCGAACCGGCCCCTGCGGTACTGCCGCTTGCCGGAAACCGATCGCAGCGACTCCACCAACGTGGCCCGGCGACGCGGCCGCTCCGTCTCGGCGAAGCCCATCGCCGCGCGCAACGCGGGCCGGACGAACACCTCGAACGACACCAGCGAGCTCACCGGGTTACCGGGCAACGTCACCACGGGCACGCCGCCGTCGTAGCGACCCAGGCCCTGCGGGCCGCCGGGCTGCACCGCCACCTTGTGGAAACTGACCCCGCGTCCGCTCAGCGCTTCCTTGACCACCTCGTATGCGCCGGCGCTCACCCCGCCGGAGGTGAGTACCAGGTCCACCCGGTCCAGCCAGGGCGCGAGCGCGCGGTGGAAGGCGTCCACGTCGTCGGGCACGAACCGCAGCAACTCGGCCGTCCCACCGGCCGCCCGCACCGCACTGGCCAGCATCACGCCGTTCGACTCGTAGATCTGGCCGCCCCGCAACGGCTGCCCGGGTTCCACCAGCTCCGAGCCGGTCGAGAGCACCAGCACCCGCAGCGGTCGGCGCACCGCGAGCCGGTCCGCTCCCACCGCGGCGGCCAGGCCCAACTGCGCGGGTCCCAGGCCGATCCCGGCCGGCAACACCACCTCACCGGTGCGCACGTCCTCGCCCGCCCACCGGATGTGCGCGCCCGGCCTCGCCGCGGCCCGCACCAGGACTTCCGACACCCCGCCGTCCGTCGACTCGACCGGCACCACCGCATCGGCGCCGGACGGCACCGGGGCGCCGGTCATGATCCGATGCGCGGTTCCGGGCAGCAGGGGCGGCACGTCCCCGCGGCCCGCCGGGATGTCCTCGGCCACGGGCAGGGACACCGGCGCCTCCGGTGCCGCCGTTGCCACGTCGACCGACCGCACCGCGTAGCCGTCCATCGCCGAGTTGTCGAAGGGCGGCAGCGCGATCGGCGACTCCAGGTCCGTGGCCAGCGCCAGGCCGAGGCAGTCCCCGACCGGGCGTCGCTCGACCGGCGTCGGGGGGATCAGTGCCGCCACCCGCGCCCGATGCTCCGCCACCCCGACCAACGTGCGTTGCGTCTGCTGCACGCCGTGCATCCTGCCGTGTCCCGCGCTTCCGTTGAACCGCTACCGAAGCCAGCGCGTCACATCCGACGCGTGACATCGGACGGGCCACCCCCCGGCGCGTCGCCCGTCGTGTCACACTGCGCGGCGCTCCGACCATTCACCCGATCGGCGGCAGCCCGCGCGGACACCTTCGCCGGCGCACCGGCCCGCCGCCCGGCTCCGGTGCCCCACCCAGGAGGGATGACGTGCAGGTTCGCGTCCGCCACACCCCGACATACGGGGTCGCCCGGCTGGTGCTCGCACCGGGCGAGCCGGTGCGGGTCGTGCCGGGGGCGATGCTCGCCACCAGTTACGGGGTGGCGGTCGAGGCACCCGCGCGGGGCGGGTTCCTCGGGTTCCTGTTTGCCCGGGGCGTACGCGGACGCGCAAAACTCCCACCGACCACCTTCACCGCGTCAGCGGAAGGTGGCTGGGTGGATGTCGCCGCGCCGCTGCCCGGCGACCTGCACGTGCTGGACCTGGATGGCCGGACCGGTTGGGTGGTCGCCCGCGGTCGCTGGCTGGCCACGGCGGCCACCGTCGCCGTTCAGCCCCGATGGGCAGGATCGGACCACCTCGCCGGCGCGGCGGGTGGATTCCTCGTGCACGTCGCCGGCCAGGGCCCGGTCGTACTGTCCTGCTACGGCGCGCTCGACGTCATCGATCTCCGGCTGGGCGAGCTGGTCACCGTCGACAGCGGACACGTCGTGGCGTACGCCGACACCGTGCAGTGCCGGCTGCGGCCGATCGGGACCAACGGCGCGCGGTCGGTGCGCAGCGGTGCGGGGATGGTGTTCGACTTTGCCGGTCCGGGACAGGTCCTCACCCAAACCAGGAGCCCACGTGAGCTCTTCACCGCCGTGCGGTCGAACCGCGTTGGTGCGCATGGGTGAGGCGGGCTCGCCGCCAAGCCGGCTACCCGGTTCCGGACCCGGTTGTCGGCCAGCCGTCGCATTCCCCGTTCCGGCTGCTTGACCGCGCGTCGAATGTCCACTATTCGGGCCGGTTTCGAGCCTTGGGACGAAAGAAAATCCGCCCGATTTGTTTGCGACGTGTGGCGGGGATCTCCGGTAGCGTGGCGGTGCTTCAAGCGGTGCTTCCCAGTTCCGCTGCACGACACGCAAGGAGGACGCCGTGGCTCAGCAGGGCACGGTCAAGTGGTTCAACTCGGAGAAGGGCTACGGCTTCATCGCCCAGGACGGTGGGCCCGATGTCTTCGTCCATTACTCGGCCATCGACATGCAGGGCTTTCGCACCCTGATGGAGGGCGACCGCGTCGAGTTCGATGTGAAGGACGGCCGTGACGGCCGCAAGCAGGCCGACGCGGTGCGGAAGCTGCCCGCCTGACCATGAGGGGGACCGCCCCTCCTCGGCGGTGCTCGATCATGGCTTTTCCGGTGGCCCGGTCCCGGCGGGGACCGGGCCACCGGCGTACGCGGGGCAACCGGCGGAACCGCCCGCGACCGGACCGTCCCAAACGTTAGGCTGCGCTGCGTGTCGGATGACCTCACCGGGCGCCGTCTCGGCCACTACCGCATCGACGGCGTTCTGGGCCGCGGCGGCATGAGCGTGATGTACAAGGCCACCGACGTCCGGCTCGGCCGCAAGGTCGCACTCAAGGTCATCGCCAGCCATCTCACCGAGGACCCGGAGTTCCGCGAGCGGTTCGTCGACGAGGCCCGCAACACCTCGGCCATCGACCACTCGCACGTGGTGCCGCTGTACGACTTCGGCGAGATCGACGGCCTGCTCTACATCGCCATGCGGCTGGTCGACGGTTCCGACCTGGCCAGCCTGATCAAGGACGGCCCGCTCGCCCCGGCCCGCACGCTCAGCCTGCTCGGCCAGGTCGCCGACGCCCTGGACATGCTGCACGACCGCGGCCTGGTCCACCTGGACGTCAAGCCCGCCAACGTGCTGGTGACCACCCGGGAGTCCGCCGGGGAACACGTCTACATGGCCGACTTCGGCCTGACCCGGCGCGGCGCGACCGGCCACCGCACCCGCACCGGCGACTTCCTCGGCTCACCCACCTACGCCGCCCCGGAGCACCTGCGCGGTGAGCCGGTGGACGGCCGTACCGACGTCTACGCACTGGCCTGCATGCTCTTCGCCTGCCTCACCGGCCGGCCGCCCTACCGGGGCAAGGTTCCCGAGGTCATCCAGGGCCACCTGGTCGGCGAGGCACCCTCGGCGACCGCGCTGGTCGAGCTGCCCGCCGGGATCGACGACGTGTTGCGCCGGGGCATGGCCAAGGAGCCGGCCCAGCGGTACGGCACCGGCAAGGAGCTGATGGCCGCGGCCCGCGCCGCGTTGGCCCAGGTCTCCCGGCCCGGCGTACCCGCACCCGGCCGGCGGGCGGGCGCGGGGACCCAGCCCGTCGGGCCGGCGTCGCGGCAGGGACCACAGCCCGGCTACCCCGGCCCCGGCTACCAGCAGGGCCCGCCGCAGGGAAGGTCGCCGATCTCGGCGGTACCCGCCATGTCCTCGGTGCCGGGCAACCCCGGCGGCCCGTCGGGCCCTTCCGGGGAGCCGATGCGGATCCGGCCCCCGATGCCGGTGCAGTCCGACGCGTTCCGCGAGCGCGACGGGGCCGGTCGGTGGCTGCTGCCCGCCATCGTCGGCGCGGTCGCGATCGGAGTGGTGGCCGTGCTCGTCGCCCTCTTCAGCACCTCCGAGGGCACCGAACCCGACCGCGGCGGGACCGGTGCCACCCGCACGACGGAGGTCACCTCGAGCAAGCACCGTCCGCTGCCCACGGTGATCCGCACGGTCACCCGGACGTCATAACCCGGTCGCTTGCACTCCACCATGCTGAGTGCTAAACACGATCCTGGCACTCGGACCCGCTGAGTGCCAGAGGTCGGGACGGTGAGGCCGACAGGGTGTCGGTCGTCCGTCGCGGGCACCGAGCCTGGCCGAGCACGTGTCATCCACTACCGGAGGACCACACCGCAATGGCCAAGATGATCGCGTTCGACGAGGACGCGCGCCGTGGTCTCGAGCGCGGCATGAACACCCTCGCCGACGCCGTCAAGGTGACGCTCGGCCCGAAGGGCCGCAACGTCGTGCTCGAGAAGAAGTGGGGCGCGCCGACCATCACCAACGACGGCGTCTCCATCGCCAAGGAGATCGAGCTCGAGGACCCGTGGGAGAAGATCGGGGCCGAGCTGGTCAAGGAGGTCGCCAAGAAGACCGACGACGTCGCGGGTGACGGCACCACCACCGCGACCGTGCTGGCCCAGGCGCTGGTCCGCGAGGGCCTGCGCAACGTGGCCGCCGGTGCCAACCCGATCGCCCTGAAGCGGGGCATCGAGAAGGCCGTCGAGGCCGTTGCCGAGCAGCTGCTCAAGACGGCCAAGGAGGTCGAGACCAAGGAGCAGATCGCGGCCACCGCCTCGATCTCCGCCGCCGACCCGACCATCGGCGAGCTGATCGCCGAGGCCATGGACAAGGTCGGCAAGGAAGGCGTCATCACCGTCGAGGAGAGCAACGCCTTCGGGCTCGAGCTCGAGCTCACCGAGGGCATGCGCTTCGACAAGGGCTACATCTCCGGCTACTTCGTCACCGACGCCGAGCGCATGGAGGCGGTCCTCGACGACCCCTACATCCTGCTGCTGTCGGGCAAGATCTCCTCGGTCAAGGACCTGCTCCCGCTGCTGGAGAAGGTCATGCAGTCCGGCAAGCCGCTGGCCATCATCGCCGAGGACGTCGAGGGCGAGGCGCTGGCCACCCTGGTCGTCAACAAGATCCGCGGCACCTTCAAGTCGGTCGCCGTCAAGGCCCCGGGCTTCGGTGACCGCCGCAAGGCGATGCTGCAGGACATGGCCATCCTGACCGGTGGCCAGGTCATCAGCGAGGAGGTCGGCCTCAAGCTGGACAACGCCGACCTGTCGCTGCTGGGCCGCGCCCGCAAGGTGGTCGTCACCAAGGACGAGACCACCCTCGTCGAGGGCTCCGGCGACAGCGAGCAGATCGCCGGCCGGGTCAACGAGATCCGCGCCGAGATCGAGCGCAGCGACTCCGACTACGACCGGGAGAAGCTGCAGGAGCGGCTGGCCAAGCTGGCCGGTGGCGTCGCGGTGATCAAGGTCGGCGCGGCCACCGAGGTGGAGCTCAAGGAGCGCAAGCACCGCATCGAGGACGCGGTGCGCAACGCCAAGGCCGCGGTCGAGGAGGGCATTGTCGCCGGCGGTGGCGTGGCCCTGCTGCACGCCGCCGAGGCCGCCTTCGGCAGCCTGAAGCTGGACGGCGACGAGGCGACCGGCGCCGGCATCGTCAAGCTGGCCGTGGAGGCCCCGCTCAAGCAGATCGCGGTCAACGCCGGCCTGGAGGGCGGCGTCGTGGTCGAGCGGGTCAAAAGCCTCAAGCAGAACGAGGGCCTGGACGCCGCCAACGGCGACTACAAGGACCTGGTCGCGGAGGGCATCATCGACCCGGCCAAGGTCACCCGCTCCGCGCTGCAGAACGCCGCGTCCATCGCGGGCCTGTTCCTCACCACCGAGGCCGTCGTGGCCGACAAGCCGGAGAAGGAGAAGGCCCCGGCCGCCCCGGGCGCCGGCGAGATGGACTTCTGATCCACTCTCCAGCCTGATCCACAACAGGGTGTGGCCCCGACCGCCAGGTCGGGGCCACACCATTTACGGGGTCATCAGTCTGTACGCAGGTTGTAGACGACCAAGCCGGAAGCCTTATACGGGTCGGGTGTAGTGGTAGCGACAGCGAGTCCCTCGGGGTAGTCGAGAGAAGGCAACGCCGCTTGTATGGCGTGCGCGATGTCCAGGTCCCATCCCATGAACGTTTCCTCGCTGGTGATGGCTACAATGGCCGGCGCAGTCAGCTCTGCCAGTGCGAAACCGGTGAGCCCAGCAAACCCTCCGACATCGGCCGGCCGAAGAAAATGCCAGGCCATGCCGCGTCGCTGTCGCTCGGCGGCCCACAGGCACGTAATGGGGATGATCAACCGCCACTCATCGTGCAGCGCACGAGCAATCAGAGCTGAGGCGAAGCGGTTTTGTGCTCCAACAGCGAGTACGGCCGTCGTGTCCAGGACAATGTCCTGGGCGGGAGTGGTCACGCGGTAGCCTCCCTACGGCGGGCAAGCTCAGCCTTGAGTTCGGCCAGCTGGGCATCGGTGTGAGCCACGGCCTCTTTCCACTCCTGGCTTTCGGTATCGATACCCAGCACGTCTCGGATGTACCGCAGGTTGTGTTGCAGGATCCTTTCTCGCTCATCGTTTGTGGGCATCGACTCAGCGAGCTGTCGAACCATTTCCCCGAGGGTGGTGCCGTGTTCGTCGGCGAGTCTCGCGATGCGGTCGCGTACTTCTGCCGGCAAGCGGATGCTCGTGTCAGCCATGACGGCAGCATACAGATTGCATGCGACGGGTTCGTCCTGTTCCGTGGATCTCCACCTGATCGCGTTGGGATGACCGCTCACGTGCCGGCGAGGGGGCTGTCCGACGGGTGGTCGCCCGTACGATGGAAAGGCCGGCACCTGTTCTGGGCCGAGCCATGTCTCGGTGCTTCCCTGCCCAGGACCGCGAGTTCGTCCGCGGTGAACGGTGGACCGTCGTGCAGGGGTCGACCAGGTCCACGCAGGGTGTCGAACACCGCACCCGGGGACGCGCACCTACGCAGCGGACCCAGCAGGGTGTACACGTCAAGCAGCGCGTCGGTCGCTGCCCGACCGCCGGCAGCCACCCGCAGCATCAGCCGACTCGCATAACGACGTCCCCACCGCTCCCAAACGGCCAGCGATCTGTTCGTCTCGACGGTCGGTTGCACAAGGTCCTCGATCACCGACAACTGATAGGCGCTTCGGCCCGCGCATGCAACCGCCCGTTGGATCCGGCGGGCGGTACCGGCAACGAGACCGTGCTGTCGCAGCACTTCGCGGAGCGCCATGGCTTGGCACGCCGCCACCGACATGCCGTGGCCATAAACCGGGTTGTGGGTGGTGATGGCGTCACCGAGGACGACGAATCCCTCGGGCCAATGAGAGATCTTCTCGTAGAAGCGCCGGTGGTTGGCGGTGGAACGGGTTCTCCGGATCGGCCCGGCCGGTTCCGCCAGCGCAATGAGGTCCGCGATGACGGGATGCGGCAGGCTCCTGGCAAATTCCACGAACCCGCGATGGTCACCCGGGGGTAGCACTCCTCGACCGGTGAGCGTGACCAGCCACTGGCCGTTCTCGAGAGGAACCAGCGCTCCGAACCGGAAAGGTAACGGACGCCAAGGGTCATATCCCAGGTTGATGGGGGGAAGCTCGTGGAGTCCCGCCGGTGGCGTGAACCGTCGTGTCGAGTACGCGATGCCCGGGTCGACCAGCTCCTCGCGCGGGGCGGGAAGCCCGAGCAGGGGCAGCCATTGGCCCGCCCGCGAGCTCCGGCCCGTGGCGTCAACAACGAGATCGGCGTTGATCTGCTGGGTGCATCCACGGCCACCGTCCTGTACCCGGGCCCCCGTGATCCGGGTTGGGCCGCCGACCAACTCCTCGGCCTTGGCGTCCTCCAGGACCGCAATCCTGTTGTGTCGCAACACGAGTCGCCGGACGCCCCAGTCAAGCAGCCACCGACTGCAGGTCAGGGCGAACCGCTTGCCCGGGACGCGGGGGATCCAACCACGCTCGGTGAGAATGAGGACATCCCCCGGGACGTCGACCAGGCGGGCCCCGTGGGACACCAGATGTGCCACGGCACCGGGCAGGAGAGCCTCGAGGGCGTTCACGCCCCCGGCCATCAACCCGTGCACGTGATGCGCCTGCGGTAGGCCACGACGGGGCTCGGGTTGCTCCGGGAGCCGGTCCCGCTCGACGATCGTGACCGTGTCGACATGCTCGGCCAGCACCGAGGCGGCCAGCATCCCGGCCAGCCCGCCGCCCAGCACCAGGGCGTGTGTCGGCTCCCGCACCTCGTCCCCTAGCTCGCCGGGCGGTTCGCAGCTCCGTACTCGACGAAGTCGGTGATCAGCCGGGCGAGGACACCGGGGTGGCTGTGCGGTGCCCAGTGCCCGGCGCGCACCTCCCGGCGGCGCACGGCCGGGCACCACTCGCCGAGATCGTCGAAGACCCAGGGCCGGACCACGAGGTCACGGGTGAGGACGACGAGCAGGACGGGCACGGTGCACCGGCGAGGACGGGGCTCGCGGAGGCGCGCAAGGATGTTCGCCCGGTACAGCCCGAGGCCGTTCACCGCGTCCCTCCCCGGCGTCGGGCTGGTCGCGATTCCCTTGCGGCGGAGCAGCCACGCGCGGCACGAGTTCAGCAGCTGGCACGCGAGATCCGACAACACCGGGACATGGGTGAACCACACGTAGCTGCTCAGCAGCGCCTGCCCCGCCACCCGGATCCGGTTCCCGCCGCTCCACTCCGCACGCAGCCACCGCGCGCCGAGATCGAGGTTGGGCCCGGAGATCGAGGTGAAGGAGGCGAACAGCGGGGCGTGTGCCGAACTGGTGACCGCCTCCCACCCCTGCACCGAACCCCAGTCGTGGCCCACCAGGTGAACGGGGCGGCCGGGGCTGACCTCGCGTGCCACGGCGGCCAGATCGGCCGCCAGCCGATCAAGTCGATAACCGTCCTGCTCCGCCGGTCGACCGGAGCGGCCGGCCCCGCGCACGTCATAGCGGACGATGCGGAACCGGTGCCGGAGATGCCTGACGACCGGGTCCCACAGTGCCGCGCTGTCCGGATAGCCGTGGACCAGAAGGATTGTCGGGCCGGCTCGGTTGCCCTCCTCGCGGACCGCGAGTCGCACCCCGTCCGACTCCACCCAGCGATCAACCGCGCCCATGACAGCACGCTAAGAGCGCCCTTTTCCGCCCGCCTGTTGGAACGTAAGATTCATTCGCTCCGGTGACACCGATGTAATTTGAGCCGTACGGTCAGTTCAGGCACCGGCGCCCAGGCACAGGAAGGGCCGGCGGAGCGGGTCCTGGGCGGTGGCCTCCGCCAGTGCGACCGCGGGCGCGGCCCCCTGGGCCAGCCGCCGGTGGTAGGCGGCCATCGTGCTCGCGGCCGCCACGTCACCGACCTTGCTCACCGCGGCCACCACGGTCTGCGAGCCACCGGCCAGCAGCGCCCCGGCGAAGCCCAGCGCCTCGTCACCCGGCCGGATCCGGTTGAGCGCCAGCTCGCAGGCGGCGAGCACCACGTGCGCCGGTGGCCGCCGCAACCCGGACGTCTCGTGCGCGAACAACGGGCCGTCCACCAGCTCGAGTCGGGAGAACATGGCGTTCGCCGGCTCGTGCGCACCGTGCGCGGCAAGGTGCGCCATCCGTGCACCGTCCAATGCGGACAGTACCGCGCCGACCGTCGCCTGCCCGTCGTCGAACAGCGTGGCCTCGGGGTAGGTGTCGCGCAGCCCGCTCACCTCGGCCACCCCCGCCGACAACCCGGGCCCACCCACGAGCACGACATCGCGCTTGTGCCCGTTCGGCAGGGTCGACGGATCGGGACGGTGCTCGTCGGGGGAGGAGGACGGGACCGATCCCCCGCAGGCGGCCAACCATGCCGTGGCCGATGGTGCCACCGACAACGGCCGGCCACGCAAGGAAGGCAGGGTCGCCCAGGGCACCGCGTAGAAGACGCCGGTGGGCACGACGACGAGTTCCCGGTCACCCACCAGCCGCAGCAACGGGCCCAGTAGCTGCTTGTCGAGCAGCTCCGTGCGATGCCGGGCGGACGCGGTCACCGTGCGCACCAAGGGATCCGGCAGCTTGTCCGGTGCCAGGGCGTTGAGGTCGGCGTGCAACTCGCGCACCCGTTCCGCGGCGGTACGCGCGGATCCCAGGCGCACCAGCCGTGCCCTACCGTCCACCACGACCACGGCGACCAGCGAGTCGCCCGAGGCCGCCAGGCTCACCATCGCGCGCTCGCCCAGCCGCTCGGCCACCTCGGCGAGCCGGGCCACCGGGCGCGGCCGGCCCCACTGGCCGCTGCGCCACCCGCGGCGCAGGATCTCCCGCGCCACCGCGTTGTAGCGGGCCTCCATTTCCTCGGTCGGCCGCCCCTCCAGGCGGGCCTGCTGGGTGGCGCGGCGCAGGTGCCGGGCCGCGGCCACCCGCTCGGCCAGCTCCGGGTCCGCGGCCGGCGGCAGCGGTTCGTACCGGTAGAGCTGCGCGCGGCTGCGCTCCAGCCAGCCGAACAGCCGGCGGGCGTCCACCCGTTCGCCGCCCTCCAGCAGCAACCGCACCGCCAACGCGGTCAGCTCCCGGCCGTGTGCGGCCGGCCCGGACAACAGCTCCAGACCGGCCATCCGGTTCCGCAGCCGGTTCAGCTCGGCCAACCCCTTGCCGGCCTCGGCCAGTGCCCGCCGCCGGTCACCGCGGGCCTCGGCCAGCTCGGCCCGGCACAGCCGCAGGATCATCCGGTTGGCCACGGGCGTGATGCGCCGGGGCGCCGGAACCTCCCGCAACACCGCCTCGGCGCCGTCCACCGCGCCTCGGCGCAGGCGCACCCGCACCGCGAGTAACCGCGCCACCGCGGCCTCGTCCACCAGGCCCAGCCGCTCCAGCCGGGCAGCCAGGTGCAGGACACGCCCGGGCAACCGGACCGGGCCGCGGAAACCTTCCACTGCTTCCACGGTTTCGGCCTGCAGCCGGGTCAGCGCGGCGATCGCGGCCCAGCGCTGGTTCCCCCGCCGCACCAGCCGGCGGTAGGCCAGCCCGGCATAGGTGCGCGCCATCTCGGTGTCGCCCTCCAGCAACGCCGCGGCCGCGCGGTGGATCTCGGCGTCGGCGAGGTCGAGCCCGGCCCCGCGCAACTGTGGCAACGCCTCGTCCAGATGGCGCGCGGCCTCCTCGGCCAGCCCCGCGGTGAGTAACGCCCGCGCCTGGTCCAGCCGCAGCCGGCCCTGCATCCCGGGCAGGATCGCCTGGTAGATGCGCTCGGTCCGCTCGTAGTGCCGTAACGCCTGCGGCACGTCCCCGATCATCTGGGCGATGTCGCCGAGGTTGTGCTCGGTCTTGGCCAGGATGACCTGCTCGCCCCGCTCCTCGGCCAGCGCCGAGGCGCGGCGCAGGTCCCGCCGGGCCGGACCGATCCGGCCCTGGACCATATGGATCCAGCCCCGGTTCAGCAGGGTGCGCACCAGCACCACCGGCTCGCCCTCACTGCCGGCCAGTCCGCGGGCCAGCAGCGGCACCGCCTCGTCGGCGGCGCGGGTGGCCTCGTCGAGGTGGCCGGCCCGGGACAGGATCAGCGACTCCTGCTGCCGCACCAGCCCGGCCAGCGCGTCCCGTCGCGGGCTGGGGTCGAGTCGGGCGAGCAGCCGGTGCGCCCGCTGCGCCGCGGCCAGCCCGTCGGTCAGCGAGTTCGCCTCGGCCTCCACATACGCCTGCGTGACCAGCACCCCGGTCCGTGCCTCGACCAGGTCGGGGTGGTCCGGGCCGGGCGGAGCGTGCCCGAGCCCGTCGAGCAGGCGCAGCGCCTCCCGGATGAGTCCGACGGCCTCGTCGCTGCGCAGTTCCGACGCCCGGTGCCGTGCCTTCTCGCGCAGGGCACCGACCCGGCGCAGGACCTCCTCCGGCGCGACGACGCGACGCGGCCTGGGAACCCCACCACCATCGCCGGCGAGCTTCGGGGTTGCCACGGCCGTCATCCGAACACACCAAACACCCGTTCGGCAGTCGGCCAACGGGGGAAACGTGCGGCCGAACGGGTGGGCCAAACCCACCAACGCCGTGCGGACCTCGGGCGGCGTCCGCGCCGCCGGCGCGGCGGGAATGGCGTTGTAGCGTCGAACTTTCAGCCGGTCACAGGACCAGCGTCGGTGTCACAACCGTGCGTGCGGACCTCCCGTTCTCGGCGAGATGGACCAGGATCTGCGTGACTCCCCGCGGTACCTCCGGCAGCGCGAAGCGGCCGTTGGAGTCCGCGGTCGTCGTGTTGGAACCGTGGCCGTCGATCCGGACCTCCACGGCGTGCGGGCCGGGCGGGGCCAGCCAGCCGTCGATCCGGTAGCCACGCGGGGTGCGCAGGAAGCTGACCATCACCGTGAGGTCGTCCACCGTGAAGGTCACCGAGCCGGGCTCGGCGCTACTGCGCACGCCGGCCAGCTCGGAGTGGCGCTCCCACCGCGCCACCTCGACGTCCAGGTACTCCAGGTCGATGGCGAACCGAACCCGGTCGAGCAGGTCGGCCGGGACCGGGTCCACCCGCTCCAGCACCCGGTCGAGCCGCGCGAGCAGCTCGTCGTCGCTGGTCGAGTTCACCGTGTTCCTCCTTCCGCGCCCAGCAGGGCGCGCAGGGTCTCCAGGCATCGGCCGCGGGTCGGGCCGATGCTGCCCCGGGGCATCCCCAACGCCTCGGCCACGGCCTGGTACCGGGCGCGTCCGGCCACCACCGTCAACCGCAGCAGCTCCTGGCACCGCGGGGGCAGCCGGCGGAACGCCGACCACAGCCGGCGGTCCCGGTCGCCCCGCAACGCCTCGGCCTCGGGTTGCCCGTCCGTCGTGGGCACCTGATCGAGCACCTCGGTCGGCAACGGGCTGGTCGGGCTCCGCTCGGCCGAGCGGACCCGCACCGCCTCCCGCCGCGCGGTGGTGATCAGCCATGCGGCCAGGGCACGGGGTTGGTCCAGCCGGTCGAGGTTGCGCAGCAACGCCAACCACACCGTCTGCACCACGTCCTCGGCGGCCGGGCGCTCCACGCCCTGTCCCCGCACCACGTGCCACACCAGCGGCGTCAGCTCGTCGACCAGGACGTGCAGCGCGTCCCGGTTGCCGTTGCGGGCGGCGTCCAGGCACACCGCGTGCCGGGCCGGGCCGTCCAGTCCTTCCCAGGGCGGGTCGTCCGTCGTCGACAGGCTCATCTCCCTCACCTGATCTCCTTTCGCCGCATCCCCGGCCGCGGGCGGCCGGTACCGGGCCGATCCGGCGACGCCCGGCAACCCGGGCCGGGGCCGCGGGGCGCCGTGACCCCGGCCGACCCGCACGGCCGGCCCCGGCCGGCGTCTTGGGCGCCGGCCGGGCCACGGCCCGCGGGACGTGCCAGCTCCGACGCCGGTGGCGCCGGGCGGCTCCCCGCCCCTCGGCAAGCTCCCGGCAGCCGTCGGTGCCGCGGCCGGCCGCCCGGTTCGCGAGGGTGGTCCGTCCCGCCCGTACGGCGGGAGCGGACATCAGCTCTGGACAGTGGTCACCTCACCTCCGTTCGTTACCGATCACCACCGTCGTCGGTGGACCTGCCCGCCGACCTGCTTGCGGCACCCTGGAAAGCCAGGGACCCCGGTGCCGGGCCGGAGGGTTCGGTCGCACCCGAGGTGTCGGTCGGGCCACCCGGGGAGATCGGGGCGGCCAGACCCTGGGTCGCGGCCAGCGGCCGCGCCCGCTCGTTGTCGTCGTGTTGCGTGTCCTCGCCCTCGTGCTGCGTGGCGGGCGCCGCGTCGCCCTGTCCCCGCGGAGTGCCGGGGTGCTGGTGCAGGGGAGCGACCAGGCCCTGTGTTGCCGCCAACGGTCCGGAGGGTCCGATCGCGTGGAGCGGTTCGGACGGCTCGGTCGCACCGAGCGGTTCCGAGGGCTCCGTTGCGCCGGCGAGCGGTTGGGACGGCTCGGTCGCGCCGGAGACCTGACGCTCCTGGCCCGCCCCCGAAGGCTCGGTGGCACCGCGGATGGGCTGGATGTCGGTCCGGTCCGGCTCCGGTCCGGACCGCTCGCTCGCACCGGTGACCCCCAGGATGGCGTCGTCGAGGTACACCGGCACCGGTTGTTGCGTCGGCTGTTTGTCTCGCTCTGGGTGGCCCTCCACACGAGGTGCGGAGCGTCGCTGGTCCCCCAGGTGGTCGGTCTGATCCACAGCGTGCTCCCATCGGAGTGAGATCGGGCCCCGGGGCGAGGCCCGCTCGCCTGACATGAGGCGGGGCGAGGCCGGGTGATACCTGCTCCCCCCACTTCGGGTGAGACGAATCACAGTGCGGCCCGGTTTCCCGGTCACTCCGGTGCCGAAGCTTCACTCGATCAGCGCAAGATCGGGTGGCTGTGACGGGATGGTCCGATGATCTGGTCACGGTGCGCCGGCAAGGGTCATGGAACGGTGTCCCGGCGCCGTGGACCGCGGTGCGGCCGCCCCTTGCGCGGGCGGCCCCGCCCCGGCCGGGCCTTTCCGACCGGCGGGGCGCTCGTCGGGCATGCGTCGCTCCCTTCGCGGACAACGTCGGGCACCACGCAGGAGCCGGCGCCGGCGGGCCGGGATACCACCGTCATCCCGACGGCGCAGCCGATTCGCTCGGCCGGCGGCAGGGGCGACCACGCGCCGTGCTGGCTGGCCGCGTTCCCCGTCCGGACCGTATGGTCTAGACCATGTCGTGGGACGCGGGCAGACCGCTGCTGGAGGTCATCGCGCTGGACGCGGCGGACGCCCGCGCCGCCTCCGCCGGTGGGGCGGACCGGATCGAGCTGGTCGCGGACATGGCGGCGGACGGCCTGAGCCCGGCGGTGGCCACGGCGCGGGAGGTGCTCGCCGTCACCGACCTCCCGGTCCGGGTGATGTTGCGGGACGCCGCGGGCTTCGCCCCGCGCGACCTGGCCGGTCTGCGTCGCACCGCTGCCGCGCTGCGTGCCGCGGGCGTGCGGGAGTTCGTGCTCGGATTCCTCGACGCCGGCGGGGGTGTCGACGCCGTCGCGTGCGAGGAGGTGCTGGCCGAGCTGGACGGCTGCCGATGGACGTTCCACCGCGCCCTGGATCACGCCGACGACCCCGAGAACGCCTGGCACGCGGTGTCCCGTCTCGGTTGTGACACGGTGCTCGCCGCCGGCAGCCCACAGGGGGTGACGCACGGGATGGCCGTGCTGGCCCGCCTCGCCGCGCGCCAGGCCGGCGACGGTGTCGAGCTGATGGTCGGTGGCGGCCTGCGCACCGAACACGTGGCCCCGCTCCGAGCGGCCGGGGTGCGGTCGTTCCACGTCGGCAGCCTGGTGCGTTCCGCAGGATGGTCGAGTCCGGTCGACCCGGCCCGCGTGGCGGAGTTCCGCGCACTCCTCACCGACAGCGTTCCGGCGTAGCGTCTGGGCCTGTGAGCAAAGAGAGCGTCGGTATCGACCCCAAGCTGCACGAGTACCTGGTCGCGCACGGTGTCTCGCGGGACGACGTGCTCCGCGACCTGGAGGCGGAGACCGCCCGCCTCCTGCCGGACCTGGTCGAGATGCAGATCGCGCCGGAACAGGGCGCCTTCATGACGTTGCTGGCCCGGCTCCTCGGGGTCCGCTCCGCGGTCGAGGTCGGCACCTTCACCGGCTACTCGTCGGTGTGCGTGGCACGTGGCCTGGCCGAGGGCGGCAGGCTGCTGTGTTGCGACGTGAGCGAGGAGTTCACCGCCGTCGCGCGCCGCTACTGGGAACGTGCCGGTGTGGCCGACCGGATCGAGTTGCGGATCGCGCCAGCCGTGCGGACCCTGCGGGCGCTGCCGGCCGAGCCCACCATCGACCTGTCCTTCATCGACGCCGACAAGGAAAGCTACATCGACTACTGGGAGGAGCTGGTCCCCCGCACCCGCCCGGGCGGGGTGATCCTGGTGGACAACGTCCTCTTCCACGGCGAGGTGCTGAACCGCGGGGAATCCGAGCTCGGGAAGGCGGTCCACGCGTTCAACGAGCACGCCCGGGCTGACGACCGCGTCGAGCTGGTCATGCTGCCGATCGCGGACGGCCTCACGCTGGCCCGTAAGCGTTAGAGGGTCGGGAAGGTCCTGGCCGGATCGGCAGATCCGGTCGCTCGTGGCCTCCTCGGCGGTACCACCCCGCGACGCCCCACGCGTCCACGGCTGGTGCTGCGCCGTCCAGACACTTTCCAGGTAGATAGCTGATCCGTCGCCTTGGGCGGTGCCGGGCTCGAAGCACGTTCCGGCACCGCCCTTCGCTGTGCCACGTGCGCCTGACGCGGCAACGCCGCCACCAACACGACCGCACTGATCTGTTCCAGGACTCGCGCCACCGGACACCCCTCTCCGTAGACGTCATCGTTGCCGCAACGGATTGGCGCGTCGTGGTTTCCGTGTGGTTTCCGTGAGGTGGTCGTCGCCGCGAGAGAGCCCGCCGCTGTCGTATCGCCAGCCTCTCTCCCGTCCAGGTCGAGGTAGATGGTGGCCACGGACCGACCGGAGTAGCTCACAACCGGGCGGTGCTGACGTCACCTGATCGCCGGTTGTGGGGAGATGGTCCAGACCAAGAGGTTGAGGGTGTGCAGCGCCGCCGGGGCACGTGCCCCGCGTCGAGAGGGGAACGCACATGTGCCGGAGGTTCCGCCACCCACACCGGATGTTCGTGCTCGCCCTGTTCCTTGCCCTGGTCGCGGCCCTGGTGTGGCCACTCGGGCGCGGTGACGCCGCGCCCACTACTACCGGAGTGCCCTCGATAACCCCGACCCCGCAACAAGTCCAGCGGATCGGTCGAGACGTGCGAATACCCGAGCACGTCGTTGTCGTGGTGGACAGGGCCGTTGATCAACCGACCCGTGACCTCGTCGTTCGTGTGTTCCAGGGGGCTGGTGCGCGTCACGTCACGGTGGTCGAACCGGGGGCTCGGTCCGAGCGTGGCGTGCTTGTGGTCCGAGTAGGAATTCTTTCCGCTGTGGCGCCTCACCTTCGCGCCTTCGGCGTTGAACCGCCCACTGCGCTCCCGCCCGAGGGATACGTCCTGGCTGCCACACCACACGGCGTCCTGCTGGGCGGGGTGGACGGTGACGGCGTCTACTACGCGGCACAGACGTTGCGCCAGCTGGTGAGTGGGCGGTGGATCGCCGGCGTTGGCATCGTCGACTACCCGCTGATGCGATTACGCGGTGCGATCGAGGGCTTCTACGGCAGCCCCTGGACGCACGGCGAGCGCATGGACCAGTTGGCGTTCTACGGCGACGTCAAGATGAATACCTACGTCTACGCGCCCAAGGATGACCCGTACCACCGCGAGAAGTGGCGTGAACCGTACCCGCCGGAGAAGCTGCGCCAGCTTGGCGAGCTGGTTCGCCAGGCGCAGGACCACCACGTGCGGTTCACCTTCGCACTCTCACCCGGGTTGTCCATATGCTATTCCAACCCGGCGGATTTCGACGCGCTCGTCGCGAAGCTGCGGGCCCTCTACGACCTGGGCGTGCGCAGCTTCTCCCTCCCTCTCGACGATATCGAGTACCGGCGGTGGAACTGCCCCGGTGATGCCGTCCGCTATGGGCCGCCCGGGCCGGGCAGCGCGGGACAGGCGCAGGTCGACCTGCTGAACCGCGTGCAGCACGAGTTCCTCGACCGGAAGGAGGGCGGCAGGCCGCTGCAGATGGTGCCCACCGAGTACTCCGATGTCGGGGAAACCCCCTACAAGAAGGCGATTCGTGAGCAGCTCGACTCGCGTGTCGAGGTGATGTGGACCGGGACCGAGGTGGTGCCGCCGGCGATCACGGTTGAGCAGGCCAAGGCGGCGGCGACCGTTTGGGGCCGCAAGGTGTTCGTGTGGGACAACTACCCGGTAAATGATTTTCGCGCCACCACGGGACGGCTCCTGCTCGCCCCGTACGACAAACGTGAGCCGGGGCTGCACGACCAGCTTTCCGGAATCGTGCTCAATCCGATGAACCAAGCAGCGGCGAGCAAGGTCGCGTTGTTCGGCGGCGCCGACTTCACGTGGAACGACACCGCATACGACGCGCGGCGCACACACCGGGCCGCGGCGAACTATCTTGCGGGCGCGGACCCGCGGGTCGCCGAGGCGCTGCTGGCGTTCTTCGACGTCGAGCACCTCGCGCCCACCGGAGACGGGCGACCGTGGCAGCCCCAGGCGCCGGAGCTGGCACGCCGGATCGCGGAGTTCCGCACCGCATGGGCTGGCGGGGAGCGGAAACAGGCGATTGACACCCTGCGTCCCTACGCCGAGCTGCTGGCCGCCGCGCCGGAACGCATCCGATCCGGTGTGGTGGACAAGGCTTTCCGCGAGGACTGTGCGCCCTGGTTGGACGCGCTGGCGTTGTGGGGCCGGGCGTTCACCCTGTCCCTGGACGGATTGCGGGCCCGGCTCGACGGCGACGAGGCACTGGCCGAGCAGCGGTTCCGCCACTCCGCCAAGCTCGCCGGCGAGGCGTCCCGGATCTGGGTCATCCCGGGGGAGACCCGGCCGGAAGGCCCGGTGAAGGTAGCCGACGGCGTGCTCGACGTGTTCCTCGCGGAGGTGCCGAACCTGCGCTGACGAACCCGCGGTGGACCCGGTTGCCGCACGCCCGAACGTCCCGGCCCTGACATGTCAGCGCGGTGTCGATCGGGTCCACGCGGTGCCCGGTCAGTCCTCCTCGGGCACCAGCACCCAGCACACCAGGTAGAGCACGGCACCCGTGCCGAACCCGAGCAGGGTGGCGGCGACGAGCAGGATCCGCACCAGCGCGGCGTCGATGCCGAACAGCTTCGCGGCGCCACCGCAGACGCCGCCCAGCATGCGGTCGGTCCTGCTGCGGCGGAACGTGCGCACACCGGCCTTGTCCATGCCTTCACGGAGCATGTTGCCGGCCTGGGTGACCTTCTCGTTCGCGGTCCTGGCCGCGTTCTCGGCTGTCTTGGCTGTGTTCTCGAACATGTCCCCAGCGTCCCCCGGCACCGGCCGTGCCGGCATCCGGAATCACCCCGGTTGCGACCCTGATCCCGCCCCGGGCGGTGCGGGCGTGGCCGGGTTCAGCTGATCTCCGGCAGTGCGGGGCCGAACAGGTCGTCGGCGTCCATGATCCGGTAGGCGTAGCCCTGCTCGGCCAGGAAACGCTGCCGGTGGGCGGCGTAGTCGGTGTCGAGCGTGTCGCGGGCCACCACCGAGTAGAAGTGCGCCTGCCGGCCGTCGCCCTTGGGCCGCAACAGCCGGCCCAGCCGCTGCGCCTCCTCCTGGCGGGAGCCGAACGTGCCCGAGACCTGCACCGCCACCGACGCCTCCGGGAGGTCGATGGAGAAGTTGGCGACCTTGGAGACCACGAGCGTGCGCAGCTCGCCGCGGCGGAAGGCGTCGAACAACGCCTCGCGCTCCTTGTTCTTGGTCGAACCCTGTACGACCGGGGCGTCCAGCGCGGCGCCCAGCTCGTCCAGCTGCTCCAGGTAGGCGCCGATGACCAGGGCCGGCTCGTCCGGGTGCCGGTCGAGGATGGCGCGGACCACGGGCAGCTTCGTCCGCGCCGTGGAGCACACCTTGTAGCGCTCGTCCGGGTCGGAGGTGGCGTACTCGAGGCGTTCGGTGTCGGTGAGGGTGACCCGGACCTCGACGCACTCGGCCGGCGCGATCCAGCCCTGGGCCTCGATGTCGCGCCACGGGGCGTCGTAGCGCTTCGGGCCGATCAGGGAGAAGACGTCGCCCTCCCGGCCGTCCTCGCGCACCAGGGTGGCGGTCAGCCCGAGGCGGCGCCGGGACTGCAGGTCGGCGGTCATCCGGAACACCGGGGCGGGCAGCAGGTGCACCTCGTCGTAGACGATCAGGCCCCAGTCCCGGGAGTCGAACAGCTCCAGGTGCCGGTACTCGCCCTTGGACCTGCGCGTGATGACCTGGTAGGTGGCGATCGTGACCGGCCGGATCTCCTTCTTCTCGCCGGAGTACTCGCCGATCTCGTCCTCGGTGAGCGAGGTGCGGGCCACCAGCTCCCGCTTCCACTGCCGGCCGGCCACGGTGTTGGTGACCAGGATCAGCGTGGTGGCCTGTGCCCGGGCCATCGCGGCGGCGCCGACCAGGGTCTTGCCCGCGCCGCAGGGAAGCACGACCACGCCGGAGCCGCCGTCCCAGAACGCGTCGGCCGCCATCTGCTGGTAGTCGCGCAGCTGCCAGCCGTTCTCGGCCAGGGCGATCGAGTGGCGCTCGCCGTCGACGTAGCCGGCGAGGTCCTCGGCGGGCCAGCCGGCCTTGAGCAACGCCTGCTTGAGCCGGCCGCGCTCGCTGGGGTGCACCACGACTGTGTCGTCGTCGATGCGCGCGCCCAGCATCGGGTTGATCTTCCTGTTGCGCAGGACCTCTTCCAGCACCGCCCGGTCCAGCGAGGACAACACCAGGCCGTGGGCCGGATGGTTCATCAGCTGGAGCCGGCCGAACCGGCCCATGGTGTCGACGACGTCGACCAGCAGCGGCTGCGGTACGGGGTAGCGGGAGAAGCGGACCAGCGCGTCCACGACTTGTTCGGCGTCGTGGCCCGCGGCCCGCGCGTTCCACAGCGCCAGTGGCGTCACCCGGTACGTGTGCACGTGCTCCGGGGCACGCTCCAGCTCCGCGAAGGGCGCGATGGCGGTGCGGGCCTCGTCGGCCAGCCCGTGGTCGACCTCCAGCAGCAGGGTCTTGTCGCTCTGGACGATCAGGGGTCCCTCGGTCACGTGTCCTCGCTCCTCGACCTGATGACGCCTGGGCGGTCCCTCCAGTGTTCCATCGGCGGCAAAGTGATCACTGCCGGTAACGATCCGTGCGGATGCAACCATCGCCCGGCCCGTCCTGCGCGCCGCACCGTGGCGTTCCCAGCGCTCGGGTGACCGAGCACACACCGCTGACGAGTGACTTCTTCCGATGATGTTGAGGAGACTCAAACATCCGTGCCTCGGAGCGCGGTGGATCCCGCTTCGCTTCACCGCTCGCCGCGCGCGGCCTCGCGTGCGGCAGCTTCGGCGGCCATCCACTCGGGGTCGTTGATACCGAGGGCGTCGGTTGTCTTCCTGTGGTCCTCCCAGAACTCGCGGGCGAGCCGTTCGCGGGCGGCCTGCGCGATCCAGGCGGAGATGTCGTCATTCGCGGCGGCGCGGACCTGCGCCGCAAGGTCGTCATCGAGCATGATCGACAACTGCTCGGCCATCGCTGGAACGTTGTCGCCGGCGTTACCGCCCGCCCTATCGGGCGAGGGGGCGTCGCGGGCCTCGGTGAAGATCGTTCCCTGCCCCACTGCCCGGGCCGCGGGTCTGGGGCAGGCTGGGTGCGTGCGATCCGATCGGCTGGAGCGGGACCTGCGCGCGGCGCTGCGCGGCGAGGCGGACTTCTCCACCCGCCGCCGCGCCGAGTTCTCGGCGGATGCCTCCAACTACCGGCGGGTGCCGCTGGGCGTGGTGTTCCCCGCCGACGTCGAGGACGTTGTCACCGCGATGCGGGTCTGCCGCGACCACGACGTCCCGGTGACCTCCCGTGGCGGCGGGACCAGCATCGCCGGCAACGCCATCGGCAACGGCGTCGTCCTCGACCTGTCCCGGCACGTCAACCGCGTGCTCTCCATCGACCCCGAGGCCCGCACGGCCGTCGTCGAGCCCGGGGTCGTCCTCGACGACCTCAACCGCGCCGCCGCCCGGCACGGCCTGCGCTTCGCCCCCGACCCCTCGACGCACAGCCGCTGCACGATCGGCGGGATGATCGGCAACGACGCCTGCGGCTCGCACTCCGTCGCCTGGGGCCGTACCAGCGACAACGTCCTCGCCCTCGACGTCCTCCGCTACGACGGACAACGCCTGACCGCCGCCCCGGGCCCGCTGCCGGAACCCCTGGACAACCTGGTCCACGCCCACCTCGCCGAGATCCGCACCGAGCTCGGTCGCTTCCGTCGCCAGGTCTCCGGCTACGCCCTGCACCGCCTCCTTCCGGAGAACGGCCGTGACCTCGCCAAGGCACTGGTCGGCACCGAAGGGACCTGCGCGCTGGTCCTCGGGGCGAGGCTGCAACTGGTCCCGGTACCCGCGGCGACCCAACTGGTCGTCGCCGGCTATCCCGACCCGATCGCCGCGGCCGCCGCCGTGCCCGCCCTCATCGCCCTCGAACCGCTGACCTGCGAAGGCATGAACGACAAGCTCCTGGAGGTGCTGCGCGCCCGCCGCCCCGCGGCGGTGCCTACCGACGCCCTGCCCGACGGCGCCGCCTGGCTGCTGCTCGAGGTCGGCAAGGACGGCGCCCCGGACGGCCACGCGGTGGCGGCCGCCGCCCGCGACACCGGAGCCGTCGACGTGCGGGTGGTGACCGACCCCGCCGACCGGCGGGCAATCTGGCGCGTCCGGGAGGACGGCGCGGGCCTGGGGACCCGGGCCGCCGACGGGGGAGAGGCGTGGCCGGGTTGGGAGGACGCCGCCGTGCCCCCGGACCGCCTGGCCGACTACCTGCGTGACTTCGACGCGCTGATGTCCGAGATGGGCCGGCACGGCCTGGTCTACGGCCACTTCGGCGAAGGCTGTCTCCACGTGCGCATCGACTTCGACCTGCTGACCACCCCCGGCCGTCACCAGTTCCGGGAGTTCATGGAGCGAGCTGCCGACCTCGTGGTGACCCACGGCGGCTCGCTGTCCGGCGAGCACGGCGACGGACAGGCCCGCTCGGAACTGCTGCCCCGCATGTACGGGGAGCGGATCCAGCACGCCTTCGCCGCCTTCAAGTACCACTGGGACCCGGGCGACCGGATGAACCCGGGCATCCTGGTTCACCCCCGTCCGCTCGACGCCGACCTCCGGATCCACCCCACGCCCAAACCACGCACCCAACTCGCGTTCCGCCACGACAACGGCGATCTCGGCAGCGCGGTACGTCGCTGCGTCGGCGTCGGCCGCTGCCGTTCGGAGCGCGGCGGCGTGATGTGCCCCAGCTATCGGGCAACCCACGACGAGAAGGACTCCACCCGGGGCCGGGCCCGGGTGCTCGGTGAGATGTTGCGCGGCGACCTGGTCACCACCGGATGGCGTTCACCAGAGGCGCGAGAGGCACTTGATCTTTGTCTGGCCTGCAAGGGATGCCTCGTCGACTGTCCGGTCAATGTGGATGTTGCGTCCTACAAGTCCGAGTTCCTGTACCACCACTACCGCTGGCGCCCACGCCCGCTCAGCCACTATTCGATGGGCTGGCTTCCACTGTGGGCGGCAATCGCGACCCGAATGCCGCGAATGGCCAACTCGGCGATGAGGTCGCCCATCGCGTCGCTCATCAAGCGGGCCGGCGGGATCGCGCGCGACCGCGAGCTACCCAGCTTCGCCCCACAGTCCTTCCACCGTTGGTGGTCGGTGCGCCCCACCAAGAACGACTCCGAACGCCGGGCGGTGCTGTGGGTCGACACCTTCACCAACGCGTTCCTGCCCGAAGTCGGACAGGCAGCCGTGGAAGTGTTGGAAGCAGCGGGTTTCCGTGTCGTCGTGCCACCCGGAGTCCAATGCTGCGGCCTGACCTGGCTGACCACAGGGCAGCTGGGAATGGCACGACGAGCCGCCACCCGCACCGTCGCCGCCGTCTCCCCGCTGCTCACCGACGGAGTGCCCGTGGTTGGCCTGGAGCCAAGCTGCGCAACCCTGCTGCGGACCGACCTGCTGGAGCTCCTCCCGGGAGACGAACGCGCCGCAAAGGTCGCCGAAGCAACACTTTCCCTGGGCGAGCTGGTAACGCGGGAAAACCCCGACCTCACCGCAGGATCCGGACACGTCCTGCTCCAGCAACACTGTCACCAACGTGTCACCACGAGCGTTGCCGTCGATGCCGATCTGTTGCGCAGCAGCGGTTTCCGAGTCGACCCGCTCGACACCGGATGTTGCGGACTCGCTGGAACATTCGGGTTCGAACACGACCACTACGACGTTTCGGTCAAGGTGGCCGAACACGCCCTGCTGCCCGCACTCCGCGAGTCGCCTGACGCACTCGTCGTCGCCGACGGCTTCAGCTGCCGCACCCAGGTCGAACAACTCGCCGGACGACGCGTCGCCCACTCCGCCGAGCTCCTCCGCGACGCCATAGCGAACCGGACCCAATGACGCGTGTGCCGTTCCCGATCAGCACGACCGGGAACGGCACACGCGATTCAGCAACCTGTCGGCACGGCCGCGACGGTAAGGCCCTTCACCCGCCCTTACTCGCCGACGACAGCCCCGGCCCTTTCCCGAGCCGGCGCGGCCACCTCGGCCGGCGGGCTGTGCAGCAGGCGGGCCACCTCGGCACGCATCGCCACGAACCGCTCCGACTCCCGGGTCGTGATCTGGTCGCGTTCGGCCGGCAGGTCCACCGTCAGGTCCGCCACGACCCGGGCCGGCGACTTCGACAGCACCAGCACCCGGTCACCCAGGTACACGCTCTCGTCGATGTCGTGGGTGACCAGCAGCACCGTGGTGTCCTGCTCGCGGCGCACCCGCAGCAGCAGGTCCTCCAGCTCGAACCGGGTCTGCGCGTCCACCGACGCGAACGGCTCGTCCATCAGCAGCAGCGCCGGCCGGTAGGCCAACGCGCGGGCGATCGCCACCCGCTGCTGCATGCCGCCGGAGAGCTGCCACGGGTACTTCCCGGCCGCGCCGGTCAGCCCCACCTGCTCCAGCGCCTGTCGCGCGCGCTCCCGTCGCTCGGCCCTGCCGAGCGCTCGACGCAGCGGGAACTCCACGTTGCGCTGCACCGAAAGCCACGGGAACAGCGAGCGGCTGTAGTCCTGGAACACCACGGCGAGGTCGGCGGGCACGCCGGACACCAGGTTGCCGTGCAACCGCACCTGGCCGGTGGTCGGGCGGAGCAGGCCGGAGACCGAGCGCAGCAACGTGGACTTACCGCAGCCGGACGGTCCCACGATGCACACCAGCTCCCCGGACCCGACGGTGAACGAGAGCCCGTCGATCGCGGTGTACACACCGTCCTTGGCGGCGTAGCGGTGACCGAGGTCGGTCACCTCGAGCATGGTCGGCACGTCATCCTCCAGTCGCCTGGGCGTGGTTGCCCACCGGCTGCCAGGCCAGGGCCCGGCGCTCCACGGCGAGCAGCAGTGTGTTGAACACGTATCCGAGCACCCCGAGCAGCACGATGCCCGACCACATCGCGGGTAGCTCGAACTGCCGTTGCGCGTAGATCATCTGGTAGCCGATGCCGTTGGTGGTGCCCACCAGCTCGGAGATCACCATCAGGATCAACGCCAGCGACAGGCTCACCCGCAGCCCGGCGAAGATCTTCGGCAACGCCGACGGCAGCACCACACCGAACAGCCACTGCGGACCCTGGATGCGGAAGGCGCGCGCGGTGTCCACCTTGACCTTGTCGACCGCCCGCACACCGTCCACGGTGTTCAGCACGATCGGCCACACCGTGCCGAACACGATGGTCGCGAGCTGCATGGGTGTGCCGAGACTGAACAGCACCAGGAACACCGGCACCAGGGTGGGCGGCGGAATCGCCCGGCCGAACGCCAACAGCGGGCCCACGAAGTCCATCGCCACCGCGGACCGGCCGAGCAGCACCCCCAATGCCACCCCGACCACCGTCGCACCGGCCCAGCCGCCCAGCATCCGGCCGATGCTGGGGAAGACGTGGTCGAACACGTCGTCGGTGAGGAACAGCCGGGACGCCGGACCGGACAGCCACTGCTGGTACATCGCCCGCGCGATCTGGCTGGGCGGTGGGAAGAACGGGGCCCGGGCGGCACGGGTGGCCAGCTCCCACACCGCCACCAGACCGGCGAACACCAGCCACTGTTGCAGGAAACGCGTTGTCCGGGCGGTCACTGCGGCACCTCCCCGGTGGTCGCGCTCCACGCGAACAGCTTGCGTTGCAGGCCCTCGAAACCGGCGTTGACCAGGTAACCGAGCACGCCGGCAACGAGGGTGCCGGCGAACACCAGGTCCATGCGCCCGCTGCCGCTGCTCGCCTCCAGGATGAACTTGCCGATGCCGGCGCCGGCGCCGGCGAGCAGCTCCACGCTCACCACGAGGATGAGCGCGATCGAGGCCGACAACCGGATCCCGGTGGCCACGAACGGGGCGGCGTTGGGCAACACCACCCGGGCCAGCACCTGGCCGCGGTTCAGGCCGAACGAGCGGGCGGTGTCCACCAGCAACGGGTCGACCTCGTCCATCGCGTAGATGGTGTTGAACAGGATCGGCCACACCGCGGCGTAGACCGCCAGGAAGATCTTGGTGTCCGGCCCCATGCCGAACACCACGATCGCCAGCGGGATCAACGCCACGGACGGGATCGGACGCAGGAACTCGACGACGGCGCGAGTCCCGTGCCGCAGCACCGGAACGCTGCCCAGCAGCAGGCCCAGCGGTACCGCGACCGCGACCGCGATGCCGAGCGCGATCGCCCACGCCAGCACGGTCGCGACCACGTCGAGCACGAAGGATTGGTCGCCGAGCAGCTCGACGAGCCGGGTCAGCACGACGGAGGTCGGGGGCAGGTATCCCTCTGGGGCCAGCCCGGACCGGCCGACCACCTCGCCGAGGGCGAGGAGGCCGGCCAGCCCGAGCAGGCCGCGAACGGCTCGCCGCATCAGTTCTGCGGGAGGTGCAGGAGCAACGGCTTGACGTCGAGGCGACTGTTGACCACCCCGAAGGTCTTCATCAGGTCGGCGACCCGCTGCAGCCGGGTGGCCTCCAGCGTGGTCGGGAAGGTGCCCAGGTGCACCAGCGGGGCGATCTCCGCGCTGATGCCGGCGTAGTCGACCAGCAGGTTCTCCACCTTCTTGCGGTCGGCGGAGCACTCCCCCTGGGCCTTCTTCATGGCGCGTTGGAACGCCGCCACGGTCCTGGGGTTCTGCTCGGCGAACTTCTTCGTCGCCACGTAACCGGCGATCGGCAGGTCGGCGGTCGGGCCCTGCATGGAGTCCAGCACCGGGAGCGCGCCGAACTTGTTCTGCGCGAGCGTGGCGAACGGCTCGATCACCGAGGCGGCGTCGACGTTCTTGTTCTGCAGGTTCGCCGGCATGTCCGGGAACGGCATGGTCGCGAACTTGATGCTGTCGGTGTCGACGTTGTTGGCCTGCAGCACCGACTTCAGCGTCAGCTCGTTGACGTTGCCGGTGGTGTTGACCGCGACCGTCTTGCCCTTGAGGTCGGCCGGGCCCTTGATACCGGAGTCGGGCCGGGCCAGCACCATGAACATGCCGGGCTTGGCCTGGTAGCCATCGGACACCACGCGCAGGTCGAGGGTGCCCTTGGCCTGCGCGGCGAAGAACGAGATCCAGTTACCGAAGGCGATGTCCAGGCTGCCGCTGGCCAGCCCGGGCACCGCGTCGGCGCCACCCTGGATGGTCCGCAGCTCGACGTCGAGGCCCTCGTCCTTGAAGTAGCCCTCCTTGAGGGCGAGGTGCACCGGGGCCACGTCGATGGCCTTGGTGATCAGGCCAACGGTGATCTTGGCCTTCTCGACCTTGTCGTTGCCGCCGTCGGCGCCGTTCGAGCCGCCGAGCAGACTGCAACCGGAGACGGTGATGGCGAGCAGGGCAGCCGAGGTGACGGCCAGTGCCCTGCGCAGGTAGCGGGTTCGGCGGCCGGGGAAGCCGTCGCGTCGAGCCATTCTTCAGCACTCCCTGGGGGATGGGATCGAGCACTGTTTTTCGCGGGTAACCGAATTACTAAAAGTCACTACTTGTCACTTCAAGTAACCCGACTGCGGAACATCCTATAGGTGGGCATCGGATACCTTCCGTGGCGTGCAGACCCCCGATCACTCCCCCGAGCCGACCCCGGCTGATCCGGGGATCCCGGAGCGTGTCAAAACGACCAAGGTGGCCGTCATCGGCGCCGGCCCAGCCGGCCTCACCGTGGCCAACCTGCTGCGGAAAGCGGGTGTCGAGTGCATCGTGCTGGAACGCCACACCCGGGAGTACATCCAGACCCGCCCGCGTGCCGGCATGATCGAGCACCGCGTGGTGGAAATGTTGCGCAAGTATGGGCTCGCCGACCGTCTCCTCCGAATGGGTGATACGCACGGTGCGTGCGAATTCCGCTTTGGCGGTCGTCGGCACCTGATCAACTATGCGGAGCTCTACGGTGGGCGGCAGCACTACATCTACCCGCAGCAGGAACTCGTCACCGATCTCGTCGACGCCTTTCTGGCCGCGGGCGGGGACCTGCGGTTCCATGCCTCCGAGGTCGAGCTGCACGACCTGGACGGGTCGCGGCCCACGGTCACCTACACCGACGAGACCACCGGCGAGCGGCACCGGATCGAGTGTGAGTTCGTCGCCGGCTGCGACGGCTTCCACGGGGTGAGCCGGCAGAGCATCCCGGCCGGCGAGATCACCGAGCACAGCTACCAGCACGGCATCGGCTGGCTGGCCGTCCTCGCCGAGGCGCCGCCGTCGACGAGGTACCTCATCTATGCCAGCCACCCCGACGGCTTCGCCGGCCACATGCTCCGCACGCCGACCGTCAGCCGGTTCTACCTGCAGTGCCCGGTCGAAGACAGCGTGGGCAACTGGCCGGACGAGCGGGTCTGGGCGGAGCTGCGGAAGCGGTTCGCGGTGACCGACAGCGACTGGCAGCTCTCCGAGGGGCCGATCATCGAGAAGCGCGTCCTCGACATGCGCTCCCACGTCACCGAACCGATGCGTTACGGCCGGCTCTACCTCGCCGGCGACGCGGCGCACATCATCACCCCGGTCGGTGCCAAGGGCATGAACCTGGCGATGCACGACGCGGAGCGGCTCGCCGAGGCGTTGGTCGCGCACCTCGGCGAGGGTCGCTCCGACCTGTTGGACACCTACTCGCAGACCTGCCTGCGCCGGGTGTGGCGCTGCCAGGAGTTCTCCCGCTGGATGACCGAAATGGTGCACGCGCCCGCGGAGGGCTCGGGGTCCTTCCGCGCCCGGCTCGCGCAGGCCCGGCTGGAACACCTGCTGACCTCGCCGAGCTACGCGACCTCGTTCGCGGAGAACTACCTCGGTCTGGACTGAGATCTGGACTGGGACGGCACACATCGGCACATGTCGGCGCTCAGTCGACGGGCAACCAACGGGTCCGGTCGGCCGCGCGGGCACCCCGGGCGGCCGACCGGACCACGAAAATCAGTGCGGCAACGGCACGATCATGTCCTTGACGTTGATCCGCTGATCGATGACGCCGAACGCGTTGAGCAGGTCCGGGACCCGCTGCAACCGGGTCGGCTCCAGGCTCGACGGGAAGCTCCCCAGCTTCAGCAGCGAGGCGGTCTCCTTGTCGATGCCGGCGTACTCCGGCAACAACGCCTCCACCTTGGTGCGGTCCTGCTCGGCCTCCCGCTGTGCCCGGAGCAGTGCCCGCTGGAATGCCGCCACCGTCTTGGGGTTCTTCGCCACGAACTCCGCGGTCGCGCCGTAGCCCGCCAGCGGAAGTTCCGCGGTCGGGCCCGATGCGGCGTCCAGGACCGGCCGCGCGCCGATGTTCTTGGACGCCTTGGTGATGAACGGCTCCACCAGCAACGCCGCGTCCACGTCACCCCGGTCCAGGGCGGCTTCCATCTGGGGAAACGCCATCGGCACGAACTGGATCGTCTCCGGCTTGCCCCCCAGTGTCTTCACCGCGGACTTCACGCTCAGGTCGGAGATGCTGCCCGTGCTCGTCACCGCGACCCGGCGGCCGGACACCTCGCGCGGGTTGTGAATCGGCGAGTCCCTCCCGGCCATGAGCATCATCGTGTTCTCCTTGGCCGCATAGCTCTCGGCGACGATCCGCACCTCGGCAACCTTCTTCGCCTGCGCGGCAATGAAAGCCGGGTAGCTGCTGAACGCGATGTCCAGATCGCCGCCGATCATCTTGTTCAGCGCCTCGGGACCGCTCGGCGTGACCTGCAGCTCCACGTCCAGGCCCTCGGCGTCGAAGTAGCCCTCCTTCTTGGCGAGGTGGAGCGGGGCGAGGTCGATCACCGGCAGCACGCCGACGACCACCCGCGACTTCTCCAGGCCGTTGCGGGTGGGCCCGCTGGCGTCGGACCGGTCGCCGAGAAGGGAACAGCCACTGAGGGTGACGAGGGCGGTGATCGCCGCCAGGACCCCGGTGAGCAGGCGAAGCGGACGTAACGCCGATCTGGCGCCGTCACGTCGAAGCATCATTGCACCCCTCGTAAAGATAACTCTGTGTAGTTGTTTATGCGCCATGAGTGGCGGCGAACACCCTAGACGCGGTGTGGTATTCCCAACAGGGCGTGTTGACAGCGCAAGCACCCCGCGCTTTGCTGCGCCCGAACGGTGGATAGTCACCCGTTGGGGTTGCCGGGGGTGAGTACACTCCGCCGCGTCTGGGGTGTCCGGCGCCACGCGAAGCAGACCGAGGAGTGGGATGACTGGTCCAACGGCTGCGGCAGCGGGTGCCCGGCCAACCCCGGAGCGGGGCGGGTCAGCCTTAGCTGGCCGGCTCCCGGCACCCAGACCCGCACGCGGGCGCACCGGCGCGCCCGACCGACCCCCGACGACCCCCGACACGACAACCCCCGACACATCGAGAAACCCCGACATCACAAGGCCCGCGCGGGCCGGCTCGCCGCCGCCCCGGACCGCCGGACCAGCGCTGGACCCGGCTCTGTCGAACCGCACCGCAGCCCGGGTGGGCGCTGGTGCGACGTGGAGGACCTGTTAACCGTGGCCCGTCAGGACACCACCCCCTCGGTCAACGCCGGTGACGGCTCGGCGGGACCGTTCGAGGACCACCACACCGAACACGAGGAGACCCACCCCCGCTCCTCGGCCGAGTCCTCCGCGACACCCGAGTCCACACCGGACCATGCCGTCGATCCGCGGCGCCCGCGCCCGTCCGGCTGGTCCCGCTGGAGGCTGCAGAACTTCCGGCTGCGCACCAAGCTGATCGCGGTGTTCCTGGTCCCGGCCGCGGCCGCCGTCGTGCTGGCCGGCATGCGGATCGACACCGAGCTGGACAACGCCGAGCAGTTCGACAAGTACGTCCGGCACGTCGAGCTGGCCGAGCGCACCGCCGAGCTGGTGCAGGACCTGCAGGGCGAGCGCAACCTCGTCGCCGCCTACGTCGCCAACGGCCGCGACGGCGACCGCAGCGCCATGGACAGCCAGACCGCCAAGGTCGACAACGCCATCTCCCAGGTCGTCAGCACCGCGGTCGCGCTGGACCAGACCAACAGCGCGGTCAAGGAGCCGTTCCGCCGCGCGCTGGACCGGCTCTCCAGCGTCCGCCCGCTCCGCCAGGCCGCGTTGAGCAGCAAGTACCCCGACACCGCGGTGGTGGCCAACTACACCGAGATCATCGACGCGCTGCTGGAGGCCAACCACGCCGCGGCCAACGCCACCGCCGGCACCGAGATCGCGCAGACGGCCCGCGCCGCCGACGCCGTCGGCCGCGCCAAGGAGCAGGTCGCCGAGCAACACGCGCTGTTGCTGGTCGGCGCGGCGCACGACACGCTGCTGCCCGCCGACATCGAGGAGGTCCGCGACGCCGACGCGCGGTTCCACGCGGCCCGCGAGGAGTTCATCAACGCCGCCACCCCCGACCAGAACGTCCTGTTCACCGACAAGGTCAGCGGCCCGGAGGTGGACGAGCGGTCCCGCATCAAGCAGGCCGCGCTGGCCCGCGCCAGCCAGAGCACCGGCCTCGGCTTCCAGGCCGACCTGTGGGACAAGGCATCCACCGTCACCACGCAGCTCGTCCGCGACGTCGAGAAGAACCTGGCCCAGCAGCTGCGCGTCAAGTCCCAGGAGCTCGCCGACGAGGCCCGCGGCAACGCGCTGCGCGACGCCGCGCTCGTGCTCGCCGCCCTGCTGCTGGCCCTGGGCGTGACGTTGATCGTGGCCCGCGCCATGCTCCGCCCGCTGCGCGTCCTGCGGGTCACCGCCCTCGACGTCGCCCGGGCCCGGCTGCCCGAGGCCATCCAGCGGATGCGCGACGCCGAGAACGAGGTCCCCGAGGTCAAGGTCGAGCCGGTCCGGGTCCGCTCCACCGAGGAGATCGGCGAGGTGGCCCGCGCGTTCGACGCGGTGCACAACCAGGCGGTCCGGCTGGCCGCCGAGCAGGCCCTGCTGCGGGCGAACGTCAACGCGATGTTCGTCAACCTCTCCCGGCGCAGCCAGACGCTGGTCGAGCGGCAGCTGTCCCTGATCGACCGGCTGGAGCAGGACGAGCAGGACCCCGACCAGCTCGGCCACCTCTTCGAGCTGGACCACCTGGCCACCCGGATGCGGCGCAACTCCGAGAACCTGCTGGTCCTGGCCGGCACCGACCTCACCCGCCGGCTCAGCCGGCCGATCCCGGTCTCCGACGTCATCGGCGCCGCGGTCAGCGAGGTCGAGCAGTACGCCCGGGTCGACGTCGCCCCCACCCCGGAGCTGGCGGTCCAGGGCCGTGCCGTCAACGACCTGGTGCACCTGATCGCCGAGCTGCTGGACAACGCCACCGCGTTCTCCGACCCCAGCTCGCGGGTCAGCGTGCGCACCGCGCGCACCCGCGGCTCCGAGCTGGTCATCGAGATCACCGACCGCGGCGTGGGCATGCCCGACGAGGACCTCGCCGTCATCAACGAGCGGCTGGCCGACCCGCCCCGCGTCGACGTCGGTGTGTCCCGCCGGATGGGCCTGTACGTGGTCGCCCGGCTGGCGAAGCGACACGACATCAAGGTCCGGCTGCGCTCCGAGGAGCTCGAGGGCGGCCTGATCGCGCTGGTCACCGTGCCGCGCGAGCTGCTGGTGCAGCTCAGCCCGGACCCCGGCCCCAGCTCGCTGCCCTCCGGCAGCGGCACCATGCCACCGCTCACCGGCACCCAGCCGGGGTTCCTCCCGCCGCCGGGCCGCAACGAGACCACCGGCGGCCAACCCGCGGTGCCCGACCCCGGTCCGCGCACCGGCGAGCAGCCGGCCGTCACCGAGGCGCCCACGAGCTTCACGCTGCCGGTCAGCTTCACCACCGGCGACGGCGTGCAGGACCCGGCCGCGGTGCCCCAGGTATCCGCCGACGGGGCGCCGACCGAGCGCTGGCCGGAGTCCGGCCCGGACTCCCGGCCCGAGCTCGAGCTGGAGCTGGCCGACGCCGACGGCCGGTGCGACCCGGCCGAGAGCCCCGGCAGCCTCTTCTGGTCGGCCTCCGAGGCGGAGACCGCCACCATGGACGCCGCCGAGATCGCCGCCGGCCATCCCCTCCCCGCCGCCCAGACCGGGGCGGCCGATGCCACCGCGGGGTGGACCGTCGGGACGAGCCAGGAGGGCGTGCACGAGGTGGTGGACGCGCCGACCGAGCGGCTGCCCATCTACGAGGCGGTCCTCACCCAGTGGTTCCAGAGCGTCGCCGACGAGGTGACCGACGAGAACTCCTCGCCGAAGTCGTCGGCCGGCGCGCGGCCCGACCCGCTGGCCTCGCTCGGCCGCTCCGGAGAGCCCGCCGAGCCCCCGGCCGCGGCCCCGGAGCCGGAGCCGGCCGAACCGCTGCCCAAGCGCACCCCGCGCCGGCCGGAGGACATCGCGGCGGAGGCGGCGCCGTCCCGCCCGGCGCCGTCCCGGCCCAGCACCCGGCTCGGCCGGCCCCGGCCGGACCAGCCGCCGGTGCCCTCGGTCCCGTCGTCCCCGGCCACCCCGCAGAACAACTCCAGCTGGGGTTCCGGCGACGAGGGGTGGGCCAAGGCCAAGGAGCTGCTGACCCCCAAGAGCGACGGGGTCACCTCCGCCGGCCTGCCCAAGCGCGTGCCCAAGGCACACCTGGTGCCCGGCTCGGCAGCGCCCCGCCAGCAGCAACAGCCCAGCAAGCCGCTGCTGCCGACACCACCCCGTTCCGCCGACATGGTGCGGGGCCGGTTGTCCAGCTTCCAGCAGGGTCTGCGTCGTGGCCGGCACCGGCTCGACGACCGGCCACCGGCCGATGAGACCCCCAATCCGTCCCAGAGCCGTCACGACGAGGAGCACGAGTGACCACCGCGTCCGTCCAGCAGCCTGGCAGCTTCGGTTGGTTGATCACGGACTTCGTCCGCAGGGTGCCCGGCGTCGCGCACGCCGTGGTGGTCTCCGCGGACGGTCTGCTGCTCGCCGCGTCCCAGGGACTTCCCCTCGACCGCGCCGAGCAGCTGTCCGCCGTGGCCTCCGGCCTGGTGAGCCTCACCCAGGGTGCCGCCCGGTGTTTCGAGGCCGGCACCGTCGCCCAGACCGTGGTCGAGATGGAACGGGGCTACCTGTTCCTGATGTCCGTCAGCGACGGCTCCTGCCTGGCCGTGCTCGCGGCGCCGAACTGCGATATCGGTCTGGTGGCCTACGAGATGACATTGCTGGTCGAACGGGTCGGTCAGCAGTTGACGCCGGAGCTGCGCGCGCAGCTGCACGGCAATGTGCGCCAGTGAGCGGGCCAGTAGGGGGTGACGGTGCGGTGAACGCAGGTCCGGACTACGGCGACGATCGCTTCAACTACCGCGAGTGGGCCGCCAGCGGGTTCCGCTACGACGGTTACCTCGGCCCCGAGGAGGACGAGCCGGAGCCGCCGCGGCAGCGCGGGTCCGAGCCCGTGGACGAGGTGCCGGCGCCGACCGGTATGGACGGTTACGGCAGCGGGCTGTTCGGTGGCCCCGGTGCGGACCTGTTCGGCACCAGCGGTGTGCCGGACTATCCGCCGCCGGACGCGCGTCCGGCGCGGCCGGTGAACGAGTGGTCCATGGCACCGGGCTCGGCGGGAGCGCCCGAGCCGGTGGAGGAGGTCGGATCCCTGGTCCGGCCCTACACCAGGACCCGGGGCCGCACCCGGCCCGACTACGACCTGGCGATCGAGGCCCTCATCTCCACCAGCGAGCGGGGCCTGGACCGCGAGGCCACCGCGCTCCCCGAACACCGGTCCATCTGCGGGTTGTGCGTGGAGACCCGCTCGGTGGCCGAGATCGCGGCGCACCTACGGCTCCCGCTCGGGGTGGTGCGGGTGTTGATCGGCGACATGGCCGGTCTCGGCTTAGTGCAGATTCACGAGGGCGGCTTCGTGACGGGGGATCGGCCGTCCCTGGCGTTCCTGGAGAGGGTGCTCAGTGGGCTCCGCAGGCTCTAACCGTCCGGACACCAGGCAAGCGACCACCTCGGCCAAGATCGTCGTGGCGGGCGGGTTCGGTGTCGGCAAGACAACCTTCGTCGGCTCGGTGTCCGAGATCGTCCCGCTCACGACGGAGGCGGTCATGACCCAGGCCAGCGTGGGCGTGGACGACCTGTCCGCCACGCCGGGCAAGGTCACCACCACGGTCGCGATGGACTTCGGGCGTGTCTCGCTGGACAGCGACCTCATCCTGTACCTGTTCGGCACCCCCGGCCAGCACCGCTTCTGGTTCATGTGGGACGACCTGGTCAAGGGCGCCATCGGCGCGGTCGTCCTGGTGGACACCAGGCGGCTGGCCGACGCGTTCGCGTCCATCGACTTCTTCGACGACCGCGGTCTGCCCTACATCGTGGGGATCAACTGCTTCGACGGGCTGCTGCACCACCGCGTCGAGGATGTGCGGGACGCGTTGACGATCGACGAGTCGGTCCCGATCGTCACGTGCGACGCGCGCACCCGCGAGTCCACCAAGCAGACCCTGATCACGCTGGTGGAGCACGCGATGCGGCAGTGGATGACCGTCAAGGCCGGCTGAGGAGCTCGTCGCCGACAGCCGCGGGGCGCCGCGCCTCACGGCTGTCGGTCATCCGCGGTCCACAGGCTGGCGCCGGGGGCCGGACGGACGTTCGCTCGCGCCGGGCGCGGCCGAGGCCCGCGACCAGCCGGGATGTATGGGTGAGGCGGCGGGCACCGGCCGCGCCGGACGCCTGACCCGTCAGAACGCGCCTGGACAATGTGCCGCGGTGGGCGGTCAGGCCACTGATTGCGGCGACTGCCCTTCGGGGACCAGATCTCGTGCTCTCCCCGGGGGCTTGGCAGCAGGACCTTCGGCGACCGGCAGATGCGGGTCCGGGGCGGGTGACTCGAGCACCGGCCGGAAGGCCCACCTGGCCCGGCCGTGCCGCCCTTCTGCCATGCCCTCCCCGCCCCAGCGACTCCCCACACGTCGCGGGGCCCGGGCAGTGGCGCACGAGGCGTGGGCTGGCCACGCCGAGATGGGTTCGCTCCGTAGCCGCCCGCACCCCGTGCCCAGACCCTTGCCTGCCTCGCCGAGCGCGGTGTGGCGTTTCGGGAACCACTCCGGTTGATCCCGCAGCGTGCGCGAGTGGCCGCGGAATGTCATCCAGGCCGACATGATCTGGCCAGGGCGCGCGTTTTCCACTCTCCGGCGTGCGGTCCGTCACTTTTTGGGCATGATCGGGAGAGATGTCGCGTGCCCCTATCTCCCGTTTCTCCGGTTTGTCCGTCCTGGTTGCCGAAGCGACACAAGTCCGGCGATTCCGTTCCCGGGAGTCTATAAATTCCGCGTATACACTCGGCTTATAGTCACTGTGCGTGCAGACGGGGGAGAAGCCTTGGTTTCGGAGAGCGGAACGACTGACCGCCCGGTTCCAGCCGGTGTTGCGTCCGGAACCGGCCAGCAATCGCCACTCTGGGTAATCGTCCTTGTCTTGTTCGGTGGTTTCCTCGTGCCCGTCGTGGGCTGGGTGGTCGGCGTTGTGGCGCTGTGGACCCGGCATTGTTGGAACCTCCGCACCAAGGTGCTCGCCACCCTCGTCTGGCCGTTGTCCGCCCTCCTCATCTCCGGGTTCAGCGCCCTGTGGTACTGGCTGCTGCTCCCACTGAAGGCGCCGTACTCCTCCCTGGGAACCTCGCTTTTCCTGCTGGTCCCGAACAGCTGGCTGGTGGCGCTCCTGCTCGTCGGCCGCTGGCTGTACCTGACGGCACGGCCGATTCCGGCCACGCCGCGGGACATCCGCTGAGCCGCACCAACCCTCCGGTCCCGCAGGAGTCGCAATGCGTCGAACCACGCGCCGTACCGCGTCTGGCGTGCTCGGCACGGCAGCCCTGATCCTGGTAGCGGGGTGCGGTCCGAACCAGGCGGCGGGCGGCTTCCCGCCACCACCGCGGCCCGCCCTCGTCGGTGCGAAAACCGCCAGCGAGCCCGAGGACCTGCCCGCAATTACCCCCAAACCCCGACAGATCCGGCGAACCAGCCCCGACATCCCGATTCCGGAACGCGTCCAACTGCGCACCGGGCAGGGTGTCGACGAGGCGACGAAGGAACTCGTCCGCAGGACATTCGAATCAGCCGGCGCACAGCACGTGGACTCCGGTGAACAGGGGAACGACGCCGGAAACACCGCACTGACCGTAATCGTCGGGACGACCGACGACCCGATGGTCACCCAATCCCTGAAGGCCGCCGATGTCACCGTGACGGCACCGCTTCCCGACGAGGGATACGTGCTCACCGTCGAGCAGCGCGACGACGGCGGGCTGGTGGTCCTGGCCGGCAACGACTCCTCGGGCGCCTACTACGCCGCGCAGACCCTCCTTCAGTTGGCGGGCGGGGGAAAGATTCCCGGCGTCTCGATCGTCGACTATCCGGCCGCGCCCCTGCGCGGGGTGGTCGAAGGCTTCTACGGCCGGTCCTGGTCCTTCACCGAACGCCTGGATCAGCTCGCGTTCTACGGGGCCATGAAGATGAACACCTACCTCTACGCCCCGAAGGACGACCCTTACCACCGGGACCGGTGGCGCGAGCCGTATCCGCCGGACGAGAGGGAGAAGCTCCGCAAGCTCGTCGAGCAGGCCCGCAGGAATCACGTGCGCTTCACCTTCGCGATCTCGCCCGGGCAGTCCGTGTGCTACAGCAGCACGAGGGACAGGGATGCACTGCGACAGAAGATGCGTACCGTCCACGACCTCGGCGTGCGGGACTTCTCGATCGCCTTCGACGACACCTACCCGCTACCGACATGGGGCTGCTCCGAGGACATCGCGCGATACGGCGTGCTGTCCGAGGCGACTGCCGGCATGGCGCAGGCGGACCTGCTCAACGCCATCCAGCGTGACTTTCTCGACACCCTGGACGGAACGCGGCCAGTGCGGATGGTTCCCGTCCAGTACAGCGAGGTGCGGGAGTCCCCCTACAAGCAGGCCCTCCGCGAGCAACTGGACCCCCGGATCCAGGTCATGTGGACTGGGACCGACGTGCTGCCCGCCGCCATCAGCACCGAAGACGCGCGCCAGGCGCGCGCGGTGTGGGGGCGGAAGGTGTTGCTGTGGGACAACTACCCGGCCAACGACTTCGACAAAACCAAGGGACGGCTCCTGCTCGCGCCCTACGACAAGCGCGACAGCGGAACCACCGACGAACTGGCCGGTTTCGTCCTCAACCCGATGAACCAGGCTTCCGCCAGCAAGCCGGCACTCTTCACCGCCGCCGACTTCACCTGGAATCCCGAGGGATACGACCCACAGCGGTCCCTACGGAACGCCGCCGAGTTCCTCGCCGGTGGCGACGAGGCGACGGCGGAGGCGCTGCGGGTTCTCTTCGACGTCGAGCACTACGCGGCGAGCTGGACCGGAGAGATCTGGCAGGCCCCGGCACCGGAGCTGAAGCGCCGCCTGGACATCTTCCGCACGAAGTGGGCCACCAGTGACCGTAAGGAAGCCATTGCCGAGCTGCGTTCATATGCCAAACGCATGACCGACGCCCCGGCGACCATCCGGAAGGGCGTGGTTGATTCGAGGTTCGTCAGCGACATCGAGCCGTGGCTCGACGCGTTGCAGATCTGGGGGCAGGCACTCGCTTCCGCCTGCGACGCGCTCGACGCCCGCGTCGGTGGGAACGAGCGCGAGGCCCAAGCCCGCTTCGCCGAGATGAGGAACCTGGCTACGCAGGCGGAGAAGATCCGTACCCGTCCCGGCACCACCCGCGAACAGGGTCCGATCAAGATTGCCGATGGTGTGCTCGACGCCTTCCTCCGCGAGGCACCAGGGCCGTGAACGTCAACAGAGCCGGGAGCTGCCCGCCCGGTCAGTCGTCGGACTGCTCGGGCTCGGGCAGCCTTCGGAGGACCTCGCCGACCATCTGGGTGAGCGAGCGCATCTGCGCGTCGACCGAGTCCAGGCGACCGTCAAGCGAGTCGAACCTGCGGGTGTGCTCGTCCAGGGTGCTGCGCACCTGGCGCATGTCGTCGCGCAGTTCCTTGACGTCGTTGTCGACCCGGAGCGACAGCCAGCGGGTTTCGGCGTGCTCGACCCGCAGACTGCGTACCTGTCGCTCAAGCTCGTCGACGGCCATGCCCGTACTTTACCGTTCGAGATCGTCCTCGACGAGGGCGGCGCTCGTAATGCGGTGCAGCGGGAACCTCCGCACGGAGCCCTGCGCCTGGTCGAATCCTTCCAGCACACCGCCGCCCACGTTGACCGGCTCCACGATCCGTTGCGACGCAACACCGTGCGAGTCGACGAAGCCGATCCACACGCTGCGCCGGTCCCGGGCCGCCCCGCGCAGCAGGGCCAATGTCGCCGAGGTGCTGGCGGGGGTACCGCCCCGCACCGCGGCGCCGCGTGGCGCCGCGGCCGCGCGATCCCCCGCCCGAATCTGCCGGACCAGCGAGGTGAGCTGGTCGTCGCTGGGGCGGGTCGGGCCCTGCGCCCGGCGCTGCGGCCGCCGCCCGGGCACCCGCCGTCCCGGGGGCCGCAGATCGAGGATCCGGCCGTCCGGTCCCTCCGCGGCCGGGGCGAACCCCGCCTCCCGCAGCCCGTCCAGCACGTCCACCAACGCCAGCGGGCTGACCAGCACGGTCGGCGCGATCCGGCGCAGCTCCAGCTTGCCGGCCATCGGCTGGGCCAACACCTCGGCCAGCAGCACCGGGTCGTCGCACCGCAGGAACGAGGCCGCCGCGCCACCCCGGAGTTGGCCGTGCCGCCGCGCCACGTCGTCGATGAGGTAGGTCAACGACTGCGGGACCGGGGTGCGCGACCGGCCCGAGAACAGCTCGTGCAGCTCCGCCGAGGTGCGGCCGGCGTCCAACGCCCGCCGCACGCTGCGCTCGCTCACCCGGTAGACGGTGGCGCCGCCGGTCGACTCGACGTCCGCCGCCAGTGCGATGTCGGCGGCCAGCTCGGGCTCGAGGGGGCCCGGCGCGACCACCGTGAGGTCCGGCTGCACCAGCACGTGGTCGACGGGGGTGGGCAGTGCCTCGGCCATCCGCTTGGCGGCGTCGGCTGGACCACCCTCGTCGTCCGCGGCCAGTAGCGCGCGGCCCGGACCGCTCAGCGCGCCGAGCGCCACCACGCCCATGGCCGTGCCCTCGTCGAGCGTCCAGCGCACGAGATCGTCGCGTAGCCGCCCGCCCCGCCGGGGCGCCCGCCAGGCCAGCACGGCCGCGACCGCCTCCGGGCGGCGCACCGCCGTGCCCGGCTCCAGGTCGGCCAGCACCGCGAGCACGCGTCGCCGCTCCCGGGCCGCCGGCAGCCGGCGGACCTCGTCGGAGAGCGGGTTGACCAGGCGGTCCCGTTCGTCGCGCAGGCCCACCAGCCCGGGCAGCCGAGGCAACTCGAGCCAGGTCGCGGCCAGGGTCGCCCAACGCTGCTCGGGCGCGGCGGCGAGCCAGCCGTCGGCCAGCGTGGTGGGCGTCCACTCCGGCTCGGCGCCCTCGCTGTCGGCCACCAGCCCGGCGCCCGCGGCCACCTCGACCAGTAACGCGGCCCGCCGCTCGTCGACCTCCAGCCCGCGGGCCAGCCGCCGCAGCTCGCGTACGCCCAGCCCACCGGAGCGCAGCACCGGCGCGGGTTCGTCGGACCACACCCGGATCAGGGTTTCGATGTGCCGCACCAGGCTCAGCGCCTCGCCGGCGGCCGCGGCATCCACTGTGGACGGATCCTGCGCGGTCGTCGGAAGGGCCGGGGGCTGCACCTCGGCTGTCCCCAGTGGACGGTCCCCGCGCAGGGCCAGCGCGACCTGCCGGGGCAGCTCGACGGTCTCGGCGTCCCGCCGCAACAACAGCCCCTTGGCCAACAGGCGTTGCACCGGTGTCGTGGCGCGCTCCAGCGACACCACCTGTCCGGCGTCCCTGGTCCGGCCCACCGGTGGGCCGGCGGCCAGCTTCTCCAGCAGGGCCCGCTCGGCCTCGTCCAACCCGGACAGCTCCCGGTCCAGGTCGATCTCGTCCAGCGGGGGAGCCGGCCGGCCCAGGCCACCGGGGAAGGCACCCACCGCCTCCCGCGCCGCGGGCAGTACCGAGATCGCCTCGTCGGAGCCCCAGGCCAGGGCCAGCCGCTGGAGCGTGGCCAGGGCGGGTCGCAGGCGCGTCATCGGCACCCCGCGCCCCAGCAGTCGGGCCAGTGCGAGCACGCTCGTCGGCTCGCGGTCGGCATCCAGCACCAGCAGGGCCTCCAGGACCGCAAGCGTCAGCGCGTCCAGGTCCTCGCAGGCGCGGGCCACCGAGGCCCGGATGCCGGCCCGGGTGGCGAGCACCGTGGTGTCCGCCGGCGGCGGGGTGGCCAGGTCGGGGCGGGCGCGCAACAAGGCCGCGAGCGCGTCGTCGTCCTGCGCCCGCAGCCATTCCACGAGAGACGTGCCGGCCATCGCTACCACGGTATCCGGGGTCACGTCCGGCGGGAGCGGCGTAGGGGATCAGGCACACTGGAACCGTAGGCGCCCGCCCCGCGGGCCCGGACGCAACGAGGAGGAACCGTGGCCAAGGCCCGGCGCACCGAGCGCACCGACCCCACCTGGCCGGACCTGCCCAACGGCGAAAACCCGGTCACCGAGCTGGCCAGCCCGCTGCAGGGCGCGCTGTCGCCCTACGGCGAGGTCACCTTCCCGCTGCCCAGCGACGAGCTGCCCTACCGGCACCCCGTCACCGAGATCAACCGCTGATCCACAACGCGGAAGAACTCTTCCGTTCCGTATTGGGCGGATGCGGTCGGTCCCGGGCCGGGAGTTAGGCTCCTATCTTGGCGAAAAGGCCATCCGAGCAGCGCAGCTTAGGACTCGCCAGGAGGGTGAGATGCCGGTTCCCGGCCCCGGGTACTCCATCACGATCCGGCTGGAGGCGCCGCCGTCGGCCAGTGCGGCCGGCGACCTGACCGGCGCGGTCGGCCGGGTCGGCGGCGTCATCACCGCCTTCGACGTGGTCGAGTCGCACACCGACCGCATCGTGGTCGACATCACGTGCAACGCGCTGTCGGCCAACCACGCCCAGGACATCCAGGACGGGCTGGCCGCGCTGCCCGGCGTGACCGTACGGAAGGTCTCCGACCGCACCTTCCTGGTCCACCTCGGCGGCAAGATCGAGGTCAACGCCAAGATCGCGATCCGCAACCGGGACGACCTCTCCCGCGCCTACACGCCCGGTGTCGCCCGGGTCTGCCAGGCCATCGCCAGCAACCCCGAGGACGCGCGCCGCCTCACCATCAAGCGCAACACGGTGGCCGTGGTCACCGACGGCTCCGCCGTGCTCGGCCTGGGCAACATCGGGCCCGCCGCCGCGCTGCCGGTGATGGAGGGCAAGGCCGCCCTGTTCAAGAAGTTCGCCGGCGTCGACGCCTGGCCGGTGTGTCTGGACACCCAGGACACCGACGAGATCATCCGCGCCGTGGAGCTGATCGCCCCCAGCTACGGCGGCATCAACCTGGAGGACATCGCGGCCCCGCGCTGCTTCGAGATCGAGGCCCGGCTGCGGGAGAAGCTCGACATCCCGGTCTTCCACGACGACCAGCACGGCACGGCCATCGTCGTTGTTGGCGCGCTGCGCAACGCGTTGCGCGTGGTGAACAAGAACATCGAGGACTGCCGGATCGTGGTGTGCGGTGTGGGTGCCGCCGGCTCGGCGATCATCCGGTTGCTACTGAAGCAGCAGCCCGCCGACGTCGTCGCCGTGGACGTTGGCGGCGTTGTCCACGGTGGACGAGACGATCTCGACCCGAACCGCGAGTGGATCGCCGCCAACACCAACCGCAACGGCCTCACCGGCGACCTGCACAAGGCACTGGTCGACGCTGATGTCTTCATCGGTGTCTCCGCGCCGAACCTCTTCGGCGCCGACCAGGTCGCGACCATGACCAAGGACCCGATCGTCTTCGCGCTGGCCAACCCGGACCCGGAGATCGATCCCCTGGAAGCGCAGCGGCACGCGGCCGTCGTCGCCACCGGGCGCAGCGACTACCCGAACCAGATCAACAACGTGCTGGCTTTCCCGGGTGTCTTCCGCGGGCTGTTGGACGCGCACGCGCACAAGATCACCGACGACATGCTCGTCGCCGCGGCAAACGCGGTCGCCGATGTGGTGGATGCGGAGAAGCTCAACGCGTCCTTCATCGTGCCCAGCGTGTTCGACCCGCACGTCGCGCCCGCCGTCGCGGAAGCCGTCCGCGCCGCCGTACTCCAGGCCGGCGCCTGAACTGGTTTCCTTGCTGCTGTTCCCGTGCCCGAAGGCCGGGGAGAGTTAAGGGGCACCGCAATAGCATCTTTGCTGCTCAAAGGGGCACGGTCGTAAGTCAGTGCGTTGCGGCCGAACGTCATCGCGCGGCGGCTGAGAGCGTCCCGGAGCACACGCTGCTACGTTCGCGGTGAGTGCCCCGTGCCCAAAGGAGTTGCCGGTGTCTCAGCCCGACTACGTGCCGCGCGCCTTCCCGATCTCCATTAAGGGCGTTGTCGTCCGTGACGGCAAGGTGCTGTTGCTCAAGAACGAGCGTGAGGAGTGGGAACTGCCAGGCGGCAGGATCGAGCCGGGCGAACTCCCGAAGAGTGCTTAGCGCGGGAGATCACCGAAGAGACCCAGTGGAAGGTCACCACGGGGCCGATCTTGGATTCGTGGATGTACCACATCGCCACTGTGGAAAAAGATGTGTTCATCGTGACCTACGGCTGCTGTCCGGACACCACGACCGAGCCGGTCCTCTCCCATGAGCACAAGGAAGTCGGGTTGTTTGGGGAGTATGAGGTACCCGCGCTGAACATGCCTGACGGCTATAAGCGGTCGATCGCGACTGGTTCGCCCGTCTCCGAGAGCACGCCCCCGAACTGGTCGAATAGACCATGGCGGGCCGACGGTGCGAGTCGTGCGGTGCCGAGCTGAGCCGCTTTGCCCTCGACCACGTGTGCCCCACGTGCTACGCAACAGCGAACCGTGAGCCGCCCCCGTTTCCAGCCCGCCGACTGACGCCATCCGTGTGGCTCTGGTCAGCACCAGAGGCCAGCGCTGCCCTCGCAACCCGAGACCTGCGGAACATCCTCCGCACCTACCGCCGACTGAACCGACTGAGCCAGGAGAAGCTTGCTGCGCTCCTGGGCTACGCCGGGCCGGTGCCGAAAGATCGTCTCGCGATCATTTCCCGCGTTCCCCGGTAATTCACACGATTAGGGCGTTACGCCCGGTAACAATTACATTCGTGGGTTCTTGAGTCACGATTATCACGCGCAGTGACCGTTTGGGTCACCCAAATTAATTAGACCCACTCGCCCAGGTGTCACCTATGTGGGGGGACAGTGGTCACGGGGCCGGCGGGCCGGTGCCACGGAGGTCGACATGAACTCCCATGATCTCGCACACGCGGTGCACCAGGTGGTTCGGCGCTACGAGGCCGCCGGCGTCCCGCGGCAGGACGCCGAGGACTGCGTGCACGACTCCCTCGTCAAGATGCTGGCTCGGCTGGCGCGGGGAGACGGCGAGGTCGAGCGGGTGGAGGCGTGGCTGGCCGTCGCCACCCAGCACCAGCTCGTCGACCGGCACCGGCGCGCGCAACGCGAGCGGGCGGCGCTCAGACGGGTTCACGCCCCGGTCGCCCCCGATCCCGGCGAGGCGGTGGCCGACCGCCAGCTGGCGCGGTGGCTCGTCGACCACCTGTCGGCGCTGCCCCCGGTGACGCAACAGGTCTGCTGGGCGCTGGCCGACGGGCTGACCACGGAGCAGGCGTCCGTCCAACTTGGACTATCCCGGAGATCCGTCGAGTCCCATCTCACCCGGGCGCGACGTCACCTTCGGGGTCTGGCCGCCGGCACCACCCACCCGACCATCACGCGAAGAGCACCCACCGGAGCACCATGATGTCCGTTACCAAGACCGAATCCCTTCCGTTCGGCGCTCCCGACGCGGGACGCTGCATCCGACGCGCCGGCGTGCTGCACGGCCAGGCGATGCGCCAGCTTTACGCCACCCACGACCTCGCCGAGATGGGTGGTGTCCTGGCCCAGCTCAGCACCGCGCTCGCCACCGACGCCGACCTCGCCGGGCGCACCGGTGACCGGAGCCGGGCCGACCACCTGGGCGGCATGGCCGACATCTGTGCCCTGCTGGCCGACGTCGCCCGCGACCACAGCTCTCGTGACGGCCACCGAAGCAACAACGGCAGACAGTGGGCTCCCGTCGGACAGGAGCCGGTGCAGATGATTCCGGCTCGCATCATGCTTTCCCGCGGGGTGGTGACCGCGCTCGCGGAGACGACCGCAGCCCCCGGGGTGCTGCTCGCGCCGGAGGTCACCCGTCGCCCCCGCACGCAGGACGAGGGCCGGAGTCGTGGCTACGACACGATGTTCACCGGGCGATTCGTCCTCGTCCACGCCGGCTCGGGCTGGTCACTGGCCGGCAGCGGACCACCACACGACCCGCAGTCCTGTCCGCAACTTCGCCGGATGGCCAGGCACCTCGCGGCCACCGGGGTCGACTGGACCCAGCCGTTGACCACCCTGCTCGATTCCGGCAACGCCGACCGGGTGCACCGCGCTGTCCGCGATGCGCGACATACCACGGAGTTCGGCTAGGTGTCCCGTGCTCAGGGGAGATCGGAAACAAAGATTTTGTTGCGTGTTCGGAGCGTTTCGAGCGTCTTATGAGTAGAAGGCACGACGCCAGAAGGGAAATGACGAGTGCAGCTCACGCGGCGGCCGTCCGCTGCCGCCATGGAGGTCTTGCTCATGGAAACGCTCCGCATTCAACTTCGCAGATTCCTCATGTACGCCGCGGCGCTCACGCTGTTGAGCACCGCGCTGTTCGTCGGTCAGGGGCTCGTCCACGCCCCCGCGGCACATGCCCAACCGAAGTGCTCCACGACGATCGAGAACCCATCCTCGGTCCCGGGTGCGCTCCCCCTGACCCAGAAGATCACCTACACCAGCGTGACCAACTGCACGGGGTTGCCGCCCAGCACCCAGGCGGCGGTGGCGGCCATCGGTGTGAACATTGCGGTGAAGGTGGCGCCGGGAACTCCGGTGGGTCTTCCCGTCCCAACGGTCCTTCTCGACACCGACACCCCTATGACCGACAAGGACGGGAACCTCTCGGTGAAGCTCTCCCACGAGTTCCCGCTCGCTCTCGCCCAGGAGAGCGGAACGTCCAACACGATCCTCCACCTTGGGATCATCACCACGGCCACCCCGCCGACGGCGACTCAAGCCGTTGGTTCGGCGACTTTTGAGTCCACATGAGACTCGCTGTCGGCCGGCCGGGGAACTCGCGCGCGGCGGTGACCGCAACCAGGTCGTTGTTGAGGCGATCGATGAGGCGTTGCACGGTGACCGAGCCGTCTCTGGGCGCGTGTTCCCCGGTCGGTGTGGCCGCGCGGTAGTGATACTCCAGGTAGAGGAAGGTCGCGCCGGTCAGGGTGAGGAGGACACCGAACACCACGAGATTGATCACGCGATTTCCTTTCTCCGATCGCAACGGCACGCCCGGCTGTGGGCGTGCCGACGCATCTGGACCCTGAGGTTGGGCAGGACCTCGACATCGGTGACGCAGACCCGACGTTCGGAGCCGTCGGGGTTGATCCGGTCGACGATGACGAGCCAGTGACCGGGGTGCCGGAGATGGCTGGAGCTGGCTTGGTGCAGCGAGTCCTCGAGTAACGCGGCGGCGTAGGCCGCCGCGTTCTCGCAGACGTCCAGTTTCCGGGTGAGACCCAGGTAGAAGCCGTAGTCGTCAACGACCTCGGAGCAGACGCGAAGGCGCCGGCCCTTGACGATGCGGACATAGCTCACCCGATGCGGGTTCGCCATGCTCCGCCAGGAGTCGCCCATCAAGATCACTTCCTGCCCGGCCGATGATCGGATCTGGATGTGGTACAGACGCTGTAACGGGTACATCGTGTCGACCGGTTACAGATCGCGCCATCGTTCGATCGGGCGGATCTCCTGCCCCCGAGCAGGGCTAGGCTGCGTCCCGTGGGCAGTTACAAAAGCACACCTCGGGCGCGTGCGTTGGGCGCACAGCTCCGGCAGGCGCGCAAGGAAGCCGGCCTGACCATGCGTGAGCTTGCGGAGAAGCTGAAGTTGCAGAGTCACGCGCCCATCGGCCACTGGGAGTCGGGCGCACGACCCCCGAAGGTTGAGGACGTAGCTACCTACTTGGCCGCTGTCGGTGTCAGTGGGAGCAGGCGAGAGGAGATACTTGCGCTTGCCAGGCGGCCGGACGGACCGCAGTGGGTGTCAGTCGGGATGCCTGCCCAGCGGGAGCAATTGGCAGCACTTTGCGAGTTCGAGCGGACCGCAACACATATCACCGAAGTGACGCCGCTGTTGGTACCTGGCCTGCTTCAGACGGCTGACTACGCCCGCGCGATCATGGCCAGAAGTGGCAAGTCGCCAGCCGAGGTCGAGACTCGTGTCGCAATCCGGCTCGGCCGCCGCTCCGTATTGGAGCGTGACTCGCTGCGGTTCATCGCTATGGTGGGCGAGGCGGCCCTGCGGACGGTGGTTGGCGGTGTTCACGCTATGACCGAGCAGCTCCGTTTCCTTCTCAAGGCGGCAACGTGGCCATCCGTAGGGATCCGTGTGATCCCGCTGGAGGCCGACTGGTACCCGGCGATGGAGGGAGCCTTCACGATATTCAGGTTTTCGGACTCCGATCCCATCGTGTGCCTTGAGAATCGAATTTCGGGGATGTTCCTGCATCGACCCGAGGACGTGGATGCTTACGAGGCTGCGCAAGCGATGATGGACGGCATCGCGATGGGCGTGACCGAGTCCCTAAAGTTCATATCGGATCGGGTAAGTCGTTTGGAGATGATGTGATGGAGTGGCGAAAGAGCAGTCGGAGCAGCGAGTTGCAGAACTGCGTAGAGGTCGCTGCGCTCAGCCGCGGCGTGGCTCTGCGGGACAGCAAGGACCCGGCCGGTCCGGTGCTGGCGTTTGGTCGCGACGCCTTCTCCTCCTTCTTATCCCAGGTGAAGAACGGCACGTTAGACCTGGACTGAGCTGGCCAGAGCGGCGGAGGGATGCGGTGGAGCCCTCCGCCGCTCTCCCACCTACCGCCTGCCAAGCGTTCTCCCGGGCATTCCTGTAAGTCGACGTTCATCGCGACGCCATCTGCCGATCTTCGTCTGGCCGCACAGGCGAACGACGCTCTCCGCCATGCGATCACGAGTCGTTCCCATCCTGTTCGCGCTGGCGGTTATCGGCCTGACGTTATCGACGGCACCCGTCGCATCCGCCGTTCCCGCGGACCTGAAAGTCGCCACCTACAACGTGTTCCTGTTCTCGCGGACCATCTATCCCAATTGGGGCCAGCAGACGCGCGCGGATCTCATTGATTCGCAGGGCGTGTTGGACGGGCAGGACGTGGTGGTGCTGCAGGAGGCGTTCGACAACGGATCCTCCGACCGGCTGCTGGCCAGCCTCGCGGACACCTATCCGCACCAGACACCGGTCATGGGTCGCTCGCGCAGCGGGTGGGACGCCACCATGGGCTCGTATTCCGACACGGTCGTCGAGGACGGCGGCGTCGCCGTGATCAGCCGCTGGCCGATCGCCGAGCAGATCCAGTACGTCTACAAGGACGCCTGCGGCGCCGACTTCCACGCCAACAAGGGGTTCGTGTATGTGCGGCTGAACTCGCCCGCCGGCCCGGTGCACGTGATCGGCACCCACATGCAGGCCGACGACACGGGATGCTCGCAGGGCGAGGTGTCGGTGCGGGCCAAGCAGATCGCCGAGATCGCCGGTTTCGTGCGGTCCAAGAACATCCCGGCGAACGAGACCGTCGTGGTCGCCGGTGACCTGAACATCGACCGGCACTCGGGCGAGTTCGGCGAGGCCCTGCGCGCGTTGGGTGCACGTGCGCCCGAGGTCACGAGCGGCCACCCCTACTCCTTCGACCCGCAGACGAACTCGATCACGGCAGACCGGTACCCCGACCACGCGCGCCAGCAGCTCGACCACGTGTTGCTGCTGTCCGGGCACGCCGGCCCGAGCCGCTGGGGCAACGAGACACGGATGGTCCACTCTCCGAAGTGGACGGTCACCTCTTGGGGCAAGGAGTACAGCTACACCGACTACTCCGACCACTACCCGGTGTTCGCCACCGCCGCCCGCTGAGCTTGCCCGTGATCCTGGTGTGGTGGGCTTCCGAACACCGCGGAAGCCGACCACACCAAGGACGCGGGATGGCTGAGGGATCATGCTCGCGGTCGGAGAGCATGATCTGGTCGTGTTCGGGCGCCGGTTCTTGACACCTCACAGACCTCGTTTGCACTCGTAACGAGTGGTCCCTAAAGCGGTGGGCGGTCGACCGGTAGTCGATATACAGCACCGCATGATCAGGTGCGAGAGATGTGACCTCCCGGTGGGGGCAGGGTGCGCCTGCCACATCCCGGACCGGGCCATGGGGCGTACCCGGGCGACGGGAGGCCGACAGCATTTCCAGCCCGACACCATCCTCATCCACGAGAGCGGCTGCGCTCACATCCCCGGTGCCTGTGGCCACCTGTCGGAATCCGACATCGCGCCCCCAACGTGGGGGTGGATCATCAACCCGGCGGCAGGACTGTGGGGCCAGATCAGTAAGGAACTGCCCGCAGCGGCCACCCACGGGAACACCGCACTGAAGGCAACCCGGCGATGCGGGTCCTGTATGGGGACCCTCGGCTGACCGACCGTCTCATCGGGTTATAGGCGGGCCTGTTCGGGCGCGGCGTCCCCGCGGAGCGACTCCACTACGAGGTGTTCGGCGCGGACGCCTGGCTTCCCGACGCCGCGCCGGCTGCGCCGGTCGGGTGATGCCCTTCACAGTCAGCCATCTAGCATCGCGGTATGGGCGAAAGGTTGACGCACGTCGACGCCTCGGGCGCCGCGCGCATGGTGGACGTCTCCGGGAAGGAGCCGACCGCCCGCAGCGCCGTGGCGACCGGTGTCCTGCACACCACCGAAGAGGTCGTCGAGCTGCTGCGCCGGGACGGGCTCCCGAAGGGCGACGCCCTGGCCACGGCCCGCATTGCCGGGATCATGGCCGCCAAGCGCACGCCCGACCTGGTGCCCCTGTGCCATCCGATCGCCCTCTCCGGCGTCACGGTCGACCTGGTCGCGGAGGGCGGCGAGGTGCGCATCACGGCCACCGTGCGGAGCACCGACCGTACCGGGGTGGAGATGGAGGCGCTCACCGCCGTGGCGGTCGCCGGGCTCACCCTGCACGACATGGTCAAGGCCGTGGACCCGGCGGCCGTGCTCGACGCGGTGCGGGTGGAGCGCAAGGAGGGCGGGAAGGGGGACACGTGGACCAGGCCGCAGGACAGGTGAGCCGGGAGCGCACCGCACGCGTCGTGGTCGCCTCGAACCGAGCCAGCGCGGGCGTCTACCCCGACCGCACGGGGCCGCTGATCGTCGAGTGGCTGCGCGAGCGCGGGTACCAGGTGGGCGAGCCGGTCGTGGTCCCCGACGGGGATCCGGTGGCTGACGCCCTCCGCGACGCCGTGGTCGCCGGGGTCGACGTGGCGATCACGACCGGGGGCACCGGCATCAACCCCACCGACCGCACGCCCGAGGCAACCCGGGCCGTCCTCGACTACGAGGTGCCCGGGATCGCTGACGCCATCCGCGCCGCGGGGCTGTCCGCCGTCTCGACCGCCGTGCTCTCGCGAGGGGTGGCCGGCGTCGCCGACCGCACCCTCGTCGTCAACCTGCCCGGCTCCACCGGGGGCGTCCGGGATGGTCTCGACGTGCTCGCCGGGGTGTTGGATCACGCGGTCGACCAGCTCGGCGGGGGAGACCACGCCAGCACCGGCCACGGGCACCAGACACACGGGCCGGTGCGCCGCGACCCCGCCGAGGTGGTGCGGGCCGTGATCGTGGACACGCCACTGGACGTCGAGGAACACGCACGGCTGGTCGCCGACCGCGGTGCCGGCGCGGTCGTCACGTTCGACGGAGTCGTCCGCGACCACGACCACGGCCGTGGTGTCCGCGAGCTCGAGTACACCGGCCACCCGGGCGCGGGCGCGGTCATCGACGAGGTCGCCCACGAGGTCGCCGGCCGGCACCCCGGATTGCGGGCCATCGCGGTGAGCCACCGGCTCGGGCTGCTCGCCGTCGGCGACGTCGCGCTCGCGTGCGCGGTCGCGGCGGAACACCGGCAGGAGGCGTTCGCCGCCTGCGCCGAGCTGGTCGACGAACTCAAGCGGCGACTGCCCATCTGGAAGCGCCAGGTGTTCGCCGACGGCACCGAGGAATGGGTCAACTGCCCCTGAGACCATGCCGCCGATGCGCGGCAGGCAGCCCGACGGGTGTGGGGTGAGCCGGTGCTTCGGCGTGAAGTGGCAGCGGTGTCGAGGGTGTGACGAGGCCCTGGTCGGGTCCGGGGGACGTCGACCCGACCAGGGCCTCGCTGACCGTGTTGATCATCCGCGGATCAGCCATTCGACCACGAAGCTCGACCGTGCGGCTCGATCACACCGCTGATCATCCGGGTGGACACACCACTCGACCACAGTGCTTGATCGCGACGCTCGGCCAAGCGCATGACTGCACGCTTGGCCGAGCGTCGATCACGATCGATCAGCGCTGGCCGATCAGCTGGCTCACTTGGGCAGCTTGATGGTGTCGCCGGCGTAGATCAGGTCCGCATTCGGGATCTTCTCGGCGTTCAGCGCCTGGATGGCCTGGTAGCCACCGTTGACACCGAACTTCTCCGCGATGCCGGACAGGGTGTCGCCGGAGACGATCGTGTAGTCGCCACCCGCCTGCGGGGCCGGCGGCGCGGCCGGGGCCGGAGCCGCCGGCTTCGGGGCGGCCTTCGGCGCCGGGGCGACCTGCTTCCTCGGGGCGGCCTTCGGGGCCGCGGCCGGCCGGCCGCTCAGGCCCAGCTTGGCCGTGCAGGCGGGCCAGGCGCCCCAGCCCTGGCCGGCCAGGACCTTCTCGGCAACCGCGATCTGCTGCTCGCGGGTGGCCTGGTGGGCGCTCGGGGCGTACTGGGTGCCGCCGAAGGCGGCCCAGGTGCTGGGGGTGAACTGCAGGCCGCCGGAGAACCCGTTGCCGGTGTTGATGCTCCAGTTGCCGCTCGACTCGCACTGCGCCAGCTGGTCCCAGGTGGACTCGGGGGCGGCCTGGGCGGTGCCGGCCATGGCGACGGGGGTGCCGATCACGACGCCGGCGAGGGCCAGGCGCGCGACGTGCTTACTGGCGGCGGACGGCTTGCGATGCTTGCCTCGGTAAGAAGCCATGTCCCTCTCCGTACCGCACCTGCGAGGTGAGCTGTCGGGTTCGGGCTGAGGGCAGCCCGGCCGGCTCGCGCCGGCTTCACCCCAAGGGCGCCTGGTCGGGCGCCCGGCGGTTGGTTCCCCCGCCCCTGTCCGGTTGTTTCGCTCGGGGTTAGGAGCCCGCTGGACAGGGTTCGGTGCACGGGCTCCAGCTCCTTGCTCAGTCGGTCGGGGCCGACCGGAGAGCGACGCTAAGTGACCGCGAACGGTTTTGCGAACCCCGCGGGCCGTGACCATGGTCACAGTAACAACGCGTGAATCACTCACGATCCCGGTTGTTTTCGCTGATCAGGCCACCGTTATCGGCCCGTTTCCAAGCTGAGATCGATCACTCTGGGTGAGGCTTGGCTCACGTCAATTACGACGTCCGGCATGTTCTTGAGCACGCTAAGTGTGTGTGAGCGTACTCACAGAGCGTGACCGGAATGATCGTTTTGTTCGTTTTGTCGTTTGTGATCCACTGGTTCGGGTGGCGGCCGGCGGGTGCTGGATCGATGCCGGGGGAGGTTGATCGATCGCCGGCGCCGTTCCCGATGGATCAAGGCCGTCCCCTGCGGGTGAGGGGTGGGCCAAGCCCGCCCCGATGATCGGTCGCCCGACCCTAGGGGCCGGACATGACGGGGGTGTTAACGCGAACGGGCCAATGCGGTGGATCGGTCAGAGGTGAGGAAGGCGGCCAACCCGTCGAGGTCGTCCGAGCCCAACAGGTCCACGTCGGCCGCGCGCAGCTCCCGCCACACCGCCAGCCGCGCTTCTCCAGCGGCATCGGCGGTCGTGTCCCGGGTGCTGCCCGGCATTCCCCAGTCGCAGTTCGGTCCGGTCACGGGGACCGGAGCGGAAACCTCGCTCGTGCCAGTGGCGTGGCCCGGGAGCGTGCAGGAGCGTCGATCGTCACGAGCGGTCGCATCGTCGGCGGGGCCGTCCGGCGTCCCCCAGAACCGCACCCGCTTGCCCTCGGCGTGCGCCGTCGCCACGTACTGGTGCAGCCGGGCGCGCTCCTCCTCGGGCATCGGCCCCACACCGCGCCAGCGGAACAACGTGTTCCAGTCGGCGCTCACCAAGGGCATCAACGTTGACGGCACGCCGGTGCCGAGGTCAGCCGGGTTGCCATCGAGGAACGCGTACCGGTCATTCTGGCCGGCCACCAGGTCGCGGGCCTGTCGACCGCTGATCACCACCGTGACCGGCCCCCGCCACACCGCCCCGTTGACGTAGCGGGTGAACAGGTCGGCGTAGCGTGGGTCGCGCAGGGCTTGGTCGAGCCACCGGTACCCGTCGCGCTCGTTGTCCTTCACGTCGACCAGCAGTTGGAACTCGCCGTCCCATCCCGGGAACACCCGGCCACCGTTGGCGGCCACCCGCTGCCGCAGCGGTTCCAGGTAGAGCGACTGGAGGGTGCGGTCCGGGCGCACGTCCCACGGGTAGTGCCCGATGTAGAGCTTGCCGAACGTGGGGTAGATGTCCGCCTCGACGCTGGTGAAGCCTCGGTCCAGCGCGTCGAAGAGTGGCCGCTGGTGCTCGTAGTCGTTGTGCGCGTGCGCGTTCGGCAGCGGGGTGACGGTGACGGCGGGAGCCGCCGAGACCGGTCCGGCCAGTAGGAGTGTGGCGAACAACGACACGAGGACAGCGCCCAACTTCGTCCGGCCGGCCACGGGACCCCCTCGTGATCAACGACACGATCGAGATCACACGTTAGCGGCGCGTGGTAGCGGTCTCATCACCGGGGGTGAGACAAGACGCGGCGCCAAGGTTGCCGAAGGGGGAAGAAGCTGGGCCGCGCGAGGAGAATCCAGCGACCCTCGGTGCACTGTCGCGCGGCCCGCCGAGCGAGCCCGCCGGATCAGCCGCCCGCGAACGGGGGCAGCACGTCCAGTTGACCGCCGTCGGTCACCACGATCGACCGGTCCCGAACCGCTACCCCATCAAGAAGGAAGCTGCACGCGCCGAGCACCTGACCCAACCGCTCGCCCCGCTCGCGCACCGCGGCTTGGAGCACGTCGGCCACCGTCGCGCCACCGGGAACGTCCATCACGTCCTCCGGCACGCCGGCCGCCGCCCGCGCGCCGGCGAAATAGCGGACGGTCACCTTGCTCGAACCCGCCTCCACGCTCAACCCCCGATCGCACTCATCGGCCGTTCCGGTTGGACGAAGTCGGCGTTGTCGATACCGTGCCCGGCGGCCTTGGCCCACATCGCGGCCCGCCACAGCTCGGCCAGCTCCTCGTCGTCGGCACCGCCGCGCAGGACGTCGCGCAGGTCCGTCTCGGTGCGCGCGAACAGGCAGTTGCGCACCTGGCCGTCGGCGGTGAGCCGGGTCCGGTCGCAGGTCGCGCAGAACGGGCGGGTCACCGAGGCGATCACCCCGACCATCCCCGGCCCGCCGTCGACCAGCCACCGCTCCGCCGGGGCGGAGCCGCGTTCAGCCGGGTGCGGGGTCAGCTCGTGCGCCGCCCGCAGCGCCGCGAGGATCTCGTCGGCGGTGACCATGTTCTCCCGGTCCCAGCCGTGCTGCGGGTCCAGCGGCATCTGCTCGATGAACCGCGGCTGGTAGCCGTGGGCGAGGCAGAAGTCGAGGAGGTCCACCGCCTCGTCGTCGTTCACTCCTCGCAGCAGCACGGCGTTGACCTTGACCGGGGTCAGGCCGGCCGCGCTCGCGGCGGCCAGCCCGGCGAGAACGTCGTCCAGCCGGTCCCGCCGCGCGATGGCGCGGAACCGCTCCGGGCGCAGCGTGTCCAGCGAGACGTTGATCCGGTCCAGCCCGGCCCGCACCAGACCGGTGACCCGGCGGTCAAGGCCGATGCCGTTGGTGGTCAGGGCCAGTCGCGGCCGCGGGTGCAGCGCCGCCGCGGCGCCGATGATGTCCTCCAGGTCGCGGCGCAGCAGCGGCTCCCCGCCGGTGAAGCGGATCTCGGTCACGCCCAGCCGGTGCACGGCGATCCGGATCAGCCGCGCCAGCTCCGCCGTGGTCAGCAGCTCCGGCCTGGGCAGCCAGTCCAGGCCGTCGGCGGGCATGCAGTAGGTGCAGCGCAGGTTGCACCGGTCGGTGAGCGAGATCCGCAGGTCGGTGGCGACCCGGCCGAACCGGTCGAGCAACGCCGGGGTGTCCGGGCGGGACGCCGCACCGGCCCCCGGGCCCGGCCGCGCGCCGGCCGAGCCCGAAACCCGCGTGGTCGGCAAGCCCAGGTGCACCGCTGTCACGCCCGCGAGGGTAGTCCGGCCGGCCAGCGGAAAAACTGATCGCGAGTTACGGGCGCATCACCTGACCGTGACCTGGGTCACGGTCAAGACCCGGTGGATGGCATCGTCTCCTTCCTCTGATGAAGCGCGCTGCCGGCTGCCTCTTATTAGTGCTGCCGGCTGCCTCTTATTAGTAAGGAGCACCCGGGGCGCCCCGGCCGATGGCGTTGTCGGGTGATCGTCCAAGCGACGGCCCGCTGCCGGGCAGCAGATGCGGAGGAACATACGGAGCGATTTCCGCTGATGCGGACCTAGACTCGGCGCGTGCCGCAGTACCGGGTCTCCGAAGCCGCCAACCTGCTCGGCGTCAGCGACGACACCGTCCGCCGCTGGATCGACGGCGGGCAGCTCACCGGCCATCGTGACCAGGCCGGCCGCCGGGTCGTCGACGGCGCGGAGTTGGCTGCCTTCGCCCGGGAACAGGCCCGGTCCGCGGCCGACCCCTCCACGGTCGGCAGGTCCGCCCGCAACCGGTTCGTCGGGCTGGTCACCGAGGTGACCGCCGACCGGGTCATGGCCCAGGTGGAACTGCAGTGCGGACCGCACCGCGTGGTGTCGCTGATGAGCACGGAGGCGGTCCGGGAGCTGGGCCTGCGCCCCGGCGTGCTGGCCGTCGCCGTGGTGAAGTCGACCCAGGTGGTCGTGGAGACCCCGGGAGACCGGTCGTGAGGCTGGCCGCCGCGTTCGCCACCCTCGCGTTGGTCGCGACGTTGTCGGCCTGCGGCACCGGCCCGGGCGGCGAGTCCGGGCGGCGCACCCTGACCGTCCTCGCGGCGGCCTCGCTCACCGAGACCTTCGGCCAGCTCGAGAAGCGGTTCGAGGCCGCCCACCCCGATGTCGACGTCCGGCTCGCCCTCGGCGGCTCCTCGGACCTGGCGCAGCAGATCGTCCACGGCGCCCCCGCCGACGTCTTCGCCGCCGCCAACCCCGACACCATGGGCTCCGTCGTCCGGGCCGGTCTCGCCGACGGCGCGCCCCGGACCTTCGCGCGCAACGAGCTGAGCATTGCGGTGCCGCCGGACAATCCCAGGAAGATCGGCAGCCTCGCCGACCTCGCACGCGACGGCGTCGTGGTCGTGTTGTGCGCACCGCAGGTGCCCTGTGGCGCGGCGAGCACGAAGGTGCAGCGGGAAGCCGGCGTCCGGATCAGCCCCGCAAGCGAGGAGCAGGACGTCAAGTCGGTGCTCGGCAAGATCCTCGCCGGTGAGGCCGACGCCGGTCTCGTCTACGTCACCGATGTCAACGCGCAGCAGGGAAAGGTGCGGGGAATCCCGTTCCCCGAGGCCGCCTCCGCGCGGAACGACTACCCGATCGCCGTCGTACGCGGGAGCGAGCGGGCCGACCTCGCCCGGCAGTTCGTCGAACTCGTGCGCGGCGAAGCCGGACGTGACGCCCTCACCCGGGCCGGGTTCGAGGTGCCGTAGCCGTGACCGCCACCTCTCCGGGACCACTGCGCCGCGACACCGGCGACAGGCGGGAGGACACGCACACCGCCCGTACCGCCCTGCCTACGTTGCTGTGGATCCCGGCGGTGGGCGGCTTCGCATTGATCGCGCTGCCGGTGTTCGGCCTGGCGTGGAAAGCCGACTGGATTCGGTTGCCCGAGCTGGTCACCCGCCCGGCGGCGCTGCAGGCCCTGGAGCTGTCCCTGCGCACCGCCTTCGTGTCGACCGTGTTGTGCGTCGTCCTGGGTGGGCCGCTCGCGGTGGTGCTGGCCCGCGGCCACCTGCCCGGGCTGCGGGCACTGCGGGCCGTGGTCCTGTTGCCGCTGGTGCTGCCGCCCGTGGTCGGCGGGCTGGCCCTGCTCTACCTGCTGGGCCGCGCCGGTCTCGTGGGGCAGTACCTCGAGACCTGGTTCAAGATCCGCATCCCCTTCAGCACGGCCGCCGTGGTGTTGGCCCAGACCTTCGTGGCGATGCCGTTCCTCGTGGTCAGCCTCGAGGGCGCACTGCGGATGGCCGGGGAACGGTACGAGGAAGTCGCGGCGACCCTGGGCGCCCGGCCGTGGACGGTGTTCTGGCGGGTCACGGTGCCGTTGCTGTTTCCGGGCCTGGGGTCGGGAGTCGTGCTTGCCTTCGCCCGGGCGATGGGCGAGTTCGGCGCGACGATCGCGTTCGCGGGCAGCCTCGCGGGGACGACCCGCACGCTCCCGCTGGAGATCTACCTCCAACGGGAGTCCGATGTGGACGCCGCTGTCGCGCTGTCGCTGTTGCTCGTGGCGGTCGCCGCACTGGTCGTGGTGTTGGTGCGGCCCCGGTCCGCGGAGGGCGTGCGATGAGCACCGTCGTCCCGGCCCGCGCCACCGCCCTGGCGGCCGAGATCGAGTTGGCACGGGCGGGGTTCGCCCTCTCGGTGGCTCTCGGCCTTGCGCCGGGTGAGGTCCTGGCGGTGCTCGGCCCCAACGGCTCCGGCAAGTCCACGCTGCTCGCCGCGCTCGCCGGGCTGCTCCGCCCCGACCGGGGACGGGTGACGCTGGGCGGACGGATCCTGACCGATGTCACGGCGGGGCGTCATGTTCCGCCGCATCGGCGAGGCATCGTCCTGCTTCCGCAGCGACCGTTGCTCTTTCCTCACCTGAGCGCGCTCGGCAACGTTGCTTTTCCGCCGCGTTCGCGGGGAGTGCACCGTCGTACGGCGAGGGTGGTCGCGGAGCAGCTCCTGTCCGAAGTGGACTGCCTCGAGCTGGCAGCCCGGAAACCGGCCCAGTTGTCGGGTGGGCAGGCGCAACGGGTCGCGGTGGCACGCGCGTTGGCGGCCGACCCGGAGCTGCTGTTGCTCGACGAGCCGATGGCGGCCTTGGACGTGGATGCCGCGCCCACGCTGCGTGCCCTGCTCCGGCGGGTGCTGCGAGGTGGCGGGCGCACCGCCGTCGTGGTCACCCACGATCCCCTGGACGCCTTGGTCCTCGCCGACCGCGTGCTGGTGCTCTCCTCCGGCGCGATCGTCGAGCAGGGACCGACCCGTTCCGTGCTCGGCCGGCCACGGTCCGCGTTCGCGGCGCGGATCGCCGGGCTCGAGCTGGTCTCCGGCACCGCCTGCCCGGATGGGGTTCGCACTCCCGAGGGGGCCGTGTTCGCCGGGCATCGCGATCCCACCCTGCTGGCCGGGGAGCCCGCGGTGGCCGTCTTCCCGGCGCGCGCGGTGTCGGTCCACTGGGAACGTCCAACCGGGAGTCCCCGGAACATTTTCCCGGTCACGATCGCGACCCTGGAGCCGCGCGGCGATGTTGTGCGGGTGCGTGCGGGGGCGGCAACGGGCGGTCCGGCCTGGGCGGATGGCCTGCACGCCGAGATCACCGCGGCGGCCGTGGCCGACCTGGAACTGGTGCCCGGCGCACGGGTGTGGTTCGCGGTCAAGGCCGCAGAGGTGGCGCTGCATCCCGCGGCCGGGCAATCATGACGCCGTGAGTGCAGCGGAGGAGACCAGGACCAGGGTGGAGACCAAGCCGGTGGGCTGGAACTACCTGATGGACATGGACGGGGTGTTGATCCACGAGGAACACCTCGTCCCGGGCGCGGACGCCTTCCTCGCCGAGCTTCGGGAGAACGGCGTGCCGTTCCTCGTGCTCACCAACAACTCGATCTTCACCCCACGCGACCTGCGTGCCCGGTTGCTGCGCACCGGCCTGGACGTGCCGGAGAGCGCGATCTGGACCTCGGCCCTGGCCACCGCGCGCTTCCTGAACACCCAGCGGCCGCACGGCAGCGCCTACGTGATCGGTGAGGCCGGGCTGACGACCGCGCTGCACTCGATCGGCTACGTGCTCACCGACCGCGACCCGGACTACGTGGTGCTCGGGGAGACCCGCACCTACAGCTTCGAGGCGATCACCAAGGCGATCCGGCTCGTCGAGGCCGGCGCCAGGTTCATCGCGACCAACCCGGACGAGACCGGGCCCAGCCGGGAGGGCGTGCTGCCCGCGACCGGGTCGGTCGCCGCGTTGATCGAGCGGGCCACCGGGCGCGGGCCCTACTACGTGGGGAAGCCGAACCCGTTGATGATGCGGTCGGCGCTACGTGCGCTCGGGGCGCACTCGGAGAACACCCTGATGATCGGCGACCGGATGGACACCGACGTCCGGTCGGGACTTGAGGCCGGTCTGCAGACGATTCTCGTGCTCTCCGGGATCTCGGTGGCCGACACCGCGGAGCGCTTCCCGTACCGGCCGACCAAGGTGCTGGGGTCCGTGGCGGACCTGGTGGGCCGGGCGACCGACCCGTTCGGGGACGAGCCGACGAGGTAGCGGGCGAGCGCGCCGGGCGGGGCGACCCCGTCCCCGCCGGAGCGCCGCCCCACCCGGGTCAGACGCGGGGGGCGAAGGCGTAGCTGGAGTCCAGGTCGACGATGGCCTTCCCCAGCGGGAACAACGACACCGGGATCAGCTTGAAGTTCCCGAGCCCGAGCGGGATCCCGATGATCGTCAGGCACTGCAGGATCCCGGTCAGCAGGTGGCCGAGTGCCAGCCACCAGCCGGCGAACACCAGCCACACGATGTTGCCCAGGCACGAGGCCACCCCGGCGTCGGACCGGTCGACTACCGCCCGGCCGAACGGCCAGAGCGCGAACGCCGCCATGCGGAACGCGGCGATGCCGAACGGGATCGTCACGATCAGCAGACAGCAGATCACCCCCGCGATCGCGTAACCGACGGCCATGAACAGGCCGCCGAACACCAACCAGATCACGTTCAGCAGGAATTGCACGTCCCCGATTGTGCCTGGTGTGCCGGCTGACCCGTCACTCCTGGTCAGCGGTGTCCGCGGCGCGGGCGGTCGTGTCGTTCCACAACGGAATGACGGACCCGCCGGACGCCACTCCCTGGACCGGAACCGCACCGGCCGGCCATTCCGGCCCCACCTCCGCCGGCAGCACCCCGGTGAGCTGGTCGGCGAGTCGTTCCGCGTGGTCGCGCAGCAGCTCGGCCCGATGGGCCAGGGACCCGTGCCAGGACCGCTGCGCCGCGGCGAGCCGGTCCAGTAGGTCCGCCTTCAACCGCAGCCACTCGACGTGCTCCCAGCGGCTGCGTGGCTGGGCGGCGGCGATGTCGCGCATGGCGTCATCGATGGCGGCGGCGATCCGCTCCAGGTCGCGATCCGTGATCATCGGCCCCCCTCCGGGTGAATAACGGTCGCTGCGAGAGGGAGCATCGGTGGCATGCCCCGGGCACGCCCCAGTGATGCGACTCACGTCAGCCAGGGTTGCGACTACCCCCACCCCGGCAGTCGCACACCCACGTGACGGTGCGATCGCCCGTCCGTGACGCGTCGGCTCGGATCATCACCCGGTTCGCCTATCGCGACACCGGAATCAACTGCTCACGGTTAACACCACGAGAACGGCGTTCAGCGCGATCACGGCCAGTGACACAACAACGGCGAGCCCCGTGGTGATCGGATGGTTCACGGCCGCGCCCATCACCCGCCGGCTCCCCGTCAACAACACGAGCGGAACCAGCGCGAACGGGATCCCGAACGACAGCACGACCTGCGACAGCACCAGCGCCCACGTGGGGTCCATACCGAGCGCGAGCACCGCGAGCGCCAGCACCAAGGTGATCACCCGCCGCGCCAGCAGTGGCACGCGCCACCGCAGCAGGCCGTCCATGATCACCGCGCCCGCGTAGCAGCCCACGGCCGTCGAGGCGAGGCCGGAGGCGAGGAGTCCCACGGCGAACAGCAACGCGATGCCACCGCCGAGGGTCGACCCCAGTGCGCTGTGCACTCCCTCCAACGAGTCCACGCCCTCGAACCCGCGCAGCGCGCTCGCCGCCAGCAGCAGGATCGCGAGGTTCACCGCGCCCGCGACCACCATCGCGACCCCGACGTCAGCCCTTGTCGCGGCCAGCAGGCGCGGGAGCGAGCGGGAGTCGGCCCGCCCGTGCCGGTCGCGCGCCAGCGCGCTGTGCAGGTAGACCGCGTGTGGCATGACGGTCGCACCCAACATGCCGGCGGCCAGCAGCACGCTGTCCGCGCCGTCGAAGCGCGGCACCAATCCGGCGACGGTGCCGCCCGGCGCCGGCGGTGACACCAGCAACCCGGCGGCGAACCCGACCGCGATCACCACGAGCATGGCGGTGACCAGCCGCTCGAACGGACGTTGCCCACGCCGGTCCTGGGTGAGCAGGAGGACGGTCGACACCACACCCGTGATCAGGCCGCCCCACAACAACGGAACGTCGATCAGCAGCTTGAGCGCGATCGCTCCGCCCAACACCTCGGCAAGGTCGGTGGCCATCGCCACCAGCTCGGCCTGTGCCCAGTAGGCCAGCCGGACAGGCCCGCGGAGCTGGTCCCGCACCGCCTCGGGCAACGTCGCGCCGGTGGCCAACCCCAGCTTCGCCGACAGGTACTGCACCAGCCCGGCCATCACGTTGGCCGCCACCAACACCCACACCAACAGGTAGCCGTAGCGGGCACCCGCCGTGGTGTTGGTCGCGACGTTGCCCGGGTCGACGTAGGCGATCGCGGCAACGAGGGCCGGTCCCAACAGGGCGGCGCCAGACCGCATCCGGGGCAATGCGGTCCGAACGGCTTCGCCCACCGAGACCATGCGCACCACCCCCGCGGATCAGCCAACTTGTCGCAAACCTTATGCAACAAGGCTCTGATCGGTGCAGTGGTGCTGACCACACGGTGCCGAAGCCCGAAAACTCCTGCGGCGGCAGGTGTTGGCCCGGGAACCCCAACGCGGCCACGCCCGATCACACCGGCTGGAGGTTGATCATCCAGGGGTTCTTCTTCGGTGTGAAGAGGGTTGGCCCGGCGTGGCCGGGCCCGTGGCCTAGACCGGGAGCTGCGGCGCGAGCGCGGCAGCCCCCATCGCCGCCACCGCGTCCGCGGCCTCCTCCGGTCCGGAACTGGGCAGCACCAGATGGCTTAGGGTGAGCCGCACCAGCGAATCGGCGATCAACGCCGCGTGCCCCGTGGGCAGCCGCGGCAGGTTCTCGCGCAGGTACCGGGTCACCATCTCCGAAGCCGGCCGCACCACCGGCCCAACCCGGGTGGTGAGGAACGGCAGCAGGTCCGCGGCATGGTCGCCGACCAGGATTGCCGAGATCAACCGGTCCCGCGCCCCGTAGCGCAACGTGTACAGCGCGGCCGAGCGCAGCCCGCTCACCACGCTGGGGGCGACTCGCAGCGAGTCCGCCAGTCCGTCCAGGAAGTGTGCGGAGGCCCGTTCGGCCACCGCGGTCGCCAGCCCCGTCTTGTCCCCGAACTCGTTGTAGACGGTCTGCCGGCTCACCCCGGCGGCCTTGGCCACGTCGACCATGCGAAAGCCCCGGAACCCGTGCTCGGCGAGCAGGTCCGTGGCGGCGTCGAGTAGTTCCTCGCGCAGCGACGCGCGGACGCGTTGCCGCAGGCTTGACTCCACTGGCGCAGTCTTGACACGGTCCGCAAACCCGTCAAGTACCTCAACCGGGGGATGCGTCTCGTCGAACGGCGTAGGGTGGCTCGAGTGCCGTTGACCGTGGGCTTCGACCTCGACATGACCCTGATCGATCCGCGACCCGGCATGGTCCGCGCGTTCGAGGTCCTCGAGGCCGAGACCGGCATCCCACTGGACGGCGAGGAGTTCGCGGCCAACCTCGGCCCGCCGCTGCCGACCGTGTTCGCCGGCTACGGCCTGGACCAGGACACCATCGACGCGCTGGTCACCCGGTTCCGGGTCATCTACCCCGAGGCCGTGGTGCCCGCCACCGTGGACCTGCCCGGCGCGGCCGAGGCGCTCGCCGCCGTCCGCGCCGCCGGCGGCCGCACCCTCGTCGTGACCGGCAAGTACGCGCCGAACGCGGAGCTGCACCTCCGGGCGCTTGGCTGGACCGTCGACGAGGTCGTCGGGGAGCTGTGGTCCTCCGGCAAGGGCGCGGCACTGCGCGAGCACGGCGCCTCGATCTACGTCGGCGACCACGTGGGCGACATGAAGGGGGCCCGGGCCGCCGGTGCCGTCGCCGTGGGGGTGACGACCGGGCCCTGCACGACCGACGAACTGTCCGTGGCCGGGGCCGACGTCGTGCTCGCGGATCTGACCGGCTTCCCCGCCTGGCTCGACCAGCACCTGTCCGGGCACCGGGACGTCGCGGCCGGCTGACGAGCGGGTCCGCCTAGCGGCGGCGCCCCTTCCGGACCAGCGCGAACACGCCCAGCGCGAGCCCGGCCGGCAGGCACAGCCCCGCGACCATGTTCAACCACACCGGCAGCTCGGCGTGCCCGGTCGCGTACAGCCCGAAGATCACGACGAACGCGAGCAGGCCGACGGCGAACAACGCCACCGCGACCGGAAACAACCTGGTGCCACCAGCTCGAGCCGTCACGCCGACGAGCTTAGGCCGACCGGGGGTGGTCGGTGGTCCGGGAGGGTGGGCGACGCGACCGGCGCCACGCCGCCGACCAGCTCTGGTACCGCCTGCGCCGTTCGAGTGGGATCTTGGTGATGGTGCGGAGCAGAGAATGTTGCTTCGCACCGCAGGCGGTGTGCTCGCTACGCTTGGGTCGCGCGTCCCGGGCACGCCTGGGGCGCGTTCGTCGTGCGCGGGCCGCAAGGTCCGCGCCCGACGTGGACCAGCAGACGAGGGAACGGTGAGGACAGTGCCAACCGGCAGGGTCAAGTGGTACGACGCGGACAAGGGCTTCGGCTTCGTGACCCAGGACGGTGGGGAGGACGTCTACGTGCGCGCCTCCGCATTGCCCCAGGGCGTCGCGGCGTTGAAGACCGGGCAGCGCGTCGAGTTCGGCGTGGCCGAGGGCCGGCGTGGGCCGCAGGCGCTGTCGGTCAAGCTCGTCGACCCGCTTCCGTCGGTGGTGGAGGCACGCCGGCGCCCCGCCGAGGAGTTGCACGGCCTCATCGACGACATGATCAAGTTGCTGGAAGCCAAAGTGCAGCCGGAGCTGCGCCGCGGTCGTTACCCCGACCGCAAGGCCACCAAGCGCATCGCCGAGGTCGTGCGTGCCGTGGCACGGGAGCTGGAGCCGTAACCGGTCGGTTCGTCAGCGGGTGGATCCGGCTCACAACGATCCGGTGAGCCGGGCCAGCTCGGTCTGACCACGGAACTGGGTGCGCGATCCGCGTGCAGATTGCGCACCCACCGTGTCTTGTGACGCGCCTCGCGAAGGAGGCCGCGTCTCACGGTCGGCCGTAGCGCGGCTGGGTCGGGGAGTGCGTCAGCAGCACCGGGGCACCTCGGGGCACATCGCGACCAACCTGGTCGAGGTGGACCCGCCCCCACGGGGGAGAGCCGTTTCGGCATGGCCCGAGACCCGGGTGACCGGCCGCGGTCAGGACCGGTCGTCGACGGAGAGCACCCACGTCGCTCGGGCCGGGAAGTCGACCCCGCCGTCGGGACGCTGCAGCATCACCGCACCGAACTGGTGGATCTCCGCGGTCTCCAGCTGGGCGCCGGCTTCGGGCAGGCGCAGCGAGTAGGCGAGCTGCTCGCCGGGCCGGAAAACCTCGCTGCGGCCGTCCACGCGCTCGCCGCCGGGCAGCCGGTAACGGAACACCACCTGCCACGGGGCCGCGGCGATCTCCTTGGCGACCGAGATCTGCAGCGGCTTGCCCGCCGGCACCCGGAGCACGGCCTCGGCCTGCGGGTCGGCGCCGCAGTTCTCCAGGTTCTCGTCGCAGAACTGGGTGGGGCCCACGGCCACGGTCCGGTTGTTCGCGAAGAACGACACCTCGGGCCGGGGTGGGGCCGAGCAACTCGCCGCGAGCAGCCCCACGCCCGCGACCAGCACCAGGGTCCAACGACGAAGCACGAGCACCGACCCTACGTGGTGGAGGAGGGCCGTTCCGCGCCGGGGACCGGCTCGCCCGTGCCGTCCCACCGCCCGTCCCAGCGTGCGTCCCGCCGTCCGTCCCGGCGCACCCGGCCGGAGTCCCCGCCGGCCCGACGTTCCGGTTCCGCCGGTTGCCGGCGGTGCGGGCGCCGCCCGGTCCGTGCCGTCCGGCGGGTCCGGGACGGCCGCTCCGACCGCTGGCCACCCAGGGCCGGAATCAGTGACGTGCCGCGGTGCAGCATCAGGGTCTGCACCAGGCCCAGCGCCAGGACCCCGCCGGCCACCGCGAACCCGATCCACCAGCGGGCCGGCAGCAGCAGGCCGATCGCGCCGCCGAACACCCAGGCGAGCTGCAGGACGGTCTCCGAGCGGCCGAACGCGGACGCCCGGGACTCCTCCGGCATGTCGTGCTGGATCACCGCGTCCAGGCAGCCCTTGGCCAACGCACTCGCGGTCGCGCCGACGAGGCCGACCACCGCGGCCGTGGTGATCCCCTCGGCGAGAGCGGCGAACAACGTGGCCGCCAGCGCGCCGCTCAGGCAGCCGATGATCACCTGGTCCGGCTTCTCGAAGTGCAGCCGCGCACCGATGCCGTTACCGAGGAAGCCGCCGGCGCCGGCGGCCACACCGATCACCCCGAGCAGCAGCACCTGCCGCAGCGGGGAGTGCTCGGTCTCGCCCTTGATCACGAACGCCGCGAACAGGGTGAGGAAGCCGGTGAGCACGCGGATGGTGGAGCTTCCCCACAGCGCCACCACCACGTGCCTGCCCATCGGCTGCCAGCGCGGCCGGTCCGGCCGGTCCCGCAGGGACGCCGGCACCTCGCCCTCGGTGGCCTCCACCCAGGCGGGGATGCGCAGGCACAGCATGGCGCCGCCGATACAGAGCGCGGCCGTGTACCAGAGCGCGCCGGGGGAGTCGAAGAGCTTGGCGAAGCCGGCTGCCACCGCACCGAACGCGGCCCCGGAGACCAGGCCGAACATCGTCAGCCGGGCATTGGTCTTGACCAGGGTGATCTCCGGCGGCAGGACCCGTGGCGTGACGGCGGCCCGCAGCACGCTGAAGGACCGGGACAGCACCATCGTGCCCAGCGCCGCCGGATACAGCAGCCAGTCGTCGAAGTGCAACGCCATCACGGCCGCGAGCACGGCCCGGCCGACGAAGGAGGCGGCCAGGGCGAGCCGCCGCCCGCGCTGCAGGCGATCCAGTGCCGGCCCGATCACGGGCGCGACCACCGCGAACGGCGCCACCGTGATCAGCAGGTAGAGCGCGACCTTGCCCTTGCTCTCGGCCGTCGCCGCGGAGAAGAACAGGGTGTTGGCCAGGGCGACCGCGATCGCGGCGTCGATCGCGTAGTTCGCCATCGTGGCGTAGGTCAGCCTCGCCAGGCCGGACTTGTCGGCGCCGTCGGCGTGTGCGGCACGCCGGAAGGCGTGCACCGCCTGCTGGGTAAGCTGCCGGCTCCGCCACATCGCGACCCGGGTGACGGTGATCTTCCGGGGCGGCCGGGTGGCCGCGGGCCGCTCGGCGTCCTGCTCCGGTAAGGGTCGGGTGCCGTGGGGAGGGTGCCCGGTCGGTGGCGTCGACAGGGGACGCGTGCGGTGCCCGGCGCCGAGCGGATCCCGGGTTGGTTCGGTGGGCGCCCACTCGACCGGGGTCGGCCGGGGCCGGAGCTGCCGGGTCGGTCGGGGCGCGGGCGGCGGGGAACCCGTCGAAGAGGACGCCGTGTAGTCGGGGTCGTCCTGCCACGGATAGCGGCGGTCCGCGGCGGAGGCGGCCGGGGACGCAGGGTCGGGCATGCCGGTGGGGACGTCCCGACCCGTCCTGCGACGCCCGGCACCCCAGCCCTTGCGCGCACCGCCGGGCTGATCAGCAGGACCGGACCGAACCACGAACCCAATCCTGCCGTAACCGGTGCCCCGATCGCGTGCGCTTCACCACCGCGCCGGCGTGGTTTTTGCCGCTTGGCCCGCTTCGGGCTGCCTTGTCCGGTTCCGGCTCAGTCGCCGGCGGGCACGAACTGGACCCGGAAGATGCTCGGCCAGCGCTTCCCGGTGACCAGGAATTCCGTCGTCCCCGGCACCGCGGCGACGCCGTTGAGCACGTCCGCCCCGGCGGCCTGATCGGCCGGGAGGAGCCCACCGGCGTCCACCACCCCGGTCACCTGGCCCGAGGCCGGGTCGATCCGAAGGATCTCGTCGCTGCCCCAGACGTTCGCCCACACCGAGCCGGCCACGCACTCCAGCTCGTTGAGCCGCCTCTGCTCGCCACCACCACGGCGCACGACGACCTCCCCCGTGCGCTCGAACGTGACCGGGTCCCGGAACGTGAGGCGGGCGCTGCCGTCGCTCATCACCAGCCGGCCGCCCGCCCGGTCGAAGCACAACCCCCAGCCCTCGCCGGGATAGGAGACCTGGCGCGTCTGCCGCAACGTCGAGCGGTCCCACTCGACCGCGACGCCGTTCCGCCACGTCAGTTGCCAGATCCGGTCGCCGACGACGGTCACGCCCTCGCCGAACAGCGGCGGCGCGAGTTCAGCCTGCCGCCGCACCCGTCCCGTCTCCGGTTCCACCTCGCGCAGGCTGGATTCACCCACCAGGCCGGTCCCCTCGTAGAGCACCCCGTCGGCGAGTTCCAGGCCCTGGGTGAACGCCGACGGGTCGTGCGGCAGCACGGCAAGTACCTCGGGTCGCAGCCGCTCCGCGGGGTCGGCGTGGCCGAGCGCACCGGCGCAGCCGGCGACGAGCAACCCCGCGGTGAGCACACCGGCGATCGGAAACCCTGGCCGTCGCACGCGCTCCAGCGTGGCACGCCCACCGCCCGGATGCGGGGTGAGTCGGGATCGGGCAGGTGGGGCACAATCAGGGACGTGACGCCAACCCCCATCGCAGGACAACGCCCGTCGGGGGCGCTCGGTTCCGGGCAGGTCGGCGGCACGGCCGGGCAGACCCCGGATCCCGTGCTGGCCGGCGCGGTCGAGCTCGCCCGCGAGGCCGCACTGGAGGAGGCCGGCGTCGAGGGGGTCGGCGAGCACGTCGGGGTGCAGGCCGAGGACTCCGCCGCCGCCACCCACCTGTTCGAGGCGTTGCACGCCGGGTACGTCGGCTGGCGCTGGGCGGTGACCGTGGCGCACGCCGGCCCGGACGAGCCGGTCACCGTCAGCGAGGTCGTGCTGCTGCCCGGCCCGGACGCCCTGGTCGCCCCGGACTGGGTGCCCTGGCAGCAGCGGGTGCGCGCGGGCGATCTCGGGGTGGGCGACCTGCTGCCCACCACCCGGGACGACCCACGGCTGCTCCCGGCCTATCTGTACAGCGACGACCCCGCCGTGGAGGAGGTCGCCCGGGAGATCGGTCTGGGCCGGGTACGGGTGATGTCCCGGCAGGGCCGCCTGGAAGCCGCCGACCGGTGGTATCGCGGCGAGTTCGGCCCGCGCAGCGAGATGGCCAGGAGCGCGCCGGCCAGCTGTGGCACGTGCGGCTTCTACCTGCCGGTCGCCGGGTCCCTGCGCGCCGCCTACGGCGTCTGCGGCAACGCGCTCTCCCCCGCCGACGGCCACGTGGTGCACACCGAGTACGGCTGCGGCGCGCACTCCGAGGCGGAGATCGACACCTCGCCGCAGGTGCCGGTGGCCGAGCTGGTCTACGACGACTCCGTGCTCGACGTCGAGCCGACGCGGCGGCGGGGGCGGTCGGAACGGGGCTCGTGAGGCCATGACCGCCGACCCGTTCGGCACGGCCGCCCTGCGTGGTGCGGTGCTGGACGCCTGGCGCGGCTCGCCGACCCGGTTCCGGGAGGACGCGAACGCCGAGGAGGACCTGCACTACGGCGGCTACCGCGACCGGCTGCTTGTCGAGCTGGCACAGAACGCCGCGGACGCGGCCGCGCACGCGGGTCAGCCGGGCCGGATCCGGCTGACGGTGGTCGACGGCGAGCTGCGGGTCGCCAACACGGGCGCTCCGCTGGACGCGGCCGGGGTGGCGGCACTCGCATCGCTACGCGCTTCCGCGAAACGAGCCTCCGGCACGGTCGGCCGGTTCGGCGTGGGCTTTGCTGCCGTGCTCGCGGTGACCGATGCGCCCCGTGTCGTCTCGACGAGCGGCGGGGTCGCGTTCTCCGCGGACCGCACCCGGGCGGAGATCGCCGGTATGGCCGGGCCGGCGGAGGAAGTCGGCAGCAGGGCCGGCGCGGTTCCGGTGCTGCGCCTGGTGTGGCCGACCGAGCCCGACGAGCCCGCCCCACCGCCGGGTTTCGACACCGAGGTCCGGCTCCCGCTGCGGACCGACGTCGATGCCGACGCGCTGCTGGCCGCATGCGCCGAGCAGGCCGCCGACCTTCTGCTGGCATTGCCGTGGCTGAACCGGATCGAGGTCGGCGGTGCTGTGTGGCGACGGGAGGACGAGCCCGGGGGCCGTGTTGCGGTGCACGGTGGCGGACGGACCACCCGCTGGTTGCTGCGGCGGGAGCACGGCCGACTCGCCGGACCCGAACTGAGCGGGTTGGCTACCGAGGCGCGGGAGCGTCCTGAGTGGACGGTGTGCTGGGCGGTTCCACTGGCGGGCAACGATGTTCCCGCGCCGCTACAGGAGGATGTGCTGCACGCGCCGACGCCGACGGACGAGAGGTTGTCCCTCCCGGCGCGGTTGCTGGCCACCCTGCCGGTGGAGCCCTCGCGCCGCCGGCTGCTCCCCGGCCCGGCGACGGACGCGGTGCTGGACGCCGCTGCGGCCGCGTACCCGGAGCTGGTGCTCGCTGTGCCCGCCGAGCATCGCACCGCGCTGGTTCCGCTCCCGGAGTTCCCGCTGTCCGAAGTGGACGGTGAGCTGCGGGATCGGGTGTTGGGGCGGCTGCGGGACACCGAGTGGTTGCCCGCGGCCGAGTCGGACCAGCTCCGTGCGCCGGCCGTCGCCCGTGTCCTGGACACCCCGCAGGACGATCTCGTCGCCCTGCTCGCCGATGTGCTGCCCGGCCTACTGGCGGCCGAACTTGCGGCGCCGCGGCACGCACAGGCGTTGGCCGCGCTGCACGTGCCACGGGTGCGGCCGGCGGACATCGCGGCGGCGCTCGCCGAGGTCGAGCGAGAACCGGCGTGGTGGGGACGGCTCTACGTCGCACTGGAAGGTGTGGTGGCCGCGGATCCCGCTGCGCGCGAGGAACTCGGCGCGCTTCCGGTACCCCTGGTCGATGGGCGTACCGTGACCGGACCGCGGGACGTCCTGCTGCCGGAGGCGGATCGCGCCACCCTGGACGCACTGTCCGGTGTGGACACTTCTGGCCTGCGCATCGCGCACAGCGAGGCCGCACACGCGTTGCTCGAACGACTCGGCGCCCGGCGCGCGGGGCCGATGGAACTGCTGGAGGCGTTGCGGGAGGCCGTCGAGCGCAGCGTCGAGGACGCCGAGGCCGGGGTGGACGTCGCCGCACTCGTCGACGCCGTCCTGCTGCTCGCCGACCGGGCCGGCCTGCACCCCGGTGAGCTGCCATGGCTGGCCGCCCTGGCGTTGCCAAACACCGAGGGCGAGCCCTGCCGTGCCGACGAGCTGGTCCTGCCCGGCTCGGCGCTGCTCGAGGTACTCGCCGAGGACGCCCCGCTCACCGCGCTGTCGGACAAGGTGGCCAACAGCTGGCCGAGCAGCCTGCTCACCGCGATCGGCGTGCTCGAGAGGTTCCCGGTGCTGGTCGACGACGCGCCCGGCGGTCCGGACCACGAGCTGGCCGACGAGGAGGAGTGGTGGACCAGCCGCCCGGCGCCGCCCGCCCGGCTGGAGGCCGTGCGCGACCTCGACCTCGTCGCCGAGGACCGCTGGCCCGAGGCGTTGCGCATCCTCGCCCACGATCCGGACGCGCGACGGGTGCTGCGCGAGCCGGGCTACACGACCTGGTGGCTGGCCCGGTACGCGCGGCTGGGCGGCCGGCCGCCCCGGCACTGGTGCCTGGCCGACGCCGAGGATCTGGTGGGGCTGTACGAGATCGTGCCGGCCGAGGCCGCGACCGACCTCGACCCCGCGGTGTTGGCCGCGGCCGGGGTCCGCGCCGGTCTCACCGTGGCCGACGCCGACGACGCCGCGGACCTGTTGGCGCGCCTGGGCGACCCGGAGCGGTGGGTGGCCGCCGGCACCGCGCTGCGGGCGCACGCCGCGCTCGCCGAGGCCGTGGTCGACCACCGGCTGGACCCGGCCGCGCTCGACCCTCCCGCGCGGGTGCGTGCCCTGTCCGGCACCGTCGTGTCGGCTGACCGGGCCGTGGTGCTCGACGTGCCATGGGTGCTCGGGGTACTCGGCCCGGACCGCGTGGTCGCCGGCGACCGGGCGCACGCCGAACCGCTCGCCGAGCTGCTCGACCTGCCCCTGGCCGGGGACGAGATCGTGGCCGAGGTGCGCGACGAGGGGCGGGAGCTGCCGTGGTCGGAGCTCGACGGGGTGCCCGAGGCGTGCGGCCTGCTGGGCCGCGAGCTGCCCGAGGACCCGCTCGTCGTGCACGAGCGGCTGGTCGTCCGGGTTGAGGACGCCGAAGTGGCGGTGCCCTGGTGGATCGACGACGACGGCGTGTTGCACGCGGTGGACGACCCGGCCGGGCTCGCCCGCGCGTTGGCCTGGGCGACCGGCCGATGGTCGGAACGCCACCTGCTGGCCGCCCTGCTCGGTGAGCCCGAAGGACCCTCCCCGGTCACCCTCCTGGCTTGATGAGCCAACATGGCAATCCTGGATGACTCGGCCAAGATGTATCTGGGACCACTGCACTCCCCCAGTTGGTACACCGCGGCTCACGACGGTGGGGAGTCGGCGAAGGAGGAGCGCAGGTCGGGCAGGCGGTTCGGCAGGACCGTGACGGACGCGCCGCGGCCGTTGAGCCAGCTGGCGAGCTCGTCCTCGTGCAGGTCCCGATCATCCACGTGTGTCGGGCCGTAGAGACTGCCGGTGAGCCCCCGGACGATCGTGCTCCTGTCGATCCAGACATCGAACGAGGTGCGGTCCAGCCTGGCGTAGGTGAGGTCCGCGCCGCGTAGGTCGAGCCGGACCAGGCCGGCCTCGGTCAGCGTCGCGGTGTGCAGGTCGGCGCGCAGGGCGGTGGCCCCCCACAGCGACGCCTTGTGCAGGATGGCGTGCTCCACGCACGCATCGCTGAGGTCCGAGCTGTCCAACTCGGCGCCGGCCAGGTGGGCGTTGGTGAGGTTGGCGCCGGCCAGCCGTGCCCCGTTGAGGTGGGCGTTGGTCAGCTCGGCCCCCGAGAGCACGACCCCACGCAGGTCGGCGTCGTTGAGCCAGGCCCCCGCGAGATCCGCCCCGGTCAGGTTCGCTCCCCGGAAGTCCAGGCCGTCGGCGAACAACGCGCCACCCGGCTCGTTGAGCCACGCCTGCAGGGCCCGGACCGCGTCCGGGTCCTCCGGCCACGCTTCGACCGCGCGCTGGGTGTCCATCTCGCACCGTCCGTGAGTCCTGGTACGAGTACACACCGCACGCCGCTGTCGCGCCTACCGGCAACGGTGGCGAACCCGACCTGTCACCGGCCCGACCGAAGATCGGCCTGCTCGGAGAGTCCCGGCAGCCTGTGGGCACAACTACGCCCCGCTTGGCCGGGCCCCGCGCGATCTAGAGGCCCTGCTGCGCCCCGCGCGAGCCGCGCCGCGCGGCGGACCGCTGCCACCGGATCACCAGGAAGCCGATCCCGCCCAGCACCCAACCGGCGAGTGCGGTCCACAGCCACACCGTGGGGCCGTCCCCCAACAGCACCTGGGTCACCAGCAGCACGCAGAAGACGACGAACCACGCCGCGCTGCCGACCGCGACGACCGGGTCCGGGTTGACCAGGGCCCGCGGCAACGACGGGAGGGCCCGCGGCTCGACCGGTCCCCCGGCCGGCCGTTCCGGCCCGAAATCCGGGTCGCGTTCCCTCGCCTCCACCACGTCAGGCAGGCTACCTGCCGCAACACGTCCCACTAACGGGGGAGAGGATGGCGACCACCACGATCACGCGCTCCGCGCTGGACCGCTTCTTCAAGATCTCCGAGCGCGGCTCCACCCTCGGCCGTGAGGTCCGCGGTGGGGTGGTCACGTTCGTGACCATGGCCTACATCATCGTGCTCAACCCGCTCATCCTCGGCAGCTTCTCCGCCGACGACGCGGCGGCCAAGCGCGACGTGCTGGGCAACATCCTCCCGGTCCCGCAGGTGGCCGCGGTCACCGCGTTGGTGGCCGGTGTGCTGACGATCCTGTTCGGGCTCGTCGCCAACTACCCGTTCGCGCTGGCCACCGGCCTGGGCATCAACACCCTGGTCGCGGTGACCATCGCCCCGCAGATGACCTGGCCGGAGGCGATGGGCCTGGTCGTGGTGGACGGCCTGATCATCCTGCTGCTCGTGGCCACCGGCTTCCGCACCGCCGTCTTCAACGCGGTACCCAGGGAACTGAAGGCCGCGATCTCGGTCGGCATCGGCATGTTCATCTGCTTCATCGGCCTGGTCGATGCCGGCTTCGTGCGGCGGCTGCCCGACTCGGCGCACACCACCGTCCCGGTGGGGCTGGGGATCGACGGCTCGATCGCCTCCTGGCCGACCGCGGTGTTCGTGTTCGGCCTCCTGCTCACCGGGGTGCTGGTTGCCCGCCGCGTGCGTGGCGGGCTGCTCGTCGGCGTGCTGACCACCACCGTGCTGGCCATCGCGGTGGAGGCGATCGTCCACGTCGGACCGTCGAAGGGCGGCAACCCGAAGGGTTGGGGCCTCGGTTACCCGGCCGTGCCGGACAGGCTGTTCGACCTGCCGGACCTGTCGCTGGTGGGCGACTTCTCGTTCGGTGCCTGGAGCCGGCTGCCCGCGGTCACGGTGGCACTGCTGGTGTTCAGCCTGGTGCTGGCCAACTTCTTCGACGCGATGGGAACCATGACCGGGCTGGGCAAGGAGGCCGGGCTGGTGGACAGGGACAACCAGCTTCCCGGCGTGGGGAAGGCGTTGTTCGTGGAGGGTGTGGGCGCCGTGGCAGGCGGCGCCGGGTCGTCCTCGTCCAACACGGTGTTCGTGGAGTCGGCGTCCGGCATCGCCGAGGGGGCCAGGACCGGGCTGGCGAACGTGGTGACCGGGCTGCTCCTGCTCGCCGCGATGTTCTTCACGCCGCTCTACCAGGTGATTCCGCTGGAGGCGGCGGCACCGGCGCTGGTGATCGTCGGGGCGTTGATGATCGGCCAGATCCGGGAGATCGACTTCACCGACTTCTCGATGGCGTTGCCAGCCTTTCTCACCATCGTGGTGATGCCGTTCACCTACTCCATCGCCAACGGCATCGGCGCCGGCTTCGTCAGCTACGTGCTGCTGCGCGCCGTGTCCGGGCGGGCCCGGTCCGTGCATCCGCTGATGTGGGTGGTGGCGGTGGCCTTCCTGGCCTACTTCGGGATCGGCCCGATCCGGGCCGCACTGGGGGCGTAACTCGTGCCGACGGGCCGCTCCAGGCGAGGGGAGAGTGGCCCTTCTCGCACGTCAACCACAGTTCGAGAGGCAGATCGTGAGGTATGCTAACGACGTGTCGGGTCGTGAAGAGGAGCACGAGCCGTCGCTGGCCAGCCGGCTGCGACTGGCGGTGGTGCGCCTCAACCGACGCCTCCGGGCCCAGCGCACCGACTCGTCGGTGACGTTGACCCAGATCTCGGCCCTGTCCTGCCTGTACAACTGGGGCCCGATGACCCCGGGTGAGCTCGCCGCGAAGGAGGGCGTCCAGCCCCCCTCGATGACCCGCGTGATCGCCGCGCTGGAGGAGCACGGGTTCGCCAGCCGGCGCCCGCACCCCACCGACGGCCGGCAGGCGATCGTCGAGGTGACCCAGGCGGGCCGGGACTTCGTGCGGGCCGAGGTGTGCGCCCGCGAGCGGTGGCTCGACCGGAGGCTTGCCGACCTGGACGAGGAAGAGCGGGAGGTGCTCTCCCGCGCCGCGGAGATCATCGACAGGATGGCGGGGCAGTAACGAGTGACGACGCACGCGAGTGGCCGTGAAGTCCAACCCTCGGGCGACACCAGCCACCCGCCGGACGTCGTTCCCTCCGCGCGACCCGAGACCGGTCGGCACCGGGACCCCTGTCGCGCCGACCCCGTCGCACCCGTCCCGACCGCCGCCCGACCTGGCGAGGAGTCCGGGCGGCGCGGCGGCATGTTCGCCTCCCTGCGCGTCCGCAACTACCGGCTCTTCGCCTCCGGACAGGTGGTGTCGCTGGTCGGTACCTGGATGCAGCGGGTGGCGCAGGACTGGCTGGTGCTGCAGCTGTCCGGAGGCAACGCGCTGGCACTGGGCATCGTTGCCGCCCTGCAGTTCCTGCCGACCCTGTTCCTCTCGCTGTGGGCGGGCATGCTCGCCGACCGCTACGACAAGCGGAAGCTGCTGCTGGCCATCCAGACCGGCATGGGCCTGACCGCGCTGGTCCTCGGCCTGCTCGACGTCACCGGCGCGGTCCAGCTCTGGCACGTCTACCTGCTCGCCCTGCTGCTGGGCGTGTTCGGCGCCCTGGACACCCCGGTACGCCAGGCGTTCGCCCACGAGATGGTGGGCCGCGACCAGCTGACCAACGCCGTGGCGCTGAACTCGATGACCTTCAACGCCGCGCGGATCGTCGGCCCCGCCGTTGCCGGCGTCGCGATCACCATGGTCGGCACGGGCTGGGTCTTCCTGGCCAACGCCGCGACCTTTGCCGGCGTGCTGGTCGGCCTGTTCCGGATGAACCCGCACGACCTGCACCGGAGCAAGCCGGTTCCGCGGCAACGCGGGCAGGTGCGGGAGGCCATGGCCTACGTGCGCCAGCGGCCCGACCTGATCATCGTGCTCACCCTGGTCGGTCTGGTCAGTACGTTCGGGCTGAATTTCCAGACCACACTCGCCTACATCGCCAGCAGCGTCTTCCACCGCGACGCCGACGGTTATGGCCTGCTGTCCACGATGCTCGCGGTCGGCACCCTCGCCGGTGCGACGCTTGCCGCCCGGCGCAGTACACGTGGTCGCCCCCGGATGCGGCTGCTCATCGGTGCCGCCGCAGCATTCGGATTGCTCGAGGCGCTGGCTGGCGTGATGCCGTACTACCTGGCGTTCGCCGCGGTACTCGTGCCGACCGGTGCGGCCACGTTGACCTTCACCACCGCTGCCAACTCGACCATGCAGCTGTCGACCGACGCCGCCATGCGCGGCCGGGTCATGGGCCTCTACGTGCTGATCTTCATCGGGTGCACGCCCGTGGGCGGCCCACTCATGGGGTGGGTGGCCAACGAGTTCGGTGGCCGGGCCCCGCTCGTGCTCGGCGGGCTGGTGTCGTTCCTGTCCGCCGTGGCCTGCGGACTCGTGCTCGCCCGGCGCGGCGGCTTCCAGCTCCGCCGGCTGCGCAGCTGGTCGGGCAGCCGCCTGCTCCGCCGGGGCTGACCGGGCGCGACAGCGGCAAGCGAAAGCGTGGCGCAGGTCGCGGGCTGCTCGCTCAGCCGCACGCTTCTGGCCAGGATCTCCCTCACCGGACGAGGGAGGATGGCCGTGATCGTGCTGAACCACGGATGGTTGTGGCTCGTAGTCGTGGGCGTGGTTTTCGTGGCCACTGCCGCCGCGGTCGGCCGTCTGGTGGGACTGTTCCCGGGCCGCCCCGTCGTCTGGGCCGCGGCACGCGCGGTCGTCCAGCTCGCGGTCGTCTCGACCATCGTCGCCGCGGTGCTCGCGTCGTTACCGTTGTCCGCGGCCTTCCTGCTCGTCATGGTCGCGGTCGCCACACTGACGTCGGCGCGCCGGGCGAAGGTCGGCTGGGCCGGGGCATGGCTCGCGCTGGCCATCGTCGGGGGTGCGTTGCCCGCGTTGGCGCTGCTCCTGGTGACCGGCGTGGTGCCGCTGGCAGGGGTGGCGGTGGTGCCGATGGGCGGGATCCTCGTCGGGGGAGCGATGACGGCCACCACCCTCGCCGTCCGGCGGGCACTGGACGCTCTGGTGCAGCGGTACGGCGAGTTCGAGGCCGCGCTGGCGTTGGGCTTCCCGGAACGTGATGCCGCGCGGGAGATCGTGCGCCGGCCCGCGGTTGACGCGTTGCTTCCGGCGCTCGACCAGACCCGGACCGTGGGCTTGGTCACGCTTCCCGGCGCGTTCGTCGGGATGTTGCTGGCCGGTGCGCCCGCATGGCAGGCCGGAGCTGTGCAGCTCATCGTGCTGTTGGCGCTGCTCGCGGTGGAGTCGGTGGCGATCGCGGTGGTGACCGAACTGGTCGCACACGGATTCGTCCGGAGGGCTTCCCAAGTTGGTGAAGTTAGGCTAACCTAATTCTCGTCCGCTTCGTGGTGGGAGCGGCAGTCAGTTCGGGAACATGCGAGACCCCGCCCTCCGCACCGGAGGGCGGGGTCTCGTGTTACCTGCCGTGCCGGGAGCAGGCACGGGCTCACCAAGTGGCAGGTCTGCACGCCCTGTGATGCTCTGCTGATACTTCGCTCGTGAGTGACGGTGGATCGTCGAGGGCTGGCGCTGGTTGGACTGCTAATTGGACTCGGCCCTGATCAAGGGGGAAGCCGATGGTGTCTTCCGATGTGCTGATCCCTGGCGCACCTGATTCGGCGCTTGCCAAGGCCGCGACCGAACTGGTCATGTCGTGTTCGCCCCGCACGCTGGCCAATCACGTCCTGCGGACATATCAGTTCGGGATGGCCCTGGCGGAGCATGACCGATTGAATCCGGATCGGGAGCTGGCGTATCTCGGGGCCGTACTGCATGACCTCGGCTACACCGAGCGGTTCGCCGGACCACGTTCCTTCGAGGTGGAAGGCGCGGATGCGGCCGCGACGTTCCTCCGCGAGCGTGGGGCGAGCGAGGAGGACGTCGCGTTGGTTCGGGACATCATCCTGCTACATCTCATTCCCGAGGCGGTGAATGACCCCCGCCCGGAGGTGGTGCTGGTCAAGATCGGTGTCTCCGCGGACAACTTCGGGCGGCGGCTGGACGACATCGATTCGAAGCTGGTAGCCGCGATCCTGGCGGGTGCGCCACGCCTGGGTTTCAAGGACTTCATTGTCAGGGCCCACAACGAGGAGGTGCGGCGGAAGCCGGACGGCACCGCGGCCATGCTGTCTCGGCAGTACGACATCACCAAGAGGTTCGCCACCGCACCGTTCGATTCGTAACCGTTGGCGACCGGTGCGGACGTCCTGACACTCGATCTTGACCGGCTTCCGCCCTCCGCCTTGTCGCCGGTAACCGGGTGACTCGGACGTGACAACAGAAAACCCCACCCTTCGAGGGTGGGGTCCTCCGTGGCAGCTTCGCTTGTCGGAGCATTCACTGCCAAGTCATTGGACTACTTGGCCTCCGGCATCCACAGCCCGCCGTTGCTGGCGGCGCGGGCCGCCTCGAACCGGCGCTGCACGTCGGCCCAGTTGACCAGCGTCCACAGCTTCTCGACGTAGTCCGGGCGCACGTTCTTGTACTGGAGGTAGTACGCGTGCTCCCAACGTTGTACGTTCTACCCATGAAGATCAGGAAGGAGCTGCTGGAGAAGTTCGGGCCACTTCCCTGGGGGGACCCGGACTGGGAGGACGAGGGAGGGGCGTATCTCCGACTCTCCGATCTGCCAACGGAGTACGAGGCTGAGAGCACGATCCGGCAGTGTGAGGTCGAACTTGGCTGGGCCCGCAGCCATCGCGTTCGGATCACTCGTGTCTATGAGGACTTGGACAAGAGCGCCTTCAAGAGGAACGTCGTCCGCGAAGACTTTGATCGGGCCATCGATGACCTCCGCAAGCGGAAGATCAAGTATCTGATCAGTGCCAAGGTGGACAGGTTCTCTCGGCGGGGCATGGGGCAGGTGGGAACCATCCTCGACGAGTTGGAGGATGTCGGTGGTGTTCTCGTGTTCGTCGCCGACGGGATTCTTTCCAACCAGACGTTCGGTCGTACCGCCTTGGCGCTGTTGTCGGAGCAGGCTCGCGCGGAGTCGAAGAATACTCAGTGGCGTGTCGGGATCTGGCACGAGTCGAATCGGAAGAAGGGGCGTTGGACTGCGGAACGCCCTTTCGGTTATGTGAAGCAGGCGGATGGGATGCTCAAGCGTCATCCTGAAGAGTGGCTTATCCGGCGTCAGGTGCTTGAGGATGCCTTGGCTGGGAAGACCTTGCGGGAGATCGCCATCGGCTTCAATGAGCAAGGGGTTGAGAGCCCGGAGATGTGGAAGTATCGCGAGAGACTGGCGGCCGGTAAGGCGGCGAAGAAGCCGGGAGCTACGACGTGGTCGACATCGACGGTGAGCTATCTGCTGCATTCTCCGACCATGGCCGGCCTCTACTCGCACGGGCGACAACCGGTTCGCGGTGAAGATGGCGAGTACATCATGGTGGTCGCTGATGAGGGGGAGGCCATTGCCACCTTCGCGGAGTGGGAGCGGGCCAAGGCGATCATCAACAAGCGGGTGAAGCACCGTCAAACCGGGCGTCGTAGGGGACAGCGCACCGGGGCTGGGCGCCCTTCGTCCTTCCTCCTGGTCGGCCTCAGTTTCTGCCCCGAGGATGGACGACTGGTCGGTGTGAACCGGACCGTGGGCGGTAAGGAATACTTCTACTACCGGTGCTGGAGGGGGACCTCCGGGCATGAGTGCACCAGGGTGTCCGTCTCGATGCGGAAGCTCAACGAACACGTGGTCGCCACTGCCCTGGAAGCGACTGCCGCCGCCCTGTCCATCGCCCATGACGAGTTGGGCCCCGGCAACCACGTCGAGAACAGCATTGCCGAGGTCTGGATCGAAGAGACCCTGCCGGACCACAGCGCGGAGCGAGCGAACGTCCGACAGCAGCTTGCCGAGGTCGAAGCCCTGATCAAAGACCTGGAGGAGGCACGCTACCTCCGCAGGGAGTTCAGCGACCCCGAGGGGCTGAAGCGATACGAGCTGCTGCGGTCCCGACAGCTTGAACAGAAGCAGAGGCTCACCGAGAAGCTGGCGGAACTCCCGGACCATCTCCCGGACCTGTCCTTCCTGCTCGACCCCACCCAGTCCCGGCAGGTGTTCAACCTGGAGAGCTTGGATCGCAAGCGCTCGATCCTCCGGCTCGCGATCGAGAAAGTGGTGGTCCACCCGGGAGACCAGACGGCGCCGATCGAAGATCGGGTCGAGATCACCTACCGTCCAGAAATTGCTGAAATGCTGAAGCGAATCAATAAGATCGCCTCATGACAAACAGAGGGCCCCGGAACATCCGGGGCCCTCTGTTTCTGGCAGCTTTGCTTGTCGGAGCATTCACTGCCAAGATATTGGACTACTTGGCCTCCGGGACCCACAGTCCGCCGTTGCTGGCGGCGCGGGCCGCCTCGAACCGGCGCTGCACGTCGGCCCAGTTGACCAGCGTCCACAGCTTTTCGACATAATCGGGACGCACATTCTTGTATTGAAGATAATATGCGTGTTCCCAGCAATCGAACACTAGTAGTGGAGTTGTGGAGATCGACAGGTTGGAGTGGTGGTCGTAGAGCTGGTGGACCACGAGTCGCTTGCCGATGG
>NZ_BMMK01000003.1:146378-314318 GCF_014645795.1 Longimycelium tulufanense | reverse complement strand
GTCACAACCCGATCTTGGACACCCTTCGCCTGTCTCCAGGGACCACCCCGACTTCGGAATTACTCGTCTAGGCGGCGACGCCAGCTCGCCCCCGCTCCGGCCCGCCGCCACGGCAGTGGTGGGCCTCGGACCGCCTCCACACCTGATCAACCAGCTCAAGGCGGGCGAGGCGGTGCCCGACTCCCGCGGGCACGTGCCGATGCGGTGGGCGGGGGAGGTGGTCACCACACCGGACGGCACGCAGCGGCTCGTCGTCGCCGGGACGGAGGCATTCGGGGACGTGGGCCCCGGCATCGCCGGCCTCTGGCTCGGTGTCCTGGTCGGCACCGTCGTCGTCGGGATCACGATCTGGTTCGCCACCGGCCGCGCGCTGCGTCCGGTCGCCCGGATGCGCACGGCCGCGACCGACCTGCCGGAGGGAGAACGGCTTCCGCCGCCCGCGACCCGCGACGAGATCCGTGCGCTGGCCGAGGCGCTGAACGCGATGCCCGCCGCCCGGTGGGTCGACCCCGACGTGCTCAACCACTGACGAACGCCCGCAAGCCGTGGGAGGCCGCGCACGGGCTGGTGCACGTTGAGCGGCTACGGCGTCTTCCCGACGCTCTCGAAGTCTTCGTCCGGGCACACCGCACGCTCGACATCGACACCTGGCACGACTGCTCGAGCCACCTATGATCCCCCGCCCGTTGCCCGGCCGCTTCGCGTCACTCTGCGCCGGAGGCTTCACCATCACGGCCACGCCGACGTGATGCTGGTGAAACTACCTGCGAGGATGGACAGCCGTGCCGATCCTGCGCAGCACCTTCTCCACCCCCGCCCCGCCACGAGCCGTGGCTGGCGCATTGCTCGACGCCGAGCTGGCACGCCGCGTCGCGGCGCTCGTCGCCGACATGACGGTGCCGACGGAAGCGAACGGCTTCCTCGCCTCCGGCGACGAGGTCGACTTCGCCATCCGGCTGTTGCCTGGAATCCGGCTGCGCACCCGCGTCCTGCGCATCGGCACCGACGGCATGAGCACCACGCTCGTCGCCGGCCCGCTGCCGCGCCTGCGGCACAAGGTCGAGATCACCGAGACCGCGCACGGCAGCCGGGTGGACGAGAGCCTGGAATGGGTCTCACCGCTGGGATTGCTCGGCTGGTTGATCGACTCCGTGGCCGCGCGCCGGCTCGCGTCCCGGGTGCTCCGGGAACGCGTGCGCGCCTTGCGGGCCCGGTCGGAGGAGCTGGCCGCCGCGCCCGTCGTGGTGGGCGCGGCACTGGTGCGGGACCGCGAGTTGCTTGCGCAGCAACGGTCCTACCCGGCCGAGCACGCCGGGCAATGGGAACTACCCGGCGGCAGGGTCGAGCCAGGGGAGACCGACAAGGCCGCGCTGGTGCGGGAATGCCGGGAGGAACTCGGTGTCGAGATCGTCGCCGGCGAGCAGATCGGCCCGGATATCCCGCTACACAACGGCATGGTACTGCGCGTCCTCTCCGCCACCCTCGCCGATCCGAACGCGGAGCCGGTCGCCCACGACCACCACGCGGTGCGCTGGCTACGCGCTCCCGACCTCGGCACCGTCCCGTGGCTACCCGCCGACCGCGTCCTCGTCCACGACCTACGTCAACTGCTCACCCGGCAACGATCCGCGTAGCAAACCGGCCCACACCAAGCACAAGCAACAGCCAGAAGGCTCGGTGCGGGCCGGGAAGGACTCGGGACACCACCGTCAGCAACAGATGAGCCGGACCGGCCTCACCGGCATCCCCAGTCTCAGCGCAGACCAGCGACCTCGAGCGCGGCGTCGAGCCGGGACCGGGCGTGCGTGCGCGCCCGCTCCGCCCCGAGCTTGCGAACCCGGTCCAGCTCGGCCGGGTCGGCCAGCAACTCCGCGGCCCGTTCCCGCACCGGGCGCAGGGTTTCCACGACGGCGTCCGCCACCGACTCCTTGAGCTCGGCGTAGGAGGAGATCGTGCCGGCGAGCGTGTAGGGGCTGGTGCCCGTGCACGCGGCCAGGATCTCCAGCAGGTTGGCCACCCCGGGCTGCTCGTCCGGTGCGTAGCGCACCGCCGCCCGGTCGTCCGTCACAGCACGCCGGATCTTGCGTCGCACGATGTCCGGCGGATCGAGCACATACACCACGCCGGGCGAATCACCCGCCGACTTCCCCATCTTTCGCGTCGGGTCGGAAAGATCGCGCACCCGAGCCGCCACGGTGGGCAGCACCGCACGCGGGAGCGTGAAGACCTCGCCATAGGAGTGGTTGAAACGCTTCGCCAGGGTGCGTGCCAGCTCCAGGTGTTGTGACTGGTCCTCGCCCACGGGCACCTCGTCCGTGCCATGCAGCAGGATGTCGGCGGCCATCAGCACCGGGTAGGTGAGCAACCCGAGTCGTACCGATGTTTGCCCAGCGCCCTTCTCCCTGAACTGGATCATGCGGATGGCCTCGCCATACGTACAGGTGCACTCCAGCAGCCAGGTCAGCGCGCCGTGCATGTCGACCAGGTCGGACTGCACGTAGACGCAGGCGACCTCCGGGTCCACGCCCGCGGCCACCAGGATGGCGAGCTGCTCCCTGGTGAGTGCGCGTAGTCGGCCGGGATTGTGCGGGACGGTCATGGCGTGCAGGTCGCAGATGAAGAACACGTCGTTTGGACCGTGCTCGTCAGCCCACCGCCGGATCGCCCCGAGATAGTTGCCGAGCTGCACGTGCCCGCTGGGCTTGACCGCCGAGAGCCGGGTCATCCGGTGTCTCCTTCCCCGTCACCCGCCGGGGAAGGCCCTGGTCACCAGAAGGCCGCCGCGACGGGCGACCTCCGGTTCCGATATGAGCGCGTCAACGCCGGGCCGCCGTCAGGCGGCCCACCAGGTGCGAAGTAGCGACGCGACACGCATGACGGGGAGCATACCGTCCCTCGGCAGAGAGCGGTCCAGCGCACTACCCTCGATCCGTGTACGTCGTGCTGCTGGACTACGCCGCACCGCTGGATCAGATCGACACGTACCTGCCGGACCACGCGGAATGGCTGGCCGTGCACTACGCGGAGGGCCACTTCCTGGCGTCGGGCCGTCGCCAGCCCCGCACCGGTGGCGTGATCATCGCGCGGGCGATGCCGCGCGGGCAGCTCGACGCCATCCTGGCCTCCGATCCGTTCGTGGTTCGTCGTCTCGTCCGGTACGAGGTGATCGAGTTCTCCGCGACCCGCACCGCCCCCGCGCTCGCCGCCTACGCCGACCCGGCGGAATGACCGAATGGTCCGGAATTCGGGTCACTGTTGCATCAATAACACGTCGAGTTTCCGTATACCCGTGATTCTGGGGTCGGGTGGGTCTAGCGTTTTTGGTATGTACATCGCGCTGCTGAAGCTCACCGCAACGGTGGAAGAAGTCGACCTGGTGCTTCCCGACCACGCCGAATGGCTCGCCGCCGAACACGAGCGGGGGCGGTTTCTGGCCTCCGGTCGGGTGCACCGCGACGCCGCCCGGGTGATCCTCATCGCCGGCATGCCGCGGGGTCGGGTGGACGCCCTGCTCGCCACGGACCCGTTGGTGGTCAAGCGGTTGGCTCGGTACGAGGTGATCCAGTTCGACGCGACCCGCACCGCCCCGGGGATGCTCGCGCTCAACGAGGCCGTCGCCAGCTAGCCCACCGCGTCGCCCGGTCGCTCCCGGCACGCGCGAGATCCCCTCTCGTGTGTTGTTCGCGCAATTCGTGACAGGTCGTCGTCGACGTACTTGAACTTCTCTTTGTCGATTTCTGGGAAATACCGTACCTGTGGGAATGCGCTACAACCGACGGGTGAGGGCGGAGGTCACCGGAATGGTCGTGGGATGATCCGGTCAGGCGGCCTTCCTCTTCGCTTCCTTCGCCCTTTCCTTGGCCCGCAGCTCCAACAGCCGGACCACCGGACACTTCTTGCAGCGCGGCTTGGACCTGCAACACTTCCTGGCCTTGCGCTTGAGCTTCTCGAGCTTCTTCGCCCTGTCCTTGTCCTTGCCCACGTCTGCTCCCACGGTTCCGGTCGGCTGGTAACCGTAAGGTAAGGCTAACCTGATCGGCATGTGTGCCCGGTCACCCGGGTGGGCGGGATAACCTGGTCGCCGGTCGCGTGTGCGCCCTGCCGGCGACCACCATCCCCGTTCCGACTCCGTCAGGAGCACGCGCGTGCCCACCAGCACCGAGCCCAGCGTCCAGGCCCGCGTCGACCTGCGCAACGTCGCCATCGTCGCGCACGTCGACCATGGCAAGACCACCCTGGTCGACGCCATGCTGCGGCAGTCCGGCGCCTTCGCGGCCCGGGCCGAGCCGGTCGACCGGGTGCTCGACTCCGGCGAGCTGGAGCGGGAGAAGGGCATCACGATCCTGGCCAAGAACACCGCCGTTCGGCGGCAGGTGCCCGACGCCCCCGGCGGCAGCGTGACGATCAACGTCGTGGACACCCCCGGCCACGCCGACTTCGGTGGCGAGGTCGAGCGGGGGCTGGCCATGGTCGACGGCGTCCTACTGCTGGTCGACGCCAGCGAGGGCCCGCTGCCGCAGACCCGGTTCGTGCTGCGCAAGACGCTGGCCGCGGGGCTACCCGTCGTGCTCGTGGTGAACAAGGTCGACCGCTCCGACGCCCGGATCTCCGAGGTGGTGGAGGAAACCCACGACCTGCTGCTGGACCTGGCCACCGACGTCGGCGCCGACGACTCCGTGCTCGACCTGCCGGTCGTCTACGCCTCGGCCGTGACCGGCCGGGCCTCGCTGACCCAGCCGGCAGACGGCGAGCTGCCCGACAGCGAGAACCTCGACCCGCTCTTCGACGTGCTGCTCAGCCACGTGCCGGCCCCGGCCGTGGACCCGGACGCGCCGTTGCAGGCCCTGGTCACCAACCTCGACTCCTCCAGCTTCCTCGGCCGGATCGCGCTCTGCCGCATCCACGCCGGCCGGCTGCGCAAGGGCCAGACCGTGGCGTGGTGCCGTGCCGATGGTGCGGGCGGCACCACCGTCGAGCGGGCCCGGGTCACCGAGCTGCTGGTCACCCAGGCGCTGGAGCGGGTGCCCACCGAGGAGGCCGCGGCCGGTGACCTGGTCGCGATCGCCGGGATCCCGGACATCACCATCGGCGACACGCTGGCCGACCCGGAGGACCCCACCCCGCTGCCCCGGATCACCGTGGACGAGCCGGCCATCTCGATGACCATCGGGGTGAACAACTCGCCGCTGTCCGGCCGTGGCGGCGGCACCAGGCTCACCGCCCGGCTGGTGAAGAACCGCCTGGACGCCGAGCTCGTCGGCAACGTGAGCGTGCGCGTTCTGCCCACCGACAAGCCGGACATGTGGGAGGTCCAGGGCCGCGGCGAACTGGCGCTGGCCGTGCTGGTGGAGACCATGCGGCGGGAGGGCTTCGAGCTCACCGTCGGCAAGCCGCAGGTCGTCACCAGGACCATCGACGGCAGGGTGCACGAGCCCTACGAGCACCTGACCGTGGACGTGCCCGAGGAGTACCTGGGCGCGGTGACCCAGCTCCTGGCCAACCGCAAGGGTCGGATGGAGACCATGGGCGGGCACGGCACCGGCCGGATCCGGCTGGAGTTCAGCGTGCCCGCGCGCGGCCTGATCGGGTTCCGCACCGAGTTCCTCACCGAGACCAGGGGTACCGGCATCGCCCACCACGTCTTCGAGGGTTACCGGCCGTGGGCGGGCGAGCTGCGCACCCGGCACAGGGGCTCGCTGGTCGCCGACCGCGCCGGCGCCGTCACCTCGTACGCGATGCTGCAGCTCGCCGACCGCGGCACGTTCTTCGTGGAGCCGGGCGCCGAGGTGTACGAGGGCATGGTCGTGGGGGAGAACCCGCGTGCCGAGGACCTCGACGTCAACGTCTGCCGCGAGAAGAAGCTGACCAACATGCGTTCCTCGACCGCGGACGAGCTGGAGCGGCTGGCCCGGCCCCGCGCGCTGAGCCTGGAGGAGGCGCTGGAGTTCTGCGCCGGTGACGAGTGCGTGGAGGTCGCGCCGAGCGTGGTGCGGGTGCGCAAGGTGGTGCTGGACGCCGCCAACCGCAAGCGGGAGCAGGCCCGCGCCAAGGCCCGTGACCGCGCCCAGGTGTGACCCAGGTGTGACGCATCGGACGCGTCGCCGGCCCATGGCAAGCGCTTTCCGCCGGCCTGTGGATAACGCCGCCGGCCTGTGGATGGCGAGTTTGGCCGGACCCCGCGCGCCGATAGGCTTGGCCTGGGGCCGCACCCCCCGGAGAGGGCGGGGGCTGCGCTGGGGGCGGCCCAGGGGTTTTCCGCGGTATGCGGTGAGGTTCTGCGCGTCGGGCAACGCGACGCACGGTTCGTACGTCTCTGGAAGCGAGCGGTTCCGTGTCGGTGAACCGGATCCTGGCGCCGGTGGCGTGGCCGATGACGCCGATGACGGAGCTGAGGGCGTGGTTCGCGGCGAAGCCGATCGGCGGCCGGCGGTGAGGTCGATGGGAGTCGAAGGAAGCAGGTGGAAGCCGAGGGCAGGCCGATGACACTGCCCTCCACCGCATCTGGCAACCTCGACCCCGGATCATTCCGGTGCGCGGCAGGGGATCGCGTCGACGCGCCGCCCGCCCGGTCGCAAGGGGCGCTGGCGCCATGGTGGGCGCCTGCCCACGGTGAGGGGAGGTCGTCCGCGTGGGCTCCGCCCGACGAGGAACGCCGCGGCTGATGCGCCGTGGCGCGGTCGTGCTCGCGGCGGTCGCCGGTATGGCCGGCTGCACGAACTCCCCGCCACCACCGCTGGTGACCTCACCGGTCGCGGAGACCTCGCCCACCCGGCAACCGAACCTCAACGAGGTCGTGGTGGGCGTGGACACCGTGGCGGGCGGGCTCAACCCGCACGCCCTGTCCGACCAGAACCAGACCAGCTGGGCGTTGGCCTCGGTGCTGCTGCCCTCGCCGTTCCGTCCCGGCCCGGACGGCAGCCCGCAGCTGGACCGCACGCTCATGGCCTCGGCCGAGGTCACCCGCAGCGAGCCGTTCACCGTCACCTACACCATCCGGCAACAGGCCGCCTGGTCCGACGGCGCGCCCATCGCCGCCGAGGACTTCGTCTACCTGTGGGAGCGGATGCGGTCCGAGCCCGGGGTGGTCGACCCGGCCGGCTACCGCCTGATCAGCAAGGTCAACTCGCGGGAGGGTGGCAAGACCGTCGAGGTCGTCTTCGACAAGCCCTACCCGGGCTGGCGCTCGCTGTTCGACAACCTGCTCCCCGCGCACCTGCTCAAGGACGCACCCGGCGGCTGGGCCCGCGCGTTGAAGGACGGCTACCCGGTCTACGGCGGGCCGTTCGCCGTCCGGTCGTTGGACCGGGACCGCGGCGAGATCGTGTTGGAGCGCAACGACCGGTACTGGGAGAAACCGGCCGTCCTGGAACGCATCGTGCTGCGCGCCGCCGACCACGGTGGGCTCGCCCGGGCGGTGGGCAGCGGGGACGACCAGGCCGCGGTGGTGCAGGCAGATGCGGTGGCCATGCGCATGCTGCGCGAGCTGGGCGAGAACATCCAGCTGCACGAGGTTCCCCGGCCGACCGTCGTGCAGTTGCTGCTGCGGCCGAGCAGTTCCCGCCTGGCCGATCCGAAGGTGCGGTCGGCGGTGGCGGCCGCGCTGGACCGACCCGCGTTGATCGCCGCGGGCACCGGCAACGGCCCCTCGGCGAAGCTGGTCGCCGACGCGCAGGTCCTCGCGCCCTCGCAGCCCGGCTACCAGCCGACCGCCCCTGCCGGCGCGCCCGCCAAACCGAACCCGAAGGCCACCGAGCAACTGCTCACCGAGGCCGGCTACACCAGGGACGCGGCCGGCTGGACCAAGGACGGCCAAGCGTTGAGCCTGGTCATCGCCGCCCCGGGCAAACAGGAGCCCTACCACACCCTGGCGACGCTGCTGCAACGCCAGCTCTCCGCGGCCGGCATCACCACCAACGTCATCACGCCGGACGCCACCCGGTTCTACGACATGCTCACCAAGCCCTCGCCCGACGGCGAGGGCAACGGTGTCGACATCGCGGTCGTGGCCCGTCCCGTCGACGCCGATGGCGCGAGCTCGCTGGCCTCGACGTTCGGCTGCCGGGCGACGCTGCCCGGCGGCGGGGGACAGGCGCCGCCCAACCCGGCCGGGTTCTGCGACCCCGAGCTGCAGCCGACGATCGAACAGGCCCTGACCGGCCAGCTCCCGCTCCCCGAGGCGCTGGGCCGGGTGGAGTCGGCGCTGTGGCGGCAGGCCGTGGCCCTCCCGCTGTTCCAGCTGTCCGACGTGCTCGTGAGCCGTCCGGAGGTCACCGGCGTGCAGCCGGGGCCACCCCTGGTCTCCCCCTTCACGGACGCCGCCCAGTGGCGCCGCGATGCCCGTTAGTGCAGGTAGTGCACCTTTTTCGGACGTTCGAAAAACGAACGTGTTCGTTCGGTGCTCGTGCGATTGCAATGGGCTACCGCTGGGTTACCCTTTGGTCACGATCATGGAAGCGGTCGTGACCTGGGCCATCCGTGCTTCCTAGCGTCCCTCCGACGGCGCGTGGGTCGAGGTTGGACGCGCCGAAGACGTGATTGCGGGCGAGCGGCGGCCGGACCGGCCGCGCAGCCCCGTGCGAGGAGGGCACGTGTCGATGAGGAGAGCGAGGTTCGTCTCCGCCGTCGCGTTGTTGTCGGGCGCAGCCCTGGTGCTGTCCGCCTGCGGCGGTGGGGGCGGCACCGGGGGCGACAGCGACGTCGCCGCGATGGCGGTGGCCAAGGGGCAGCACGACGGGAACTACACCGCGCCCGAGGTGTCCGACGCGGGAGCCATCTCGGTCTCCACGGACAAGCCCTTCACCGCCTACAACAACCAGACCACCGACGCCAACAGCTCCTACAACAACTTCGCGCTGGTCCAGGTGCAGATCGGTGCGTTCACGCTGAACGGGAACAACAAGGTCCTGCTCAACAAGGACGTGATGGACTCGGTCGAGGAGACCTCGACCGACCCGCAGACCGTCACCTACAAGATCAAGAAGGGCGTCACCTGGTCCGACGGCGAGCCGTGGGACTGTGACGACTTCTACCTGACCTGGCTGGCCCAGAGCGGCAAGGCCAAGAAGCCGGACGGCGGCACCGCGTTCCTGGCCGCCGGCACCTCCGGGTACGACCTGATCGAGTCGGTGGAGTGCCCGGACCCGCAGACGGTCGTCACCAAGTACAGCTCGCCCTACCCGGACTGGAAGGGCCTGTTCAACAACGGTTCCATCACCCCGGCGCACATCCTGGAACAGCAGACCGGGATCGCCGACATCACCCAGCTCAAGCCCGACGGTGACCCGGCCGAGCTCGCCAGGGCGGGCGAGTTCTGGAACACCGGGTGGCGGGGCTTCAAGAAGGACGTCATGCCGGCCTCCGGGCCGTACATGATCACCGACTGGCAGCAGAACGTGTCGGTGACCCTGGAACGCAACCCGAAGTGGGCCGGTGCCAAGGCCGGCCCGTCCAGGATCACCCTGAAGGCCATTCCCGACTCGGTCGCCCAGGCCCAGGCCCTGGAGAACAACGAGAACCAGGTGATGTCGGCGGCCCAGCCCGACATCAACGCCGCCGACCGCCTGCGCGGGCTGTCGGCCCAGGGCGTGACCTACGGGGCCGCGCCGGGGCTCGCCTTCGAGCACCTGGACCTCAACTTCGCCCGGCCGCTGCTCGCGCAGGAGGCCGTGCGCAAGGCGTTCTTCCAGTGCGTCAACCGCGAGGAGATCGCCAACAAGCTGATCGGCAGCGTGGAGCCGGACATCAAGCCGCTGAACAGCCTGCTCTTCTTCCCGCAGGACGACGGTTACCAGGACGTCTACAGCGACAAGACCAAGGGCGGTGCCGAGGCGGCGAAGAAGACGCTGCAGGAGGCCGGCTGGCAGCAGGGCTCCGACGGGGTGTTCGTCAAGGACGGGCAACGGCTGAGGCTGTCCATCAGCCACACCGACATCCCGCGCCGCAAGCAGACCGTCGAGCTGATCCAGGGCCAGTGCAAGGACGCCGGTATCGAGGTCGAGGACAACACCGACGCGAACTTCCTGTCCGGCCGGGTGGACAAGGGTGACTACGACATCGCCCTGTTCGCCTGGTCCGGTGGACCGTTCAAGGCGGACAAGAAGCCGATCTACATCTCCGGCGGCTCGCAGAACTGGCAGAAGCTCAGCAGCCCGAAGGCGGACGAGGCGCTGGAGAAGGCGGTCACCCAGACCAGCCAGGAGGCGGCCATCCCGTACTACCAGGAGGCGGACAAGGCACTCGCCGAGACCTACGGGTCGCTGCCGCTGTTCCAGATGCCGAGCATGTGGGCGTTCCGGGACCTCGACAGGGTGTACTTCCAGAGCTACTACGGCACGCTCTGGAACGCCAACGAGTGGCAGAAGAAGACCTCGTAGTCGACCTGGCCGCCCGGTGCGGCTGACCCCACCGGGGAGGGGGCCGGACACCGTAGTTCGGTCCCCTCCCGCCGGTGCGTGCCCCCACCCGTGGGGAACCACCGGCCCGGTACCGGTCTCGCGCCGGCCTCAACCAGGCCGCCGGGCCCGACGAGGAGAGTCCCGTGATCCGCTACATCATCCGTCGCCTACTCATCTCCATACCGGTCCTGCTGGTCGGGACCTTCCTGTCCTACGTCATGGTCACCAGCCTCGGTGACCCGTTGTCCGAGCTGCGCGCCAAGCCCGGCGTCACCGAGGCCGACGTGCAGGCCGCCGCCCACGCGCTCGGCCTGGACAAGCCCGTACTGGTCCGCTACTGGGACTGGCTCACCGGGTTCGTGCAGGGTGACTGGGGCACCAGCGTCGCGCTGGGCACCGCCCGCGCCGATGTCTACACCATGGTCACCGACGCGCTGTGGGTCACCGTGCAACTGGTGATCGCCGCACAGGTACTCGCGATCATCCTGGGCGTGGCCGTGGGCGTGCTGGCCGCGGTTCGACAGTACTCGATCTTCGACTACACCGCGACCAGCCTGGCGTTCCTCATGTTCTCCATGCCGGTGTTCTGCGTGGCCATCCTGCTCAAGAGCTACGGCATCCAGCTCAACAACCTGCTGGTGTCGCTGGGCCTGGACCGTTGGCTCACCACGGCCGGCCCGCCGACCGGTGGCTACACCGGCGATCTCGGCGAGGTCGTCTTCTCCTACACCGGCACGTTCCTGTTGCCCACGATCAGCCTGATGCTGATCAGCTTCGCCGCCTACAGCCGGTTCCAGCGGGCCTCCATGCTGGAGACGCTGCACTCCGACTACGTGCGCACCGCGCGGGCCAAGGGCATCTCCCAGGCCCGGGTGATCTTCCGGCACGCGTTCCGCAACGCGCTGATCCCGGTGACCACGCTGGCCGCGCTGAGCTTCGGCACGCTGTTCACCGGGGCGGTGCTGACCGAGACGGTGTTCGGCTGGCACGGCATGGGCTCGCTGCTGGTCACCGCGGTCCGCCAGTTCGACCCCAACATCCTGATGGGATGGCTGGTCGTGGTGGCGATCGCCGTGGTCGTGTTCAACCTGATCGCCGACATCCTGTACGTCTTCCTGGACCCGAGGATCCGCCTTGGCTGACCTGACCGCTCCCACCACATCCGGCCCCCGGGCCGCCGGGGCGCACGAGTTCGACGCCACCAAGGCCCGCAGCCAGGGCGAGCTGGTGCTGCGCCGGTTCCTCCGGCACAAGCTGGCGATGACCAGCCTGGCCACGCTGGTCCTGCTCATCGTCATGGCCTACGTGGGCCCGGTGTTCTGGGCCTTCAGCTACGAGGACACCAGCAGCGGTTCCTACCTGGCGCCGAGCCCGGACCACCCGCTGGGCACCACGCAGGTGGGCAAGGACCTGCTCGCGCTGCTGATGCGGGGCACCCAGTACTCGATCCAGATCGGGCTGCTGGCCGCGTTGGCCGCGACCGTGCTCGGTGTCCTGCTCGGGGCGCTGTCCGGCTACCTGCGCGGGTTCGTGGACAGCCTCGTCAACCGGGTGGTCGACCTGCTGTTGATCCTGCCGCTGATCGGTGTCGCCGCCATCGTCATCCGCGCCATCTCCGGCGCCTGGTTCGTCGTCGCGCTCACCGTGGCGGCGTTCCTGTGGATGCAGATCGCCCGCATCACCCGCGGCGAGACGCTGTCGCTGTCCGAGCGGGAGTTCGTCGAGGCCGCACGCGCCTCGGGCGCCGGCACCTGGCGCATCATCCTCAAGCACCTGGTGCCGAACATGGTCGGCAGCATCACGGTGAACGCCACCCTGACGGTGGCCACCGCCGTGCTGACCGAGGCGGCGCTGTCCTTCCTCGGCCTGGGCGTGCAGATCCCGGACACCTCGCTGGGCGTGATCATCGGGGAGAACTACACGCAGGTGATGATGCGGCCCTGGCTGTTCTGGGCGCCGTTCCTGGTGCTGGTGCTGATCTCGCTGACGATCAACTTCATCGGGGACGGGCTGCGCGACGCGTTCGACCCGCGGCAGACGAAGGTGCGTGCGTGATGTCCGATGTGTTGAACGTCGAGAACCTCTCGGTGACGTTCCCGACCGACGACGGTGACGTGCGTGCCGTGCGCGACGTGTCGTTCCGGTTGGGCGCCGGCGAGGTGCTCGGTGTCGTCGGCGAGTCCGGCTCGGGCAAGTCGGTGTCCGCGATGGCGATCATGGGCCTGCTGCCCGGCAGCGCGCGGGTGACCGGGTCGATCCGGTTCCACGACGAGCAGCTGGTCGGCCGCACCTACAAGCAGATGCAACCGGTGCGGGGAAAGCAGATCTCGATGATCTTCCAGGACCCGATGACCTCGCTGAACCCGGTCTACACGGTGGGTTGGCAGCTCGCCGAGGCGTACCGGGCCCACCACGACGTGTCCAGGCGGGCCGCGCGGGCCAAGGCGGTCGAGGCGTTGCGGATGGTCGGCATCCCGCAACCGGACCGCCGGGTCGACCAGTACCCGCACGAGTTCTCCGGCGGAATGCGGCAGCGCGTGGTGATCGCCATGGCGATCATCAACGATCCGGAGCTGATCATCGCCGACGAGCCGACCACCGCGCTCGACGTCACGGTGCAGGCGCAGATCCTGGAGACCCTGCTCAAGATCAGGGACGAGACCAGGGCCGCGATCATGATGATCACCCACGACCTCGGCGTGGTCGCCGGGATGGTCGACCGGGTGCAGGTCATGTACGCCGGCACCGTGGTCGAGTCCGGTGGCGTGGAGGAGATCTTCGAGTCGCCGCGCATGCCCTACACCGTCGGGTTGCTGGGTTCGGTGCCGAACCCGGCGATGCTGGGCAAGCGGCTCACCCCGATCAAGGGCGCGCCGCCGTCCCTGGTCAACCTGCCCCACGGCTGCCCGTTCTCGCCGCGGTGCCCGCTGGCCATCGACGTGTGCCACCGGACCGAGCCACCGCTGGCGGACACCGACCTGCCCGGGCACCTGACCCGCTGTCACCGCTGGGAGCACCTGGCCTCCCTGGCGCAGCCGCAGGAGCTGTTCCTCGCCGAGGCCGGCACGGTGGAGAACCCGGCCGAACTGGCCAGGGCGTTGGGTGAGGAGTTCGCGGCGGCAGAGGACGTCGCGGCGGTGGAGACCCGGCTGCACGAGGAGGAGGGCTCGAGCTGATGAGCACCGAGACCATGACCAGCGGGCAGCCCGGGACCACCGGGACGTCGTCCCAGCCGCTGCTGCAGGTCCACGACCTGGTGAAGGAGTTCCCGGTGCGGGGTGGCGGGATCATCCCGCGCACCGTCGGGCAGGTGCAGGCCGTCTCCGGCGTCAGCTTCGACCTGGATGCCGGCCAGACCCTGGGCCTGGTGGGCGAGTCCGGCTGCGGCAAGTCCACCACCGGGCGCGCCATCCTCCAGCTGCACAGGCCCACCTCGGGCTCGGTGCGGTTCGGGGGACAGGAGTTGACGACGCTCAACACCAAGCAGCTCCGCCCGCTGCGACGGGACATGCAGATCGTGTTCCAGGACCCGTACGCGTCGTTGAACCCGCGTTGGCAGGTCAACGACATCATCGCCGAGCCGCTGCGGATCCACGGGGTCGGCGGGAACGGCGACACGCAACACCGGGTCAACGAGTTGATGGAGCTGGTGGGCCTCAACCCGGAGCACCGCAACCGGTACCCGCACGAGTTCTCCGGCGGCCAGCGGCAACGCATCGGCATCGCCCGCGCGCTGGCGCTGAACCCGAAGTTCGTCGTGCTCGACGAACCGGTGTCCGCATTGGACGTCTCCGTGCAGGCGGGCGTGGTGAACCTGCTCGAGGAGCTGCAGGAGCAGTTCGACCTCGCCTACCTCTTCGTGGCGCACGACCTGTCCGTGGTGCGCCACATCTCCGACCGGGTCGCGGTGATGTACCTGGGCAAGATCATGGAGATGGGCCCGCGGGAGGACATCTACCTGCGGCCGACCCACCCCTACACCCAGGCGTTGCTGTCGGCCGCGCCCGAGCCCGACCCGCGACGGGAGCGGCAGCGCCAGCGGATCGTGCTCACCGGGGACGTGCCCAGCCCGGTGGACCCGCCCTCGGGCTGCCGGTTCCGCACCCGTTGCTGGAAGGCGCAGGACATCTGTGCCATCGAGGAACCGAAGCTGGTGCACCGCACCGGCGGCACGTTGTCCGCGTGCCACTTCGCGGAGGTCCGCGAGCTCATGTGAGTGGCCGGCGCGGCGGGACACCTCCGCCGGGTCCTGCCGCGCCGCGTTCTTCGTTGCCACGTCACCGGTTCGGGTGCTCACCCTGCGCGAACCGGCCGATGCGCGTCGGCGTGTTGCTCTACCCTGATCCGGTGACGCTGACCGCCCCGCCCCGGCTGTTGCTGGTGCACGCCCACCCGGATGACGAAACCCTCACCACCGGCGGGACCATCGCCCGCTACGCCGCCCACGGCGTGCACGTGACCGTGGTCACCTGCACCCTCGGCGAGGAGGGCGAGGTCATCCCGGAGGGGCTGCGCGGGCTCGCCGTGGACGCCGCCGACCAGCTCGGCGGCTACCGGGTCGGCGAGCTGCGCTCGGCGTGCGCCGCGCTGGGCGTGGCCGACCACCGTTTCCTCGGCGGGCTCGGCCGCTGGCGGGACTCCGGCATGGCGGGCACCGGCGCGAACGCCCATCCGCGTGCCCTGGTCGCCGGTGACCTCGACGAACAGGTGGCGGCGCTGGAGACGATCGTGCGGGAGGTGCGTCCGCAGGTGGTGGTCACCTACGACGCCAACGGTGGCTACGGCCACCCCGACCACATCCGCGCCCACCAAATCACCACCGAGGTGGTGTCCCGGGTGCCCGACATCGACCGGTTCTTCCACACCGTGGCCAGCCAGGGCGCCGCCGCCACCGGGGTGCGGGCCCTGAGCGAACTTCCCGACCTGCCGTTCCGGCTGCCGGAGCCTGGTGAGCTGGCGGTCGTGCCGGACGAGATCATCACCACCGCGGTGGACGTGTCCGAACACCTGCCCGCCAAGCTCAGCGCCCTCCGCGCGCACGCCACCCAGGTGAGCGTGTGGCAGTCCGGCAACGGCAGCGACTCCTACGCCGCCTCCTACGCCCTGTCCAACGGCATCGCCCAACCCGTGCTCGGCCGCGAGTTCTACGTACTCGCCGCGGGCGAGGCGACCGGTGTGGAGACCGACCTATTCGGCGGCCTGTTCGACGGCCGGGACGCCGACGCACAGGGGACGCGGTGAGGGGAGCGGGCGACCGGCTGCTGCTCGGTGTGCTGGTGCTGGACGCCGTCCTGCTGGCCGCCGTGGAGCTGCTGTTCCTCCCGCTACGGGTGAAGGATCTCGGCCTGCACACCGCGCCGGGCTGGCTGCCCGACTCGGTGGTGACCTGGCCGGTCCCGCTGAGCCTGCTGCTGGCCCTGGTGGCCACGCCGTGGCTGGTCCGTTCGGCCGGAGAACTCTCCCCCCGGGTGGCGGTGGCCGCGGCCCCGCTGTTGGCGTGGCTGCTCGCCCTCGCCATCCTGGGGCTGGCCGGTCCGGGCGGTGACCGCCTGCTGACCAACGACTGGCGCAGCCTCGCGCTGTTCGCGGTGGGTGCGGTGACGGCCGCGGTCGCCCTCGGCCGGGTGCTCGGGCGCCCGCCCGACGCACAGCCGCCATGGGGGTGAGACATTGGCCGAGGCAATAACCGATCGGCACGTTGTCACCGCCCTGCGGCCGTTCGTTCGCGCGACCGGGCCGGTGCTGGACGCGGTGCGCGAGGCCCGGCTGCCGGGGCTGCGGGACTCCGCACCCGGGCGGGCGGCGGACCCGGCGCGGACGGTGGCGCGCAGGTTCCTGGACCGGGTCGCGGCGATCCGCGTCCCGGGAACCGCCGGGTGGGCCGCGATGACCGTGGCGCAACGCGACCGGTGGTGGCTGCACCGGGTGGGCCGGGCGACCGCGCTGGTCGCGGCGGTGCCCGGGTTGGGCGGTGCGTTGTCCGCCTGGCTCCCGGTCCGCGATGCCGCCGGCGCGGCGGGACAGGGGCTGGTGCTGTGCGCGATCGCCGGTGAGCACGGGCTGCCGTTACCCGACCGGGTGCGGCTGCTCGCCGCCGTGCTCTTCGAACGCGATATTGATCCACAGCTCGCGGCCGGCCCGCGGGGCGCCGCCGGGACCGCGGGAGACCGGTCGGGCGTGGCGGAGGGCAGAGCCGAGGAGGAGCGGCGGACGGCCCGGCTGACCGCGGATCTCGCCGCCACCCGCAGGCGTGGCGCGCGGGCGGGTGTCGCGGTGATCGGCGGGGCGGTGTGGAAGCTCGGCCGTGGCTTCTGGGCGCTGGAGGACGAGTTGGGCAAGCGCCCCCAGGGCCGGCTCCTCTACCAGGCGATCAGCATGATCCCGCTGGTCGGCTTCCTCGGCGCCTATCTCGCCGAGCGCTCCGCGATGCGGCGCGCGGTCAAGCTCGGCCGGAAGTGGATCGAGCGACACGGGGCCGAGGCACGCTGAGCACCAGACGTAGCATCGAAGGCGATATCCACCGGCACTGGCGGTTCGTCGAGGAACCCATCTGTCGCTCAGCAGGAGGAAACCGCATGGGCGAGGCCCTGACCGAGCCCGACCCCTGGTGGTCCTACAAGCCCCCCGGGGAGTGGACCTTCGAGGATCTGCACGTGATCCCGTACCACCACATCGACCTCATCGACGGAGTTCCGCACGTGATGGTCACCAGCCCCTACCACGACCGCGTGGTAGACCGGCTCCTGCGCATCCTGGAGGACCTCGCCCCGGCCGACGCGGTGGTGATGCGGGAGAAGTCGGTGCGGATGCGCCGCAACTCCGGCCGCAACCGGCCCGAGCCCGATGTTCTGATCATCAACGCCGACGCCTTCAGCCTGCGGCGCAGCGTCTACGATCCGACCGACGTGCTGCTCGCCGTCGAGGTGGTCTCGCCGGAGTCCACCGAACGGGACCGGGTCATCAAGCCGGCCCTCTACGCCGACTCCGGCATCCCGCACCTGTGGCGGATCGAGGAGAGCCCCGACGAGCGCCCGGTGGTCTACGCCTACGAGCTCGTCGAGGGAAGCTATGGCAACGAGCGCGTGTTCGCCGACCGGGTCGAGGTCAACGCGCCGTTCCGGATCGGCTTCGACATCACGGCCATCACCCCGTGACCGGACACACCTCCCGCTGGGCGGCCAGCCCCGGGACGCGCAAGCGGCCTCGGGGCCGACCAGGGCCGGCCAGGCGCCCGCACACACCACTTCGAGCTGCTCCGCGGGGGTCACGGCACCCGATCCTGTCTTCATTCTTCCGGGTGAACGGGGCTTTTCCCGTGAATTGGGACACCGCTTTCGGTACCCCCATAGGCAGGAGGGATACTGTCGCCAGCCATGGCAGTCGAGTAGGGCTGCCAGCGGTGACCGGATGAGGGAGCAGGAGACCCGCCGTGACCTACGTGATCGCCGAGCCCTGCGTCGACGTGCTCGACAAGGCGTGCATCGAGGAGTGCCCCGTCGACTGCATCTACGAGGGTGACCGGATGCTCTACATCCACCCAGACGAGTGCGTCGACTGCGGTGCCTGCGAGCCGGTGTGTCCGGTGGAGGCGATCTTCTACGAGGACGACGTGCCCGACGAGTGGCGTGAGTACACCAAGGCCAACGCCGACTTCTTCGAGGAGCTGGGCTCCCCGGGTGGCGCGTCCAAGGTCGGCAAGGTGAACGCCGACGCCCCGCTCGTGGCACAGCAGCCGAAGCGGGACGAGGCGGCGCACTAGTGACCCTGGAGGCCACGCGCCCCGGGCCGCGGCTGCCGGACTTCCCCTGGGACACGATCGCCACGCAGGCCGCGCACGCGCGCAGCCACCCGGACGGGGTGGTCGACCTGTCGGTGGGGACGCCGATCGACCCGGTACCCGAGGTGGTGCAGCGGGCGTTGGGCGACGTCTCGGACCAGCCCGGGTACCCGGCGACCCACGGCACGCCCGCGCTGCGGGTGGCCGCGGAGGGCGCGCTCGAGCGACGGTTCGGGGTGACCGGGCTCGACCCGGACGCGGTGCTGCCCACCATCGGCTCCAAGGAGCTGGTGGCGTGGCTGCCGACCCTGCTCGGCATCGGGCCCGGTGACGTGGTAGCCATCCCGGAACTGGCCTACCCCACCTACGAGGTGGGGGCGCAGTTGGCCGGCGCCGAGGTGGTGCGGCTGGCCGACGGCGCGGCGCCACCCGCGGGCACCAGGCTGGTCTGGCTGAACTCCCCGTCCAACCCGACCGGGCGAACCCTGTCCCCCGACGCGTTGGTCGCCGCGGTGGCGGCGGCGCGGGAGGCCGGTGCCGTGGTGGCCTCCGACGAGTGCTACCTGGCCCTGGGCTGGGAGGCCGAGCCGGTGTCGGTGCTGCACCCGAGCGTGCGCGGGGAGCGGCTCGACGGGCTGCTGGCGGTGCACTCGCTGTCGAAGTCGTCGAACCTGGCCGGCTACCGGGCGGGGTTCGTTACCGGGGATCCCCAGCTGGTCAGGGGCCTGCTGGAGGTCCGCAAGCACGCGGGCATGATCATGCCACGGCCGGTGCAGGCCGCGATGACGGCGGCGCTGCTCGACGACGAGCACGTGAGCGCGCAGAAGGCGCTGTACGGGCGGCGGCGGGCGCAGCTGAAGCGGGCGCTGCTGACCGCCGGGTTCCGGGTGGACCACTCGGAGGCCGGGCTCTACCTCTGGGTGAGCCGGGACGAGGACGCCTGGACGACCCTGGACTGGTTCGCCGACCGCGGGATCCTGGTCGCACCCGGCACGTTCTACGGCCCGGGCGGAGCGCAGCACGTCCGGATCAGCCTCACCGCACCTGACGAGCGCGTCACCGCCGCAGTCGCGCGCCTGAGCTGACCGGCCCCGCCCTGGTCCGTGCCCGCGCCCGGGGAACCGCACCTGCGCACTGCAATTGCGGTACGAAATGGAGTGTGCGGGTTGGTTCGCGCCTGAACACCCTGCGCGGCGACGGGGCACTGGAACCCCGCAGGCTGACAGTGCGGACTACAAGTGCGGTTCGCAAGCGCGATCAGTGGTCCCGTTGTCGACCGGTGGGAGTTCCGACCCGCGAACCTCCGTGGTTGTTGCAAGTTTGGACTGCGAGTGCAGTCGGCGAACCGGGTTTCGGCGAGGGATCGTTCCCACTCAGATCTTCCTCGCAATCTTCGCCAGGTTGTCCCAGCGCTTCCACCAGCCCGCGCGGCAGGCGGCCCGGCGCGTCCGTTCCCGCTCCACCAGTCGGCCCGCGGCGAAGGCGACCTGCTGGGGAGCATCGGACCGTCCGGACAGCAGTTCCCGCACCCGCTCCTCGGCCACGCAGGAGTCCTGGTGCTCGCCCAGCACGTCCTGCACCGCGACGGCGGCCTTCACCAGCCGCTTCGTCCGCACCACCGGGTCGGCCAGCTCCGCGGTATAGCGCAGGCGCTTCACCCGGATCCGCAACGCGTGCAGCTCGGCGTCGGGCGGCTGCGGCCCGGCCCGGCGCACGTCACGCCGCACCTTCCGGAACTCCGCCCGCACCAGCTCCCGCAGGTCCAGGTCCGTACGCTCGCCCGTCGGCACCTCATCGCCCGCCACCGCGGCGAGCCGGCGCAGCAGCGCCCCGTAACGCTCGTCGTCCAACACCCCGAGCATCTGTTCCCGGGCCCGCTCCCGTTCATCCACCAAGCCCTCCAGCAGGCGCTCCACGGCGGCCCGCTCGTCGGCGCCGAACTCCGCCGCCTCTTCCCGCAACCGCTCGATCAGCACGTCCAGGTCCCGCACCGGCCCCAGCGCGCGGCCGAGCCACCCCAACTCGGCCCGCAACTCGTCGGCCCACCCGCGGTCCAGGGCTGGCCGCGCCGCCCGCAGCACGGCCCGCATCCGGCGCACCGCCACCCGCATCTGGTGCAGGTCCTCCGGATCCTGACCGGACCGGGTGCCCGGCTCATGCGCCAGCAACGCCCGAAGCCGTTGGTCCAGTGCTGCCCGTACGTGCTCGAGCAGCCCCGCCTTCCGACGCACGCGCAGTGGCTGTTCGGGCAGGCCCAGCTCGGCCGGGCGCCACGCCCCGGCCGGCCGGCGGGGCGTCGGCGCCGTCCGCGTGGCTGTCCGCGCGGCGCGAGCTGGACTAGACATATGCCCACGGTAGGTCCGAACCAGCCGGGCGCCACCCGACCAACGAATGCAAAAAGGGCGCCCCACCTCGGTGAGACGCCCCTTTCGCCCGTCGGGGGTCAGTCGTTGGCGTGCAGCGCGGCGTTCAGCTCGACCCCGCTGCCCCGGCGGTGGACAACCTCCACCGCACCGGTCGTCGAGTTGCGGCGGAACAGCAGCCCGGACTGCCCGGACAGGTCACGCGCCTTGACCAGCCGCCCGTCGGGAAGCGTGAGCTTCGTGCCTGTCGTCACGTAGAGGCCGGCCTCCACCACGCAGTCGTCGCCGAGCGAGATACCGATGCCGGAGTTCGCGCCGAGCAGGCACCGCTCGCCGATGGCGATGACCTCGGTGCCGCCGCCCGACAGCGTCCCCATGATCGAGGCGCCACCACCGACGTCGGACCCGTCGCCGATCAGCACGCCGGCCGAGATCCGTCCCTCCACCATCGAGGCACCCCGGGTGCCGGCGTTGAAGTTGATGAAGCCCTCGTGCATCACGGTGGTGCCGGGGGCGAGGTGCGCGCCCAGCCGCACCCGGTCGGCGTCAGCGATCCGCACCCCGCCGGGCAGCACGTAGTCGACCATGCGCGGGAACTTGTCCACCCCGTACACGGTCACCGGGCCGCGTGCCCGCAGTCGCAGCCGGGTCGCCTCGAAGCCGTCCACCCGGCACGGCCCGTGGTTGGTCCACACGACATTGGCCAGCAGCCCGAACACGCCGTCCAGGTTGCAGCCGTGGGGGAGCAGCTGACGCCCGGAGATCAGGTGCAACCGCAGGTAGGCGTCGTGCGCGTCGGCCGGCGCGTCGGAGAGTCGCCCGATGCCGGTGCGCACCGCGACCACCTCGACACCGCGGGCCTCGTCCTTGCCGATCACTTCGACCGCGGCCGGGCCGAGCGTGGCCGCGGCCTCGTCCACGGAGAGCCGTACGGTGCCCGCCTGCTCGGGCATGCCGAGCTTGGGCGTCGGGAACCAGGTATCCAGCACCGTGCCGTCGTCGGCGACGGTGGCCAGGCCGACGCCGTGCGCGCCGATCGTGGTGGCGTCCGGGTACTCCTCAGGGTGCTGCACTGCCTCGCTCACGAGGCCCCACGGTAATCGCCGTGCCGCCGGCCTGTGCCGGCCGGGGCGTGCAACTGCTCACGTGCGGGTCCCGGTCGCCGTCACGGCTGGCCAGCAGCTCGGTACGGTGCAGTGGTGACCCTGGCCCTGGACCTTGCCGCCAATCCCGTCGAGCTGACCGCCGCGCTGGTGGACGTACCCAGCGTCTCGGGCAACGAGGCCGCCCTGGCCGCCGCGGTGGAGCACGCGTTGCGCTCCCAGGCGCGCCACCTCGAGGTGGTGCGCAGCGGCAACGCGGTGCTCGCGCGCACCCGCTTCGGCCGCCCCACCCGGGTCGTGCTGGCCGGCCACCTGGACACCGTCCCGATCAACAACAACCTCCCAGTGCGTCGCACCGGAGCCGGGGCGGACCTGGTGCTACACGGCTGCGGCACCGTCGACATGAAGGCCGGCGACGCGGTGATGCTGCACCTGGCCGCCACCGCCACCGAGCCGCGGCACGATCTCACCTTCGTCTTCTACGACTGCGAGGAGGTCGAGGCCGCGCGCAACGGGCTGACCCGGATCGAGCGGGAGCTGTCGGACTGGCTGACGGGCGACCTGGCCGTGGTGTGCGAGCCGTCGAACGCCGTGGTGGAGGCGGGCTGCCAGGGCACGATGCGGGTCACGGTGCGCACCAACGGAAAGCGGGCGCACACCGCCCGTGGCTGGCTGGGCGTCAACGCGATCCATGCCGCGGGCGAGGTGTTGCGGCGGCTGGCCGAGTACGAGCCGCGGCAGGTCGAGATCGACGGCTGCCAGTACCACGAGGGTTTGCAGGCCGTCTGCGTGGAGGGCGGTGTGGCAGGCAACGTGGTGCCGGACGAGTGCGTGGTGACGGTGAACCACCGATTCGCGCCCGACCGCTCGCCCGAACAGGCCGAGGCGCACCTGCGCGAGGTGTTCGCCGGCTACGAGGTCAGCGTGGTCGACTTGGCCGCGGGTGCGCTGCCCGGCCTGTCCCACCAGGTCGCGCGGGACTTTGTGCGCGCGGCGGGGGGCCAGCCGGTGGCCAAGCTGGGATGGACTGACGTGGCCCGGTTCGCCGCGCTCGGCTTGCCGGCGGTGAACTTCGGTCCCGGCGACCCCTCGCTTGCCCACACCCGGGAGGAGCACGTGCCCGCGGCGGACATCCGGCGCTGTGCGGAGGTCCTCACCCAGTTCGTGCACTGACGAGGACTCCTCGGTGCAAGCCCGACACTCGGGCATGGCGATCCTGCGCTCACTCTGGTCAGCGACCGAAACCGCGTGATCACCCGGCAACCCGGTTCGCTGCGGCGGTTTGGTTCGGAGTGACCACCTGCGGCACGGGCCCGCCGCGGATCACCGCGGCGGGCCCGTGCACAGCTGATGCGACGAGCGCTCAGTCGTGGGTAACGGCCCGGCCGGTCTTGAGCTGCGCGGCCACCTGCGTCACGCGCTTGCCGGTGTAGCGCGCCGACTCCTTGGTCTCCTCAGTCAACGGGTTCTGACCCTGCGCGTCGTGGTGCGACGGTCCGTACGGGGTGCCGGTGGCGAACTGGATCGGGTCGGTGTAGCCGGGGGTGACCAGAATGCCGCCGAAGTGGTGCACGGTGTTGTACAGCGCGAGCAGCGTGGACTCGCGACCGCCGTGCGGGGTCGAGGTGGAGACGAACCCCGAGTAGACCTTGTCGGCCAGCTGGCCCTGGCTCCACTGCCCGCCGAGGGTGTCCAGGAACTGCTTGAGCTGGCTGGCCACGTTGCCGAAGCGGGTGGGGGTGCCGAGGACGACCGCGTCCGCCCACACCAGGTCCGCGGGGCTGGCCACCGCGATGTCCCGGCTGGCGTCGTGGTGTGCCTGCCAGGCCGGGTTGCCGGCGATCGCCTCCGGCGGGGCGAGCTCGGCCACCCGGCGCAACCGGACCTCGGCTCCGGCCTTCTCCGCGCCCTCGGCGACCGCCTCGGCCAGCGTGTGGGTGTTGCCCGTGGAGCTGTAGTAGACGACGGCGACCTTCACCGGCTCGGTCATCGCGACCTCCGTATTGGTTGAAGTTTAAACCTTCTGCCGAAGATACTGCCGCTCGCAACTACCGGTCGGCAACGTCCTGCGGCGTGGTGCCGCTCACCTCGACCGGGGCTCCGGCCCGGACGGACCGGGCATCGGCGGACGAGCCGGGCCAGGCTCCACCTTGCTCGCGGTAGCCACGGCACCGGCCGACAGGTGCCGTGGCTACCGCGGCGCCACCGGGCAACAACTGTTGAGCCCCAACTCGTGTTCCCCGACGCAGAGGTGGGGCGCCGGCGGAAATCCCCTGCCTTTGGCCGTGGGAAGAACGCCAATAGGGTGGCCGTATGGCCACCGACGACGCTGCCGAGCCGGCCGAGCCGCTCCCGTTCGACGAGACGGTCTCCGAGGAACACCCGCGGGAGAAGCAACGCGGGCCGGTCGTGTTGCGGCGGGCCCGCCGGCAGGAGCCCACTACCACCGACCAGCGGCTGCTGGACACCCGCGGCCCCTCCGAGTGGGTGCACACCGACCCGTGGCGGGTGCTGCGGATCCAGGCGGAGTTCGTGGAGGGCTTCGGCGCGCTCGCCGAGCTACCCCGCGCCACCACCGTGTTCGGCTCCGCGCGCACCCCGCGCGACCACCCCGAGTACGAGCTCGGCCGGCAGCTGGGTGCCGCGCTGGCGCACGCCGGGTTCGCCGTGATCACCGGGGGCGGGCCGGGCGCCATGGAGGCGGTCAACCGCGGCTGCTCGGAGGCCGGCGGGCTGTCGGTCGGGCTCGGGATCGAGCTGCCCTTCGAACAGGGCCTCAACCCCTGGGTCGACCTGGGCGTGAACTTCCGCTACTTCTTCACCCGCAAGACCATGTTCGTCAAGTACGCCCAGTCGTTCATCTGCCTGCCCGGCGGCTTCGGCACGCTGGACGAGCTGTTCGAGGCGTTGACCCTGGTGCAGACCAAGAAGGTCACCAAGTTCCCGGTGATCATGTTCGGCACCAGGTACTGGGACGGGCTGTACGGCTGGATCCGCGACAACGTGCTCGGCGGCGGCAAGATCAGCGACCGGGACATGGCGTTGCTCCACCTCACCGACGACGTCGACGAGGCGGTCGCACTCGTCGAGGACGCCTACCGGGCGTGGGAGGAGACGCACTGATGACCACCGTCTGCGTCTACTGCGCCTCCGGCAGGAACGTGCCCGAGCGCTACCTGCAGCTGGCCCGCGAGGTCGGGAAGGCCATCGCCGCCCGCGGGTGGGACCTGGTGTGGGGCGGCGGTCGTGTCTCGATGATGGGCGAGGTGGCACGCGAGGCACGTGCCGGTGGTGCGCGCACGGTTGGCGTCATCCCGCAGGCGATGATGACGCGTGAGCTGGCCGACCAGGATGCCGACGAGCTGCTGGTCGTGGACAACATGCGTGACCGCAAGGCATTGATGGACGCACACGCCACGGCTTTCCTTGCGTTGCCGGGTGGTTTGGGCACGCTCGAGGAGCTGTTCGAGGTGTGGACCTCGCGCTTCCTGGCGATGCACTCGCGCCCGGTGGTCGTGCTCGACCCCGACGGGCACTATGACGGGCTGCTGGCGTGGATTGACGAGCTGTGCGAGCGGGGATTCGCCTACAGGTCATCCCTCGAAGCGCTCACGGTGGTCGGCGATATCGACTCGGCACTGGATGCCTGCGCGGCCAGCGATGCGAGCTGATCGCGAAACCGGCGCCGTCACCGCGGGGCGTGTTCCGGGAGCATGTTGATCGGGCGGCCTGTTGAAGGGCGTCCGGCTCCCGGGGTCAAGTCGCCGTAACACGGGACAGCCCCGCTGCCACACAGAAGAACCCCGGTCAGTGCCGGGGTTCTCCCGTGCAGGGGTTCATTCAGGCGGTTCCGGGACGAACCTCCTTACTTGGCAGGGGCAAACGGCACCCGCAACCAGGACGGGTCATGTGCCGGGGAGTCGAACGTGACCGTGCTGCCCCGTTGGCTGTGGTCGCGGTACCGCGGGTCCACGGTGTCGACGACCAACACCAGCCGGTGACCCGCCGGGAGCCGCCAGGAGTTGGCCTCCATGGCGATGTCGACGGTCTGTAAAACACCCGGCCGCACATCCCGGAGCGTGACCGGCTTGTGCGAGACCAGTGAGCCAGCACCGAGCGAGTTGACGTCGTAGAGGTAGGCGAACAGGGAAACGTCGGGGGCGCTGGGTGTCACGGTCACGTGCAGCCTGGGCTGTCCGTTCACCTGCACCGCCCGCGGGTTGTCCGGACCCCACCACACGGCGGCGGCCGACCGGTTCACCGCCGGCATCCACACGCCGGTCGGGATGTTGAGCCAGCCCTGCAGGATGCCGGTGATCATGATGGTGCCGCTGCCGGCCACCGTGTCCCAGCCCGCGTTGATGCGGTGCGACCACCCCGTGGACGGGCCGCCGGCGAGCGAACCCGTGGTCTGTGGCGAGGTCCAGCTCCTCGTCGGCCTGGTGAGGTAGTAGGTGCTCTCGTTCCGCTGCCAGTCGGCGAATCCCTCGTAGCCGCCGCCGTTCGAGGGCTTGAGCAGCACCGGTTGCTCACCGTCGACGCCGTTGCGCTCACCCCGCACGTGGCGGTCCAGCCATCGGGTCGTTGTCGTCCAGACCTCGTTGGAGAAGCCGGCCGCGCCGAACAGTTCGGCGGTGGCGTGGTCGCCTGGGCCGAGCATGATCTTCTTGGGCACGGTCAGCTTGCGGTAGAAGTCGATCTCCTGGTTGGCCGGGAACATTCCGTCCTGCCAGGTGTTGGCGATCATGATCGCCGTGCCGTTGCGGTTGATCTGGTCGAGCTTGCTCGACACGGAGCGGACCGGGGACAGCGGGAGCAGCTTCTCGTAGGCACCCGCGTGGTAGTCGCGCTCGGCCTGCCGCAACTCCGCGCCGGGTCGGCCGGTGAGCTTGCCAAGCCCGAGCAGCAGCTCGATCGCTTGCCGGTTCGCGGTCCGGTTCGGGTACAACGCTTCGGCGAGGTCCGCCCAGCCACTCATCGCGGCCACCGCGCGCACCCGCTGGTCGGCCGCGGCGGTGAGCAGGCTGATGCCGCCGCCGTAGGAGATACCGGCCATGCCGACCCGGGTCGGGTCGCCTCCGGCGTTGGCCACCGCCCAGTCGATGACCTTGCGGGCGTCGGCCACGTCCTTGGGGCCGGCCACCTCGATCTCGCCCCCGGAGTCCCAGAATCCGCGAGTGGTGTAGCTGACCACCACGTAGCCGGAGCCGTAGGCGAGCTTCCATGCCGAGCCCACGTACTCGATGTTGGGTGTGCCCCAGCTCGCCGGCATGACCAGCAGCGGGTGCGGGCCGGGCCCGCGTCCGGTCGGCCTGATGACGAACGCCTTCAGGGGGATGCCGCCATCGCCGGAGATCGTCTCGTAGCTCGTCGTGAAACCGGGGGCGGCCAGGATGGCGGGGGGCGCAACGAGCGCGAGCAGCGTGGTCAGGGCTGCCAGCAGGAGCAGGGGAATCCTGCGCATCCTTGACCTCCTTAATGTGAAGTTTCTTCGTGGTTACTCGTCGGTAATAGTGGGTGGTCGACATCACGTGAGAGGCATCACTGTGAGCAACATCACCGTGCGCAGCTCGCAACCAGATCGATCCCGTGGCCAGCGCTAATGCGGATGGCGGAACTTCTCTCCGCTGGATGCTCGTCACCAAACAGGTGAAATGTTGAGTAACAGGTACTGCCGCGGATGCGGGCCGTCCCGCCGGGCGAGGCCGCCCGCCGGGCCGCCGGAGGTCGTGGTCGGCGGCCACCGCCTGGCACGATCGGATGCTGTGAGCACGCTGCGGTTCGGCAGGCGCGAGGTCCGGCAGGACCGCGCGCTCGTCATGGCGATCGTCAACCGCACCCGCGACTCCTTCTACGACGGGGGCGCGACCTTCTCCGACGACGCGGCCCTGGCCGCCGTGGACCGGGTAATCGCCGAGGGGGCCGACATCGTCGACATCGGGGGCGTGCGGGCGGGCTCGCACGGCGAGACCGTCGACGGCGCCGAGGAGATCCGGCGGGTGGTGCCTTTCGTGGCCGCGGTCCGCGACCGGCACCCCGACGTGGTGATCAGCGTGGACACCTGGCGGCACGAGGTCGGCCGGCTGGCCTGCCAGGCCGGCGCGGACCTGATCAACGACACCTGGGCGGGCGCCGATCCCCGGCTGGCCGAGGTCGCCGCCGAGTTCGGCGCGGGCATCGTCTGCTCGCACACCGGCGGGCTCGCGCCCCGCACCGACCCGCACCGGGTGCGTTACGTCGACGTGGTGGCCGACGTGGTCGCCGAGGTCACCCGACGCGCGGAGGGCATGGTCCGGCAGGGGGTGCCCCGGGACGGGATCCTGGTCGACCCCACCCACGACTTCGGCAAGAACACCTGGCACAGCCTGGAGCTGCTGCGCCGGCTGAACGAGCTGGTCGGCACCGGATGGCCGGTGCTGATGGCGTTGTCGAACAAGGACTTCGTCGGCGAGACGCTGGACGTCGAGCTGTCCGAGCGGGTGGACGGCACCCTCGCCGCCACCGCCGTGGCCGCGTGGGCCGGGGCACGCGTGTTCCGCGCGCACGAGGTGAGACGGACGCGTCAGGTGCTCGAGATGGTCGCCAGTATCGCCGGCAGCCGGCCGCCCGCCCGAGTGTTGCGGGCGCTGGCCTGATGCGCCCCGACGTCGAGAACCGCTCGGTGACGGGCGAAGCGAGCATCGCGAGTGACAAGGTGCGCAGCGAAGCCCGGAGCCGAGCCATCCAGCACTGGTTCGCCGACCGTACGGTCCAGGATCCACAGTGGACAGTACGAGACCTGTTGGCGGTCAAGGGGAACCGCACGGTCAGCGTGGTGCTACCGGCACTGGACGAGGAAGCGACGGTCGGTGGGGTGGTCTCGGCCGTCCTGCCGCTGACCCGGCCCGGGCGAGGTGGCGGGCCGCTCGTGGACGAGCTCGTCGTGGTCGACTCGGGTTCCACCGACCGGACGGTGGAGGTGGCGCGGGCGGCCGGCGCCCGGGTGGCGCGGCGCGAGGACGTGCTGCCCGAGCTGCCCTGCGTGCCGGGCAAGGGTGAGGTGTTGTGGCGCTCGCTCGCCCTGACCAGTGGTGACATCGTGGTTTTCCTCGACTCGGATCTGGTCGAGGTCGACACCGGGTTCGTTCCCGCGTTGCTGGGTCCGCTCCTCACCGGCAGGGGCGTGCACCTGGTGAAGGGGTTCTACCGGCGCCCGCTGCGGATGGAGCGGAGCGAGACCGACAGTGGCGGGGGGCGGGTCACGGAGCTGCTCGCCCGGCCGCTGATCGCCGCGTTGCGCCCGGAGCTTTCCGGTGTGGTGCAGCCGCTCGGCGGTGAGTATGCGGGGACCCGCGAACTGCTGGAGTCGGTGCCGTTCGCTGCCGGGTACGGGGTGGAGATCGGGTTGTTGCTGGACACCCACGACGCCCATGGACTGGATGCGATCGCCCAGGTGAACCTTGGAGTTCGTAAGCACCGCAACCGGTCCCTGCGTGCGCTCGGGGTGATGGCGCGGCAGATTCTGGGTACCGCGCTCAGCCGCTGCGGCATGTCGGACAGTGGAGGCGACTTCACGCAGTTCCTTCAGGTGGCCGGGGAGTGGTTGCCGGACACGACCGAGGTCGCGGTCGCCGACCGGCCACCGATGCGCGAGGTCCTCGCCCGCCGCTGAGCGGAACCGATCACAGGAACCCGCTGATCGCGTCCACGATCTCGGCCAGCGCGCCGCCGGCGGCCAGGCCGGTGAGCAAGCCCCGCAGGCGTTTCCAGCCGCTGCGGACCCGCCCCATATCCGGCTCGTCACGGTCGAGTTCGGCCGCCAGCGACTCCGCGTGCGCCTCGGCCCGCACGTGCGTCGGGTCCTCCGGACGCGCCGCCAGCTCCAGCCTCAGCCGCGCGACGAGCTTCCGCAGCTCGGCCAGGCCGTCCGCACCGTCTCCCACCCGGACCTCGCCAACCCGCACCCGGTTGTTCCGCCCACCGAAGACCGCACCGACCACGGTGCTTCCCTCGATGTGCGTCCCGTGCTCCCGCTTGCCGGTCACATCAACCCTTTCCACCAGCCCGGCTCGGCGCTCCCACGCCGGCAGCAGCCTGGCCCGGGTTCGCCCCACCGACGGTCACCTGGTTCTCCTTGCCCCCGATGACCAGGCCACTCACCTTGCTGCCGTTGATGATCGTGTTGTTGATGACCGCGTTCGCGTTGCCCTCGAACTCCTCGGTGGAGTAGCCGTGGTCGCGAAGGCAGTTGATGATCGCCGAGAACGCCTTGCGCTCCATCAACTTCACGTACCGGATCGCATCCATGTCCTGGAAGTAGGTCTCGCCCCGGTACGCGGCGACCAGCTCCCGAATGCTGTTCCGCGCCCCGTAGGTCGACGGCACGATCCGACCCCCGAAACCCACACTGCGGAGGGCGATCGCCGCGCTACGGATCATGAGCCGGATCCGCCGGAACAGGCTCGCCGGCAGTGCGAGGAAGTCCACCAGCGCCTGCCCCAACGCGCTGGGCAGCCGCGCCTCCCACCAGTCCTCCCGGCCGTAGTAGGGATGGACCGGGTTGAGCTGGAAGGCGTTCCACTCCACGTAGAGCGTCCGCTCGTCACACCCGATGTGCAGGTACGACGACGACACCAGCTCCTTGTGCCAGCTCTCCACCCGGTAGCACCGGTAATGCCGGATCCACTCCGGGCTCCGGTCGGTGATCTCCCGCATCACGTCGCCCGGCAGCGACGTCGTCGGGGACGACTCCGGATCGGGCAGGATGTTCCGGGCCAACGGCTCATGACGGTACCGCATCAGGGAGTGCGCCGAGACCACCGCGTGCGGCGTACCGGACAGGCCACGCAACCGGAAACCCGGCGCGAGCTGATCCGACGACCGCATGGACTCCATCTCGGAGGCCACCGCCTCGTACAGCGTCGTCGGTGACAGGGGGCGCGGTTCCTCGTCCTCCTCGGTGCGGAGCCGCACCGCGATCGACCACGAGCGGGCCAGGTCTCCCGACCCGACGAAGGCGCGCCACCCGTCGTGGACCACGAGGTTGCCCCGCTCCGCGGTTGCGGCCACCTGCTCGATGCGCCTGGAATAGGGGCGCCACCCCCAGTCGCGCAGCAGCCGGTCCCACCACGACGCCGCCCGCTGGTCGGAACGGTAGACGCCGTACCGGAAGTGCCGCAGCAGGAGGTGTCGCACCCCCAAGCGGTCCAGCACCAGCACCGCCAGTGCGGCGAGCAGGATCAGGAAAACACCGGGCCCGGGCGTGATGTCGCCCATGGGGATCACCTGGCTGCGCAGTTCCCTGGGGCTGTAGAACAGTGGGGCGAACATCCGCAGCAGGAGCAGGTACAGGTCTGTGCCCAGCAGCGCCCAGAGCCCGAACAGTGCGAACAAGATCGCGCCGGTCACGGGGAACGGTCGCTCCCCCGGTTCGCGCTGCGCCCGCGTCTGTTGCCCCTGGGCCCGGCGGGAGAACAGCGCCACCAGCGCCCAGACCAGCCCGAGGAAGAGCCACGTCATGGCCGTCACGACGTTGACGACCAACAGCAGCACGAACAGGACGACCAGCACCGCGTCCCGCACCAGCCGGCGGCGGGAGGCCACCAGCGCCTGCCGCAGCACCGCGGCCGCGTCCACACCCGGCGACGGGGGAACCGCCCGCCGCGGCTCCGCCACGAACTCCGAGACGGCGCGGTCGGCGAACTCCTCGTCGATGTGCGCGGCGACGGACAGGTGCCTGGTCGCCTCGTCGTCGAGCTGGGGCGCCTCGATCCTGGTCGTGCTGAACGGGGTACTGCCGGACACCGATGACGAGAGTGACTCCGCGGTCATGATCTTCGGACCCCCAGCCGTGATCGAGTTCGGTCCCGGTAATCGGGCAGTCTCGACCCTCCACCGACGAAAGAGGTCGGAAACGATCGGAGATCCACTCCAACGGCGCAATGTCCCGGTCGTCTTCCACCGCCCTGTTCCGGCCCGCCGCGGCCGAACGGCGGAACCGGCAGGGATCTCCCGCCTCCCTATCCGTAGACTCACTACGCGTGAAGGCGGACGCGCTGCGGGGGCACCTGGACGCCCTGCTGTTGGCCACGCTCGATGGTCGGGAGCTGCACGGGTACGCGATCATCGAGGCACTTCAGCTGCGCAGTGGTGGGGCGCTCGACCTGCCCACCGGCACCGTCTACCCCGCCCTGCGGCGGCTGGAGCGTGCCGGCTACGTGCGTAGCGAGTGGACCACCGTCTCCGGGCGGCAGCGCCGCACCTACCAGCTCACGTCCGCCGGCCGGAAGGCGTTGAGCGCCGAACGTGCGGCGTGGCGCGAGTTCACCACGGCCATCGAAGGCGTGCTGGGGAGCGGACCATGGCCGGCCAAGGCGTGATCGACCGCTACCTGCTCACCCTCGACGCGCGACTGCGCGGGCCGGCCACCGTGCGCCGCGACCTGCTGGCCGAGGCCCGGGACGGGCTGCACGACGCCGCCGAGAGCTACCGGGCGGCGGGCCTTCCCGCCGGCGAGGCCGAACGCCGCGCGGTCACCGACTTCGGCCCCATCGGCCGCATTGCCCGTGACTACCAGGCAGAACTGGCCGTCGCCCACGGCGTGCGCTTCATTCGTTCCCTGCTGTTGGTCATCCCGATCATGCACGTGGTCTGGGAGCTCACCCGGGTCTTCTGGATCGGCGGCTGGGCGAGCGGCCCGGAGTGGGCCCGAACCGTCGCCCAGGCCGCCGACCTGACCTCCTGGGTGATCGCGGTGACCGCGGCGGTGATCCTGCTCGCCTGGCGGGTGCTCGCCCGGCGCATCGGTGACACCCGCCTGGTGGGCCGGCTCGCCAGCGCGTGGGCCGTGGGCGCGGTCGGCGTCTACGTGTTCACCCTCGCCACCCACCTGGCGATCCTGGTCGCCGTGACCCGGCTGGGCACCGGCGGCTTCCCACCGCCGGTACTGGTGGCCACGGTGTTCAGCCTGGTGGTGACGGCGCGCCTGGTGAGCCAGGCCCGTCGCTGCTTCGTGCTCGTGGCCTGAGCGACCTCGTTCGCCCGGCCGAACCCTGCCGACCGTCGCGGGCGCGGCCGGTTCCGGCGGAAAGACCAGACGACCTGGCAGGAGTGCGACGGCACCCAGCGTGACGTGTCACGATGCGGAGGTGACCACCGCGCTCATCTACCTCGTCGTCATGGTCGCCGTGGCGGCGGTGGTGTTCCTGCTCGCATCGGCCGTGTTCGGCCGGGGCGAGGAGCTGGCGCCGCTGCCACCCGGGGCCTCGCCGACCCGGCTGCCGCCGACCGACCTCACCGGGTCCGACGTCCGGACGGTGCGCTTCCAGCAGGCGCTGCGCGGCTACCGGATGTCCGAGGTGGACTGGGTGCTGGACAGAGTGGCCGACGAGCTGGACCAGCTGCGCGAGCGGATCAGCGAGCTGGAGGGCGAGCTGGCCGAGACGCGGGCGGGACGAGAGGGATGATCACCACCCGCCACACGGTCGCCGTGCCCGCGTCGGTGGAGACGGTGTGGGCCGCCGTCACCGACTGGCCCCGGCAGGGCGAGTGGGTCGTGGGCACCACCGTGTTCGTCACGGCCGGCGACGGTGCCGGTGTGGGGTCGGAGCTGGCCGCGTTCACCGGTGTCGGATCCGTGGGATTCCTCGACACGATGGAGATCGTCGGGTGGGAACCACCGCACCGGTGCGAGGTGCGGCATACCGGAAGGCTCGTGCGGGGCACCGGTGTCTTCACCGTCCAGCCCACCGCCGATGGGGCCGAACTGGTGTGGGAGGAACGATTGGAGCCGCCGTTGGGCCGGGTGGGAGAGTTGGTGTGGCCGCTGGTCCGGCCGCTGTTCGACCGGAGGCTACGCCGGTCGCTGGCCCACTTCGCCGAGTTCTGCCGGAGGCACCGGAGATGAGCGACACCCCGGTCGGGCCGGACGGTAGGGCGCGCTGCAGCTGGAGCGCCAGTGCCCCGGACTACGTCGAGTACCACGACACCGAGTGGGGTGTTCCGTTGCGTGGCGTGGTCGGAATGTTCGAGCGACTGTGCCTGGAGTCCTTCCAGTCGGGTCTGTCGTGGTTGCTGATCCTGCGCCGCCGGGAGGGTTTCCGGCGGGCGTTCGCCAGTTTCGACCCGCAGTGGGTCGCGGCCTTCGGCCCGGCCGATGTCGAGCGCCTGCTCGGCGACGCCGGCATCATCCGCAACCGCAGGAAGATCGAGGCTGCCATCGCCAACGCACGGGCCGTGCAGTCCCTCGACGTTCCACTCGACGAGCTGCTGTGGTCGTTCGCACCGGACCCGGACTCACAGCCGGTGCCCAAGTCCCTCGCGGACGTGCCGGCGACCACGCCGGAATCATGGGCGATGGCAAGGGAACTGAAGCGTCGCGGGTTCGCCTTCGTCGGCCCGACCACCTGCTACGCGCTCATGCAGGCCACCGGCATGGTCAACGACCACCTGGCCGGCTGCTGGCGGCGCTGACCCGAACGAGGCTGAACCCGGCAACCGCGCCGGGGCCCGCATTCGGCACCCCGCCAGCAACCGATTCCCGGTCCGCTGGCGGGGTGCCCACTCGTCACGACCGTGTGCGCCCTCCGGCCGAACCGGGGACGCCGGCCACGATCAGCGCCCGGTGAATCGCGGTTCCCGCTTCTCGACGAACGCCTGCACCGCCTCCCGGTGGTCCGCGGTCGCCCCGGCCTCGGCCTGGGTGCGGGCCTCCACCTCGAGCGCTTCGGACAACGCTGCCGCGGCCGAACGCCGCATCGCCTCCTTGATCTTGGCGTAGGCCGTGGTGGGCCCGGTCGCCATCCGGCCGGCCAGCTCCTGCGCCACCTTCAGCGCCTCGCCGTCGGGCACGACCTGGTTGACCATGCCGATCCGTAACGCCTCCTCGGCACGTACCGGCTGGCCCAGCAACATCATCTCCATTGCGCGGCCGTAACCGATCAACCGTGGCAAGGTCCACGACGCGCCCGAGTCGGCGGTCAGGCCCACGTTCGCGAAGGCCATCAGAAACTTCGCCGACTCCGTGGCCACACGAAGGTCGCACGCGTAGGCCAGGGACGCCCCGGCACCGGCAGCCGTCCCGTTGACCGCCGCGATCACCGGCTTGGGCAACTCCATCAGCGTGGTGATCAGTGGGTTGTAGTGCTCCTCCACGGTTCGCAGCGGTGCCGGGTCGCCCGCCTGCAGCAGCTTGATGTGCTCCCGCAGGTCCTGCCCGGCGCAGAACGCCTTTCCCGCCCCGGTGATCACCAGTGCACGGACCGACCCGTCACCGGCCGCGGCCCGTATCGCCGCGATCAGTTCCTCCTTGAGCGCCGACGTCATCGAGTTGTATGCGTCCGGTCGGTTGAGGACGAGGGTGCGCACACCGTCGGCATCGTTGACCAGCAGCACTTCGGACACAGTGGACCTCCGAATCCCCAAAACCCTCACTGCTTGCTCTGGTTGGTCAAGCAGGACTCCACGAACCGGTTCGCGGCGCCGGACAGCCGCTCGGTGTTGTGGTCGAAAAACTTCGCGGCCCGACGCCCCGCCCACTGTTCGGGCAGCAGCTGCGGCGGCAGACCCGGGTCACGGAACAGGAAGTTGCGCCAGGCGTGCAGCATCTGCTGCGACGCCGCGAACGCGGCGGGCGGTGACGCGGCGTCCACACCGGACACTCGCGGTTCCCACTCCCGCACGAAACTCGCGTAGTCCCGCCCCAGCCCGGCCAGGTCCCAGGCGCGGGCCGCCAGCTCGGTGTCGTCGCCATCGTGCTCGCCGTGGAACGTCCGGGCCGCCACCTTCTCGGCGGCCAGCAGGTCGGCCAGCTCCGGCGAGGGCCGGGGCGCCACCCAGGTCGCCGGTCCCAGCTCCCCGTAACCGAGCAGGTGCAGCGAGGAGGTGAGCCGGTCCCGCGCCGGACGCGGGGGCAGCTCCTCCAACACCACCACGTGCCAGCGACCGTCCCAGGTGGACGGACGGGTGCGGTAGATGCGCGCCGCCGCCTCGTCCAGGCGCACCTCGGCACGCGCGGTGAGGGCGTAGCCGGGACCGCCGGGCAGCCGCACCGGGCGCAACCAGCCCTGCCGAACGGTGCGGGAAACCGCCGTGCGCACCGCGGGCGCGGCGAACCCCAGCGGTTCGAGCAGCTTCACCAGGGCGGCGATGGTGGCGGCGCCACCCCGCTGCCGCAGGTAGCCGCCGTAGACGTCGAACAACGCTGATCGAGCCCGCACGACGGCCGAGTGTGGCAGGCCCGCGCTCGCTCGACCAGTGCCGGGGCAGCGGTGTGACCTGCGTGAACCTGGCCGACACGGGACACGAAATGATCGTTCAGTTTCCTCGGTGCGTACGAATGGGGGAGAATAGGTCCGCACCCGGTGCGCTCCGGCGGTGTGCCGGGCGGGGAAGAGTTGACGGAGGGAGCACGCTATGGCGGCCATGAAGCCCCGGACCGGCGACGGTCCCCTCGAGGTCACCAAGGAGGGACGCGGCATCGTGATGCGCGTCCCGCTCGAGGGTGGTGGGCGCCTCGTCGTCGAGATGTCGGCGGAGGAGGCCAGCGAGCTGGGCGACGCCCTGAAGGCCGCCGCGGGCTGACACCGTCGGCACCGCCGACCGGCCGAAGTACCATCCCGGCCCCGGCTTCTGGCGCGCGCGACGCCGGTCGTGCCGTGTCCGGTGGCGCCGGGGCCGGACCACGTCGTCGAGGGGGAGTTCGCGTGCCATCCGCCAGACGGGCACTGCCCACGGTGCCCACGCCGCTGGTCGACGTCCGGGTCGCGACCGCGGCGCGACATGGCGTGCCGTTGGCCGTCATTGCCGGCAACGGTGCGGACACCATCGGGCTGGGCCCGGGTGCGGACGTGCTCGGTGTCGAGCCCGGCTTGCTGGAGCGCCTCGGCGTGACCGGCAGGGCCGGACAGGTACACCCGGTGCCGGGCCCGGGCTGGGTGCTCGGTGTCGGTTCGGGCGGTTCCCGGGACTGGCGGGCGGCCGGTGCGGCGCTGCTGCGCGCCGTGAACGGCCGGGCCGCGAACGGCAACGGCTCCGGCGAGCAACCGCCGCGGTCGGTACAGGTGCTGCTGCCCGAGGACGTCGACGCCGAGGCCGCTGCCGCGTTCACACTCGGCGCGATCGTGGGCAGCCATGCGTTCAAGGTCACCGCGGAGCGCACGCCGCGGCTGCGGGAGCTGCGGCTGGTCGTGCCCACCGAGCACGAAGACCTCACCGAGGCGGTGCGGGCGGCCCGCACCCTGGCCGCGGCCACCGGCCTGGCGCGGGACCTCGCCAACGCCCCGTCCAACGTCAAGGACCCCGACTGGCTCGCCGGCACGGGTGCCCGGCTCGCCGCGGACACCACCGGCCTGTCCGCGGTCGTGCGGGACGAGAAGTGGTTGGCCGAGCACGCCTTCGGCGGGATGCTCGCCGTCGGCGGCGGATCGGTGCGCCCGCCACGGCTGTTGGAGCTGTCCTACCGCCCGCGCGGTGCGGCCGGGGCACCGCACCTGGTGTTCGTCGGCAAGGGCATCACCTTCGACACCGGCGGCATCTCGATCAAGCCCGCCGAGGGCATGCATTTGATGCGCACCGACATGTCCGGTGGCGCCGCGGTCATCGCCGCCCTTCTCGCGATCGCCGAGCTGCGGCTGCCGGTGCGGGTGACCGGGCTCGTGCCGTGCGCCGAGAACCACGTCTCCGGCTCGTCCTACCGGCCCGGTGACGTGGTGCGGCACTTCGGCGGCAGCACGACCGAGGTGACCAACACCGACGCCGAGGGCCGCATGGTCATGGCGGACGCGCTGGCCTACGCGGTGCGGCGGCACAAGCCCGACCTGCTGCTCGACGTCGCCACGTTGACCGGGGCGATGAAGGTCTCCCTGGGCCTGCGCACCGGTGGGTTCTTCGCCACCGATGACGAGCTGGCCGGCCGGATCGCGGCGGCCGGGGATCGTGTCGGTGAGGCGTGGTGGCGGATGCCGCTGCTGGCCGACCACGCCGACGACGTCCGCAGCGACATCGCCGACCTCAGGCAGTGCCCGCCCGGTCCCGGTGGCATCACCGCCGCCCTCTTCCTCCGTGAGTTCACCGCCGATCTGCCGTGGGCGCACCTGGACATCGCCGGCCCGGCCCGCGCCGACCGCCCCTACGACGAGGTCAACCCCGGCGGCACCGGGTTCGCCGCCCGCACCCTCGTGGAGCTCGCCCGCTCCTACCGCTGAGTCCGGGAACTGGCCGGGGTAGCACCGCGGAGCAGGACCGGGACGTCGCCGTCGCGCAGCTAGCGGACTCGGCGCATTCCGTGGCGGTGTCGGTGCGGGCGCGCACCACATGTTGCCGCTCCTCCGGGTCCGATGTGGCCGGACGCGGGCGCCTTCCTGACAGGAGCCGGTTCGTCCCCGGCGCGGCCGTGGCGGGAAGGCGACGCGGGCCAGTCAGCAGAGGACGGAGCGGTAGACCGCCACGGTCTGCTCCGCGACCGAAGCCCAGGAGAACTCCTCCTCGGCGCGCCGGCGGCCCGCCGCGCCCATGACGGCGGCCAGCTCCGGGTCGTATAGCAGCTCGTTCACCGCCTCCGCCAGCGCTTCCTCGTACTCCTCGGGGTTCTCCGCGTCGTAGTGCGCCAGCAGGCCGGTGCGACCGTCGTCGACAACCTCTGGGATGCCGCCCACGTCCGAGGCGACCACGGCGGTCCCGCACGCCATCGCCTCCAGGTTCACGATGCCCAGCGGCTCATACACCGAGGGACAGACGAACACCGTGGCGTGGGAGAGCACCTGGCACACCTCATCGGGCTCCAGCATGCGCTGGATCCAGAACACGCCGTCCCGCCGCCCGGCGAGCTCGGCGACCGCGTTCTCCGTCTCCGCGGCGATGTCCGGGGTGTCGGGCGCTCCCGCGCACAACACGAGCTGTGCCTCCGGTGCGAAGTGATGCGCTGCCGCCAACAGGTGGCCGACACCCTTCTGTCGGGTGATGCGTCCAATGAACGCCACGATGGGTTGCGACGGGTCCACCCCGAACCGGACCAGCGCCTCGGTCTCCGTCACCGGCTGGTACGCCTTGGTGTCGATCCCGTTGCGCACCACGTGAACCCGGCGCGGGTCCAGCTCGGGATAGCAGTCGAGGAGGTCGGCGCGCATGCCGTCGCTCACCGCGATCATCGCGTCGGCCGACTGGTAGGCGGTCCGCTCCACCCACGAGGACACCTGGTAGCCGCCGCCCAGCTGCTCGGCCTTCCACGGCCGGCGCGGCTCCAGCGAGTGCGCGGTCACCACGTGTGGGACGTCGTGCAGCAGCTTGCCCAGGTGGCCGGCCAGGTTCGCGTACCAGGTGTGCGAGTGGACCAGATCGACGTCCGCGACCGCCGACGCCATCGACAGATCCACCGAAAGTGTGGTGAGCGCGGTGTTCGCCGCGGTCAGATCCGGTGCCGGCGCGTGGGGGCGGGCATCCGGCCGTGGACCGCCGAAGCAGTGCACGTCGACGTCGACCAACGCGCGTAGTCCACGAACGAGCTCACCCACGTGCACTCCCGCGCCGCCGTAGACCTCGGGCGGGTACTCGCGGGTCAGCAGACCGATGCGCACGTGGGGGAGGCTAGCGGTGGTCGTGGGCCGTGGCGCCGCACCTCGTGTGCTGCGCCCGGGTGAACGTTGCCCGGCCCGTTCCTTCCAGCCGGAGGTGTCCCCGGGTGGTCGGTGGCCGGGCCTGCGGACCCCGGCTAGGGTCGGCGGTCGTGAAGAGCCAGCCCCACGTCCTCGGGATTGTGCTCGCGGGAGGCGAAGGCAAACGGCTCTGGCCCCTGACCGCCGACCGGGCCAAGCCGGCCGTGCCGTTCGGGGGGAACTACCGCCTGATCGATTTCGTGCTCTCCAATCTGGTCAATGCCGGCTACCACCGACTCTGCGTTCTCACGCAGTACAAGTCACACTCGCTCGACCGGCACATCTCGACCACCTGGCGGCTCTCCAGCGTGCTCGGGCAGTACATCACCCCGGTGCCGGCCCAACAGCGGCTCGGGCCGCGCTGGTACACCGGCAGCGCCGACGCGATTTTCCAGTCGCTCAACCTGGTCTACGACGAATGCCCCGACCACATCGTGGTCTTCGGCGCCGACCACGTGTACCGGATGGACCCGGCGCAGATGGTCGAGCAGCACGTGGAACGCGGCGCCGGGGTGACGGTCGCCGGGATCCGCGTCCCCCGCTCGCAGGCGAGCGCTTTCGGCTGCATCGATGTCGACGCTTCGGGCTGGATCACCCGCTTCGTGGAGAAGCCGCCGGACCCGCCGCACGTGCCGGACGACCCGGAGGTCACTTTTGCGTCGATGGGCAACTACGTGTTCAGCACGGAGGTCTTGCTGGAGGCGTTGCGCACGGACGCCGCCAACCCCGACTCGGACCACGACATGGGCGGCGACATCATTCCGATGTTGATGGAGTGCGGTGAGGCCGCGGTCTACGACTTCGCCGACAACGTGGTGCCCGGCGCGACGGAGCGCGACCGTGGTTACTGGCGGGATGTCGGCACCTTGGACGCGTACTACGACGCGCATATGGATCTGGTGTCGGTGCACCCGGTCTTCAACCTCTACAACCGGCAGTGGCCGATTCGTACCGCGTCACCGCCGCTGCCGCCGGCGAAGTTCGTCGAGGGCGGCAGTGCCCAGGAGTCCGTCGTCGGGCCGGGGGCGATCGTCTCGGGTGGGACGGTGCGGCATTCGGTGATCGGCTCGGACGTGGTGGTGGAGGCGGGCGCGCAGGTCGAGGGCGCGGTGTTGTTGCCGGGTGTGCGGGTGGGAAAGGGTGCGGTGGTACGCCGGGCGATCCTGGACAAGAACGCGGTGGTGTGCGAGGGAGCCCAAGTCGGAGTCGACCCGGAATATGACCGTGAACAGTGGACGGTCAGCGGCGGCGGGGTCGCGGTCCTTGGCAAGGGCGCCCGCGTGGAGTGACCCGGAGCGAACCCCAGCGGAGCCCCGATGCACCGTGAGCGAGTGCTCGTATGGCCGGGCACCTCCACGAAATCGATCGCCTGCACCGACGGTGGCGGACAGCATGCCCGCCGTGCGGATCCGGGAATTCGTCGCGGCCGACTGGCCTCGGGTCTGGTCGATCGTACGGGAGATCGTGCAGGCGGCGGAGACGTTCCCGTACGACCCGGCCATGACTGCCGAGCAGGCGCACGACATCTGGATCGAGAGGCCGCCGGGACTGACTGTGGTTGCGGTCGAGGGTGGACGTGTCCTCGGCACCGCCAAGATGGAAACGAACCGTCCCGGCCCCGGATCGCATGTGTCGACGGCGAGCTTCATGGTCGCCGCCAATGCTCGGGGGCGGGGTGTGGGTACGGCGTTGTGTCGCTTTGCGCTGGAGTGGGCGCAGGAACGCGGATATGCAGGATGCAGTTCAACGCCGTGGCCGAGTCGAACCACTCGGCCGTCGCGCTCTACGAGCGTTTCGGCTCCAGCGTGATCGGAACAGTTCCCAGCGCCTTCGCACATCCAACCCTGGGCCGCGTAGACCTACACGTGATGTACCGCGCCTCCTGAATAGAGCGAACGCAGTGTCCGATCCGGCGATTATCGACAAGGCGAGAAGTCGTCAGCCCAGCTTGGCGGCGGCGAGGAGTCCATTACCGACGGGCAGCAGTGCCGGTACGAGGTTCTCCTCCTCCCGCATCGCGCGGCTGATCTCCCGTACCGCCACCGTCTCGGCGTCCCGGTGCGTGGGATCGGCGACCCGCCCGTGCCACAACGCGTCATCGAACACGATCACGCCACCGTCGCGCAGCAGCCGCACCCCGGCCTGGAGGTAACGGGGATACTCCGTCACCCCGTAGGCCACGAACACCATGTCGTACCCGCCGTCGGTCAGCCGCGGCAGCACGTCCAGCGGCTGCCCCATGATCAGCCGGGCCCGGCTGGGCGCCACCCCGGCCTCGGTGAACGCCCGCTTGGCCACCCGCTGGTGCTCCGGCTCGACGTCGATCGAGGTCAACACCCCGTCCGGGGCCATCCCGCGGAGCAGCCACAGCCCGCTCACCCCGCAGCCGGTGCCCACCTCGACCACCGCCCTGGCCCGCAGCGCCGCGGCCAGGAACCGCAACGCCGCGCCACCGCCCGGCCCGATCGGGGTACACCCCAGCTCGACGCCACGCGCACGCGCGGCCTGGAGCACCTCGTCCTCACCGAGGTAGGACTCCACGTAGTCCCACACCGCGGGAGCGGTGGTGGTCGGCGTTCCGGGCGTCACGAAAGTGAGGTTAGCGGGGGTCAGGGCCGAAACCGGGGACAACGCCCGGGGAAACCCCGACGACAGCCGGCCGCGTAGTTCTCAGGCTGTTCTCAGGTGGCTCTCACGGTCGCCTCACCACCAGCGGGGAAGCTGGGCTCGACGTCATGACGCTGCCACTGTGACGTCACCGACCCGACAGCCACCGAGCGGGAGCACGGGAACACCAGCCTCCCCGTGCACGTTCACGAGAGGGCAGACCAGCCCGCCAGGAGGTGCCCTACCGCACGATGCGCACGCAGACCACCGCAGCGCCCAGCGCCATCCCGACCGCCGCCCCAGGCGAGGGGGCGGGCTGGACGCCGCCGTCGTGGGACGAGGTGGTCCGGGAGCACGCCGACCGCGTCTACCGGCTCGCCTTCCGGCTCACCGGCAACCAGCACGACGCCGAGGACCTGACCCAGGAGACGTTCATCCGGGTCTTCCGCTCCCTGGCCGCCTACAAGCCCGGCACCTTCGAGGGCTGGCTGCACCGAATCACCACCAACCTGTTCCTGGACATGGCGCGGCGCCGTGCGCGGCTGCGCATGGAGGGCCTGCCCGAGGACACCGACCGGCTGCCAGGCGGCGGGCCCAGCCCCGAGCAGGTCTACGCCGACACCCACCTGGACCCGGATCTGCAGGCGGCACTGGACGAGCTGCCGCCGGAGTTCCGCGCCGCCGTGGTGTTGTGCGACGTGGAAGGACTGTCCTACGAGGAGATCGGGGCCACACTGGGGGTGAAGCTCGGCACCGTCCGGAGCAGGATCCACCGTGGCCGGCAGGCCCTGAAGGCGGCGCTGGAGCGCCGCCGCAGTGGTGCTCGGGAGGACTGAGGCAGCATGAACGACCTGCGCGGATGGGCGCTCGGGGCACAGCACCTGGCGCCGGATGCCGTGGTGGCGTTCGTCGACGGTGAGCTGTCGCCGATGGCCAGGGACCGGGCCGCGGCGCACCTCGCCCGGTGCCCGCTGTGCGCCGCGGAGGCGGCCGCGCAACGGCAGGCACGGGCCGCGGTGCGTGGGGCACCGACGCCGGCCACGCCGGCCGGCCTGCTCGCCGCCCTGCGCGACATCCCGCAGCACGTCGACCTGCCGCGCTCGCCCGACAACCTGGCGGTCACCGAGGACGGCCAGCTCGTCGCGATGCTCCGATCATCCGGGCGATCCGGTGACCAGGGTGAGAACAAACCCATCGGCAGTGCTCCCCGGATCGGGTCGAGCGCGCCCCTGGGCAACGGCCCCCATGTTCTTGGCCGGCGCACCGGCCGCCGTGTGCGGCAGGGCGCCGGCGTCGTCGTCTCCGGCCTCGTGCTCGGGACGCTCGCGCTGGTCAACTGGGGGGTGCAGCCGCCGGCCGCCGGCTCCGGCCAACCGGAGGCGCCGCGGGTGCAGCCGGCCAACGCCGGGCCCGCCACCGCCCGCCGCGAGGAGACCCGGGTTCCCGCGCCCTCCCGCCCGATCCCGGCCCCGGCGAGCGCCGGTGCGGCGGCCGATCCGGCGGACCTCGGCCCCCGGACCCACCAGGACCTGACCACTCCCTCGTACTTCCCGCGGGCGCCACTGGCCCCCCAGCTCATGCCCGGCGGCCACTGAGTCATCGGCAACCGACCGCCTCCCGAACGGAGCACCTGACGGCTCAGGCTGGTCATCCGGGTGATCAAGCGCCTTCGCCGGCATGCTGATGACCTCGGAGTGCGCGTGCGGGGCGGCGACCGGGCACCCGCTACGTGGACTTCACCGTTCCTTCTGCAGGATGGTTGGGTGCGTGCGGCCGCCGGCCGGCGCGCCCCGACCACGTCCAGTAGTGCCCTGACCGGGAAGCGATGAGCCAGCAGCCCAGCCCCTACCAGCCCGACCCGGCGGACGGCCGCGACGACTCGGCCGACGTCGAACGGCCCCGGCTGCGCCCGCGCCCGCTGGAGCGGCCCGCGGTCGACCCCGCCCAGGCCGAGGCGTTCGCCCGGCCGGAGGGTGTGGCGGGTTCCTTCGCCCCACCGCCGGGAGCGGTCCGCTCCGACAACGGCCAGCAAGGCGACGGCCGACGCGCCGCGCCACCACCGGAACCCCTGCGCCAGGCGTTCCACCGCCCCGAGGGCAGCCAGGAGACGCTGCAGCGGCCGCCCGGTGCGCGCTCCGACAACGGCACGACGTCGGCCGAGCCCACGTTCTGGAAGGACGGCGCGGAACGGGACCCGTGGCGGGACCCCGGTGCCGCGGCCGTGCTCGGCCCCCCGGCCGTCGAGGACACCGGCCCGGGGAAGGACGGGGCCGCGCCGAACGCCGAGGGCGCCCGGCTCAGCCTGCGCGAGCTGCTGTTCGGCCGGCGGGTCGCGCCGACGGCGCTGGCCGCCCTGTTCGGGGCGGCCCTGTTGATCGGGGCCGCGGGTGGGCTCCTCGGCCGGCTCACCGCCGAGGGCGGCAGCCCGCTCACCGATCCGGACGTGACGTTGGCCCAGGTCGAGGACGCCAAGGAGCGCCCGCCCGGCTCGGTGTCGGACGTGGCCAGCCGGGTGCTGCCCGCCGTGGTGTCGGTCGAGGTACAGATCGGCACCGGCGGCGGCACCGGCTCGGGTGTGGTCATCGACGGCAACGGCTACGTGCTGACCAACAACCACGTCGTCGCGGACGCCAGCCGGGCACAGGACGCGAAGGTGTTCACCGTCTTCCACGACGGCACCCGTGCGCGGGCCCGCATCGTGGGGCGCGACCCCAAGACCGACCTGGCCGTGCTGAAGGTCGAGGTTCGCAATCCCACCGTGATCCAGATGGGCAGGTCGAGCGATCTGCGCGTGGGCGACGGCGTGATCGCGATCGGCTCTCCGCTCGGCCTGGCCAGCACGGTCACCGAGGGCATCGTCAGTGCCAGGGACCGCGCGGTGCGCCTGGAAGGCGAGGGCAGCGGGCCGGTCGTGATTAATGCCGTGCAGACGGATGCCTCGATCAACCGCGGCAACTCCGGCGGTGCGCTGGTGGATTCCCGCGGCGCCCTGGTGGGGATCAACACCGCCATCAAGACGGCCGGCGAGGGCGGCGGCTCGGTGGGCATCGGCTTCGCGATCCCGATCGACGACGCCCGGCGAATCGCCGAGGAACTCATCCGCAACGGACAGGTCAAGCACGCTGAACTGGGCGTGAACACCAAGACGGTGATGGACAGCAACGGCAGCGGCGCCCAGGTGCAGAACGTGCAGCAGGGCAGTGCCGCGGCCGAGGCCGGCATCACCGAGGGCGACGTGATCGTGAAGCTGGGCGAGCGGCGCGTGCAGAGCGCCGACGAGCTGGTCGTGGCCGAGCACCAGCACCAGATCGGGCAGCAGGTACGGGTGGAACTGATCCGGCAGGGCCGGCCCATCACGCTGGAAGCGACGCTGAGGTCCGACTAGCTCGGCGCTGTCGCTGGCCGTCCGGCGGGGGCTCGGCACGGGTTACCCTGGACGCGGCCACGACGGGGAGGTGCCGGGTGCTGGAGAACATCGGCTGGGGCGAGATCCTCGTGCTCGTCGTGGCCGGCCTGTTCATCCTCGGGCCCGAGCGGCTCCCACAGGCCGCGGCCTGGTTGGGCCGCACGGTACGGCAGATCCGGGAGTACGCCACGGGCGCGCACGACCAGCTGCGCAACGAGTTCGGCCCGGAGTTCGACCAGCTCCGCAAGCCCCTGGAAGACCTGCGCGAGCTGCGGAACTTCGACCCCAAGCGCGCGGTCACCCGGCACCTGCTCGACGACGGGCCGGACTACGCGACGCCGAGCTCCAACGGGTACGCCGACTACGACAAGCCCAGGCGCCCGACCCAACAGCCGCTCCAGCCGGGCGAGCGCCCGCCGTTCGACCCCGACGCGACCTGACCCGCCACCGGCCCGCGAGCACGGAAGAGTCGGGCGATCACGCCGCAGCGCACCGGGTTCCGGATACCGCAGCCGGTTCGGCGGTGCGCGCACCAGAGCAGACAGCCGGGTTCTCCACGGCTGAACCACGAACGCATTCAGTGGCCGGCTGAGGCTCGTGCCGCCTTCTGCCGGAGCCACCCAGATCTGTTTGGCACATCACAGGATCCCGCCCGTCTCGTGGCGCCCACTCCACACCACCGGCGTTCTTGTCCCGACAGGCAGGAACCTGTTCGGAGATCTCCCCGAGCCGCCTCGGCCCGACGCGGGCCGGACGCGGAGGTCAGCGGCCGGCGGGGCTGACGCTCAGCAGGCGGCCGGCGAGGCCACGGGCCCGCGTGGACAACCGGTGGGCCACCTCGCGCAGGACCACGGCGGCGGGCGCGTCCGGCTCCCCGAGTACCAGCGGCGTCCCGGCGTCGCCGGCCTCGCGCAGCCGCGGGTCGAGCGGAACCTGGCCGAGCAGCGGCACCTCGGCGCCGGTGGCCCGGCTCAGCGAGTCCGCCACCACCTGGCCACCGCCGGTGCCGAAGACATCCATCCGGCTGCCGTCGGGCATCTCCAGCCAGGACATGTTCTCGATCACACCGGCCAGCCGCTGCCGCGTCTGCAACGCGATCGCGCCGGCCCGCTCGGCCACCTCCGCCGCGGCCTGCTGCGGCGTGGTGACAACCAGGATCTCCGCGTTCGGGATGAGCTGGGCCACCGAGATCGCCACGTCGCCGGTGCCCGGCGGCAGGTCGAGTAGCAGCACGTCCAGGTCGCCCCAGAACACGTCGGCCAGGAACTGCTGCAGCGCGCGGTGCAGCATCGGACCCCGCCACACCACGGGCGTGTTGCCGGGCGTGAACATCCCGATCGAGATGACCTTCACGCCATGCGCCTGCGGCGGCATGATCATCGACTCGACCTTGGTTGGCCGGCCGTCCGCACCGAGCATGCGCGGCACCGAGTGGCCGTAGATGTCGGCGTCGACCACGCCCACCGACAGCCCGCGGGCCGCCATGGCCGCGGCCAGGTTCACCGTCACGCTCGACTTGCCGACGCCGCCCTTGCCGGACGCCACGCAGTAGACCCGTGTCAGCGAACCCGGCTGCGCGAACGGGATGACCGGGTCGTCGCGGTCGCCCCGCAGCTTGCGGCGCAGCTCGGTGCGTTGCTCGTCGCTCATCACGTCCAGCTCGACGTCCACGGCCCGCACGCCGGGCAGCCCGGCAACGGCTTCGGTGACCTCGCGCTGGATCCGGTCCCGCAACGGGCAGCCGGCCACCGTCAGGTAGATGGCGACCGCCACCGCGCCGTCCTCGGCGACGGTGACGTCCTTCACCATGCCCAGCTCAGTGATCGGCCGTCCGATCTCCGGGTCCCGCACGCGCGACAACGCCTCGCGCACGGCTTCGGTGGTGGCGATCTGGTTGCTGGTCACGCGGCGACCTTCCGACGGCGACGGCGACCGCGAACTCGCTGCGGTCGGATCTTGTCGAATGCCATGCTAGTCGCGTTCGTCCGGTCAAGGTGACTCTCGGGTAACCCGATGCCGGGGGGCCGACGGGACTCGGCGGGTTCGTGATGGCGACCGCGAGGGCGGTGTTGTGCCCGTGCCGTGGGTTGCGCTTGGGGCGCCATGGGGGCACTGTGCGACCGTCTGGACGCGCTCCGTAACATTTGCACTGTGTCCAAGACCGGAACTGCCCGGTTACCAACGCGCGACGAGTTGACCGCATGGCGCTCCTTCCTCCGGGCGCACGCCCGGATCACTCGCCGCCTGGAAGCCGAGCTCATCGCGGAGCAGCGGTTGTCGCTGGCCGCCTACGACGTGCTGGTCCAGCTCGCCGAGGCGCCGGAACGGCGGTTGCGCATGACCGAGCTCGCCGACGCCGTCCTGCTGTCCCGCTCCGGGGTGACCCGCCTGGTCGACCGCCTGGAGCGGATCGGGCTGGTGGTCCGGGAGCGGGCCGACGAGGACGGACGGGGGGTCGTCGCGGTGCTCACCAGGCGGGGGATGGAGCGGTTGCGCACCGCGTCCAGCACACACCTGTCCGGAATCGTCCGCCACTTCGTCGCCATCGTGGGTGACCGGCACGAGCTCGACTCGCTCAACCGCACCTGTACCCGGCTCGCCGACGGGGAGGTGCACGCGCCTCCCGTACGACGGTCCAGTGCCTGATCCCGTTTCGCCGGGTGCGACAGTGGTTCCGTGACCGAACCCGAGACCATCCGGACGGTCGGCCTCCTCCACGTCGTGCACGGTCGCCTGCTGCTCGTGCGGCCGCGGGGCAAGGCCGCCTTCTACCTTCCCGGCGGGAAGCTCGAACCGGGAGAGACCGAGCCCGAGGCGTTGCGTCGCGAGGTACGCGAGGAGCTCGGTGTGGAGCTCGTCAACGGTACGGTGCGCGGCCACCGCCGCTACCTCGCGCCGGCTTACGGTGAGGGCGACGGTGTGCTCGTGGACCTCTCCTGCTACACCGCCGAGCTGGCCGGGGAACCGGCGCCCTCCGCCGAGGTGGCGGAGCTGGCGCTGGTTACGCGGGACGAGTACCTCGCACACCCGGAAACCGCGCCGGCCATCGTCGAGCTGCTCGGTGATCTCCACACCGGCGGCCTGGTCGCCTGATGGGAGGCCCGGTCCCGGGCGGACTCGTCCGGTAGCGGCCCTTGTGTGAGCACTCCCGCCGCACGTGATGCCTCCGGCTGGACCGTTTCCCCGCCAGCCGCTCCGAGCCGGCGTCTGCAGCATCCGGTATCCGGTTGCGCCGGCGGGACACGACCGGGACGGGGCCACCAGCTCAAGTTTCCGTTGCTGTTGGCGTTTCTCGCCCGGTTTGTGCGGTTGGTCGTGTGTGCCCGCTCACGCTGCCCGGTCGGCATCGGGACCGGGTAGTCCTGTCGGGCTCGGGTGCGCCGGTCAGGCCGGGTCGAGGCGGTAGACCTCGGCCCACCGGGGCGACGCGTTGAGCCGGGCCGCGGCCAGCGCGGCCATGGTCTCCTCGTCCGGCTCGACCCGGTGCGCCACGGCCGGCACGTCGAGCAGGTGCGAGTGCGTCGTGGGAGAGCGCAGCGTCACCTGGCAACGCACGCCGTCGGAGAGCCCGGGAACCTCCTGCTCGTCCGGCCCGACCGCCACCCACAGGGCCCCGGCCCGCCACACCGTCCACACCAGACGCGCGGGATGCTCGTCGACCACGACCCACACCGCCCCGGCCTTGCGTAGCGCCGCGTCGAGCACACGAGACGTCTCCACCCGACCAGAATCGCACGGGCGGCCGCAGCGCCAGCGCGACGGCGGCGGCCGGTCGGTGCCCGACACGTTTGCCGTGCGCTGTCGGTGCGAGGCTGTGAAAGTCACCTCAGCGGATAGCGGGTGCGGACCGACCGTGCCAGCATTCGCCGCATCATCGGTTACTCGTCGGTACGGTTCGGCCCGGCCCCGCGCCGCACGGCCGGCACCAGGACAGGGAGGTCCCGAACGTGGTCGACCGCCAGCGCCCCCGCCGCTCCTGCCTCGCGGTCCCGGGCTCCAGCCCGAAGATGATCGACAAGGCCCGCGGGCTCCCCGCCGACCAGGTCTTCCTCGACCTGGAGGACGCCTGCGCGCCGCTGGCCAAGCCGGAGGCCCGCAAGACCATCGTGGCCGCGCTCAACGAGGGCGGCTGGGGCGAGAAGGTCCGCGTGGTCCGGGTCAACGACTGGACCACCGAGTGGACCTACCGGGACGTCGTCGAGGTGGTCGAGGGCGCCGGCGCCAACCTCGACTGCATCATGCTGCCGAAGGTGCAGACCGCCGAGCAGGTACACGCCCTGGACATCCTGCTCACCCAGATCGAGAAGACCATGGGCCACGAGGTCGGCCGCATCGGCATCGAGGCGCAGATCGAGAACGCCCGCGGCCTGGTCAACGTGGACGCCATCGCCACCGCCTCGCCCCGCATCGAGACCATCATCTTCGGCCCCGCCGACTTCATGGCCTCCATCAACATGAAGTCGCTGGTGGTGGGGGAGCAGCCGCCCGGCTACGACGTCGGCGACGCCTACCACCACATCCTCATGCGCATCCTGATGGCGGCCCGCGCCACCGACGTCCAGGCGATCGACGGCCCCTACCTGCAGATCCGCGACATCGACGGGTTCCGCCGGGTGGCCGGCCGCTCCGCGGCGCTGGGCTTCGACGGCAAGTGGTGCCTGCACCCCGGCCAGATCGACGCCTGCAACGAGGTGTACAGCCCGCGGCAGGAGGACTACGACCACGCCGAGAACATCCTCGACGCCTACGAGTGGTTCACCTCGGAGGCGGGCGGCAAGCGCGGTGCCGCGATGCTCGGGGACGAGATGATCGACGAGGCGTCGCGGAAGATGGCGCTCGTGATCGCCGGTAAAGGGCGCGCCGCCGGGATGCGGCGCACCAACCGCTGGACGCCTCCCGAGGAGTGAAACGGAGGCGGCGCGCTGCCGCCGACAGGGTGATTTCTGCTTTCTTTCAGATTTCTTTCCTCGCGCCGGTGGGCCGTTGCCCACCGGCGCGAGTCCACCTTGTAGGGCGTGGATCCCTTTCGCGCCACACCCGTGGCCCCCGGCTGGAACCGGCAGGAACTCCGCCTGGCACTGTCCATGCGCGGCGGATCGAGCCTTGCGGTGTGGATCAGTGGCGCGCTGGCCGAGATCGACCAGCTGCGCCGGACCGCCGGGACCGGCTCGGCACACCCCTGGGCCGCACTGGCCGACCTGGCCGGCTACAACAAGGTGCGCGTCGACGTGCTCACCGGCGCGTCGGCGGGAGGCGTCAACGGCACGTTGTTCGCGGCCAGCCTGGTCTACGGGTTCCCGTTCACGGCAATGCGGGACGTGTGGGTCCGGCTGGCCGACCTGGAAGCGATGTCCCGCCCGGTCCCGGGCCTGCTCGCCACCCGTCCGCCGCGGCTGTTCCCTCGCCCCGCCTCGATCCTCGCCGGAGACGACTACTTCCAGGAACGGCTGGGCGCCGAGCTGATCCGGCTCGTCGCCGCCGCGCCGGAGCACCCGCCCACCGCTGCGCGCCGACTGGATCTGGGGCTCAGCGCCACGTTGCTGGACGGGGTTTCCGTGGTTCGTCGGGACGACCGGTTGGGCGCGTTGCACGAGGTGCGTCGTCGTGCCTGGTTCCGGTTCCGGCATCGCGGCCAGCCGGGTGACCCGCTCTCCGGGTTCGCGCCCCGCAACACCGCCGCGCGCACGCTGCACCAGCTCGCCCTCGCGGGGCGTGCCACCGCCTCCTTCCCGGTGGCGTTCGAACCCGCGACCGTCCACTCGCGACCCGACCCACCACCGGACGCCGTCGACATGACCGGGGTGTTCTCCGAGACCGGGGCGGAAGACGCGCCACCATTCCACGTGGTCGACGGCGGCGTGCTGGACAACATCCCGGTCGGCGCGGCGATTCGCGCGGTGGCCGAAGCGCCGGCGGACACCCCGACCGAGCGCTGGCTGCTCTACCTCAACCCGGACCCGAGCCTGGGACCGAGCGCGCCACCAGCCCCGCAGGCCCGTCCGCGCGCGATCCCCACGGGCCTACGGGCGTTGCGGGCGCGGCTGGACCAGGAGAGCCTGCTGGCCGACATCGACGAGCTGGCCGCCTACAACCAGGACGTCAGCCGGCGGGAGCTGCGAGCCGCGGCGTTGTTCGCACCGCTGGTCGCGGTCGGGCCGGCCGACCGTCCCGCCCGGCTCGCCGAACTCGTCGACGAGGTTCGCACCGAGCACGCCGAGGTGCGGGCCCGCGTCGACGCCGAGACCGCCTTGACCCTGCTCACCCAGCCCTACCTCCGTGCCCCCGGGCCGCTGTTCGAACCGATACCGGCCGACCCTCTCGCCGGCTGGTCGGCCGCCGCGCGCAGCATCCTGCCCGAACGGTTGGCCGACCGGCTTTCCGGCGCGGCACGGGCCGAACCGGAGCGGGTCTTCACCGGCGTCTGCACGGCCGCCGAGGCGGTCGAGTTCTGCCTGCGCTGGGCCAGGGAACTGGAACGGTGGGCGGAACCGCCCCGGCTGGGTCGCATAGGCACGGTCAAGGGCCGGCTCTACCGACTCCAGCAGGTGGTGTCGGTGCTCGCCGAATATGTGGACCAACGCTGGTGGTCAGCCGCCGTCGAGCATCCGGTGCACGACCCCGCCGGGATCGCGGACTGGGCCGACGGCGTCATAGCCGAGCGCCGGAGGCGGCAACACGCACTTGGCGAACGGGTGCGGGAACCGTTGGCCGAGGCGCTCCGCGACGGCTCGGACAGCGAGTTCCAGCAGGGGCTGATCAACCTGGCGAACGCCCTGCGGGCCGAGGCGGCGTCCCACCGGCCCGGGCCCGTCGACGCCGTGCACGCCGCCTGGCAACGGTTGTGGGAACTGATGAACGAGCTCGCGGAGGCGGTGCTCGAACGTCCGGTGCACGACATCCGGCTGGGGTCGATGGTGGATCCCGCGCGCAACCCGGAGCTGATCGGCCACGCGATGCTGGAGTCGGCCGAGCCCGAGCAACGCCCGCGGCTGTTGAGCCAGCTGCTGACGCTCACCGCCCCGCTCCTGCTCGGTGACCCAACCAACGGTCGTATCGCCTTCCTTCGCGTGGCGAGTGACGGCCGTACCGACCTGCCTTTCGATGCGTTGCGGGGCAAGGACGGAACGCTCACCCCGCGGGACAAGCTGCGCGGCGTCGACCTGGACGGCTTCGGCGCCTTCCTGTCGGCGAAGTGGCGGGCCAACGACTGGATGTGGGGCCGGCTCGACGCGACGGCCAGCCTGGTGGCGCTGCTCATCGACCCGCAGCGGCTCCATAGGTTCCACAGTGGACGATCGGCGGAGGACGTGCTGGCCGCGGTGGCTGACATCGTGACCAGGCCGCTCGCCGACGACGAACTGGGTACCGGCGCGGATGCCCAGCAGTGGAGCGACTTCTTCCTGCGGCGTTGGGAAAGCCGCGTCGACCAGGTTCGGGCTGAGCTACGCGCGTTGTTCGAACAGCCGGATGGCGACCATCCGCTCACCGAAACCAAGGCGTCCCTCACCGAGCGCATCCACTGGGGCATCGCGGCTGTCGAACTGCCCTACGTCGGGGCGGTTGGCCTGGGCTCCGATCCCGAGCCGATTCGGCCGGCGCCGGAACCACCCGAGCCGCTGCGGGCCGCGGTACAGCGGTACGAGGTCAGCCGGCAACGCTTGCCTGATCTCGGCGAAGGTCGGTTGACCCGGATGGGCATGCGGCTCGGGCTCGTTGCTTACCGAGCGGTGAAGCCGGATGGCTGGACACCCCTGCCGGTGGCGGTCCGGGTGGCGATGACCGGAACAAAGCCGTTGTGGCTCACCACGATGCTTGCCCTCACCGCTCCGGAACGGTTGCTGTTCGTCGTGGCGACGGCACTCGCCACGCTCCTCGGTACGGGATGGTCCAATGCGGACATAGGCTCCGCATGGTCACCACTGTTGCTGGTGTTCTCCGGCGAGCAGACGCAATGGGACGCCTGGCGCGCCGTGATCGCGGTACTGGCCGTGGTTACCGGGGTTCTCGCGCTGGCCCGTGGCCGGCTCGTGCTTCCGCGAAGGGTGCCCACGGGCGGGCGGCGCCGGCCGGTGTGGTTCGCCTTTCTCGCCGTCGTCGTCATCATCCTGGGATTCCTCGGGGCCTTCTGGGATCTCGTGCTCGGACCACTGGCCGTGACCGTGGTCGCCGGCGTGCTCACCTGGATTGCCGCTTTCTGGATGCGCGGGTGGGCACGCGTCATGGCCGTGCTCGGTGTCCTCGGGACCTACCTCGGCGGTGCCCTCGTGCTGTCCGGACTGGGCGTGCCGGCGGGCTGGTGGTTGGTGATCGCCAGCGTGGCCGCCAGCTACGTGGTGTCCGTGCTGGTCAGCGTGGTTGACGTCCTCCCGCCCGCCGCCGGGAGCCCGGCCGAGTCCGAAGTGGCCGAGCGGCACGAGGTCTCGGCCTGACCCGCGCGGTCCGACATGCGGCCACGGCCTGCGATTTTCCCTACCCCCACCGAGACCGGAGAACCCCGGCCGGACAACTCGGCCAGGTAGCGCGGCCAGGCAGCCGAACCAACACGGCGGTTCACTCGTCCGGTGAGCATTGGGCCGTAGCAGGAGCGCGGGGCGGGGGCGGCCCGCCAGCATCTGGCCATGACCGACATCGCGCCCTTGCGGATCGAACGCCGGGACGGCTCGATCGTCCAGATCGCTCCCCTACCGCCCGGCACGCTCTCCCTCGGCGCCCAGGGCGTCCTGATGACCCTCGTGAACCGCTCCGACGACCTGTCCCCGGTGACCGCCCAGGGACTGCTCGCCCCGGACGCCGTGCTCGAGGAGGTCGAGGAGGTCCAGGCATGGCTGCGCGAGCTCGTCGATCTCGGCCACGTCCAACACCTCGGAAACGACACCTACCGCGTCAACCCGCGGCTGCTCACCATTGTCGTCCCACCGCTGCCCGCGGACGCCTCACCGGGCGACGACACCACACCCGACGGTGTGGACGGCGCCTTGCAGCGCCGCCAGATCGCCGAGGACCCCGACGACCAGGACTGGGGTCCGCTGGTGGACTGCGCACCGCGGCGGTGATCGGTGACCAGGCCGGACGTACGGCGTGGGTCACCAGACCGGCGCGTGGGCTGCCGGCGTGCCGTCAGACCCGCTCGGTGATCTCAGGGGGGTTGCGGAGGTGGTAGAACTTCGGCCAGAGCCGGGACCACGGTTCTCGTGGTCCCGTGCAGAGCCAGACCTTCGGCGCCGCCAGGACCGGGTTGGGTGGTCTCCGGCCGTCGTCGAACTGGGCTACCGGCCGAGTGTCGGCGAAGTTCTGACGCAGGAAACCCTCGTCGCCCCCAACGACCAGGACCGCATTGACGTCGTCGGCCGGCCTTCCGAAGTACCAGTATCCGCGATGGCCGCTGTAGACGGGGGGAAGCCCGTGCCGGGGACCAAACCGGTCGAGAACGCTGGCGTACTCGTAGGTCTCACCGATCAGCACGAGGTGATGACGCGTCGGGGCGGGCAGCGCGTGGTACGCGTCGCTCACCGTGTCGGCGAGCTTCGGCCACCCCGCCTGAAGCAGTGAGAGGTTCCCCGCCTTCGCCGCCTCGGACACGGGGAACACCGGAAGAACCGCATGTGCGGAAAGCAGAGCGGTGAGGGCGAAGACCGGCCACGTCGGCACCCAGCGCCACCACCGCGCGGGCTCCCGCAACTGCAGCTCCACCGCGGAGACGGCCCAGAACAGCGGGTACATACCGCCCGCGTACGCGGTTCGGCCGTCGCTCCACAGCAGGAGGGCGAGCAGCCCCAGGAACGCCCAGCCGAGGAAGCGGTACGGGCGCAGGCGGTCGGACCGCAGCAGCCGCCACAGGCCGTGGCCGAACAGCACGGTGCCCACCACGAGACCGGCGCTCACCAGCACGAAGGGCACGAACCACAGTCGCGCGTGGCCGCCGAAGAGCGCCTCCTGCTCCCCGGCGATGACCGTGGTCATCGCCAGCTGGGGCCACCCGTGCCGGGCCTGCCAGATCAGGCTGGGTGCCGCGGTGAGCACCGTCACGGCGGCACCGGCCCACAGCAACGGACGACGCACCAGCTCCCGTGGTCCGACCACGAGCGCACTGGCGATCACGACCGGCCAGAACGAGGCGATCAGGTACTTGCCCTGCATGGCAACGGCCGTGGCCAGCCCTGCCCACAACAACAGGCCGTCGCGCCGCACACGCACCCAGCGAACCAGCAACCACGTGATGAGCGTCCACAGGAACACGTCGACCGTCATGGTGGTCAGGACGTGGTCGTTGTACAGCATGAACGGGGACACCGCGGACGACGCCGCGGCGATCACCTGTGCCCGGCGGCCGCCACCGAGCTCACGTGCGATCGACGCGGTCAGCAACACTCCACCGGCGCCCAGAAGGATCCCGGGCAGCCGCAACGCGATGAGACCGCCGCCGAAGAGGGAGTCCAGCGCCCTGGCGAGGAGGGGAAGTAACGGGGGCTGGTCGACATAACTCCAGTCCACGTGATGCCCCGCCACCAAGAAATAGGTTTCGTCACCGTCGTAGCCGTAACGCGTGACAACCCCCAGCAGGAGTGCAGCGACCGCCGCCGCCACCAGCGACACGGACTTCCATGCGAACGGTGGGACTGTCGGTTCCGCGCTCTGCGACTCCACCGGTAGGTGCACCGCTTCTCCACGATCTTGTCGGGGGATGCCGATCCGAGTCTGTTTGGCTGTTCCGGTTCTGGGGGCATCTGGGGTCGGGTACGACACGTTCCGCCACCAGAATTTCGCCGATGTTCCAGGGAGTTACATGGTTCACGAACATCCTGCGGGCGCGTTTCGTTCGTTTGTCCGCCTGGTCGTGATCCGGCACGGGGTCAGCTGCGCCGCTCCGCTGGCGTGCGGTGGAGTAGCTCGGGCGGAAGGTTGAGGTGGTAGAAGTCCTCCCAGAGCTGGGGCCAGGGTTGGAGTGGACCGGTGCACAGCCAGACCCTGGGCGCGCCCAACGCCGGGTTCGGCGACGGCTTGCCATCGTTGTACTGCGCCAGGAGTTGCACCTGCGCGAAGTGCTTGCGTAGCGCGGATCCGTCACCGCCGACAACCATCACGGCGTTGGTGTCGTCGGATGGCCGACCGAAGTACCAGTACCCGCGATGCCCGCCATAGACGGGGGGAAGCCCGTGCCGTGGGCCGAGTTGGTCGAGAACGGCGGCGTACTGGTAGGTCTCGCCGACGAGCACGATCTTGTCGGTGGCCGAGACAGGAAGCGTGTGGTACGCCTTGCTCACGGTCTCGACCAGGCTCGGCCACCCGTCCTGTAGGAGCGCGAGGCTTCCGGTCTGGGCCGCGGTGGACACCGGCAACACCGGCAGTGCTCCGACCACCGACAGCACACCGGTCAGGGCGTAGACGGGCCAGGTCGGCGCCCAGCGCCACCACATCGCCGGCTTGCGGACCTGGATCTCCGCGGCGGCGACCGCCCACAGCACCGGGAGCACGCCCATGAGGTAGGACGCCCGTCCGTTGGTCCACAGGAAGACGACCAGCAGTCCGACGAACGTCCAGCCGAGGAACCGGTAAGGCCGCAATCGGGGGGCCCTCAGCAGCCGCCACAGCCCGTAGCAGAACAGGACCGCACCCACCAGCAGGCCGGCGTTCACCAGCACCATCGGCACGAAACCCAGTCGCCCGTAGAAGTACGTCTGTTGCTCGAGCGCGATCGCCTTGGTCATGGAGAACTGAGGCCAGCCGTGGTCGGCTTGCCAGATGAGGCTTGGCGCCGCGGCCAGCAGGGCCACCGCCCCGCCGACCCACAGCCGGGGTCGCCGGAGCAGGTCCCGCGGACCCACGACGAGCACGCTGGTGATCGCGATCGCCCAGAATGACACGATCAGGTACTTGGCCAGCAGCGCGACCGCGGTGGCCAGGCCCGCCCAGAGCAGCAGGACGTCGTGTCGCAGGCGTGTCCAGCGGACCAGCAGCCACGTGACGAGTGCCGTCAGGAAGACGTTGACGGTTGTTGTGGTGAAGGAGTGGCCGAAATAGAGCATGAACGGTGAGACGGCATAGGTTGCTGCCGCGATCACCTGTGCCCTGGCCTGTGCGCCGAATTCTCGCGCGATCGCCGCGGTCAGGAACACCCCGGCGACGGTCAACAAGATCGCTGGAATGCGCAATACGACCAGGTTCCCCGGGGCCAGCGCGTCCAGCATCCCGGCGAGGAGGGGAAGCAGCGGGGGTTGGTCGACATAACCCCAGTCCAGGTGATGGCCGGCGGCCACGAAATAGATCTCGTCACCGTCGTAGCCGTACCGCGTGATGGTCAGTGCCAGGACGAGCCCGACGGCGGCCGCGACCGGCGCCACCGGCTTCCAAGCGAAGGGGATGTCTGACTGCGCGTGTTTCGGGCGCCCGTGCTCCGGCGACATCGCGATCTGCGTCACCGTGCCTCCACAGGTCCAGGGGGACGCGGCCTGGGTTCGTGACGACGATTCTGCTTGATCGTTCCGGATGAGGCGAGAGGGAATGTCGGAATTGGCGGCATATTTCACGCGGAGTTTGTGGGCGAGCAAGTTGCACCCCCGTGCCGACCGGGGCTCGTCAGATTTTCACCGAGCGAAATAGCCTGCTGGTAGACAGTGGCGCCGACGTTGCGGAGCGTGTTGCGGTGACAACCCGTACATGGTCGCCGAGCTCGCGTTACACACAGTGCGAATCAGTGGGTAGCGTCACTGATCGAACTACTGTCCGCCATCGGCGAAACGCGTCTTGTCAAAACGGGTGGTGAGATCATGCACACCACCATTCGTCGAGTTGTCACCGGGATGTGGTTTCGGGTCAGGCTGCTCGCCATGTCCAACCCCGAACATCCCGTGGGCGCGTTGCGTCGCGCCCTTCGCCTCTTCCCCCGACGCCGCCCCGACGACCTGCTGGAGCGCAGCCTGCGCCCCTGCGACGGTTGCGGCGAGCAGGTTCACGTCTTCGCCGCGACCTGCCGGCATTGCGGCTACAGCCTGGAACTGGTCGCGAGCTGAACCGGCCACGCTCGGTGACGGGCGAAGCGAGCGTCGCGACGCGGTGACAAGGTGCGCAGCGAAGCCCGGAGACGAGCAATTCAACGCGGGTGGCGCGTCCCGGGGGAGCCCCCGGCCGCCGGGCAGCGCCACCCACCGGCCTTCCCGGCCGCTTGTCAAGGCTTTCTGATCTGGTGTGGATAAGCCCCCGACCCTGTGGACAGCGCTTTGACCTGCTGTTTCGCCACTCACTACGCTGGACGCGGGGCGTCAGCCCCCGGGAGGGAGGGGGCCGTCCCACCGGCGCTTGGTGCTCCTACCCTCGGTCGGGGCCTTGGCCACCGCCCGTGACCTGCGCCTCAACCGTCCGGGAGCCTTCCCTACGGCCTTGGAGTGGCAGATACTCGCCGGTAACCCAGCGCCGGGCCCGCGCCGCCCGTGGCCCGGCGGCGCCACGCGACGAAAGGGGAGCGCGTAATGGCCCGGCTCGCCCGGACTGCCGGTCTCACCGATGTGCAGCAGGAGATCCTCGCCACCGTCCACGACTTCGTGGAGAAGGAGGTCATCCCGCACGCCCAGGCGCTGGAGAAGGCCGACGCCTACCCCACCGACATCGTCGAGGGCATGAAGGAGATGGGGCTGTTCGGCCTCACCATCGACGAGGAGTACGGCGGGCTCGGCGAGTCCCTGCTCACCTACGCGCTGGTCGTCGAGGAGATCGCCCGCGGCTGGATGAGCGTCTCCGGCGTGATCAACACCCACTTCATCACCGCCTACATGATCGGCAGGCACGGCACCGACGAACAGAAGGCGCACTTCCTGCCCCGGATGGCCACCGGCGAGCTGCGCGGTGCCTTCTCCATGTCCGAGCCCGACCTGGGCTCCGACGTGGCCGCCATCAAGACGCGGGCCAAGCGGGACGGCGACGACTACGTCGTCGACGGCCAGAAGATGTGGCTGACCAACGGCGGCACCGCCAACCTGGTCGCGCTGCTGGTCCGTACCGACGAGGGCGCGGAGAAGGCACACGAGAACCTGACCACCTTTCTGGTGGAGAAGCCGGTCGGCTACGGCGAGGTTGCCCCGGGACTGATCGTCCCCGGCAAGATCGAGAAGATGGGCTACAAGGGCGTCGACACCACCGAACTGGTGCTCGACGGCTACCGCATCGGCGCGGACGCCGTCCTCGGCGGCGTCCCCGGCCGTGGCTTCCGGCACATGATGGACGGCGTCGAGGTTGGCCGGGTCAACGTGGCCGCCCGCGCCTGCGGTATCGCGATCCGGGCCTTCGAGCTCGCCGTGGCCTACGCCCAGCAGCGCAGGACCTTCGGCAAGGCCATCGCCGAACACCAGGCCGTTGCCTTCAAGCTCGCCGAGATGGCCACCAAGGTCGAGGCCGCGCACCTGATGATGGTCAACGCCGCCCGGCTGAAGGACTCCGGCCAGCGCAACGACGTCGAGGCCGGCATGGCCAAGCTGCTGGCCTCCGAGTACTGCGCCGAGGTCACCCAGGACGCGTTCCGCATCCACGGCGGCTACGGCTACTCCAAGGAGTACGAGATCGAGCGCCTCATGCGGGAGGCACCCTTCCTGCTCATCGGCGAGGGCACCAGCGAGATCCAGAAGATGATCATCAGCCGGGGCCTGCTGCGGGAGTACCGGCAACGCGGTTGATCACCTCGACGGAGCGCCGGGTACACAGGGGCGTGAACGTCCCGGTACCCGGCGCTCCGTCCGGTTTGCCGGGTTGGCGCTGCCACCGATCGACGTCGTTGGCAGGATGGGGGTAGCCCCCGGAGGTGATGGAAGTGTCGAGCCCGTTCACCGGCCCGAACCGGCCGGCCGCCGGCCCGCCGCGCCTGCCGACCCCGCCCACCGGCTGGCCGATCGGCTCCTACAGCCGTTACGAGGAGGCACAACGCGCCGTCGATCACCTCGCCGACAACAACTTCCCGGTCCAGGACGTCACGATCGTCGGCGTCGACCTGATGCTCGTCGAGCGGGTCACCGGCCGGCTCAGCTGGGGGCGCGTGCTGGGCACCGGTGCCGCCTCCGGCGCCTGGTTCGGCCTGTTCGTCGGCGTCCTGCTCAGCCTGTTCAGCGGCACGCCCGGTCCGACCTTCGGTCCGATCCTGGTCGGCCTGGCCGTCGGCGTGGTGTTCGGGATCATCTTCGCCGCGGCCGGCTACGCCTCGGCACGCGGCGTGCGTGACTTCAGCTCGGCCAGCCAGCTCGTGGCCGGCCGCTACGACGTGCTGTGCCAGCCGCGCAACGCCGAGCGCGGCCGCGACATGCTCGCCCGGCTCGCGATGCGACCACCGGGGCAGAGCTGAGCGCCGCGCCGCGCTCTCCGGCTGTGACCGGACTGCAACGCCGAGTGGTCCGGCTGATTGCCGGAACCGGTTGCGGGCGCTGATCAAGCGTCTTAGGTTCGGTCCACCGGCCGGGGTGTGTCCCACCGCACAGCGGTACTTCCCCCGGTCGGGGCAGGAGCGACGCGCCGGTGGCGGCGCGCGTCGTGCGGCCCGCCGCGGCTCGTTCCCGGCGGCGCCCGGGAAGGAGGCTGGACAGCGATGGAGTGCCCCGCGCGCAGGGGGCGACGAAGAGGAGCGCTGCTGGGGGTCGCGTTGCTCGCCGCGCCGGCCTTGGCGGCGTGCGGGGCCCAGGATTCCGGGCCGCCCACGATCAACCTCTACCACGCGCCCGAACAGAACCTGCAGACCGTGGTCGACGACTGCAACCGGGAGGCGGCCGGGCGGTACCGGATCGTCTACCACAAGCTGCCGCGGGACGCCGACGGCCAGCGGGAGCAACTGGTGCGTCGGCTGGCCGCCCGGGACACCGAACTGGACGTCCTCGGGCTCGACACCACCTGGACCGCGGAGTTCGCCGAGGCCGGCTGGATCCGGGAGTGGACCGGGGAGACGAAGGCGGCGGCCGCGCGGGACGTCCTCCCCGGACCGCTGGAATCCGCCCGGTGGCACGGCAAGGTCTACGCCGTCACCAAGAACACCAACGTCCAACTGCTGTGGTACCGCTCCGACCTGGTGGACCAGCCACCACGCACCTGGTCGGAGATGATCCAGGTGGCGCAACGGCTCGCCGAACAGGGCAAGCCGAGCGCGATCCTGATCACGGGCGCCCAGTACGAGGGCCTCGTCGTCAACTACAACAACCTCGTCGCCTCTGCCGGTGGTCGAATCGTCTCCGAGGACGGCACGCGGGCCGTGGTCGACGACGGCGCCGTACGGGCGTTGCGCGTGCTCAAGGACTTCGCCACCTCCGGGGTCACCAACCCCGCACTGGAGAATCACAAGGAGGACGGTGTCCGCCTGGCCTTCCAGGCCGGCGACGGTGCCTTCCAGATCAACTGGCCGTTCGTCCACCCCGCGACAAAGGCCGGCAACCCGGACGTCTTCAGGAACATGAAGTGGGCGCGGCTGCCGGGAGTCGACCCCGGCCAGCCCGGACGCGCCACCATCGGCGGCGCCAACTACGCGATCAGCTCCTACTCCCGGCACCCCGGCGAGGCGTTCGAGGCCGCCCTGTGCCTTCGCAATCCGGAGCACCAGAAGTTCTCCGCGGTCAAGGACGGCGTCCCGCCCACGATCGAATCGGTGTATGACGAGCCCGAGATCGCCGAGGCATACCCGATGAAGGAAACCATCCGGGAGGAGCTGAAGGACGCCGCGCTGCGCCCGGTGACACCGGCCTACCAGAACGTGTCGACCGTGCTGTCCACCCTTCTCTCACCGCCGAGCGCGATAGACCCGGAGCGCACCGCCGCGCGGATGCGCACCGAGCTCCAGGATGCCCTGGAATCCAAGGGGGTGTTGCCGTGAGCATCGTCCGCACACCCTCGGCGGCCGAGGAGGCTCGGGGGAGAACTGGCCGGAAACCCAGTGCGGGCAAGCGCGCCGAGCGCCGCCTGGCCTGGCTGCTGTGTGCCCCCGCGGCCCTGGTGATGGTCGCGGTGACCGGCTACCCGATCGCCTACTCGGTCTGGCTTTCCCTGCAGCGATACGACCTGCGTTTCCCGGCGCAACGTGAGTTCGTCGGGCTCCAGAACTACGTGATCGTGCTGAGCAACCAGTACTGGTGGCAGGCGTTCTGGGTCACTGTCGGACTCACCGTGGTCACGGTGGCGGTCGAGCTGGTACTGGGAATGGCACTCGCGATGATCATGCACCGCGCACTCGTCGGCCGTGGCCTGGTACGGACGGTGACCCTGGTGCCGTACGGAATCGTCACCGTCGTCGCCGCATTCAGCTGGCGTTTCGCCTGGAGCCCGAACACCGGCTACCTGGCCGAGACATTCGCCCAGGGGGAGGCTCCGCTCACCGACCGGTTCGCCTCGCTGGCCATCATCGCGCTGGCCGAGGTGTGGAAGACGACCCCGTTCATGGCACTGCTGTTGATGGCAGGACTGGCGCTGGTGCCCGACGAGCTGTTGCGCGCCGCGGCGATGGACGGAGCCAACGCCTGGCAGCGGTTCACCAAAGTGATGATCCCGGTGATGAAGCCGGCGATCCTGGTGGCGCTGCTGTTCCGCACCCTGGATGCGTTCCGCATCTTCGACAACATCTTCGTGCTCACCGGTGGAGCACAGGGTACGTCCTCGGTCTCGATCCTGACCTACAACAACCTGATTCGCGGGTTGAACCTCGGGATCGGCGCGACCATGTCGGTACTGATCTTCCTTGCGGTGGCGGTGATCGCGTTCGTCTTCATCAAGGTGTTCGGTACGGCGGCGCCGGGCAGTGACCGGGAGGGGAGGCGTTGATGGCCGTCATCGGTGGGGCGGAAACCCCTGCCCGCAAGGCGAAGTGGGCGCTGCTCGACGTGGTCGTCGTGGTTTACGCGCTGGTGCCGGTGCTCTGGATCGTGTCATTGTCGTTCAAGACCAAGGGCACGATCACCGACGGCAACTTCGTCCCCCGTGAGTGGACACTGGACAACTACCAGGAGATCTTCACGACGACCGAGTTCGTCCGTGCCCTGGTGAACTCCATCGGCATCGCGCTGATCGCCACCCTGATCGCGGTCGTTCTCGGCACCATGGCGGCCTACGCCGTCGCTCGGCTCGACTTTCCCGGCAAGCGCGCCCTGATCGGCGTCTCGCTGCTGATCGCGATGTTCCCGCAGGTGTCACTGGTCTCGCCGTTGTTCGACATCGAGCGCGCCCTCGGGCTGTTCGACACCTGGCCGGGCCTGATCCTGCCCTACATCACGTTCGCCCTGCCGCTGGCGATCTACACGCTCTCGGCGTTCTTCCGGGAGATCCCGTGGGAGCTGGAGAAGGCGGCCAAGATGGACGGGGCCACCCCGGCCCAGGCGTTCCTCAAGGTGATCGCGCCGCTGGCCGCGCCCGGTGTGTTCACCACCGCGATCCTGGTGTTCATCTTCGCCTGGAACGACTTCCTGTTCGCGATCTCGCTGACCTCAACCGAACGGGCGCGGACCGTGCCGGCGGCGCTGTCGTTCTTCACCGGAGCCTCCCAGTTCGAGGACCCGACCGGGACCATCTCCGCGGCCGCCGTGGTGATCACGATCCCGATCATCGTGTTCGTGCTGTTCTTCCAGCGCCGTATCGTCGCCGGCCTGACGTCCGGCGCTGTCAAGGGGTGAAGCCAATGGCCGACATCGTGCTGGACAAGGTGACCAAGCGGTACCCGGACGGCGCGTTGGCCGTCCGGGAGGTGGACGTCGAGATCGCCGACGGCGAGTTCATCATCCTGGTCGGCCCCTCGGGCTGCGGGAAGTCCACCACGCTCAACATGATCGCGGGACTGGAGGACATCACCTCCGGGGAACTGCGTATCGGTGGCGAGCGAATGAACGACCGGGCGCCCAAGGACCGCGACATCGCGATGGTGTTCCAGTCCTACGCGCTCTACCCGCACATGACCGTGCGGGAGAACATGGCCTTTCCGCTGCGGTTGGCCAAGCTCGACAAGCAGACGGTCAACCGCAAGGTGGAGGAGGCCGCGCGCATCCTGGACCTGACCCAACACCTGGACCGCAGGCCCGCCAACCTCTCCGGCGGGCAGCGGCAGCGGGTGGCGATGGGGCGGGCGATCGTACGCAGCCCCAAGGCGTTCCTCATGGACGAGCCGCTGTCCAACCTGGACGCCAAGCTGCGGGTGCAGATGCGCACCGAGGTGTCCCGCCTGCAGAAGAACCTCGGCACCACAACCGTCTACGTCACGCACGACCAGACCGAGGCAATGACACTCGGCGACCGGGTCGTGGTGCTGCGGGGCGGTGAGGTGCAGCAGGTGGGCGCTCCCCAGTTCCTCTACGAGCACCCCGCCAACCTGTTCGTGGCCGGCTTCATCGGCTCGCCCGCGATGAACTTCCTGCCCGCCAGGGTCGAGGGGGACCGCCTGCACACGGAACTGGGTGAGCTGCCGCTGACCGACCGCGTCCGGCGGTTGCTGGAGCAGGCCGAGGCGCCCCGCGACGTGATCATGGGCGTGCGGCCGGAGCACTTCGAGGACGCGGCGCTGGTCGAGGAGCACGCGCGGGCCGGCGGCGCGGTCTACCGCGGACAGGTGGACGTGCTGGAGTCGATGGGTTCGGACAAGTACGCCTACTTCTCGCTCGGTGGGGAGCGGGCCAGCTCGGCGCAGCTGGAGGAGCTGGCGGCCGACGCCGGGGTAACCGACCTGCCCTCCGGCGGCGGACAGCTCGTCACCCGGCTGTCGGCCGCCTCGCAGGCGCGGGAGGGCGAGCGGGTCGAGGTGTGGTTCGACCCGGACCAGGTGCAGCTGTTCGACCCGAACAGCGGACGCAACCTGACCTATCAGGGCGGCTGAGCGGTGCGGCACTGGACGACACGGGGCAGCCCGAAGCCCGGCGTCGATGACACGGGCGAGACCTGGGGATCTCGGTGAGCAACCCGGAACCGGTGCCCTTTCCAGGACTCCGGTCCAAGATTCTGGCGACGTGAGCCCACCTGATGTTCGTCAGCGGGCCGGGACGGCCCACCTTGATCACAATTGCCCAGGTCCCGAGCGGGGCGTCGGGGGATGGCAGCGCCAGTCGAACCGCGGAGCCGAGCCGTTTCCGACCCTCCGGGCGGTCCGGTACTGCTCCATGGAGTGATCCTGCGTCGCGTGCGGCCCGCCGGACACCGGTAACCGGGTCGGGCAGCGGGACGGCCGCTGGGCTGCCGTAACCCGGACCCCACCACCCGGCCGGGTAGATCACCGAATCCGGCCCCGGCAGGTTGCGGCAGGTGCCATCATCGGCGGGTCGCGGCAGACCGGCTGACGAAGGGGTGTCGTGTCCAGCAATGGTGTCCCGTCGAGTCCGTCCGAGCCCACCGCCACCACGACCGCACCCGAGCCACCCCCCAGCCCGCCACGAGCCCCCGAGCCGCCGGCCACGCCGGTGACCGGCGCGGCCACCAGACCGGCCGGTCCCGCGGCGCCCGGACGGCAGGAGCGGGCCCGCAAGCGGAGCCGGGTCACCACCGACTGGCGGTTGACCGTGGAGGACCGGCTGCGCGTCCTGTCCGCCGAGCACATGCGGCAGGGCGGTACCGACCTCGCCGTCTCCGGCGCGCTGGAGGTGGTCCGCCGCACCCTCGAGCAGGCAGCGGCAACCCGGGGCCGGCGGCGGCTGGGCGCCTGGTGGTCCGGCTGGCACATCGAGCGGTGCTGGCGCGCGCTGCACGACGCCGAGGCACGCCTGCTCGCGGCCAGCCCGGACCTCGCCGGCCGGCTCGTCGACCTCCGGCAACGGGTCGCCAAGCACCTGCCCCCCAACGACATGCGCCGCCGCGCCCTGGAAGAGCTGAACCTCGACGAGCAGCCTGTAGTGAGCGTGCGGGCGGTGGTGGAGGCCGCGCTACGCGCCTCGTTCGACGCCGCGGACGACGCGCACAACGCCGTCCGCGCGTTACGCAACAAGCTCGTACTGGCGTCCTTCGCCCTGGTACTGCTCAACGTGCTGGTGGGCGTGCTCAGCATGCTGCGGCCCGGCCTGCTTCCGTTGTGCGTGGGGCCGGACCACACCATCTGCCCGAGCGGGCCGGGCGGCCCCAGCCGGCACGACGTCTGGTTGGTGCAGCTACTCGGCATTCTCGGGTCGGTGGTCGGCGTGGTGGTGATGCTGGCGCGGCAACGGCCCAGCCTCACCTCCTACCGCCTCGGCGGCTACCAGGGCGTGATCAAAGTTCTGCTCGGCTCGACACTCGCCGTCGTCGGCCTGCTCGCCCTCGGCGCGGACATCGTGGGCACGGCGATCAGCCCGCAAACCAGGCCGGCCCTCCTGCTCTGGGCGGTTGTGCTGGGCTATTCGCAGCAGGCGGGCACGCGGATGCTCGACATGCACGCGCAACGCGTGATGGACAACGCCAAACCGCTTCCGCCGCAGCGGAAAACGTGAGGCGTCAACGGCGTGCTCGTAGCGCACTGATGATTTCGTCGTCCCAGCGGTGTGTGCGGATCAGCCGGTACCGCTCGCACACCACCCACAGGTACGCCTCGGCCTCCGTGCGATGACCGATGAGGTCGGCCTGGTGCAGCATCCGCACCACGGGTTGGTACTCCTCGACGTACCAGCGCTCGGCGACCGTGACGCGATCGAGGAACCTGCGCTCATCCTGCATCAACCGGAATCCCCAGGCCTCCACCGACTCACCCAGCTCCGCGTAGTTCCACGGATCGCCGAAGACGACCGCTGCCCGCGCCTGCCCGGGCAACGGGACGCGCTCCAGGAAGATACGGCGCAGGTCCTTGACGATCAGGTCCCCGCGAAACCGGATGCCGTGTGCGTCGATTCTCGTCAACACCTCGGTGACATAGGCGTCAATCGTCTTGCGCCGCAACGCATGTGCAACCGAGACACGATGGTGCCCGTCCTTCACGAAGTGCAGTTCGCCCACGCGATAGACGTCGATCGGCGGGATCGACTCGCCCCGACGCTCCGCCAGCGCCAGCCGCTGCCAGCGTTCCCGTACCCGTGTCGAGGTCGGGCGGAAGCGGCGGTCGAAGTCCCGGGTGCGGTCCACGCTGCCGACGATGGTGTCCAGCCGGATGACCTGGAGCCCGAGCCGTTTCTCCCCGGTGCGGCCGAGCGCGGTGACCACCTCGTCGAACGGCAGCATGATGTTGACGTCGTCGGGTACCCGGCGCAGCCAGGCGGCCAGCCTGGAGAGGACCTGCCGGCGTCGGGCCCGGAGGAAGTCGCTTTCCGCGTCGGCCCACGGGAAGCCGGTGTCACCGCGCACCGGTCACCTCCGTAGTCGCCGGCGTGATCTCCAACAGCCGGTAGCCGACGGTGTTCAGCACCAACGTGTCGTGCAGGGCGCGGTCGGGTGTCTCCTCGCCGTGCGGGTGGATGTGCCCGTGCAGCAGGACGCGTGGCCGCAGTCGTTGTACGGCCTGGTGCAGGCATTCGAAGCCTTGGTGCGCCGGATCCTCGCGGTCGCCGCAGTGTCGCGGCGGGGAGTGGGTGAGGAGCACGTCGATGCCCCGTCGGCCCTGCGGCCGCCGCCATCCGGAGCGCCGGACAAGTCGGCGCACCCGGCGGGCCTGCTGGCGTTCGGTCCACTGGTTCGGGCCCTGCCGGTAACGGATCGAGCCGCCCAAGCCGGCGATGCGCAGTCCGCCGACCTCCACCACCCGACCGTCGGCGTCGACCCAGCCGCGCGGACCGGGCCAGCGGGCGGGCATCCCGGCCCGGGTCCACAGCCCGCGCACGTTCCGGTAGCCGGTCAGGTCCGGGTCGTGGTTGCCGGGGACGAGCACCCCGGGCCGGTCCAGGGCGTCGACCAGGAACTCCAGGTAGTCGAAGGGCAGGTCGCCGGCGGCCAGGACGAGGTCGACGTCGAGCTCGCGGACCTTGTCGGTCCACAGCTGCTCGACGACCTCGTCCGACACCGCGAGCACCCGGGCCATGAAGTCGAGGGTAGGCCGACAGCACCCGCACGCGCCTTACCAAGCCGACGTGAGAATTTTGGCGAGTAATGCGTCAGCGACGACGCGGTCCAACTGCACGCAACTCATCCCGATGATCTCGCGGCAGGTGGCCATGAGATGTGGAGTGTCAGGGGGCAATCGACGCCGAGTTCTCGTCGGATGGCGGAATCTGGCTGTGTGGCAGGCGGGCACCTTTGCTCAAGCTCCAGGACATACGCCAACCGAATCCGCTTCCAACGTCTGGACTCGAGTGTGGATCCGATGCCGGTGGCTTGGGAAAACAGCAACGCGGAAAACCTGGAACGGGCTGAACTCGAGGCCCGAGTGGACGGCGGGCAACCGAGGGAGGAGGCGTGGTTTGCCGGGCGGACAAGCCCAGCTATCCACAGCCCCAGGATCTGTCCACAGTTCACGATCTCGTTCTTGCTTCGCGTTTTCGCACCTCAGTAGGCTCGCCGTGGGCTGCGCAGACCCGGGTGGGCGGGGGCGCGTCCAGCGGGAGCGCTACAGCCGCCGAGCGGCGGGTGCCGGGCCGCGTGGAACCGGGTGATGCGGGCTCACCCGAGTCGGGGCTTCGCCGCATGCGGGCTGTCGTTCGATATGCGGTCGTGTCAGGTAGTCGTGTGACCTAGTTAAGCCACCCGGGGGGTGCCCGTGCCGCCCGACGGAGGGTTAGCGTCGGAAGCGTGCTCGCAGCGCTCTGCGAGCTTCCGGAACTCTTCCGCGACGCAGCGCGGAATGCCGCCGCCGGAAGCCCGCTCACCCATGTGCTGTTGTCCGCGGCCGCCGAGGATCTGCAGGCCGGCGGCGTCACGGCGGAGGTGATGGCCGGCACCGAACGGGACCGCGGCGGGAGCGTTCCCGGCCTGCGATTCGCCGGGGCCGTGCACCGCCTGGTCCTGGAGGGCCGCGCCCCCCGCCTGGCCCGGCACTATCCCACCGTCGGCGGCACCCCGGTACTGGACGAGCTGTGGACGGACACCGAACCCGTGCTCCACCAGCACGTCGACGTCCTGCGCCGCCGTGTCCGCGCCACGGTCGTGCAAACCAACGAGCCGGGCCGGATGGCCCCGCTCCACGGCGGCCTGCTGGTGGCCGCGCAGCGCGCGGCCGAGGCCGCCGGCCACGCCGAGCCGTTCCCCATCCGGCTCCTCGAGGTCGGCGCCAGCGGCGGTCTCAACCTCCGCCCCGACCGGGTGGCGCTGGAACTGCCCGGCGGCCGTACGCTCGGCGACCCGGACAGTCCGCTGCGGCTGCCCACCGAGTGGGCCGGCCTACCCCCGGCCGACCTCGACGCGCCGCTGCGTGTAATCGAGCGCGCCGGCTGTGACGCCAACCCGGTGGACATCACCACCGAAGACGGCCGGCTGCACCTGTCGTCCTTCGTCTGGCCGGACATGCTGGACCGCTGGCGCCGGCTGCAGGCCGCGCTGCGGCTGGCCGCCACCAACCCGGTGCGGGTGGCCGCGGCCCCCGGCCCGAGCTGGCTGGCCCGCCGGCTCGCCGAGCGCCGGCCCGGGCTGCTCACCGTCGTGTGGCACTCGATCGTGTGGCAGTACGTGTCGCCCGGCGACCGGGCTCGTGGCCGTGCCGTCCTCGCCGCCGCCGCGACCAAGGCCACCCCCGAAGCCCCGCTGGCGCTGCTGGTGTACGAGCCCCGGCGCACCGCGGGCGGGCAGGGGCCGTCGCGGTGGCGCTTCGACCTGCTGCTGCGGCTGTGGCCGGCCGGCCACTCGCTCTACCTGGGCAGCGGCGGGGGCCACGGCATCCCGTTCAGCTGGGACGTGCGGCCCTGGACCTGAGTCGATCCGGGTCGTCCGTGGACCCGCCACAAAGGCCGATGCTGAGACGCCGGCCACTTCCCCCAAATGGCGTGCGGCGGCCGGTGCTATTGTGGCGCAGGAATTGTGCCGAGCACGATGGGAGGTGATCGCTGTGACTCTTGGCGATCCTCCCAGTAGTTGTCGCTGAGACAACTTTCTGGCGCGCTCCGCGCCCCGTCTAACCTGACCGTTTCGGTCGGATCGCCGCATTTATCCGTTCCGGATGTTCGCCGTCGCGACTCCGGTGATTAGTGCTGCGTTCGTGTCGGCGTTGTGCACTCATATGGCACAGGGGAATTGCGTTCTCCTGTCCCGTATGTCTCCACAACGCGCGCCGCCGACCCTGTTGGAACAGGGAGGAAGAAACGTGCTGCCCTTGATTCGGCGTGCCGCGCCCACCAGGCCCGCACGCACCGTCCTCGCCGACGTGGTCGTCGCGGTCGGGGTTCTGGTGCTGCTGTGGGTCTTCGTCGAGCTGGCCGCGGGAACCACCGCCCCGATCACCGCCGGGGAGACCAGCAGCGCCATCAACACCGACCCGGCCAACCTGCCCTACTACGCCGGGCGCTCGATGCTGCGCATGTTCGTGGCCCTGGTCTTCTCCACCATCTTCGCTTTCGCCGTCGGCATCGCGGCCGCCCGGTCGCGCCGCGCGGAGAAGCTGTTGGTACCGGCCTTGGACATCCTGCAGTCGGTCCCGATCCTGGGCTTCCTGTCGGTGACCGTCACCTTCTTCATCGGGCTGTTCCCCGGCTCCACGCTGGGCCTGGAGGCCGCCTCGGTGTTCGCCATCTTCACCTCGCAGGCGTGGAACATGGCCTTCGCCGTCTACCAGGCCCTGACCACCCAACCCCGTGAGTTGGACGAGGCCGCCCGCATGATGGGCCTCACCCGCTGGCAGCGGTTCGTGAAGGTGGACGCACCGAGCACCGTCATCCCGTTGACCTGGAACGCGTTGATGAGCCTGGCCGGCGGCTGGTTCTTCCTGTCCGCCTCCGAGGCGATCACGTTGGCCAACAAGGAATACACGCTGCCCGGCCTGGGCAGCTACGTCCTGCTGGCCACCCGCGAGGCCCGGATGGACCGGGTGCTGCTGGCCATCGCCGTGATGGTGCTGGTGATCCTCGCGGTCAACACCCTGTTCGCCCGGCCGCTCACCGCCTGGGCGGAGCGGTTCCGGGTCGAGGAGGCCGAGGCCGACCAGGCGCCCCGCAGCGTCGTACTCGACCTGCTGCGCCGCTCCCGGCTGCCGCGCCGGCTGGCCCAGGCCCTGCGCCCACTCGGTGAGGCGCTGGACCGGGCCGGGCGGGTGCTCGGCCGCACCAGCGCCCGCTGGCCCGCCCCGCGCGGCCGCCGCGTTGCCGGAGACACGGTGCTCGGCGTGGCGCTGCTGGCCGTGCTCGTGCCGGGCACCTGGTGGGCGCTGGACTACGTCACAACCACCGTCGGCTGGTCGGAGGTCGTGCACGCCAGCGCCCTCGGCCTGGTCACCTTCGGCCGGGTGCTGATCGTGCTCGCCCTCGCCTCGCTGGTCTGGGTACCGCTGGGGGTCTGGATCGGGATGAACCCCAGGGTGACCCGGTTCGCCCAGCCCGTGGTCCAGGTGCTGGCCAGCTTCCCGGCGAACTTCCTGTTCCCGTTCGCCACGGCGCTGTTGCTGGCCACGCACGTGAGCCTGGACTGGGGCGGCATCGCGCTGATGAGCCTCGGTGCCCAGTGGTACATCCTGTTCAACGTCATCGCCGGCGCCAGCGCGATCCCGACCGACCTGCGCGAGGCGGTCGTCGACCTGGGCCTGTCCCCGGCGCAGCGCTGGCGGTACCTGGTACTCCCGGCGGTGCTTCCCGCCTACGTGACCGGTGGGCTGACCGCCGCCGGCGGCGCCTGGAACGCCTCGATCGTGGCCGAGGTGGCCGACTACGGGGACACGACCCTGCACGCCACCGGACTCGGCGCCTACATCACCGCCGCCACCGAGGCCGGCCTCTACCCCCGGATCTTCGTCGGCGTCGTCGTCATGAGCGCCTTCGTCGTCGCCCTCAACCGGCTGGTGTGGCGGCCGCTCCAACGCTGGGCCCACACCCGCTTCGCCCTCTAGCCAGCCGCCCCAACCCTCCAGGGAGGACAGTCATGACCCTGGTCCAGATGACCACCGCCGTCAGCACCGGCCGCACCATCGTCAGCGTCGAGGGCGTCAGCAAGGAGTTCGCCGTGCGCGGCGGCGAGCCGCTGCGCGTGCTGGACAACATCAACCTGCAGCTGCGCGAGGGGGAGATCGTCGCCCTGCTCGGCAAGTCCGGCTCGGGCAAGTCGACGCTGCTGCGCACGATCGCCGGCCTGATCCCGCCGAGCGACGGCATCGTCCGCTACCGCGACGAGCCGCTCACCGGCTCCAACCCCGGCACGGCCGTGGTGTTCCAGAGCTTCGCCCTGCTGCCCTGGCTCACCGTGCAGGAGAACGTCGAGCTCGGCCTGCGCGCCCGCGGTCTCGACCCGGACGTGCGGCGCCGTCGCGCCGAGCGGGTGATCGACCTGATCGGCCTGGACGGCTTCGCCAACGCCTACCCCAAGGAGCTGTCCGGCGGGATGCGGCAGCGGGTCGGCTTCGCCCGCGCGCTCGTGCTGGAGCCCGAGGCGTTGCTGATGGACGAGCCGTTCAGCGCGCTGGACGTGCTCACCGCGGAGAACCTGCGCACCGAGCTGACCTCGCTGTGGGGCAGCGAGGACTTCCCGACCCGGTCGATCTGCCTGGTCACGCACAACATCGAGGAGGCCGTGCTGCTCGCCGACCGGGTCGTGGTGCTGGGCGCGAACCCGGGTCGGATCAAGGCGGAGCTGACGATCGGCCTGCCGCGGCCGCGGGACCGCCGCAGCGCCGGCTTCCAGGCCCTGGTCGACCAGATCTACGCCGAGCTGACCGGCGCCGACCCCGCGGTGCAGCCGGAGGCCACCCCGCTCAACCGGCCGCTCCCGCCGGCCAGCGTGGGCGGTATGGCCGGTCTGGTGGAGCTGCTGGCGGCCCGGGGCGGCAAGGCCGATCTGCCGGTGGTCGCCGCCGAGCTGACCTTCGAGGTCGACGACCTGATGCCACTGGTGGACGCGGCGGCCCTGTTGGGGCTGCTGGAGGTTGCCGACGCCGATGTCTACCTGACGGCCGAGGGACTCCGGTGGGCCAGCGCCGACATCCCCACCAGCAAGGAACTGTTCGCCCGGCTCGCGCTACGGCACGCCCCGCTGGTCCGGGTGATCTGCCGGGCACTGCGGCGGAGCCGCAACGGACGGCTGCGCGACTCCTTCTTCCGCGACCTGCTCAGCGGCGGGTTCTCCGACGCCGAGGCCAACCGGCAGCTGGCCATCGCCGTCGACTGGGGCCGCTACGGCGAGCTGTTCGACCACGACGCCGTCGACTCCGAGCTCGTGCTCGGTGACTCGCTGGTGCTGGGGGACACGAAGGAGGGGTGAGCATGGCGCTGGCGTGGTGGGAGGCCGCCGCCCGGCTCGGGGTGGCGTTGGTGCTCGGCGCCGCGATCGGCTTCGAGCGGCAGTGGCGTTCCCGCATGGCGGGCCTGCGCACCAACGCCCTGGTGTGTACGGGAGCAGCGTTGTTCGTCATGTTCAGCGTGCTCATCCCGAACGACAACAGCCCGACCCGGATCGCGTCGTATGTGGTCTCCGGTGTGGGTTTCCTCGGGGCCGGCGTGATCATCCGGGACCGGGGAAACCTGCGTGGCCTCAACACTGCCGCGACGATCTGGGGCACAGCCGGGGTCGGTGTGATGTCCGGTGGCGGGTACTTCACGGTGGCGGTGTTGGGTGCGGCAGCGATCGTGCTCGCCAACGTGCTGTTGAGGTCCGTGGCGCGGCAGGTGGATCGGCGGGAGACCGGACGCACCAACAACCCGCGGCACTACCGGTTCCGTGCGGTGGGGCGGGATGCGGACGAGGCGCACATCCGTGCGTTGGTCGTGCAGTCACTCACCGCGGGCGGATTCTCTTTGCACGCCTTGGACAGTGCTGACATCGACAACACGGGAAAGGTTGCGGTGACCGCGCGGCTGACCGGGCACGGCCAGGACTCCGGGCAACTGGAGCAGGCGGTGAGCCGGCTGTCGCTGGAACCCGGGATCAGCTCGGTGAGCTGGCGTGTCGGCAACGACGAGGAAGACCTCTGACGGCTCGTGGCGGCGCAACAGCGCCACCACGAGCCCTCGGTCAGCAGCCTTGGGATCTGGCTGGCGTACCCGGTCCTGCTGAAGGTCTGCTGACGCGTCTTCTTCGTGTACACCCCGACCCGGGGTCATGCCGCTCGGTGCCCGAGCAGTTGTCAGGACACGAACCACTGGGTGTCGAAGGCATCTCCGGTTGCGAAGTAGCAGCTCTGCTGGGCTTGTCTCCCCGCCGTACCAGCGGCTGCGCTGCACTTGGACACCGAAGAAGAACTCACCGACATAAGGGTTGCTGGGGCAGGAGATCCAGCCGCGACCGTTGAGGCGTGGCCGTTGGCCACGATGTCGTCGTTGACCCCCGGCGGCAGCAAGGCTCGGCCCACCGACCTCGCGGGCGGAAGCGGTGGGCGTCAGGGTGCGGAGCGAACCGATCATCGCACCGAGAACGGCAAGGGACTTCAGGCGGATGGTTCGCTTGCTGCCAGGAACAGTGCAGCAAGGATCTACACCATCGGGTGATCTTGTGCCCGGATGGTCGGACCCGTCCCGTGGCTGGCCGGCGTCGTCAGGGCTGCTGGTTGTGGATCATCACGATAACGGCGGTCACCCAGGCGACACACACCGTCAGGACCCAGAATCGCAGGTTGGTGAGCAGGCGAGCCACGTCGAACGACCTCCCGTCGTGCTGGGCTGGGGTGGGTAGGGGGCGGCTGTCATGGGCTGTGCGGCGCGTCACAGCCAACGGTTACGTCGGAATATTCGGTAGAGCGTTACGCACGCGATGAGGATGACGATCAGCACCACCGGGTAGCCGTACTTCATGTGAATCTCCGGCATGTTGGGGAAGTTCATCCCGTAGATTCCGGCGATCATGGTCGGCACCGAGATGATCGCCACCCACGACGAGATCTTGCGCATGTCCGTGTTCGCGCGGAGGTTGATCTTGGCCACCGCCGCGTCGATCAGCGTGTCCACCAGCTCGTTGAAGCCGGTCACCCGCTCGGCCACCGCCGTCAGGTGGTCCTCCACGTTCCGGAAGTACGAGCGCACGTTCGCCGGCACCATCGGCGTGTAGCCCTCGGCCAGCCGGCGCAACGGTTGCGCCAGCGGCTGCACGGCGCGCCGGAAGGCCAGTACCTCGCGCTTCAACGTGTAGAGCTGCTCCATCGACAGGTGGCTGCGCTTGGCGAAGACGTCGGCCTCGGCCCGGTCGACGTCCTCCTCCACCTGCTGCGTCACCTCCAGGTAGGTGTCGACGACCTGGTCGGCGATGGCGTGCAGCACCGCGGCCGGTCCCAGCTTCAGCTGTTCCGGATCGGCCTCCAGGTGCCGCCGCACCCGCGCCAGCCCGGAGTGCTTGCCGTGCCGGACGGTCACCACGAAGTCCTTGCCGACGAACACCATGATCTCGCCGGTCTCCACCAGCTCGCTGGCGATCGTGGGGTCCTCGGCGCCGACGTAGCTGACCGTCTTCAACACCATGAAAAGCGTGTCGTCGTAGCGCTCCAGCTTCGGTCTCTGGTGCGCGTGGACGGCGTCCTCCACCGCCAGCTCGTGTAGGCCGAACGTGTCCGCCACACCCTTGATCTGCACCGAGTCCGGCTCGTGCAGGCCGATCCAGACGAACCCCTCGCCCCGGTCCCGGACCGTGCGGACCGCCTCGGAGTGGCTGAACCGCCCCGGCAACCGGCGACCGTCCACGTACACCGCGCAGTCGACCACGTAGGCCGACAGCGGGACGCGGATGGGCGGCATGGGGCGCCCGTTGCTACGGGCGCGGCCACGCAGGCCGAGGTTGGGCAGCGACGGCATCTCGAGCCTCCAGACGGTCGTCTCCGGGCAAACGACACGCCGGAGCGGACGCTCCGGCGTCGCGGAGGCGTCCCGGCCGGTACCGCGGGGCCTAGCGGATCCGCTCGGTCCCTCCGGCGAGGACGCGGGTACTACTGCCAGGAGGCGCACTATCGGCACTACCCACCGCGTTCCTCACCTCCTCGAGCCGGACCCACGGACGGGTGGAGTCGCTCACAGACCGGTTGTCGAGATTACTCGGAACAGGTCCAAGATGTCCTGCCCGGCCGACGGGGTGCCGGTCACATTCGCAGGAGGTCAGGGTGCAGTTCGGGCGTTACTACGAGGAGTTCGAGGTCGGCGCGGTCTACAAGCACTGGCCTGGCAAGACGGTCACCGAGTACGACGACCACCTCTTCTGTCTCCTCACGATGAACCACCACCCGCTCCACATGGACGCGCACTACGCCGAGGAGACCACGGACTTCGGCAGGAACGTGGTGGTCGGCAACTACATCTACTCGCTGCTGTTGGGCATGTCCGTGCCGGACGTCTCCGGCAAGGCCATCGCCAACCTGGAGGTCGAGTCGCTCAGGCACATCGCCCCGACCTTCCACGGCGACACCATCTACGGCGAGACCGAGGTGCTGGACACGACGCCGTCGAAGTCCAAGGACGATCGCGGCGTCGTCTACGTGGAGACCCGTGGCTACAAGCAGGACGGCACCGTGGTGTGTGTCTTCCGGCGCAAGGTGATGGTCCCCAAGCGCAGCTACGGCGAGACCCGTGGCGGTGAGCAGCCCGGACGCCCCACCCCCAAGTCCTGACCCGCTCGCTGCCACGGAAACCGGGGTGCCGGCCCGGCCGGCACCCCGGTTTCCGCGCGCTGGCCTACCTCGACTCCGCGGGGCGCGACGCCCTCGTCGCCATCCTGGCCGGGATCGATGCGGAGCAACCGTTGTGGTGGATGTGCCACGAGGCCCGTCGGTGCGGGCTCGACCACGTGCCGCCGAGGCGGTCCGACCTGGCCACCCCACCGGGTGGACTTTGCGTGGGCGTAGCCGGTCTTGTCCACTAGACAGGTGATCGCCCGGAGGTGCGATTACTCGCTCGAACCGGGCTGCTCGGACAACGCCTGGACCGGGCTGTCCAGTGGCCGATAGTAGCGGCCTGACCTGCGGATTCGGTCGATCTCACGGGTGACGGGGGTGAGGTGTGCAGCCCCAGGCCCGCAACGTCTCGCCGAGACCCTCCGTGAGGAGATCACCCTGATCGAGTGCATCGAAGATCACATGGTCGGCCCACCGAACCTCGTCCGCGTCATCCCCCGGACGGAGTGCACCACCGGTGACCTCCGCCCGATAGTCGACGATCAGGTATGTACCGGTGGGGGCGGGCCGGCGTACGCTGCCCAGCGGCGCGCCGACCGTGACCGTCAGTCCGGTCTCCTCGTGAACCTCCCGGGCTACCGCGGCGGCGTCCGACTCGCCCGGCTCCACCCGTCCGCCGGGCAGTGACCACAGCCCCCGACCGGGCTCGCGTCCCCGCAGTACCAGCAGTAACCGGCCCGCCGGGTCGAAGACGACGGCGCCCACGCACCGTATGATCAGGTGCTCACTCCCCGTCATGGCTACTCACGGTAACGCGCCGGTCGGGGGCTCGACGCGCGCTGCCCCAAGTGCGGTACAAAGCTGCCGTCCAGCGGTTCAGTGCGGTACAAACATCACGCAGGCGCCAGCACGGCGCAGGTAAGGGACGGGGTTGGTCATCGTGAACCTGAAGAAGATTCTCACGTGGGCCGGGATCGCCCTCCTGCTGTTCTTCCTGATCACCCAGCCGACGCAGTCCGCCGACCTGGTCAACAACATCCTGAGTACCCTCAAGGAGGCGGCCGAGGCGTTGATCACGTTCGTGCGGTCGCTGTTCTGACGACAACCCGGAGGGGCTGAGGGGCCGTGTTCGCACCCCGGGATCCGGACGAGTACCTGCTCCCCACGGAGCGGCGGGTCATCCGGGTGCGCCGGCACTGGGCGAGCATGCTGTGGGACATCTTCGAGGCGGTCGCCCTGCTGGCCGGCGCCGTGATGATCTCCTACCTGTTGCCGCCCGGGGCGTGGGTCCTGCAGAACCTGCTCTGGTACGCGGCGTTGTTCGTGGTGCTGCGGTTCTCCTACTTCGTGCTGGAGTGGTGGGTGGAGCGCATCGTGGTCACGGACAAGCGGTTCATGCTGACCAGCGGCGTCTTCACCACGAAGGTGGCGATGATGCCGGTCACCAAGGTCACCGACCTCACCTACGAACGCAGCCTGATGGGCCGCCTGTTCGGCTACGGCACGCTGGTGGTGGAGTCGGCCGGGCAGATCCAGGCACTCAACAAGATCGAGTATTTGCCGAACCCCGAGGAGGTCTACGACGCGATCTCCGAGCTGGTGTTCGGCGACAAGAAGAAGCAGGCGGAGCGGTTCTCGATGCTGAAGGCCAAGAAGGCCGCCGCCGGCTGACGCCGCGTTCGGAAGTCGGCCCTGCCGTGCACCGGCAGGGCCATGTTCGTGAGCGCTCGAGGAGGCGTCCGGGGTGGCTGCCGTGCTGCCGGTGCCCGGACAGCGGGTCGGGCCGCGTCAGCCCACGAGCAGCCGGACATGACCTGCCTCTCATCAACATCGGCGGAGATCAGTGCGCCACGGCGCCATCGTCCGCTCGTCCCGCACACTGGAAGAGTGCGCATCGACCTGCACGTCCACTCGACCGCCTCGGACGGGACCGAGACGCCCGCCGAGGTGGTCCGTACGGCCGCGGACGGCGGCCTGGACGTCATCGCCCTGACCGACCACGACACCACCGCGGGCTGGGCCGAGGCCGCCGCCGCGCTGCCCGCGGGGCTGCGGCTGGTGCCCGGGGCGGAGCTGTCCTGTCTCGCCCCGGACGGCCGTGGCGGCGAGGTCCCGGTGCACCTGCTCGCCTACCTGTTCGACCCGGAGTCGCCGGCGGTGGTGGCCGAGCAGATCCGGCTGCAGGCCGAGCGGCGTACCAGGCTGCGCCGGATGGCCGAGCGCATGGCGAACGACGGGTTCCCCATCGACGTCGACCAGCTGATGGCCGAGTTGCCCCCGACGGCGACGGCCGGCCGTCCGCACCTGGCCCGTGCGTTGCTCGAGGCCGGCGTCGTGTCCACTGTGGACGAGGCGTTCGAGCGCTATCTGGCCAGCGGTGGGCCGTACTACCTCGGCCGCACCGACACCCCGGTGCACCGCGCGATCGACATGATCAACGCGGCGGGCGGCGCAACCGTGCTGGCACACGCTTTCGCCCGTGCCCGCGGCCCGGTGGTGACCGCGGAGGTCATCGCCGAGCTGTCCGCCCACGGCCTGGCGGGACTGGAGGTCGACCACCCCGACCACGACGCGGCCAGCCGTGCGGAACTCCGTGCGCTCGCCGAGGAACTCGACCTCGTGGTCACGGGCTCCAGCGACTACCACGGCGACAACAAGACGACCGCCATCGGAGCGGAGACCACCCACCCGGAACAGTTCGAACGCTTGCTGGACCGTGTCCACCCGGACCGTCTGCTCATCGGCTGAGCCGTCCAGAGCGGTTGGGTGCGCGTTCATGCCGTGACCCCCGATCGTCGGACCAGTTCGGACACGGGCACCTTGTTGCGTCCCGGCGCGTGTCTGCCGGCCGGCGAAGCGGTCGCGTAGTGATACGACAGGTAGATCCAGACGGCGCCGGTGAGGGCCAGAAGGACACCGAAGAACAGAATGGTCATCACGACGCGGCCTCCGTCCTGCCGCAGCGGCATGCCCTGCCGTGGACGTGATTGAGGTGGGTTGCGATCCGCTCGTTGATGACCTGCACGGAGACAGCGGCTTCGCAGAGCCACTCAAGGTCACCATCCCGGATCCGCTCCACCACCACGCGCCAGCGTTCGCCGGACTTCGGCCGGTGCGGCCACGACCGTGCGGCCAGGTGGTCCTCCAACAACGCGGCGGCGTAGGGCTCCGCCGTGTGGGAGACGGGTTCCCGCTTGCGGTTCCAGCCCAGATAGAAGCCGTAGTCGTCGACATCCTCCACCGCGACGAGCACCCGGCGCACCCGAACGACGCGGTAGTAGCTCACCCGATGCGGATGCAACATGACTGACCAGGGAAGATGGTTCAAGATCATCACCTCGACGGTCGATGGCTCGGACGCCTTCCAAGGAAGGTGCGTAGACGGCGACATTAGATGTATCGTCTACAACGCTGCCATCCCCTGATCAGGTGCGAGCTACGGCGCTGTGATCAGCTCCTACGCTGTATCGCATGAGCGGAACGCCACGGGCACGCGCGCTGGGCGCCCAACTTCGCCGCGTACGCAAGGAAGCTGGGCTCAGTCTCCGAGATCTGGCGCAGAAGATGGGGACAACGTTCAGCACCATCGGCAAGTGGGAGACCGGCGAGCGCTCGCCCAGGCTGGAAGACGTGGTGCGTTGCCTGGACGCGCTGGAGGTTGACGGCGCGCGACGCGAGGAGCTGCTCGATCTCGCGCAGTCGACAGACGGTCCGCACTGGATTGCGGTCGGAATGCCGGCGCCGCCGCAACAGCTCGTTGCCTTGATGGACTTCGAACGCAGGGCCCGCACGATCACCGAGGTCACTCCGCTGATAGTGCCCGGACTACTGCAAACGGCGGACTACGCACGATCCATGATGACCGCCAGCGGCATGAAGCGTACCGAGGTGGAAACGCGTGTCGCGATGCGCGTGGGTCGACGTGATGTACTCCATCGAAACTCACTTCATTTCACCGCTATCATCGGTGAGGCTGCCTTGCGGGCGGTGATAGGTGGTAAGTCCGTGATGATTGACCAGCTGCGGTTTCTGTTGAAGTGGGGGCAGCAGCCGAACATCACACTTCGTCTCGTGTCGCAGGAGTCAGACTGGAATCCACTTCTCGAAGGGCAGTTCGCTGTGATCACCTTCGAGAGTGATGATCCGATTGCAACCTCTGAGAACCAGATTTCAAGCTTGTTCTTCCATCGCCCGAAAGACGTTGCCTCGTTCCAGGAGCGCATCGACCAGCTTCTGACGACGTCTATGGAATTGCCCGACACCCTGGGTTGGATCGCCAACCGAGTCACCTACTTGGAGTCCCTGTGAAGCAAACGCGATGGCGTCTGAGTAGTCGTACCGTCAACACGGGTACATGTGTTGAAGTGGCGGGCTTACCCCCGGACGGTGCCGTGATCCGGGATAGCAAGAACCGTACCGGTCCGGTGCTGCGGTTACGCCGGGCCGCGTTCGCGGCGTTCGTGGGCGCGGTGAAGTCCGGTCGGCTCGACCGACACTGACGTAAGAACCTTGTCAGCTCAGCAGCAAGCCCCCGAGACCGGGGGCTTCGCTCTTGTTCGGGGTCTGTGCCCTACAGTCGGTCCAGGCTCGTGATGGTTCCCCGTTCCAGTTCCGGCGCCCAGATGTGCCAACCTCCGCTGATCGGACACCACACGGGTTCCAGGCGCCGTAGAGACTCCGTTGCCAACGCGTCCGCCATCTCCTGTGCCAGGATCGGGCGGTAATGGTGATAGGAGCACCGGTCGGCTTGGCTGAACTTCACTCTATCCCCTTCCCGTCCCTCCACAGCCGGGGCACGGTTCACGATGAGGGTTCCGAGATCCTGTTTCCCTGTCGATGATGGTGCCCCACACCCATCCCTGTCCGTTGCAGGCGGGACACGGCTTGTCGTGCTTGCCCATGGCAGCGTACGCTCCCGCCCCCGCGTTGCCGTTCGGTTAGGTCACAGAGAACCTCCGGGTCGCCCTTGGGGCTTCGTCTTGGCCGCTCCAGGCCACCCGAACGCAGCTCACACGTCCTCTCAGGTAGGAGGAACACCTGCTGTTCGTTATGAGGGACGGGATGCGTACGGTGGATGCCGTGGAAGGTCAGCTCGGCCTGGAAGGCATGCCGCGCAAGCTGGTGCGGGTCACCCCTGCCCGGCTCGCCACCTGGGCCGACTGCCAGCGCCGCTACCGGATGGCCTACCTGGACCGGCCGGCGCCGAGCCGCGGTGGGGCGTGGGCGCACAACACCCTGGGTGCCGTCGTGCACAACGCCCTGCGTGCCCTGTTCGACCTGCCAGCGGAGCGCCGCACCCCGGACGCGGCGGCCGCCCTCGTGCGCCGGCACTGGAAGAACGACGGGTTCCGGGACCCCCAGCAGGCCGCCGAGCACCGGGAGCGGGCCCAGGACTGGGTGACCGACTACGTGGCCGAGCTGGACACCGGTGACGAACCGGTCGGGCTGGAGCGCTGGGTGTCGACCCCGGCCGGCCGCATCATCGCCGAGGGCCGGGTGGACCGCATCGACGACCGCGACGGTGAGCTGGTCGTGGTGGACTACAAGACCGGCCGGCACGCGCTCACCGTCGACGACGCCCGCGGCTCCCAGGCGTTGGCGCTGTACGCGCTGGCCGCCCGCCGTACGTTGCGTCGCCCCTGCCGGCGGGTCGAGCTGCACCACCTTCCGACCGGCCGGGTACTGACCTGGGAGCACACCGAGGAGTCGCTGGCCCGCCACCTGCGTCGGGCCGAGGAGGCCGCCGACGACCTGCAACTGGCCACCGACACGCTGGCCGCCGGGGGCGACCCCGACGTGCTGTTCCCGCCCCGCACCGGCCGGCACTGCGCGTGGTGCGACTTCCGGCAACACTGTGCGGAGGGCCGGCAGGCGTCACCCGAGTTGGAACCGTGGGCGTTGCTGGCCCCATGATCCGGTTGGAGCGGTAAGTGCACGGGACGACCACAGTGGACGAACCGAAGGCCGAACCCCAGCCCCGCCCGGACCGTCCGAGACGCGGGCGTTGGCTGCGCGGGCTCACCGGCTCGCTCGCGCTGGGTCTCGGCGTGCTCGCCACATTCCTGGTGGCCGCGCAGTTCTACGCCATCCACAACGGCAGCATCGGTCCCGGCTGGGAAGTGGTGTTCGGTCATCTCGCCGGTGCCACCGTGGCGGTGGTCGCACAGCGCGTCTTCGACCGGCGTCGTGGTGCGTTCGGCTGGCTCGGTGCTCTCGTCGTCGTCGCGATCACGGCCGCCGTCCTCTGGCTCGGCTGGTACCGCTAGACGCCCGCAGGCGGGTCGCACGCCCACGGTTGCCCGCACACCAACGTGTTGTGCTTCGCGTCAGGCCAGCCAGGAACGCAGTGTGGGAAGCAGAGTGGCGAGCAGGCCCTCCGGGTTCTCCACGTTGGGGGAGTGCGCCGCACCCGGAATGACCGCGAAATCGGCGCCGAGGCGCTCCGCCATCTCCCGTTGCGCCGCCACCGACCACGCGTCGTCCTCCGCGCCACAGGCCACCAGGCACGGAACCCCGCGAGCACGCAACCGGTCCGCCAACGCCTCCACCCGGTCCGGCTCGGACCGCAGGCCGTGCGCCATCCCCAGTAACGCCGCGGGATGGGAGGCCAGGAAACGCCGCCGGTAGAAGTCCTTGAGCTCCAGCGGCAGTCTCGCCCACCGCGGGTGGGCCGCCTCGCGCGCCTCGCGAAGCCGCTGCACCGCCTCGATCCCCTGGGCGCGCAGCAACGGCTCGGCCAGCTCCAGTGCCTGCCGGCGCTCGCCGTCGGGCAACTGCCCCGGCCCCGAATCCAGCAACACCAGGCCGGACGCCGGTGCCCCGGCCAGCACCGCGCCCCGGGCGACCAGCCCGCCGTAGGAGTGGCCGACCAGGATCACCGGCCGCGGCCCGAAGGCCGCCCGGCCGGGCAGGCCGTTCCCACCCGCCAGCGCCTCGACCAGGGGCACCAGTGTCGCGCCCAGCGGACCCGGCAGGTAGGCCGGCTCGTCGGCCGGACCCGCCGACTCGTACTGCCCGGGCAGGTCGACCGCGAGCACCTCGATCCCGGCCTCGGCCAACGGGTCCAGCAACGGGGCGAAGTCCTCCTTGGAACCGGTGTAGCCCGGCACCAGCAGGGCCACCGCCCCGAGGTTCGTCCCGCCGTCGTCGGTCCCGTCCTCGTTGCCCGTCGCACGTGCCGGCCGGTGCAGCGCGGCCAGCGGCCCCCAGCGACCCGACAGTTCCACCCGGGACGCCCGGTGCGGCGAGATCTGCGACGAGGGAAGGCTCACGTCTTCCGAGTGTGCCGCAGCACAACCGCCAGCGGAGCGCCCGGACAGTGTGGCGCTGCTCAACTTCAGCGGAGCCCGACCAACATCGCGCCCCGCTGTTCCAACAGCACCGGTCCGAGGGAGCCGAGCTCGATCGGACCGTCGTAGCCGCCCCGATCCACCGGGATCTCCCCGATCCGTGCGCCCGTGGTGGCGTCGTGCACCGCCAGACCCCCGGGCACCGGAAGCACCAGCCGCCCGGCGAAGACGGTGCCCGGACCCAACGTCCGTTCCACCGTCCACATCGGATGGAGATCGGACGCGGCCAGGGCGATGGTCCGGGACCCGGTGAACCAGTAGACGACCCCGGTGCCCACGGCCGTCGACACCACCCGGCCCGGCGGGTCGCCCGACGCCTCGTCGGCCGGGATGTCCAGCGGGTACTCGCCGACCTGGTCCCCGGCGTCGCCGAACACCGCCAACCGCGGCGGATTCGGGGTGAGCACCGCGGCCAGCTCACCGCTGAGCGCCACCAGCCGGGAGCCCCGCTCACCCACCAGGGTGCTGCCCAGCTCCTCGGGCTCTTCGGACTTCTTCGGGTTGGGCTTGAGGATCGTCAGCCGGTCACCTGTTTCCCCGGGGCAGCGCTCGACCACACCCAGACGGTTGTTCGTCACCGCCATCGACCCGTAGGAGCACTCCGGCCGCGGCTGCTTGTTCGGGTTGACCACCGCCGGCACCTCGCCGTACTGCAGCGTGCGCACCAGGTCCGAGCGCCACACCTCGATCAGCTCGTGCCCGGTGGCCGTGACGTGCACGCCGTCGTCGAGCAGCCGGGTGCCCAGCTCCGCGTCGCCGTTGCGCTGCGCGCCCCGCTCGCCGGTCACCCCGTCCAACGCGGTGACCTCGCTACAGTTCCGGGACTTGTGGTAGACGGCCAGCGCCTTGCCCCACGCCGCACCGACCGTGCACAGTCCGAGGCCGCGGGAGTAGCGCCAGCGCACGTCCCCGGTCAGCGGGTCCCGGCCGACCACCTCGCCCTGATCGCCGGTGACCACGGTCGGTCCCACGACCACCGGTGCCGGGGTCGCCCCGCTCGGGGCCCGCCACACCTCGGCCAGCGTCGGCGGCATCGCCGCTGGCGGGGGCGGCGCGACCAGCCCGCTCGGACCGGTCTGCAACGTCGTCGCGCGCGCGTCGCTGCGCCACCACAACGTCGTCCCCGCCGCCAGCACCGTCACGATGATCAACACCACCGCGATCAGGTCGGCCTTCTTCCGGCGCTCGGGTCGAACCACGGGCGCCATCATCCCAGCCGCGCTGTGGGGATCAGGTGGGGCCGCCGGAACCGGCGTCCTGACCGCCGCCGTCACCGGCCCGGGCGCTGCCGCTCGGCGCCTCCTGCCCGGCCCGGGTGCGGCGCCGCCGCTGCCGCCGGGGCCGCTGGCCGTCCCCGCCCTGGCCGCCGTCCTGCCGGCCCTCGGCGGGCTGGGCCGCGGCCTCGCCGCCGTCCCGCGTGCGCCGCCGGCGCCGCCGGCGGGCCGGCTGCTCCTCGTCGGAGCCCTGGGCCCGTGCCTGGCGCGCCGGTGCCTGGACGCCGTTGCCGGCGCGAGCCCGGCTGCGCTGGCGCCGCCGGCCCTTGCGCGGCTCGTCCTCCTCCACCGGCTCGGCGGACAGCCCGGCCCGGGTTCGCTTGGCCAGCGGCAGCCGGCCGGTGGCGTCGTGCGAGATGCCCAGGTCGGCGAACAGGTGCTCGGAAGTGGAGTAGGTCTCCACCGGATCCGGCTGGTCCAACCCCAGCGCGTCGTTGATCAGCTTCCAGCGCGCTTCCTCGTCCCAGTCGACCAGGGTGACCGCCACGCCGGTCTTGCCGGCCCGGCCGGTCCGGCCGATCCGGTGCACGTAGGTCTTCTCGTCCTCCGGGCACTGGTAGTTGATGACGTGCGTCACGTCCTCGACGTCGATGCCGCGGGCCGCGACGTCGGTACACACGAGCACGTCGACCTTGCCGGAGCGGAAGGCCCGCAACGCCTGTTCCCGGGCGGTCTGGCCCAGGTCGCCGTGCACCGCGCCGGCCGCGAAGCCGCGCTCGGTCAGGTCGTCGCTGATCTTCTGCGCGGTGCGCTTGGTCCGGGTGAAGATCATGGTCAGGCCGCGGTCCTCGGCCTGCAGCACGCGGGCGACCAGCTCCATCTTGTCCAGGGCGTGCGCCCGGTAGACGAACTGCTGGGTGCGCTCGTGCACCGCGCCGCTGTGTGGCTCCTCGGCCCGGATGTGCGTCGGCCGGGTCAGGAAGGTGCGGGCCAGGGTGATGATCGGGCCCGGCATGGTGGCCGAGAACAACATCGTCTGCCGCTGGTCGGGCACCATCCGCAGGATTCGCTCGACGTCGGGCAGGAAGCCCAGGTCGAGCATCTCGTCGGCCTCGTCGAGCACCAGGATCGAGGTCTTGCCCAGCACCAGGTGCCGCTGCTCGGCCAGGTCCAGTAGCCGGCCCGGGGTGCCGACCACGACGTCCACGCCGGCCCGCAGCGCCTCGATCTGCGGCTCGTAGGGGCGGCCGCCGTACACGGCGAGCACGCGCACCCCCAGGTACTTGCCGGCGTCGGTGATGTCGTGGCTGACCTGCAGGCACAGCTCGCGCGTCGGCACCACCACGAGCGCCTGCGGGACGCCGTCACCGGGGGTGGTGATGCGGTGCAGCAGCGGGGCGCCGAAGCCCAGGGTCTTGCCGGTCCCGGTGCGGGCCTGCCCGATGACGTCCTCACCGCGCAGGGCGAGGGGCAGGGTGAGCTGCTGGATGGCGAACGTGCGCTCGATGCCGGCGTCGGCCAGCGCGCGCACGATCTCCGGCCGCACGCCCAGCTCGGCGAAGGTCGGCGCCTCCGGCGTGACCGGGGCGGCCGCGTGCAACGGTTCGGATGTGTCGGTGTCGTCGACCAGCCCGGCCTCGCTGTGATCCAGCGAGCGGGGGTCGAGGGAATCCGGATGGGTGTGGCTGACGGTCAGGGTGATCGCCTCTCTCGTACCAGCGCGCACGCCCTGACGGGCGCTCGACCACGCCTCCGCCCCGCGGACACGGGTGTCCCGGCGGCGCGCGGGAGGGCCGATGTAGCGGTGCGCGCACCCTCGTCTACGTCTACTGCGGCATCGCGGCTGCTGGCGGGGCGGCTCTCGGGGCCACGCCACGGGCGGGCCGGGGTTCCGGCCGCGGTCGTCTCGGCGACGCCGATGCCTCCTTCCGGTCAGGTCCGGCGACGCCGGCCCGCCGCAATGACGCGCGGGCGGATGGCGCTCACCGTGCTACTGGCCGGTGATTGGGGCATCGGAGCGCAGTCTACCTGCCGGGATGTCCCTCCGCCGGGGCCGCGTCGAGCGGCGGGCGGATACGCTCCGCAACATGAGCGAGGCGGAGCAGCGGCCTACGGCCGTCAGCGAGGGTGTCATCGACCTGCTCGGAGTGCTGGCCTACGGGGAGCTGTCGGCGTTCGACCGGTTGGCCGAGGACGCGCGCAGCGCGCCGACGCTGGCCGGGCGGGCCGCGCTGGCCAGCATGGCCGCGGCCGAGATGGGGCACTATGGGCTGCTGGAGCGGCACTTGGCCGAGCGCGGGGTGCCGGTCGAGCAGGCGATGGCCCCGTTCGTGCGGCCGATCGACGCCTTCCACACCTCCACCGCACCGAAGTCGTGGCTGGAGTCGCTGGTCAAGGCGTATGTGGGCGACGGGCTGGCCGCCGACTTCTACCGCGAGGTCGCCGAGTGGCTCGACCCGGAGACACGGGAGCTGGTGCTCACCGTGCTGGCCGACACCGGGCACTCCGCGTTCGCCGAGCGCGAGGTGCGGGCGGCCTGCGCCGACCGCAAGGTGCGGGACCGGCTGACGCTGTGGGGTCGCCGGCTGTTCGGCGAGGCGCTCACCCAGGCCCAGCACGTGGTGGCCGAGCGGGACGGGCTGGCCGAGCTGATCATCAGCGGCTCGGGCGACCTCGCCGGGATCGCCGCGCTGTTCAAGCGCATGCAGAGCCTGCACGGCAGGCGCATGCAGGCATTGGGTTTGGGCTGACGACGGTGCGCCGGGCGCCGGCGTTCGCCCACGGCGGAGCCGTCGGCGCCGGATGCCCGGCCCTGCTCGGCTAGCCTGACGAGCAGCCATCAGTTTGTTCGAGCTGACCGGAGGTCCGGGTGGAGGTCAAGATCGGCGTCGCGGACAGCCCGCGCGAGCTCGTCGTATCGAGCGGTCAGGCGCCGGACGAGGTCGAGGCGCTGGTCAACGACGCGCTGCGCAGCCCACAGGGCCTGCTGACCCTGGTCGACGAGAAGGGCCGACGCTACATGGTGCCGGCCGCCAAGGTCGCCTACGTGGAGATCGCGCCGGCCGACCGGCGACCCATCGGGTTCGCCGTCGGTAGCTGAGCCGCCCGCGGGTCGGCACAGCAGACGACGAGGAGCCGCCGGGCCAGGGTGCCCCGGCGGCTCCTTCGTCTTCAGCCGGAGCCGCCCCGTCACGTCCGGGGTTCGCGCGGTCCCGAGCGAGACGCTTGTCACCGCGCCGGTCACCCTCTCGGGCTATCTCGAAGGCGTGAGGAGATCTGCGACAGCGGCCTTACTCGGCACCATCCGGGATGTCGGTCTCCACCGGGAAGGGCGGGCGGCCCACCCCGGTGATCCGGTAGCGACCCCAGGTGTCGGGCTCGCTCAGCACCGCCTCGGCCTCGCCGCCGGCGGTCCGCACCAGGATCTTGCGCATACCCTTGCCGGCTAGCTCCACCACGGCCGGATCCGCCGAGACCCGCCCGTACCAGTGGAAACGCCCGTCGATCGGCTGGAAGAAACCGCGTAGGCGCACCTGGGCGGTCACCTCGGCGTCCTGGGCCACCAGGGTGGCGGGCCCGGCGAACTCCTCCTCGTGGTGCTCGTGACCCTCGCTCATCGGCAGCTCCTCGTCCTTGCTCGTCGGTGGACACGATGTACGGCCCGCTGGCCGGCGGAGTGCGGTCGGAACGGCCCTGTCGCGGCGAAAGGAAGGTCAGCCGCCGCTGCTCGTGGTCCCGGTGCCGGCCTGGTCGGCGTCGGAGACGACACGCAGCACGGGCCGTTCGGCGAGCGCCCGGGCAACGCCCTCCTCGAACGGTTGATCCGGTTCCAGGTGCAGGCCGCTGGACCGCAACACGCCCTCGATGGCGGCCCAGATGATCTGTGTCAGGTAGTCGGTGACCGCCTCCCGGCTCATCGACTGCCGGTCCAGCCACCAGTCACCCGCGCCCTGCACCAGGCCGACCACGCCGTGGCCCCAGACCTCGGCGCCACCGGAGTCCATGCCGAAGGCACGCAGATAGTCGCCGAAGATCCGGGCGATCGCGCTGGCCAGAGCCCGCTTGTCCTCGGCCACCAGGTCACGGTCCGGCGGCCGGTCGACGAACTGGCCGCGGACCACGAACCGGTACATCTCGGGGTATTGCTCGATCAGCGCGAGGTAGGTGTCGACGGTGCCGCGGATCCACTGCCGTGGCGTGACCTTGTCGTGGGCCAACGCATCCAGCGCGGGGGCCATCCGTTCCATGAGGACGTCGGTGCCGCGCTGGGCGACCGCGAGGTAGAGGTCCGCCTTGTCCGCGAAGTGCCGGTAGAGCACCGGCTTGCTCACGCCGGCCTCGGCGGCGATCTCGTCCATGCCGACGTCGGCGCCGTGCTTCTTGATGGCGCACATCGTCGCGTCGACGAACTCCGCCCGGCGCGCTTCCCGGTGCGCCCGCCAGCGTTCCTTGCGCGCGTCCGACCGGTCGCCGCCCTCACCCGGTTGCGTCTTGACAGATCGCCCCATGTGACGCACGCTACCACGAGTACCTGTTACTTAAGGTAACAGATACCCAATAACACCCGATCGGTCGGTGCACCCACCGACCGTGGAGGAGGTGCGATGGGAGAACGGTCCCTGGTCGGCTGTCGAATTCTCATCACGGGCGCCGCCGGAGCCTTCGGCGCGGCCGCTTCGGCCGCACTCCGGCAACGTGGGGCCCACGTTGCCGGGCTCGACGTGGCCCCGGTGGGCGATGTCATTCCCTGCGACATCACCGACGAGGAGTCGGTGCGGGAGGGCGTCGCCGCCGCCGTGGAACGGCTCGGCGGCTTGGACGCGGTGGTGAGCAACGCCGGGATCGGGCTCCCCGCCGACAGCGGTGGTCCGGTCGACGATGCGGTGCGCCGCACGGTCGAGGTCAACCTGCTCGGTGGCTGGCGCATCACCGCGGCGGCCCTCCCGGAGCTGCTGCGTTCCCGCGACCCCCGCGCCGTGTTCGTCTCCTCCGGCCTCGCCTTCGTCACGGTGCCCTTCGCCTCCGCCTACGTCGTGACCAAGCGCGGCCTCTCCGCCTACGCGGACTGCCTGCGCATCGAGTACGGCAAGCGGCTGAAGGTCACCACCGTGTACCCGGGGTACGTCCGCACCCCCATCCACGACGCCAGCCGGCGGGCCGGGCTGTCGCTGGAAGGCAAGGTGCCCGCCGAACGCGAGAAGCACGTCGTCAACACCCTCGTTCGGACGCTGGCTGCCCACCGGCCACCCCGCGACACCGGAACCACGTGGTGGGGCGGTGCCTGCATCCGCCTCGCACGCATGTTCCCCAAGAGCGCGGACCGCATTGTCCTTCTGCGACACCGCTACGACGTCTCCCGCGGCCACTACGACTCGGTGCCGCTCGCCCAGCAGATGCTGCGGGCGGCGCAACGAAACCCTTCCCCCGAACGAAATCGGGAATTCCCTCCCCCTGAACGGACATCGAGTAGGTGACCGGGCCATGACCGCACAAGCAGCACACCTGGCCGACGGGGAGCGCACCGCAGAACGGTTGCTCGCCTCCTCGGCCAAGAACTCCTACGACCCCGAGCTCGACCTCGACTGGAACGCCCCCCTTGCGGACGACAAGTTCTACTTCGTGCCCGAGCGCCTGCCGCTCTACGGCACGTCCTGGTGGGAGCGGGCCACGCCGGAGCAGCGGATCGAGCACTCCAGGCACTTCGTCGCCGGGGTGGCCAGCAGCGGCATCTGGTTCGAGAGCATCCTCATGCAGCTGCTGCTCCGGCACGTGTACCGGGTGGACCCGCGCCAGCGGCAGCCGCAGTACGTGCTGACCGAGGTCGCCGACGAGTGCCGGCACATCGTGATGTTCGGCCGCATGATGGAAAAGCTCGGCACCCCGCACTACAAGCCGCCATTCGTGCCCCGCGAGCTGGGTAACCTGCTCAAGGCCGTGGGTTGGGGCCCCTCGATGTACGCTGCCACCCTCCTCGGCGAGGAGATCGTCGACAGGTTCCAGCGAGCGGCGATGAACGACGACCGGGTGCAGCCGATGATGCGCATGGTCAACCGCATCCACGTGGTGGAGGAGGCCCGGCACGTCCGCTACGCCCGCGAGGAGATCGTGCGGTCGATCGAGCAGGCGGGCAAGGCCGAGCTGGCACTGCACCGGGCAATCACCGCCGTGGTCGCCTTCTACGTGTCGCGGGCCTTCCTCCCGCTCGACACCTTCCGGCCCCTGGGACTTGACCCACGGGACGGGCTGCGCATGGCACTGGCGAACCCGCACTGGCAGCAGACGATGCGGTGGGGCGGGGAACGGCTGATGGCCTACCTCGACGAGCTCGGGATGATCGGAAAGTCCGTGGTGAAGCTATGGCGCAAGTCGCTGTTGATTCCGTGACCGGGGCGCGGTTCCGCACCTCCGACGGTGCCGAGCTGCACGTCACGAGCACCGGCCCGGCCGACGCGCCGGTCACCGTGTTCCTGCTGCACGGCTGGGCACTCACCGGCGACACCTGGCGGCGGGTCACCGACGAACTCCTCGCCGGTGCTGGGGGCGCGGTGCGCGTGGTGCGGCCCGACAACCGGGGGCACGGGCGTTCCCGGCCCACGCCCCGGGGCTCGGCCAGCATCGCGCGGGTCGCCGAGGACCTCGCGGAGCTGATCGAGGCCGAGGCACCCACCGGTCCGGTCGTGCTGGTCGGCCACTCCATGGGCGGGATGGCCCTGATGGCCCTGGCCGAGCAGCACCCGGAGCTGTTCTCGCGGGTCGCGGGGGTGTTACTGGTCAACACCTCCAGCGGCGGCCTGACCGGCATCACCCTCGGCCTGCCCGGGATCGTCGGCCGGATCGTGGTCGCCGTGGAGCGGCGGGTGACCCGGCTGATCGGGCGGTCCCGCGGCTCGGTGTTGTTCCGCCGGTCCGCGCCGCTGCGTCCCCTCCTGCGGTGGCTGCTGTTCGGCGAGCGCCCGGGCCGCTACGACCTGGCCGAGGCGGCCGAGCAGGTCGCCTCCTGCCAGCCCAGCACCTACGCCGAGATCAGGAGGGCGTTCGACGAGCACGAGCGACGGGCCGCGCTGGCGACCTTCGCCGGGATTCCCACGGTCGTGTTCGCCGGGGGACAGGACCGGCTCACCCCGCCGGGGCACTCCCGGGTGATCGCCGCCGCCATCCCCGGGGCGGAGCTGCGGATCTGTGGCGGCGCGGGCCACATGCTGCCCTACGAGCGGTCGCGGCAGCTGGCCGACGAGTTGGCGACGATGGTCCGGCGGGCCGGGTCCGAAGCGGCGGGTACCACCCGGAAGAGCACAACAAAGCGCCGGACCGGGCGACGCAAGGCAGTCGCGGCCGGCGAGTAGCGGGCCCTGGCCCGGCACCGCACACCCGATCTCCCGGCGGGGACGCTCCCCGCCGGGAGATCAGTGCGGCTGCAGCGGGAAACCCCCGCCGATGCCCTTCCACGCCAGCGTCGAGATCAGCGAGATCGCCTCGTCCCTGGGCACCTGCCGGCCGGCGTCCAGCCAGAACCGCGCCGTGACCTGGCTGAGCCCGACCAGCCCGACCGCCAGCAGGCGGGCCCGTTCCTCGTCCAGGCCGGCGTCGGCGGTGATCGTCTCGGTGATCGCCTCGATGGCCGCGGAGGTGGAGCGCTGCACCGCCTCCTGCACCGCCGGCTCACTGCGCAGGTCGGACTCGAAGACCAACCGGAACGCCTGGCCGTCGGCCACGAAGTCGAAGTAGGCGGCCACCGCCGCGTGCACCCGCTGCTTGTTGTCGTGGGTGGACTCGATCGCCTCCCGCACCTGCCGGGTGAGCTGGTCGACGTGTGTCTCCAGCAGCGCCAGGTACAGCTCCAGCTTCCCGGGGAAGTGCTGGTAGAGCACCGGCTTACTGACCCCGGCCCGCTCGGCGATCTCGTCCATGGCCGCGGCGTGGTAGCCGTTGGCCACGAAGACCTCCTGGGCCGCGGTGAGGAGCTGGGCGCGCCGCGCTGTCCGCGGCAACCGCACCCCGCGTCCCACCGGTCCGGTGCCCTGCTGTGCCGTCTCCGTCATCGCTGCTGCCTCCAGCCACGTCGTCCCGCCGGGTGGCCGCGCCGCGGCACCCGGCCGGGTTCCATGACCTTACTCGCTGGTAGTAGTGTTCCCGACTTCGTGGTTCCGTGCCCCTGCTCACCGGCGGGGTCGGGCCGCCCGGAGCATGCTGTGAGACATGACCCTGACGCAGCCTGCCCGCGACCCCGGGGCGCCGCCGGAACGGGCCCCGCTCACCAGGGTGCCCTTCTTCCAGGGTCCGTTGCCCCCGGTCGACGCGACCACACCGGCGTGGCCCGGTCACTTCCACACCTGCGGCGGAGTCTGCCTCCACGTGCGCCGGACGCCGGGCCCCGACACCGAGACCGCCGTCTACGTGCACGGCCTCGCCGGCTCGGCCACGAACTGGACCGACCTGGCCGGCCAGCTCGCCGTGCGGTGCGCCGGCATCGCCGTCGACCTGCCCGGCTTCGGCCGCACCCCGCCGGTCGACGGGCACGACTTCTCGCTGGCCTCCCACATCGACGTGCTGGTGCGCTTCCTGGAGGGACTGCGCGAGGCGCGTCCGGCCCGCGGTCCGGTGCACCTGCTCGGCAACTCCTTCGGCGGCACCGTGGCGATCCTGGCCGCCGCCCGGCGCCCCGAGCTGGTGCGCACCCTGACCCTGGTGTCACCCGCCGTGCCCGACCTTCGGCCGTTCCCCGCCCGGCTGTCGGACCGCCGGTTCCCGCTGGCGGCGTTGCCCGGCCCGCTCGGCCGGCGCTACCGGGAGCTGCTCGCCGCCGTCACCCCGCGGGAACGCGTCGAGCAGATGCTACGGCTGTGCTTCGCCAACCCCGACGACGTGCCCGAACATCGCGTCGCCGAGGCCAGCCGGGAGTACGCGGAGCGCTACGCCATGCCCTGGGCCGGCCCGGCCCTGCTGCAGACCACGCTCGGCCTCATCCGGTCGTGGCTCGCGCCGCGGGCGGAGTCGCTGTGGCGCGCCCTGCCCCGGGTGAGGACGCCCACGCTGGTGATCTGGGGCACCGAAGATCGGGTCGTCAGCGTGCGCAAGGCACCGCGCACCGCGCGCCTGATCCCGCGCGCCCGCCTGCTCGTGTTGCCCCGAACCGGGCATGTCGCTCAGATGGAACGTCCCCGGACCGTGGCCCGGGCCGTGCTGGGGATGCTGGCGGCCGTTGATCGCGGAACGTGGTGACGTGGCGTTGACAGAGTCCGAACGGGTGCTGTGGCACCCTGAAGCGCGTGACCCGGACGCCGCAGGGACCTCGTGAGGCAGTAGCCAAGCGTGCATCCACGTCGTCCACGGGCGCGGCCGCGAGCAGCCGGCACGTCACCCGACGGCGCGGTGAGGCGCGGTACCAGCGCGGCTCCCGGCGCACCGACGCCGAGCCGTTAGCCGCCTCCTGGGATCCCCTCGCCCACAGACGGCGGGAAGAGGCGTCCCGAGAGCGGAAGAAGGGCCTGCTCGCCACCTACGGCTGGCGCGTCTACGCGCTCCCCGTGCTCGTCGTGGTCACCGCGCTCGCGGTGCTCAAGGGGACCGAGCAGCCCACCGACGGGTCCTCGGTGACCGGGGTGGGCAACCTCGCCAACACCGGCCCGACCAGCCGCGCACCCGGCGTGCCCAACCCCGATCCGCAGAAGTTCGCCGAGGCCAAGGCGGCCGCGGAACTGCCGCCCGGAGGCAGGTTCACCGAGCGCGGCGAGAAGAAGTGGGACGTGGTGCCGGGCTCCAGTGAGCGCTTCGGCGGCCCCAAGCTGTTCCGCTACACCGTCGAGGTGGAGCGCGGCGTCGAGGTCACCGGCGGCCCGGAGACCTTCGGCCGGGACGTCGACAACATCCTGCGGGACCCGCGGAGCTGGATCGCGGACGAGCAGCACGGGTTCCAGCGGGTCGACTCCGGGGAGCCGGACCTGCGGATCAGCCTCACGTCGCAGATGACGACCCGGGACATCTGCGGCTTCGAGATCCCGTTCGAGGGATCCTGCTACGACCCGGTGTCGCGCCGCGTGGTCATCAACATCGCTCGGTGGGTGCGTGGCGCGGTGGCGTTCCAGGGCTCCTACGTCGAGTACAAGCAGTATGTGATCAACCATGAGGTCGGGCACGGCCTCGGGTTCGGCCACAAGCCGTGCGGCGAGAACGGCGGGCTGGCGCCGATCATGATGCAGCAGAGCTGGGGCGTCTCCAACGACTACCTGGCCACGCTGGGCACCGACGGTGGCGTCACGGCCGACGGCAAGGTGTGCAAGGCCAACGCCTGGCCGTATCCGACTGCCAAGGCCGGTTGACGCCTCGCCGGCAGCTCCAACGCGCCCGGGGGTGCACCCGGTGCGGGCGCCGTGCGGGGTGTTGCCCGTGCCCGCCCCTGTGCAGGCGCTTTGACCAGGGCCGTTCCAGGGATTGGGAGCGGGGAAGACCGCGATGGCCAGCGACGTTGTTCGTTGCGGGAGACTGGGAGTTCGCCGTCGTGACGAGGAGGAGCGCAGATGCCGCTGCCGCCGCTCGTGGAGCCCGCCGCGGAGCTGACCAAGGAGGAGGTCGCCCGGTACAGCCGCCATCTGATCATCCCGGACGTGGGGGTGGACGGGCAGAAGCGGCTGAAGAACGCCAGGGTGCTGGTGGTCGGCGCCGGCGGGTTGGGCAGCCCGGCGTTGCTGTACCTGGCCGCCGCGGGCGTGGGCACACTGGGCATCGTCGAGTTCGACGTGGTCGACGAGTCCAACCTGCAGCGACAGGTCATCCACGGCCAGTCCGACCTGGGCCGGCCCAAGGCCGAGTCGGCGCGGGACGCGATCGCCGAGGTCAACCCGTACGTCAAGGTCAATCTGCACCAGCTGCGCCTGGACTCGTCGAACGTGCTCGACGTCTTCGGTGACTACGACCTGATCCTCGACGGCACGGACAACTTCGCCACCCGCTACCTGGTGAACGACGCCTGCGTGCTGCTGGGCAAGCCGTACGTGTGGGGCTCGATCTTCCGGTTCGAGGGGCAGGCCAGCGTGTTCTGGGCCGAGCACGGGCCGCAGTACCGCGACCTGTACCCGGAGCCGCCCCCGCCCGGGATGGTGCCCTCCTGTGCCGAGGGCGGCGTGCTCGGCGTACTGTGCGCCTCGATCGGGTCGATCATGGTGACCGAGGCGGTCAAGCTGATCACCGGCATCGGCGAGACCCTGCTCGGCCGGCTGATGGTGTACGACGCGCTGGAGATGAGCTACCGCACCATCCGCATCCGCAAGGACCCGGAGGGCGAGCCGGTCCAGGAGCTCATCGACTACGAGGCGTTCTGCGGCGTCGTCTCGGACGGGGCGCAGCAGGCGGCCGCCGGGCACACCATCACCCCGCTGGAGCTGAAGCAGAAGTTCGACCGGAACGAGAACTTCCTGCTCGTCGACGTCCGGGAGCCGCACGAGTACGAGATCGTCAGGATCCCCGGTTCGGTGCTGATCCCCAAGGACCGCATCCTGTCCGGCGTCGCGTTGCCGGAGCTGCCGCAGGACAGGCCGATCGTGCTGCACTGCAAGTCGGGGCAGCGCTCGGCCGAGGCGCTGGCCGCACTGCACCGGGCCGGTTTCGCCGATGCCGTGCACGTGGGCGGTGGCGTGCTCGGCTGGGCCCGCGAGGTCGACCAGAGCCTGCCGACCTACTGACCAACCCACACTGACGAAACCCGCGCCACCCGGGGCCCTTCGGACCACAGTCCGAAGGGCCCCGGTTCTTGGGCCTTCCCGCCGAGCGCGCGGTGCTCCGCGCCGGTACCTCAGCGCCCGGCAGCAGCGGACCATCCAGTCGAGCAGTGCGAACGCGATGAGGGAGTCGGTGCCGGCGAAGGCCGGGTGAGGGCGGGCGATCCGGTGACGCCCTGCTTCGGCAACCCATCGGAGCAGGGCTTTTGTGGCTCCGCTCGGGTAGAGGTGAGGGTTCTTCGGCCTGGGATACCGCGTTCCGCGCCTGGCAGGCGGTACCGTCCCCAGCCGTGAGCCATAGACCGGAACCACCCCCGTCACACGTGTGCGCGGCGTTCGGCGTGCGTGGCGTCGAGCCCGAGCCGCTCGACGGCGGGCCGGCGTGGCTGTGCGGGGAGGTGGTGCTCCGGCCGGCCAGCAACCCCGCGGAGGCGGCCTGGATCGCGCAGACCCTGGACGCGTTACGCGTGCCGGACCTGCGGCTGGCCCGCCCGCTGCGGTCCACCGACGGCCGGTGGGTGGTGGCCGGTTGGTCGGCGACCCGGCACCTGGAGGGCCGCCCGGAACCCCGGCACGACGAGGTCATCGCCGTCTCGCTGCGGCTGCACGGGGCCACGGCCGACCTGCAACGCCCCCGGTTCGTCGACGCGCGCCGCGACGTGTTCTCGGTGGCCGACCGGTTGGCCTGGGACGAGGACGACGAGCCGCTGGACCCGACCAAGGGCGGCCGGCTGTTCGAGATGCTGTCCGTGCTCCGCAAGCCGATCGGGCTGCAGCCCCAGGTCGTGCACGGCGACCTGTTCGGCAACGTGCTCTTCGCCGGGGACACCGCCCCCGGCATCATCGACTTCACCCCCTACTGGCGCCCGGCCGAATGGGCCGCCGCGGTCGTCGCGGTCGACTCGCTGGCCTGGGGTGGCGCGGACACCGGCCTTGTCGAGCGGTGGCAGCACCTGGCCGACTGGCCGCAGGTGCTGCTGCGCGCGATGTTGTTCCGGCTCGCCGTGAACGCCCTACACCCCATGGCCACCCCGGAGTCCCTGGAGGGCCTGCAGCGGGCCTACCAGACGATCGCCCCGCTGCTCTGACGCACCGACCCGTACACCGACTCACCGACGGCGTACATCGTTGCGCGGGCAAGTTCGCACGGACGAAACAGACCGCCACTTCGGGGTAACAGCCCGGCCCTAACGTCACTGAGCGGGGCCGGAAGTTACTCCCTGCATGTCGTTTTCGTGCCTCTGTGTACACGCCCGACTACGTGATGTAGCGCTCAAGATCTGGCGTCGGAAGCGCGTGCGTGCACGCTGGGAGTGGGAGGTAGGTGTTATGGCGGAGCCGTTGACGACGTCTGCGTTAACGATCACCAAGACACATTGCCCTTATTGCGCCTTGCAATGCGGGATGAACCTCTCGTCCGAAGGTGGCTCCGTCGTTGTCCAGCCCCGCGACTTTCCCACGAACCGCGGCGGGTTGTGCCAGAAGGGGTGGACCTCGGCCGCCGTGCTGACCACCCCGGGACGCCTCACGCAACCGCTGCTGCGCCGGAGCCGGGAGGCGCCCCCGCACCCGGTGTCGTGGGACGAGGCCCTCGACTACGTCACGGAACGGATCCGTGACATCCAGCGACAGCGCGGACTCGACGCCGTCGCGTTGTTCGGCGGTGGCGGCCTGACCAACGAGAAGACCTACGCGCTCGGCAAGTTCGCCCGCGTCGCGCTGCGCACCTCGCAGGTCGACTACAACGGCCGGTTCTGCATGTCCTCGGCCGCAGCCGCGGGAATCCGGGTGTTCGGGATCGATCGCGGGCTCCCGTTCCCGGTGACCGACCTCGACGACGCCGACGCCGTGCTGCTGGTTGGCGGCAACGTCGCCGAGACCATGCCGCCCTTCAGCCAACACCTGCGGCGCGCCGTCGATCTCGGCGGGCTGGTGGTGATCGACCCACGCCGTACCGCAACCGCCGAACAGGCTGCGCTGCACCTTCAGCCCGCACCCGGCACCGACCTCGCGCTGGCGCTGGGCATGCTCCACGCCGTGGTCGCAGACGGCCACCTGGACCACGATTACATTTCCGCGCGTACCAACGGTTTCGAGGAGATGTGGCGCATCGCCGCGCAGTGGTGGCCGGAGCGCGTCGAACGCGTCACCGGTGTGTCGGCAGCGGATCAGCGTGCCGCGGTACGACTTCTGGCTCGCGCCCACAACGCCTACGTCCTCACCGCGCGCGGCGCCGAACAGCACGCCAGCGGTGCCGACACCGCCTCGGCATGGATCAACCTGGCACTCGCGCTCGGCCTGCCCGGCCGACCCGGATCCGGCTACGGATGCCTGACCGGCCAGGGCAATGGCCAGGGCGGGCGGGAGCACGGCCAGAAGGCGGACCAGCTCCCCGGCTACCGCAAGATCGACGACCCGGCCGCACGGGAGCACGTCGCGGCCGTGTGGGGTGTCGACCCCGCGGAGCTGCCCGGCCCCGGCCGCTCCGCCTACGAGTTGCTCGACGCCCTCGGCGGCGCGGACGGCCCGCGCGCGTTGCTGGTGTTCGGCAGCAATCCGGTGGTCTCCGCGCCACGCGCGGCACATGTCGCCGAACGCCTGGCCGCACTGGATCTGCTGGTGGTGGCGGATTTTGTGCTGTCGGAGACCGCGGAACTCGCCGACGTGGTACTTCCGGTGACGCAGTGGGCCGAGGAAGACGGCACCCTCACCAACCTTGAGGGTCGCATCCTATTGCGGGAACGGGCGATTGAACCTCCCCAGGGTGTGCGCAGCGACCTGGATGTGCTGCACGGTCTGGCAACCCGTCTTGGCCAGCCCGCGGAACGCTTCCCGACCGACGCCGAGACGGTGTTCGAGGAACTTCGGCGTGCCTCCGCGGGTGGGGTGGCCGACTACTCCGGCGTGAGCTGGGAACGACTGCGCGACGGCGAGCAACTGCACTGGCCGGTGCCCGCGGTCGACCACCCCGGCACGCCACGACTTTTCCTGGACCGCTTCGCCCACCCCGACGGGCGCGCCCGGTTCGCCGCGGTGAACCACCGCGGTCCCGCCGAACCACCCGACGCCGACTTCCCGCTGCTCGCCACGACTGGTCGCGTGTTGCAGCACTACCAGTCGGGCGCGCAGACCCGGCGTGTCGCCGAACTGGCCAAGGCCGTTCCCGAGTCCTACGTCGAAGTCCACCCGGACACCGCCGCCCGCGCCGGGCTCGCCGAGGGACAGCTGTCCCGCGTCGTCTCGCGGCGTGGCACCGCCGTGGCGCGCGTGCGCGTGGTGCCGTCGATGCGGCTGGACACGGTGTTCCTGCCGTTCCACTTCGCCGGCGACCAGCGCGCGAACCTCGTCACCAACCCCGCACTCGACCCGATTAGCCGGATGCCGGAATTCAAGGTGTGTGCCGTGCGCCTGGAGCCGGCCCCCGGGGAGGAGAGTTGATGCGTCCCCAACAGGTCGTCGTCATCGGCTATGGCATGGCTGGCGCCCGTTTCGCCGAGGAGGTGCGACGGCGCGACCCCGCCGGCGAGCGCGTGTCCCTCACCATCGTTGGCGAGGAGACACATGCCGCGTACAACCGGGTGCTGCTCTCCAGCGTGTTGGCCGGCGCGATGGCGACGGACGCGGTCACGCTCCACGACGGTGCATGGGCGGATCGGTACGGGGTGACGGTACGAACCGGCACCCGGGTGAGCCGCATCGACCGCGTGGTGCGCACCGTCACGCTGGCCGACGGCGACGTACTGCCCTACGACGCCGTCGTCCTGGCCACCGGAAGCCGCGCCTGGCTCCCACCGACCGAGGGGTTGTGCGACGAGAACGGCGAGCCGGCGCCGGGAGTCGTGGCGTTCCGCACCCTCGACGACTGCGAACGCATTCTCGCCACGGCCCGCCCCGGCGCACCGGTGGCGGTGCTCGGGGGTGGCCTGCTCGGCCTGGAGGCCGCCCGCGGACTCGCCGGCCGCGGCAACCGGGTCACCGTGGTGCACCCCGTCGGGCACCTCATGGAACGCCAGCTCGACCCGGCGGCCGGCCGGGTGCTCGCCCGCACCCTCGCCCAGCTCGGCATCGAGTTCCGGCTCAACGTGCTCGCCAGCGGTTACGTGCCCGGCGACGGCCTGAAGCTGGCCGACGGCAGCCACGTTCCCGCCGACCTGGTGGTCGTCTCCGCCGGTGTCCGTGCCGAGACCGGGCTCGCCGGCGACGCCGGCCTGACCATCGACCGCGGCGTGGTCGTCGACGACGCCCTGCGCACGTCCGACCCCCGCATCCACGCGATCGGCGACTGCGCCCAGCATCCCGGCACGATCTCCGGCCTCGTGCAGCCGGGATGGGAGCAGGCGGCGGTGGTCGCCGACCTGCTCACCGGCGCCGATTCCGCGGCCCGCTACACCGGTACCCCCGTCGTCACGAGGCTGAAGGCCCGCGACATCGACCTGGCCGCGCTCGGCGAGGTGCACGCCGAGTTGGACGACCCGGACGCCGAAGTGGTGCGGCTGGAGGACCCGGCGCGCGGCCGCTATGCCAAGCTCGTCCTCCGTGACGACAAGGTCACCGGTGCGATCATGCTGGGCACGCCCGACGCCGCGGCGATGGTCACCCAGCTCTACGACCGCGGGATGCCCGCGCCGTCCGACAGGTTGGCGCTCCTGCTGGGCCGTGCGCTGCCCAGCGGCGCGACCGGCGCCTCCCCGGCAGACCTGCCCTCCTCCGCGGTGATCTGTCGATGTAACACCGTCAGCAAGGGGCAGCTGATGACCGCGTGGCGGGCCGGAGCCCGCAGCGTGAGCGCACTGGCCGACGCCACCAGGGCCAGCACCGGCTGCGGAAGCTGCCGCGAGGCGGTGTGCGGGATCGCCCAGTGGCTCGCCGAGGTCGACCCGGACCAGGACGCCGCGACCGCCGGGCGCACCGCCTCCTGACCCCGCCGGGTCGGGTCCGCTGAGGGAGCACCCGGCCCGGTGGCTCTCTCCCACCACAAGTGAAGACACCACATCCGGATGCGCGGGCCACCGGGATCCACCGCCACGACGCCCTCGCTCCCGCCTCATGCGGGTGTGACGCACCCGAGATGACGCCGAGACCGCCACCGATGTTGGTCACGTTCCACGTTTCTGCCGCAGTGATGGGCATTTCCGACGCCGATGACGCATGTTTCGAACCGCCATATGACACGAACGAACCACCACACGACACAGGGACGCGCATCTGTCGCCCGTCAGGCGGCAGGCGAGCGTCGCGTTCGGGCGCGGATACGACCCCGCTTCGGCCAGCAAGGCTCGTTCTCACGGTGGGCGGCCGACCAGGTGAGCAGGAGTTCCCGCCCACGTCACGCGACGGCACTCCCGGGTAATGCGCCCTCCCTACCGTTTCGCCCCAGTTCCCCTGTAGTCCCCGGAGGTCATCGATGAGCAGCACGCTCGAGTTGGACCCGACTCCGGCAACCGCGCCAGCGGCCCGGCGTGGCCGCTGGATCGACGACTGGCGACCCGAGGACCCCGAGTTCTGGCAGCGCACCGGCCGCCGCGTCGCCCACCGCAACCTGTTCTTCTCGGTCCTTGCCGAGCACCTGGGATTCAACGTCTGGATCCTGTGGAGCATGGTCGTGGTCAGCCTGAACCCGGCCGGCTTCGACTTCAGCGCCGACCAGCTGTTCTGGTTGATCTCCCTGCCGAACCTGGTCGGCTCGGCGTTGCGCATCCCCTACACCTTCGCGGTGCCGCGGTTCGGCGGCCGGGCGTGGACCACCATCAGTGCCAGCCTGCTGTTGATTCCGTGCCTGCTGCTGATCGTCGCCGTCCAGGACACCAGCACCCCGTACTGGTTCTTCCTGCTGGCGGCGGCCACCGCCGGCCTTGGCGGCGGCAACTTCTCCTCGTCGATGGCCAACATCTCCTTCTTCTTCCCCGAAGGGAAGAAGGGTTTCGCGCTCGGCCTCAACGCGGCCGGTGGCAACATCGGCGTCGCCGTCACCCAGCTCCTGGTGCCACTGGTCATCTCCATCGGCGGCGGGGTGCACCTGGCGTACGCCGGCATGATGTGGATGCCCTTCGTGATCCTCGCCGGCGTGTGCGCGTGGTTCTTCATGGACAGCCTCACCGTCGCCAAGACGGACCGCCGCTCCTACGTCACCGCGCTGTCCAACAAGCACACCTGGGTGATGTCGTTCCTCTACATCGGCACCTTCGGCTCGTTCATCGGCTACTCGTTCGCGCTGCCGTTGCTCATCAAGAGCAACTTCCCCGAGCTGGTGAACATCCCGTTGCTGGTGAAGTTGGGCTTTCTCGCCTTTGCCGGCGCCCTGATCGGCTCTGTCACGCGTCCGCTGGGCGGTTGGCTGTCGGACCGGCTCGGGGGTGGTCGGGTCACCCTGCTGACGTTCGCCGGCATGGCCATCGGCGCGGTCGGTGTCCTGGTGGGCCTGGACACGCACTCGTTCCCGGTGTTCCTCGGCTCCTTCCTGTGGCTGTTCGTGATGTCCGGCGTCGGCAACGGCTCCACCTACCGCATGATTCCGGCCATCTTCGGCGCCCAGGCCCGCGCGCGAGCACTGGAGGAGGGCCGCGACCCGGACAGCGTGGTGCCGGTCGCCAAGCGGCACTCGGCCGCCGTCATCGGGATCGCGGGCGCCATCGGGGCGTTCGGTGGGTTCCTCATCAACCAGGTGTTCCGCATCTCGCACGTGAACCTGGGAACGATCGCGCCCGCACTGTGGGCGTTCCTCGCGGTCTACCTGGTCAGCATCGGCGTGACCTGGTGGTTCTACCTGCGGCGTCGGGTTCTGGTCGCGCGCGTGCCGAGCCTCGCCCACGCCCAGGTGTGACCCACCGGACACGGCCGAACGGCCGACGCACGCATCACCCGGACAGCGGGTGCGGAGGTCGTAACACCGCTGTCACACCGAGGTGAAGGCGGTGACACGCCGGCAACGCAGCATTCGGACTGAGCAAGGGAGGGAAGTGGATGACGCGCACACTCGTCGTCGTCGGACACGGCATGGTGGGACACCGGCTCGTGCAGGCGCTGCGCGACCGGGACACCGCGGGGACCTGGCGGGTCGTGGTCCTCGCCGAAGAACCGCGGCCGGCCTACGATCGTGTCGCGCTCTCCTCCTACGTCGACCACTGGGACGCCGGGAAGCTCGCCCTGGAGAACGCCGACCATGCCGGCGATGACCTGGTCGAGCTGCACCTGGGCGACCCGGTGGTCGCGGTGGACCGCGACGCACGCACCGTCACCACGGCCAGCGGCCTGGTCCGCGGCTACGACGCGCTGGTGCTGGCCACCGGGTCACGCCCGTTCGTGCCTCCCGTGCCCGGCCACGAGCTGCCCGGCTGCTTCACCTACCGCACGGTGGAAGATCTCGACGACATCCGCGCCGCGGCCGAGGGCGGCGGCGTCGGTGTGGTCGTCGGCGGCGGCCTGCTGGGGCTGGAAGCCGCGAACGTCCTCCGTCAGCTCGGCCTGGACACGCACATCGTCGAGATGGCACCGCGGCTGATGCCGCTGCAGGTGGACGAGGGCGGCGGCGCACTGCTCCGCCGGCTCGTCGAGGACCTCGGCCCCAGCGTCCACTGTGGAGTCTCCACCAAGGAGATCGCCGAGGCGCCCGACGGCCTACGCGTGGTGTTGTCCGACGACACCGAGCTGACCACGGGCATGGTGGTGTTCTCCGCCGGCGTGCGCCCCCGCGACGACCTGGCCCGCGCCTGCGGCCTCGACGTGGGGGAGCGCGGTGGCGTGCTGGTGGACGACGCCTGCCGTACCTGCGACCCCAACGTGTACGCCATCGGCGAGGTCGCCGCGGTGCACGGCCGCTGCTACGGCCTGGTCGGGCCGGGCTACGCCATGGCCGAGGTGGTCGCCGACCAGCTGCTCGGCGGCACCGCCACCTTCCCCGGCGCCGACATGTCCACCAAGCTCAAGCTGCTCGGCGTCGACGTGGCCAGCTTCGGCGACGCACACGCCAGCACCGGGGGCGCGCTCGAGGTCGTGCACAACGACCCGGTCTCCGGCTGCTACAAGAAGCTCGTCATCTCCGACGACGCCGGCACCCTGCTCGGCGGCATTCTCGTCGGCGACGCCACCTCCTACGCCACGCTGCGCCCCCTGGTCGGGCAGGCGCTGCCGACCGATCCCGGCGCCCTGATCGCCCCCGCCGGCAGCGCCGGCACCGGCATCGGCGTGGACGCCCTCCCCGACGAGGGGCAGGTCTGCTCCTGCAACGCCGTCACCAAGGGCACGATCAAGGACGCGATCGTGGTGGGCGGCTGCACCGACGTCGCCGGGATCAAGGCTTGCACCAAGGCCGGCACGACGTGCGGATCCTGCGTGCCGATGCTCAAGCAGCTGCTCTCGTCCTGCGGCGTGGAGCAGTCCAAGGCGATCTGCGAGCACTTCGAGTACTCGCGCGCCGAACTCTTCGAGATCATTCGCGCCACCCGCGTGCGCACCTTCAGCGAACTGGTGGAGAAGCACGGCCGGGGCCGCGGCTGCGACATCTGCAAGCCCGCGGTCGCCTCGATCCTCGCCTCGCTCGGCGCCGGGCACGTGCTGGAGGGCGAGCAGGCGACACTGCAGGACACCAACGACCGGTTCCTGGCCAACATGCAGCGCAACGGAACCTACTCGGTGATCCCGCGCGTCCCGGGCGGCGAGATCACCCCCGAGAAGCTGCTGGTGATCGCCGAGGTAGCTCGGGACTTCGGGCTCTACACCAAGATCACCGGCGCGCAGCGCATCGACATGTTCGGTGCGACCGTCGACCAGCTCCCCCACATCTGGCGACGGCTGGTCGACGCCGGCTTCGAGTCCGGACACGCCTACGGCAAGGCGCTGCGCACCGTGAAGTCCTGCGTGGGCAGCACCTGGTGCCGCTACGGCGTCCAGGACTCGGTGGGCCTGGCCATCGAACTGGAACTGCGCTACCGCGGCCTGCGCTCACCGCACAAGATCAAGGCCGCGGTGTCGGGATGCGCACGCGAGTGCGCCGAGGCGCGTGGCAAGGACTTCGGCGTGATCGCCACGGAGGAGGGCTGGAACCTCTACGTCGCCGGCAACGGCGGCTTCCGGCCCCGCCACGCCGACCTGCTCGTGTCCGATGTGGAGAAGGAAACGCTCATCCGGCTCATCGACCGGTTCCTGATGTTCTACATCCGCACCGCGGACCGGTTGCAGCGCACGTCGACCTGGCTGGAGTCGCTCGAAGGCGGCCTGGACCACCTGCGCGAGGTGATCGTCGACGACAGCCTCGGCATCTGCGCGGAGTTGGAGGAAGCCATGTCCGAGCACGTGGCTAACTACAGCGACGAATGGCGCGGTGTGTTGGAGGACCCGGAGAAGCTGTCCCGCTTCACCTCCTTCGTCAACGCGCCCGGGATACCCGACCCGAGCATCTCCTTCCGCGAGGAGCGGGGACAGAAGGTGCCGGTCCTGCTGCCCGTGCCGACGGTCGGGCAGACGAACGAGGTCGCGGAGGTGAAGCAGTGACCGCTGTAGCCGAGAACCTGACATGGACACCGGTGTGCCAGTATGCCGCGCTGGAGCCGGAGAACGGCGTCGCGGCGCTGCTGCCCGACGGCACGCAGATCGCGTTGTTCCGCGTGGCGGACGGAACGGCGTACGCGGTGTCCAATTTGGACCCGTTCAGCCAGGCGATGGTCTTGGCGCGCGGGATCGTCGGCGACCGCGGTGGCGTACCCATGGTCGCCTCGCCCATGCACAAGCAGGCGTTCGACCTGCGCACCGGACAGTGTCTCGACAACCCCGAGACGTGCATCCCCACCTACCCGGTGCGCGTCGCGGACGGCATGGTGGAGGTGGCCGGCAGGTGACCGGCGCGACCCGCACGGCAACTCCGGCGGTGCAGCCACTGACCGGCTACACCGTCGGTGTCACCGCGGCGCGTCGCGCCGACGAGCTGGGGGCACTACTGGAACGACGCGGCGCCAGCGTGCTGCACGCGCCAGCGATCCGGATCATCCCGCTCGCCGACGACACCGACCTGCTCACCGCCACCCGCGCGGTGCTCGCCGAGCCTGTCGACATCGTCGTCGCCACCACCGGCATCGGGTTCCGCGGCTGGATGGAGGCGGCCGAGGGATGGGGTGTGGGACGTTCCCTCGTCCAGCGGCTGTCCACCGCCACCGTGTACGCGCGCGGGCCGAAGGCCAAGGGCGCGGTGCGTGCCGCGGGACTCGTCGAAGCATGGTCGCCCGACTCGGAGTGTTCCTCTGAGGTCCTGGAACACCTCATGGGTACCGGAGGAGTGGCAGGCCGCAGGATCGCGGTGCAGCTGCACGGCGCACCGCTGCCGGAGTTCGTCGAACCGTTGCGCGCCGCCGGCGCCGACGTCGTGGAGGTGCCCGTCTACCGCTGGCTGGGACCGGAGGATCCGGGGCCGCTGGACAGGCTGATCGACGCCACGCTGCTCGGCCAGGTCGACGCGGTCACCTTCACCAGCGCACCGGCCGCCGCCAACATGCTTGCCCGCGCCGAGGAGACCGACCGCTACCAGCGCCTCGTCGCCGCGTTCCGGTCCGGTGTGCTCGCCGCCTGCGTCGGCACCGTCACCGCCGGACCGCTGCAGGCCGCGGGAATTCCGACGGTCTGGCCGGAGCGCGGCCGCATCGGTGCCCTCGCCCGCAAGGTGGTGGAGCTGCTGCCCGAGCGGGCGACGCGACTGCGCGTTGCGGGACACGACTTCGAGGTGCGCGGACACGCAGCCGTGATCGACGGTGAACTGCGTCCCGTGGCGCCCGCACCGATGGCCGTGCTGCGTGTGCTGGCCGCAAAGGCTGGCCGGGTCGCGCCCCGCACCGCACTGCTCGCGGCGCTGCGTGGCAACTCCGGGCGCGATGCCGACTTCGACGTACACGCCGTGGAGACGGCGATCGGCCGGCTCCGGTCGGCGCTGGGTGAGCCCAGGTTGGTGCAGACGGTGGTCAAGCGGGGCTACCGGCTCGCGGTGGAAACGGCGACGGGACGGGGGATGGACGAATGACGTTGGTGCTGGTGGCACACGGCTCCCGGAACCCGGCGGGCGGAATGGTGATCCGCCGGGTCGCGGCCGCGGTGCGCGAGCGGCTGAACTCGGTACCGGTGCGCGTGGCCTATGCGGACGTGGCCAGGCCCACGGTCGGCGAGGTGCTGCGCGAGCTCAACGGGCCCGCGGTGGTTGTCCCGGCCTTCCTGGCGGCCGGCTACCACGTGCGGGTCGACGTCCCGAACCAGGTCGCGGAGAGTGCGCGACCGGATGCGCTGGTGACGCCGGGCCTCGGCCCGCACCCGCTGCTGGTGGCGGCCGCGCACGAGCGGCTGCTCGCGGCCGGATGGCGACCGGGCGACGGGGTGGTGCTGGCCGCGGCCGGCTCGGCCGACCCGCGCGCGGTGGCGGACGTGCGGCGGGCGGCGGCCCTGCTGTCGGCCCGCCTCGGAGATGCGGTGCGGACGGCGTTCGTCACGACCGTCGAGCCCGAGGTGGGTAAGGCGGTGGCCGACGCCCGGAAGCGCTACGACCGGGTGCTGATCGCCTCGTGGCTGCTCGCACCCGGCGTGTTCCATCGGGTACTGCTCGGTGCCCGGGCCGACGCGGTCGCCGACCCGCTCGGCGCGCACTCCCGCGTCGTTGATCTCGTCGTGCGCCGCTACCTCGACGCACGCTGCTACCCCGCGGCAGCCTGACACCGGGCCGACAGGGACGTCCCAGCGTCAGCCCTGCTGGAAGGTGATGCTGATCGAGACCGGGGTTCCGTTCGGGCGCTCGGCGCCCAAGGTTGCGGAGTCGTGGGCGGGTATTCGCGTCCACGGGGTCACGGCAACGGTCCCAGCACTGCAGCGCACCACCAGGCGGGCCCAGAGCGGGTCGTCCGACTCGTTGTAGCAGGTCGCCTCCACGCGGGGCCCGCCACGAACCCGCGGCAGGACCGCGGGGCCGACATCGTCGCGGTGGACTGCGGCGGCTGGGCGGCCCAGCTGGTCCCGGTGACCCCGACCATGGCACGCGTCGCGGGAATAATTGAACCTTCAATAAGGTTGTCCGCTGACAAGTGGGCCGTAGCCGCACGGCCCCGGAGCGCTGGAGGCAACCATGCCCGCGGTGACCGCCGACACCCTCGCCCTGCCGCGCCTGCCCGGCCTGGCCGACACCGGAACGGAGTGGCGGTCGGTGCACAAGGTGGTGCAGGCCCGCCAGTACTTCGAGGGTGAGGGCTTCCTGGTACATCGTCCGTTCCCCGGCATGGACCTGTCGTTGGCGGACCCGTTCCTGCTACGGTCACGTACATGATCGATGGCGCGATGGAGCACACCGACTCCATCGGTGGCGGTGGCGTGATCACGGACGGTGGGACGCAGTGGATGACGGCGGGAGCCGGCATCCTGCACAACGAGATGCCACCGCAGGAACTGGTGGTGAAAGGTGGCCTGTTCCACGGCGTGCAGCTCTGGGTGAACCTGCCCAAGGAAATGAAGATGACGCCGCCGCGCTACCAGGACATCGGGCCGCGGGACGTGAAGCTGCTGTCGAGTGATGATGGTGGCGCCCTGGTGCGGTTGATCGCCGGGGACTTGGCGGGACACCAGGGGCCGGGTGTGACCTGGACACCGATCACGTACCTGCATGCGACGGTCAGCCCTGGGGCGCGGCTCGCGCTGCCGTGGCCGAGGGACTTCAACGCGCTGGTGTATGCGTTGTCCGGGCGCGGAACCGTTGGTGTGGAGGGGCGGCCGCTGGATGCGCACGAGCTTGCGGTGTTCGGTGGGGGAGAAGCGGTGACGTTGCGGGCAGCGGACACGCAGCCGCAGGCGAATGCGCGGGGCTGGGAAGTGCTTGTGCTGGGCGGGTTGCCGATCCGGGAACCGATCGCGCGGTACGGGCCGTTCGTGATGAACACCCGCGCAGAGATCATCCAGGCGGTCGAGGACTACCAGGCGGGAAGGCTCGGAACGATCCCCGCCGAGCACGTACCCCACCACACGATGGCGGATGAGAAGTTGGGCTGAGGCTCAATGAAGATCGAGCCGCCCAGCCCGGATGTGATGGAGGAAGGACGAGAAGGCGCCGGGGGAGAAGGAGAGGATGGGGCCGTCGGGGTTCTTGGAGTCCCGGACGGCGGTGAGGCCACCATGCGGAGCAGCTTCAACGCACGCTCCCCCGCTGGATCCGCTTCGGCACGACTTGTGCCATGCGGGGCTTACCTCGACACAGGCGCCGCCACCGCCATTGGCGTCGCCGCTACGGCTGCTCTTCCGCCATAACCAGGCGACCTCGACGCAGTTGCCGCCTCCGCTCCTGGTGCTCCTGCGCCAACATGCTCGACGGATGTCTAAGACGGGCATCGGTACTCCTACGTGTGCATAGGCAGGCCACTGATCAGTTTGCGGATGAGCGCTGCGGAATCCTCGGGATCCAGAGCGATCTCTTGCAGCGCCCGAAAATTCAGGATATATGCGTCTACCTCCGAGCCTTGCTCCACATAGACGCCGCCGGTTAGGTGTTCGATGTATGCGACGTCGGGATCAGCGTCGATCGGGAAGCTCAGGATGACGAACGGGATGCCCATCGAGGGGTGGGGGCCGCATGACATGGGGAGCACCTGCACGGAGACGTGATCGAGCGATGCTCGGTCCAGGACGTGCTCAAGCTGGCGACGCCTTAGCTCTGGTGCGCCTGCCGGTACCTGGAGGGCCGTCTCAGTGACGATCGCGTGGAGTGCCAGCGGGGGATCCCCCTCCAGCCGGGCTTGGCGTTGGCGGCGAAGAGATACGCGCTTCTGAATCTCCTCATCCGAGGCACGCGGTGCCCACGCCTGCGCGATGGCCGTGGCGTACTCCTCGGTCTGAAGCAGACCTGGGATCAGGTCGATCTCAAAGTTCCGGACCAACACGGCTTCGGACTCGAGCCCGACGTAGTCGCCGAACCCCTCGAAGGGGGCGAGCTCCCCATAGCTCTGCCACCAGCCCTTGTCGGTGGCGGTGGCTGCGGTCTCCACGAGCGCATCGCGCTCGGCTTCATCGACGCCGTAGATCACGGCGAGGGCGATGACATCGGCCGGCTCGATGTTCTGCCGAGCATTCTCGATCTTGCTGAGCTTGGAGCGCGCCCAGCGCAGCTTCGCCACCACCTCGTCGCCGTTCAGACCGGATCTGTCCCGCCAGCGGCACAGCGTGCGGGCCACCTTCCGGAGCCGGACCGTGGGGCTGAAGCTCTCCGGCACTAGCACCTCCAGGCTCTGATCACTGCGGCACGCAGCCTACGACCTTGGCACTTGCCAGCTGCGACCCCTTTCAGGTGATCTAGAAAGTTTTCTCTAGCTGTAGAGAAAACTTTCTAGCAGTCTCGCTCGCAACCCGACCCGGAGGTGTGCGATGACCGGTCCTTCCACCTGGCGGTGGTGGCATCTGCTCGAGTTCTACGAGGTCAAGCGCGGTGCCCGCCATCTCACCCACCGTCTGACCCTCGATGACCACGGCTTCTACGTCGGCCGGACCCGCGACTACGACCCAGCCGCCGACTACACCGCCGCCGTGGCCCGCGAGTACCTCAACCAGATCCACTCGCCTGCCGGCCGGTGGCTCGTCGCCGCGTGGCGGCTCGACGACACCGGTCGCAAGAAGGCCCACCGCCTGTGCGAGGTGCAGTTCCACTGGTGCGGCGTCGCCCCCGAGACAGCCTCCCGGGCCCTCCCACAGAAGTCGTGACCTCTTGTCACCACAGATACGCTGCGGCAATGTCGGGGCTTCAACCCATGCCCGAGGAGTGGTCCACCGCGGTCTGCGTGCTCGCGCACCCAGACGACATGGAGTACGGCCCGGCCACCGCCGTGGCCCGCTGGACCGCACAGGGCAAGACCGTCAGCTACGTCTTCATCTCCAGCGGTGAGGCCGGCATCCAGGGCATGCATCCCGACCAGGCAGGCCCACTGCGCGAGCGGGAAGAGCGCGCGGCCGCTCCACACGTCGGCGTCGAGGACCTGGAGTTCCTCCACTACCCCGATTTCGCCATCCAGAACACCCCCGAACTCCGCCGCGACATCACCCAATCCCTCCAACGACGCGACCCCGAGCTGCTCATGATCCTCAACCACCATGAGCAGTGGGCCTTCGGCGGCAGCAACTCCACCGATCACCGCAACGCCGGAAACGCCGTACTTCAAGCCATCCGCGAGAACCCGTTACCTCACCTGCGTTGGGTCGCCGTGGCGGACTCGACCAACATCGATCACGCCGTCGATGTCACCGACACTCTCGAAGCCGGTCTTGCCGCGCTGCGCGAGCACCGCGCCTACCTCGAAGCGCTCGGCGGCGAGCTGTGGTCGATCCAGCACGTCGTGAGCAACGCCCGCCGCGCCGGAAAACTCTTCGGCACCCGCTATGCCGCCGCCTTCGAACTCATCGAACTCGAGCCCCGGCGCCCCCAGGACTAACCGGGATCAGGAAGCGATCGAGATCAGGTCGGCCCCGATGTCCTTGGCCAGCCGCGCCATCTGATCATCCGTGTTGGGGCCACGCTGGTACATGAGGTCGAAGCCGAGCCGGCCATCCGTGTTTGTCACGTACACGGCCGGCGCTGCGTTGGGCGTCTGGGTAAGGAACCGGAGCGCGTCGGTGACGAAGATCCCCTGCAGCTAGCCGAACTCTTGCTACGTGACCTGCCGGAGCCGGTGTCACCACAGCGCCGGTTGGTCGTCCCCGGGCTCCGGGAACGGGTCCGTCCAGCGGTAGCGGCGCATGTCGATCCGCTGGCCGTCGGCCAGCACGCCTTCCGCGCGGAGCCGAGCAAGCTGATCCGTAGCCAGGTGCGCAGCCACGGTGCCATCCGAGCGCAGCACCCGGTGCCACGGAACGTCGTGACCGTCCACCGCGAGAATCCGCCCGACCAGGCGCGGTGAGGGTGCGCCCGCCAGCTCCGCGACGTCGCCGTAGGCGAGCACCCGCCCGGCCGGGATGCTCGCCACAACCTCCCGAACCCGCTCGATGAGGGCGTCGTCCACGTGATCCACCTGGCCTGTTCCGCTAGGAAGTCCTCGCCAGAAAATCCTTGATCAACACGGCCAGCTCCGCGGGACGTTCCGACGCCACCGTGTGACCGCAGTCGATGTCCGCCACAACGAAGTCGTCCCCGAGCGCAGCTTCGCAGCCGGCGAGGAACGCGGGAGGCACGATACCGCCGCGGGTCGGGCGCACCACGAGTGTCCCCGTTCCGGCCGGCGGCACGACCTGCGGCCGAGCCACCTCCGAAAACGCGGTGAGCACCGCACCCCGGTGGTAGCGCCAGTGCCAGCGTCCGGCATCGTCCTGGACGAGGTGATCGGCGACCTGCTGCTCCACAGCCTGTTCGTCGACCACGGTCCATTGCTTGCGCATCCACGCCTTGGCCTCTTCGGGATGGGCGAAGAAGTACTCCTTCGCCAACTCGTCGTCGGCCACGGCGGCCATCAAGTCGGGCGGCATACCGATCGCGGGATCGACCAGCACCAGACCGGCAACCCGCTTCGGTGCCGTCCGCGCAACGTGCAGCGCCACCGCCCCGCCGAAGGAGTGCCCGACGATCGGCGCCCGCTCCAGCCCGCAGGCGTCGAGTACGCCGAGCACATCGGCCGCGTGTTGCTCCAGCGTCCACGGCGGCTGGTACGTCGACCTGCCATGCCCACGCAGGTCCGGGGCGATCACCCGGAACCCGGCGAGATGCGTGGCCCGCGGACGCCACCGCGCACCATGTCCGGTGATCCCATGCAGGATGACGAGCGGTCGATCGCTGACGTCGCCGTGCTGGTGCACGTGGAGCGGGCTGCTGTTCACCCGGTGGTTCTATCACCCGTGCACGCCGCCAACCCATGGGATATCGGCGGAGCTGGGATTCCGATCTGGGTGCGAATCATGTCCCGTTCACCCCGAACTACCGAGTTGCTCGGTCAGGAAGTCCCGCATCAGCCTGCCGGTCTCGGTTGGGTCGTTGATGTAGACCATGTGGCCACAATCGATCTCGGCCACCACGAGGTCGTCTCCGAGCACGGCCTTGGCGTCGGTCAGGAACTCCGGTCGCACGAAGTCGTCCTGCATGGCCTGCACCACGAGCGTCCGCGTCCCGGCCGGGGGCACGACGTGCGGCCGCGTCATCTCCGAGCATGCCGTGATCACGGCCGTGCGGTGGTAGCGCCAGTACCAGCGCCCGTCCTCATCCTGGGCGAGGTGGTCGGCGGTCTCGTCGTCCAGGGCCTCCTCGCTCGCCCCGGGCCAGTCGTCACGCAGCCACGCGCGCGCCTCCGCCCGGTCGGCGAAGTACACCTGCTTCGTCAGCTGTCCCTCGGCGAACTCGCTCATCCACTCCGCGGACAGCCCGATGGCGTGGTCCAGCAGAAGCAACCGCTCGATGCGTTCGGGAGCCAGCTGCGCGAGGTACAGCGCCACCGCACCGCCGTAGGAGTGGCCCATCACCGGAATCCGATCGAGACCGAGTTCGTCCAGGACACCCAGGACGTCGGCGGCGTGCTGTTCGAGGGTCCACGGCGGCAGGTGTGTGGACCGGCCGTGGCCCCGGAGATCAGGTCCGATCACCCGGAACCCGGGCAGGTGCTCCGGGCCGAACCGGCGCCAGCGGGCCCCGTGCGCGGTGATGCCGTGGAGGGCGAGCAGCGGCCGGCCCTCGCCGAACTGGTGCACATGGAGTGGAGACACGTTCACGCCTGCCGTTCTACCAGCCGCCATATCCACCATTGGATTAATCGACACGACATTGTCGAGAACTACCGTTCTCACGACACGCGGCACCTGTTCGTCGGCCTCCGTCACTCACTCGCTAACGTCACCCGGTCGAGTCGGTGACCAGGCGGAGACGCGCGGACGGGTGGTGCGCCCGAATGTCGGAGCGGCGTGGTTCCATCGGCGGTATGTCGCCCGCCGTGCCAGCCCCCCTCCTGGTACGTCGGCCCGCCCCGGCCCAGCCCCGGCCGGAGTGGGACGCGGCCGGCCGGCGGGTGCTGGAGCACCCCGGCGGCTTCCTGCGCGTCCTCGGTGGACCGGGCACGGGCAAGACCACGTTGCTCGCCGAGGTCGCCACCGACCGGATCCTGCGTCGCGGCGCCGACCCGGAGAACGTCCTCGTCCTGACGGCCAACCGCAAGGCGGCCGTGGCCCTGCGCGCCCGGATCACCACGCTGCTCACCGACGTGGACCGGAGTGACGCGCCACTCCGCACGATCCGCCAGCCCCTGGTGCGCACCGTCCACTCCTACGCGTTCGGCGTGCTGCGGCTGCAGGCCGTCCAGCAGGGTAGCCCGCCGCCGAAGCTGCTCTCCGGCCCGGAACAGGACACCGTGGTCCGCGAGCTGCTCGCCGGCGACGCCGAGACCGGCGCCGGCTACTGGCCGGAGCACCTGCGCCCCGCCCTCACCCTGCCCGGCTTCGCCGCCGAGCTGCGGGACCTGCTGCTGCGGGCCGCCGAGCGCGGCCTCGGCCCCGACGACCTCATCGACCTGGGTAAGCGGCACGACCGCGGCGAGTGGGTGGCGGCCGGCCAGTTCTTCGAGGTCTACGAGCAGGTCACGCTGCTGCGTGGCGCGGCCGGCGGCGAGGGCCCGCACGGCGGCGGCCCGGCACTGGACGCCGCGGAGCTGATCGCCTCCGCGCTGCTCGCCCTGGACACCGACCCGGACCTGCTGGCCGCCGAACGTGCCCGGGTCCGGCACCTGCTCGTCGACGACGCCCAGCACCTCGACCCCCTGGCGCACCACCTGATCCGTCGGCTCGGGTCGTCGGCGAGCGAGTTCGTTCTCGCCGGCGACCCGGATCAGGCGATCTTCGGCTTCCGCGGCGCCGACCCGCGCGGGCTGACCGGCGCCGACCCCTCCGGCGAGCGCACCGTCCTCCTCACCGTCGACCACCGGATGGCGCCCGCCGTGCGGTCGGCGGTGCGCCGGCTCGCCGCCCGCCTGCCCGGCGCCGGAGGGCACCGTGACCTCGTGGGACCCGCCGGGGAGACCGGCGAGCTGACCGCGCTGGGTGGCCAGGTGCAGGTCCGTCTGCTCGCCTCGGCCGCCCAGGAGGCCACCTGGGTGGCCGACCAGCTCCGTCGCGCACACCTGCTCGACGGCGTGCCCTGGTCGGAGATGGCCGTGCTGGTTCGCTCCACCGCCAACACCCTTCCCGTGCTGCGGCGCGCGTTGCTGGCCGCCGGTGTGCCGGTGGCGGTGCCCGCCGACGAGCTGCCCCTGGCCCAACAGCCTGCGGTCTGGCCGTTCCTCGCGCTGCTCCGCGCGGCAGCCCGTCCGTCCACACTGGACTCCGATCTCGCCGCGGCGTTGCTCGTGTCGCCCCTCGGTGGCGCCGACCCCCTGGCACTGCGCCGCCTCCGCCGTGGGCTGCGCCGGCTGGAACTGGCCGCCGGCGGCGATCGCGGTAGCGGTGAGCTGCTCGTCGAGGCGCTCACCAGCGACGAGAAGCTCGCCGCTCTGGAAGACGGCGAGGCCGGCGCCGCGCGTCAGCTCGCCCGGCTGCTGCGCCTGGCCCAGCAGGAGATCGCCGACGGCGCGACCGCCGAGCACGTGCTGTGGGCGGTGTGGCAGGCCAGCGGCCTGGAAAGGCGGTGGGCAACGCAGGCAGCCCGTGGCGGCACTGCGGGGGCGCAGGCCGACCGCGAACTGGACGCCGTCGTCGCGTTGTTCGACGCCGCCGCCCGCCACACCGACCGCCTCCCCGGATCCGGCGTGGAGAGCTTCGCCGAGCACCTGCTGTCCCAACAGATCATGGGCGACACCCTCGCCCCGGTCGCGCCCCAGGGCGAGGCCGTCGCGGTACTCACCGCGCACGCCGCCGCCGGCCGGGAGTGGACGGTCGTGGCGGTGCCGAGCGTTCAGGAGGGCACCTGGCCGGACCTTCGGTTGCGCGGCTCCCTGCTGGGCGTGGAGCGCATGGTCGACCTGCTTTCCGGCGTGCCGCAGGACAGCGCGGTGTCGGCCACCGCACCGCTGCTCGCCGAGGAACGCCGCCTGCTGCTGGTGGCCGCCAGTCGGGCCCGCCGCACGTTGTTCGTCAGCGCGGTGCGCGGAGAGGAGGAGCAGCCCTCCCGGTTCCTCGACGAGCTGGACGACGAGTCTCTCGACCCGGAAACCGCGGTACGCCCGCTGTTCCGGCCGGAACGAGGTCTGGTGCTGTCCGAGCTGGTGGGAGAACTCCGGCGCGCCGTCTGCGACCCGGCCACCGAGACCGGCCGGCGCCGCCGCGCCGCGCGTCAGCTCGCCCGGCTCGCCGCGGCCGGCGTCCCGGGTGCGCACCCGGACACCTGGTACGGCCTGCCGGACATCTCCACCGATACTCCACTATGGACAGATGACGAGGCGGTACGGGTCTCACCGTCCACAGTAGAAACCCTGACGAAATGCCCGTTGCGGTGGCTGGTGGAACGGCACGGCGGACAGGACGCGGCCGAGCTGGCGAACGTCACCGGCTCGCTCGTGCACGCGCTCGTTCAGGCCGTCGCCAGCGGAGCGGACGCCGACGAGGTGCGCCGCGCGCTCGACGAGGCGTGGGCGGCGGTCGACGCCGGTGCGCCCTGGTTCTCCCGCCGGGAACGGCAGCGGGTGGAACGCATGCTCGACACCTTCCGCAACTGGCTGCACCGCACCAGGGACGAGCTGAACCAGGTAGCCGTCGAACACGAGCTCGTGGTCGCGCTCGACGCAGACGACGCAACCGACACGCGCCGTGTGCGGGTCCGCGGCCGTGTCGACAGGCTCGAGGTGGACAAGCAGGGCCGTCCGGTGGTCGTGGACGTCAAGACCGGCAAGAACCCGGTCACCAAGGCCGACGCCGAGGAGAACCCACAGCTGGCCGTCTATCAGCTCGCGGCCGCCCTCGGCGCCTACCGGTCCCTCGGCCTGCCTTCCGAACCCGGCGGCGCCCGCCTGCTCTACGTGGCGCGCGCGGACCGGTACGGCAGCGCGACCGAGCGCACGCAGCCCGCCCTCGACCCGGACCGGGTCCGGGCCTGGAAGGACGCCCTGCGCGCGGCTGCCGTCGCCAGCACCGGCCCGGAGTACACCGCCACCGAGAACACCGACTGCCCGCGCTGCACGGCGCGCACGTGTTGCCCGCTGCAACCCTCCGGACGGCAGGTGGGATCGTGACCGTCCTCGACCACCGTTCCGAGGGAACACTCTGGGGCGATGAGCCGTCGCGGCGTACGGCACTTCCCGAACCCGTTGTCACACCGCGGCAACTCGCGGCCGCGCTCGGCCTGCCACCCCCGACCGAGGAGCAGGCCGCGGTGATCGCCGCGCCCGCCGAACCGGCCCTGGTGGTTGCGGGCGCGGGCGCAGGCAAGACCGAGACGATGGCCGCACGCGTCGTGTGGTTGGTGGCCAACCGCATCGTCACGCCGGACCGGGTCCTCGGCCTGACCTTCACCCGCAAGGCCGCCCGCCAGCTCGCCGACCGGGTACGGGCCCGGCTGCGCCGGCTCGCCGGCTCCCCACTACCCGACCGGGTCGACCCGAGCGGCGAACTGCGCGCCCAGGTGCTGGCCGGGGAACCCACCGTTCTGACCTACCACGCCTATGCCGGCCGGCTCGTCGCCGAGCACGGGTTGCGGCTGCCCGTCGAGCCCGGCGCCCGCGTGCTCACCGAGACCGCCACCTGGCAGCTCGCGCACCGGGTCGTCAGCACCTGGACCGAGGACCTGGACACCGACCGGGTTCCCGCCACCGTCACCGGCTACCTGCTCGCGCTGGCCGGCGAGATGGGCGAGCACCTCGTGGATCCTCGGCGGCTGCACCAGCATGCCGAGGAGCTGTGCGCGGCCATCGAGAACGCCCCACGTGCGAAGGGGCAGCGAGCCACACTGAACAAGCAGCTTCAGGAAGTTCTTGCCACGCAACGTCTCCGCGTCGCCCTCCTGCCCCTGCTGGACGCCTACGCGCAGCGTAAGCGTCGCGAGGGCACCATGGACTTCGCCGACCAGATGGCGTTGGCCGCCCGACTCGCCGACGAGCACCCGGAGGTGACGACGGGGGAGCGGTCCCGTTACGGCGCGGTCCTGCTCGACGAGTACCAGGACACCGGCCATGCGCAACGCGTCCTGCTCCGCGCGCTTTTCGGAAAAGGCCAACAGATCCCGGTTACTGCTGTCGGCGACCCCGCGCAGGCCATCTACGGGTGGCGCGGTGCCTCGGCCGCCAACCTGCCACGATTTGCCACCGACTTTCCCCGCCGCGACGGAGAAGACCGCGCGCCGGCCACCAGATACGGCCTGCTGACCAGCTTTCGCAATCCGCCGGAAGTGCTCACCCTGGCCAACGTGGTGTCCGAGCCGCTGCGCACCGCCGGCCTCGACGTCGACGAGCTGCGGCCCCGCGACGACGCCGAACCCGGCGACGTGACCTGTGCGCTGCTCACCGACATCCGCGCTGAACTGGAGTGGATGGCCGACGGTATCGCCAGCCGATGGATGTCCACAGTGGACGAGACGGGACAGCCACCCACCACGGCCGTGCTCGTGCGTCGCCGCGCCGACATGGCCGATGTCGCCGACGTCCTGCGGCGGCGTGGGCTTCCCGTCGAGGTGGTCGGCCTGGGCGGGCTGCTCGACGAACCCGAGGTCCGCGACCTGGTCAGCGCGCTACGGATGCTGGTCGACCCGCTCGCCGGGACCGCGGCCGCCCGGCTGTTGACCGGGTCGCGGTGGCGGCTCGGCGCGGCCGACCTCGCCGCGCTGTGGCGGCGCGCCGGAGAGCTGGCCGGCCGGCCACGCGACGCTTCCGGGGACGACGACCCGCTCGCCGGGCTAGCCGACGCCGTCCCCGGCGAGCATGCCGAGCGGGCCGGCCTGGTCGACGCGATCGACGACCCCGGCCCGGCGGAGAACTACGCGCCCGACGGCTATGCCCGCCTCCGCCGCCTCGGCAGGGAGCTGGCCGCCCTGCGCCGTCGGCTGGACCAGTCGCTTCCCGAGCTGGTCGCCGACGTCGAACGCACCCTGTTGCTGGACATCGAGGCCCTCGCCCGCCCGGGCGTGGTCGGTCGCGCGCACCTGGACGCCTTCGCCGACGTGGTCAACGACTTTGCCGCCGCCAGCCCCGCCGCGACCCTGCCGAGCCTGCTCGACTACCTCAGCGCCGCCGAACGCGCCGAGGACGGCCTGGAACCCGGTGAGGTGGAGGTCGCGCAGGACCGCATCCAGGTGCTCACCGTGCACGCCGCCAAGGGCCTGGAGTGGCGGATCGTGGCCGTCCCACACCTGGTCGCCGAGGTGTTCCCCGGCCGGAAGAAGTCCGCGAGCTGGCTGCGTTCGGTCACCGAGCTGCCCGCTCCGCTCCGCGGCGACGCCGCGGACCTGCCCACGCTGTCGTGGGAAAGCTGCGCAGACCGCAGGGAAATCGAGGCCGCACTCAAGCAACACGAAGACGATTTCGAGGAACGTCGCCTCACCGAGGAACGACGACTGCTCTACGTCGCGCTCACCCGCGCCGAGCACACCCTGCTCGTGTCCGGCCACTGGTGGGGGGACACCCAGCGGCGTGGTCCCTCCGCGTTCCTGCGCGAGGTGCACGAGGTGCTCACCACCCATCCCGGCCTGGGCCGGATCGAGGAGTGGGCGGCAGAACCCGGCGAGGACGAGAAGAACCCGCTGGCCGAACACACCCGCACCGAACGCTGGCCGGTCGACCCACTGGGCGGGCGGCGCGGTGCCGTGGCTGAGGGCGCGCAACTGGTGCGCGCTGCCGTCATCAGCGTCCGGAAGTCCACAGTGGATGACCAAGGCGCCGAGGACGGACTGTTTTCCCTGGACGAGATCGACGACGATCCCGAGGGCTGGGCACGCGACGTCGAGGTGTTGCTCGCCGAACGGGCGGCGGCCGCCACCCGCCGCGAGCACGTCGCCCTGCCCGGTCAGCTCTCGGTGAGCCAGCTCGTCGAACTGGCCGCCGACCCGGACGCGCTCGCCCGCCGCCTGCGCCGTCCGCTGCCGTTTCCCCCGAACCCGCTGGCCCGCCGCGGCACCGCCTTCCACACCTGGCTGGAACAGCGGTTCTCCGCCGGCCGCCTGCTCGACCTCGACGAGCTACCCGGCGCCGCGGACGCCGATTTCGCCCCCGACGAGCACCTCGAGCAGCTCCAGGACGCCTTCCTGGCCAGCGCGTGGGCCGAGCGCATGCCCCGCGAGGTGGAGGTGCCGTTCGAAACCGAGATCGACGGCATCGCCGTGCGCGGCCGGATGGACGCGGTTTTCGCCGACCCCGACGGGGGATGGACGGTGGTGGACTGGAAGACCGGCGCGGTTCCCGATGCCGAGCGTCTGCCCGCGGTTGCCGTCCAGCTCGCCGCGTACCGGTTGGCCTGGACGGCACTTTCCGGTTCCCCACTGGAGAAAGTGCGCGCCGCGTTCCACTATGTGCGCCAGAACCGCACGCTCCGCCCCGCCGACCTCCTCGACGCCGACGGGCTACGCACGCTGCTGCGATCCGTGCCGCAGATCTAGCCCGCGTCGCGTCGAACCCGGCGCCCTCCCACGGCCCGCCCGGTCGAGGCTTGTGTTGAGCAGCGGATTTGCTGCCCGGCACGCGGGCTAGAAGCATGGCGCAATGCCCCTTGCTCAGAACTGGCCTCTGGAAAGCCCGCCCGAGACCCAGGTCGAGGTCGCGCAGGAACTGGTGGAGCTGCGTGCCCCGCTCGTGATCGTGCGCCGCACCGACGAGGGCGACTGGTTGTTCGACGGCCCCGGCGACAGCAGCAACCAGGTCGCGATGATGGCCCTGGTGGACGTGGTCAACGCGTGGCCGCACGTGGGGTCGCTGGACGAGTTGCGGTCGGGGCAGCTCGCGTTGTGGGACTGGGCGGGCAACGGTTGGCAGATCGGCGTCCCGGTGTCGCCGGAGCAGCCACCCCAGGGTGTGGACCTGGACGTGGAGAAGTGGCCGGGGCTCGGCCCGGACGCCACCGCCGTGGTGGAGCGTGCCGTGGTCACCGGCGAGCGCCCGCTCACCGACATCCAGCGTGACGAGGAGGGCTACTCCTTCGTCGGTCCCGAGCAGCCCGCCGACCCCAAGCCCGAGGACTACCTGCTCGTTCCACTCTCCGACGCGGTGCGCCGCTGGCCGCATTCGCTGCCGGTGGTGCTGGCTCTGGAGCCCGGCGAGGGCGTGGAGTGGCATCACGACGCCCAGCACTGGGAGGGCTACCGCTTCACCCGCGGCTGATCCGGAGGGAATGTCCGGACCCCGCCCGGCTGGAGCGCGGAGGGAAAGTCCTCGACTGCCCCGATTGATCGCTCGGTCTCGGCTGTCAGCGCCCGGCTACGGGCCACGATCAGCGGGACGGCCGCCCATCGCGACGCACCTTCCAGACACGCTGCCAAGGGCCTGATCCCCATCTCCCCGAAGCCACGTCTCTCCGCGGCTATCCGCCTGCTCGACCACCCCCTCGCCCCGACTGCCTTCCCCGTACACGGTCCGCCGATCCCGCCCGCCACACCCCGGGGGTGTGGCGGGCGGGCCACGTTCTCAGCCGCTGCGGCCCCACCGCACCCGCCGATACGCTGGGACCGTGGTAGCCAGCGGCAATGACTGGCGATGCCTCGGGCAGGAGCTCAACGTGGTGGCGCGTGCCGCGCGGGCCCACCTGGACCGCGCGCTCACCGGGCACGGCGTCACCTTCGCCGGGTTCCTCGTGCTGCGTGGCCTGGCCGACGGTGCCGTGGGCAACAACGAGCTGGCCGGTCGGCTGGCGATCGAGGCCCCGACGCTGACCCGCCAGGTCAACAAGCTGGTGACCACCGGCTTGGTGGAACGCGAGATCTCCGTCGGTGACCGGCGCGCCGTCCGGCTCTCGCTCACCGGCTATGGCCGTCAGGTGCTGGCCGACGTCGAGCGCGTGGTGGCGGACGGGGACGCCGAGCTGGCCGCACCGCTGGACGACCGGGAGATCTCCCAGCTCCGCACGCTACTCGGGCGCCTCAACGCCCACCTGGACGGCCTGTCCCGTCCGTAGCCGGCACCGCGCCGGCCGCCATCCTGGCACGCGGAGAACATTTCCGGCTCACGACCAATCCGCCGGGCGGAAACCAATGCCGATCACTCGTCGACCAGGAATGCGAAGCGTCCCGTCATTTCCGTCGCCGACAATCGGCCAGAAATCAGATCCGCAACCGTTCTGCATGACCGCCGAACGTCGAACTCAGCGCCGTGCCCGGGCTCGTGCCACCTCAGCCTTGAGCACCCGGTCGTAGAGCACTTCCAGCAGCCAGCGCCCGAACAGCGACGGCCCGAACTCCCCGGACCGGTCCTCGGGCGGGATCGACACCTCCGAGCTGCCGTCGGCCAGCGTCGTCACCACACCGATGCCGTAATAGTCCAGCTCAATCAGCGGCCAGGGGTCGTGCTGCGGCGTCGACAGCACCACGGCGCACGGCGCCAGCGTCATCAACGTGCCGCACGCACGCAGGGCGTTGTGCAGCGTCGCCTCCTCCACCAGGACACCGACGAGCTCCACCGCCGACACCGGCAGCCGGTCGTGCAGCTCGGGCTCGAACCACGAACGGAACCAGGACGGATCGGTTTCCGGCGGCCAGCCGTTGCGCACACGCCAGCGGTGGACGTCCCTGTGGACACGCACAACAGCGGACACCCGGGAACCGAGGACCGCCACGTCGGCAATGACAACGCCACGCCAGCCCAAGGCGAACGCGGCGTGCTGCAAGGACAGCACTCCGGCATCCTAGGCCCTGATCCAGAATTGCTGCCAAGCGTGATCGGGAGTGCGCCATGGGAAGTCGCATCGTGCTGTTGGGTGCCACCGGACATACCGGACGGCTCACCGCCGAGGCCCTGGCCAGGGCCGGATCCCGCCCGTTGCTGGTGGGACGCGATCCGCACAAGCTGACCGGGCTCGCAACCAGCCTCGACGGCGAGACCGAGACCGCCGTGGTCGATGTCACGTCCACCGAGGGCGAGCTGGCCCTGCGTGACCTCCTCGCTCCGGGGGATGTGCTGGTCAGCACGGTCGGACCGTTTTTGAAGTACGGCGAGACCGCCGTCCGCGCGGCCACCGAGACCGGGGCGAAGTACCTGGACTCCACCGGAGAGCCGCCCTTCGTGCGCACCGTGTTCACCCGGTTCGGCCCGCTCGCCGAGCGCAGCGGGGCAGGGCTGGTGACCGCCTTCGGCTACGACTACGTGCCCGGCAACCTCGCCGCCGAGCTGGCCCTGCGCCGTGCCGACCCGGAACGCGCGCGCCGAGTCGAGATCGGGTACTTCATGACCAACATCAAGGGGCGGGCGTTCAGCCGCGGAACGATGGTCTCGTTGGCCGGCGTGCTCGGCGAAACCAGCTACACGTTCGCCGATGGGCAGCTGCGCGACGAGCCGCCCGCCCAGCGGGTGGCCGACTTCCCCGCCGGTGACCGCGTCCGCCAGGCGGTGTCCATCGGCGCGAGCGAGCACTTCGCCCTGCCCGCGGCGCACCCCAACCTGGTGGACGTCGATGTCTACCTGGGCTGGTTCGGCAAGTCGACCCGCTCCGTGAGCCAGGCGTCCCGGATCGGGGCCAAGGTCCCGGTGCTCACGACCGCGGCGAGCAGGATTGCCGGGATGGTGGCCTCCCGCCTGCCGGAAGCCCCGGACCCGCGCAGCGAGCTGGCCTCGGCCGCGGTGGTGGCGATCGTGCGCTCCGGCGACGGCCAGCGGCTGGCCGAGGTGGAGCTGCGCGGTGCCAGCCCCTACCGGTTCACCGCCGAGATGCTCGCGTGGGGCGCCCGAAAGGCCCTGGAGGGCGGGATGTCCGGGACCGGTGCGCTCGGCCCGGTCGCCGCCTTCGGACTCGACGAGCTGGAAGCGGGATGCGCCCAGGCGGGGCTCCGACAGCACCGGGCGGAATCCTGACCCGGCAGTGCTGTGCGTTTTCGGACGCCGGAAACGGCGTTGCCCGCGGTGGCCTGGCTCGCCAGCGTGAATGTCCTTAATGGACTTCCTGGTCCTTGGCCGCCTCGCGGTGCACGCGCAGCGCCCACAACACCAGGGGAACCTGCAGCGGGAGCCGTCCGAAGGCGGCCAGCCGGTACGGCCACGGCCGCTTCGACCACTCCACGGCCATCCGCACGTTCGCCGGGAACACGGCGATGAACAGCAGGGCCGCCAGCAGTGCCCCGGACCGGCGGGTTCGGCGCGCAGCGACCAGCCCGGCACAACCCAGCTCAGCCAGACCCGACAGGTAGGTCCAGGTGCGTGGGCGGCCGGGAAGCGCCCTCGGCACGATCCCGTCGTAGGGTGCCGGCGCAAGGAAATGCAACGCGCCCGCGCCGGCCAGGAACCCAGCGAGCGCGGTGGCGGATTGGGAGGATCTCGTTCGCACGGCGCCACCATGGCACGGCCGCTGTGCTTCGGCGCGTCGAAGCACAGCGGTGACCATGCGCCCCGCCATCGGGTTACGCTGCAGCGTCGTGAGCGACGACCACCATCCCCCACAGTGGGGCGGGCGGACTGCCGCTGGGGAACGCCGTGACTCGGGGGAAGGCGTGTGATGACACGGCGACCTGTGCCGTCGGACCACCTCACCGAGCGCCCGGGCCATGCCCTGGTCGGCGTGGTCCGGATGCCCGTCACCGGGGTGAGTCCGATCCGTTCCATCGTGCGCCGCGTCGTCGGCGCTCTCGTGGTCCTTGCCGCCGTCGTCCTCATCGTCTACGTCGACCGGGACGACTACACCGACGCCAACGGCGACGGCCTCTCCCTGCTCGACTGCGTCTATTACGCAACCGTGTCCCTGTCCACCACGGGTTACGGGGACATCACGCCGGTGAGCGACACTGCCCGGCTGGTCAACGTCCTCATCATCACCCCGCTGCGGGTGCTGTTCCTCATCGTGCTGGTCGGGACCACCCTCGAGGTGCTCACCGAGCGGTCGCGGCAATCCCTCAAGATCCAGAGGTGGAGGCGCAAGGTGCGCGACCACGTCGTGGTGATCGGCTTCGGTACCAAGGGCCGGTCCGCCGTCAGCGCCCTGTTGGGTGATGGTGTCGACCCCGCGAGCATCGTCGTGGTGGACACCGATCAGCGGATGCTCGACGTGGCGTCCTCCCTCGGGCTGGTCACGGTCAGCGGCTCCGGAACCCGCAACGACGTGCTCCGGGTGGCCGGCGTCCCGCTGGCCCGCTCGGTCGTGGTCGCGACCAACCGGGACGACACCGCCGTGCTGGTCACGCTCACCGCCCGCCAGCTCGCGCCCAAGGCACAGATCGTGGCTGCCGTACGCGAACAGGAGAACGTCCACCTGCTCCGCCAGTCCGGTGCGGACTCGGTGGTGATCTCCAGCGAGACCGCCGGCCGCCTGCTGGGCATGGCCACCTCCACCCCCTCTGTGGTGGAGATCTTCGAGGACCTGCTCACCCCGGACACCGGACTGGCCATCGCCGAACGCGACGTCGAGCCGTCGGAGGTGGGTGGCTCGCCCAGACACCTCTCGGAGATCGTGCTCGGGGTCGTCCGGGGCGGCCGGCTCCACCGGGTCGACGCCCCCGAGGTGGACGCCGTCGAGGTCGGCGACCGGCTCCTCTACGTCCGCAAGGTCACCCCTGCCGAGGAGCGGGCCGGGACGGAGAACACCTGACCACCGGGGTCGGCCGGCCAGGCCCTGACCGGGGACGGCGCGCCGGCGTGAACCGCGCCATCGCGGGAACCGCCGCCCCATCCCTAGGGCGGGCCACCGAGGATCTGCCACGATCTGGGCCGTGTCGGTGCACAGACCGGTCCGATGGCTGCTGGTCCTGCTGGTCCTCGGGGCAGTGGGGGTCGGCGCGGCGGTCGCGGTCTGGTGGCGTGCTGCCGGCCCGGAGGCCGGAAGCGGGGCGGAACACCGGCTCGCCGCGACCGTGGTGAACCCGGCCTCCTGCGGCTCGCCCAACGCCCTGGACGTCGTCGAGGTACAGATCGACGGGCAGGCCCGGCAGGCCACGCTCGACGGGTGCGGCCACCGCAAGGGAGAGGTCCTGGAGGTCGAGGTCATCGGCACCCCTGGCGCCGGGCGGCTCCGCGCCCAGATCGCCGGCACCGGCACCACGGACAGCGGCCCCGCCCTGCGCAACCGGCTCGGCGTCGTGCTGCTTACCGTCGCGGCCGTCTCCGGCGCGCTCCTCGGGCTCCTCGTGGTGCGGATGCCGGCGACCCGCCCGACCCCGGCTCGCCGTCGTGCCCGTGGTGCCGGCCCCCGCGCGGCGAGCCGCCCGTCGGGTGGTGGTTCAGCGAGCAGCTCACGGAGTGGTTCAGGGAGCCCGGCGAAACGGACGCGGCAGCGGCGTCCAGCGCCACGTCAGTCGCCACCGGTTTCGGAACGGTTCGTCTCGGAAGGGCGGCACGCATCGGGCGAGCAGAAGCGCCACCGGATGCCCGAACAGCAACGCGGGCGCAATGACGGTGGTCCGACCGGGCGCCGGCCTCCGTCCATACGCCGTTTTCCGTCGACCGGAAACCCACCGCCGACCAACGGAACCCCATGGCCGGGTACGGCATCGCCGCCGGCACGCGGTGGTGAACCGGCGTGGCCCACGCAGCCCCCCGCGCGCAACGAACCCTCGTGGCCTCCGGCCCACGGCCCAGACCCGCCCTGGCCTCCGGGACCGCCGCGCTGAGCGACGCTGCGCGGTGCGTCAGGCCACGTCCGGCGGTGCGGAAATCCAGGTGTTGCACGCGGCGGTGCTGCTCGCCTGGAAGCCGCGATGCGCCCACAGCCGGTTCAGTTCGGGCTTGCCGTGGTCCCGGGGCCGCTGCGCCCCCGGCCAGTCGCCCCGGTTGCTGAAGTCCTCCAAGGCCTCGTCCACGACGGTGCGGTTCACCGCCCCCCGACCGGCGGCCGCGGCCAGGAACATCGCGCCGAAGCAGGTCGCCTGAAGTTCCGCGCGCCGCGACACCTCCAGCCCCGCCGGGGTGTCGTGGCCCACCTCGTACCCGCGGTCGTAGGCCGCACGCAGGATGCCGCTCGCCTCCTGGACGTGGTGGCCGTACTCGTGCGCCAGCACGGCCAGGTATCGGCCCGGTCGGTTGCCCATGCGCTCCAGTTCCGCGTAGTACCGGGCCGTCATGTAGATGACGCCGTCGCAGTAGAGGGCGGTGTCCTTCTGCCCCCGGTTTCCGCACGGCGTGCTCACTGTTCCGGTGATCGTGCGCAACTCGATCGGGGGGAGGGGCAGGTTCGCCCCCTTGAGCACCGGCGCCCACGCCGCCCGCAGGCAGGGCAATGCCGCCCGGTAGAAGGCATCCTGGCCGGCCGGGTCGGACCGGAAGCGGGGTAGGTCGCAACTGATGGGAGCGGGCTTGAGCCCGCGGGAGTGCAACGGGTTGTCCTCGGTGCGATACACCGGGGTCGGGTCGGACGTCACGCCCTCGGGTGGCGTGATGTCCGGGGCTGTCGCGCTCGTGGTGGCTGGGTGGCTCGGTCCGGCGAGGGTGGGCAGCGGCGTGTACCGGGAATAGTGGTCGTACCCGGGTTCGGCCACGCGCTGAGCCGCACCGCTCGTTCCGATGAACCCGATGAAGGTGACGGTGAGCAGGGTGGCGACGACCAGCATGACCGCCACCGGAACACTGCCCTTCGGGCGGTCGGTTGCCGGTCTGGCACGGGGGAAGCCGGTGGGCGGGGGTTGGCGTACCGCCTGGAAACGGACGGTCGGCAGGTCCATCAACGGGTGATAGCCCGTCGTCTCCACCGGTGGTGCCACGCGCGGTGGCGGCAGTGGGGGAGCGGGTACCGGTGGCCGCTGGGTGGTGCGGACCGGAGCACGGGGCGTGGCGGGCCGGCCGCGATGCCGGGCGAGCGACCACGACGGCGTCGACGGGAACCGGGGTGCGGGCGGCGTCCCCGACTCCCCCTGTGGTCCGGCTCGCACCGGAACCGGCTGGGTGGGGAGGCTGTCGGGATTGGCAAGGGGCGGGACAGTGGTGGCGGCTCGCTGGGGCCCGGAGCCGTGCGGCACCCTCGGCGTCATCAGAGGCATTTCCCCTTGGTCCTCGACTGACCTGCCCGAGCATAGAGAGATCGGGCGCCCGCGGAAGAGCAGGGGAACCCCAGCCTGCCCAGGCCACCAGGTCGGGCTGCTCAGGCCACCGAGTCGGGTGATGCGCTCCAGGTGTTGCACTGGGCGGTGCGGTTCTTCTCCGCGCCGTGCTGGAACCATACCCCGTTGTTCTGCGGATGCCCGTGATCCCGTGGCCGCCCATTGTGATCCCCGCGCTGGTAGTTGTCGCGCAGCGCGGCGTCGTACAGGCCACGGCCGACCGAGCCGTTGCCGACAAGGCCCGCGTAGACCATGCCCCCGAAGCACGTCGCCTGCAGCTCGGTCCGCCGGGAGTTCTCCAGGCCGGCCACGCTCTCCTCCCCGACGTCGTAGCGGATGCTCCACGCGGCCTGCATGATCCCGCTCAGCTCCTGGACGTGGTGGCCGTACTCATGGGCGAGGACCCCGAGGAAGACCGCGGGCTGCTCCATCCGTAGGCCCTCGACCTTCGTGAAGTACTGCGGCGGCATGTAAATGTTGCCGCGGCAGTAGTACGCGTTGTCGGTGGCGGCGCGGTTGCCGCAGGGGGAGCTGTGGCGACCCGTCGGGGTGTAGACACGGGGCGGCTCGGTGGGCAGACCCGCGGCCGAGAGAACCGGCGCCCAGGCTCGTGCCATGCAGTTCACGGCGGCCTCGTAGTAGGCCTGCTGCCCGGCGGGGGAGGCGTTCCACCGGGGAAGGGAGCACTGGGTCTTCGGCACGCCGAGGCCGTTGGCCATCAGCGGGTTGTCGGCGAGCTTGGGAACGGGCCGTGGTTTCGGGGGTTCCCGACGGGTGGCGGGGGTGCGCTGGCCCGCGGTCGGCGTGGCTCGGGGGGACGTACGTTCCGCCGTGGTCGGGATGGCGGCGACTGTGGTGCCGGTGGCGGACGTTGTGGTGGTTGTGGTGGAGAAGGTCGGGTAGTTCTCGTAGCCGGGCTCGGCCGTGCGGTAGCTCGAGCCGGTTGACGTGACGATGCCGACGAGCGCGACCCCGAGCACCGCCGCGACGACCAGTCCGATCGCGACCAGCGGCCCGGCTGCGGACTTCCGTTGTGGGGGAAAAGGAGTGGGGTGGCAGCCCGGACGCGTCCAGTACGGGGATGTCGGGTGAAGTGCTCTGGGCCGAGGGGCCCGAGCCGGATGCGGTGCCGGCATCGCTGGGGCCGGCGGCAAAGGGGTACCCGGGGGAGCGCCGGAGTGGGCCGCCCGTGGTGGTGGTAGCGGAGTCAGGGGAGGGGGAAATGGTGGCCCTGCGGGTCTCGGATGTCCCGTGGGAGCTGGAGTCCCGGTCCTTGGTGGCGTCGGCACCGCAGCGGGGCGGGTCGGTGCCGTGGTCGGCGGAGCGGACGCCGGCGCACTGGTCGATGGTGGTGCCGTCGGCTGGTGCGCGGTCGGGTGGGTCGGTGTCGAGTGACTGCCGGGAACCGGTGCACCCGTCGCCGGCGGCGTTATGAGCCGGTCCGCGGTGCGAGGGATCGGTGGTGCGGTGGGTGTCGGGTGGCCGGTGGGAACTGGCGCACCGGTCGCCGGTTGCGTTGGTGGTGCGGTGGTGGGGGCCGTTGGCGTGGGTTGGTCGGCGGGAACTGGTGTACCGGTCGGTGGTGGTGTCGTTGGCCGGTCCGCGGTGCGGTGGGGCGTTGGTCTGGCCGGTGCCGACTGACTGCCGGGAGCTGACGCGCGGGTCGCCGATCGTGTCGCTGGCTGGTGCGCGGTGGGATGTGCGGGTGGTGCGGCGGGCGGATGCCCGAGTGGGCGGGCCAGGGGCGGTGGTGCGACCGGGCGTGGTGGCGGCCAGGAGCCTGGTGGTGGCTGCGTCATACCTGAATCCCCCTCAAAGCTCCGCCGCCGTGACCGGTCCCGGCACGGTTACGGATGACCAGCCCGCCAGCCGACCAGCCCGCGGCAAACAACCCCTGCCACACATATAAGGGGCGGCCTGCCGAGACACGTCACCGGACCCGGTAGCGGCGTGATCTCCCAACTGCCCGCCAAGCATAGGAACACTTCGTTATATTCCGCGGCGTGTTGGCGAAATGGGGGGCGACCGCTGCGGCGGTGTTCGTCACCGCGACCGGGTTCCTCGGCTCTCCGCCCCCACCACCGTCCCCCGGCCCCGCGGAGCCGAGCCCGACCACCGCGCTCCCCGGCGGCGTCGCGGTGGACGTCAAGCTCCGACTGGAGCGGGACGGCCGGCTGACCGTCACCGAGAAGGTTGTTGTCCCGGAAGGGAAACAGGTGACCCGCCGGGTCCCGTTGCGCCAGGCCGTCGGCGACGACCTCGAACGCGTCTACTCCGTCGACACGAGATCCTTCGAGGGACCGGACGGCGGGATCAGCGCCGGCCCCGACACCCTGGCCGCCGAGATGGGGCCGGGAACCTCCACCCTGAAGTACACGGTGGACGGTGTTGCCGCCGATGTTGGCGAGGGACAGGAAGCCCGGTGGCAGGTGACCGGAGGCTGGGACACCGACATCGACACGGTCACCATCTCCTTCGTCTCACCCACCCCGCCGCGCTCGGTCACCTGCCTTGCCGGCGCGGTCGGCTCGACCACCGGCTGCGACGTCTCACAGATCACTGACGGTCACATCGTGCGTGCGCAGGAGATCGGGCTCAAGGCCGGCCACCGGCTCGACCTCGCCGTCGGCATGGAGCCCGGCACGGTCCCGGCCACCGCACGCTTCGAGAAGACCTTCAGCCTGGCTGGCGCGTTCGCCCTCACACCGGCCACCGGGGCGGGTCTGGGCGGGCTGACCCTGTTCCTCGTCGGTGGGGTCGCGCTGCTCTGGTGGGCGCGCGGGCGCGACACGCGTGCCCTGGCCAGCGACGTCGGCCCGGTCACCGTCCTGGTCACCGACGCCGGGGGACGGGTGGGCTTCGCCTCGCCCGACGGTGTCCTGCCCGGGCAGGTCGGCACCGTGGTCGATGAGCATGTCGACGTCGTTGACGTGGCCGCCACCGTCGTCGACCTCGCGGTGCGCAACTACCTGTGGATCGAGGAGGTGCCCGGGCCGAGCCCGGACTGGCGCATCGTTCGCCGCAACCCGCCCGACGAACACCTCCGCGCCTACGAGCGCGCTGTCTATGAAGCACTGCTGCCCAGCATCGGTCCGGGCGGGCGTGACCACGTGCGGGTGTCCGAACTGGGCGGCGCCGGGCTGGACCTCACCGCCGTGCGCGACCACCTGTACCGCGACGTGGTCGCCTCGCGCTGGTTCCAGCACCGTCCCGACAACGAGCGGAGCCGCTGGTGGTGGATCGGCCTGGGAGTGGGCCTCGCCGGGGTGGTGCTCACCGTCGTCCTGACCCTCACCACCCACCTCGCGTTGCTCGGGCTCGCCGTCCTGGTCGGCGGGTCGGCGCTCGTGATCGGCTCCCGGTGGATGCCCGCCCGCACCCGCCGTGGCAGCGCCCTGATCGAGCAGGTGCGCGGGCTGCGCGAGTACCTGCGGTCGGCAACACCCGACACGGTCCCGGTGGCCGACCGCGAGATGGTGTTCTCCCGGTCGCTGCCCTACGCCGTGGTGCTCGGCGAGGCCGACCACTGGCTGCAGACCTTCGCGGTGCTCGATCCCGGCGCCGATGGGACCCCGGGCCTGTACTGGTACGGCGGAGCAGATGACGGCGACCTGCGGCGTTTCGCCCAGCGGTTCCCGGCGTTCCTGGCGGCATTGGACGGCGCGCTCGCCGAGGCCGACCACCTGCGCTCCCTGCGGGCGTCGACCTGACCCCTCGACGTGACCTGAGACGGTGACCGGAGGCGTCAATCCGATCCACGCTGCGGAAACCTGATCGCGCGGAGGGAAAGTCCAAGGCAGACCCGACCGAGCTCGCTGCTGCCAGCGAGCCGCGCGCCGCGATCGGCGGCACACATCGAGGCGCACTCGCCAGGCATGTCCTGAGCGCGTCCAGCCGGCGATGCGCACACTGCCTGCGACATATGCCGGCCTGGACTCGCAACCGCTGGTCAGCATTCGGTGACCTCGCGCCACGCCTCCGCACGCAGCAGTGTCCGGATCTTCCGACACGCCGTCGACCGCTCCGGCCGCCGCGTCCTCGGCCAGACCGGCGAGGGTTGCCGCGCCCGGTTGACGTCACCACCGGGGCCACGGTCCGTCGTCACCCGACCGCGGATGGTCCGATCCTCGGACCTGACCGTCCGTGACGCACGTAGGCTGGCGGACATGGCCGCACCCCAGCTGCACAGGTTCACGCTGCCCAACGGGCTGCGCGTCGTGCTCGCACCGGACCACAGCGCCCCGGTGATCGCCGTCAGCGTGCACTACGACGTGGGCTTCCGGTCCGAGCCGGAGGGCCGAACCGGCTTCGCCCACCTGTTCGAGCACCTGATGTTCCAGGGCAGCGAGAGCCTGGAGAAGCTGGCCCACTTCCGGCACGTGCAGGGCTCCGGCGGCACCTTCAACGGCTCCACCCACCCCGACTACACCGACTACTTCGAGGTGCTGCCCTCCGCGGCGCTCGAGCGGGCGCTGTTCCTGGAGGCCGACCGCATGCGGGCGCCCCGCATCACCGAGGAGAACCTCCGCAACCAGGTAGACGTGGTCAAGGAGGAGATCCGGCTCAACGTGCTGAACCGGCCCTACGGCGGGTTCCCCTGGATCCACCTCCCACCGGTGCTCTACCGGACGTTCGCCAACGCCCACAACGGCTACGGCGACTTCACCGACCTCGAGCAGGCCACCGTCGACGACTGTGCGGCCTTCTTCGACACCTACTACTCGCCGGGCAACGCCGTGCTCACCGTCGCCGGCGACCTGGACGTGGCCACCACGACCGAGCTGGTGCACCGGCACTTCGGCGACGTCCCCGCCCGCGGTACCCCACCCCGCCCGTCGTTCGCCGAGCCACCGCCGGCCGGCGAACAGCGCGCCGAGCACCTCGACCCGCACGCCCCGCTGCCCGCGCTCGCGGTCGGCTACCGGCTGCCCGACCCGGTCGCCGAGCTGGACGCCTACCTCGCGAACGTGGTGCTGGCCGCGGTGCTCACCGACGGCCACTCCTCGCGACTGGAGCAGCGCCTGGTGCACCGGGAGGCTCTGGTCACCGACGTGTCCGCCGGCTGCGGCCTGTTCAGCGCGCTGGACGCCCGCGACCCGGACACCTTCACCGTCACCGCCATCCACCCGCCCGAGGCCCACCCGGACCGGGTGCTGGCCGTGCTCGACGAGGAGCTGGATCGACTGGCCGGGGAGGGCCCGGACGCCGACGAACTCGGCCGGGTGACCGCCCGCTGGGTCGCCGGCCTGCACCACGACCACGACCGGCTGGTCTCCCGCACCCTCGCCTATGGCGCGATGGAGCTGCTGCACGGCCGGGCCGAGATCGTCGGGGAGCTGCCGCGGCGCATCTCCGCCATCACGCCCGCCGACGTCGCCGCGGCCGCCAAGGCGCTGCGCCCCGACTCGCGCGCGGTGCTGACCGTCGTCCCCAACGGAGGAAGCCAGTGACTGCGACCACCACCCCGGCGACCCCGCCGCACCGCAGCGCCGAGGAGATCGGCCGCACCGTGCGCGGGCCCCGCCCGCTGCCCCCGCTCGGGGAACAGCGCACGGTCGCCGAGCCACTGACCGTCGACACCCTCCTGCCGAACGGGCTGCGGGTCATTGCGGTGCGTCGCCCCGCCGTGCCCTTGGTCGAGATGCGGATGCGGATCCCGTTCGCGGGGGAGTCGGCCACGCACGCCGCCCGCGCGGAGCTGCTCGCCTCCACCCTCCTGTGCGGCACCGGGCGACGCACCCGCATGCAGGTCGACACCGATCTCGCGCGGGTCGGCGGTGAACTGGACGCCGCCGTGGACCCGGAGCGGCTCAGCCTCAGCGGCAGCGCCCTGGCCGACGGCCTGGACGTGCTGCTTGACGTGCTCGCCGATGTCCTCGCCGGTGCCGCCTACCCCGACGACGAGGTGCGGCGCGAGCGGGAACGGCTGCTGGAGCGGATCACGGTCGCCCGGTCCCAGCCCCGGGTGATTGCGCGTGAGGCGCTGCAGCGCCACCGCTACGGCGACCACCCGTTCACGCGGGAGATCCCGGAACCGGAGGATGTTGCCGCGGTTTCGGTCGAGGACGTGCGCGCCATGCACGCGGACGCCGTGGTTCCCCGCGGATCCGTGCTGGTGCTGGTCGGCGACATCGACCCGACGCGCGCGATCGACGCGGTGATTGGCGCCCTGTCCGGTTGGCAGTCGGAGCGTGCCGCTACCGAGCTACCCTCGCTGCCCGAGGTGAGCGGCGGTGACCTGCTGCTGGTGCCGCGGCCCGGTGCCGTGCAGTCCCAGATCCGGCTCTCCACGCAGGTGGTTCCGCGCACCGACCCGGCCTACCCGGCGTTGCAGCTGGCGAACCTGGTGTTCGGTGGCTTCTTCTCCTCGCGCCTGGTGGAGAACATCCGCGAGGACAAGGGCTACACCTACAGCGCGCACAGCTCGCCGGAGTTCACTCCTGGTGCGGCGACCCTGCTGCTGGACGCGGACACCGCCAGCGAGGTGACCGCGCCGGCGCTGCTGGAGATCCGCTACGAGCTCGGTCGGATGGCGGTCACCCCGCCGGCCGAAGCCGAGGTGGAGTCGGCCCGCCGGTTCGCGGTCGGGGCGCTGCTGACCTCCACCGCATCCCAGGCCGGGCTCGCCTCGATGCTGCTCACCCTGGCCGGGGTCGGGCTCGGCCCGGACTGGCTGCGGGACCACCCCGGCCGGCTGGAGCGGGTCACGGTGGCCGAGGTCGCCGAGGCCGCGCGGCGTTTCTTCGCGCCGACCCGCTGGACCGGCGTGGTCGTGGGCGACGCCGACCGGCTCTCGGCTCCGCTCGCCGCGCTGGGTGGTGTGCGCCTGCCGTGAGAATCACGGGAGGAAGAAGCTGCTCGACGGTGAACGGTGCCCGCGCCGGCGAGCCTTTCCAGCTCGCCGGCGCCCCGGCGTTGTCCCGCTCCACGGTGGCCCGCGACGAGGTGTTGCGGGACGACACCGAGCGGCTACAGCGGGAGTGGCCCACCGGTCGCCTGCTGCGGATCGACCACCATGGCCGGGCCCGGATGGCGGGTGACCACGGCGAGCTGGCCCTGACCTACTCCGGGACCGCCGAGTTCGGTCCCGAGCCCGTGGAGCACGCCGTGTTGTTGGGGGAGCAGGACGGCACCTGCTACTGGGCCGTTCGCGTGGAATCGCCGGACGACGATGGCGGGGACTGGGCTGACCTGCGCATTGCCGGCGCCCTTCTCAATGACACCGATGCGGGGCTGATGACCTCTGCGGTGGCGCTCCTCAACTGGCACGACGCGGCCGGATTCTGTGCCGTGTGCGGCACCCCGACGCACCGGGAGAAGGCCGGGTGGGCCCGGCAGTGCCCCGGGTGCGGCCGGGAGGAATACCCGCGCACCGATCCGGCAGTGATCTGCCTGGTGCACGACGAGGAAGGTGTCAACGGGGAGCACGTGCTGCTCGCCCGGCAGCCGGTCTGGCCGCCGGAACGGTACTCGATCCTGGCCGGCTTCGTGGAGGCGGGGGAGTCGCTGGAGGCGTGCGTGGTGCGGGAGATCGCCGAGGAGGTGGGCCTGACCGTGCACGGTGTGCGTTACCTGGCCAGCCAGCCCTGGCCGTTTCCACGATCCCTGATGCTCGGTTTCACCGCGGTCGCCTCGCGGCACGCGCCACTTCGCCTGGCCGACGGGGAGATCGAGGACGCCCGATGGGTGCATCGGGACGAGGTTCGTGCGGTACTCCGTGAAGGCGGCCGGGTGCCTGGCGTTCGCGTGCCGGGCATGTCGTCGATCGCGGGGAAGATCGTGGCCGCCTGGGCGCAGGCGGGCTGACCGCACGACACGCACAAGACCAGAGCACGGCACGCACATCTCGGCTGCAGTTCGCGCGCTTCTCGCGCTCAATGTCCGCACATCTCGAGTGCACGAGAGGTGCATGTCAGAACCTGCCGCACGCGTGGGGCGGTTCATTGACATGAACCAGCCGGGGCTGCCCAGACTTGGGTGCTGGAAGAAGGCGCTGTTCGGGGTGCCCGACCGTGCCCATCGGGCACAGAAACCGTGCACCTCGCCTACGCCCGTTGGTGTCCTTGGCGTTGTCGAAACGGCACCAGCACCTGTTCCCGGTGGCGCCAGCACATGTTTTCCGCGGCGCGAGCATGTGTTTTCGGTGGCGCGCGGTGTCCGCCACGGTTCCGTTCGAGGTCATGATCGAGGTCCGAATGCTGTTCCACGACGTCAACATGGCGTAGCGACGTGACATCCGATGGCCCGTGGGGTGCGGTAGCGCCGCGCAGGGCGGGTGCGAGGATGGCGGGCATGGACACCGGGCAAGGGCTGCTGGAGGGACTTGATCCGGAGCAGCGGGCCGCGGTGGTCGCCCCGCGCGGCCCCGTGTGTGTCCTCGCGGGCGCCGGTACCGGCAAGACCCGCACCATCACCCGCCGCATCGCGTACCTGGCACATCGCGGGCATGTCGCTCCCAGCCAGGTGCTGGCTGTGACCTTCACGGCGCGTGCCGCGGGTGAGATGCGTACGCGACTACGTGCGCTGGGCGTGCACGGTGTCCAGGCACGCACCTTCCACGCCGCCGCTCTTCGCCAGCTCCGTTACTTCTGGCCACGTGTCGTCGACGACGAGCAGTGGCAGCTGGTGGAGCACAAGCTGCGCGTGGTCGGCCAGGCCGCCCATCGTGTCGGTGCCCCGACGAACGCCGAAGCCTTGCGTGACCTCGCCGGTGAGATCGAGTGGGCCAAGGCGTCCCTGGTGACACCTGACGACTACCCGGCGGTGACCGCAAAGGTGCATCGCGAGACGCCGCTGCCCGCAGAACAGGTCGTCCAGGTCTACGCCACCTACGAGCAGCTGAAGAACCGGGCCAGGACGCTGGACTTCGACGACCTGCTGCTGCACACCGCCGCAGCGCTCGAGGAGCACACCGACGTCGCCACGGAGTTCCGCGACCGCTACCGCTGCTTCGTGGTCGACGAATATCAGGACGTCACGCCGCTACAGCAGCGTGTGCTCGACGCATGGCTGGGTAATCGCGACGACCTGACTGTGGTGGGCGACGCCAACCAGACGATCTACACCTTCGCCGGTGCCTCACCCCGCTGGCTGCTCGACTTCCCCCGGCGCTTCCCCGAGGCCACCGTCGTACGCCTGGAACGCGACTACCGGTCGACCCCCCAGGTGGTGGAGCTGGCCAACAAGGTGATCGGTGCCGCCCACGGCCGCCCGGCGGGTTCCCGGCTGAAGCTGGTCGGACAGCGCCCCGGCGGGGCGGAACCCGAGTTCGCCGAGCACGATGACGAGCCCGCCGAGGCCGCCGCCGTCGCTGCTCGCATCAAGGACCTGCTGGGAGCTGGCGTCCCTGCCAGTGAGATCGCGGTGCTGTTCCGCGTCAACGCCCAGTCCGAGGTCTACGAGCAGGCATTGTCCGACCTGGGCATCCCGTACCAGGTGCGCGGCGGTGAGCGCTTCTTCGTTCGCCCCGAGGTGCGGCAGGCGATGCAGGCTCTGCGTGCCGCCGCCGGCACCCCGCCGGAAGGCACGCTCGCCGAGCAGGTCCGAACCGTTCTTGCTCCGCTCGGCCTCAGCACCGAGCGCCCGCCCGGCGGCGCCATGCGCGAGCGGTGGGAGTCGCTGCACGCCTTGGTCGAACTCGCCGAGGAACTGGCGAGCACGCTGGAGGACATGGACCTGCCCCGCTTCGGCCACGAACTGGACATCCGCGCCGAGGCCCAGCACCCACCCACCGTTGAGGGCGTCACCCTCGCCTCGCTGCATGCCGCCAAGGGCCTGGAGTGGGACGTGGTGTTCCTGGTCGGGCTCGTTGACGGCACGTTGCCGATCCAGCACGCCGACGGCGACGACGAGGCGGTCGAGGAAGAGCGCCGGCTGCTCTACGTCGGCGTCACTCGCGCCCGGGAACACCTCTTCCTGTCCTGGGCGCTCTCCCGCTCGCCCGGCGGGCGTCGGCATCGGCGACGCAGCCGCTTCCTCTACCACCTGATCCCGGACAACCACCCCGCGGCGCTCCCCACCAGGCGGCAGCGGGACGGTGCGCTGCTGTCCAAGAACAGCCTTCGGAACCAGGCCAAACGCCAGTGTCGGGTATGTGGTGGACCACTCGTGGGCACGATGGCGGTCAAGCTCGGCCGATGCGACCACTGCCCGTCCAACGTGGACGAGGAACTCCTGCTCCGGCTCAAGGAGTGGCGCAGCGAGCGGGCCCGGCAGCTGAAGGTGCCCGCCTACGTGGTGTTCACCGACGCCACGCTCACCGCGATCGCCGAGCAACGCCCGGCCGACCAGGCCGGCCTGGTGGCCATCCCCGGGATCGGTGCGGCCAAGCTCGATCGCTACGGCGCCGACGTGATCGCCCTGGTCAACGGAAGTTCCTCACCAGATCCTGAGGGAATGTAGAAAAAGATGTTGCCGGCGCCGCGCTCCTGCCAATAACCTGCAGGGGCCGGGTGCGAGCCCGACGGGACGACGACCGACTACCGGATGAAGGAGGTGGCCCGAGATGGAGCTGATTACGACGGCAGCGACCCCTGGCCACCGGTTGTCCGGGGGTTTCGGCGCGCGCGCCGATCAGCAGCTGGGTAAGTCGGGCGTGGAGTATGTCCGCCGCCAGGTCCGGTGGGCCGTGATCGCCCAGCCGCTGATGCTCGCCACCGACGTCCCGAACGCAACCTTCCGCGCTCGCTCGTTCGCGCCGCTCGAGAGAAGTCCCTGACAGATCAGGACAGGCTCACGAAGGCCGCGGACCGCGAAGTCGGATCCGCGGCCTTCGTGTTTCTCCGGCCAAGGAGATCCAGCACCACCTTGAAAACCCGAGATGCACACCGAGATGCAGATCGACCCGTAGTACCGCACGACAGAACGGAGGAGCCGTTCATGTTCACCGCCACCGTCCCGCTGGCCGGCGGGGCGTTGCCCGTCGCACCGACCGTCGGGGGCTCCACGGTCGGCGTCGCCGAGCTGGCGACGGCCGCACCTGCGGAGGAGCTCGCCCTGCCCTGCCGGGTCAACGACCCGGACCTGTGGTTCGCCGAGGCTCCGGCCCAGCTGGAGCAGGCCAAGCAGCTGTGCGCCAGCTGCCCGGTCAAGGCGCGGTGCCTGGCCGGTGCCCTGGCCCGGCGCGAGCCGTGGGGCGTCTGGGGCGGCGAGATCTTCGAGCGCGGCAACGTGATCGCGCGCAAGCGGCCGCGCGGCCGTCCCCGCAAGGAGGACCGCGCCCGGGAGCTGGCCGAGCAGCGGACCGCTCCGGAGCTGCCCAAGCAGAACCGCCGCAGCGAGGAGGCCGCCGCATGACCGCGCAGCTGACGCTCGCCCGCACACCCGAACAACAGATCTTCCTGGGGACCAACGCCATGCTCATCCATGAAGCCCTTGCCAGAACCCGAATGTATGAGGACCACGCTGCCGCCAGCCAGGAGCGCCTGGCGCGGCAGCTGCTCCGGACCCAGCGATGGCGCTGGCTGGCGCGGTATGCCGACAGGCGGGCCAACCGCGCCGCCACCGGGCTCTGTCGCTGACAAACCGAACGCTGCCGGCGTCGCCCTTCCCGGGGCGGCGCCGGCAGTGCCGGCTTCGGGACGATTCTGAGACTGTGTTGGGATAGTCCCAATCGGGCCCGGTGTGACCGGTCGATCGTGGGCTCCTCAGCCCCGCCGCCGAACGCCGACCCCGTCTGTCGCGGCTGATCACTGTTCGAACGCTTTCCCAACACGTTGCTGGGAACGCGCCTGGGAATTCCGGTGATAGCCGCCGTTCGTGACTGGGGTACGGATCATTCGCACCTCGTGCCTCGAGCCGCTGCCCGCCCGGAGATGCACACCTACGCCCCGACACTCCTTAGCACCACCCGCCCCGATCTACGAGCGCAACGGCGCGGTCCGCCCGCGATACCCTTACTTGCCCTGTGGCGACCGGTCCGCACGAAACTGGAACATCCCGCCCCATCAGGGCGTTGCGGCGTTCCCCAGAACCGAAGTTCAGGGCACCATAAAAGTCCTTTCCCGGTCGGACCAGCAATTGTCGCCATCCAGCTGATCTTGGGCAGATGTTGCAGGCGGCCGAATTGCCGTGACCAAGAGCACCGGTTCCGCAAGTCCATTTTCACAGTGCCGGCTCATTGACGTACCGTCCATCGGGTGACAACGCACGGACACGGGCACGGCCACGACGGAATCGACTGGGCGGAGAAGCTCGGTGATCTGAGCCGCCATGACGCACTTGCCACGGCGAGCTACCAGGAGATCGCCCGCAGCGTTGTGACCGCATCCACCCGCACCGTCATCGACGTCGGACCCGGTGCGGGCGGGATGAGCCTCGAACTCGCCCGTCAGCTGGCCGACCACGGCGGCGGAACGCTCGTCCTGGTCGACATGACCCCGGAGGTGCTCGACCACAGCGTCGCCCTGGTCCGCGGCCAGCTGGGCGGGCAGGTCGAGGTACGACCGGTCAAGGCGGACGTTGCCGACCCGAGGGCGTTCACCGACATCCCCGCCGGAGACCTCGTCTGGGCGTCCCACGTGGTACACCACCTGCCCGACCAGCAGCTCGCCGTGCGCCGTCTTGCTGCCCTGCTCACCCCGGGCGGCCGACTGGCGCTCGCCGAGGGCGGGCTGGAGGCCCGCACCCTGCCGTGGGACGTGGGCATCGGGGCGCCCGGCCTGGAGCACCGGCTGTGTGCGACGCGCGGTGAGTGGTTCCGTGAGCTGCGGGACACGATGCCGGATGCGGTGCGCCTCCCGGTCGGCTGGACGCGCGCGCTCGCCGCGGCCGGGCTGGTGGACGTCACCTCGTTCACCACCCTCGTCGACCACCCTGCCCCAGCGTCCGCGCAGGTCCGCGAGGCCGTGGTCGATCGCCTACGGTGGCTGCTCGAGATCACCGCGGACCGGCTGGGCGCCGACGACCTGGAGGCGGTCCACGCACTCCTCGACACCACGAGCCCGCACTTCGCGGGTGCCCGGGACGACATCTACTGGTTGGCCGCGGACACCGTCCACCTGGGGACCGCGCCGACCGGCTGATCGGGCCGCGGCGTATCGTCGCGATCGTGACCAACCGGACGGTCGCCGTCTGTCTGCGATGCGGAGCCCGGCGAGACACCGAGGACTCCCTGACCGCACTCACCTGGGTCGCCGAGCGTTCCGGGGAACAGACCCGCTGGCTGTGCCCCGACTGCGCGCGGCGACACGTGCGGGACATCGAGGGGAAGCTACCGACCGACTGGTGGTGAGCCGCTCAGCTCGCTACCCGCGTCGTGGAGCAACGTCTCCCGATCGTTTCCGCGGTGCTGGCCAGAACCCGTGGCCCCGTTTGGGAGCACGGCTATTCGTCACCGGCGAAACCCGGTTGCCACTCCGTCACGATCGCCCGCGCCGGCACCTCGGCATCGAGCTGGCACATGATCCCGATGGCGCCAAACGTCACCCGGTGGATGAGCAGGTACTGCGGTGGCAGGTTCAGCGAGCGGCCGGTGCGGAAGTCGTCGCTCTGCAGGTCGCCGATCCGCTCGGCCTGGGACTGCAGCCAGCGGCGGGTGAAGTGGAACCGCTCCGGACGTAGTGGCTCCACGAACGGCGCGAGGTAGTCCAGGACCTCGTCGGCGTCGAGCTCCGTGCCCGGCCGCACGAAGTGCTCGTTGCGCAACAACTCGAGCAGCTCCGCTGAACGCCGCTCCAACGCCAGGCGTGTCATCACGCCCAGCGTCGGGGGCAGGCCGTCGGGAAGCCGGGCCACCGCGCCGTAGTCGATGACACACATCCGGCCGTCCGGGAGGATCATGAAGTTGCCCGGGTGCGGGTCGGCGTGCAGCAGGCCGACCCGCGCCGGTGAAGAGAAATGGAACTCCGCGAGTCGCCGGCCCGCCGCGTCGCGCTCCTCCCGGCTGCCTTCCCGAATGATCCGGGACAGCGGGTCGCCGCTGACCCACTCGGTCACCATCACCTTCGGCGCGCTCGCGACCACCTTGGGCACGCGCACCCGCGAGTCGCCGTCGAAAGCGGCGGCGAACGCCCGCTGGTTGTCAGCCTCGCTGCGGTAGTCGAGCTCCTCTGCCATCCGGTCCCGGAGTTCGTTGAGCAGCGGCTTGACCTCGGTTCCTGGCACCAGCGCCTGGAACAGGCGGCTGAACCGCTGCAGCTGGCGCAGGTCGGCCAGCAACGCCTCGTCCGCGCCCGGGTACTGCACCTTCACCGCGACCTCGCGGCCGTCGTGCCACACCGCGCGGTGCACCTGGCCGATGCTGGCCGCCGCGGCCGGCTCGTCGTCGAACTCGGCGAACCGGCGGGCCCAGCTCCGGCCCAGCTGCTCGGCCAGCACGCGGTGCACGGTACGTGCGGCCAGCGGGGGAGCGGCGGACTGCAGCCGGGTCAACGCCTCGCGGTAGGGGGCGGCGAGCTCGTCGGGCACCGCGGCCTCGAACACGCTCAGGGCCTGCCCGAACTTCATCGCGCCACCCTTGAGCTGGCCGAGCACCGCGAAGACCTGCTCCGCGGTCCGGGCGGACACCTCCGCGGACACTTCCTCCGCGCTGCGGCCGGCCAACCGCTTGCCCCACCCGGCCGCGACCCGCCCGGCCACGCCCAGCGGCAGACTGGCGAGCTTGGCGGTGCGCTGGACGGTTCGACGCGGGATGTCGGTCACGCGGCGATTCTCCCTTGGGCGAGCCTGCGAACGCAGTGGAATGCCAGTCACCGGAATACTGCGTAGCCAACCTACAGGCCACTGGTGAAGTGATCATCCACCGTCCGGCCGAACCACCCCGGCCCAGCCCTGCCCAGGGGACTAATCCGGGGTCCGGCCCCGAGGCCGGGAGCCGGGCCGCGAACGGCGCTCGGGAGGGCCCTGGGGCGTGGGTTCGGAGTCGGTCTCCCCTCCCCGCCCCCTCCCCCCACCCCCCACCCCGCCCTCCCCATTCCCTACCCCTTAACCCTCTTTCCCCCTATCCCGTTCCCTGTTTGGTTTTGGCCCGTTCTCTTGGTGGGTTTGAGCTGGCTTGTCAGTGTTTGCGTTTGTCGCGACGGCATGGACAGGAGGGGTGCGGCGGCCAGGTGCGGCGGAGGATTGTTCCGCGCACCGGATCGAGCTCGAGCGTGCCGTTGTAGGTCGGTGGTGGCTTGGTGTCGGTGTCTGGCCAGCCCAGGATCAGTAAGGCTTGCGCGACGGCCAGGCCGGTGGTCATGAGGGTGCTGGCGATGTCCGCGTGCTGGGTGTGGCCGGCGAGTTGGGCGGCCATCGTGGGCCAGCCGCGGTCGCGGTCCGCCCGGTGGAGGTCGGCGCAGCGGAGGCAGCTCGAGCGACCGGGGAGGACCACCGGACCCACCATCCCTGTGCCGTCGCGGACGCGAACCGCGAGGTGTGGGTGACCGTCTCGGGTGAGGCGGCTGACCCGTGTCGGATCCGGGACGACCGCGTCCGCCAGGATCGTCAGGTCCGGTCCGTGTTGTGGTGGTGTGCGGCTGGCCAGGACGTCTGGCGCGGCGCGTGACACCGCGTCCATGGCGGCCTCGTCCCTGGCTCGGCCCACGTCGGCGTCGCGGTAGCCGGTTCCGGTGTCCTCCGGCCGGACGGCTCCGGTGGTCAGGACGTGGACGCGGCCGATTCCGGCGGTGGCGAGCGCGGTGGCCACCGCGACGGTGAGCCGGCCGTTGCCCTGTACGACGACCGCGGTGTCGGCGCGGTCGGTGATCGCGCCGCGGGCCGGGCGGCCCGTGCCCAGGCTCCAGCCGACCAGCTCCGGTGCCAGGTGCGGGGACAGCGCCCACTCCCCGGGCCCGGGTGGTGGCGTGGCGTCCTCCAGCAGGCCGCGCCCGGCCAGTAGGGCGAGCAGCTCGGTGATCTCGCCGGTGGTGTCGTCCGCGGTCAGCTCCTCAACGGTGTGGTGGCCGTCGAGGTCGCGCAGGAGCCGGGCTTGGGGCGCGGTGAGGCCCTGCACGACCGCGGCGCGGGCCGGGTCGATGCCGAGCTGTGCGGTTGCCGGGGAACGCCAGAGGACCGCCAGCCCCGGTAGTAGTCGGGGCCGTCGTGGCAGGTCCTCGCGGGTGTCTGGGGGTGTCGTCGTGATCATGTTTTGCAGCGTGCCAGCGATCGTCACGCAGCGAAAATGACCATCCACAGGCTGTTGTGGTTATCCACAGGGCGTGGAAGTGGGGTTGACAGGAGGCGGGGCGGTCCTCCGTTGAGGACCGCCCCGCAGGTGGCTCGAGGCCGCGTCAAGACGCCTTGCCCAGGATCCGGGTCATGTTCGTGCCGCACTGGGGACACACGCCCTTGGCCATCCTGCGGCCGTTCTTCTCCTGGACCGTTCCTTCGAAGTCGCGCTTGGCACGGCACTTGACGCAGTAGCCGTTGTACGTCGTCGTGGTTTGCGCCACGGCTGCCTCCCTTGACCAGTTGACCCCGGCCCGGAGCCGGGGTGTTGAGCACGATCGCCCGTCGCGCTCGGGGACCTGACCAGGCGTCCTGGTGCACCCCGGAGCCGGCGGCTCCACCCCCACTCGTCGGGTTCCCACTCCGTCACGCCCGCCGTGGCCCTCGGGTGGAATCCACTCCGTACCAGCGCCGGGACCCACGCCAGGCCGCCATGCCGGTCACGCTACCCGCGCACCCATGCACAACCCGGCATTAGCGCAGGTAGGCGTGCCAGTGGTCGGTGTTGTTCACCCGGACCGGTGGGGTTTGCGCCCCGCGCGTCCGCCGGGCCGCATACGGTGAGCCCGTGGCCGAACCGCGGGTGGAGGTCCGCCGGAGTCGCCGGCGGCGGCGAACCGTGAGCGCCTATCGGGAGGGCGACACGGTGGTCGTGCTCATTCCGGCCCGGATGACCCGGGCCGAGGAGGAACACTGGGTGGCGGAGATGCTGCGCCGGCTCGACCGCAGCGAAAGCCGGCGCCGCTCCCCGGCGCGCACGTCCGACGCGGCGTTGCTGCTTCGCTGCCGAGAGCTCTCCGGCCGGTACCTGGACGGGCGCGCCGTGCCCCTCGGCGTGCGCTGGGTGCCGCCCATGCGCACCAGATGGGCCTCCTGCACACCAAGCGAGCGCACGATCCGGGTCAGCGACCGGTTACGCGAGGTCCCCGCGTGGGTGCTGGACTACGTGCTCGTGCACGAGCTCACGCACCTGCTCGTGCCCGGCCACGGGCCGGACTTCTGGGAACTGGTCCGGCGCTACCCGCGCGCCGAACGCGCTATCGGCTTCCTGGAGGGCCTGTCCGCCGCGGCGGGCTGGAACATCGGCGCGGACCCCGAGGATGCCGACGGAGTGCGCGACGAGGTCGCGGAGAACGGCGAGGCAGCCTGCGACGACTGACGACCGACCGGCTGCGGCATTCCCGGCTACTCAGCGATCAACGGAGTCCCGCGGGTTGCGACAAATGATCGTGCAGTGAGCAATCGTGGCTCGGGCTCGGGCCAGTGGTATTGCGGTCCAAGACCAAAGTTGTGGCCGAGAAACAAGGGACGCAGCCGAATCGGGTCGCCGCGGTGATGGACGAGGGGCACATCAGCCAGCTACCGGAGAGGCAGCAGACAAGCCACGGAGGAAGGCCGGCGCGGGCCGGCGCCCGCCCAGGGACGCATCAGCGCCCGCTCTCGCCGGGCTGCCCGCCCTCGTCGCCTTCCTCGCGCTCGGCCTCGCCCGTCGGCTTCTCCTCCTTGGCGCGCCGCTCGGCCTCGCGGGTCCGCTCCAGCGCGGCCAACGGGTCCTCGAGTTCACCGGCGCCACCCAACCGCTCGACGAAGGCGAACGGGTCGTCCAGGTCCTCGGCCGTGGGCACCAGGTCCGGGTGCGCCCAGACCCCGTCCCGTGTCTCGAGTCCGTGCCGGTCGCCGACCAGGCGCCACAGCGCGGCCGCCGCGCGCAGCTTGCGCGGACGCAGCTCCAGACCCACCAGGGTGGCGAAGGTCTGCTCGGCCGGGCCGCCGCTGGCCCGCCGCCGGCGCAACGTCTCCCGCAACGCCTCGGCGCCCGGCAGCCGCTCGCCCACCGCGTCGCCGACCACGACGTCCACCCAGCCCTCGACCAGGGCCAGCAACGTCTCCAGCCGGGTCAGCGCCGCCTTCTGCTCCGGGGTGGTCTGCGGCTCCAACAGGTTGGAGCGCATGGCCTCCTCGATACTGGCCGGGTTGGTCGGGTCCACCTGGCCGGCCAGCTCCTCCAGCGCGGCGGTGTCCACCTTGATCCCGCGCGCGTACTCCTCCACCGTCGCCAGCAACCGCTGCCGCAGCCACGGCACGTGCGCGAACAACCGGTGGTGCGCCGCCTCCCGGGCGGCCAGGAAGACCATCACCTCGCTGGCCGGACGCTCCAGGCCGGCGGTGAACCGCTCGACGTTGGTCGGCAGCAGGGCTGCCGTGGCCTCCGGACCCAACGGAAGCCCCACGTCGGTCGAGGTCAACACCTCCGACGCCAGCTCACCGAGCGCGTTGCCCAACTGTGACCCGAAGGCCAGGCCACCCATCTGGCCCAGCATCGACAGCAGCGGGCCCGCGGCCTGCTTCGCCTCCTCCGGCAACGCCTCGACCCACGCGCCGGACACCCGCTGCGCCACCGGGTCGCACAGCCGGCGCCACGTCGGGACGGTGTACTCCACCCACGCCTCGGCCGACCACGCCTGCGCCGTGCGTGCCCCCGCCGGCAGCGTGGTGACCGCATCCAGCCACAGTTCGGCCAGGTGCACCGCGTCCGCGACCGCACCGGCCTGCTCGTTGGTCGGGGTGCCCGCGCCGCCGGCCGCCAGGCGCTGCGCCGCCAGCTGCTTCGCCAGGTCGTAGTTGACCGGTCCGCTCGAGGTCGTGGCGTGGCTGAGGATCTGGCCGAGCTGGGTCAGCATCTGGCCCAGCGCGCCGAAGTCGAACGCGCCTCCGCCGGGCATGCCCGGGAAACCGGGCGGCGGCCCACCCCCGGGGCCCTGCGGAGAGGACCCGCCGGGCTGCTCACCCCCCGGCCGCTTCGAGCCCCGGTCCTCGGGGTCCTCGGGCGGCTGGAACCCGAACGGCACATCACTCATGAGTCCACCGTACGCGGGGCCTGGAGCAGGCGTACCGGCTGGTTCACGGTGACCAGAAGCAGCGGCCCGTAGTCTGTGAGCTCGTGAGCCGTCGTACCTGGACGCTGGTGGTCAGCTTCGCGCTCGTCGCGGCGCTCGGCCTGCTCGGCGCGTTCGTCACGGTGCCCTATGTCGCGCTGGGCCCCGGTCCCACATACGACACCCTCGGCAAATTCAACGACAGCGAGGTCGTGCAGATCAAGGGCCAACCGGAGCAGCCGGTCGGTGGCCACCTGACGATGACCACGGTGTCGGTCAGCGACGAGATCACCCTGTTCGGCGCGTTCGGGCTGTGGGCCAGCGGCCGGTACGCGCTCGCCCCCCGCGACGAGTTCTTCCCCCCGGACAAGTCGCAGAAGGAAGTCGAGCAGGAGAACACCAAGGCGTTCCGGGACTCCCAGACCAGCGCCGAGGTCGCCGCGCTGCGCTACCTCGACTACCCGACGAAGGTGTTGGTCGGGGAGGTCGCCAAGGGCGGCGCCGTGGACGGCACGATCGAGCCCGGTGACCGGCTGCTGGAGGTCAACGGCCGTGCCGTCAGCCGCGCCGAGCAGGTGCGGGAGGCACTGACCGACACCAAGCCCGGGCAACAGGTGCCGGTGGTGTTCCGGCGCGACGGGGAGCGGCGCACCGCCCAGGTCACCCTGGGCCGCGCCGAGGACCGTACCCAGGGCCTGCTCGGGGTGATCCCGATCGACCGGCCGGACGTGCCGTTCCAGATCGACATCGGTCTCGACGAGGTCGGCGGCCCGTCGGCCGGGCTGGTGTTCGCCCTCGCCATCGTGGACAAGCTCACCCCGGGCGAGCTGACCGGCGGGCGCTCGGTGGCCGGCACCGGCGAGATCGACACCCAGGGCAAGGTCAACCCGATCGGCGGCATCCCGTTCAAGATGGTCGCCGCCCGCGAGGCCGGCGCCGAGCTCTTCCTGGTGCCCGCCGACAACTGCGCCGAGGCCGCCAGCCACACCCCCGACGGCCTGCGCCTGGTCAAGGTGAGCACGCTGCGGGACGCGGTCAAGGCCCTGGAGGACCTGCAGGCCGGCCGATCGGTCCCCAGCTGCTCCTGACGACGACACGGACCTGATCCCCAAAGCCGGCTTGGCACGAGCGGGACCTGTTGGCGTACTCGTGGTGGAAGTGGTTTCGGTGCAGGCTGAGCCCAGGTGCCCGTGGCATCTCCGCCCCGCGGCCACGATCGGCACCTGGCCGACGGCATCCGAGACGAACGGGCGGGGGCCGCCCACCAAAGGGCGACCCCCGCGGTCTTCCAGGGACTTCGCGCTCGAGCTGATCCGCGCGTCAGGACTTCGTGCTCAGCGTGTTCTGCAACACCTCGGTCAGGTTCGGGGCCAGACCGGTGTGCTCGATCACCTGGTCGGGCTCCTCGCCGCTGCCGCGGACCCGCAGCACGCACGCCTCCGTGCCATCCCGCAGCACCGCGGCGACCAGCCGGGCCTCCTTCCGCTCCGGGTGCTCGGCGGCGACCTTCTGCAGCTGGTCCGGGTCGGTACCGACCTCGGCCAGCTGCTCCTGCGCCTCCGGCGGAAGAACCAGGATCTCCTGGGCCAACGCGCACCCCGCGACGGTATTCGGCCAGGCGATGGCGGCCAGCGACCTGGCCAGGTCGCCGGCGGGCAGCGGGTCCTGCGCCACCGGGGTCAGCGCGGCGTTCGGGTCGACCTGATCGGCCAGGCCCGGCTCGCGGGACAGCAGCTCCTTGGTCGGCACCAGCGCGAACAGCTGCGGCGGCTGCTCCCACCCGGAGGTGGAGACGTAGTCCTCCACCTCCCGGGCGGCGCCGGGAAGGGCAGTGGTTAGCTCTTCAGGGATTGCGGAGGGGGACATGGCCGACATATTGGCACCGGACCCCCGCCGACGGGGGCATCCGGGAACCCGAGATACCTCTCTAGAGTTGGACATTGCGGACGGGTGTCCACCAGGCGTGGCATGCGGTTGGCCAGGCAGCCGTCCGGCCGTACCGTCGAAGTGACCGTAGGAGCGTGCCCCGTGGCCATGCGGCCCCCGGTCGGACTGCCGAAGCTGTCCAAGCGCAGTCGGATCCTGCTCATTCTCGCGGCCGTGCTGCTGCTCGTGCTGGTCAGCGGCTCGCGCCTGCTCAACACCTACATCGACTGGCTGTGGTTCGGCGAGGTCGGCTACCGGTCGGTGTTCGGCACCCTGCTGCTCACCCGGATCGCCCTGTTCGTCTCCGCCGGCGTGGTGGTCGGCGGCCTGGTGGCGCTCAACCTGGCGATCGCCTACCGGACCCGGCCGATCTTCGTTCCCGTCACCGGACCGGATGATCCGGTCTCCCGCTATCGCTCGTTCGTGGTCACCCGGCTGAAGCTTTTCGGGATCGGCGTGCCGGTGCTGATCGGGTTGATCGCGGCCGTCGCCGCCCAGGGCGACTGGCGGCTCGTGCAGCTGTTCCTCAACGGCACCAGCTTCGGCGTCACCGACCCCGAGTTCGGCAAGGACATCGGCTTCTACGCCTTCCAGCTGCCGTTCTACCGGTGGCTGCTGTCCTGGGCCTTCGTCGCGGTCGCGGTGTCCTTCTTCGCCGCCCTGGTCGCGCACTACCTCTTCGGCGGCATCCGCCTGGGCGGCCGCGGCACCCGTGGCCAGCTCGCGGTCCCCGCCCGCGTCCAGCTCGCGGTGCTGGCCGGCATCTTCGTGCTGCTCAAGGCCGCCGCCTATTTCTTCGACCGCTACGCGTTGCTGTACTCGGGCCGCAACGACCGCTTCACCGGCGCCAGCTACACCGACCTGCACGCGGTCCTGCCCGCGAAGCTGATCCTGTTGATCATCGCGATCTTCTGCGCGGTCGCGTTCTTCGCCGGCGCATTCCTGCGCAACCTGCAGCTGCCGGCGATCTCGGCAGTGCTGTTGCTGCTGTCCAGCCTGCTGGTCGGCGCAGCCTTCCCGGCGATCCTGGAGCAGTTCTCGGTCAAGCCGAACGCCAACGAGAAGGAGGCGGCGTCGATCGAACGCAACATCGCCGCCACCCGGCAGGCGTTCAACATCACCTCGGAGAACGTGACCTACGAGCGCTACGAGGGGAAGTCGGACGCCTCGCCGAGCGAGATCCGCGACGAGAAGGTCACCATCCCGAACGTCCGGCTGCTCGACCCCGGCGTGCTGTCCCGCACGTTCACCCAGCTCCAGCAGCGCCGTAACTTCTACGGCTTCCCGGAGAAGCTGGACATCGACCGCTACACGGTCAACGGCAAGACGCAGGACTACATCGTCGCCGCGCGAGAGATCAACACCAACGGGCTGGCCCCGAACCAGCGCGACTGGATCAACCGGCACCTGGTGTACACGCATGGCAACGGCTTCGTCGCGGCTCCGGCGAACACGGTCAACTCGGCGCTGAAGGACGCCGGCGGCGAGGGCGGCTACCCCGTCTTCACCGTCAGCGAGCTGTCGGGTAACAAGGAACACCCGATCAACCAGGGCGACATCAAGGTCGACCAGCCACGCGTCTACTACGGCGAGCTGGTCACCGACTACGCGATCGTCGGCGGCCGGGACGGCCAGGCGCCGCGCGAGTACGACACCGACGCCACCCGCTACACCTACACCGGCAAGGGCGGGGTGCCGGTCGGCGACTGGTTCAACCGGCTGATCTTCGCCGCGCACTACGGCGAGCGGAACCTGCTGTTCTCCGACGCGATCGGGGAGAACTCGAAGATCATCTTCAAGCGTGACCCGCGGGACCGGGTCAGCGCGGTCGCTCCGTGGCTGACGGTGGACGGCGACCCCTACCCGGCCGTGGTCGACGGGCGGATGGTGTGGATCGTCGACGGCTACACCACCCTGGACAACTACCCGTACGCGCAGCGCACCGCGCTCGGGGAGGCCACGACGGACACCCTCACCGGGGTGCGGAAGCAGCCGAACAAGACGATCAGCTACATCCGCAACTCGGTCAAGGCCGTGGTGGACGCCTACGACGGCACGGTGAACCTGTACGCGGTCGACGAGAAGGACCCGGTCCTCAAGGCGTGGAGGGGCGTCTTCCCCGGGGTGGTCAAGCCCTCCAGCGAGATCTCGGACTCGCTGCGCGCGCACTTCCGCTACCCGGAGGACCTGTTCAAGGTCCAGCGTGACCTGCTGGCCCGGTACCACGTGTCCGACCCGCGCGAGTTCTACTCGACGGTGTCCTTCTGGGACGTCCCCTCGGACCCGACGACCGACGCGCAGGGCCAGCAGGCCCAGCCGCCGTACTACGTGCTGGCCGGTAACCCCACCAAGAGCAACCAGCTGGAGTTCCAGCTGACGAGCGCCCTGGTGAGCCTGCGCCGGGAGTTCATGTCGGCCTACGTCTCGGCCAGCTCCGATCCGGAAAACTACGGGAAACTCCGGGTTTTGCAGCTGCCGTCGGACACCCAGACCAAGGGCCCGCAACAGGTACAGACCCAGTTCGTGTCCTCTTCGGAGGTGTCCCGCGAGCTCAACCTGTGGCAGCAGCGGCAAACCAAGGTGGTGTACGGCAACCTGCTGACCCTGCCGGTCGCCGGCGGCCTGCTCTACGTGGAGCCGGTCTACATCGAACGCAGCCAGCAGAACTCGTCGTTCCCGCAGGTGGCCCGGGTGTTGGTGAGCTTCGGTGGGAAGGTCGGCTACGCCGAGACCCTGGCCAAGGCGTTGGACCAGGTGTTCGGCAAGGGTGCCGGGTCCAACGTGACCGAGCCGGACCAGGGACAGCAGCCCCCGTCGGAGACCACACCACCGCCGGGCGATGCCACGCCGCCTCCCGGTGACGGGCAGCCGAACCCGGAGCTGAGCAAGGCGGTGCAGGACATCGCCAACGCGCTGGAGAAGATCCGCAAGGCACAGCAGTCCGGCGACTTCGCCCAGCTCGGCCAGGCATACAAGGAGCTCGACGAGGCCACGAAGCGGTTCGAGCAGGCCAAGGGCTCCTCGGGCGGCGGACAGCCGGGCCAGCAGAACCCGCCGCCGGGCGGATGAGCCGGAGGTCACATCACCCCGCGGCCACCTGATTTGCACGCCCGCGTCACCAGCACGTAAAGTAAGTGACGTCGACGCGGGGTGGAGCAGCTCGGTAGCTCGCTGGGCTCATAACCCAGAGGTCGCAGGTTCGAATCCTGCCCCCGCTACCACGGAGGTGCTGCCCCTCATTCCGATGAGGGGCAGCACCTTTTTCTCTGCTTTTCCACGATTTGCATGCCGGTTCGGCTCGTCGTTCTCCTCCCGGTGGCCGGTGCGCCCGATTGCCCTTACCCGGGCGCAAACCACCGGCGTCGGTCCGCTCAGGCGTCCAGCTTCTCCGTCCAGACCAGGGCGCATTCCGGTGAGCACACCCGGCCGTCCCCGGCCACGTTGCGATGCCGCTTCAACGGCTTTTCGCACACCATGCACTTGTCCACGGTTCGCAGGTCGTCCTCGGGCATTCCGGCCACCCATGCCCGGGTACGCACGACCCACTTGTTCTGCAACTTGTCGTGCACTTTGTCGTGAACCTTGTCCGACAGCTTGTCCTGCAGCCACCTGACCTGCACCGTCAGCACCTCCCCGACCGGGTCACTTGCGTGCTGAACCACCGACCACCTCCGAGGTTGACGGCCCGGCCCGGGCCCGGCCACCCGAAGCGGGCGACTTCACCGGGCCGGCCAACCGAGAACACCCAGTAGCGGTAATCTTACGTACCGTAATTGACACGCTCGGTGGCGGCGGCTATGGCCGAGGCCCCCGCCCGGCCCCGTCGGAACGGCCGATACGTCGCGGCCGGCCTGACCCGGTGGTCAGGAGGGGTCAGATCCGCGGAAGGCAGCCCACCAGAGCCCCAGCGCCGCGGCCACCGCGGTCGCCGCCACCCACACCGGGAAGCCCCCACCATCGAGATAGGCCCACAGCAGCCCGACCACGGGCGCCGGCACCACCAGCACGGCGTCCATGCGCAGCTGCCGAAGCGGGCGGCCCGTGACGGCCGCCCGGACCGCTGCCGTCTCATCCGGGCGCGTGGGAAAGTCGATCACTCGGCCCCCGGGCTCGTGCGTCGCCACCCGGCCCGACGGCGGCAGCCACGCCGCTCCCACGCGTGCCGCCACGGTCCTGTCCCGCAGTGGATCGCCGTGTAGCAACACCTCGGTGGGGGAGGGGATGACAACGAGCACGGGATCGAACGCGACCGGAATCCAGCGCCGGGGCTCGTCTTCCGTCTCCAGCCACGTGCGTGCCAAGAGCCCGCGATGCACCCGTACCCGCCGGACCCGCGCCGTGCGCGCCGGCCGGCGCGCGACCCGTGCCCACGAGGCCAACCGGGTCAGGGTCAACGCCGCCACCCCCACCAACACCAGCCCGCCGAACGCGATCCCGCTCGATGCGCGGTCGGCACGAACCAGCAGGGCGGCACCGGGAACGACCGCACGGGCAGGGTCCTGCGGGTCATAGGCCACCGGCACCCGGCCGACCACCGAGCCCGGATCCGTGACCGCCACCCGAGCCGTTCGCTGGCTCCCATCCGGCATCGGCCACGACACGTCAACCGCATCGTCGGCCACCCGGGTGGCCTCCCCCCAAGCCCGCGCCGACAGCGGACGTGTCTCGGCGAGTGACGTCGTCAGGGCGATCACGGACACGCCGATCACCAGCACGCACACCACGGCCACCAACCCGGTCACGGCAACGAGATGTCGGACCGGGCGGGCCCACGACCGAGGATGCCCGGTGGGGACGATCCGTGGCGCGCTCACCCGGCCATCCTCCCGCCCCCTCGCGGCCGTCCCGTGCCGAGCCTGTTTCGCAGGACGTCGACGAGCCCGTCCCGGAGGGCATGAGGAGTGACATCGCCGATGTCACGGCTCCTTGCTCCGTGATCCCGCGAGCGCGGCTGGCCGATGCTGAGCGAACCAAGCCAGTTATCCACCACCCCAAGATCAGTCCACAGCCCGCGATCACGACCTTGACCTGTGGCTTCCCGCTGATAGGCTGGCCGTGGGCTGCGCAAACCCGGGAGGGTGGGGGCGTCCCCAGCGTAGGAACACGCAACCGGCGGCCCTCCCCGCACGCGATCGACTGACCGGCGCGACCGATCGCGCCTAGCCTTGGACGTAACCGATCCTGGTGTAGAGCGGCGGGTTCATGAAGCCACGAGCACCCAGGTTGGACAGGCCCCGCCGCACCGCCACCACGTCCGGTCGCTGGTAGGTGACCAGGGAGTGCCCGGACCTCCAGATCTCCTCGTCGATCCGGTTCGCCAGCTCCGCGGCCCGCTGCTCGTCCAGCTCTCGGCTCGCCGCGTCGAACAGCTGGTTGATGGTCTCGTTCCCGATCCGGCCGTAGTTCTGCCGCACCTGGTCCTGCACCCTGTAGATGGACGCCTTCGAGCTGATCGGGAAGGACGTGCCGACCCAGCCGAAATGGGTGATGTCGAAGTCGCCCACGTTCACGTACTTGTCGAAGAAGTCGTCACCCGGCACCCGGACGATGTCGACCCGCACCCCGATCCGGCCGAGCTGTTGCTGCACCAGCTTGGCCTCCTGCTCGCTGCTGGGCTTCCGGGCCGGCACAACGTCCCGGATCCGCAACTCCCGGCCGTCCTTGCGCCGAACGTCCCCGTCCCTCCGCCACCCCAGCTCGTCCAGCTTCTGCATGGCCGCCTCCGGGTCGAAGGCCACGATCTGCGAGTTGTCCCGGTAGTACCGCATCTCCCGGCCATAGATGTGGTTGCCCAGCGGCCGGGCACCCGGGTCGATCCGGCCGACCAGCGCGCTGGTGATCGCCCGGCGGTCGATCGCCCGCTGCAGCGCCAGCCGCAACTCCTGGTCCGCCAACACCGAACCGCGGCCACCGTTGAAGGTGATCTGCCGGATGTGCGGGGCCGACGCCCGGCGGATCTCGACCCGCGGCAGACCCGATGCCCGCTGGAAGGCGTTCACGTCGTCGCCGATGTCGGCGAAGTCCAACTCCCCGTTGGCCAACGCGTCCACCTGCGCGTCCGGCGGCACGGTGCGGAAGAAGATCCGCTCCAGCCGGGGCCGCTCACCCCACCAGTTCGGGTCCCGCGCCAGCGCGACCGTCTTCGCCGTCCGGTCGATCCGCTCCACCCGGAACGGGCCGGCCGTGACCGGAACCTGGTTCTTCCAGCCGACGTTGAACAGGTTCGGATCCGAGGTCATGCGCTGCGGGTAGAGGACGTCGAAGACCGCCTTCCAGTCGGCGAACCGCTCGGTGAAGGTCATCCGCACCTCGAAGTCGTCGACACCGCGCGCAATGTCGCCGATCCGCTCGTAGCCGTTGGCCGCGACGATCCGGAACGCCGCGTCGGTGCCCCGCATCGCCAGCCACTGCGACCGGAAGTCCCGCCACGTCACCGGAGTGCCGTCGGACCAGCGAGCACGCGGGTTGAGCCGGTAGGTGACCACCTGCGGGTCCCGACCGGTGAGCTCGAGCGACTCCACGTAGTCCGGGTTCGGCTGCACCGAACCGTCCGCGGCGAACCGCACCGGCGTCGGCAGGATCGCCGCCACGATCTCGTAGACACCGCGCTCGTTACCGTCGACGTGCAGGTAGTTGAAGTTGTCGGGAAACGAGGACACCGGCCACCGCAGCTCGCCGCCGTCCACCAGATGTTCGGGCTGGCGCGGGGCGATGTCGTTGTGGCCGATCTCCGGACCCACGCCGGTCCCGTTGCCTCCCACGCCGCCGCAGGCGGACAGGAACAGGGTGACGGCGGTAAGCGCCAACAGGCGGATACATCCTCGGCTCACACCTGGTTCCTCCGCTCGTCCTCCACCCTCTCGGCTCCCGTGTTGCCACTCACCCTAGGCGAGCGGATGAAGGAGTCTCGTCCGGCTTCCACCGCAGAGAAGATGAAGCGGGTACGTCATCATGACGCAATGTGCGCGAACGGACACGGGGCCCGGAGAGGACGCGCCTCCCGGGCCCCGTTCCACGCGACCGCTGAGCCTCAGCCGGTGAAGCCGATCCGCGCATAGTCGAGGTCCGCGACGCCCCGCGCACCGAAGTTCGCCAATGACCTGCGGGCAGCAACACCGCCGGGTGCCTGATACGCCGGCAGGCTGTGCCCGGACTTCCAGACCTCCTCGTCGATCCGGTTCACCAGCTCCGCCCGCCGGGCGTCGTCGAGCTCGGCGCTGGCCTCGTCGAACATCGCGTTGATGGTGTCGTTGCCGACCTGCCCGTAGTTCTGCTGCCGCTGGTCGGGCGACAGGTAGAAGATCGGATGGTTGCTGTCGACGGGGAACGCGGTGGCCTCCCAACCGATCCCGATGAGGTCGAAGTTCCCGGGCTCGAGGTAGTTCTTGATGAACTCCTGGCTCGGCACCGGCTGAATCTCCAGCTTCACCCCGACCTGGCGCAACTGCTCCTGTGTCATCTTGGCCATCTGCTGGGAGGTGGGATTGGTGGCCGGGATGACGAAGCGGACCACGAGCTCCTTACCGTCCTTGGTGCGCACGTCACCGTCCTGCCGCCACCCCAGCTCGTCCAGTTCCGTCTTGGCCTGGCCCGGATCGAACGGCACCAGCCCGGAATGGTCCCGATACTCCTTCTGCCCCTGGACGTACATGTGGTTCCCCAACGGCTTGGCGCCCGGCAGGATCTGCCCCACCAGCGCGTTGGTCATCGCCTCCCGGTTGATGGCCTTCTGCACCGCCAGCCGGGTGCGCTGGTCGGCCAACACCGACGAGGGCGCGCCATTGAACAGGACCGTGTTGTACTTCGGTTCCAACGCCTGCCGGACCTGCACCTCCGGCATCTCCTTGGCCCGTTGGTACAGGTCCACGTTGGAGCCGATCTCGTAGAAGTCGATCTCGTTGTTCTGCAACGCCTCCGGCCAGGAGCCGCGCTCCAGGGCACGGAAGATGATGCGGTCCAGCCGCGGCTTCGCACCCCACCACCGCTCGTTGCGCACCAGAGTGATCGTCTTGGCGGTGCGGTCCACCGACTCCATCCTGAACGGGCCCGCCGTCACCAGCGGGCGGTCGACCCACCCCTTGTTGAACACCTGCGGATCCGAGTTCGTGGACTTCGGGTAGAGGTCGGTGAACAATGCCCGCCACTCGCCGTAGTGCTTGCGGAACGTCACGCGCGCCTCGCGGTCGTCCGTGCCCCGCTCGACCGACGCCACGTCCCGGTAGCCGCCCGTGCTGCCCGCCTGGTAGTCCCTGTTCGCCCCGTTGAGCGCCTCAACCTGCGCTTTCAGGTCCTCCCACGTGATCGGCGTGCCGTCGTCCCAGGTGGCCTTCGAACTGATCCGGTAGGTGACGACCTGCGGATCGAGCGAGGTCAACTCGATGGAGTCGAAGTAGTCCTTGTCGACCTCCAGGGTGTTGTCGGCGTTCGCGCGGAACGCGTGCGGCATCAGCCCGTCCATGACGCGCTTGGCGTAGCCGGTGGTGCCACTCACGTGGTTCCGGTTGAAGTTGGTGGGTAACTGGTCCAACGGCCATCTCAGGTCGCCACCATCACGCAATGTGGACGGGTCCTGCGGGTTGATGTCATTGACCCCCACGGCCTGGTGCTCCGCGCCCTTGAGCACATCGTCGTCGCCACCACCGCAGGCGGTCGACACAAGAGCCGCGACGGTGAGCGGTGCGACCACCGTGGTGATCCTGGCGAGCCTCCCTCTCGCACGAGTCACGTCCGTGGAACCTCCCTCTCTTGACCCCTCGCCCGCGCGCCCTGCTGCCCGCGGACGTCGCCGGTGCGTCCCACCGAGCCGCCCCGGTCGGACGCACGGCACGTTCACAACACCTTCCGCGGCCGCGCGAAGTGGCAGGCCACCTCGTGGTCCGCGCCGTCGCCGCGCGGCTTGCGCGGCGGATCCACCGTGGCGCACACCGCCCTGTCCTCCGCCGACAACGCGGCATGCAGGAAGCAGCGGGTACGGAACCGGCATCCCGAAGGGGGATCGGCCGGGCTCGGCAGGTCACCGGTGAGGACGATCCGCTCCCGCGCGCGCTCGGTCACCGGATCCGGCACGGGCACAGCCGACAACAACGCCTGGGTGTAGGGGTGCAGGGCAGCGCCGAACACCGTCTCCGCCTCGCCGACCTCCACGATCCGCCCCAGGTACATCACCGCCACCCGGTCCGCGACGTGCCGCACCACCGACAGGTCGTGCGCGACGAACAGGTAGGACAGCCCGAGCCGGTCCTTGAGCTCGTCCAACAGGTTGATGACCCCGGCCTGGATCGAGACGTCCAACGCGGACACCGGCTCGTCGAGCACCACCAGCTTCGGCTCCAGAGCCAGCGCCCGTGCGATACAGACCCGTTGCCGTTGCCCTCCGGAAAGCTCCACCGGGTAGCGGTCGGCATGTTCGAAACCCAGCCCGACCAGCCGTAGCAACTCCGGCACCCGCCGCCGGATCCGCTCGCGCGGGTAGCCGTGCACCTCCATGGGTTCGGCCACAGCGGCCCCAACCGGCATCCGCGGATCCAGCGAGGCCATCGGATCCTGGAACACCACCTGCAGGTCCCGACGAACCGCCCTGCGGGCCCGCCGGTCCAGCTCCACCACGTCCCGGCCGAGAATCCGCACGGTCCCGGCCGCGGGCGCCCGCAGGCCGAGGATCTCCATCAGGGTGCTGGTCTTGCCACAACCAGACTCACCGACCAGCCCGAACGCCTCACCCTGCCGGATGTCGAAGGTGACCCCGTCCACCGCGCGGATCAGCCCTGCCCGGCGCCGCAGCAAGCCCTTGCTGACGGGGTAGTGCTTGACCAGGTCCCGCACCTGAAGAACCACCCGCGACGCCCGTTGCACCGGTCCCGGCTCACGCGCCGGTCGCACCGGCTCGACGTGGTAGATCTCGGCCGGCACCGCCTCGCTGCGGGCGATCTCGTCACTGCGGATACACGCCGCCCGATGCCCGGTGCCACCGTCGACGGGAGCCAGCGCGGGCTCGCCGAGGGTGCACTGAGGAACGGACACCGGGCAGCGCGGGGCGAACGAACACCCCGGTGGCAGCTGCACCAGGGACGGCGGCTGCCCGTCGATCGGCACCAGCGGCCGCTTCTCGGCCTCGTCCACCCGGGGGAGCGCACCCAGCAGGCCGAGGGTGTAAGGCATCCGCGGGCGCGCGAAGATCTGGTCCACCGTGCCCGTCTCGACCGCACGGCCGGCATACATCACCAGGACCCGGTCGGCGACACCCGCCACCACCCCGAGGTCGTGCGTGATCAGCACGATGCCGGCACCGGTGACCTCGCGGGCCGTGCGCAGCACGTCCAGGACCTGGGCCTGCACGGTGACGTCCAGCGCGGTGGTCGGCTCGTCGGCAATGATCAGGTCCGGGTCGTGGGCGATCGCCATCGCGATCACCACCCGCTGCCGCATCCCGCCGGAGAACTCGTGCGGGAACGCGCCCGCCCGCTCGGCCGCGTTGGGGATGCCCACCAGATCGAGCAGCTCCACCGCACGCCGCGCCGCTTCCCTCCGGGACACGCCGGCATGCGTGCGCACCGCCTCGGCGACCTGGTCACCCACCGAGTAGACCGGGGTGAGCGCGGAAAGCGGGTCCTGGAAGACCATCGCGATGCGCCGGCCACGGATGCGGGATAGCTCCCCGTCGGACAGGCCCAGCAGCTCGCGGCCCCGGAACCGGATCGATCCGGACACCCGTGCGCCCGCGCCCAACAGGCCCATCACCGCCAGCGAGGACACCGACTTCCCCGAGCCCGACTCGCCGACGATCCCCAGCACCTCGCCGGGGTCCACCCGGTATCCCAGCCCCCGCACCGCCCGCACGCGGCCGGCCTCGCTGGGGAAGGAGACCTCCAGATCGGACACCTCCAGCACGGGCTCGCCCGGGGCGGCCTTCGGCGGGTCGAGGGGAGAGTGCGCAGACGTCATGCCGCCAGCACCACCGGGCCGAGCGCCCGCGAGACTGGGCTAACACAACCGTGGAACCGCATCAGGCAGCCCCCGCCCGACGGAGAAACCGCCTGGCACGGCGAGCACCACGAACCCGTGCGGTGCCACGGGCCGCACTCGGGTCGATGGCCGCCCGCAGGCCGTCCCCGACGAGGTTCACGCACAACACCGCCAACGTCAGGAACCCACCCGCGAACAGGAACAGCCACGGGAAGGTCAGTGCCGACCGGCTGCCGCTGGCGATCAGCGTTCCCAACGAGACGTCCGGCGGCTGCACCCCGAACCCGAAGTAACTCAACCCGGTCTCGGCCAGGACCGCGGTGCCGACGTTGAGCGTTGCGTCGATGATCAGCAGCGAGGCCATGTTGGGCAGGATGTGCCTGGCGATGATGTGCCAGGAGGGCTGGCCCATGAACCGTGCCGCCCTGACGAACTCCCGTTCCCGCAGCGTCAACGTCATGCCCCGCACGATCCGGGCGGTCAGCATCCACCCGAACGCCGCCAGCAACAGGGCGAACAACACCCAGGAGTGGCCCCGGAAGGCGGGACTGGCGATCGCGACCACCAGGAATGACGGCAGTACCAGCAACAGGTCCACCAGCCACATGAGAACCCGGTCCACCCAGCCGCCGAAGTAGCCGGCGACCGCCCCGACCACCGCCGCCACGAGCGTCGACAACAGACCGACCAGCAGTCCGATCGTGAGCGACTTCTGCAGTCCGCGCATCGTCTGCGCGAAGACATCCTCCCCGATCTGCGTGGTACCGAACCAGTGGCTGGTGCTCGGGGGCCGCAGGAACGCCGAGTAGTCCTGCTGGGTGTGGTCCCAGGGCGCGAGCAGCGGGCCCACGAAGGCCAGCACGTACAACGCGGCGATCGTGACCAGACCGAACACGGCGGACCGGCTCCGTAAGAACCGGCGTAACACCAGCCGGCCCCGGGTGCTCGCCCGCAGCCCGTCCGGCGCGGCGTCCACCGGCCCGCCACCACCGGCACCCGTCGTGCCCGCGCGCTTGGCCTCCCGTACCCCCAGCGTCACCGGTGACCCCCCAGGCTCCCGATCCGCACCCGCGGGTCGAGCACGGCGTAGAGGACGTCCGCCAGCCACCCGGACACCAACACCATCACGGCCACGAACAACGTGACCGTGGCCACGATGTTGGTGTCCTGCTGCTCGATCCCGTACACCAACCAGTCGCCCATCCCGTACCAGCCGAAGATGCGTTCGGTGAACACGCTGCCCGTCACCAGCAGACCGAACCCGAAGGCGAACAGGGTGGCCATCGGGACCAGCGCGGTCCGCAGCCCGTGCCGCAACAGCGCCTGCCGCCGGGTGAGCCCCTTGGCCCGCGCGGTGCGGAGGAACTCGCTGCCCAGCACGTCGAGCATCGCACTGCGCTGGTACCGGCTGTAATAGGCGATCTGGTGCAGTGCGATGGTCAATGTGGGCAGAACGAGATGTTGCAGCCGGTCCACCAGCGCGCTGCCCCAGCCCCCGCGCAGCCCGGGGTCGTACTCACCGGTGAAGTACACCAGCGTCGTGCCGGCCGCGAGGTTGAGCTGCAGCCCACCGAACTTCAACAACGTTCCGACCAGGAACGTCGGCATGGACAACAGTACGAACGCGAACAACGTGCCCAGGTAGTCGGCCGGCCGGTGCTGCCGCACCGCCCCCACCATTCCGACCAGCACTCCCGCGGCGACGCCGACCACGGTGCCCAACAGGAACAGTCGCAGGCTCACCCCGATCCGACGGCCCAGCTCGTCGGAGATCGTCTGGCCGGTCACCGTCCGGCCGAAGTCACCCCGCACCACCCCGCCGAACCAGCTGGCGAACCGCTGCGGGACCGGCTCGTCCAGCCGCAGCTCCTGGCGCATCGACTCCACCACCGCGGCCGGGGGCGGCGGGTTACGCTCGGCCAGCCGGGCCAGCGGGTCGAAGGTCAGCGAGGCCAGCGCGTAGGCGAGGAAGGTGGCGACCAGGCACAGCAGCACGTAGTTGGCCAGCCGCCGGATCAGGAAACCGCCCACAGGGTCCAAACCTCCGCTGACGGGTCCGGTCGGGGGTCGGGCCCGCCACGTGCCCCCGGGCGCGAACCCGCCAGCACCGTCATCACGCCCTGAAGCTAAGGCGACACGGCAGGTCGACCGCTAGGGCCGAACGGCGGGACGCCGGCGACGCACGGCGTGACGTTCACGAACCCATCGGCGCCCATTGTTCCCGCCACGGGCGGGCGGCGCCCGTCTTTCGGGTGGTGTGTCCGGACACGTCGGCGCCCTTGCCGCCGGATGGCGGCGGCGCGAACGACGGCCCACTGTCCGCCGGTTGGCGCAACCTCGTCAAGCCACTGTGGACGGAACGGCCGACCACTGTGGACAGCGGGGGAAAGGCGTGGCACCGTGGGAAAGGTGACCGATCAAAACGCGCTCAACGCCACTGCCGCGGCCCTGCTGGGCCTGCTGCACGACGGTCCGATGACGGGTGGCCAGCTGGTGGCCGCGGCCACCGAGCGCTTCGGCGGCTTCTTCAGTGTCACGCGCAGCCAGGTGTACCGCGAGCTGCCGGCGCTGGCCGACGCGGGGCTGCTCCGGCTGGGCAAGCAGGGCCCCCGCTCCAGCCAGCAGTACGTGCTGACCGCGGCCGGCAAGAAGGCATTCAAGTCCTGGCTGGCCAGCGAGCCCGGGCAGGACCAGCTGCGCAGCCCGCTCATCCTGCGCCTGGTGCACGCCGGGATGCTGACCCCCAAGCAGCGCTCCGCCCTGGTGGAGTCCGCCCGCGCCACCTACACGGCCGAGCTCGACGAGGCCAAGCAGGCGGCCAAGTCGGTCGACGACCCCTACGCCAAGGCGGCCGCCGACTTCACCGTGGCACACGTGCGGGCCGTGCTGAAGCTGCTGGACGCGATCGGCCGGTGAGCCGGCGCGGGCAGGGCGGTCCCGGGCCTGTCGGCGCCGGCCGGCTCACGTACCCTTGGCGGATGTGAACCCCGACGTCGCTGCCGACATCAAGGACCTCACCGCCACGCTCGCCAGCGTCGAGGCGGTGATGGACCTCGAGCGGCTGCGGCGCGACATCGGGGCGCTGGAGACCGAGGCCGCCCGGCCCGACCTGTGGGACGACCAGGAGCACGCCCAGCGGGTCACCAGCCAGCTCTCGCACAAGCAGGGCGAGCTGCGCCGCGTCAGCGAGCTGCGCGGCCGGCTGGACGACCTGGGCGTGCTGTACGAGCTGGCCGAGGCCGAAGGCGACCCGGACAGCGCGGCCGAGGCCGACGCCGAGCGCGCCAAGCTGCGCGAGGAGATCTCCGCCCTGGAGGTCCGCACCCTGCTCTCCGGCGAGTACGACGAGCGCGAGGCACTGGTCACGGTGCGGGCCGAGGCCGGCGGGGTGGACGCCGCCGACTTCGCCGAGATGCTGACCCGCATGTACCTGCGCTGGGCCGAGCGGCACGGCTACCCGGTGCAGGTCTACGACACCTCCTACGCCGAAGAGGCCGGCATCAAGTCGGCGACCTTCCAGATCAGGGCGCCCTACGCCTACGGCACGCTGTCGGTGGAGCAGGGCACGCACCGCCTGGTGCGCATCTCCCCGTTCGACAACCAGGGCCGCCGCCAGACCTCCTTCGCCGGGGTCGAGGTGGTCCCGGTCGTCGACCAGTCCGACCACGTCGAGATCGACGAGAAGGACCTGCGCGTCGACGTCTACCGCTCCTCCGGCCCGGGCGGGCAGGGCGTCAACACCACCGACTCGGCGGTGCGCATCACCCACATCCCGACCGGCATCGTCGTCTCCTGCCAGAACGAGCGATCGCAGCTGCAGAACAAGGCCACCGCCATGGCGGTCCTGCAGGCCAAGCTGCTGGAGCGGCAGCGGCAGGCCGAACAGGCCAAGATCGACGCGCTCAAGGGCGACGGCGGCTCGAGCTGGGGCAACCAGATGCGCTCCTACGTGCTGCATCCCTACCAGATGGTCAAGGACCTGCGTACCGAGCACGAGGTGGGTAACCCGGCCGCGGTGCTCGACGGCGACATCGACGGGTTCCTGGAGGCCGGCATTCGCTGGCGGCGCCGCCACGCCACCCAGGACGCCTGAGACGACCCGACCGGGTAGCCGCGACGGTCGCGATAGGTGAACAGCCGGTGGCGCACCGTATGCCACGAAGTGGTCACGGCGTGATCAATCACCTCATGTCCTCTTGACTCGCGTGGGCTAGCCGGGTCAACCGAACGGCCGCAGGCTAGACTCGCCCCTCGTGATCCGGCTCGAACACGTCACCAAGGTCTACAAGACCTCGACCAGGCCCGCGCTGCAGGATGTCTCGGTCCAGGTCGACAAGGGCGAGTTCGTGTTCTTGATCGGTCCGTCCGGGTCCGGCAAGTCCACGTTCCTGCGCCTGCTGCTGCGCGAGGACGTCCCCAGCAAGGGCCTGGTGGAGGTCGCCGACTGGGACGTGGCCAAGCTGCCCCGCCGCCGGGTGCCCAAGCTCCGCCAGCGCATCGGGTGCGTGTTCCAGGACTTCCGGCTCCTGCAGAACAAGACGGTGGCCGAGAACGTCGCCTTCGCGCTGGAGGTCATCGGCAAGCCCCGGCACACGATCAAGAAGGTCGTGCCCGAGGTGCTGGAGCTGGTCGGCCTGGAGGGCAAGGCCGACCGGATGCCGACCGAGCTGTCCGGCGGCGAGCAGCAGCGGGTCGCCATCGCCCGCGCCTTCGTCAACCGGCCACTGGTGCTGCTGGCCGACGAGCCCACCGGCAACCTCGACCCGGACACCAGCCAGGACATCATGTTGCTGCTGGAACGGATCAACCGCACCGGGACCACCGTCCTGATGGCCACCCACGACCACTCGATCGTCGACTCCATGCGGCGCCGGGTGGTGGAGCTGCAGCTCGGCCGGGTGGTCCGCGACGACCGCCGCGGCGTCTACGGCGTCGGCCGCTGATAACCCCACCCGCCCCGATCACGAGGAACGACCCCGATGCGCGCCAGCTTCGTCTTCAGCGAGGTCATCACCGGCCTGCGCCGGAACGTCACGATGACCATCGCGATGATCCTGACGACCTCGATCTCCCTCCTCCTGCTCGGTGGCGGCCTGCTCGTGGTCCGGATGATCGACAAGATGCAGGACCGCTACCACGACAAGGTGGAGGTGGCGGTCTACCTGACCAAGGACGTCAGCGCCAACGACCGGGACTGCGGCAAGGACCCGTGCGCCGCGCTGCGCAGCAGCCTGGAGACCAACGGCCAGGTCGACTCGGTCGTGTACGAGAACCAGGAGAAGAGCTTCGAGCGCTTCAAGCGCTCGTTCGAGGGCAACCCGGAGCTGGTCCAGCTCACCCGGCCGGAGGCGCTGCCGGCCACGCTGTGGGTGAAGCTGAAGAACCCGGAGCGGTTCGACGCCTTCCAGAAGGAGCTCGCCGGCAAGCCGGGGGTGGATCGGGTCGCCGACCAGGGGGCGTTCCTGGACCGGCTGTTCAGCCTGCTCAACGGGCTGCGCAACGGCGTGTTCGCGATCGCCCTGCTGCAGGCGCTGGCCGCGCTGTTGCTGATCTCGAACACCATCCAACTCTCGGCGTTCACCAGGCGCACCGAGGTTGGCATCATGCGGCTCGTGGGCGCCACCCGGTGGTACACCCAGCTCCCGTTCCTGCTCGAGGCGGTGGTGGCCGGCCTTGTCGGCGCGGTGCTCGCCGTCGGGATGCTGTTCGGGTTCAAGTCGCTGTTCATCGACACCGTGTTCGCCGCGCCGATCCGCGCCGGGGTCTTCCCCAAGCTGGGGCTGGCCGACGTGGCGTACGTGTCGCCGATCCTGGTTCTGGTGGCCACGGTCATCTCGGCCGTCACCGGGTACGTCACCCTACGGCTCTACGTCCGGCTGTGATGTGAAAACCGCTGGTCACACGCCGTAAGGTTGATGTCATGCCCAGGGAGACAGGCCAGAAGCTGATCGCGTCCAACCGCAAGGCGCGGCACGACTACTCGGTGCTGGACACCTACGAGGCCGGCATCGTGCTCACCGGCACCGAGGTGAAGAGCCTGCGCGCCGGGCGGGCCTCCCTGGTGGACGCCTTCGCCACGGTCGACGACGGCGAGGTGTGGCTGCGCAACGTCCACATCCCCGAGTACACGCAGGGCACGTGGACCAACCACGCGCCGCGCCGGACCCGCAAGCTCCTGCTGCACCGCAAGGAGATCGTGCGGCTGATCGGTAAGACGCGCGAGGGCGGGCTGTCGCTGGTGCCGCTGTCGATGTACTTCAAGAACGGCAAGGTCAAGGTCGAGTTGGCGCTGGCGCGGGGCAAGAAGGCCTACGACAAGCGGCGCGACCTGGCCAAGCGGGACGCCGAGCGCTACATCGCCAGGACCGCGGGCCGGGCGGCGAAGGGCCGCTGGTAGGCATGGGGGCGCTGCGGCGGCTGTGGCGGGTGTTGCTGGTGGGTGTGTGTCCCGGGCCGGTGCACGGGGCCATCCCGGAATAGGGAATGATCGAGTGGGGCCGGGACGTTATCCTGGTGGTTACCACGAACAAGGGGGTGAACGGTTTCGACTCCGGACGTTGAGTCAGGGGAAGCGTGCAGGTGCAGGCAGGAGACCACCTCAAGCGTCGCTGCAAACCAATAAGCGCCAACAAGAGTCGCGCTGACTTCGCCCTGGCCGCCTGAGCTAGGTAGCGAAGTTGTCGGCCCGGGGGTGCCTCCGCCCCGGTCGCTGGCATCATTGAGGAGGCTCACCGTCAGGCCCGGTCGCGGGGCCTGAGCGGGACACCCACAGCGACTGGGCCCGTCACACCGGCTCGTCCGCGTGACCGGTGGGGCCGAGCAGAGGCACAGCGGACTGCGCACGGAGAAGTCCTGGCAAGGCGACGGAGGACGCGGGTTCGATTCCCGCCACCTCCACGGGCGACTGGGCGGGGGGGGGGGGGGG